>JAUJNF010000006.1:24955-156131 GCA_030446485.1 Thermoleophilaceae bacterium | reverse complement strand
TCGAAGCGCAGGTCGGGCGAGTAGCCCGAGGTATCGGCGAGGGCTCCCGGCTCGGTGATCGAGCGCACGAACGCCGCGATCCGGCCGTCGTCGCCGCGCAGCTCGAGGATCTCGTCCACGGTGGCGCGGTACTCGCGCTCGAGCTCGCGCGTCCTGCCGTCCACCGGCTCGTCGTCGGGGCGCTCCTCCACCTCCACGCGCAGTCGCCCGGCGGGGTCGGTCTGGGCGGCTCCCGCGATGCCGCGGTGCAGACCCGAAACGCTCACGGCTCGGCCGCCCCCGGGCAGCCGCACGCGTTCGTCCACCTCGGCCACCGTGCCGACCGATGCGAAGTCGCTGCCGCTCTTCGGCACGAGCAGCACGCGCTCGTCGTCGCCGACGTCGATCGTGAGGGTCACGCTCATGTTGGGGAAGACGACCGAGTCGTCCAGGGGGATGAGGAGGAGGGTGCTCATTTTGCGCTCCGGTTCAGGGTTCGAGTTGGCAGTTGGCGGCGGTTACTCGAAGGTGACCGTTACTTCGCGGTCTTCGGTCGCCCTCGCCACGCCGAGAGTCAGGGTGGCCCCGGGCTCCAGCGTGTCGAGGGCCTTGTGCAGGTCGTCCAGGTTCTGTACGGGGCTGCCGGCGGCCGAGAACACGAGGTCGCCCTTCTCGATGCCGGCACGATCGGCGGCGCTGCCGCTCTCCACCGCGCGCACGAGCAGTCCGTCCCGCTCGGGCAGACCCACCGCTCGGCGCAGGCGCCGGGCCACGTGAGCGGGTGCGATCGCCACCCCCAGGCGCAGCCGCGGGCGCGTCACGCCGCCGCTCAGGAGCTCGACGCGCTCACGCAGGGCATGGTCGGCGGGGAGGGCGAGGATGAGCCCGCCGTCCACTCGCACGGTGTTCAGGCCGAGAAGGCGACCCTCGCCGTCCACGAGCGGTCCACCCGACGAGCCACGCGGAAGCAGGGCGCTGTGCTCGATGCTGCCGGTCACCCGGCGGCCGCGGCGGCTGCGGAAGCTGCGGTCGGTGGCCGACACGAGCCCGAGCGTCACGCGCAGGCCGCGGCCCCCGGGGTTGGCGAGAGCGAACACCGGCGTGCCGATGCTCGGGGCGGCTTCCGGGGGCGCCCATTCGACGGCCTCGACCGAGCCGGTGTCGACGGCGACGACGGCGAGGTCGCCGTCGAGGTCGGCGCCAACCACGCGCCCACCCGCCGTGCGACCGCCGAGGAAGGTGATGGTGACCTCCTCGCCGCGGAGGTTGTGCGCGTTGGTGAGCACCTGCCCCGGGGCGGTGACGACTCCGGAGCCGAGGCTCCAGCCGCGGCCGAGGCCGACGACGGCGGGGCCGACGCGGGCGCCGATTCCGGCGACGGTGTCCTGTATCTGCTGAAGGACGCTCGGGGGCGCCGTGGTCTCAGTGCTCATGGGTCTCCGTTAGTCACTAGCTATTTGCAACTCGGTTCAGGCTAGCAGGCGGCGTAGAGCAACTTGCGAGTTGCAATCGACCCCTTCGCGAGAGCTAGGATGGCCTGGTGACGCGCTCGCGAACCCGCCCCGCAATTGCCTCCCCCCTCGACGAGGCCCTCGCGCGCGTGGGTGACCGCTGGACGCTGCTCGTGGTGGCCGCACTGATGGAGGAGCCGCGGCGCTTCGGCGACCTCCAGGCCGACCTCCCCGGCATCGCCCCCAACATCCTCACCCAGCGGCTGCGCCAGCTCGAGCGGCACGGCCTGGTGGTGGCCCGCCCCTACTGCCGCCGCCCGCCGCGCTTCGTTTACGAGCTCACGGGCGGCGGGCGCGAGCTGGCCGGGGCCCTGCGGATGCTCGCCGAGTGGGGCGCCCGCAACTCGGAGCACGCCGAGCACCCGCAGCACGCGGTGTGCGGCACGCCGGTGGAGGCACGCTGGTGGTGCCCGACATGCGAGCAGACGGTGGACACGAAGGAGACGGAGGAGGAGCAGTACGTATGACGACGGCGGCGGCGGAAGTGGACCGGGGAGCGGCGAACTAGCGGCCTCCCGCTCAATCCGGACCGGGCGGCAAGCCGCCTCAGCGTCCGCCGGCGAGCACCGCCTCCGCCGCGGCCAGCTCCTCCCGCGTGTTGACCTGGCGGACCACAGCGGCGGGCAGCTCCACCAGGCGTGGCTCGAGCCCATCCACCGTGCGCCTGAGCGGAGCCCCGGGCGGGGCGGCGCGCAGGAACGGGAGCGCCGCCTGTGCGTACACGCCCAGCGTCGGTTGAAGCGCGCCGGCGCAGCTTGCGACCACGGCCGGCGCGGAGGGATGGGCAGCGGCCGCGCGCAGCAGCTCCCGCAGGCCGGCCGTGGTGACGAATGGCATGTCGACCGCGCACACGAGCACCGGACCGCCGGCCCGTTCCAGCGAGTGCACGACCCCGGTGAGCGGATGCCGGGGCTCGTCCGGCTCGTGCCACCGCTCCCAGCCGGCGAGCTCGGGCAACGGCGTGCTCGCTTTGCACACCACCGCCACTCGCCGGCACACGGCCTCGAGCTGCGCCGCGGGGTACTCGATCAGCGGCCGGCCGGCGAGCCGTACCGTGGCCTTGCCCGCGCCCTCTCCCCCGCCTGGGCCCATGCGCCGGCCGGCCCCTCCCGCCAGGATCACGCCGGCGGGCGGGGCGGCCATCACGCCGCCATCATGCCCGGGAGAGGCCAGTTCGAGCCTGCCGTCTACGCGTCAGCGATAATGCGCGCATGGAAGGCTCCGCACCGGACTCCGTCGGGACCGCCGCCAGCTGGCTGAGGTGCTATCGCTGCTGGTCCCAGAACCTCGAGGTGCAGGTGCACTACGAGGGGATACTCAAGGTGGATCCGGGCAGCGGGGACGCCGTGGACCCGGTCGAGGAGGTGCAGGAGGCGGTGGTGCAGTGCCTCGACTGCCTGCACGACCAGCCGCACCTCAACCTCCAGTTCTTCGAGGAGGACGGCCGCCGGGTGAGCCGCGTGGAGGCCGTGGACGACCGCTGGGAGCGGATGGTGGCCGGCACGCCGTGGGTGGCCTCCTGCACGGTCACCGTGGACGCCGATCAGGTCGAGAGCTGCTCGGGGCCGGACGCCGCCGAGTCACTGGCCTACGCAGCGTTCGGGGATCACGGCACGCGCGAGTTCTTCACGCACGTGCGCTTTCACAAGCACGACAGCGAGGAGATCGTGATCCACATGCTGGTGGAGCTGTACGCCCGCTCGGGCGAGGAGGCGACCGAGGTGATGGAGAACGCGGCGCGAGGGGTGCTGGCCATCACGTCGCTTGCGGAGGAGTCGCGGCCGCCCGCGTCCAAGGGCACCGACGACCCTCACTGACTCGCTGGGCGGATCACCGCCCGGCCGCGTCAGCGGCTCGGCGGGGGCCGGCCCACCCAAGCGGCGCTACTTGCCCACCAGCGCCGCGGCGGCCTTGGCGGCCTCGATGCGCCCGATCACCTCGTCGTCGAACTGGGGCGCCTCGCCGGGCGCCGCCGCCGCGGAGGCGGCTCGTGACTTGATGGCCGCCTGCGCGATCCTGCGCTCGGCATCCTGAAGCTCGCGGGCGCGGCTGTCGGCCGCCGCCCGTGCGGCACCCAGCTCCGCCTCCTGGGTTTCGAGCTGGGCCCGCAGCTCGTGCTCGGCCGTCACGCGCCGCTCGATCTCCTCCTCGAGCAGCCGCATCCGGTCGCCGCCTCCGCTGCCGCCGTCCTCGATCTGGCGCCTCAGGGCGTCCTCCCTCAGGCGTCCGTCGAGGTCGCCTGCCCTGGCCCCCTCCCGGTAGCCCGCGGCCTCGGCACCGGCGAGCAGCCGCATGGCCTCGTCGCGCTCGCGCCTGATCTCGTCTCGCTCGCGCCTTACCGCCTCGACCTCCCCCTCCAGGGCCTCGCGCTCGGCGTCGGCCTGGGTGATGCGCAGGAGCTCGGCCTCGATCGCCTGCCGCTCGGCGTCCAGGGCCTGACGCTCGTCATCGCGCGCGGTGTCGGCAACGGACCGCTCGGGGCCGGCGCCGGCCAGCCGTTCGCGAGCGTCGTGCAACTCCGCTCGCAGCTGCTGCTCCGTCGCGGTGAGGGCGTCGAGCTCGGCCTGGAGCTCCAGGCGGCGCCTGGTCTCCGCCTCGCGCCGCAGCGCCTCTGCAGCGCTCTCATCGTCGGTCGGGCGCGCCCGCGCCGCCGCCTCGCGCTCGGCTGCGACCACTCGGGCCTCGTTCTCGTGCAGCTCGCCCTCGGACCGGCGTGCCCGCTCCTCGGAGGACTCCGCCATGTTGCGCAGCTCGGCGGCCTGACCCCAGGCCTGTTCGAGCTCGGCACGGGCCTGGAGGAACTCGACCTCGGCGCGGGTCGCCCGCTGCTCGGTGCGCTCCACGAGCTCCTCCTGCTCGAGGAGGCGGGCCTCGAGGGCGCGGATCTGGCCGAGAGCGTCGTGGTTCTCGCTGCTCGGGGAACGGTCGGTACCGCTCCGCCCGGTCGGCTCGGGCTCGGGTGCGGGCTCCGGCTCGAAGTCCGGCTCCCGCTCGACCTCCGGCACTGGCTCGGACACTTGCTCGCCGGCCGCACGCGGCTCCGTCGCGGGGAGCGCCCGGCCCAGCTCCGTGGGGTGGTCCAGCTCGAGGGCCAGCTCGCCGGCCTCGAGCCTGAAGTCGATGCCCCGTTGGCCGATCACCTCGGCCGATACGCGGAATGCCGCACGCCACGGAGAGCCGGTGGGCGCGGCCACGGCTTGGGGTTGCGCCGGGTCGGGCACCCGCGCGATGGCCACGGGCACGCCGCCGATCACCATCACCAGGCGAACGTCGGGGACGAGGCGCTCCGGGGAGGCGTACCAGCGGCCGGAGAGGCGCACGAGCGCCACCCCCTCGCCGGCCATGAGGTACTCGAACGCTTCGTGCTCGAAGCGCAGCGCACTCGCGGATCGCGGCGGCGTCAGACGCGAAAGTGCCGTGCGGAGCGGACTCACTCCGAGCTGTATCGGCACATCCCGCGAGACCTACAGTGCGCGCCCGCGCACCCGTCACTAGCTCACAGCGGCGACGATCTCCTCGGACAGCGCGGGGAACTTGCTGAGGAACTCGGCGCGCTCGGACTTCAGCCGCTCGACGATCTTCGCGTACTCCTCGCCACGGCCCTGCGGCTCGTACAGCTCGCGTGGACGCAGCACGCCGCCGTCGGCGTCCTCGATGCCGGGAACCCGGGTGGCGACCTGGTAACCGAAGTCCGGGTCCTCCTGCCAGTCGATGGTGCCCTCGGCCACGCTCTTCACGATCGCCGACGAGTGCGGGATCCGCACCTTCTTCGAGCGGTCGTCGTCCTCCGGTCCGCCCACCCGCCCGGTGTTCATGAGGTACACGTCGAGCTGGTGCTCGCCCATGAGCTCGAGGAAGCGGTTGCCCTGCAGGTCGTGGTCGGCCGGGAAGAACGGGTTGGTGCCCGGCACCCTCAGGAACTTCCCGGCCTCGTCCGCGCCCCCGGCGCTCGTGCCCTGCGTCTCTCCGAGCATGAAGTAGGCCGCGGCCTGCTCCGGGTTGAGCCTGGCCACCGCGGGGATGATGTTCTCGTTGCGGTTGAGGATCAGCAGGAAGTCCGCGGACTCCAGATCACGCGCGTCGCCGGCCTCGATCGTGGAGAACGAGAAGGTGGCGCGGCCGTTCTCGGTGTAGTCGGTGTCGAAGAAGTCCAGCTCGCCGCTGTCGTCCTGCGAGACGTTCTCGAGGTAGGCCTCGGGGCGGCTCACCGCTCCGTGGATCGTGGGCTCGTCCTTCTCGCTGAGCGCGAAGGTCTTGGCGAAGCAGCCGGCCTCGGTCGCGTAGACCTTGCCGCCGGGCATCATCGCCACGAAGTCGTCCTGGACCGGCAGCGAGCCGTTCTGGCGCGTGAAGGTGGTGGTGGTCTTGCCCGTCCCCGAGAGGCCGACGATCAGCCCCACCCGTTCACCCGAGTCGGTGGGAATGACCTTGCACCCCGCGTGCAGTGGCAACCCGCCGCGGTCGTACACGAGCTTGTTCCACATCCGCAGGCCGCCCTTCTTCGACTCGCCGAAGTAGTCGGAGTGGCAGACGCGTGTGACGCCCTGCTCGAGGTCGACGGTGATCGCGCGGTCGTTGGGGTAGCCCTGGACGGCGAGGTTGGGCGTGTAGATCACGGTGAGCTCCGGCTCGAAGCCGGCGTCGTCCTCGACGAAGTAGAGCTGGCGCTGCATGGCCGCGATGTTGGCGTTGGCGGCGTCGACGTAGAGCCGCGTGGGCGTGCGGAAGTCCGGGTCGTTGCCGATGTAGCCGTCGACCACGATCATGTCGAGGCCCGCGATGTGCTCGTCCTGAAGAGCGGCGATGCGCTCGCCCTCCTCGCGGGAGATGGCCTGCTGGGAGGTGGCGTCGGGGTCGTCGAGCACGAGGAACGTCGACGCCTTCGAGCGCGAGAGCACCTGGGTCTGGACGTTGAGGTTCCCGTAGCGGGTCTCGCGGGCGTTGGGCATCTGGGCCGCGAGCCGCTTGAGCTCGTCCGCGGACAGGTTGGCTCGCACCGAGCGTGCATCGGGCAGCGGGGACATCTGCTTGGCCATCGTTTAGGGCTCGCCCTCCTCTGTATCGACTAACCGGTCAGGCGGCAGAGACTACCCAGGGGTCCCACGGTCAAGCGGGAGATAGAGGAATGCCCCGTGCTGATCTGCGCCGGGCAGGACCGCTCGATCAGTGGCCGTCGCTCACCGCGAGGGCGGCGGCGTGCGCCGCCGTCGCGTGAGCCACGGAGCTGGGGCCGGTGCGCTCGAGCACGCGCATGAAGGCGTCGACCACCCGCTCGTCGAACTGCGTGCCGGCGGCGCGGCGCAGCTCGTCGCGAGCCTCCTCGGACGACAGGGCGTTGCGATACACGCGGTCGCTCGTCATCGCCTCGTAGGCGTCGGCCACGGCCAGGATCTTGGCCTGGAGGGGGATCTCCCCGTCGCTCAGGCCGTGTGGGTAGCCGCAGCCGTCGGGGCGCTCGTGATGGCAGAGCACCCAGTCGCGGATGTCCTCGATCGTCGCGCTGTCGAGTATGCGCGCGGCGATCTCCGGGTGCTTGCGCATCTCCACCCAGTCGTCCGCGCTGAGCGGCCCGGGCTTGCGCAGCACCGAGTCCGGCACGCCGATCTTGCCGACGTCGTGCAGCATGCCGCCGATCCGCACCCGGTCGACCACGTCGTCGGGGAGGTTGAGCTCACGCGCCGTGAGCTCCGCGAACTGAGCCACGGTCTTGGAGTGGCGCGCGGTTCCGGAGTCGCGCACGTCGAGCGCCTCGGCGAGCGCCAGCAGGGTGGCGAGGTAGCCCTCGCGCTGGGCCGTGCTCCGGCTCGCCGCCCCGGCCAGCGCGGAGGCGATCTCCGGGTTGTGGATCACGGTGCGGTCGCGGCCGAGCTCCTTGGCCGCGTAGAGGGCCTGGTCGCCGGCGTGCAGGAGGGCCTCGCTCGTGGCGCCGATCTTGGGGAAGCTCGCCACGCCGAAGGAGATGGTGACCTTGGGCTCGCCGTCGGCGAACGCCTGGGCCACCGACCGGCGCAGCCGCTCCGCCAAGATGTAGGCGCTGTGGTCATCGGTCTCGGGGACGATGATCGCGAACTCCTCGCCGCCGATGCGGGCCGCGATGTCGATCTGCCGCTTGGCCGATGTCAGCACGTTGCTGACCTTCTCGAGAGCGCGGTCGCCGGCCTTGTGGCCGTAGCGGTCGTTCAGGCCCTTGAAGCCGTCGATGTCCCCGACGATGATGCTCACCGGACGGCCGTTGCGCCGGGAGCGTTCGAGCTCGTTGTCGAAGAGGTCCTGGAAGCCGCGCCGGTTGAGCAGGCCGGTCAGCACGTCGGTGCGGGCGGCGTCCTGGAGGCGCTCGATCAGCCGCTCGACGCGCTCCTTGAGCATGCGGATCAACGACCCCGCCACCAGCAGCGTCCCGATGGTGGTGAGCCAGCGGGCGAACGGCGCGTCGCCGGCCCCGTGCGCCACGATCACCGTCCCGTAGGCCAGCCCCGCGAAGGCGATGTGGACTCCGGCCCACGTGCGCGTGAAGAAGTAGCAGGCATAGAGCGCGACCAGCACGTAGAACATCACGTAGGTGCTGGTGATCCCGCCGGAGAAGTAGATCGCGGCGCTGATCAGCGTCGTCTTCGAGAAGAGGATCAGCTGGAAGGCCCACAGGTGGAGCACGCGCGCCGCTCCGAGCAGGAGCGCGATCACGAGCGCCGTGGCCACGGCGGAGACCACGGCGAACGGCGTGGCCACCTCGATGGCGCGGTCGTCGCCGGTCTGGGGCAGCTCGAGCGAGATCAGGGCGAGCGCCGCGGCGGCCGCGAAGAGGTACGCGAGCGAGCGCGCCATCAGGGCGCGATCCGCCGCCCGCTCGGCGGGAAAGGCCATCGGCGCGGAGGGTCCGTGCCGGTCTGCGGTAGCGTCCATGCTGGCGCGTGTATCGGCACGTCCGGCCACGCGCATGACCCCCCATCTGTCCACCGCGGTGCGGCCCGCACGCGCCGTGCGGGAGCGTCCCTACACTCGCTCGCGTGACCACGACGATGCGCCGTCGACGGTCCTCGCTCCGCCCGGCGCTCCGCTTCGTCGCCTCGGTGATGATGGTCAGCGGCGTGCTGATGGTGGCCGACGCCGGCACCACCCTGGCCTGGCAGGAGCCCATCTCCGCCTTCCTCGCCGACCGCCAGCAGAGCACGCTCGACGACGAGCTCGACGGCGCCCGAGCGCTGGCCGAGAAGGACCTCGCGGAGCTCGAGCCGATCGCCGACGTCGAGCGCCGGCTGGCCGAGCTGGCGTCGCGGCAGGCGCGGCGGTCCGAGGCGGGAGATGCGATCGGGCGCGTCGAGCTCCCGACGCTCGACCGCTCGTACGCGGTGGTGGAGGGGACCGACACCGCGAGCCTGCGCAAGGGTCCGGGCCACTACCCCGGGACACCGCTGCCGGGACAGCGCGGCACCGTCGCGGTGGCCGGCCACCGGACGACCTACGGCGCGCCCTTCAGGACCGTCGACGACCTCCGCAGGGGGGACCCGGTGCGGATGTCGATGCCCTACGGGCGGTTCGAGTACGAGGTGGAGCGCACCCAGATAGTGCCGCCCACCCAGACGTCGGTCACCCGCCACGTGGGCCATGACCAGCTCATCCTGAGCGCCTGCCATCCGCTGTACAGCGCGGAAAAGCGGATCATCGTGTTCGCCCGCCTCAGGCGGGCCGAGCCCGCGCCGGCCGGCGCCTGACGGCGCGACCGGGCCGAAGCGCGGCTAAAGCCCGGGCCGCCCCGCGTCGAGCAGAGCCAGAGCGCCGGGCCCCGTGCCCCGCTGATCGATGGAGGAGTCGTCGCGCGACTCGAAGAACAGCACCAGGGCCACGAGCAGCGCCAACGAGATCACCAGCACCGCGAACCAGTAGAGAATCTTGAGCACCATCGCCCCGAGAATCTCACAGACCGCCGCCGTGACGCGCGGCCGGGCAACCGGCGCGCGGACCGCGCGCTTCCGGCCGCTGCGGGTCCTGCGGGGCCGCGAGGCGCTCGTGCCCGTCCTAGCCGCGGTGGCGCTGTTCGTCTTCTTCGGCGCCTCCGAGGGCGGCTACCTCCCGCTGACCTGGTACCCGGCCGCCCTCTTCCTTCTCGCGCTGCTCGCCGTGGCCCTCGTGACCCTTCCCGCTCCCAAGCGCGTACCGCGGCTCGTGTGGATCGCCGTCGCGCTGTTCGGCGCCTACACGGCGTGGACCTTCCTGTCGATCACCTGGGCGGGTCAGCAGGGAGACGCCTGGACGGGCGCCAACCGAACGCTCTTCTACGCCTGCGTCTTCGCACGGTTCGCGCTGTGGCCAATGCCCGCGCGCTCCGGGATGCTGGTGCTCGGTGCGCTCGGTCTGGGGATCGCCGGCGTCGGCCTCGGCGAGCTGCTGCGCTTCGGCGCCGCCGCTGATCCCGAGACCTTCCTGATCGGGGGCGGCCGCCTCGGGGAGCCCGTGGGCTACACCAACGGCAACGCCGCCCTCTGGACGATGGGGCTCATTCCGTGCCTTTTCATCGCCTGCCGCCGCGAGGTGCCCGCGGCGCTGCGCGGCGTGTCGCTCGGTGCGGCCGGCCTGCTGCTCGGGCTAGCGCTCATGGTGCAGAGCCGCGGGTGGATCATCGCCCTGCCCCTGGCTCTCGTCGTGCTCGTGGCCGTCACCCCGGGGCGGGTACGCCTGCTGCTCGGCATCGCCGCGCTGGCGGTGTCGGCCATCGCGATGTCCGGAGCGGCGTTCGGAGTGCTCGAGCAGTACGAGTCCGAACGCGCGCTCGGCCCGCCCATCGACCACGCGACACGCACCATCCTGACCACCGCCCTCGTGCTGGCCGTGGTCGGCACGGCGGCCGCGCTGCTCGACCTGCGCTTTCCGCTCTCGCCCCGCGGCGGGCGGCGGGCCGGTGTGGTGGCCGGCGTGGCCGTGGCCCTCCTCCTCGCGGCCGGGGCCGGCACCTTCGTGATCCGCGAGGGCAATCCCGTGACGCGCGCCTCCGACGCCTGGGCCGAGTTCACGCGGGGCTATGCCGACGAGGGAGCGGACGGAAGGCCGGTGGAGGCCCGCGATGGCTCCTCCCGCCTGACGCGATCGCTCGGCACCAACCGGTACGACTTCTGGACGCTCGCCTGGCGCCAGTTCGAGGAGCGCCCACTCGTGGGCAACGGGGTGGAGAGCTTCCAGCGCGACTACCTCCGGCGCGGCAACAGCACCGAGCAGCCGCGCTATGCGCACAGCCTGCCCCTGGGCGTGCTCTCCCAGACCGGGCTGGTCGGTGCCGCGCTGCTGCTCGGGGCCCTGGGCGCCGGCGCAGTCGCGGCGGCGGCCGCGCTGCGGCGGGGCTCCCGGGCGGCGGGAGCGACCGCCGGGGGGGCGCTCGCGACCTTCGCCTACTGGTTCGTACATAGCTCGGGGGACTGGCTGTGGGAGTTCCCTGCGCTGGCGGGGCCGGCCCTGGCCCTGCTCGGGCTGGCGACGGCCACGGCCCCACGGCGTCCGGCGCCGGGCGCGATGACCGGTCGCTCCCGCCCGCTCGTGCGCCGCCCCGCCGTCGCGGCGGGGGTGGCGCTGGGTGCGATGCTGCTCGCCGTCGGCCTTCTCGCGCCCTGGCTCGCGGCCCGCGAGGTGGAGCGCGCGGGAGAGGTCTGGGTCGATCGTCCGGCGGAGGCGTACCTGCGACTCGATCGCGCGGCGGCACTCGACCCCCTGTCCCGCGAGCCCAAGGTCACCGAGGGCGCCATAGCCCTGCATCTGGGCGACCTCCCGCGCGCGGAACGAGCGTTCAGGGCAGCGCTCGAGCGAGACCCGGACACCCCCTACTCGACGCTTCAGCTCGCGATAATCGCTTCACAGCTCGGCGAGACCCGTGAGGCGACCGCTCACCTCGAGCGGGCTCGCCGGCTGAGTCCCAACGACGCGGTGATCGCGGCCGTCCTCCGGAGAGCGCGCAGCGGCCGGAGGCTCGATCCGGCCGCGATCGAGCGGATGTACGTGCGCTCCCAGCGGTTCTGAGCGAGGCGCGGCAGCGCTAAAGCTTCTACCTGTCTGTGCCGACTGGTAGCTTGCACCGCTGAGCGGCCGTTCATCCACTCGGCGGAAGGCGCATAGCAGGAGGGCTTGCCTTTGGGGCTGCCACCTGCTTCAATGCGCTACAAGCCAGGTGGATGCCTGGTGGGGTTGCACCCCCGCTTAGCCAGGGAAGGTCAAGCGTCGTAAGACAAGGAGCGTTCCACCATGAAGAGACTCAACAAGACCATCGTCGCCAGCATCGCCGCTCTGTGCCTGGTGGTACCGAGTGCGGCCGTGGCCCAGTCGTCCAGCCTCGAGGGCTATAGCGAGCCGCGGGCCGACATCGAGGGCAGCAGCGCCAACCGGGATCCCGGCACCGAATCCGGTGCCAAGCCAACCGTCGATTCGGGCAGCCTGCCGTTCACCGGCCTGGATCTCGGCCTGATGGCCGCCGGTGGCGTCGTCCTCGCGGGCATGGGATTCGGCATGCGCCGTCTCTCGCGGGCCCCCGGCGCGGCGTAGCAGCCGGAAGCGGACTCTCCCCGGCCGCGGAGAGCTCAGAAAGCCACGCGAGCATTGCGCGCCCACCCACTCTGGAAGCCCGGCCCCGGCCGGGCTTCGTCGTTCCGGGGGCGCGGGTAGCCCGGCGCGGCTCAAGGTTCGTCCTTTGACGGTCGACGTGTTGCAATGAGTCCCTCATGAGCCACGCCACCGCCAATCCGCCCTCCGGCCTACCCCTAGCCGAACCCGGCCCGGAGCCCGGACCGGGCCCCGGGCGGCGAGAGCGCCAGCGCCGTCGCTGGGCGCTCACCAACCTGGCCGCCGACGCGGCGATGCTCCTCTTGGCGGGGGCGGCCGCGGCGCTCGGCCCACTGGCGGCCAACGTTCCGGCCGAGCCACTGCACTGGGTGATCGGCTTCTCGCTGCTCGTGCTGGTGCTGCTGCGCGTCCGCGGTCTCTACGCCCTGCGTCTGCAGCCCTCGGTGGTGGACGACGTCGCTCGCGTGGCATCGTCGACCGCGGCCGCCGCCATGGTGCTCATCACCGTCCGCCTCCTAATCGAGTCGGATGCCGACGCCGCGCGCCAGTCCGTTCGGCTGTGGGGCTTCGCCACCGCGTACCTGTGCGCCGGCCGGGTGGGCATAGCGCTGGCGGTCCGCCGGGCCCGGGTCCGTGGCGAGGCCGGGACCAACACCCTCATCGTGGGCGCGGGGACCGTCGGCCGCACGGTGGCCCGGCGCCTACTGCAGCGCCCAGAGCTCGGTCAGCGACCCGTCGGGTTCCTCGACAAGGAGCCGAAGGACCACGAGGAGATCGACGGGGTCGAACTGCCCGTGCTCGGGGCAAGCTGGGACCTCGAGGAGGTCGTCGAGGGCCACGACGTCGGACACGTGATCATCACATTCTCGACGGCCCCCCACGCCGTGCTGCTCAGCATGGTGCGCCGCTGCCAGGAACTGGGCGTGGAGGTCTCGATGATCCCGCGCCTCTTCGAGGGCGTGAACAACCGGATCCACGTCCAGCATGTGGGTGGCGTGCCGCTGCTCGTCGTGCGCCCGGTGGATCCGAAGGGCTGGCAGTTCGCCGTCAAGTACGCGTTCGACCGCGTGCTGGCCGCCCTGGCCCTCCTCGCGCTCGCCCCGCTGATGCTCGTCCTGGTGGTGGCCGTGGCGCTCTCTCCGGGCGGCGGCGTCTTCTACCGCCAGCGCAGAGTGGGTCTCGACGGCCGGTCGTTCGACATGCTGAAGTTCCGCTCGATGCAGGCGGACCCCGTGGTCGAGGGCACCGTGCCCATCGACGTCATCGCCGCCGGCAGCGCCCCCGGGGGCGTCGAGGGCGTCGATCGCCGCACGCGGGTCGGGTCCTTCCTGCGGCGTTACTCGCTGGACGAGCTGCCACAGCTGATCAACATCCTCAAGGGCGACATGAGCTTCGTCGGCCCGCGTCCTGAGCGCCCGGGCTTCGTCGAGCTCTTCAGCCAGGACGTCAGGCGCTACGCCGACCGGCACCGTGTGAAGGCCGGGCTCACCGGCTGGGCGCAGGTCAGCGGCCTGCGCGGCCAGACCTCGCTGAGCGATCGCGTCGAGTGGGACAACCACTACATCGAGAACTGGTCGCTGCGGCTGGACGTGAAGATCCTGTTGCTGACGGTCGCGGCCGTGGTGCGGCCGGTGGAGTAGCGCCGTGGAGCATGGCCTCGGCATCGCTCAGAGCTCTGTGAGAGACGCGCCGGACAGCGCGGCCACCGGGCACGGCACGGTCGCAGACACGGCTTCCCCGGAGGTGTCCGTGGTGATCGTCGCATGGCGGGCGCTGGAGGATGTGGTCGGGTGCCTGCGCTCGCTCGAGCGGTACGCCGGGATCTCCTACGAGGCCGTGGTGGTGGACGACGGATCGGGCGACTCGACCCCCCGGACGATCCAGGAGCAGTTCCCGGAGGCCACGCTCGTGGCCAAGCTCCGCAACGAGGGGCTGGTGGCCGGGCGCAACAGTGCGCTGCCGCTCGTGACCGGCCGTTTCGTGCTCATGCTCGACGCCGACACCGAGCTTCGGCCCGGTGCGCTCGAGGCCATGGCGCGCGTGCTCGACGAACGGCCCGAGGTCGGGCTCGTGGGCCCCAAGCTCGTGTCGCCGGAGGGTGAGGTGCAGCCCTCTTGCCGGCGCTACCCGGGCCTTCTGTATCCACTGCGTCGCCGCGGGCCACTGGCCCTGGGCGGCGAGACGGCATCCACGCGCCACTACTGGATGACCGACTACGACCACGAGACCGAGCGCCCCGTCGTGTCGGTGCTGGGCGCCGCGCAGATGTGGCGAGCCGACCTTCCGAGCCTCGTCGGACAGTACGACAGCCGGGTGTCGTCCTATGGAGGGGAGGATCTCGACTGGTGCCACCGCGTGTGGAGCGCCGGGATGGAGGTGCGCTACGTGCCGAGCGCCGTTGTGATGCACCGCTGGCAGCGGGTGACCCGCAGGGCGCCCTACAGCCGGAAGAGCTTCCGTCAGCTCCGCGACTTCTACTACCTGCAGTGGAAGCACCGCAGGCTGCGCCGCGATCCCCGGCTCGCGGCCGCGAACGCCTAGTGCCGTGAACGCCCGGCCTGACGTGTCGGTGGTGATCGTGGCGTGGCGCTCGCGCGACGACGTTCTCCAGTGCCTCGACTCCCTCCGCGAGAACGCCGGGATGGCCTACGAGGCGATCGTCGTGGACGACGGCTCTGGGGACGGCACCCCCGAGGCCGTCCGGGAGCACCACCCGGACGCCCGCATGGTCGCCAAGCTCGTGAACGAGGGGCTGGTGGCCGGCCGGAACGCCGCCCTCCCGCTGATCCGCGGGCGGCTGGTGCTGATGCTGGACGCGGACACGGTGGTCAGGCCCGATGCCCTTCCGGCGCTTGCCCGCGTGCTGGACGAGAACCCCTGCGTCGGGCTCGTGGGCCCCAAGCTCGTGGGCGCCGACGGCGAGCTCCACCTCTCGTGCCGCCGCTATCCCGCGCTCGCCCTGCCGATCCTGCGCCGCGGACCCTACGCGCGCATAAACGACGACCCGCCCGTGCACCGCCGGCACATGATGAAGGACTACGGGCACGACCACGAGCGGCCGGTCGCCTGGGTCCAGGGTGCCGCGCAGATGTGGCGGGCGGACCTTCCGGCGCTCATCGGCCAGTACGACCGGCGGGTGTCCTCCTACGGCGGCGAGGACATGGACTGGTGCTTCCGCGTCTGGCGGGCGGGGCTGGAGGTTCGCTACGTGCCGGAGGCGACGGTCGTGCACCTGTGGCAGCAGATGACGCGGCGCTCCCTCTACGGCCGCAAGAGCTGGCGTGCCTTCAGCGACTTCTACTACCTGCAGTGGAAGCACCGGCGGCTGCGGCGGGATCCGCGCCTGGCCGAGGCGCTCGCCTGAGGCGCGGCAGGCCCGAGGCCTGACCATGGTGGACATATCGATCATCGTCGTCGCGTGGAACGTGCGCGACGAGGTGCTGGACTGCCTGGCCTCGATCGAGCGCCACGCGGGCGCGCTGACCACCGAGACCATCTTCGTGGACAACGGCTCGAGCGACGGCACCGCCGAAGCGGTCTCCGAGCGCTTCCCGAGCGTCCGCGTGGTGCGCCGGGAGTCGAACGAGGGGCTCGTCGCCCGGAACTACGGGTTGCGGGTGGCCGCCGGGCGCTACCGCATGTTCCTCGACAGCGACGCCATCCTGACCGAGGGCGCCCTGGAGGAGCTCGTCCGCTGCCTCGAAGAGCGTCCTGACGTCGGGCTCGTGGGCCCGAAGCTCGTGTACCGGGACGGCACTCTCCAGCTCTCCGCGCGACGGTTTCCAGGCCTCCTCCTGCCCCTCATGAGACGACCGCCCCTCCGGCGGTTCCTTGACTACAACAGGGTCGTACGCCATCACCTGATGGCCGACTTCGATCACGAGAGCGCCCGCGAGGTCGAGTACGTTATGGGCGCGTGCCAGCTCTTCCGCGCCGAGGTGCAGCAGGCCGTCGGCGAGATCGACAGCGGGATCTTCTACGGACCCGACGACGCGGACTGGTGCTTCCGGATCAGGATGGCCGGCTACCCGGTGGTCTACCTGCCGGAGGCCAAGGTCGTCCACGACTACCGCCGGGCGACGGCACGTAAGCCGCTGTCGCGCGCCGCGGTTCGGCACCTTCGTTCCTACTACCGCTTCCAGTGGAAGTGGCGCCGCCACCGCAGGCGGCTCGCCCGCGAGGGCCGGGACATGGATCGCCGGGCCAGCGAGAGCCTCGCCGGCGAGCCGGAGCGGGCCTCCGCGGGAGGGCTGGCGCCGCCGGTCGCCTGACGCACACGCGACGGGTCCGCTGAGCCGCCCTCAGGGACGCTCGGCGTCCGGCCACGCGACGTCGAGCCCACCGCGCCGGCGATTGGGCCGCCGTGTGAAGGTGCGCACCACGGCGAGGATCTTCCCGGGGCCGATCTGCGTTACCGCCACCGCGGCACATAGGGCGAGCCCGCCCCCGGCGCCCACCGCCAGCCGTCCGAGCCCCGGTGGGAGCAGCGCCCACGCGCAGACCATCGCGCCGATCCCGATCGACGAGCTGGCCACCGCCGGCAGAACGCCCGCCCGAAGGAAGGACCGCACCGACGAGTTGGTTGCCCGGCAGACCAGCGGGATCTTGAGGGGTGCGAGCACCGCGCTCGTGAAGAGGGTCCCGAGCGCGGCCCCGATCGCGCCGTAGATCGAGACCAGCGTTATCGACAGGGCCAGGTTGGAGAAGCCCTCGATCAGCGCGATCGCGCCCACCGCGCGGACCTTCCCCATTCCGACGAGCACCTTCTCCGCCGGGGCGGCGAAGAGCGTGACGGTCTGGACGGCCATCAGGACGACGAGGATCTGCGCCGTGACCGCCGGGGCGCCCTCGCCCAGCCAGACGTCGATAACGTCGTCCGAGAACAGCGCGAGGGCGGCCGCTACCGGGAGGGTGATCTGCACCGACACGCGCGTGGCCAGGATGAGCCGGCGAACGACCTCGTCGCTCATCCCCCGCGCCGAGAGGTCCGACACCATCGGCATCAGCAGGTAGACGAAGGGCAGGGTGAGGCTCTGGACGCCCGTCTGGAGCTTCAGTGCGGCGGCGTAGGGCCCGGCCGACGCCGCGTTGCGTACGGCGGCGATCACGATCGTGTCCATGCGCTGCGCGATGAAGTTCATGCTCTCCGCGAGCAGGACGTACGAGGAGATGCGGGTGACGTTGCGCCGGCGCGCTCGGGTGGACAGGCGCGGCCGCAGCGAGAGCTGCCGATCCGTGCGGGCCAGGAGCACGCAGAACAGGGCAGCGTCGATCAGGAGCGCCGCCGCGTAGGCCAGGGCGAGCCCCAGGACTCCCGCGCCCGCCTCCACCGCGACCACCGCCGCCACCGCGAAGCCCACGGTGGTGACGATGCGCGAGCCGTTGTAGTAGTCGTAGCGCTGGTAGCCGAGAAGCGTCGCCCCGTAGGCGCTGAACGGCGAGCGCAGCAGGAGGGCGGCACCGATCGCGATCATGCCCACCTGGAACGCCTCCCGATCGCCCCCGAACGCAAGGCCCGGGGCGAGGAACGCAAGCCCGAGGCACAGGGCAAGCCCCACGAACCCGAGCGCGCCGAGGAGGACCACAGAGGCGCCGACGGTCTCGTCGAGCTCGTCGCGGCGGCCCTTGGCCCGCAGCTCCGCCGACAGCTTGGTGACGCCCGCCGAGAAGCCGAGCTCGAGCAGCTCGAACACGGAGGCGACGGTGTACATGACGCTCCACGTGCCGAAGCCCCCCGCCCCCAGCTTGCGAAACAGGTAGGGAGTGAGCAGCAGGACGCTGAGCCCGAGCACGATGCGGAACGCGTAGGACGTCGAGGCGTTGCGCGCGATAAGCCGGCGGTCGCTGGAGGGGCGCGGGTCAGAGCGCCCGACCGCCGTACCTGGGGCGCGTGTCAGTTGCTCGTCCATGTGCTGTCCGCCCGGCGGCCCAACGGTGTTCGATTGAGACTCAGAGGCATCCCACCCTGCATCGTCCTAAGCGCCGGGCTGCTGTAGCGGCGGGACCGCCGACGCACCGCCCCGCGGCAGAGCCGAAGAGCCCCTGGCGGCCGTGCGCTCACCATAGAGCCTCGCCAGGCCGCGCTGTCCCGGACGAGCCGGCGACTCCCGCCCAGCGCGGCCCCTCGTACCTTCGTCCAAACCGGGCCTCCCACTCCCGCCTTGCCCCGCCGCGGCCGATAACCAAGCCAGGCGGCCCGACCGCCGCTTTCCACCATGCCCTCCGCTCGCCCACTCCTTCGCCGTAGCCGTGCCGCAGCCTGTGCCGCGGCGTGTGCCGCCGTGCTCGCGCTGCCGGCCGGCGCCGAGGCCCTCGAGCCCGGCTTCGTGACCGACATGACCTGGTACACGAGCGCCG
Organism: Thermoleophilaceae bacterium; assembly: GCA_030446485.1. GTDB lineage: Bacteria > Actinomycetota > Thermoleophilia > Solirubrobacterales > Thermoleophilaceae > JAUJNF01. Next base: position 137,748 of record JAUJNF010000006.1, on the reverse strand, counting down.
CCGAGCAGGACCGCACCGCCGCCGGGCTCAAGGACACGGGCTCGCGCATGGTGCGCCTCAGCATCAGCTGGCGCGACGCCGAGCCCACGCGCGGCTCCTACAACAACTGGTGGCTCGAGGAGTACGACGGCGCCATCGCCCGCGCCCAGGCCGCCGGCCAGCGCGTGCTCATCATGCTGAACGAGACGCCCGAGTGGGCATCGGCCTCGGGCGCCGAGTACGCCCCGCCGCGCGACAACGCCGAGTTCGCCGCCTTTGCCCGCTTCATCGCCGAGCGCTACGCCGGCAAGGGCGTCGAGGCCTACGAGGTCTGGAACGAGCCGAACTTCGAGCGCTTCTGGTCGACCGGCCCCAACGCCGCCGAGTACACGCGCATGCTGCGTGCCTCCTACCCGGCGATCAAGGCCGGCGACCCGCAGGCCAAGGTCGTCTTCGCCGGCCCCTCGCTGAACGACTGGCGCTTCATCGAGGCCGCCTACGCCGCCGGGGCCAAGGGCAGCTTCGACGTGATGGCCACCCACCCCTACGCCTGCACCCGCTCCCCGAGCACATCGAGCGCGAGCCGGGCGGCCGCCTGCGCAAGGACTCCTTCCTCGCCTACCGCGAGATCCGCGCCGAGATGGTCGAGCGCGACGACGCCAAGCCGATCTGGTTCACCGAGTTCGGCTGGAGCACCGCCTCGAACGGCTGCGGGGTCAGCGCCGCCGAGCAGGCCGCCAACCTCACCAAGGCGATGCAGCTCGCCGAGGGCGACCCCTACGTCGAGGTCGCCCTCTACTACAACTTCCGCAACAACTACTGGGAGAAGGACGCCGACGAGGTCGAGGCCCAGTTCGGGCTCACGAGGACCGACTTCAGCAAGAAGCCCGCCTACGCTGCCTTCAAGGCCTTCGCGACGGGCGCCGGCGGGCCGGGTCCGGACACGGTCCCGGTGACGACTTCGCCCGAGACCCAGAGCCGCCCGGTCCGGTTGAGCATCCAGCCCGGAGCCCAGGGACGCCGATACGTGACCGCCGCTGGACGCCTCAGGGGCGTGACCACGGGCACCGTGCGCCTGACCGCATACCACGCCCGCAGGGGGACCCGCCGCTACGTCAAGGTCTCCAGCCGCTGGGTGCTGGTTCGCGGCGGCGTCTTCAGCGCCAAGATCTCGCGCTTCCGCCCCGGTCGCTGGCGCGTGCTCGCCGCGCTGCGCGGCGTTCCGTCGGCCTCGCAGGCCCGACGGTTCCGGCTCGAGGAAGGCGCCGGCGACGGGGCACTCCCGCCCGGAGTGCTCGACGACGGCCGCCGCGCGCTCGGCGACGAGGGCGACTCGGACGAGCTCGGCGAGGCCCAGGTCGAGGAGGCCGTCGGCGAGGCCGACTTCAGCGACGAGGGCGACGCCTCCCCGGGAGCTCGAGGATGGTGGCTACCTGCTCGAGGGCTCCGAGGACGACAGCGTCACCGACGTGCAGGACGCCCTCGGCGAGGCCGGCTTCGAGCTCGAGGCCGACGGCGCCTTCGGCGAGGACACCGAGGCGGCGGTGCGCGCCTTCCAGCGCAAGAACGGCCTGGTGGTCGACGGCATCGTCGGTCGCCAGACGATGGCCGCGCTCGAGCGCTTCGGCGCCGGCTCCCGCTAGCCGCCGCCCGCGGTGCCGGACACCACCACCCACCCCCTCGTACCTTCGTCCAAACCGGGCCTCCCACTCCCGCCTTGCCCCGCCGCGGCCGATAACCAAGCCAGGCGGCCCGACCGCCGCTTTCCACCATGCCCTCCGCTCGCCCACTCCTTCGCCGTAGCCGTGCCGCAGCCTGTGCCGCGGCGTGTGCCGCCGTGCTCGCGCTGCCGGCCGGCGCCGAGGCCCTCGAGCCCGGCTTCGTGACCGACATGACCTGGTACACGAGCGCCGCCGAGCAGGACCGCACCGCCGCCGGGCTCAAGGACACGGGCTCGCGCATGGTGCGCCTCAGCATCAGCTGGCGCGACGCCGAGCCCACGCGCGGCTCCTACAACAACTGGTGGCTCGAGGAGTACGACGGCGCCATCGCCCGCGCCCAGGCCGCCGGCCAGCGCGTGCTCATCATGCTGAACGAGACGCCCGAGTGGGCATCGGCCTCGGGCGCCGAGTACGCCCCGCCGCGCGACAACGCCGAGTTCGCCGCCTTTGCCCGCTTCATCGCCGAGCGCTACGCCGGCAAGGGCGTCGAGGCCTACGAGGTCTGGAACGAGCCGAACTTCGAGCGCTTCTGGTCGACCGGCCCCAACGCCGCCGAGTACACGCGCATGCTGCGTGCCTCCTACCCGGCGATCAAGGCCGGCGACCCGCAGGCCAAGGTCGTCTTCGCCGGCCCCTCGCTGAACGACTGGCGCTTCATCGAGGCCGCCTACGCCGCCGGGGCCAAGGGCAGCTTCGACGTGATGGCCACCCACCCCTACGCCTGCACCCGCTCCCCGAGCACATCGAGCGCGAGCCGGGCGGCCGCCTGCGCAAGGACTCCTTCCTCGCCTACCGCGAGATCCGCGCCGAGATGGTCGAGCGCGACGACGCCAAGCCGATCTGGTTCACCGAGTTCGGCTGGAGCACCGCCTCGAACGGCTGCGGGGTCAGCGCCGCCGAGCAGGCCGCCAACCTCACCAAGGCGATGCAGCTCGCCGAGGGCGACCCCTACGTCGAGGTCGCCCTCTACTACAACTTCCGCAACAACTACTGGGAGAAGGACGCCGACGAGGTCGAGGCCCAGTTCGGGCTCACGAGGACCGACTTCAGCAAGAAGCCCGCCTACGCTGCCTTCAAGGCCTTCGCGACCGGGGAGCGTGCTGCCGACCCGGCGCCGGTGCCGCCGACGGCCGACCCTGCGCCCGAGCCCGTTGCGGGTGCCGATCCGTCCGCGCCCACCACCCAACCCGCTCCGGCCGTCGGCCCGCCCGCCGCGGCTCAGCCACCCGCAGGTGCGGTCCCGGGCACCGACACGGCCGCGCTCGAGCGGCCGTCCGGTCCCGCCGGGACAGCGCCGGCCACCACGTCGCCCGCCACGTCGCCCAGGAGCCGTCCGGTGAAGCTGAAGGTCCGCTCCGGTGCCCGCGGACGGCGCTTCGTGACCGCTGCCGGCCGCCTGACCGGCGTGACCACGGGCACCGTCCGCCTGACCGCCTACTACGCGCCGAAGGGCGCGAACCGCTACGTCCGGGTGGCCAACCGCTGGGTCGTCGTCCGCGGCGGCGCCTTCAAGGCCAACGTGTCGCGCTTCCGACGCGGTCGCTGGCGCGTGCTCGCCGCGCTGCGCGGCGTTCCGTCGGCCGTCCAGTCCCAGCAGTTCCGGCTCGAGGAGGGCGCCGGCGACGGGGCACTCCCGCCCGGAGTGCTCGACGACGGCCGCCGCGCGCTCGGCGACGAGGGCGACTCGGACGAGCTCGGCGAGGCCCAGGTCGAGGAGGCCGTCGGCGAGGCCGACTTCAGCGACGAGGGCGACGCCTCCCCCGGGGAGCTCGAGGATGGTGGCTACCTGCTCGAGGGCTCCGAGGACGACAGCGTCACCGACGTGCAGGACGCCCTCGGCGAGGCCGGCTTCGAGCTCGAGGCCGACGGCGCCTTCGGCGAGGACACCGAGGCGGCGGTGCGCGCCTTCCAGCGCACGAACGGCCTGGTGGTCGACGGCATCGTCGGTCGCCAGACGATGGCCGCGCTCGAGCGCTTCGGCGCCGGCTCCCGCTAGCCGCCGAGCGGCGCGCGGCGCTCTCCGCCGCTCGCAACGGGAGCGGTGCCGCTCACTCGAGCTCGAGCCTCACGTCCCGGGCCGTGGAGGCACCCGGCGCGAGCACGGCGAGGGTCGTGCCCGTTCCGGTCGGGGCGTCGCTGCCCACGGCCTCGCAGTAGCTCGCCAGTGAGTTGTCGATGGCCCGGTCGTTCACCGCCACGATCAACTCGCCGGCCCGGAGGTTCTGAGACGCAGCGGCAGTTCCCTTCACCGCCTGGTCGATCAACAACCCCGGCGGCAGCTCGCGCCTGCGGAGCTCCTCCGGCGCCGGATAGTCGAAGCTCAGGCCCGTCCACGCCAGCGAACGGCCGGTCCGCAGCGCAGCGGCGACCTCCTTCACCCGGTCCACCCCGATCGCGTAGTTCTGCCCCTGGACGATGCGTCCGTCGGGCGACAGCGTGCGCCCGGCCGAGTTCACGCCGATCAGCCGGCCGTCCAGGTCGAGCAGCGGCCCCCCGGAGTTGCCGGGGTTGATCGCCGCATCGGTCTGCACGACGTTCGGGTAGCGCGGGATGTCGAGCGCCGCCTCCCGGTAGCTCGTGCGCGCCACCGAGACCACGCCGGTGGTCGAGGTCAGGCTCGCGCCCGCCGAGGCCCCCTGGGGGTAGCCGATAGCCACCACCGTCTCTCCCAGCTCGAGCGATCGCTGGTCGCCGAGCGGCATGGTCCTCAGCCCGGAGCGATCCGCCACCTCGAGCACCGCCAAGTCCTCGCAGGGAGCGAGCCCGACGATCGTCGCGTCGCGCGGCTTGCCACCGACGCCGATCCGAAACGTGCTGCCCCCGTCGACCACGTGGGCGTTGGTGACCACGAGACCCTCCGCCGCGTCCAGCACCCACCCCGTGCCGCTGCCGGCGCGGCGTTCGCCCTGAAGCGCCTCGACGAGGACGGTCGACGGCGCCGCGCCGCTGACCACCTTCTGGACCGCCTGGCTGCCCTCCTCCCCGTCACCGGGTGGGAGCACGCCCGTGGCGAAGAGCACGACGACCAGGCCAGCGAGCGCGATCGCCGTGCCGCTGAGGATCGTCGCCCGGCGGACGGAGCGCTGCACGACCAGCCGGTAGACCCCCGATTGGCTCACCGCGCGCGGCACGGCGCCGAGGATGGTGGAGGACCCGGCGGGGGCCGGCGACTGGCCGGACGAGGCGAGGATGGTGTCGCCGATCTGGAGCTGCTCCCCCCCGGTGAGCGAGGCCTCGGTGATGCGCTCGCCGTTCACGTAGGTACCGTTCCCGGAGCCGAGGTCCTTCACCGTCACACGGCCATCCGGACCCGGCCGGAACTCGGCGTGACGCCGGGATACGCGCCCGTCGGAGAGCGTCAGGTCGCAGTCCTCACCCCGTCCGACGACGAGGCCGTCGCTCTCGATCTCGATCGACTTGCCGGCATCCTGGCCGGAGCGCACGGTGAGCCACATGCACCTAGGGTGCCACGCGGCGCGGGTGAACCGGTTCTAGTCCGATACCAGAGCGGGGCCGAGCAGGTCTCGGACCTTGTAGAGCACCTGTAGGGAGGAGAACGGGGTGACGAGGCAGTCATCGGCGCCGGCAGCGCTCAGCGCCCGCAGGTCGTCCCGGCTCTCGCGCGTGGCCATCCCGACGATCTTGGTGCTCGCGGTGGCCGGATCGGCGCGTAGGCCCGAGCACACCTCGACGGCCGACGGGCCGGATGTCGATGCGTCGAGGAGCACCAGCGCCGGACGCTGCTGCCGCCCGAGCTCCAGCGCGGCGGCGCCGTGGGGAGCATCAAAGATCTCGAAGCGGTCGGGCGGGAGCGTGGCTCGCACGATGGCCTTCGCCACCGGGGCGGCCCCCACCACCAGCACCTTCGTCGCCGGTGCGGCCGCCGGCTCGACCGAGTCCTCGGTCGTGTGAGGCGCCCCCTCCGAGGTGGCCGCCTCCACCGCGGCGATCAGCTCGCAGCAGGTCGCGTAGCGATCGCCCGGGCGCTTGGCCAGCGCGCGGGCCAGGACCGGGTCGAGCCGGGCCGGCAACTCGGGCTGCAAAGACGACAGCGGCCTCACCGGCTCGTGCAGGTGGGCATAGATCACCGACACCTCGGAGTCCTTCTCGAACGGTGGCCGTCCCGCGAAGGCGTGATAGAGGACGCATCCCAGCGCGTACACGTCGGCCCGCCCGTCTATGGCACCGCCCTCGATCTGCTCGGGCGCCATGTAGTCGATCGTGCCCACGAACTGTCCGTGCGCGGTCAGGCTCCGCTCGGACGAGATCCGCTTGCCGGCCCCGAAGTCGGTCAGGTAGCAGTGGTTGCCCGCCATCAGGATGTTCTCGGGCTTCACGTCGCGATGTACTACTCCATGCTTGTGCGCCGCGTCGAGCGCCGAGGCCACCTGCTCCAGCAGGAACACCGCCTCCGGCGGCTCCAGCTCCCCGGCACCCCGCAGCAGCGTCGCCAGGTCGGTGCCCTCCACGTACTGCATGGCGATGTAGAGCAGGCCGTCCGCCTCACCGGCGTCGTACACGGTGATGATGTTGGGGTGGTTGATGGCCGCCGCGGTCCTCGACTCGCGCAGGAAGCGCTCGCGGAAGTCGCCGCTGTCGGCAAATCCCGGCAACAGCACCTTCAGCGCGACCGTGCGACCGAGGTGGACGTGCTCGGCGCGGTAGACCACGCCCATGCCGCCGCGGCCTGCCACCGACTTGATGTCGTAGCCGGCCATACGGGTCCCGACGCGGAGATCGGAGGCGACCGGGGCGACCGTGCCTGACCCGTGATCGGTGTCGCGCCGGTGAATGCTGTCCTGTGCGGGTCGAGTCAACATCTCCTCCACTGCTATCGACCCGCCCGGCCCCCGGCTTGAGGACCAGGTCACGGGGCCAGAAGCGGCTCTTCGACGGGTGTCAGGAGTGCGTGGTGGTCGAGGGCGTTGAAGGCGTCGACGACCCGTGGATCGAAGTGGTCCCCGCTCAGGCCGCGGATCTTCGCGACGGCGTCCTCCACCGACCACGCGTCCTTGTACGGCCTCCAGTGGGTGAGCGCGTCGAAGGAGTCCGCGACGCTCACTATGCGGCCGGAGATCGGGATGCTCTCGCCGTGCAGCCCGGCCCCGTAGCCACTGCCGTCCCATCGCTCGTGGTGGGTGAGCGCTATCTCGGCGCCGAGCTTCATCAGAGCGCTCCGGCCGTCACCGAGGATCTCGGCGCCGATCGTCACGTGGCTCTTCATCACCTCGAACTCCTCGGCGCTGAGACGCCCCGGCTTGAGCAGGATGGAGTCGGGCACCGCGAGCTTGCCGACATCGTGCAGGGGTGCTGCCCGGCGGATCAGCCCCACGGTGGCCGCGGGCAGGCCGAGCTCGCGCGCCAGCAGGTCCGCCGTGCGCCCCACGCGCTCCGTGTGGTCACGGGTCTCGTCGTCGCGGTACTCGGCGGCGAACGCGAGCCGCTCCAGCACCTCCAGGCGCGCCTGCTCTAGCTCGAGGGTGCGCTCGCGCACCTCCCGCTCGAGCTCGCGCGCCTGGGTGCGCAGCTCCAGCTGAAGCAGACGGGTCTCCAGGAGGTTGGTGATGCGTAGGACCGTCTCCGCCGGGTCGAACGGCTTGGTGAGGAAGTCCTTGGCGCCCAGCGAGAGCGCGCGCCGCCTGGCCTCCTGGCTCACGTCGGCCGTCATTACCAGCACCGGCAGGCGGGTGGAACCGCTGATCCAGGGCGAGAGCTGGCCGAGCACCTCGAAGCCGTCCATCCCCGGCATGTGGAGGTCGAGGATCACGAGGTCCGGCGCGTGGCGCGTGCACAGGTCGACGACTTCGGTCGGGTTCGTGGTGCTGATCACGGTGCGGAAGTCGGACACGTCGAGCACGCCCTCCAGGACCAGCACGTTGGCCGGCTGGTCATCGACGATCAGCACGCACGCGCTCTTCACCCTGTCCTCGGTCATGCGGCCTTCACCTCCGGATCGGCCGTGCCGTCGCGGTCGTCGAGGGCGACGAAGGTGGCCACCACGGCGAGCAGCGCGAACAGCGGCACCGAGATCTCGGTGAAGACGGTGATCTCGAACATGCTGTGTATGGCGAGGATCATGACTCCCGCTCCCACGCCGATCGAGATCGCTCGGCCCGCCGGATCGCTCACCCGGCATCCCTTGAACGCGACCGCCACCGCGGTCGCGGCCAGGATCAGGAACGCCAGCAGACCGGCGACGCCCTGCTCGGCCAGGATATTCAGGTACTGGTTGGCCGCGTGAGGCGGGATCAGGACCTGCTTGTTGTGCAGGAGCCGGCGCTGCGAGGCGCTGGCCAGCGTCGAGGGCAGCGTGCGGTAGCCCTCGGAGAAGTTGCTGAGCCCGACGCCCAGCAGCGGTCGCTGCGAGTAGATGTCGAGGGCCGAGCCCCAGAGGTCCTGGCGCAGCGTCACGTCCCCGCTGCTGTCCCCGGAGAAGCGGTCCTTGAGCGTGGCCGGGGCGAAGGCCAAGATCGCCACGACCGACACCAGCGCGACGGCCATCGCCGCGCGCGGCTTGACGAAGGCGAGCCACACCAGCGACCCGAGGACCAGCCCGACGAAGGCCCCCCGGGTGTAGGTGAAGGTGAGGGCCGGCAGGGCCAGGATCAGGCTCGCGCCCGCCACTGCCCGCATCCCCGCCGGGAAGGCCCGGTTCACGAGCACCACGCCCGCCAGGGGGATGAGCACGGCCAGGAACCCCGCGTACTGGTTGGTGTGCCCGAACGCCCCCTGAACCCGCGCCACGATCTCGCCGCCCGAGTAGAACCCGGCCTCGCTGAGATCTCCGACGGCCTGTTGATAGACGCCGTGCATCCCGGCGATGAGCAGGCCGGCAACCGCGCCGCCCGCCACGACCATCAGCTGGCGGCGGTCGCGGCAGACCTCGACGACCGCGAAGAAGAGCGCCGCGGCCGTGACGAGCAGGAAGACCTTGGTGAGCGAAGAGGCCGGATCGAGCGCCTGGGCGGCCGAGGCGATCGAGACCGCCACGAAGAGCAGGATCGTGCCCGACAGCCGGCCGGTGCGCGCGCCTCCCTCCCTCCAAGCGAGGACCGCCCCGTAGAGCAGAAGGCCGACGGCGAGTGCGGGTATCACGAGGCGCATCGGCTTCATCTCCTGCACCTCGAGGTTCGTCAGCGGGGCGAGGGCCAGGGCGAGGGCGATGCCGTACTCGGGACGGCGCGCGACGAGCACCAGGATCCCGGCGCCCACGACCAGCCCGGGGACGAGCGTGGGCCCTAGCGTGTATGCGGAGAGCGGCCAGAGCGCGACCGCTGCCACTCCCACGAGGAGCAGCCACGGCTCGGGCCGCCGCAGCGCGGCGAACATCTCAGACTCCGATGCGGCGCCGGCCGGCCTCGGCTTCCTCGGCGGAGGGCTCGGACGGGCGCGCGGCCGCCTCGATGTGGAACTCCTCCTGGTAGTAGCCGTAGCTGTCCTCGGTGAGCCCCGAGACGCGGTTCAGCACCATTCCCAGGATCCGGGCGCGCGCCGTCTCGAGCTGGCTCAGCCCCGCGACGGCCAGTGAGCGCTTGGTGCTCGAGGCATCGAGCACGTAGAGGACACCGTCCACGCGGGAGACCATCACCGCGGCGTCGGCCCCGACGGAGATCGGCGACGTGTCGATCACGATGCGGTCGTAGCGCAGGCGGAGCTCGTCGATCAACTCGTCGAGCCGTCCGGAACGCAGAAGCGAGGCCGGGTTGGGCGGAAGGGGGCCCGAGCGGACCACGTCGAGCGCCGGCCAGCGCGGGTGCGAGACCACCGACCGGTCGATGTCGACCGCGCCGACCAGGTAGTTGGTCAGCCCCGCCCCCGTGTGCTGCAGCCCGTCTCCCACGATCGTGTGCCCGAGGCCCGGCCGGCGGAGGTCGGCCTCGACCAGCACCACCTTCTCGCCGTCGGCCATGGCCGCCATCGCGAGCTGGGCCGAGACCGTGCTCTTGCCCTCCACCGGGCTGGGGCTGGTCACGAGCAGGACCTGGGTCCGGTCTTCGCTGGCGAAGTCCACATTCGTCCTGAGCAGCCGGAAGGCGTCCTTGACGCGCGCGCTGTCCTCGCCGTGCTTGCTGGTCATGACCGGGATCCGCGCGACGACGGGGTGGTCGAGCACGTGATCCTCCTCGGGCCGCACGCGAATGCCGTCGTCGAGCCGGGAGCGCAGGAGCACCAGGCCGAAGGCCACGAGCAGCGAGAGCATGGCGCCAAGGCCGATGTACAGCGGCGGGTTGGGCTTGGCGGGCTCGAGGGGCGCGGCGGCGGCCTCGTTGACCGATATCTCCGACTGGGTCTCGCCCTGCCTGAACTTCTCGTTCACGCGCTCGACGAAGACGGTCGCGTAGGTGTTGGCCAGGCGCTCTGCGGCCGCCGGGCTGCTCTCCTCGGCGCTGATCTCAAGTAGCTGCGTGCGCTCCACCGGCGCGAAGGAGACGTGGCGCAGCAGCTCGGAGCGGGTGGTGTCGTCCCCGAGCCGGTCGAGCACCTCGTCGGCGACGTTCGGGTTCGAGGCCAGGGTCGTGTAGGTGCGGGCGAGCTGCTCGCCGAGGTTGGTATCGAAGGCGAGCGCGGCGTCGACCTCCTTGTTGATCCCCACGTAAAGGGTCGCCGTGGCCTTGTAGGTCTTCGGCAGCGACAGCGTGGCGGCGACGACGGCGCCCACGCAGAGAAACAGGCTGATCAGGAACAGCGCGCGGTGACGCCAGAGGGTCGAGGCGATCTGTTCAATGCTCATTCGTTCCTCCGAGCCGGCGTTTTGGTCCGCACCGCCGGAAGGCGGCGCGGGCTATCGACAAGTCCGCTCTGGGTATCGGCGCGCCCCGCTCCCGGCTTGAGGGCCGAGGGCTGCGGATGTGGCGCCGAAGGCCAGGAGCCCCTCCATCCTCAAGACGCCGCGCGGAGCACCAAGATGAGGACAATGGATCCGACGGCCGTGCCGCCCCGCAAGACCCCCGACGAGCAAGTGGACGCCCTCGCGACGGCACCTGCCGGCGACGTTTCCGCACCCCTGGTGAGCCTCGTGATGGCCGCCTGGAAGCCACGGTTCGACTGGCTGCTGGCCGCCGTGGACAGCGCCCTCGACCACCAGGGGTGCGACGTCGAGCTGGTGGTGGTGGACGACGGCTCCCCCGAGAGCGTCGAATCACTCCTGCAGGAGCGGCAGGACCCCCGGCTGCGCGTCGTGCGGGTGCCGCACGGCGGCGAGCCCCGGGCACGGAACGCCGGCACGGCGGCGGCGCGAGGCCACTTCATCCGCTACATCGACGCCGACGACGTGCTCGCGCCCGGCAGCACCGCCCGGCTGGTGGCGCTCGCTGACCGGCACCGTCCGGTGATCGCCTACGGAGCCACCCAGGTGTGCGACGAGGAGCTCCGCCCACTCTGGACCATGACCTCGAACGTCGCCGGGGAGGCCACCTCCGAGTGCCTGCTCGGCAACTTCTCGGTGCGCGTGCCGTCCATGCTCTTCCCCCGCTCGGTGGTCGCGCTGGCCGGTGAGTGGGACCCGGGCTTCCGGGTGTCCCACGACTGGGACTTCGTGTTGCGCGCGCTCGAGCACGCGCCCGTGCGGGGAGAGGGCGCGGTCGCCACGCTCTACCGGCGCCACGGCAGCTCGGCCACGGGAGATCCCCTGCACGGCGTCGACGGAGCCCAGCGGGTGGTTGCGCGCTACTTCGAGCGCCACCCCGAGCAACGCGGGACGGCGCTCGAGCGGCGCACGCACGCTTCGCTCGATGCCTTCGGGGCCCGGGTGATGCTCACGCACGGGCGCTGGCGCGCCGGCACCCGCCTGCTCGCCGGCGCGCTGCTGCGGAATCCCACCGCGATGATGCGAGAGGCGCTGCGCGGGCTTCCGAGCGCTCGCGAGCGCCTGCAGCGCCGCCTCGCCCGGGGTCGCTAGGCGCCCAGAGGCGTGCGCAGCACCCGGCGAAGCGCCGGCACCTGGTAGGCGAGCAGTCCGCCGTGCAGCGCCGCCCGGCCCGGCAGTCCCCGCCCGCGCGCGACGATCTCGAGGCGGGGATCGTGCGTGGCGAAGCGGTACTTGTAGGGCTCGTCGCCACGCAGGAAGCGGTACTCGCTCATCCCGTCCTCGAGCGCGGTGCGGATCGAGTGCATCAGGATCAGGTAGCCCACGGACCGGTCGTCCCAGCCGGGATCCCTGCCGGCCTGGTAGTAGGACTCGGTGCCGGCGAAGCGGAAGCCGTACCACGCGGCCACCGCGTCGCCGTCCACCTCGAGGAACCACAGGCGAAGCCACCCCTTCTCGAGCGCCACCGCGGCGAACTCGCGGTGGAACGGCTCGCGCGGGCCTGCGAAGGGCGACTTCACGTCGCTCCAGCGGTGGGCGTGCAGGGCGAAGAGCCGGTCGAGGTCGCCGGCGAGCGTGGCGGGGTCCTCGGCGAGCCGGTAGCGCACGTCGTGGTCGGCCGCAAGCCGGCGCTCCCTCCGACGGAGCTGGCTGCGGAAGTTGGCGCTGCGGCCGGCCAGGAACTCGGCCCAGTCATCGGTGTCGAAGGCGAGCGCCGGGAATCCAGTGGTCCGAACGACCTCCGCCCCCAGCAGGCCCTGCCAGCCCTCCTCGGACACCATCTGCTCGCCGAGAAACACGTCCCACCCCCGGCCGTCCGCCTCCAGCAGACGCGTGAGCCCGCGCGCGGCCAGCGATCGGTCACCCGCCGCGCACACCGGCCCGAGCTGGTCCGCCGGCCCGTGGCCGATGAAGCGGGCGACCCGCAGGGGGCCCTGCCGGCCCACCAAGAGCGGAAGCACGGCCACCAGCCGGCCCTCTTCGGCGGTCCGGCAGGCGGCGAGCAGGAGGCGATCGCCCGCGCGCCGGAGATGACGCCACCAGAGGGCGGCCCACTGCGGAGTGGCGAAGATGTTGCCGCTCTCCTGCGCGAGCCCAGCCCACTCCTCGTCCCGCTCCACGAGCTCGATCCGGTCGACCCGCAGCTCTGGTCCGCGCCTCTGGCCCCGCCCCCGAACGGCCCGCGCGATCCGGTGGAGATCCGGCGGGCGCAGCTCCTGATGCACCGGAAGGGCCAGCACGCTCCGCCGGTAGGCCGCCGCTCGGGGGAACTCCCCGGCCGGCAGCGACGGATGCGGGACCGACCAGAAGTCGAGCGGGCTCACGCCCGCCCGCTCGAGCCGCGCGTACACGGCTTCCTTGTCGGCGGTCTCAATCGGGAAGGCGAACGGAGAGGCACCGGTGGGAAGCGTGCGGAAAGGCTTCGGGACCAGGTCGCCCAGCTCGTCGAGCAGCAGCGCGTAGTGGGCGCGGCGCCGTGCCGCCGCGGACGGCTCGTAGGCGCGGGGCAGGAGGAGCTCGCTCGCCCGCGCCGGCCGGACCAGTGGATCGCCCAGCCCGAAGTCCTCGCTCGGCTCGTACGGCCGGTGCGGTCGTGCGCGCGCCGCCAGCCGCACGGCCGGCCCCGCGAGCACGCGCGCGTGCTTGCGCACGAGCGGGCGCGCACCGAGCGGTGCCTCGCCGGGCGGGCCGTCGCCGGGCGGGCCGGCCGGCGGCGCGGCGGCGATCACGGCGGCGCCGTCGGGCAGGCCGAACGTCTTGTACAGGCAGAAGATGGCCAGGTCGCCCCTCGACCCCACGGGACGTCCGTCGACCGTGGCGAGCCACGCCTGAGCGGCGTCCTCGAAGAGCAGCAAGCCGCGACGGTCGCACCACTCGCGCCAGCGGTCCACGGCCTGCGGAAAGCCGAGATAGTGGATCACGTACAGGCCGCGCACCGACGGCGATAGCAGCGCCTCCAGCTCGTCTTCGTCGGGCTCCAGAGCCTCGGTGCCCTCGTAGAACCGGCATCCCACGCCGGCGCGTGCCAGCGCTTCGACCTCCGAACCGTGGTGGTAGGCGGGCATCAGCACCTCGTCACCCGCGTCGAGCCCGAGCGCCCGCGCCCCGTGCCACAGGCCGTGGCGGGCGAGGGCGTGGAGCCGGCAGTTCGGCTGGTCGAGCGGAAACCCGAGCACCGGGGCGGGCCCGCGCAGGTACGCGCCGGCGGGGAGCACCGGCCACACGCTGAGGTAGGCGCCCGTCATCGCCGCAGCCGCAGCACGAGGCGGTCCACGGCGCGCATGCGCTTTGCCGCGGGACGAACGTACTCGAAGGCCGCCCAGCGGCCCACGCCCGCCGGCGTCCGTCTGAAGGCACGCAGCTCGCGGCGCTCGCGCGTCGACTGCGTCCACTCGAGCTTCCACGGCTCGTCGGAGCCGAGGAACTCGAAGGAGAAGAGCGAGCGAGCGAAGGCCCGCTCGAGCATCGCGCGCACCAGCAGGCGGGCGGGGGCGTAGCGGGAGAAGGCGGGGTCGTACCCGCCCTTGATGAAGTAGTACGCGCCGCCCTGCTCGATACCGAGCTGAAAGGCGATCGCCCTCCCCTCAACCCGGAGAAAGGCTAGGCGCAGCCACCCGCGCGACGCCGCCCACCCCGCCACCTCGATGTAGAAGCGGTAGGCGGGGGGATCGGCGAGGATCGCCGTGCCGCGGCTGCCCTTCCACCCCGAGGGCTCGATGCGGAAGCCCTCGTGGAGCAGCTCGTCGAGCCGGCTGCTGCCGTCCGCCACCTCCACCGCCACCTCGCCCTCCTGCTCGAGCTTGCGCCAGCGCCGGTCGGCGTCGCGCAGGAACTTGCGGCTGAGACCAGCCTGGTAGGACATCCAGTCGCCGTCGATCGCCACGTAGGGGGAACGCTCCAGCATCCGCTCGTGCCTGACGTAGCGCGCCCGGGATGCCGCCGACCGGAAGGCCTCGAGCCCGGCGGAGCCCGTGTCCACGAAGTAGAAGCTCACGTGCGCCGGCCGGCGCGCGAACAGCGCCTCGGTGAGCTCGAGCACCGCCTCACGGTCCTCGCCGAGGGGCGCGAACTCGGGCGTGTGCCAGTTGCTCGCCGAGCCGAGCGCACCCTTTCTGCTCACGAGCGGCAGCACTCCCGCCAGCCGGCCCGCTCGGCGCAGGGTGAGCACCAGCGGGTCTCCCGCGCCGAAGGCCTTCAGCCAGGCATCGATCCAACCGGGGCGTAGGAAGGGGTGGCCCCCGGCGGCATCGGCCAGCTCGTCCCACTCCCGAGCCAGCGGCTCCACCGCCTCGACCGCGTCGATCTCGCCCACGGGCACAGCATGGCGACAGCGGCGGGCGGCAAACCCCGGTCCGCGCCGGCCGGCGTCGCGAAAGCGCCGCTCAGATCAGCGCAGGGCGCAGCCCTCGCGCCTCGATCGCCTCGAGCACCCGGGGCAGCGCCGCGAGCGTGAGACGCCAGCTCCCCGGGGGGCAGTAGGCGTCGGAGTCGTGCATCAGGACGATGTCGCCGCCGGTGAGGCCGGTTGTCACGTGGCCCTCGATCGACGGCGCGGTGCCCGACGGATCCCAGTCGAAGCTCGGGCGCGACCAGTACACCGGCTCCCAGCCGTTCAGCCGTGCGAGCACGAGCCCGCCCGCGCTGAAGACTCCGTAGGGAGGCCTGTAGAGCCGGGGCTCGCGCCCCGTGGCGGTGGTGATGGCCGCTGCTCCGCGCAGCAGGTCGTCCCGCAGCCGCCACGGCGCCCGACGAAGCTCCGAGCGGTGCTGGTAGCAGTGGAGCGCCACCTCGTGCCCCGCGGCGCAGATCTCGGCGGCGATCTTCGGGTGGCGATCGACGTGCTCGCCGACCAGGAAGAACGTGGCGTGTACCCCCGCCGCGCCGAGCAGCGCGAGGAGCGCCGGCGTGCCCTGCGGGTGCGGACCGTCGTCGAAGGTGAGCGCGACGTCGCGGTCCGAGGCCAGCCTCTCGCGTACGCCGAGGACGGGCCGGAGGAGCCGCCGGACCCCACGCGCGCCGGGCAGCAGGTAGGCGCCCACGGCCGTGGCGACCGCCATCCCGGGCACCAGCCCCCGCCGGGCAGCGGCGGGCAGGTCAGCCCGCGAGATCGCTCTCCTCCCGATCGAGCGCTACGAACACCCCCGCGATGGCGAGCAGGGCGAAGAGCGGCTGCGAGAGCTCGCTGAAGAGGGTCACCTCGAACAGGGAGTGCACGGCCAGGGTCATGAGCCCCACCCCCATGCCCAGGCAGAGCGCGCGGCCCGCCGGATCGGCGATCCTCGATCCGCGGTAGACGGTCAGCACCGACGTGAGGGCCAGCGCCGCGAAGGCGAGGATCCCCAGCAGCCCCTGCTCGGCGAGGATGTTGAGGTACAGGTTGGCGGCATGCGGCGGGGTCAGGACCTGGGTCTGGTGCAGGAGCCGTCGCTGCGAGGCGTTGGCGAGCGTGGAGGGAAGCGTCGCGTAGCCCTCGGCGAAGTTGTTGATCCCCACCCCGAGCAGGGGCCGCTCGGTGTAGATGTCGAGCGCGGATCCCCAGAGATCCGCGCGCAGGCCGATGTCGCCGCCCGCCGGGTCGGAGACGCGCTCCTTCAGCGCCGCCGGAGCCAGCGCGATCGAGCCGACGGCGATCGCCAATGCCACCACCACCGCGAGGCGCGGTCGCAGCAGCGCGAGCCAGACGATGGCGCCCACCGCAAGTCCGAGCAGCGCCCCCCGCGCGTAGGAGAAGGTCAGTGCGGGGAGCGCGAACGTGAGCGCGGTGGCCGCGAGCAGCCGCATCCGGCCCGGCACCGCACGGGCGGCCAGCATCCCGGCGGCAACGGGAACGAGCACTGCGAGGAAGCCCGCGTACTGGTTCGGGTGTCCGAAGGAGCCCTGGACCCGCCCGACGATCTCGCCGCCAACCACGAACCCCTCGTTGCCGAACTGCCCGAGGGCCTGCTGCAGGACGCCCTGCGCTGAAGCCACGAGAAGGCCGGCCACGGCCCCGGCGGCCGCGACGAGCAGTTGGCCGCGCGTGCGGCAGATCGTGAGCACCGCGAAGAACAGGGCGACCGCGGTCAACAGCCCGAAGAGCTTGGTGAGCGTCTGCGCGGGGTCGAGCGCTTGGAGGGCGGACACGATCGCCACGCCCGCGAAGAGGACCACGCCCGCCGTCTGGAAAGCGGGGCCACGGGGCGGCCGCTCACGCGACGACACGAGCATGCCATAGGCCAGGAGGCCGAACGCCAGGGGCGGAAGCACGAGGCGGAGCGGCCGTTCGGCGCCCACGTGGAGATTGGTCCATGGCGCGAGCGCAAGCGCGAGCGCGACTCCCCACTCGGGCCTCGTGGCCACGAGCACGGTGGCCCCCGCCAGCCCGAGTGCGACCGGAAGCGCCAGCGGGCTCACTCCGTAGGCGGTCACCGGCCACAGGGCGGCCACCATGACCACCGCCGCGGCGATGGGCGCCGACGGCGACAGGCCGGCCCGGCGGATCACGTCAGGCGCTGTTTCGGCGCCGGAAGGTGCCCGCCGGCTCCGCCCCGGCGGCGGTGTCCGCCCCGTAGGAATACCCGTAGCGCGGTGACTTCGAGGCACGGTTCAGGACCACGCCGTAGAGGCGGCCCCGCGCCTTCTCGAGCTGGTTCAGGCCGGCCTGGGCGAACGAGCGCTTGGTCCTCCGCACGTCGATCATGTAGAGCACCCCGTCGAGCCGCGGCACCAGCACCGACGCGTCGGCCCCGACCGAGATCGGCGGTGTGTCGACGATGATCCGGTCGTAGTCCTCGCGCAGCTCGGCAAGCAGCGTGTCGAAGCGGTGCGAGCGCAGTAGCGCGCTCGGGTTCGGTGGCGCGGGCCCCGCCCAGATCACGTCGAGGTTGGGCAGGCGAGGGTGCGGGTTGATGATCGCCATGTCGCTAGCGGCCCCGACGAGATAGTTCGTGAGGCCCACCGAAGACGGTGTCAGCCCCCGCCCGAGCAGCGTGCCCGTCAGCCCCGGCCGCCTGAGGTCGGCCTCGACCAGCACCACCTTCTCGCCATCGGCCACGGCGGTGATGGCCAGGTTCGCCGACAGCATCGTCTTGCCCTCGCCCGATCCCGGGCTCGTGACCATGATGGCCTGCGCCGGGTTGTCGTCGAAGAAGTCGACGTTCGTCTTGAGCAGGCGGAACGCGTCGTTGGCCTCGAGGCTCACCTCCTCACCGTCGTTCGGGAGGTTGGGCAGCCGGGCGAGGACCCGCTCGCCGAGCACCTCGTCGTCGTCCTCGAGGACGTGGATGCGATCATCCACCCGCTCCCGGAGCAGAACGGCCCCGAGCGCGAGCAGTAGCGACAGCAGCCCGCCGAGGCCGAGGTACAGCGGCGGGTTCGGCTTCGACGGCTCCGTGGGCCGCGCCGCGGGCTCGTTCACCGAGATGCGCGTCTGCGTTCGACCCTCCTCGAACTGGCTCGAGACGCGATCGACGAAGACGGACGCGTAGGTGCTCGCCAGCGTTCGCGCCTCGTCGGGCGAGCTGCCCTCGGCCGTCACCTCCAGGAGTTGCGTGCGCTCGACCGGCGCGAACGACATCCTCTCGAGGAGGGCGGACCGCGACAGTCGGTTTGGCAGCCGCTCACGCACGAGGTCGGCCACGTTGGGGTTGGCGACGAGCGACGCGTAGGTGCGGGCGAGCTGCTCCCCCAGGTTGGTGTCGACGGCGAGGGCCTCGCTCACCTCCTGGTTGACGCCCACGTAGAGGGTGGCGGTGGCCTTGTAGGTCTTGGGCAGGCTGAACGTGACGGCCGCCACCGCTGCCAGGCAGGCGGCGGCGGTGACTGCGAAGAGCAGCCGCCGGCGCCACAGGATCGAGGCGATCTGGTCAGCGGTCATACCCGCGGCAGAGTATCGGGAGGGCCCCGGAGGTCAGCCGCCTCCCCTCCCGGCCGACCACCCGGCGATAATGACCTCTCCTTGATCGACCTCCACTCGCACGTGCTGTCCGGGCTCGACGACGGGCCGGCCGACCTGGAGGGCAGCCTCGCGCTCGCCGCGGCGGCGGAGGCCGACGGGGTGAGCGTCCTAGCGGCAACCCCCCACCTGCGCGCGGACTTCCCGCGGGTGAGCGTCCGCGAGACAGCGGCGCGGTGCGTTCTGCTGAACCAGCACGTGCGCGCTCAAGGCGACCTGCAGATCGTCCCGGCCGGCGAGGTGGACCTGCTGTGGGCCCAGAGTGCCTCGCCCGAGGAGCTGCGCCTGGCGTCGTACTGGCAGCGGGGGACCGACATCCTCCTCGAGACCCCGTACGGTCCGCTGGCCAGCAACTTCGAGGAGCTGATCTTCAGGGTCACGGTGCAGGGATTCCGGGTCCTGCTCGCCCACCCCGAGCGCAACCCCACCTTCCAAGGGGACCCCGAGCGGCTGACCAGCTTGGTCGAGCGCGGGGTGCTCGTGCAAGTGACCGCTCAGTCGATTGCGAGCGGCCAGCGGGGATCGCGGTCCCGCAGGCTGGCGCTCGATCTGGTGCGCGAGGGGCTCGCCCACGTGATCGCGAGCGACACCCACTCGGCCACCTCTCACCGGGCACCGCTCTCGGCCGGCGTCGCCGCCGCGGCCACCGTCGCACCAGCTCGTGCGCAGTGGATGGTCAGTGACGCCCCGGCCGCGATCCTGGCCGGAGAGCCCCTTCCCGCCCCTCCCGTGGAGGCGCTTACGCCTCGCCGGGGGCTGCTCCGGCGCTTCAGGCGCGCGAGCTAGGAATCTGAGTCGGACGTCCGGCGTCAGCTTCGCAAGGGGCTGGCGGTCCACAAGGGCCTCCGCGCCGCGCGGGCGCCTCGGCGGCGTTCAGGCGGGCGGCGAGCCCGATCCGAAGACGTCGTCGAGGATCGCGTGCGGCTCGCCGATCTGGAAGGCCCGGCTGAGGTGGGCCGCCACCTCGCCGCGCGTGCTGCCGGCCACCGCCATCTGCAGGGCCACGAGCCGTGCACCGTCGACCTCCCCCACCGGGGCACGTGACTCGGCGCGCTCGGCCCCCCGCTCCGGCTCGGGCGCGGGCGGGCGGTGCAGCTCCACGACACGCGCGGTGGACGCGGGCGGGTCCGTCGGGGCGGCCGCGGCCGGTGCGTCGGCGAGCGCGGTTTCGGAAGGCGCTGCGGCGGGCGCCACGCCTTTCGGAGTCCTGCCTGCCGACGGCGGCGGCGAGGCCTCGGCGGCGCTGCCCCTCACTTCGGTTCCCAGCTCGCGCGCCACCCGCTCGGCCGTCTTCGCGAGCCCCATCAGCAGGCCGTTCAACCGCTCTCGAAGCTCCTCAGCCTCGCCGAGCTGGTCCGACACCGAGGCCGCTCGCTCGACCACGGAATCGCTCAGCTCGGAGATCTTCCGCAGCCGGTCGACCACCAGGCGGTCGGCCTCGACGGCGGCCTCGGTCACGACCCGGCGAGCCTCCGCGTCGGCCTCCCGCCGACGGGCAAGCGCGTCCTGCTCGGCTCGGTTGCGGATCGCGACCGCCGCGCTCTCGGCCGCGCTGACGATCGAGGCGACCTCCATGGAAACGTCCGACGCGATCGAGCCTTCCCGGCCCGAACCCGTGACCGGCTGTCGTTCTTCCACGACTCTCCTATCCGCGGCCACGTCCTTCGCGACCTCCGCGGGAACGTACCACCCGCCCACTACGGATCCAAGCCCCGATAGCGGGGCGGGGACCTGTCGCGCCCCGAAACCGTGCAGTTGCCTCCCCCGCGCGGCGCGGGCGCTATCCGGGGGGAGCGGCGCCCTCGGAGGCGCCCGGCAGCGGCTCCCCCGGCTCACGCCGCGGCACCAGCACCGCCCGGCGGAAGCTCGCGACCAGCACCCCATCCTGGTTGTAGGCGTCGCTCTTCACCTTCACCACGCCGCGGTCGGACTTCGAGCGCGAGGGCGTGACCTCGAGCACCTCGCTTTCCACGAACAGCGTGTCGCCGTGGAAGACGGGCGCCGGGTGCCTCAGGTCCTCGGTGGCCAGGTTGGCGATCGCCTTGCCGGACACGTCGCTCACCGACATACCGAGCATCAGCGAGTACACGAGCGGGCCAACCACCACGTTGCGCCCCTGCTGCGACTGCTTGGCGTACACGTCGTTGATGTGCAGGGGGTGGTGGTTCATCGTGATCAGGCAGAAGAGGTGATCGTCGGCCTCGGTCACGGTCTTGGCGGGCCAGTGCTTGTACACCGCTCCGACCTCGAACTCCTCGAGGTAACGGCCGTAGGCATGCGCCCCGCTGGCCTCCCGCGAGGCCTGGTCGAAGGTGGTTCCGTTGTCCGGCAAGGCGGCGGGCCCTTTCGTCGGGGGGCGGTTCGGCAGCCGCGGGATGTTAGCCGCGGCGACTGGCCGTACGGCGTCCGTAGTGGTGTGAGTGCCCGAGTAGGGTTCCCCAGGCCGCCCCCACCGCCAGCACGCTCAGCGACGACCCAGGAGAGAGCACCCTTGCGCAACCCCCGAGCCTTCGGAATGCCCCTAGCGATGGGCGCCCCCGAGCCCGTCCGCGAGATCCCGGTCACCCCGTCGCGGATGATCCACTTCTTCGACCCGAGCAACGAGAAGATCGTGGCCAAGCTGCCCGACGTGATCCGGCAGACGGACATCCTGCTCGGCAACCTCGAGGACGCGATCCCCGCCGACCGCAAGGAGGCGGCGCGCGAGGGCCTCGTGAGGATCGGGCGCGACGTCGACCTGGGCGAGACGGCGCTGTGGACGCGCATCAACTCGCTCGAGAGCCCCTGGGTGCTCGACGACCTCCTGCGCCTGGTGCCGGAGATCGGCCACCGGCTCGAGGTGGTGATGGTGCCGAAGGTCGAGGGCGCCTGGGACATCCACTACGTCGACCGCCTGCTGGCGCAGCTCGAGGCCAAGCACGGCCTGGAGCGGCCGATCCTCGTGCACGCCATCCTCGAGACGGCCCTCGGGGTGAACAACCTCGAGGAGATCGCCGCGGCCAGCCCACGCATGCAGGGCATGAGCTTCGGTCCCGCCGACCTCGCGGCGTCGCGCCGCATGAAGACCACCCGCGTGGGCGGCGGCCACCCCGGCTACCGGGTGATCGAGGACCCCGATCCCTCAGACGCGGAGGCGCCCCGGACCTCGGTGCAGCAGGACCTGTGGCACTACTCGATGGGGCGCATGGTGGACGCCTGCACCTCGGTCGGCATCCTGCCCTTCTACGGGCCCTTCGGTGACATCCGCGACGAGGTGGGCTGCGAGACCCAGTTCCGCGCCGCCTTCCTGATGGGCTGCGTCGGCGCGTGGTCGTTGCACCCGCGCCAGATCGAGATCGCCAAGCGGGTGTTTAGCCCCGATCCGGAGGAGGTCATCTTCGCCAGGAAGGTGATCGAGGCCATCCCGGACGGGCGCGGCGTGCACATGATCGACGGCAAGATGCAGGACGACGCCACCTGGAAGCAGTGCAAGGTGATGGTCGGGCTGGCCGAGATGCTCGCCAGGAAGGACCCGGAGCTGGCGGAGGCCTACGGGATGGGCGGGAACGGCGGCGATCCGGCGGCGACCGCGGGCGCCACCCAACCCGCCGGGTAGGCCGTGTCGATGAGGTCGCGCCCGATCGGGTGGCCGGTGGTGGCCGTGGCCATGGCGCTGGGACTCGGCGCCTGCGAGCTGACCTCCGAAGTCGACGCCGAGACCAAGAGGACGGTGCAGGACGTCGTGCGCCAGAACCTCACGGCGCTCGAGCAGGGCGACGGAAGGGCCGCCTGCCGCACCTACACGCCCCGCTATCTCGAGACCTACCTGGACGGCTACGCCGAGTGCGTGTCGAGCTCCCGCGCTCGGCCGAACCGGGACGCGCCGGCTCCGAACATCCGCTTCGGCGACGTGGTCGAGCCGATCGACACGGAGAACGAGCTGTCGGTGTCCTTTACCGTCGACGCTGGCAGCAACCAGAGCTACAACCTGCGCTTCACCGAACCTCCGCCGGAGGTGGGCGGCGGTAAGCGCTGGTTGATCGACCTGGAGTCGGTGGCGCGGGAGTGACGCCACGCGCTGTTCACGCGCTGACCCTGGGCGTGGTGGTGGCCGCGGCCGGGTGCGGCCGGACGGCCCATCCCACCGATCCGGACACCGAGCGCCAGGCACGAGCCGTCGTGGAAGCGAACGTTCGCACGCTCGAGCGGGGCGACGGTAGTGGCCACTGCGAGACGTTCACGCCCAGGCTGCTGAAGGCAACAAAGGGCGGCCTCTCGGGCTGCGTCGCCGCTGTCGACCGCCGGTCCGACGACGGGCGAGCCTCGAGGTCGAAGATCCGCTTCCGCGACATCCTCGAGTACAGCGACCGCGACGGAGTGTCCGCCTACTTCACAGTGGACGGCGCCTTGAGGGGCTATCGCCTCGTGCAGACGGAGCCCGTGGCCGAGGCGGGTGCCGGCAGGCGCTGGCTGATCGACGCCGAGGAGGCAGGCGGGGACTGACGTGGTCTAGCGGACGCGAGGACCGCGCCTCACCGACGTGCGGTAGCGGACGTACCGGTCGATCTCCGGCTCGTATCGGTAGAAGGTGCGCTTGGTCACCGAGGGGCAGCAGAACGCCTCACCGGGGCGCACGAAACGCTCGGTCAGCAGGACCTCCTGCCCTACGAAGGCGCTCTCGCGCTCGCGGAGGGTCACGTCGAAGCCGGCGACGGAGGTGGTGCCGCGCGGTCGCGGGGTGGCATTGTCGATGCTGTAGCGGAAGAGGTACTGCGGCGTGCGGCACACGCTCGGGTCGCCGGTGGGGCGCCACGCCACCAGCCGCGACTCCCCGCCCCGGCCGGACGCGCCGGACCGGATGGTGAAGAAGACCTCCTTGCCGCGGATCGGGTCGGCGTTCACGAGCTTCAGGAACTGGAGCCGCTCGTTGCGGCCGCTGACCGTGCGCGCCAGCGGGCCGTTCGGGCAGCGGTCGGAGATCTGCACGAAGGTGCGCCGGCCGATGCTCGGATCGCTCCTCACAAAGGTGCGGACCCGCTCGCGGCCGGCGTCGCCGTCGAGGTTGGTTCGCTTGGCCAGGCCGATCGCCACCGGGCAGGCGACGGCTGTGGCTGCGACGGCAGCGACGGTGGTGGCTCCGAGCCTGCGCTTCATGGGCTTCCCCCTTGGTGGCTACAGGGTTCGCGCGTCGCGTCGAGCTGCGCCGCGCGGTCGATCCTATGCGCGCCCGTGGTGGCGATGCAAGCCCCTGGCCGGCGCCTGTGAGCGCGTTTTGCACTAACGTCGATGCGTGCCTTCGCTCCCCCACGCCGCGCCGGCCCTGGTCTGCGCCCTTGCCGGGGCGATGCTGGGCGTGCCGGCGGGCGCGTTCGCCCACGGTGAGGCCGCCGCGCCAGAGCCGCTGGTGTCGGCGAGCGCGGCGCCCGCGAAGTGCCCAGGCGACCCGATCGCCCCTTCACAGGTGATCACCGGCGAGTTCTCCTCCGATCAGGAGGGCAGCTACGTGCTCGTTCCCTTCGACGTGCCGGCGGGCACCACCGCCGTGCGGGTCAAGTACTGCTTCGACCAGCCCGAGACCCCGACGAGCGCACAGCTCAAGCACACCCTGGACCTCGGGGTGTACGACGCCCGCGAGGAGCCCGCAGAGCTGTTCGACGTCGAGGAGTTCCGCGGTTGGGGAGGATCCAGCCACCCGGACGTGACGATCTCGCCGGAGGGCTTCTCCACCGAGGCGCAGTACGAGGCCAGGCCGAAGGGACACGTGCCCGGCAAGACCACGCGCGGGTTCGAGCCCGGTCCCGTCCCCGCCGGCGAGTGGGCGGCCGAGCTGGGGCTGGCCTCGATCATCGGCCGCGACGGGGGCGACATCGACGGGAAGGTCGCGTGGCGCATCGAGGTGGAGCTGAGCAGCGACCCCGCGTTTGCCGACGAGCCCTACCGGCCCGCTCCCTACGACCGCACCCCCGCCGTCGACCGCCCCGGCTGGTACGCCGGCGACATGCACGTGCACGCCGAGCACTCGGCACTCGGCGACGCCACCATGACCGAGACCTTCGGCTACGCGTTCGGCGAGCGCGCCAAGGGAGGCGCGGGGCTCGACTTCATCACGCTCTCCGACTACGTCGTCGGCTCGCACTGGGACGAGATCGGTCGCTACCAGAGCCGCTACCCCGGGAAGCTGATCCTGCGCAGCGCCGAGATCATCACCTACAGGGGCCACCTGAACAACCACGCGAGCAGCAAGGTGCTGGACTACCGCACCGGCCCGCTCCTGGAGCGCCGCCCCGACGGCTCGCTTGAGCCCAAGCGGGGGCCGCAACCTCCGAGCCGGCTCTTCGACCAGGTGCACGACGCCGGCGGGTTCACCCAGATCAACCACCCGACGATCTTCCCCTCCGAGGTGCCGGCCTTCGCCGCGCTGTGCCGCGGCTGCCCCTGGGACTACACCGACGAGGAGACCGACTACCGAAAGGTCGACGCCTGGGAGGTCCACACCGGTCCGCCCGGCAACGACGCCGGCAACAACCCGTTCACGCTCACGGCGATCCAGGAGTGGGAGCAGCACCGCCGCGACGGCTTCGACCTCACCGCCGTGGCGGTCAGCGACTCGCACAACGCCGGGACGCCCAACAACGCCGTGACGCAGACCCCGATAGGCGTGGGCACCACGGTCGTCTACGCAGACCGGCTCTCGGAGGACGGAGTCCAGGAGGCCATCGAGGCCGGGCACGCCTACGTGAAGATCTTCGGCCCCGGTGGCCCGGATCTACGACTCGATGCGAAATCCGCGAGCGGCACGGCCATGATGGGCGACGAGCTCCAGGACCTGCGCGCCGATTTCACGGCTCGCGTGATCGGCGGCGGCCCCGACGCCTTCGGCGCGCCCACGCGGCGGCTCATCGTGCTGAAGGACGGGGTGCCGACGACCGAGGTGCCGGTCACGAGCGCCGACTTCACCTACCGCTTCGCCGCGGAGGGGAAGGGGGACTACCGCATCCAGCTCGAGCGCGGCAATGCGGTCGAGGCCCTCGCCAATCCGATCACGCTCGGAGCGGCGCCCGCGGGGGCCGGCCCCGGAGGCGGAGGTCAGCCGGGTGGTGGCGGCGGTGGCGGGCCGGGCGGTGGCGGTGGGTCGAACGAGGGCGGCGGCCGGGCGGCGCCCAAGATACGGCTCTCGGTCTCCCCCGGGCGGGTGCCCACCGGGCGGCGCATTCGGTTCTCGTTACGGGCAACGCACCTCTCGAGCGGCAGGCGCCGGCCCGTCAGCGGTGCCGCCATCAGCTTCGCCGGGCGCCGCCTGCGTACCGACCCGCGCGGGCGCGCGAGCATGGTCAAGCGCTTCCGGTCGGGCGGGCGGTACCGCCCTCGTGCCAGCCGGGAGGGCTTCCGCCCCGGGAGGGCTGCCGTTCGCGTCATCCGCCGCTCGGCGGCGCCGCGCTTCACCGGCTAGCTCGGCCGTCGCCCGCCCGGGCTCTAGCGCCCGCCGGCGACCGGGGGCGCCGTGGTGTCGTCGGATCGCTCCCCTGTGCTCGGGAGCCAGCTACTCCTCGGCGAGCATCACGTTGTCCCGGCAGCGCTCGACGACGTGGAGGGGGTCCGACATCGTGGCCGACGGTCTGGTGTGGGTGGTAGGGGCCCCGTCTAGTATCCGCGCCCGCATGGTCACCGGTCCCTCGCGCTGATGCGCTTCTACGAGTACGAGTCCCGCCAGATCCTGGCTCGCGAGGGCATACCACTCTCGAAGCACGGGTTCGCCCGCACCGCCGAGGAGGCCAAGCAGATCGCCGAGGACATCGGTGGTCCCGTGGTCATCAAGTCGCAGGTGCTCACCGGTGGGCGCATGAAGGCGGGCGGCGTGAAGTTCGCCGACACGCCCGAGGAGGCCCAGGCCCACGCGCGCGACATCCTGCAGCTCGAGATCGGCGGGCACATGCCGCGCGGCGTGCTGGTGGACTCGCGCGCCGAGATCAAGCAGGAGTACTACGCGGGCGTGGTCTGGGACGGCGTCCGCAAGGTTCCGACCTTCGTCTTCTCCGACATGGGCGGCATCGACATCGAGGAGGTGGCCGAGACCCACCCCGAACACATCGGCCGCGGCCACTTCTCCACGATCCTGCCGCACATGGACTTCCGCGCCAAGGACGCCGTCGCGTCGACGGGCATCACCGGCACCGAGCTCAACCGGCTGACCCCCATCCTCGCGAAGCTGGCCCGCCTGTTCGTGAAGTACGACATGACGCTCGCCGAGATCAACCCGCTGGCCCAGCTCGCGGACGGCACGTTCGTGGCCGTGGACGCCCACATGGACATGGAGAACGAGGCGCGCGTGCGCCAGGGACCGCTGCTCAAGGAGCTCGGCGTGGGCGACGAGGAGACCCGCGAGGCGCGCGAGCCCACCGCGTTCGAGATCCGGGGCGAGCAGATCGACTCCGCCGACCATCGCGGCGTGGCTGGCAACGTGACCGAGTTCGACGGCAACCTCGGCCTGGTGATCGGCGCCGGCGGCGGCTCCCTGACGCTGTTCGACGCTGTGCAGAGCCATGGCGGCCGGCCCGCTAACTACTGCGAGATCGGCGGCAACCCGTCCGTCTCCAAGGCCTGCAACCTCACCAAGCTGGTGCTCTCCAAGCCTGGCGTGGAGAAGATCGCGGTGATGATGTCGATCGTCTCCAACACCCGCGTCGACATCGTCGCGCGAGGGGTGGTCAAGGCCTGCGTCGAGCTCGGCCACGACCCGGCCGAGAAGATCGCGATCTTCCGCATCCCGGGCGCCTGGGAGGAGGAGGGCTTCAAGATCCTCGAGAAGTACGGCGTCGAATACGCCGACCGCTCGGTGTCGATGCACGAGGCGGCGCGGCGGGCGGTGGAGAAGGTGCCGGCGGGCGACGGCGCGGGCCCCGCGGGCTCCGGCGACGGCGCGCCGCCGGGTTCCGACGGCAAGACCGCCGCGCCCAGCCTGGCCGACCGCACCTCGGGCGAGGTAAGGAGGTGCCGTGATGGCCGCCGGGCATCTGATCGACGAGTCGACGACCTTCATCGTGCAGGGCATCACCGGCCGCGAGGCGGTGAACCTGACGCGCGAGTGCCTCGACTACGGCTCGAAGATCATCGGCGGGGTCACGCCGGGCCGGCGCGGGCGCGAGGTGCACGGCGTGCCGGTGTTCGACTCGGTCGCCCAGTTGGTGGCCGAAGTGGGGCAGGTGCCGGACGGCTCGGTGGTCACCGTCCCCCCGCCTTCACCCGCGACGCCGTGTTTGAGGCGATCGAGGCCGGCGTGCGTCTGATCGTGATCGTCACCGAGCGGATCCCGCGCTACGACGTGGCGCAGATGGTGGAGCTGGCCGCCCTACGCGGGGCGCGGATCATCGGCCCCAACTGCCTGGGGATCATCCGCCCCGGCGTGGCCAAGATGGGCGGCATCGGCGGCCCCTCGCGACGCGGCCAAGTCGTACGCGCCCGGGCGCATCGGCGTGATGTCCCGCAGCGGTGGCATGACCACCGAGATCTCGTCCACGCTCAGCGCCGCCGGCCTGGGCGTCTCGACCGCGGTCTCGATCGGCGGCGACGCCATCATCGGCTCCACCTACGCGGAGCTGATGCCCTACTTCGAGGCCGACGAGCAGACCGAGGCGATCGTGATCTACACCGAGCCCGGAGGGCGCATGGAGGCCGAGCTCGCGCGCTACGTGAGCGAGAACGACTCGCGGCTGCCGATCGTCGCCTTCATGGCCGGCCGCTTCATGGACGCAATGCCGGGCATGTCCTTCGGCCACGCGGGCACGATCGTCGAGGGCAAGGCCGACACCGCCGCTGAGAAGATCGCGCGGCTTCAGGAGGCGGAAATCGCGGTGGCCGAGGAGATCTCGGAGATCCCCGACCTCGTGAGGGAGCGGATCGGCTCGGGGGCGGCTGCCTGATGCCCGGGATGTTCATCGACGTCGAGATCGACGACTCGGTCCGCGGCGACGCCGACGTCGCGAAGAAGCTCGAGCAGGCGTGCCCCGTGGACATCTACGCCGAGCGCGACGGACGGGTCGAGGTGGTCGAGGAGAACCTCGACGAGTGCGTGCTGTGCGAGCTGTGCATCCACGCCTCGCCGGAGGGGACGGTCAGGGTCGTGAAGCTGTACGACGGGACGGCGCTCGGCTAACGAGCGAGCGGCGCCGACTGACCGTGAGCTCGGCGCGAGGAGGCGCTGGAGCGGCACTCGCCACCGTACCGATAGAGGGTTGACTATGTCATGCGGACCCTGTGTCGTGCGAGGCGCGACAGGCTCGCGCGATTGCGGCTGGTGTGGCACTCACCGCGTGCGGCGGTGGCTCTCGCCCGGTGGAACCTTGCCGGCTCCCCGACGACCGCGTACTCCCCGTCGACTAGTCGCGAGACCGGTCGGCGCCGGTCGCCGCGAGCGCTCGACGCCGGCGCACCTCGGCGACCGCGAAGCCGGCGAACAGCGCCATGGCGCCGAGGCCGAGCAGGCCGGCTCCCACGGCGAGAGCCGAGCTCGATCCGCGCTCGGGCTCCTCTCCAGCTGGCGGGGCCAGGGTCGAGGGCGTGCTACCGGAGCGGAAGCCGCTCCACAGGTCGGCCGTCGCGCTGCGCTCGGACACGCCCTCTCCGGTTGCCGGACCACGGGATCCGTCCCGGCGCGTAGGCGCCCCTGACTCGGGCACGGCAGAGGCCGCAGCACCACCGGTGGCGGTCGGGGCGCTCCGGGCAGCCGGCACGGGTGATGCGCTCGGGGCGGCGGAGCCGCCGGGGCTCGAGCGGTCCGCGCCCTCGGGGGAGGGGCGGGCACCGCGTGCGTCCGGCTGGACTGCGTTGGGCTCGCCCCCGCTGGTTTCCCGAAACACCTGTCCGCCGCGGGACCGCGGCTGGGCGCCATTGGCGTCCTTCTCCAGGTCCGGGCGCGGTGCCGTCTCACTCGTGACGGTGAACGCCAGTGGCGCTCTGTAGACCTTGTCGTGGAACTGGTCACGACCACGGGCGATTCCGACGATCGTGTACGTGTCCTCGATCGCATCTTGCGGGATGGTGACCGGGATCGCGAAGGAGCCCTGGGCATCGGCGGCAGGGGTTGCCAGCACATCGCCGCGCGTGCCGCCCCAGCGGATCTGCACGTTCTGGCTGGGCACGAACTCGAAACCCGTGATCGTCACCGTCGCGCCCGGGGGCCCAGAGGTGGCATCGGATCCCAGCTTGGCCTGCGGCGTGCAGGCCCAGGCCAAGCTCGCGCCCGCCACGCCGACAGCGACAAGCGTAAGGGCGGCCCAGTAAAGGCGACGAACACTGCGGTACATGCAACAACCCCTTCCGTCGTCCGGGCCCACGCCCCGTCCGAGCAGTCAGCACGGCTTCTCACTGTCGGTCCAGCGTGCCGGAATCTACCACCCGCGCCGGCCCTCTACAACCAGGAGAGGAGGCCTACCTCCCGCTGGCCGACCCGGAGCCGCCTCGTCGCGTCCGCGCCCGGACCGTCGAGGTCGGTCCCAGCTTGCCGGCGCCGTTCCTTGCCCTGACCGCGTAGTGATAGGTCGTACCCGGGCGAAGATCGGTGATGCGGAGCCTCAGCCGCGCGCGCACCCGGGCCGGCGAGAAGCCGCGGCACACGCCGCCACACAGTGAGCGGGCTCGGCGGAACGCTCGCTCGCCGGAGATCGGTTCTCTCGACTGCTTCACGACGTACTCGCGGGCCGGCGGCGGCCCCTTCCGGTTCAACCCGGCGGCGGCGAAGGACAGGACGATCGCGGTGGCCGACACCGGTGTCGCCCGCAGATCGGCGATCGGCCCCGGGCGGACGGACGTGGTGGTGACGCGAGCGCCGTTGGAGAGGGCCCCGAGGTCACCGGCTTCGTCTCGTGCCTTCAGGGCGTAGTAGTAGGTGGTACGCGGAGTGAGGCCCCTGACGTTCAGGGTCAGCTGGTCATCCACGTTCGAAGGCGAGAAGCGGCACGATCCACCGCACAGCGCTCGAGCGCGAGCAAAGCTCCGCTCGTCGACTATCGGCCTCCTGGACTGCTTGACCAGGTACTCGCGCGCCGCCGGCGGGGCGCCGTCGATCGAGCCCGGAGCAGCGAAGGTGAGCTTGACCTGCGAGCCCGATGTCGGCCGGCCCGCGAGGTTGCGGACCGACGCGGGGGCGGTGTCGGCGGTCGGGTCGTAGAGCTCGGAGGACGACAGCGCCGGCGTCGACGGGTTGTTGTAGGGACCCAGCGCTCCCCCGACCACGAGGACCTTGCCGCAACTCGAAGCGCAGCCCGCGCCGCCGAGCACCGTGGCCGTGTGCTGCCGTCGCGCCAGCCTCAGGGGGCCCGCGTAGCTCCACCTGTTCGCGCTCGGCTCGTATACCTCGGCCAGGGCGGTCTCGGTCTCGGCCTCGACCATGGTGGCGTCCTCGGGCGGGCCCTTCCCGCCGCCCGCGACGAGCACCCTCCCATCGGCCAGCAGGCTGGACGAGTGCTCGGAGTGGCCCACGCCCATCGGCGCGGCGGCGCTCCAGCGCCCGCTGCGCGGGTCGTACAGCTCGGTCGAGCGGCGCAGGTTGCGGTCGTCGTCCACGCCTCCGGTCACCAGCACCCTGCCGCCGGCGAGCAGCGTCGCGTTGTGGTGGGCGCGTGCCACCGCGAGCGAACCGGTGGGTGCCCAGCGGTCCCCAGCGGGGTCGTACAGCTCGGCCGACGCGGTCGGCTCGTCGCGCACCTCCTCGAGCACCTCGTTGAACAGAGTCTCGAATCCTCCGGCGGCGAGAACCCTGCCGTCCGTGACCGTCGCCGTGTGACCGTACCGCCCGACGCCCAGCGAGGCAGTGGCCGTCCAGGTCTCGGCTGCCGGGTCGTAGAGCTCGGCCGAGCGCGTCGACTCCTCGCCGCCCGCACCTTCCGCCACGCCGCCGGCGACCAGCACCCTGCCATCAGGGAGCACGGTCGCGGTGTGTCCCGTGCGAGCGGTTGCCAGTTGGTTCACCCTGCGCCACGAGCCCGTCGTCGAGTCGTACAGCTCGGCTGACCTCGAGGGCTTGCCGTCGGGCCCGCGTCCGCCGGCCACCAAGACCTTCCCACACCAACCCGGCGGAGCAGGGCCGGCGCAGGCCGGTCCGTCAAGAACTGAAGCCGTGTGCCCGGTGCGGGCGTCGGCCATGGCGCCGGTGGGCGACCACGCGCCCAGCGCAGGGTCATAGAGCTCGGCGGAGGCGGTGGCGGACACGGGCTGAGTGGCCCCCGGCTCGATGACGGTGGTGCGCCCTCCGGCGACGAGCACCTTCCCGTTCTGAAGCAGGCTCGCGGTGTGGTCGGCCCGCCCGGTGGCCAGGCGGGCCGTGGGGCTCCAGGCGCCCCTGTCCTTGGCCGCCGAGGCCGGCTGAGGCTGCACGGCCAGGCCGCCCGTGAACAGGCCGGCTGCAAGGGCAGCGCCTGTTGCCGACAGCACGCACCGGCGAAGGACCTGGCGAGCCAAGTGGGAGCGCCCCGGCTCGGCGCGAAGGTCGTTCGCTGACTTCACGGTTTCGAGGGTACCTCCGGAGCTCGCATGTTGGAGCGCCTCGGCGTGCCCGCGGGGCCCGAGGGTCGCTCACCCGATAATGGCCCTGGGACCCATGCCAGCGCTCCGCGTACCCCTTCACCTCGATCGGTCACCGGCCCTGCGCCTGTGCGCTCGCGTGGCGGCGCTGCTCGGAGCGGGATGCCTGGGGTCCTTCGGACCCAGCGCTTCGCCGGCGCATGCAGTGCCCAGGCCGGCCGCCGACGGGCGCGCCGGAGCGGTGAGGCCGCCGAATGACCCCCTGTTCAAGCACCAGTGGCATCTTCAAGCCCTGCAGATCCCCGCGGCCTGGGCCGTCACCAGAGGCGCGGGCGCCACGGTGGCCGTCCTCGACACGGGCGTCGCCTACGAGGACCGCGGGGTCTACCGGCGGGCCCCGGACCTTGCCGGCACGCGCTTCACGCGCGGCTGGGACTTCGTCGATGGTGACCCCCACCCGAACGACGAGCCCCCTACCAACCGCCAGAGTCACGGCACCCACATCGCGGGGATCATCGCTCAGACGACGGGGAATGGCCTCGGTGGGGCGGGCGTGGCGCCCGAGGCGACCATCATGCCCGTTCGCGTGCTCCAGCCTGACCTGAGCGGGTCAGGCCGCACCATCGCCCGGGGCCTGCGGTACGCGGTCGACCACGGGGCCGATATCGCCAACCTCAGCATCGCCGGGCCGGCAGGCTCGGCCGTGCTCGAGGATGCCATCGACTATGCCGCGTCGAAGGGCGTGACCGTCGTGGCCTCCGCGGGGAACGACGGGCGCGCGTCGGTCGGCTTCCCGGCGGCCTACCCGAAGGTGCTGGCCGTGGGCGCCGTCACGCGCGACAGGACGCGCGCGTACTACTCGAACTACGGGAAGGCGCTCGACCTCGTGGCGCCGGGCGGCGACCGGCGGGCCTACGGAAGCGGCGTCGGCTCCGGGGATGGCGTGCTGCAGCAGACCCTGAACGGCGGCCCGTCGACGTTCTGCTTCTGCTTCATGGCCTCGACCTCGGCCGCAGCCGCCGAGGTCTCGGGCACGGCCGCGCTCCTCGTGGCCTCGGGTCGCGCAACCGGCCCCGATGAGGTCCGCTCGGCGCTGCGCTCCGGGGCGCACGACCTGGGCGAGCGGGGCTGGGACCCCGAGTACGGTGCCGGCCTGGTTCAGGCGGCCGGCGCGGTGGGCGCCGGCGAGCCCGCAACCGGACGCCCCTCGAATGCCACTGGGGCACGCTCGTCGAGCACCGCATGGCTCATCTGGTTGGCGTTGCCGATGACAGCAGCGGGAGCCGCGGGCCTCGCGTGGTGGCGGCGGCGCCGTGCGGCCGCGCCGGACGACGCAACGCCTGGCGGATGACCGGGAAGCTCGGCGTGCCTTAGCTACAGGCCCTTCGCCGTCAGCGGCGGCGCCCCGGCTTGCGCCTGTCCCCCGGTCCGATCACGACGATCCGATCGAGCAGCGTGCGCAGGCCGAGGCGCGCGACGGTCCGCGGGGCAGTCGTCTCCACGGATTGCCTCGAAAGCGCCAGCAGGCCGCCGAGGCGGGCCACCGCGGAGCCCGCGAGCGCCCCCTCGAAGCGCCGAACGCCGTCCGCGACATAGGCGATGTTGGTCGGCATTCCGCGCCTCTTCGACTCGGCGACAACGGTCCGCGAGGTCGAGTACTGGTTGGCGCCTCCCAGGCGCTTGGGCGACGGAAGCTGCGCCATCACCGCGTTGCTCACCGCCTGAGGCCCACCGATCACGAGCGTCCGGTTGATGCTGAGCGACGTGAGCGCAGCGGCGGTCGCCGCCGGAACGGAGTCCGGGCCTACGAACAGGACCGGAAGGCGCCGCGCGGCCGCGAGCGCAGACACCGCGCTTGCGTCGGGACTCTTCCGATTGGCGATGATCGCCGCATCGAACGCCGGGGTGCCGGCGTCCCGATCGGCGGGGCTCCGGCGGTCGAGCGTCTGCGCGATCAGGGCTGCGTTCGCGGTGTCGGACCCGGTTCCGATGCGGACTGTCTCGGTCTCGCCCGCGGGCACGCCGGCGTCGGCGAGATCCTGCACGACCTGAGCCGACAGCAACTTCTCGTCGCC
This sequence comes from Thermoleophilaceae bacterium, assembly GCA_030446485.1. Lineage (GTDB taxonomy): Bacteria > Actinomycetota > Thermoleophilia > Solirubrobacterales > Thermoleophilaceae > JAUJNF01. The sequence continues at coordinate 103,740 of JAUJNF010000006.1, read as the reverse complement.
GATCACGTAGGCACCGGTGGGATCGAGCCGGGAGACCTCGGCCTTGACCTTGGCGGGCAGACCGTCTTGCGGTGAGACGAGGACCGGACCGAGGTTGGCACGCGCCAACACGCCACCGGCCAGCGCTCCCGCGACGTCGCCCTCGCGGACGATCACGACCCTGGTCCCGTTGCGGTTGGCGAAGGTACCAGCCATCAGGCCGTCCGACCCGCCGGGGAACGCACGGCGTGAGAGCGCCACCGAGAGCGAGGGGCCGTCCGACCCCCGGATGCTCTCCCGCGGTACCGATGACGCCCCCTTGAGGTTCACCCTCGAGAGGTAGATGTCCTGGTTGTCGTTGTCGACGTTGCCCTGGCGCGAATCCATCCATCCGATCAACAACTGGTCGTTGCCGAGGGGAACGGCCACCGGTCCGTACTGCCAGCCGGTTCCGAACCGGTAGTCGAAGCCGACGTCGTTGTTGTGATGCCTGTCGCTGATCCGGCGGTTGGGCGAAAACGTGGCCCCACCGTTGGTCGAGAAGGAGTAGTAGGTGTCGCCCAGGCGCGCTTCGCTACACGGCAGGTGGGTGTGGACGCAGTAGTCCTCCCGCATGTACCAGTGCCGCCGGTCCTGCCAGACGATGTCCACGCGTCCTCCGGGCGCCACCGAGACGTACGGATGGCGGGTCTGGGTGATCAGGCTGCCCGGCCGGGCGCGAGCGTCGTTGATCAGCTTCGGAGTCGACCACGTCGCGCCGTTGTTGGTCGAGCGCTGGAAGTAGACGTCGGTGTCCTCGTGGATGAAGTGGTCGGCGCCCTGGAACCCTCCCGGAGGAGTGGTCGGACCCGGAGGGCCCTGGTTGTAGACGATGTAGAGGTTGCCGTTCCGCTGGTTCACAGCGAGGCGTGGGAAGCTGCAGCAGCTGGAGGGCAGCGGCGCGGTATGGGAGCTCGGCGGGTGCCCCCCGGCCCGGACCCCGGTGACGATCACGGGCGGGCTCCAGGTCTGCCCCCGGTCGGTCGAGCGCGCGATCTTGATGAACGCCTCGGTGCCGGAGGTGCGCCACGCGACGCTGACCGAGCCGTCGGGGCTGATGACCGGCTCGGACGGGCCCTCCTGAGGACCGTTGTTGGCGACGTTCTCGCCTGGCGGGTCCGCGTCCACCGGCGCGGAGAAGGTCTGCCCGCCGTCGTTCGACACGGCAACCGTGGCGTCGCCAGCGGCGCCGCGCGCGGCGGTGCCCTCACGGGCCGAGAGGTAGACGCGATCGGTGCCCCCCGCTCCGGCTCCCGGCTCGACTGCGATCTTCGGCAGCTGGAAGGTCGGGCCCATCATGGGGTTCTCCCCGCCGGCCATGGCGATGACGCCGGGGCGGAAGGTTCGCCCGCCGTCGACCGACCTGTAGACCAGCGCAGACTGGCCCTGCTCGCCGCCGCCCAGCGTCGTCCTCGCCGTGACGGAGGTCGCGTAGACGTTCTGGCCGCTGCCGAACGCCACCGTCTGGTCCATCTGCTCGGCGAGGTGATCGCTGACCCGGCACGAGGGCTGGAACGGCTGCTCGCCCGCGGTGGGGGGCGGAGGGATCATCGGTCTCGCAGCACTCCAGATGCGGCCGCCGTCGAAGCTCGCGGTGTACTCGCAGTTCTCGGTGCGGTACTCGGCGTTGACCTCGACGATGTGCCGGGGATTCCTCGGGTTGACCGCGAGCCCCACCTGGTCCTTGCCGCGGAAGGGGCTCGAGTCCGAGTTCAGCCGGTAGTTCTTGCCGACCCGCACCTCGGCCTGCGCTGCCGAAACGAGCCCCAGCGATGAGCCGACTGCCGTCAACGCGACCAGAGCGCATGCTCGCCTGAGCTTCATATCCCCGAATGCCCCCTTGATCGAGATTGCGGCGGGCGCGCTAGGCGCCGAGTGACGGTCGGCTTGCCGCCCTGCCCCGTGCGACCAGCGTCAACCCGGTACCCAGCAGAGCAAGCGACAGGACGATGCCGAGCAGCGTCGGGACGGTCGGGCTGCCCGAGCCGCCTGCATCGAGTGCCAGCGACGCCTCGGACCCGCCCGGGGCGGTCGGCCCCGCCGAACCCCACGGAGCGGCGGCGGCGCCCTGCGCAGCGCCCTTCTTGACTCGGACCGTCGTGCGCCCGGGAGTGCCGGACTTCGGGGCCCCCGAGGCGGTGGTCTGGGTGGCCATGACCACGTACGAGCCGCGCCTTGCGTTCTGCGGGACCTGGACGGTGGCGCGGATACTGCCCCTCGCATCAGGGACGGTGGTCCCGAGAACCGCCCCGGTTCGACTCTTCCAGCGGATCGAGACCTCGGAGTTCCCGGCACTCACCTGTCCGTAGTTCTTGCCGGTGACCGTGACGGTCTGACCGGGCGAAGCGGCCCTCGGACCCACCTTGAGCGTGGCCAGTACGCCGCAGGCCCACGCGGTGGACACTGCAGCGACCAAGATCGCCGCGCATGCGATGAAGAGAATCCCAAGTCGCCGCTGCATTGCCGTCCCCCTGTTGTCTGACCCCCGGACGAAGCTCGCGGCAGGCTAGCAACGCGTTTGACGATTCGCTAAGTGCCGTTCGCACATAGCGTTAGTCGCAGTGCGGGGCCGCCGCGCGCCGGGCGCTCGCAAGCAGGGCAATCGCCGCGAGCCCCAACGCGATGCCTCCGTAGCGAAGCCCAAGCCGCGCAGGATCCGAGAGCTCGGGGGCCGGGAAGGCGGCAACGGCCCCGGCTATGTCCTGCTTGTTCGAATCGACGGTGCCCGCCCGCGTGTCGCTCCAGACGGCGAGCGCGGTCGAATCGTCGGATACGAGCCCGAGGCGGCTGCCGAGGTCAGGGAGCCGGCGCTCGCTCCCGGCGCCGATCCTCGAATCGAACGGGCGGCTGGAGAGCGCGACCCGCGCCCCGAAGGTCCTCCCCGCGTCCTGAGAGGACTGGAGGGACACCTCGTTCATCACGTTGCCCGGATCGGCACGGCGGTCGTAGTAGACGACGTCCAGGCGACCGTTCGGGGCGACCGCGAGCCGCGGTAGATACTGCGAGCGCCGGTCGCGCTCGGGGGTGTCGTTCACACGCGCGGGGCCCTCCCAGCGCCTGCCGTCGCGCGGCAGCGACCACACCCACGCGTCGGGGTCCCCGAGCCTTCCGTCCTGGAAGCCGACGTAGACGCGGCCGCTGGCCGGGTCGACCGCGATGGAGGGGAAGGGCGGGAGGAAGGCGAGGAAGCGCTCGGTCGGCACGACGCGATCCTCGACCACCGACTCGGCCCATGTGGCTCCACCGTCCTGCGAGCGGGCGAGCACCAGCTGGAACGGGCCGGGGTAGGGAGGCCCGCCCTGGCCCCCGTGTCCGCCCTCGTAGTCGAGCCGGTCCTCGCCCAAGTCGAGATAGAGGACGTAGAGCTCACCATCACGGCCGACCGCCGGCGTCGGCGCCACCACGCGCTCGCGGTCCGGGCCGCTCACGCGCACAGGCTGCTGCCAGGTGGCGCCGCCGTCGTCCGAGCGGGCGAAGCGGATCGGGTTCCCGGGCGCCGCGAACCGGAAGATGCCCGTACCGGAGGCCTGCAGCCAGGTCATATAGAGGCGACCGGGTCGCCCCGGGTCGGCCGTGACGCGAACCTGGAACGCGAGCGGGCCGAGCGCCCTGACCGGCCTGGAGAGGGTGCGCCCACCGTCCTCCGAGCGCACGGTCCAGCCGGCGTTCGGCACGTTTCCCAAGCCCCTCAACGTCACGAAGGACATGTGCATCGTCCCTTCGCTGTCGAACGTCACGTCGGGGGCAAAGCACTTCGGCTCTTCTCCCCCGGGGGTCGGGACCGGCGTGTCCGACCAGCTTCGCCCGTTGTCGAGCGACACGTGGAGGCCACACCCGAAGTTCGGTGTGTCGATGCGGTTGACCACGACGAGGTTCGCCGCTCGGCGCGGGTTGCGGGCGAGCGCCGGCGAGTTGTTGGCGCTGATGTCGCCCATGTCATTGGCCCCGGCGTTCACCGGGAAGTCGTCGCCGAGGACCCGCGCCGGAGGGCGGGCGTCGCTCGCGAACGAGATCCCCACCGCGCCGGCGCCGATCACTAGGAGCGCCACGCCCCACACGGCCCTCAGTGGCCAGCGCCGTGAGCGCGTCAGCATCGACGGCGTCAAGGGCCGGGCCGGGCCCCGGGGCGCGACGCTCCCGGCGCGTCCTGCGGTGCCGACGCTTCCGGTGGCGCACCCGTTGCCGACGCTTCCGGCGGGCCGGCCGGTGCCGCGTCACGGGCGCGTTTCCTCAGGAGCGCGAGCGGCGGCGCTACCAGCAGAACCCCAAGGACGGCCAAACCGAGACCCGCGTAGCGAAGCGCGTCGCGCACCAGCCGTGACGGTCCGGAGCGCTCGGTCACGGCCACGAAGGCGCTGGCCAGGTCCTGCTTGTTGGAAGCCTCGGTGCCGGCTCGCGTGTCGGTCCAGACGGCCAGCGCCCGCGAACCGGCCGAGAGGAGGCCGAGGCGACTGCCGAGATCGGGCAGCTCTCGCTCGCTTCCGAACCCGATTCGCGAGTCGAACGGGCGGTCCGAGAGCCGAACGCGGGGAGCGAAGCTCCTGCCTCCGTCGACTGAGGACTGGAACGACACCTCGTTCAAGACGTTGCCCGGATCGGAGCGCCTGTCGTAGTAGACGACATCGAGGCGGCCGGTCGGACTCACGGCCAGCTCGGGCAGATACTGCGCCCTGCGATCCCGCTCGGGCGTGTCGTTGACCCGTGACGGACCCTCCCACGTGGCGCCCCGGTCCCCCGAAGCCCATACCCGCACGTCGGGATCACCGAGCCGTCCGTCCTGGAAAGCCGCGTACACCCGACCGCTGCTCCGGTCGACCGCCAGCGAGGGATAGGGCGGGAACAGGGCGACCAACCGCTCGGTGGGCACGAGCGCATCCTCGACGACCGTCTCCTCCCAGGTCGACCCCCCGTCGAGCGAGCGCGAGAGGATCAGTTGCCAGCGCCCTGGGTACGGCGGCCCTCCGTGGCCCTCGTGGCCGCCCTCGTAGTCGAGCGTGTCCTCGCCGAGGTCCAGGTAGAGGACGTAGAGCTCGCGCCCGGGTCCGGGTGCGAGCGACGGGGCGAGAACCCTGCCGCGCGCTTGGTCACTAACGCGCACCGGAGGCTCCCAGGTGCTGCCGCCGTCGTCGGAGCGGGCGAACTGGATCGGATTTCCAGGTCCGGTGAACCGCAGCACGCCGGTGTCGGCCGCCTGGAGCCAGGTTAGGTAGACCCGCTTCGGGGTGATCGGATCGGCGACCAGGCGCACCTGGAAGGACAGTTCGGGCAGCGGCGTCTTGACCGGCGGCGACAGGACCTCGGATCCGCGACCGAGCGTGGCGATCCAGGCGGCGCTCGGCACGTTTCCCCTCCCCTCCAAGGTCACGAACGACAGGTAGAGCGTGCCGTCCGCACCGAAGGCCACGTCCGGGGCGAAGCACTTCGGCGCCTCCCCCTCGGGCTCGGGTATGGAGATCTGCGACCAGCGCGCGCCGCCGTCCGACGACACGTGCAGCGCGCACGAGAAGCTGGGCGTATCGATCCGGTTCGCAACCGCGAGGTTGGCGGCGTCGACCGGACTACGCACCACGGTGGGCGAGTTGTGCGCGCTGATGTCCACCGGGTCGGCGGCGCCGGCGTTCACCGGGCGGTTTCCTCCGCTCAGCTCGACGCCGAATGCGGTTTCGCGGGAGTCCACGTACGCCGACAGCAGCACGGCGCCGAGGCCGAACAGCAGCAGCGCCGACCCGAAGAGAGCGCGCAGGGGCACGCGTGAGAGCCTCCAGGCTGGCACCCCCGCCTGTTTGCGCTGCCAGTGCATGTCAGCTCCTCATGGTGTGGACACTGCCCCGAACCGTCAGCCTGAAGCCGAGCGCCGCTGCGACCCGCGAAGATAGAGGCATGCCTTCACGTGCCGGGCCGGCGCAGACGGACGTTCACGACCCCGTGCCCACCCGGCGCCTCGCGGCGCTGGCCGCGCTGGGCGCCGCCAGTGCCGTCGCCCCCTACGCGGCGCGCGCGATCGGCCTCGAGGTGGACGTTCCCGCCCGCGTCGAGGTCGTCGACCACGTGGTGCCGGGGCTTGTCGCGATCGTCAGCTGTGCGGTGGCGATTGGAACCGGTGCCCGGCGATCCAGCACGCTCACCGTCCTGGTCGTCGCAAGCGTCTGCTTGCTCGCCGGACTGTGGGTCACCACCACGCACGTACCGCTGCTGCTCGACGCGGCGGAGGGACTTGTCAGCTGGAGCGCCGCGGTCCTCCACTCTGTCCCCGGCCCCCCGCTCGTGGGGTTGTCGCTCTGGCTCCTCGCCGACTCGCTGCGCCTGCCGCCTGGCGCGGAGAGCGACACTTCCCCGAGCGCGCCGTCGACCTGAGTCGCCCCGCCTCAGGAGACGGCGGTCCGCAGGTGCACGCCGCTCAGGCCCTGACCGCCTCGGCGGTCAGCAGATCCGCGATCTCGAGAATGGCTTGGACTCCAGGAGCGTCGGGATCGGCGTCGATCGGGGCCACGCCGTCGCGGTCGGCCCTGGCTATCGCAGGCTCGTCCGGGACGACCACCAGCTCGCGCTCACCCAGCACCGCGCGAATGGCGCCGACATCGGCCTCGTCCGTCACCCGGTTGGCGACGATCACCACCCGGGCGTCGTCGTCGACCGCCTCAGCCGCGCGGCGCGCGGTCTCGATCGACTTGGCGGTGGCCTCGGTCACCACGAGCACGGTGTCGGCGTGGCCGGCGCGCACGACCGCCCCCACGCCGGCCTCCAGGTCGCAGATCACAATCTTGCCGTTCGACTCCATCTCCCCGAGCAACTGCTCGGGCGAGACCCCGCATCACTGACAGCCCGGAGCGACGCTGTCTATTCGCGACGCCACCACCAGCCGGATCCCGTCCGGCGCACGGGTGCCGAAGGCTTCGACCATGCCCTCGGTGGTCGGCTCGTGCGGCGTCTCCCCCGCATCGACGCCCTGGCGGACGGCCAGCAGCCGGTCGGTCTCCTCGGGCCCGACGCCGAGCGAGATGCCGAGCATCGGGTTGGCGTCGGCGTCGAGGGCCAGCACGGAGTGGCCCGAGCGAGCGAGCGCACGCGCGAGCGTGCCGGATACCGTGGTCTTCCCCGAGCCGCCCTTGCCGGCAACCGCGATCTTCATGGTGGGCTCACCGCGCTCGAGACTACCCCTGTGCCCGGGCTACGGCAAGGCTCATCGAGCGGGGGTCTGCTCGCGGCCGAGCGCTTCGAGCATGGCCTCGATGGCGCGCGCAGCGGGTGAAGAGGGTGCTCGATCGATCAGGGGCACGCCGAGCCGGTCGGCCTCGGCGACCGCCTCGTCGGCGGGCAGGGAGGCGAACAGCGGCTCGCCGAGCATCTCCTCGACGCGTTGCGAGTCCGCGCCGCCGGTCACCTTGTTGGCCACCGGCAACACCATCGCCCTCCCTTGCGCGCGGGCGATGCGCGCCACCCGGCGCGCCGTCAGCGCCGACTTCCACATCGGCTCGACCACCACCAGGAAGACGTCGGCGTACGGGGCCCAGTCGAACGCGGTCTGGCGGGGGCCGGCCGGAAGGTCCGCCACGATGTCCCAGTCCCTGAAGGCGTCGGCACCCCGGATGCGGTGCACCACCTTGTAGAAGGCGTTGAGCGACCCCATGATCGGCGGCAGCCCGTCCGCCGCCGGCTTGCCGAGCTGCAGCAGCAGCACGCCGTCGGGCGCGGGCGTCGCGTAGCGCCGTACGGCCCGGACCGGTCCGATGCCCTTCTTCAGCCGCCAGCGGCCGTCCTCGCCCTTCTCGGCGGCGTCGAGCAGCGGCGGCATGGCCGGCGGATCGGCGCCGAGGCTGTAGGCGAGCCCGGGCATGAGGTCGGAGTCGAGCGCCAGCACGCGGCGGCCGCGACGAGCGAGCAGGCGAGCCAGCGTGCCCGCGATCACCGACTTCCCCGCGCCCCCCTTCCCGACGACGGCGACCCTCACCGCGCTGACGTTACCGGCGCAGCCGCCGACCTCGCCGCGGCCGGCGAGTTCACGGCCCTACCTAGGAGGAGCCGACCAGTGCACGCCCGACAGCGGTCTCGTGCCCGGGCGGTCGCTTGGCGGACGCGCGGCCGCCCCGGCTTCGACGATCGCCTCGACCTCCTGAAGGGTCAGGGTCTCGCGCTCCATCAGCGCCTCGGCCACGCTGTCGAGCGCGGCGCGTGAGCCCGCGAGCACCCGCCGCGCCATCTCGCCGGCCTCCTCGACCAGGACGCGCACCTCGGAGTCGATCAGCCGGGCCGTCTCCTCCGAGTGGACCGGCCGTCCGTCCGCACCGACCTCGTCGGCGTAGTTGATCGCCCCGACCACCTTGCTCATGCCGAGCTGAGAAACCATCCGGCGGGCCAGATCGGCCACGCGGGCGAGGTCGCTTCCGGCCCCGTCGCCGGGCTCACCGAACACGATCTCCTCCGCCGTGCGGCCGCCGAGCAGGGTGGCCATCCGCTCGATCAGCAGCGACCGTGAGTGCGTGTAGCGGTCATCCGAGTCCGGGATCCAGGCGGCGCCGAGGGCGCGGCCCCGCGGGATGATCGAGAGCTTGTGCAGGGCGCGGCCACCGGGGAGCGCCATGGCCACGAGCCCGTGGCCGGCCTCGTGGTAGGCAACCGCCCGCCGGTCCTCGTCAGACATCTTGCGCGCCCCGCCGATGCCCAGGCCGGCGCGCTCGACCGCCTCCTCCAGCAGGGGCATCGTGATCTCGCCCGCCTGCCGCCGGGCCGCCAGGAGCGCCGCCTCGTTCATCACGTTCGCGAGGTCCGCGCCCGCCATGCCGCGCGTGAGGCGGGCGACCGCGTCGAGGTCGGCGCCCCTGCCGAGCCGCTTGCCGGCCGCGTGCACATCGAGGATCGCGCGCCGCGCCGCGATGTCCGGCAGCTCCATCACCACCTGGCGGTCGAAGCGCCCGGGCCGTACGAGCGCGGGGTCGAGGGCATCGGGACGGTTGGTGGCCGCCATCACCACCACGCCCGAGCGCTGGCTGAACCCGTCGAGCTCCACCAGGATCTGGTTGAGGGTCTGGTGGCGCTCGCTGTGGTCGTTCGCCATGCCGCCGCGCGCGCCGCCGACGGCGTCGATCTCGTCGATGAAGAGGATCGCGGGCGCCACGGATCGCGCCTCGGCGAACAGGTCGCGCACCCGCGCCGCGCCCTCACCGACGTAGCGCTGGACGAACTCGGTGCCCGCCGCCGAGATGAAGGCGGCGTTGGACTCGCCCGCGACCGCCCGCGCGAGCAGCGTCTTTCCACACCCGGGGGGCCCGGAGAGCAGGTACCCGCGCGGTATCCGGGCGCCCATCGCCGCGAAGCGGTCGGGAGCGCCCAGGTAGTCCTTCACCTCGGCGAGCTCCTCGATCGCCTCGTCGGCGCCGGCCACGTCGGCGAAGGTCATCCGGTCCTCGGCCAGCGTGCGCTGGCCGACGCTGCGGTCGCGCATCGACAGCCGGCGCTGGCGCTCCGGCGCTTCCAGCACGCGCTCGAGGGCCTGGAGGAGGTAGGCCTGCGAGATCGCCGTCCGGCCGACCCGGGCGGCGATCAACCCGGCCTCGTTCACGACGCTCTCCAGGTCGGCGCCGGTCATTCCCACGGCACGCTCGGCGATCGCCGCGAGGTCGGCGTCCACGTCGAGCGGCTTGCCCCTGGCGTGCACGGCCAGGATCGCCTGGCGGCCGCTCTGGTCGGGCAGCTCGAGGCCGATCGAGCGGTCGAAGCGCCCCGGCCGCAGCAGCGCAGGGTCGAGCGTGTCCGGGCGGTTGGTGGCGCCGATCAGGATGATGCCCTCCATCGGGGAGAAGCCGTCCATCTCCGCGAGGATCTGGTTGAGGGCCTGCTCCTGCTCCGAGCTCGAGTTGGCCACCGCCATGCCCCCGGCGCTTCGGCGGCGGGCGATCGAGTCCAGCTCGTCGATGAACACGATGGCTGGCGCGTTCTCGCGAGCGTCCTTGAACAGCTCGCGCACGCGCGAGGCGCCGACGCCGACGTACAGCTCGACGAAGTCCGAGCCCGAGATCGAGTAGAAGGACGCGCCCGCCTCCCCGGCGAGGGCCCGGGCGAGAAGTGTCTTCCCGCAGCCCGGTGGACCGAACAGGAGGATGCCCTTGGGCACCTTGGCGCCCACCGCGGCGAAGCGCTCCGGCCTCGACAGGAAATCCGAGACCTCGCGCAGCTCGGCCACCGCGGTGTCCTGACCGGCCACATCGGCGAACGTGGCCTTCGCCTCCTCGGCCTCGACCTTGCGGGCACCACTGCGGATGGCGAAGATGCCCGTCCCGCGGCGGGCAGACAGGATGAAGTAGACGAAGACCAGCACGACGATCAGCGCCGGCACCAGGATCAGCACCGCCGGGAAGAGCAGCGCCTTGGCGACCTGCTGGTCGACGGTGGTGGGAACGCGCGCCTCCAGCAGGATGTTGGCCAGGGTCTGGCGTCCCTCCATCCGGAAGTACGGTGCGTTGTACCGCCCGATCGAGCCGTCCGGGCGCTCGTAGGAGCCGACCACGATGCCGTCGGCGTCGAGGATCTTGGCCTCCCTGATCCGGCCCTCGTCGACCACCGTCAGGAACTGGTCGACGCGGAAGCGCTGGCCGTCCACATGCGGGCGGGAGAGCTCGATCAGCGCGAGATAGAGCGCGAGGAGCAGCAGGATGGCGACGAGAAACCAGGCGCCCATCGAGAGCCTGGGCGCATTGACCCGTCGTGTCGGTTTCTTGGCCATGTACTGCGGTTTCCCGCTGCGTACGGTAGTCGGACCGACCGGGTGCCGCGCGTCCGATCAGCCGCGGCGCCGGAAGGACGCTCCGGCCACCACGGCAAGCGCCACAACCGCCAGGCCGAGAGACACCAGCCCGGCGACCCCAAGCCCGAAGGAGCCCGAGTCTTCGGAGCGCGCGGAGCCCTCCGGGTTCGGCGCCGTGGCCTGCGCGGGGCCACGCCGGAGGAACGACCGCTTGTCGAGGATGCCCGAGCCCTTGATGAAGACCCAGCCGTCGTGGGCCGCCCGGCGGTAGGCGAAGATCCCGTCGTAGAAGAACAGCGGCACCACGGGCAGGTCGCTCGCCAGCAGCCGAAGCTCCTCGTCCACCGCGGCCCGCCGGGAGCTCTCGGTGCGGGTCGTCGCAACCCGCTCGGCGAGCTGCTCGAAGCGCTCGCTGCGGTAGCCCGAGTAGTTGAGCGGCGTTCCGGAGCCGAACACGGCACGCAGGAAGTCGGGGTCGTGGGAGGCGAGCGGCGGTGCGCTCGCGATCGCCAGCTCGAAGCGCGGCGCCGCTCCGTCTTGGCCCAGCGCATCGGCGAGCGCGTCGGTGGAGACCTCCTCGAGCGTCGCCTCGGCGCCTGCCCTGCCGAGAGCGCTGACCACCTGCCGGCCGGCCTCCAGGCGTACGGGATCGCTGTCCGGAGCCATGACGCGAATCGGCGGCAGGTCCAGCCGCTCTATGGCTTGGCGCGCGGCGGGCTCGTCGAAGGTGTGGAGGCCCTCCCGGGCGGCCCAGCGCGAGGCGGGATGCAGGTAGCCGCGATCGGCGGGCACTGCGCTCATCTGCTCGCCGAGATCGCCAAACGCTCGGGCGATGCGGGGCAGGTCGAGCGCCGTGGCCAGCGCGCGGCGCACCTCGACCCGGTCGAAGGGAGGGCGCCGGAGGTTGAACGTGAGAACAGTGCCGAGGTACGAGGGGCCCCGCGCGATCTCGACCCGGAACCGCTCGAGCTGCCTGAGAGCGTCCTCGGAGAGCGTGACCGGCACCATGTCTACGTCCCCCCGGTCGAGGGCCCGGAAGGTGCTGTTGGCGTCGCTGATGATCGGCACGCTGATCGCGCGCACCGCCGGCCGGCCGAGGAAGTACTCGGCGTTCGCCCGGAGCTCGTAGGCCCTGTCCTCTCGGTGGGCCACCAGCCGGTAGGGACCACTCCCGACCGGCAGACCCCGGGGCGCCAGCCGGCCCGGCGGCAGGCCCTCCCAGAGGTGCTTGGGCAGGATGGGGAGGTCCGCGAGGGGCTGGTCGAGGAAGCCGAGGGACGGCCGGCGCAGGCGGATCACCAGCGTGTCGCGACCGGTTGCGTCGACTCCCGCCAGGTTCTGCAACTGGGGCGTGAAGCGCGGATGGCGGTGCGTGCGCACGTGCTCGAACGTGAACGCCACGTCCGCGGCGGTGAGCGGCCTCCCGTCGTGCCAGCGGACCCCTTCTGCGAGCCGGAGCGTCAGCCGCCTTCCGTCGGCGCTCCGCTCGACCGAGCGCGCCAGCCACGGCCGCGGCACGCCGTCCGTGTCGCGCCACATCAGGGTGTCGTACACAAGCGTCACGAGCGGGTAGCCGAGCTCGAAGGTGTACGGCGTGAGGCTGCCGTCATCCTGCGGGAAGGGAATGCGCACGAGCGGGGCCGGGCTGCGCTGTGCATCGGAATGCGACGGGGGCCAGGCCGTCAAAGCCGCAAGCAGCGCCAGCGCGAGGAGTGCGCGGCGCGTGGGCATGCGCGGCAGGGTAGACGCCGCCTTCGTGCGCACCGGCGCCCAAAGAAGCTGTTGTACCCTCGCCCCCATGGCGGGGATAGCTGATGTGCGCGCGCTTCCGCCGCGGATAGGGCAGCGCATCGTCAACAAGAGGGCGGTCGTCGGCGGAGCCATCTTCACCGGCGTGCTCCTCTTCTTCCTCACCCAGACGCGGCTGCCCGCGGTATTCGAGAAGCTCCTCACCCTCGACCGCGGCGCCTCGGCATCCGGCCGCTCCACGTTCTCCCGGGTGCTCGATCCGGCCACCTTCCCGGAGGGCCTGCAGTGGGTCGCGTACGGCGTGAACCTGTGGGACGCCAACGCGGTCGGCATGCTGTTCGCCGTCCTGCTCGGCGGAGCCGCCGTCACCGCGCTGTCGCCGGCCGTTCGACTGAAGGCGCTCATGGGCAGGAAGGGCCCGGTGGCCGCGGGCGTCGGAGGCGGGATGGGGCTCCCGCTCTTCATGTGCAGCGCCTGCTCGGCACCGGTGTCGCTGGGCTTCTACCGCGCGGGCGCCCGCCTGGAGGCGACGCTCGGGATGATCCTCGGCTCCGCCCTCTTCAACCCGGTGGGCATCCTCGCCATCTTCGCGCTGATGCCCATCGAGATGGGCGTGGCACGGGTGGCGTTCGGGCTCCTACTGATCTTCGCGCTCGTCCCCCTGATCGCCAGGCTCCACTACCGCGACGAGGCGGTGCCTCCTCCGCCTGCGGACGACACCGATGCCGTGCGCGCGGCAGCCCGTTCGATCGAGCAGTCCGTGGCCGTTCCGGCGCGGGACGGCTGGGGCGCCGCCGTGAAGGACGGGCTGCTCGAATGGTGGCGCACCACGCTCGACCACGCCGTTCGGCTGGTGCCGCCGATGGCCGTGGCCACCTTTGCCGTCGGGGCGGTGTTCGCCTTCGCCTCGCCCCAGGCCCTGTCCGATGCCGTGGGCACCGGATTGCTCGCGATCGCGGCCGCGGCCGCACTGGGCACCCTCATCCAGCTCCCCACGCTGTTCGAGATCCCCCTGGTGATCGGGGTGCTCGCCCTGGGGCTCGACATCGGGCCCGCCACCGCGCTGCTCCTCACCGCTCCTTCGGCCGGCGTGGTCACGCTCGGGATAACGCGCAGGGAGCTGGGCTGGCGGCCGCCGGGGCTGCTGCTGCTCGGGACGCTTGCGGGCGGCGTGCTCGCCGGTCTCCTCGTGGGTGCCGTATGAGCCGCCAGACCGTGCGCCAGTCGCTTGGCGTTGTCATCCTCGCCATCCTCGCCGGCAGCGCGATCTATGGTGGCGGCTTCTTCGGCGTCAGGGACCGGCTGCCGCCGCCGGCGGCGCAGACCAAGGAGTCCCCCTTCTCGCCGGTCAGCCAGAGCGCATCGGCCGAAGCACCGGAGAGCGTGCGCCGGTCTCAGCCCTACTGGGTCCCCGTCGAGCGCTTCGAGGGGACCGGGTCTCAGACCACCGGCGACCTGTCAATCGATTCCCGTGCCCTTCAGTGGCGCGTCAACTGGCGCTGCGAGGCCGGTCCGTTCCGCATCCAGCCGCAGCGTCCGTCCGGCGAGGACGAGGGGCACACCCTCGCCGACGCCGACACCTGCCCCGGCAAGGGAACGGGCCTATCCGTGGCACCCGGCGACTTCAGGCTCGACGTCCGGGCCGAGGGGCGTTGGGAGGCGGTGGTGGAACAGCAGGTCGACGTGCCCCTGGTGGAGCCGCCGACGGCGGAGATGACCTCGGTCGACAGCCGGATAGTCGCCAGCGGGAGGTTCTACGGCGTCGACGAGGAGGGCGAGGGCTCGGTCGAGCTCTACCGGCAGAAGGACGGATCGATCGATCTGCGGCTCGACCGCTTCTACGCCACCCCCAACGTCGACCTCGAGATCCGCTTCAGCGAGCTGGAGCGACCGAAGAGCACCGAGCAGGTGGCCGAGGCCCCCCACAAGGACATCGTCTTCCTGAAGGCGACCACCGGTTCGATGAACTACCGCATCCCTCCGGGCGCGCTCGGTGACCGGGTGCGCTCGGTCGTGATCTGGTGCGACATCACGCAGAACGCCTACGCCGCCGCGACGCTTCGAGGCTGAGCGGCGAGACGCCGACCACCCGCTCCCGGTGCCGGCTGTTACGTGCGCCGGCCCACCGGTTCGCGAGCCGCGTCGAGCGCCACGAACTCCCCGTACCGGCTGAGGAACACCTCGATGGCGCCGCGCGTGCCCGCCAGCTCCTTGGCCCGCCCGTGCAGCTCCTCCATGCCCGCCCTCGTGAGCTCGTACATGCGCCGGTGCGGCCCCGAATCGGACTGCTCCCAGCCGCTTCGGACGAGCTTCTCCTCTTCCAGCGAGCGCAGCGTCCGGTAGAGCCCGCCGGGATCGTCGCGGTCGAAGCCCAGCGGCCGCAGCCGCTCGAGCAGCTCGTAGCCGTGCGCCGGCTGCTCGCGCAGCAGGAGCAGCAGGCAGGGCCTGAGGAAGTTCTTCGGTAGGACGGGCGCGGGCACGCCGTCAGTGCGAGTGGGCGTGCCCCGCCCGCTCCTCCAGGCAACGCGCGGCGTCCTCGGGCGAGTCGTGGCACCAGCAGTCGGCGTCGCACTCGCCGTGGCCGGGCCGGGTGAGGTCGGCGAACTCGTCGGCGAAGGTGCGCTTGCCGGCGTCCTCCCCCGAGGCGGTCAGCCGGTAGCCATCGCCGTCGGGGCGTGCCAGGTAGCCGTCCTCCGTGAAGCGCTCGAGGTAGGGCCCGAGCGTCGCGGGCGGCACCGCCAGGAAGCGCGCCAGCTCGGCCGCCCCCGGAGCCTCGGCCAGGCCCTCGGCGCGCATCCAGTACATGGCCTGGAGCACCTCGTCGCGCACCCTCAGGGCCTCAAGCTCGTCCATTCTTCAGCGCCTCCTCGAGCTCGCCGATCGCCACCATCGCCGGCGCGTCGGGGTCATGGTCGAGCGGCGCGATCGAAGCGCGCTCGGCGTCGGTCAGGTGCTCGTCGAAGGGGATCACCCCGGCCAGCTCGAGCTCGTGCTGGGTGGCGAACTCCCGCACGGCCGCGAGATCCCGCTCGTCGCGGATCTTGTTGGCCACGAGCGCCACGTGGTCGAGCCCGAGGTCCTTGCCGAGCACGGCCATGCGACGGCCCGTCTCCAGCGACTTGTAGTAGGGCTCGACGACGGTGAGCATCGCGTCGGCGTAACGGGCGGTGCCGCGCGAGAGGTGCTCGGGAGAGGCCTCGGTGTCGAGGATGGTGACGTCCTCGGGGGTGTCCCCGGCCGCCTCGATCACGCTACGAACCGTAGCGTGCAGGGAGCAGAGTCACCCGGTGCCCGCGTGCTGCGGATGCGCCATCACCAGGAGCCTTACGCCGTCCGGGCCGGTGACCGAATGGGATGCGTAGACCTCGTCGAGCGTCTTCGTGAGCTCGGTGCCGCTGTCGGTGCGCCGCAGCAGGTCGCGGGGCAGCGTGGGCATGCTGCCCATCTGCTCGGCGGGGATGCCGAGCGTGAGCGCGAGGTTGGGGTTCGAGTCCGCGTCGATGGCCAGCACGTGCCGGCCACGGCGCGCGAGTATCCGCGCGAGCGTCCCCGATATCGAGGTCTTGCCCGAGCCTCCCTTGCCGGCGATCGCGACCTTCATCCGCCCGCGATCCTAGCGGTCGCACGAGCCGTCGGTCGAAGCAGATCGGCTTCCGGCGCGCGGTTCCCCCGGAAGGAACCGGGTGGGTGGCGGGCTAAAGTCATCTCCCCATGAGTGTGACCGACACCACCAATGCCTCTCCAGCGCGCGCCGGCACGGACAACCCCGCACACGAGGTCGCACACGCCGCCCTTCGCGGCGCGATCGGGGCGATGGCGATGACCGGCGTGCGGACGCTCACCGTCGAGATCGGCCTCGTCGGGCAGACCCCGCCCCAGGCCATCACGCGCCAGCGCGCGAGGGGCCTGATGAGGCGCATCCCCCGCCGAAGGAGGCCTGCCGCGGTGGAGCTCATGCACTGGAGCTACGGAGCGGTGGGCGGAGCCGCCTTCGGGGCACTGCCCGCCGGCCTGCGCCGGCAGCCGTGGGCGGGGCCCGTCTACGGCTTCGTCACCTGGCTGGGCTTCGAGGCGGGCATCGCTCCGCTGCTCGGCCTCAACCAGGCCACCACGAAGGAGCGGCCGGCGGAGCGCCTCGCGCTCGTGGCCGACCACCTGCTCTACGGACTGGTCCTGTCCGAGATGCGCCGGCGGCCGCAGGAGTAGCCGCACCCTCGCCGGCTCACGTTGCGCCCGGGGCCAACCACGCCCTGACGGTCTCGTGCACCCGCTCGATGGCCACGTGCACCGCCCGCTCGACCTCTGGAGAGAGTGCTTCGCCGACGCCGTCAACGTCGGCCGGCTGACAGCCCACCACGAGTCGGCGCTCCGGGAGGCAGCCGAGGCCGCTGGCCATCGCCAGCACGCGGTCGGGGTTCGCCAGGTGCATGTCCGGGACGCGGACGGCCTCCTCGGCCGCCTGGATGTCGGGATCGAGCACGAAGACGGTTCCGGGCGGGGCGCCGCGCTCCATCGCGTCGACCACCACCAGGCCGTCGCACCCGGCCATCAGCTCCTGCAGCAGCGCAATGCCGCCGATGCCGGTTTCCAGGAGCTCGGCTCCCTCGGGCAGTGGGCCGAGGCGGGAGGCGACCACGGGCCCGAAGCCGTCATCCCCCCGAAGCACGTTTCCCACGCAGGCGACGATGATGCGGGTCACGGCCGCCCCCGCGGGACCGGTGTGGCCCCCCGCGACCGGCGAGGAGCCCGCCGGTCGGGGCGTAGAGTTAGGCCATGGGCGGATTCGATGACGTTCTCCAGAGGCTCGAGGAGCTTCTCGGCGAGATCGAGGCGCTCGACGACCCCGTGCGCGAGCAGGTCTTCGAGCTCCTGGACGGTATCGACGCCATGCACCGGATGGCCCTCGGCCGCCTGGGCCAGACGCTCGAGCCCGAGACGCTCGAGCAGTTGCGCGGCGCAGATCCGGCCGTCGGCTGGCTGTTCGACGCCTACGCCGTGGGGATCGACGAGCGGGCCGCGGCCGACGCCGCGCTCGAGTCGGTCCGCCCCTACATCGAGTCGCACGGCGGCAGCGTGGACGTGCTCGGCGCGGAGGCCGGAGTCGTGCAGCTGAAGCTCTCGGGCGCCTGCTCGGGCTGCACCGCATCGGCGGTCACCCTCCGCGAGGGCGTCGAGGAGGCCCTCCGGGACAACTTCGCCGGCTTCAGGGCCATGGAGGTCGAGGAGGACGACGGCCCGGCACACCCGCCACCGGGCCCCACGCTTCTCCAGATCCAGCCGCACCCCGGCTAACCACCGCTGGTGAGTCCTCAGGGCGCGTTCTCGCCGAGCCGGACCCACGACACGGACGCCGTGATCGATGAGCTGCAGCACCGGCTGCGGCGTCATCCGCCCGATCGCTTCCCGATACAGCACGCCACCGCCCGCTTCCACCTCGGCGTGGCGCTCACCAATGCCGGCCGGTTCGACGACGCGGCCGAATCGCTGCGCGTGGCCGCCGAGCTCTTCGGTCCCGACCGCCTGCCCGTCGAGCACGCCAAGGCCGTGAACGCGCTGGGTGCGGCGCTCCGGGCCTCCGGGCAGCTCGGCGCGGCCCACGACGCGTTCACGTCGGCCGTGGCGGGGTTCCAGGGAGCCGGACTTGCGGCCGAGGAGGGCGCCGCCGTCTTCAACCTCGGCCTGGTGCAGCGTGACCTCGGTCAGGGCCGGCCGGCCATCGAGTCGTTCCGACGAGCGGGGAAGCTGCTCGAGGGCCGCGAGGCGGCGGGCCAAGCCGCGGCCGCCGCCCGCGAGCTCGGCGTGACCTTCTTCGCGACCGGCGACCTCGACTACGCGGAGAGAACCCTGGCGCAGGCCATCGCGCTCGCCGATCGCGCCGGCGACTCCCCCGGGCTGGCGATGGCCGCCAACGCGCGCGGGCTCGTGCACCTCGCCGCCGGCCGCCCGGCGCAGGCAGTGGAGGCCTTTGAGATCGCGCTCGGCGGCCACCCGAGGCGCCTCCGGCCCGAGGGCTACGCCATGGCGCGGGCCAACATGGCGCTCGCCCACGAACAGGCCGGTGACGAGCTGCGCGCGCGCGTGGCGGCGCGTCAGGCGCTGGGCGTTCCCGGAGTCGCCGAGGCCGTGCGGACACAGGCCGCCGGCGTGCTCGACCGGCTCGGCGACGATCCGGGCGACGTGCTCCTGCTGCTGGACGACGAAGCCCGCGATCGCTGGCCCGAGGTGTTCCGCGAGGAGATGGCCCGCTGGGTCGACTCCGACCCTCCCGTGCAGGCTGCCGAGGCCGCGGCGTGGATCGACGGGCAGGCCGCACGGCGCCACAGCGGCCCCGACCTCGCCGAGCTGTGGCTCGGCGCCCTGCTCGAGCTGCCGCCCGCAAGCGCGGAACGCATGATCCACACGGCGCTGGCCGCGCTCGTCGATCGTCCCTCCGAGGCGGCCGAGCGGTTCCGCTCCGACGTGTCGCGCTCGATGGCACGCTTCCACGTGCCGCAGTGGACGCGGCTGCGAGACAGCTTCAACCGCATCGCCGCCGAGCTCGGTCAGGACCCCACGTGGGAATGAGCGGCGATCTCTCCGAGCGGGCGCTGGCGGAGGCGATGCCCGGGCGCGCCATCAGGACGTATCCCGCGCTGCTCTCGACCGAGGCCGATGCGCTCGGGTGGGCGCGGTCCGGCGGCCCCGAGGGCGCCGTGGTGGTGGCCGACTACCAGGCCTCGCCGCGCGGGCGCGCCGGCCTCGAGTGGAAGGTGCGCCAGGGCGAGGGACTCTGCTTCTCGCTGATCCTGCGGCCCCACATCGCGGCGGAACGGGAGGGCTGGGTGTACACCGTGGCCGTTTCGGGGATCGCCGACGCCCTCGGCGACGAGGCGACGATCGAATGGCCCGACGAGGTGCGTGTGGGGGGCGTTCGTGCCGCGGCGGTCGGGGTGACCACCGAGCTGGGACCGCAGAGCGTCAGCTGGGCGGTGGTGAACGTGTTGGTGGTGGACGCCCTGCCGCCCAGAGCGCCCCTGTTGGCGCGGGTGGTCGAGGCGATCGAGGCCCGGTACCGCGCTCCCTCGGCCGCCACCGTCGCCGTTTACGCCCGGCGCTGCGACACGCTCGGTAGAGAGGTACGGGCACGCATGATCCCGCTCGGCCCGGGGGGCCCGGAGGTCACCGGGACCGCCGCGGTGGCGCTTAAGGACGGCGCGCTGGTGCTCGAGACGGCCCGGGGCAGCCGCGTGGCGGTGCGGCCCCAGAACCTGGGACTGCTCGAGGAGCCCGACCCCCGCAGCAACGAGCCCGCGGCGTCTCCGGCGCCTAAGGGCCAGCCCCTGGTGCTGGACGTGGGCCCGCCCCCAGCCCGCGAACCTCCGTCCTGACGAGCGCGAGCGCCTCTTCGAGGCCGGCCTCGGCCGCAGGCGAGAGGTGCTCCGAGGGCTCCTTGCTGGCGGGCTCGACCTCGATCGCCACCGTTTGCTGCGGCAGCGCCTGGAGGCCGGCCGCCACCCGGAGTACCAGGTCGACGGTCACGTAGCCCGTAACGGCGTCGACGACGGCACCCTGGAAGTCGTCCGTCGACACGTGGGTCTCTCCCATCGACCGGCGCGTGACCGTGCCCGGTGCGTGGCCGCGCTCCACGCCGGCCACCAGCACGAGGCCGTCGGGACGAAGCTCCTCGAGCCGCTGGGCCACGGCCACGGCACCGTAGAAGAAGTCCTCGACGATGACGCCGTCGCCCAGGTCCTCGCCCGACAGCCGCTCGACCGCGACGCGACCGAGGTCGAGGTCGCCCTGGTAGAGCTCGCCGACCCCGCCGACGAGGACCGTCACCGTCCGGACGCCGGTGCGGTCAGTCGACTCCGCAGGAGCAGGTGTTCACCTCGCGCACGACCGTGCCGGCGCCCGTGTGCACGTGCGTCGTGCACGGCATGCAGGGATCGAAGCTGCGAATGGTCCGGAGCATGTCGATCGACGTGAACTTGGACGGGTCGGAGACGTCCTCGATGATCGGCGTGTTCATCACCGCCTCCTCGTACGGGCCCGGCTGGTCCCACGGATCGCGGGGGGAGGCGTTGATCGTGGACGGCGTGCAGATCTGGTAGTTGGTGAGCTTGCCCTTCTCCATGCTCAGGTGGTGGGTGAGCCACCCGCGGCCGGCGCCCCAGAACCCGACCCCGCGCGTCTCCTCCTTCGGCATGTGCTTGTCGAGGTCTCCCGGTGCGACGGCGGCCACCTTGGTGTCGCCCTTGGCGAACAGCCGGTAGGCCTCCAGCAGGTTCGCCATCCCTACGAGCTGCGAGAACACGTAGTGGTACGCCCGCCCGCGATTGCGCTCGAAGGCGTTCCAGGTCTCGGGGACGCGCCACTCGACCTCGGTCTCCGGGCTGTTGCCCTTGGGGATCCTCATCCGCAGGCCGTGGCCCGTGGCCTCGATGAAGTCGTTCGCCGGCTGCTTCTGGGCCATGGCGGTGGTGAACAGCCTGACGTAGGCGCCGGCCTCGACCACCTTGCGATCCCACCTCGGCGCCGTGGCCCAGGTGTACTTGTCCTTCCAGTTCTTCTCCTGGGGCTTGGGGAGCGTCCGCTTGTTCCACGAGTGGTACGGGCTCAGCGGGTTGCCGTTGGGGTCCGTCGGATAGCGGTCGCCGCTCCACTCGTCGTAGTAGGAGTGCTCGACGAACTCCTCCCAGCCCATGTTCAGGTCGGTGAGCCGCGTGGTCACGAGCTCGCCGTCGATGATGGCGCCCGGCGTGGACCAGCGCTTCTCGCCCCAGTCGTCGCACGTCTCGTAGCGCGCGTCGTAGGCATCGGGCTGGTCCCAGTAGCCGGGATCGACGAAGTTCATCGCCCGTGACCCGACCTGCTTGTAGCGCTCGTCGGCCTCGTAGAAGAACTCCGGGATGTCGTCCCACACGGCCATCAGCCGCTGCGCGTAGTCGAAGATGCGGCCGAGCTTCGAGTGGTACTCGTTCAGGCTCTGAAGGGTGATGGTGCTCGACATCCCGCCCGGCACCACCGTCTGGGGGTGCGGGTACTTGCCCCAGAGAAGCACGCACATCTCGCGCGACAGGCGGGTGAAGTCGAGCCCCTCGCGGTAGAGCGACCCCGTCAGCGGGTTGAGCGCGGTCATGAGGTCGGCCATCGTCCTGAAGCCGTGGTGCTTCTCGCCCGGGCACCGCCAGGCCTGCGCCTTGGGCCAGAGCTCGGGGTTCACCGCCTTGATCACGGCTTCCGAGTAGTCGGGCCCGGCCAGGAGGTAGAGATGGAGCGGGTTGTCGTAGCCCATCTCGGCCGCCTCGCCCATGTTGCGGATCGCGGTGCCGAGCGGTGGCGGCGCAATGCCCATCGCCATCTCGACGGCGTAGGCGGACGCGTGCGAGTGAACCCCACCACACACCCCGCAGGCGCGTGACGCCACGTAGCTCGCGTCACGGGGATCGCGGCCCATCAGGATCACCTCGTACCCGCGGAAGAGCGTGGCCTGCGAGCGCGAGTCGAGGTAACGGCCCCCCTGGAGGTCGGCGGTCACGTTCACCGCCATGGCGCCGGCGATGCGGGTGACCGGGTCCATGTTGAGGTCCTTGATGTGCCCGTTGCGGGCCACCAGCTCCTTGATCTCGGCCTCGCGGTCGGCGTCCGTCTTGCCCACGTCGGGCTTGGTGACGGTCACCGAGTACGGGTCGGGAATGCCGCCCCTGAGGGTCGCGACCCCCCCCTCGTCGAACTCGATGGGCAGGTTCTTGAAGCACATGTCAGGTCTCCCGCGGGCCGGTGGTTCCGGTGGTGGTGGACTCGGGGCCGCCGGGCAGCTCGAGCTCGCGGGCGGGATCCCGCTCCTGCGTCCACTCGGTCTGCTTGCCCCAGGTCTCGGCGTTGCTCTTGCCCCCGTCACCGGAGCGGCGCAGGCGGTCATAGAACTTGTGGCCGTAGCCCCTGATGAAGCCCGGTTCGGTCTTCTCAGAGGCCCAGCCGCTCGGCACCTCGCCGTGGAGGTCCCAGCGCACCTCACGGTCGAGGTGCTCGTTGCTGTACCGGCGCAGTGGGGTGATCAGGCTGCCCAGCACGCGTGACGCCGCGGTCGAGACCGCCGAGCCGGGTGGCCGCTTGTGGAAGGGCGTGAACTTGTCGGGGAAGCCGGGCATCGTGCAACCGATGCACGCGCCGCCCGAGTTCATGCACCCACCGTGGTAGTTGATCGCCCCGCGCGAGGTGATGTTGCAGTTCACGACCGGGCCCCAGCAGCCGATCTCCACGAGGCACTCCGGGTCACCGAACTCCTCCGCGT
Source organism: Thermoleophilaceae bacterium (assembly GCA_030446485.1). GTDB lineage: Bacteria > Actinomycetota > Thermoleophilia > Solirubrobacterales > Thermoleophilaceae > JAUJNF01. The sequence goes on along the minus strand of JAUJNF010000006.1, from coordinate 80,962 downwards.
AGTTGCCCTCCTCGTAGTACGCCCCGCGCACGCAGTGCCGATGGACCGTCTCCCCGAACAGCCACGCCGGCCGGCCCAGGTCGTCGAACTCGGGCAGCGGCCCGAAGCCCTGCAGGAAGTAGAGGATCGCGGCGACCGTCTCGTTGAAGTTGTCGCCGATCGGCGGGCAGCCCGGGACGTTCACCACGGGTACGCCGAGCGCGCTGCGGTAGTCCTTGCCGAGGAAGTCCATCAGGCTCATCGCCCCGGTCGGGTTGCCTGCCGCCGAGGGGATCCCGCCCCAGGTGGCACAGGTGCCGATCGCGAGCGACGCAGCGGCGCCGGGGGCCAGGCGGGCAATCCACTCGTCGGTGGTGACCGTGCGCATCTGGCCGTCCGGACCCCACGGCTCCTCCCCCACACCGGCCCAGTAGCCACCGGTCTCGATCGGGTGCGTCTCGTCGGTGTTGGAGCCCTCGAGGATGATCACGTAGGGCGCGTCGAGCTCACCCTTCAGGGCGAGCTCGTGCGGCCGCAGGTAGTGCGGGCCCGACTCGAGGTTGATCACCGGGTGGTGGAGCACCACGCGGGGAAGGCCGGGATGGGCGCCCAGGAGCAGATCCTCGAGCGACGGAGCCTGCGCACCGGTGACGGCCACCGAGCACCCGTCGCAGCTCATGCCCGCGAACCAGAAGGCGTGCACCTTCTCGAGGGGACCGAGCCGGCTCGCGGGCCCCGCCTTGGCGTGGGGCTCGAGGAAGGTCTCGGTGTCGACGCGCGCCGGGAGCCCGAAGTCGCCGAGGTTCGCGTCCTCGAAGTAGCGGTCGCCGGTGGGGCCCAGCGCGGCCAGCAGGCGCTCGGCCGGCGTGGGCTCGGGTCCCGCCCCGTTGGCCTTCCCCCTTCTGGCGGCTGTTCTGGTGGCCATCGCGTCCCCTCCCCGGGTGGTCTTGCGCCGGCGCCCCACTCCTGAGAGGGCGATAGATGTACGGTACACCTAGTCGCCGCATCGGCGCGGATAGATGTACCGTACACCTACCGCACCCAGCGGCGGGTGGGAAGTTCGAGGTGGAGGGGATGCGATGAAGAGCTTCAGTTGTGAGCACGGCGGCGTCGCCTGTGGCGCAAAGGTCACCGGGGAGACGGACGAGGAGGTGCTGGAGAAGGCCATCGCCCACGCCCAGAAGGCGCACGGTGTCGACCTCACGAACTCCCAGACGCTCGCGCGCTACGCGCAGAGCCTCGTCCGCGACGAGTCGCCCGCGGCGGCGGATCACTGAGGCCGATGGTCCTCGCGATCTCCGCCGGCTGGTACGTCGGATGGATCATCGGCGCGGTGGTGGTCCTCCTCGCCGCCGGCCTGCTGCTCATGGCCATCATGACCGGCCGCAAGATCTCCGGTCAGGGCGACGCGATCACCGAGGCGCTGACCGGAACCCGCGAGAACACGACGCCCCTGTTCGACGTGTCGGGCTTGAACCTGGTGGTCATCCGGATCACGCGCGGCCTCGCCCGCGCCCGGGGCGGAGGCGACGCTTGATCGCCACGGTCTCCACGGGGATCGCGATCCTCGCCATCATCGGCCTGTTGCTGGGAGTAGTGGTCCTGGGGATCGTGGTGGCGCTCTTCAACGGCTTCGTGCGCCCGCTGCTCGAGATACGCCGCTACGCGAGCGACATCCTCACGGCCGGCCTGGGCATAGCCCGCGGCGTCGACGGGGTGGACGAGCTGCTGCGCACCAGGGAGCTCGGTGGGGCGTTGCCGGGGCTCGCGGGCGCCTACCTCGCCCGTCTGAGGGGTCCGCAGCCATGATCGAGATCGCCATGTCCACCAACCAGACGCTGTGGTGGATCACGCTCGCGGTGGGGCTGGTGGTCGCGCTGGTGGTCGCCTTCCTGCTCGAGTGGCTGCGGCGGACCGTGCGCGACATCGACCGGTCGGTGGACGACGTGTGGACGGCCGGCCAGTTCGTGGCGCAGAACACACAGGCCACGCATCTTCTGCAAACCACCAAGGCGCGCGGAGTCGACCTCCTCGAAGAGGTCGAGCTACACCGCGCCGCGGCGAAGGGAGAACGGGTGTGAACACCGTGCTGATCATCATCACGCTGATCGAGGTCGCGCTGCTCGTGGTCGTCTTGGCCGGTTACCTGATCGTGATCAACGCGACCCTACGCAAGATCTCGCAGACCCTCGGGCTCGTCACCTTCGGCGTACGCGCGATCGAGAAGCAGACCGAGCCGATCGGCCCGGTCGTGCGAGACATCAACGGAGCGCTCGAGCAGGTGGCCGGCGCGCTCGACGAGGTGGCCAAGCCCAAGACGCCTACCCACTAGCCGTGGCCGTAGCGGCGCCGCCCACGCTCGAGCGCCGCCGGTGCGAGGTGCTGGGTCGGGTGCAGGGCGTGGGCTTCCGTCCGTTCGTGTACACGCTGGCGCAGCGCCATCGGCTCGACGGGTTCGTCCTCAACGACGCCCGCGGCGTGGTCATCGAGGCCGAGGGCCAGCCGCAGGCGCTCGACCGGTTCCTCGGCGACCTGAGCCGCGAGGCGCCCTCGCACGCGCGGGTGGAGTCGGTGGTCGCGCGTGCCGTGCCGCCGACCGGCGAGCGCGGCTTCGCGATCGCCCCCAGCCGAGCCGGCGCCGGCGACCGGACGGCGGCGATCCCGCCCGACCTCGCGACCTGCGACGACTGCCTGCGCGAGCTCTTCGACCCGGCCGACCGGCGCCACCGATACCCGTTCCTGAACTGCACGCGCTGCGGCCCGCGCCTCACGATCGTGCGCGCGGTGCCCTACGACCGGGCCAACACCACCATGGCCGGATTCCCGATGTGCGCGGACTGCCGGCGCGAGTACGAGGATCCCGGCGACCGCCGCTTCCACGCGGAGCCGATCGCCTGCCCGGCCTGCGGCCCGCGGCTGTCCATGCCGCTCGAGGATGCGGTCGCGCTCCTCCGCGGCGGCGCCATCGTCGCCGTGAAGGGCCTGGGCGGCTACCACCTCGCCTGCGATGCGGCGAGCGAGGCCGCGGTGTCCCGGCTGAGGGCCCGCAAGCATCGCGAGGAGAAGCCGTTCGCGGTCATGGCGGCCGACCCGGCGGCCGTCGCGGCGGTCGACCCCGCCGAGGAGGCGCTGCTCCGCTCCCCCGAGCGGCCGATCGTGCTGGTGAGGCGGCGCGCGGCGGCGCGGGTGGCGCGGGCGGTGGCACCCGGTGGTGACTGGCTCGGGGTGATGCTGCCCTATACGCCGCTCCACCACCTGCTCGCGGCCGACTTCGGCGGACCGCTCGTGATGACGAGCGGCAACCGCTCCGACGAGCCGATCGCCTACGACGACGCCGAGGCCCGAGAACGCCTCGGGGCGATCGCCGACGCGTTCCTCGCCCACGACCGCCCGATCCACCGCCGCTGCGAGGACTCGGTCGTGCGCTCGGCGTTTCCCCTTCGCCGGTCGCGCGGCCACGCCCCGGCGGCGCTGGCCCTACCGGTGCCCGCCGAGCGGTCGATCGTGGCCGCAGGAGCCGAGCTGAAGAACACGTTCTGCGTGGCCCGCGGCGCCCGGGCGTTCCTCTCCCCGCACCTCGGCGACCTCCACGACGCGACCGCCTACCGCGCCTTCCGGATCGACCTCGACCTCTATCTCGAGATGCTGGGGGTCCGGCCGGAGGTGGTGGCCTGCGACCTCCATCCCGGCTACCTGTCCACGACCTGGGCGCGCGAGCAGGGGACCGAGCTCGTCGAGGTGCAGCACCACCACGCGCACGCGGCCGCCTGCCTGGCCGAGCACGGCGAAGAGGGTCCGGCGCTGGCGCTCGTGTTCGACGGCACGGGCCAGGGCACCGACGGCACGATCTGGGGCGGCGAGCTGCTGCGCTGCGACCTCGAGGGCTTCGAGCGCGTGGCCCACCTCGAGCCGGTGCCCCTTCCCGGCGGCGAGGCGGCGATCCGCGAGCCTTGGCGGACCGCCGCCGCCCACCTCGAGCGGGCGGGACGGCCGGTGCCCTACGAGCGCTGGCCGCTCGTGCGCCAGGGCCTCGGCGTGAACGCCCCGCTGTCGTCCGGGATGGGCCGCCTGTTCGACGCCGTGTCCGCGCTGCTCGGCGTGCGCGACCGCGTTACCTACGAGGGCCAGGCCGCGATAGAGCTCGAACAGCTGGCCGGCGAGGCGCCGGCCGAGCCCTACCCGTGCGGGCTGCGCGACGGCGTGATCGCCGGGGCCGACCTGGTGGCGGCGGCCCACGACGACCTGGCCGCCGGGCGGCCGCGCGCCCAGATCGCCGCGGCCTTCCACGAGGGCGTGGCCGCGATCGCCGCCGAGGCCTGTGCCGGCGCGGGCGGGCCGGGCACCGTCGTACTCTCCGGGGGAAGCTTCCAGAATTTGCGGCTGCTCGGCTCGGTGCGGCGGCGGCTGGAGCGGCTCGGGTTCCGGGTGCTCACCCACCGCCACGTGCCTCCGAACGACGGCGGGATCAGCTACGGACAGGCCGCGGTGGCGGCGAGGAGGAGCGCAGCATGTGCCTAGGGATTCCCGGCCAGATCGTCGACTTCGTCGACGCCGAGCACCACATCGCCAAGGCCGAGGTGTCGGGCGTCAGGCGCAACGTCAACGTCGCCCTGCTGAGCGACGGCCCCGAGGCCGTGGGCATGGGCGACTGGGTCCTGATCCACGTGGGCTTCGCCATGTCGAAGATCGACGAGGAGGAGGCGCGCTCCACGATCGAGTTCATGGAGACGCTCGGCGAGCACTACGAGTCCGAGCTCGAAGAGCTGAAGTCGAGCTCGATCGAGTGAGCGCCTCCGCGCCGACCGCCGGTCGGCTCTCCCCGCTGCTCGACGCCCGGCGCGACGCGCTGTCGTCGCTGTTCGCGCGGGACGGCGACCGGATCGCGCGCGCCTGCCACGACATGGCACGCGCCTTCGCCCGCGGCGGGGTGCTCATCCCCTTTGGGACGGGGGCGGCCGCCACCGACGCTGCCCACGTGGCGGTCGAGTTCATGCACCCGGTGATCGTGGGCAAGCGCGCGCTGCCGGCGCTCGCCCCGGTGAACGACCCCACCGGCGCCTCGAGCCTGGGCCGCCTGGGCCGGGCGGGCGACATCGCGATGGGCATCAGCCACGGCGCCCAGGAGCCCGCCGTCACGGCGTTCCTCGCCGAGGCGCGGCGGCGCGGCCTGCTCACGATCGCGCTGACCGGTGGCGGGACTACCGGCGGCGCGGATCACTCGTTCTCGGTGGCGAGCGACGACCCGCAGGTCGTGCAGGAGGCGCAGGAGACGGCCTACCACGTGCTGTGGGAGCTCGTGCACGTGTTCTTCGAGCACCCAGGGCTCCTCGACGAGGCCTGCATCACGTGCGGCGACGTCGCGGTCGAGGCCCGCGTCGTGGGCCTGCGCGGGAGCATGGCGATGATCGAGCGGGATGGCCTGCGCGAGGAGGTGGCGGTCGACCTCGTCGAGGGCGCGTGTGTGGGCGACGTGCTGCTGTGCCACGCCGGCGTGGCGCTCGAGCGGCTGCCGGAGCGCTCCGATCCGGAGCCCGCGGCCGCACCCGCGCCCGAGGATCCGACCGGCTTTCTCTACCCCTTCCTGGAGTCGCAGGAGCACGATCTCGAGACCGTCCTGGCCGACGTGCGGGCCTCGACCGTCCGCAAGGGCGCCGACACCATCGAGCTGCAGCGGGCAATCGACCTCGCGGCCGTCGAGGGCTGCGCCGCGGCGGTGCGCGAGCGTCTGGAGGCCGGTGGCCGCCTGATCGCCTTCGGCAACGGCGGCTCCTCCACCGACGCCCAGGACGCGGCGGGTGACTTCCTGGCGCGCGGGTGGCCGGCCGTGTGCCTGACGGGCGACGTGGCAACCGTCACCGCCGTGGCCAACGACGTGGGCTTCGACAACGTGTTCGCCCGCCAGCTCATTCCGCTCGGGCGCGCCGGCGACGTCGCCCTTGCCATCTCCACCAGCGGGTCGTCGCGCAACGTGGTGGCCGGGCTGGAAGAGGCCCGCCGCCGACAGATGCTCACGGTGGCGATCACCGGCTACGACGGCGGGCGCCTGGCCGAGCTCGACTGGCTCGACCACCTGTTCGTGGTGGGCAGCGACTACGTGCCGCGCCTCCAGGAGGCCCATGCCACCATCTATCACCTGCTGCTCGAGGCGATCGTAGACCTGCGATGAGGTTCGTGGACGAGTACCGCTCGAGCGACCACGCGCGTCGAATGGCGGAGGAGATCTCCGCGCTGGTCGAGCCGGGACGCCACTACAAGCTGATGGAGGTGTGCGGTGGGCACACGCACGCCATCTACAAGCACGGCGTCGAGGACGTGCTGCCGCCCGAGATCGAGCTCGTGCACGGGCCCGGGTGCCCGGTGTGCGTGATCCCGATGGGCCGCCAGGACGACGCGATCGCCCTGGCCGAGCGCCCCGAGGTGATCTTCACGACGTTCGGCGACATGATGCGGGTGCCCTCGACCCGCGGCTCCCTGCTCGACGCCAAGGCGCGCGGGGCGGACGTGCGGATGGTGTACTCGCCGCTCGACGCCCTGAAGGTGGCCCGGCAAAACCCGAGCCGCGAGGTCGTCTTCTTCGCGATCGGCTTCGAGACCACGGCTCCTCCACCGCGCTCACGCTGCTCCGAGCCCGCGCCGAGGGGATCTCGAACTTCTATTTGTTCGCCAACCACGTGACGATCATCCCGGCGATCCGGGCCATCCTCGACTCGCCCGACCTGCGCCTCGACGGCTTCCTGGGGCCGGGCCACGTGTCGACCGTGATCGGCAACCGCCCCTACCGCTTCATCGCCCGTGACTACGCGCGGCCGGTGGTGGTCTCCGGGTTCGAGCCGCTCGACGTGCTGCAGGGCGTCTACATGGTCATGCGCCAGCTCGCCGAGGGCCGCAGCGAGGTGGAGAACCAGTACGCGCGCGTGGTCCGCGAGGAGGGCAACCCGCTGGCGCTGAAGGCGATCGCCCAGACGATGGAGCTGCGCACGACGTTCGAGTGGCGCGGCCTTGGCTTCATCTCCCAGAGCGCCCTCAAGCTGCGCCCGGAGTTCGCCGCCTGGGACGCCGAGGTGCGCTTCGAGCTGCCCGGCGTGCGCGTGGCCGACCCCAAGGCCTGCCAGTGCGGTGAGGTCCTGAAGGGCGTGATCAAGCCGTGGGAGTGCAAGGTCTTCGGCACGGCGTGCACCCCGGAGCGCCCGATCGGCACGTGCATGGTCTCCAGCGAGGGCGCCTGCGCCGCCTACTACAACTACGGCCGCCTGGCACGGCGGCGCGGTCGTGCGACCGAGGCTCGGGAGTCCCTGGCGGTCGCGGCGCACCCGGCCGGCTCCTGAACCGGATGGCGGCGCGCACCGAGCAGGACGTGCTCGACGCGATCGAGCGCCGGCGGCGGCGGCCGCACGTGAAGCTGATGGACGAGCACGTGACGCTCGCTCACGGCGCCGGTGGCAAGTCCACCCACGTGCTCGTAGAGACCCTGTTCATGAAGGAGCTCGGCAACCCGCTGCTCGAGCCCATGGGGGACAGCGCGAGCTTCAGGCTCTACGACGAGGTCGGCCCGGGCGTGGCCCTCTCGACCGACTCCTACGTCGTGAAGCCTCTCTTCTTCCCCGGCGGCGACATCGGCGAGCTGGCGGTGAACGGGACGGTGAACGACCTGGCCATGGCGGGCGGACGGCCGCTGTACCTGTCCGCGGGCTTCATCATTGAGGAGGGCTTCCCGACCGCCGACCTGCAGCGGGTGGCGGCCTCGATGGGGAGGGCGGCCAGGGACGCGGGGGTGGCGGTCGTGGCCGGCGACACGAAAGTGGTCGAGCGGGGCAAGGCCGACGGCCTGTACGTGTGCACCTCGGGGGTGGCGACCGTGGACCACGACCTCAAGCTCGGGCCGGCGGCCATCCGTACCGGCGACCGCGTGATCGTGTCGGGCACGCTGGGAGATCACGGCATGGCGATCATGATCGCCCGCGGGGAGCTCGAGCTGGAGGTGGACCTCGAGAGCGACAGCGCGCCGCTCCACGAGCTGGTGGCGACACTGCTCGAGGCCACCGACGAGGTGCGCTGCCTGCGCGATCCCACCCGCGGGGGGCTGGCCACCGTGATGTGCGAGCTGGCGATGGCCGCCGGGGTGGGAATCACGCTCGACGAGGCCGCCCTGCCGGTGCGCCCGGAGGTGAACGGCGCCTGCGAGATCCTGGGGATCGATCCGCTGTACGTGGCCAATGAGGGCAAGCTGGTGGCGATCGTCGCCGCCGAGGCTGCCGAGCGGGCGGTGGCCGCGTTGCGCTCCCACCCCCTCGGCGCGGACGCCGCCGTGGTGGGCGAGGTACGTGCCGAGCCCCCGGGCATGGTCGTGCTCGACACCGCGTTCGGCGGCAGCCGCGTGGTGGACATGCTGGCCGGCGATCCCCTGCCCCGCATCTGCTGACCGAGTGTCGACGGCCCCGCAGCGCCCGCAGTTCTGTCCCTGGTGCGGCTCTCCGATCGGATTCGAGGAGCACGACCACGAGCCGCGCTACGAGTCGCTGGCCAAGGAGGCACGCGCGCGCGGCGAGGAGCCGCCGCCGTTGCCCGAGCGGGTGCGCGAGCAGCTTTCCGGCGAGTCCTTCGCAGGCGCCTGTCCGGGCTGCCGGATGGTGAGCCACGTGATCGGCCACCGGGCCGGATAGCCGGCGTGTCGGCGCACCACCACGCGAGCTGGATCGCGTGGCGAGCTGTTCCCGCACGCCCCTCCTCGAGATCCCGCGACGTCTCACGACCAGCGGTCGACTTGCCCTCCTTGTTTCACCCCGCCGTGGAGCCGGATCCCGGCGGAGGCCCGGCGACCCTGCGGCTCCTGATCGGCGGCGAGTGGCGCCCGGCCGCCGGCGGCGGGACCTTCGAGGTGCGCTCCCCGATCGACGGCACTGGACAGCGCCTGGGGCGCCGCGCGGGCGCTCGAGTGCGGGATGGTGCACGTGAACGACGCGCCGGCGCACGGGGTCGGCCACTTCCCGTTCGGCGGCCGCAAGCCGGACTCGGGCATCGGCCGCGAGGGGCTCGGCTACTCGATCGACGAGTGCACCGTGCTGAAGACGGTTGTGCTGCCCACCTGACAGACGGGCCAGCCGCCCTGCTCTCAGTTCAGCGAGGGGTCAAGCGGCATCTGCGCCACCAGGGCGTAGCGGCCGCCCTTGCGCTCGAGCACTCGGCGCCACAGGGCCTCGGGATCCTCGGTGAACAGGTCGTCAGGCTCGGCCTCGGCCAGGATCCATCCGTCGTCGCGCAGCTCGGCATCGAGCTGGCCGGGCCCCCAGCCGGCATGGCCGGCGAAGGCGCGGGCCCGCCGCACCACGCCGGCCAGGTCGTCCACTTCCTCGTGGGCGCCCACGAAGCCGACGTCGGGTGCGATCGGGGCCACGGCACGCCCCGGCTCACTGAACCGGGCGAGCACCACGACGCCCTCCGGGCCCACCGGTCCACCGCGGAAGACCGGCTCGTCGTCGGCTATGACGGTGAGAAGCCCGGGAAGCGCGTCGGACACCCGGATCTCGCTTGGCCTGTTCAACACAACACCCATGGCGCCGTCCTCGCCGTGCTCGGCCACCAGCACCACCGCGCGCCGGAAGTTCGGGTCCACCAGCGCCGGTGAGGCCACGAGCAGCTGGCCGCGCAGGGAGGTCACGAGCCTCATTCTGGCGACCGGCGCGGGACGCCGCTCGTTGTGCGTAGAGTGCGGCGCTCGGCAATCGAGGGGGAGCGATGGAGCACAGGCAGGCTGGGGGCGCGGAGCTGCGGGAGCGCGTGGCCGATGGGGCGTCGCGCAAGCGATTCATGCAGATGGTCGGGGGAGCTGGCGCTGCCACCGCCTTCGCGGCCCTGGTGGCGGCGTGCGGCAGCGGCTCGGAGGGCAGCGAGGGAGAGCGGGTGCAGGGCGGCGTCAACGACCCGGCCTCGCAGGGGGGCAGCGACCTGGAGATCACCCAGTACGCCCTGTTGCTCGAGCTGATCGAAGCCGACTTCTACGAGAAGGTGATCGCGAGCGGCGTGGTGAAGGATCCCAAGCTCGTCGACATGGCCAAGCGGATCGGAGAGAACGAGCAGGAGCACGTCGACGCGCTGAGCGGCGTGGTGAAGCAGCTCGGCTCTCCCGCGGTGGAGAAGCCGAAGACGAAATTCGACTCGGTCCTTGCCGGCGGAGAGGCGAAGATCCTGGCCACCGCCGCGATGGTCGAGAACGTGGGCGCCTCGGCCTACCTGGGCCAGGCCGACAAGATCATGAGCGAGGACATCCTCAACGCCGCTCTGGCCATCCACACCGTCGAGGCTCGCCACGCCGCCGCGCTCAACGACCTGGCCGGCAACGGCCTTCGGGGCAGCGGCGAGTTCGTCGGCGCCGTGCCCGACGGCGCGTTCGCCAAGCCCAAGACCATGGACGAGGTCATGAAGCTCGTCAAGCCCTTCATCGCCTAGCCGGCCGGAAAGGAATGAACATGCCGAACACCAAGCTCGTCCTGCCCGAGCTCGCCGCCGTGGAGGTCCGTGGGCTGACGCGCAGTGCGTTCATGCTGCGCAGCGCCCTGGCCGCGGGCGCGATCTACGGGGGCGCCGCCGTTACGCCGCTCGTCCGCCAGGTGATCGCCCAGGAGGCGGAGGGCGAGTCGGGCGACGTCGACATCCTCAACTTCGCCTACACGCTCGAGGTGCTCGAGGCCGCCTTCTATGAGCAGGCGCTCACCGAGGTCAGGGGCCTGAGCGGCGACCTGAAGGAGCTGACCACGGAGCTGCGAGACAACGAGACCGAGCACGTGAGCGTGCTCACGACGATGATCCGCAACCTGGGCGGTGAGCCGGTTCCGGACCCCGAGGTCGACTTCGGGGACGCGTTCGCCAGCCAGGAGAAGTACCTGACTCTCGCCCAGACCTTCGAGGACACGGGGGTGAGCGCCTACAACGGCGCCGCGCCGCAGATCAAGGACAAGAAGCTGCTCGCCGCAGCCGGCACGATCGCGCAGGTGGAGGGGCGGCATGCGGCGCTGATCAGGCTCAAGCGCGGGGCCGAGATCGCGCCGGAGGCCTTCGACGAGGCCCTGGAGCGCGACGAGGTGCTGAGGGCGGTCGACCCCTACGTGGTGTGATCCGGAGGCTGTGGTGGGGCCCCCGGAGCCACCAGCTCCGGCTCGTGGCCGGGCGCCGCGCCGTTTCTCGTAGCGCTCAGCCGCAGCGCGAGGATGGCGATGTCGTCCCGCACCTCGGACTCGCGCTGCCCGACCACCGCCCGCTCGATCCGCTCCGCGGCCCTCGCCGGCTCGAGCCCTGAACACGAGGCCATGATCGTGCGGAGATCCTCGGAGGTGATGATCACCTCCGGCGCGTGAGCGTCGACCAGCCCGTCGGTGAACAGAAACAGGCTGTCACCCGGCCCGAGCTCGACGTTGCGGTCCTCGAGCAGGGGGTCCGGCCCGATGCCCAGCAGCATCCCCGGTGCGCCGACCTCCTCCACCTCGCCACTCGCCCGGAGGAGCCAGGGCAGCGGATGGCCGCCGCTCGCGATGGTCAGCCGCGGGTGGCCTCCGGCCAGCTCGAGCAGCCCGCAGATCACGCTGCAGAACTCCTCCGGTCCCCGCTGCAGCAACAGCGCGTCGTTCAGGATCTCGAGCATTCCGCTCGGCCGGCGCTCGCGCATCGCCGCCGCCCGGAGCGTGTAGCGCGCAAGCGCCGTCACGGCGGCGGCCGAGGCTCCCTTGCCGGATACGTCGCCGAGGACGAAGACCCAGGTGGAGTCGGCGGTCTGGAAGAGGTCGTAGAAGTCCCCGCCCACCTCGTTCGCCTCTCCGCTCGTCCGGTAGCGCCCGGCCACCTCCCAGCCGGGGATCGCCGGCAGTGCGGGCGGCAGCAGGCTCTGCTGGAGGGTGTGTGCGATGTGGCTGCGGTCCTGGTACACGCGGGCGTTCTCGATGGCCGCCGCCGCCCGCCGGGCCAGCTCCTCGGCCACCGCGAGGTCGGACTCGTCGTAGCGGCGCCCCGACTCCGCGACCGCCAAGGCCATCACGCCGATGATGTTGTCGTCCACCCACAACGGGGCGATCACCGCGGCGTCCGGGCGCAGCGAGCGCAGCAGGCGCAGATGCTCCGCATCGTGGGCCATGCTCAGGACCAGCTCGTCCGAGATCTCGGGTAGCAGCTCGGACCGTCCGGTGCGCAGGGCGACGGCGACCGGTCCGACGTTCGGGTTCGTCGGGTACCGGCGGGCGATCTCCAGGAGGTTCTCTCGCTTGCCCGGGTCCCGATGGGCGACTGCCACGCGCTTGATCGAGCCGCTCGGCTGCAGCATGTCGACGGCGCACCAGTCGGCAAAGCCCGGGACGGCCACGCTCGCCACCTGCTGGAGCGTGGTGTCGTAGTCGAGGGAGGCTCCGAGCACGGCGCCCGCCTCGGCGAGGAACGCGGCGCTGCGCTCAGCGCGCTCAGCGCGCACGCGGGCCCCGTGCTCGAGCTCGAGCAGGCGCGCACGCTCCTCGTCGGCCTGCTTCTTCTCGGTGATGTCGCGCAGGTAGGCGGTGAACATGGGCGGCTCGCTGCCGGCGACCCGCGTGACCGCGAGCTCGACCGGGAGCTCGGTCCCGTCGGCGCGCATCCCGACGATCTCTATGCGCTGCCCGATGATCGCGCCCTCCCCCGTTGCGAGGTAGTGGGCGAGTCCCTTGCGGTGGGCCTCGCGGAGCGCGGGAGGCACGATCGACTCGGCCATCGAGCGACCCACCACTTCGGCGCGGCGGTACCCGAAGGTCCGTTCGGCGGCCGGGTTGAACTCGACCACGTAGCCCCTGTGGTCCATGGCCACGATGCAGTCGAGCGCCGACTCGAGCATGGCCGCGCGGGTCGCCTCGCTGGCCCGCACGGCGTCCTCGGCACGGCTGTTGTCGACGTACTGGCCGATCTGCCCTCCGATGGCGCGCAGCGCCTCGAGCAGCTCGGGCTCGAGCTCTCGTCGCTCGATCGAGAAGAGCTCGATGACGCCCAGCAGGTTGCGACGGCCCCAAACCGGCACGACGACCGCCGACCGGAGCCCCGCCTCGTTCGCGGCCGGCGCGCGCACGAAGTTGTCGTCCTCCGCGAGCTCGGCGAACCAGGTCGGCCGTCCACTCGACCACACCTGCCCGGGAAGGCCCACTCCGACGGGGAGTGCCGTACGGCGGGTGGCCTCCGCGAAGGCCGTCAGGTCGTAGTCCGGCACGCTCCACAGGTGGTAGGCGCGCAGGACATCACCGCCGGGCGCCACCTCCCACAGGACTCCAAGGCTCCACCCGAGCCCCTCACCGAGGGTGGCCAGGATGCGCGGAGCGGCTCGCTCCAGGACGGGCGACTCCGAGAGCACGCGAGCGACAGTGAACTGCAGTTCCCCCGTGTCCGCCACATGGTCAGACTAGAGAACGCAATGCGTGCTTTTCGCACCAATGCCTGAGCTCCCGGAGGTCGAGCGTGCTCGTGCGGCAATCGCGAGCAGGGCCCTCGGACGCACGATCGCCGCCGTGGATGACGCCGACACCTTCGTCTGCCGTCCTCACGCGCCGGGCGAGATCGCCGCCGCCCTCACCGGCCGCGTGCTCGAGAGCGCCCACCGCCGCGGCAAGACGATGTGGGTGGAGACGAGCGGCCCCGTGCTCGGCCTGCATCTCGGCATGTCCGGGCACGTGGTGGTGGACGGCGAGCCTGCACCGCGCGGCTGGGACCGCTTCTCGGTGACATTCGTGGACGGAGGACGACTGGCCCTGCGCGACAAGCGGCGCCTGTCGCGCGCCGTGCTCGACCCGGACCTCTCGGGCCTCGGCCCGGACGCCGCCGAGATCGGCCGCGACGCATTCCGCCGACGGGTCGGCCGCGGCACACTGCCCCTCAAGGCGCGCCTCCTCGACCAGTCGACGATCGCCGGCGTCGGAAACCTCCTCGCGGACGAGACGCTGTGGCGCGCGCGCCTCTCGCCTCTTCGGCTCTCCGGCGAGCTCAACAGCCAGGAGCTCGACGCGCTGCGCCGCGCGCTGCGAGCCGCGACGAGGGACGCGATCAGCCGCGGTGGAGTGCACAACGGAAACCTGATGCCCGCCCGCCGCCGCGGCGGGGCCTGCCCACGCTGCGGGACGCCGCTCGAGCGGGCCACGGTGGGGGGCCGCACCACCTTCTGGTGCCCCCGCGAGCAGGTCGCCGGCGGGCCCGGCTGAATCGGGGTGCCTGTGCCCTCGGGTGCCTGTGCCCCGCTAGGGGTGCGACTGCTTGCGCAGGCGGTCGCGCTCCTCGTGCCGCTCGACCACCTTGTCGATCAGCTTGAGGATCTGCGGGGGACCCGAGGCCTTGGCCGGCCCATGCGCGAACGCCTCGCGCCAGTCCGCCACCCTCCCCTCGACGGCCATCACGTTGAAGAAGGCCCGCGGAACGGTCACGCGCACCTTCGCGTCCCCCGCCATGCTCTTGGTAACCACCGGCCCCGGCAACTCGACCCGGTACATCTGCACGTCCCGGCCGCCCTGCAGCTCGACCGCGAACACGAGCTTCAGCTGCTGCAGCGAATGAACCTCATCCTGCACGTTCTTGACGGCCTGCTCGATGAGGCTCTTGGCGTCTGTGGAAGCCACGGGGGCCGCGGATCCTAGCTACTGGGCACGCCCGCCTCGGGCCGCAGGACCCACCTGCCCGTCTGGCGCCAGCGAGGCGGAGACCACCCTGCTGGAGTTCCTGCGGCGGAGCGCGATCGAGCCGGCCGAGGCCTTGGTCCGGCTCGCCCGGCAGGCGGGCTCGGGCTAGACCTTGTGCCGCTGCAGCAGCTTCTTCCCGATCACCATGCGCTGGATCTCGGAGGTGCCCTCGCCGATCAGCAGCAGCGGGGCGTCCCGGTAGAGCCGCTCGATCTCGTACTCCTTGGAGTAGCCGTAGCCGCCGTGGATGCGGAAGGAGTCCTCGACCACCTCCTTGCCCGTCTCCGACGCGAACAGCTTGGCCATTCCCGCCTCGAGGTCCGATCGCTCGCCGGCGTCCTTCAGGCGAGCGGCCTTGCGGGTAAGCAGGCGCGCCGCCTCAACCTTGGTGGCCATGTCCGCCAGCTTGAACTGGATCGCCTGGTGCTCGGCGATCTGCTTGCCGAAGGTCTTGCGCTCCTGCGAGTAGCGCAGAGCGAGCTCGAGGGCGCGCTGGGCGATCCCCACGCCGCGGGCCGCGACGTTCACGCGGCCCACCTCGAGGGCGTCCATCATCTGCCCGAAGCCCTTGCCGAGGCCCGCCTCCTCGCCGCCCAGCACGTTCGCGGACGGGCAGCGGTAGTCCTCGTACACGAGCTCGGTGGACTCGACGCCCTTGTAGCCCATCTTCTTGATCTGGGGCGGAACGGTCAAGCCCGCGTACGGGCCCTCGCCCACGGACTGCCCGGGCTCCTTCTCGGTGACGAAGCAGGTCATCCCCTTGTACGGCGGGCTCGCATCGGGATCGGACTTGGCGAGCAGGAACACAAGGCCGGAGCGCAGGCCGTTGGTCACCCACATCTTCTGGCCGTTGATCACCCAGTCGCCTGTGCCCGTCTGGGTATCGCCGTCCCTCTTGGCGCGCGTGCCAATGGCCTGGACGTCCGAGCCGAGCCCGGGCTCCGACAGGGAGAAGGCCGCACGCAGCTCGCCGGTGGCCATCCGCGGCAGCCAGCGCTCCTTCTGCTCGTCGGTGCCGAACTTCATGAGCAGGTACGAGCCGATGAAGTGGGTGTTCACGATGCCGGAGATCGAGATCCACCCCCGCGACAGCTCCTCGACGATCAGCGCGTAGGTGGTCAGGTCGAGGCCCATGCCGCCGTACTCCTCGGGAATGGTCACGCCGAAGAGGCCGAGCTCGCGCATCTGCGCGACCACGTCCTCCGGGAACTTGTCCTCGTGGTCGTGCTCCTCGGCGATGGGCAGCACCTGCTCGTCCACGAACTGGTGGACCATCTCGGTGATGGCCTTCTGCTCGTCGGTCTGCTCTGCGTACGGCTGCGTGGCGACGGCCATGTCGGGGCTCCTGATCGGCTCGTTGACTCGCGAGTCAGTCTACCCGCGGAGGCGTTCCTGAGCTCGCGGGTGCCCGGTCACCGAGGCCCCGATACCCCTGGGACTCGAACTGCGCGGCCAGCTCGTCCAGCACGGCTCGGTAGCCGTCGGCCGCGCTTCCGATGGCCGAGGCGCCCTCGGTGTTGCCGGCCTGGGCGTTCGCGCGGGCGGCCTGCAGCTCGAGCGCGAAGGCGCCGTTGGCCTCCACGAGCCGCCGGTGCAGGAAAACGACCTCGGCGGGTGGCTCGACGGCCTCGATCCGCCGCGCGGTGGGCGCAAAGGCGCGCTCGGCCTTCGAGACGGCTCGCGTGATGTCGCTGAGCGCCCCGGCCTCCCCCACCCTGGCGCTCAGCGAGTCCACCGCCGGCAGCCGGGCGAACGCGGGGCGGACCTGCTCCACGTAGCGCTCGCGCGCGGCCCGGTCGGCGGGGTCCTCGGCGGTGCGCCCGCCGGCCGGCGGAGAGCGCTCCGCGGTGGCGGCGGGCCTGGAGGCGGTGTCGCCATCCCCGCCCCCGCCGCAGCCGGCGATGGCCACGGTCAGCACGAGCAGCAGGCCTGGGCGTCTCACGGGTCCGCGAGCGTATCCGCTCACTTCTCGAGCTTCGACACGTCCCGCGGCTCGAGGAAGGGCTGGTCCAGGGGAGCATCGCGGCCGGCCTCGACCTGCTGGCTGCGCTGGAGCTCGGCGTTGAACTCCGCTCCGAGCAAAATCGCGATGTTGGTGATCCACAGCCACACGAGGAAGGCCACCACTCCGCCGAGCGAGCCGTAGGTCTTGTTGTAGGAGCCGAAGTTGGCGACGTAGAAGGCGAACAGCGCCGACGCCACGACCCACAGGAGCACCGCCACCAGACCGCCCGGGCTGATGAACCGGAAGCCCGGCTGCTTCACGTTCGGGGCCGCCCAGTAGAGGAAGGCGAAGAGAAACGAGACCAGCGCGAGGATCACCGGCCACTTGGCGATGCCCCAAGCGGTGACCGCCGTGTCGCCTGCGCCGACGAGCTTGCCGACCTCCTCGGCCACGGGCCCCGTGACGGTCACCCCGACGGCGATGAGGGCAAGGAGGATCAGGAGCAGGAGCGTGATGCCGATCTGCATCGGCTTGCGCTTCCACACGGGACGCCCTTCCTCGACGTCGTATATGGCGTTCGAGGCGCGCGTGAAGGCGCCGATGTAGCCCGAGGCGGCGTTCAGCGCCAGGACGAGCCCGACCACGAACGCCGCCCCGGCCGACCCCTGACTGCCCGCGATCCCCTCGATGGCGCCGGTGAGGATCTCGCGGGCCGGTCCCGGGGCCACCTCGTTGAGGTTGTCGATCAGCGGCTGGGTTGCGGACTCGCCCACCAGCCCGAGGATGGACACGAGCGCGATCAGCGCCGGGAACAGCGCCAGCACGCCGTAGTAGGTGAGCGCGGCGGCCCGGTCGGTGATGTCGTCCGCCAGGAACTCCTTGACCGTGCGCTTGAGGGTCTCCCTCTTCGACGTGCCCTGGAGCTCCAGGGGGCTGTCGGGGGTCCGGTCCTCGGGGGCGCCGCCCCTGCGCTTGGCCTCGACCGTCTCCCGCTCGGTCCGCCGCAGCTTCGGCCTGACTCGCTTGGCCGCCATCGGGCCTTCGCTTCCCCGGCCTCTGCCGCGCTAAACGGCCGTAGGTGGCTCCGGCGAGCGTCAACACCGCTACGCTCGCCTCTTGACGTTGCCTCGGCCGCTCCTCCTCCTGCTGCTTGCCATGGCCGTAGGCGTCGCCAGCGCGACCGCCGCGGAGCGCTTGCCCGAAAGGAGTGTCACGCTCGACCCGGACGGGGCCGGCCGGGCCACGAGCATCGTCGTCGACGTCGATCCGCGCCAGGTCGAGTCCCCGGACTCGCTGCCCGAGTCGCTCGCCATAGCCTTCCAACGTGGCTTTCGCTTCGACGCCCGCGCCCGCCCGGGCCGCTGCAGCGACGAGCAGGCCCGCAACGTCAACTGCCCGGACTCGAGCCGGATCGGCAGGGGCGAGGCGCGCGGCACGGCGACCGTGGGCGTTACGCCGGTGCCGTTCACGGCCACCATCGATCTCTTCCTGGCCCGCGCCAAGAACGGCGGGGACATCGCCGACGTGATCATCGAGGTGCGCGAGCCGCAGTCGAAGACGGAGATATCGGCACGCGGACGCTTCACGCCGTTCGAGAGCGGGCAGTTCGCGGCGGAGCTGCGCTTCAAGGTCGGTCAGGCGAACGACCCGCCCGCCGGCGTGACGAAGGTCGAGGTCGAGCGGCTGACGCTGCGCGCCGGCGCCCAGCGCACGGTGAAGGTGAGGCGCCGGGTGAGGGGCCGCACCGTCACTCGCCGTCGGCGCCTGAGCCTCATCACCAACCCCCGCGTGTGCCGGGGTGAGTACCTGATCCGGTTGAGCGCCCGCTACCCGGACCGCACGGTCGAGCGGGACGCCGCGCCCGCCTGCACGCCGCGCGCGTAGCGCGGCTCGGCGGACAGGCCGCCCGCCGCTCCTAGGATCGGGCCGGTGAACTTCGCGCGCGACGTCGTCGACGCCGCGCCCGGTGCCCGCGTCGCGCTGGTGGCGCGCGGGGCGGACGGGAGCCGTCGCGAGCTCACCTTCGCCGAGGTGAGCGACAGCTCCGCGCGCCTGGCCGGCTCGCTGGCGGCCGCCGGGGTGGGTCGCGGCGACGTGGTGATGACCCTGATCGGCAACCGGCCCGAGTGGGCGCTGGCCATGGTGGCGTGCTTCCGCATCGGCGCCGTGGCTCTGCCCTCCACCGAGCAGCTCCGCGCGGCCGACCTGCGGGCGCGGATGGACGCCGTGCGGCCCCGCCTCGTGGTGGCCGACGAGCGCAACCTCGAGACGGTGGCCGCGAGCGGCTACGACGGCCCGGTCGTGAGCGTGCCGGACGAGCGGCTCTTCGCGGGCCCACCCGCCCCGGCGGCCGCCCTTAGCCCGGACGATGCCGCGCTCATCACGTTCACCTCCGGCACGTCGGGGAGCCCGCAGCCGATCCGGCACGGCCAGCGCTACCTCACGGGGCAGAGGGTGCAGGCCGAGCACTGGTACGGCGCCCGTCCCGGTGACCTCTGCTGGTGCACGGCGGCGAGCGGCTGGTCGAAGTCGGCGCGCAACGCGTTCGTCGCGCCGTGGCTGATGGGCGCCACCGCGCTGCTCGAGGACGTCCGCTTCGACCCCTCCGCCCGCCTCGCGACCCTCGAGCGCGAAGGGGTGTCGGTGCTGTGCATGGCCCCAACCGAGTACCGGGCGATCGTCAAGCGCGCCGACCTGCGGCCCTTGCCGGCACTGCGGGAGGCGGTGGCCGCCGGTGAGCCGCTCAACCCGGAGGTGATCGCGCTGTGGCGCGCCGCCACCGGCGTGGGGATCCGCGACGGCTACGGCCAGACCGAGACCGGCGCCCTCACCGGCATGCCAATCGGCGAGCCGGTGAGGGTGGGCTCGATGGGGCTACCCCTTCCCGGCTTTCGCCTGTGGGTCGAGGACGGCGAGCTGTGCGCCGACCCGGCGACCGTGCCCACGTTCTTCCTGGACCACGACTCGAGCCCCTGGCGCACCGGCGACCGCGTCCGCCAGGACGACGACGGGTACCTGTGGTTCGAGGGCCGCACCGACGACGTGATCATCTCGTCGGGGTACCGGATCGGCCCGTTCGAGGTGGAGTCGGCGCTGGTGTCGCACCCGGCGGTGGCGGAGGCCGCCGCGGTGGCCGCCCCCGACGAGCTGCGCGGCTCGGTGGTGCGCGCCGTGGTGGTGCTGCGCGGCGGCCACGCCGCCGGCGAGGACCTGGCGCGCGAGCTCCAGGAGCACGTCAAGGCCCAGACGGCCCCCTACAAGCACCCGCGCATCGTCGACTTCGTGGACGCTCTGCCGAAGACCGCGAGCGGGAAGATAAGGCGGGCGGAGCTGCGTGGAGCGGTCACGCGCAACGGCGGCGGCGGCGGTTCCGGCTCCGGCGATGCGGGGTAGCCTCGCAACAGATGCCCAACCACCTCGAAGAGGAGACCTCGCCCTACCTCCTCCAGCACCGCGAGAACCCGGTCGACTGGTACCCGTGGGGCCCCGAGGCGCTGGAGCGCGCGAAGAACGAGGACAGGCCGATCCTGCTCTCGAGCGGCTACTCGGCCTGCCACTGGTGCCACGTGATGGCCCACGAGTCCTTCGAGCACGAGGACACGGCCGCCTACATGAATGAGCACTTCGTGTGCGTGAAGCTCGACCGCGAGGAGCGGCCGGATCTCGACGCCATATACATGGAGGCCTGCCAGGCCATGACCGGCCACGGCGGCTGGCCGCTCAACGTCTTCCTCACCCCGGAGCAGGTGCCGTTCTACGCCGGCACGTACTTCCCGCTCGAGCCCCGCCATGGCATGCCGAGCTGGCGACGCGTGCTCGAGGCCGTGGCCGACGCGTGGGAGACGAAGCGCGACGAGATACGCGCCGGCGCCGAGCGGGTGGTGGAGCGGCTGCAGGGTGGCGCGCGGCTGCAGCCGTCGCGTGAGCCGATGGACCCGCGCACGCTCGACGAGGCGGTCGCCCGCCTGCGCTCGTCGTACGACCGTCGCAACGGCGGCTTCGGCGGGGCGCCCAAGTTTCCGCCGTCGTCGGCGATCGAGCTGCTCCTGCGCCGCGGGGAGACCGAGATGAGCGCCCACACCCTGCGGGCGATGGCCTCGGGCGGCATCTACGACCAGGTCGGCGGTGGCTTCTCGCGCTACTCGGTCGACGCGGAGTGGGTGGTGCCGCACTTCGAGAAGATGCTCTACGACAACGCCCTTCTGGCCCGTGCCTACCTGCACGGCTGGCAGGTGACCGGCGAAGGCCTCTTCCGTCAGATCTGCGAGGAGACGCTCGACTGGGCGCTGCGCGAGATGCGCGCGCCCGAGGGAGGGTTCTTCTCGGCCCTCGACGCCGACTCCGAGGGCGTGGAGGGCAAGTTCTACGTCTGGTCCCTCGAGGAGGTGCGCGAGTTGCTCGGGGACGATGCCGAGGCGGCCATCGCCCACTTCGGGATGAGCGAGCGCGGCAACTTCGAGGGCGAGAACATCCCGGTGCGAGCCGGCCCCGAGCCGCCGCGGCTGGCGGAGATCAAGCGCCGGCTCTACGACGTGCGCGCGGAGCGAGTCTGGCCGGGGCTCGACGACAAGCGCCTGACGGCATGGAACGCGCTGATGATCTCGGCGCTGGCCGACGCCGGCGCGGCCCTGGAGCGGCCCGACTACGTGGAGGCCGCGGCCGGATGCGCGGACTTCCTCCTGCGCGAGCAGCGCAACGAGGCCGGGCACCTGCTGCGGACCTACAAGGACGGCCGCGCACGGCTCAACGCCTACCTCGAGGACCACGCGTTCCTGCTCGAGGCGCTGATCACCCTCTACGAGGCGACCTTCGATCCGCGCTGGTTCCAGGCGGCGCGCGAGACCGCCGAGCAGATGACGGCCCGCTTCGCCGACGAGGCGCGCGGCGGCTTCTACGAGACCTCGACCGACCACGAGCAGCTGGTCGCCCGCCGCAAGGACCTGGAGGACAACCCCATTCCCGCCGGCAACTCGAGCGCCGCCTACGGCCTGCTGCGCCTGGCCGCGCTCACGGGCGAAGCGGAGTACGAGCGCCGCGCCGTCGGCGTCTTCCGGCTACTGCACGAGGTGGCCCCTCAGCACCCGCAGGCCTTCGCCCACCTGCTGCAGGCCATGGACTTCCACTTCGCACCGGTCAAGGAGGTGGCGCTCGTCGGCGAGCCGCGCGAGCCACTCGAGCGCGTGGTACGAGGAAGCTTCCGCCCGCATTTGGTGCTGGCGGGGGGTGAGCCCGACGGCGTGCCCCTGCTGAACGGGCGCGAGCCGGTGGAAGGCCGGGCGGCGGCGTACGTGTGCGAGCGCTTCGCGTGCCAGCGGCCGGTCAGCGAGCCGGAGGAGCTGGCCGCGCTGTTGGCCTGAGGCGGCCCGGGCGGCGCCGAAGTGAGGCCTTCCGCCGCGCCGGCCGGCCACGACCGCGTCAGCTCACCTCCAGCACGAACGTGTGCCGCACGCCGCTGCGGCGAAGGTAGCTCTCGTGCGCGGGCCACATCTCGACGAGCCGGGGCCAGTACCTCGTCACCTCGTCCTCGGTGGCTCGGCGCGCGTGGCAGGCAAGCACCTCCTTGCCGACCTGGACCCTGGCCCGTGGTTCGGCTTCGAGGTTCAGCGGCCAGGACGCAGGGCGCTCCTGGCCGAAGTTCTCGCTACTCACCACGAAGCGCGGGCCGTCTCTCACGTACATCACCGGCGTCGTCCGCTCCTGGCCGGTGCGCCGGCCGGTTGTCGTGAGCAGGAGAGCCGGGTAGACAGGCGGGCCCGTCACTCCGAACCGGCCACCGGTGGCGCGGTAGAGAATTCGATCCACCGGTGCAAGCCGCCGGCCCAGGGCCGCGAACCAGCGTCGGTGACCGAGCCGCCGGATCACCCGCCGGTACAGCCTCACGAGACGGCCCGGAGGTCGCCGCCCGCCGGCTCCCACGAGCTCGCGGCCTCACCGCCCGCGGCCCGCGCCGTCACGCCAATGCCTCGTGGCTGGTGCTTCCCGGCGAGGACGCGGCCGCGCCGCTCGAGGCGAGCGCGTACCCCCGTGGCCACTGCCCGCGTGAGCACCGGGGGCGTGAGGAGCCGCTCGAGGCCGATGCTCCTCGTGCCGAACACGCTGAGGCGCTCCGCGACCCGCGGGTCCTGCGCGCCGGTCGAGTACAGCAGGCGTTCGACGCCGCTGAAGGGCCGACCGGTGGCGTAGTCGTGGATCATGAACGCATGGCCGGCGAGCTGGCGGTGCCAGCGGCGGGCGTAGCGGCGCAGGCCGCCTTCCAGAGGCTCCTCGCCGCGCAGCGCCGGGGCGACGCTGTCGGCCAGCCACTCACCGGACTGCAGCGCCCAGCCGCATCCCACACCCCACAGTGGGTCGGTGGCCAGCGCGGCGTCCCCTACGAGCGCCACTCCCGGCCCGGTTGGTCCTCGCTGCACGTTCGGCATCTTGATCTTGCCGAAGGCCGGGGAGACACGGCGCGAGGCGCCTATGGGCGGTGCACTCGGCAGGCCGGCCACGAAGGACTCGAGCCCGGCGGCCGGGTCGCCCTTGAACTCCGGCAGGCGGTCCATGGTCGGCATGCACGCGTACATCGTCAGGCCGCTGTCGGTGGGGAAGGCGGCGGCCCAGTGGGGGTCCAGGTACCAGATGGTGCCGTCCGGAGCACCCTCGGGTGGCGGCCCCTCGTAGTAGGCGGCGTAGCTGAAGCGGCCGTGCGGGCTGATCCGCCTCCGCAGGCCCGCCATGCGCGCGACAGGCGAGTCGCGCCCATCCGCTCCGATCACGAGCGGCGCCCGCACACGGGTGGCCTGCCCCGCCGTGTCGGCGAGCTCGACGCCGTTCGCGCCGCAGTCGAGCACACGCCGCGCCGTGCGGCCGAGGATGAGCTCGACACCGGCCTGCTCGGCGGCGGCGTGTCGGAGCATCGGGTCGAGCCGCTCGCGCCGGATGTTCACGCTGCGGGTGACCCGTGCACCGGGCGGCACGAGGATGAGGCCCCACGGCGTGTGCAGCCGCACGTGCGAGCGCACGCCGCCGGCGGCCTCGATCGCGCCCATGAGGCCGAGCCGCTCGAGGGTCGACACCGCCGAGGCCTGGATGTAGTGCCCGCAGATGCGCTTGAACGCGTTGGCGTCGGGGACCTTGTCGACGAGCGCCACTCGGGCCCCCTGCCGGGCGAGCAGTTGCGCCGTGGTGCACCCCGCGAGGCTCGCGCCCACCACCACCGCGTCGAAGTCCGCGCGGGGGCGGTTCATCGGAGGCGAGGCGCGATGATCACCCGACATGACACTCTCCTCTCGTGATCGCAATGCTGTCCAGATGATTCGGCCAGAACAGTACCACACGTACTATGCCGTTTGACAGCCCCCGCCTGACCAGCACATCGTTCGTGGTTCTAGGGCTGATCGACTACAAGGGACCGTCGACCCCGTACGACCTGAAGCGGGCGATCGAGCAGTCGGTCGAGAACTTCTGGCCGGTGCCGCACACCACGTTCTACGCCGAGCCTGCGCGCCTCGCCGCGGCTGGCTACCTGTCCGAGCAGCAGGAGCCGGGGGGGCGGCGCCGGCGGCTCTACTCGCTCACCGACCGCGGCGCGGCCGCTCTGCGGGAGTGGGTGAGCGCCGCCGAGGCCGCGCCGCCCCAGCTCCGCGACGAGGCCATGCTGAAGATCTTCTTCGGCGCGGACCCGAAGCCGCTGCTGCGGGCGCGCGTGCGCTGGCACAGCGAGAAGCTCGCGGAGCTCGAGGGCTACCTAAACGCCGTCCGACAAGGCGAGAGCTCACCCGGCGTGGAGCGCTCGCTCGTGGGCGGGACGGCCTACCACCGCATGCTGCTCGATCTGACGGCCCGCTATCTCGAGGGCCTCGGGCAGGGACGCGACCTTCCGGCCACCGCGCGGGACGCCGGGAAGGGGGCTACCCCCGAACGGTGAGGTCGGCCCGCATCCCGGCCTGGCGATGGCCGGGCAGCGAGCACCAGAGCCGAAAGCGGCCACGCGGAAGGCGGGTCTCGATCTCCGAGATCTCACCGGACGGCGTCTCCGGGACCGACACCGTGCGCTGCGGCGGGCGCGGCGCGGCGGGGGCGATACGGGGCGGCAGCCGACGCAGCTTCAGGTCGTGGGCGTCCTCGCCCCCGTTCAGTAGCTGAATCACCGCGGTGCCCGGCAGGATCGTCTGGCGCGAGAGGGTCAGGTGCCACTCGCCGGCGGTGACGAGCAGCCGGGAGGGAGCGCTCGCCGGACGCTCGGTGGACGTCGCGGTCGCCCGCTCGGAGCCGCCGGCGTGCGCCGCCGTGGCGGGCACCGCCAGTACCGAGCACGCCACGACCAGTGCCAGGCGCCTCATCGCACGAGCTCCGGCCGGGCGAAGCCCGCGGCGCCTGGGATGATCGCCGCGGCGTCAGTGGCGAACCACTGCTCGAGCAGGCCGCTGTAGACACCGCGGAAGTCAGAGGTGGCGCGCAGGTTGCCCTCGGCGTCGAGGCCGCGGCCGAGACCGGGGAACTCACCGACCATGCGGCCACGCGCGCGGGTGCCGATGAGGAAGGCGGTGCCGCCGGCGCCGTGGTCGGTGCCCGCCGAACCGTTCTCCTCCGCCCGGCGCCCGAACTCGGACCACACGAGCACCAGCGCACGGTCGGCGAGGCCGCGCGCCTCGAGGTCGCTCTGGAAGGCGGCGAGCGAGTCGGCGGTGAGCTTCAGGCTGTCGGCGAAGTCCTCCTCCTGGTTGTCGTGGGTGTCCCAGTCACCGCCCGCGCTGAGGGCGACGCACCGGATCGGCAGTCCGGCGGCGAGCATGGCGGCGAGGCCGGCCAGGCGCTCGGGGAAGTCGTCGCCGGCCGGATACTCGACCGGGCTCGTGTAGGCCTTGTTGCCGTCCGCGTCGTCGCGGAAGGGGAGCAGGTCGCGCCGCAGCTGGCCGGCCCGCGCGGCCACGGCACCGGCCGCTCCGAGTGCGCCCGGCGAGGAGGCGTGCGCGGCGCCGATGTCGGCGAAGGCCTCGTGCATCCACTCCTCCACGTCGCCCCACACCCCCCGGCCCCAGAACTCGTACGACCCCGGCCCCTCTATGGCCGCCACCGGCGCCTGCGCGGTGGCGAGGGCCGGTGACAGGCTGCCGTCGAGCGAGAGGCCCTGAAGGGGGTTGGCGCCCGTGCCCACCCGGTCCAGGTAGCGGCCGAGCCATCCGGTGGCGGCATTGGCGTTCGTCTGCCCCACCTCCCAGTAGTGGCGCGAGGTGAAGTGGGACTGGTCGGCGTGGTCGTAGCCGATCGAGGGGAAGACGCTCACCTTGCCCGCGCCGTGCAGGGCGGCGAGCGACGCCGCGGCGGGATGCCAGCGCAGCCTGTCGTCCTCGGCGAACGCGGAGCCCGCGCCGTCGGGCAGGGATAGCTTCGGCCGCAGCCGCCGGTACTTGGGGTCGCCCGTGGGGGCGAGCACCGACATCGAGTCGATGCCTCCCTCGAGGAAGACCGAGACCAGCACCGGAGCGTTGGGGGAAGCCGCCGCGGCCTCGGCCACGCCCGCCTCGAAGGCGCCCGGGCTGAGCGCCGAGGCGCCGTAGATCGACATCGCCATACCCGCTGAGCGCATGAGCAGCGAGCGGCGGCTGAGGCCCGTGCCCGCCGGAAGCGGTGTCCCGGGCTTGACCGCCGGTAGCCCGCGTCCGGCCTCGGCGGCCACTCCCCGCAGGAACGCGGCGCGGTCGAAGTCGCGGCAGTGGTGGTGGGCCACGGCTACCTCAGCAGGTCTGGAAGTCGGGTGATGTGGCCACGAGCATGCGCAGCGCGTTCTGACGCAGCACGCGGTAGGAGCGCTGCTGCCAGCGGTGCTCGATCCCGTCGGCGCAACGCTGCGAGAAGGCCAGCAGGCGTCCGCGGGTCTCGGGCGTGATGCCCGGCCCGCCCCAGAAGGCGATCGCCGAGCTCACCGCCGCCTCGGGCGTCTCGGCGACGTCGTAGGTCTGGTCGCCGGTGTCGATCTCCTGGTCTTGGAGCGATGTATTGGCCGCCTTCCAGCGCCCACAGATCGTGGCCGTGTCGAGCCAGCGATCCTCGTCCCAGCCCGCCACGTTCGGCGGCTGGAAGAGCATCTGGCCGCTCAGGTGGCTCAGCCACGTCCACGACTCCGTGGTGAGCGGCCGTCCGCGGGTGCGCAGCAGGCCGGCGACGTACACGATGGCCGGCTTCACGAGGCGCGGGCCCTCGTGGAGATCGGGGTGCATGAGGATGGCCTCGACCACCGGGCGCACCTCGTAACGCCCGTGCACGTACAGGGCGCTGAGCGACGAGACGGTGCGGGGCGCCGGCGGGGTGGGCACGAAGTAGGACCACAGCTTTGTCACTAAGTAGGAGGGGTGGGCCCGGTTCTCGAGGCACAGGCGGCACGCGTCACGCCAGTCGAACTTCCCGCGCCGGCCGAACACGCGCTTGACCCCGCCGTCGTGGCGCTTCGCCTCGAAGCGGAAGCGGTGGGGCCCGACGCCGCGGCTCCAGTCGTTGGTGAAGCCGGTGAGCGCCCGCGCCATCTGGCGCACGTCGTTTTCGGTGTAGCCGCGGGCGGCGCCGAGCGTGAAGAGCTCCATCAGCTCGCGCGCGTAGTTCTCGTTCGGGGCGTCCCTGCTGTTCTCGGTGCCGGACAGCCAGAGCAACATCGCCGGGTCGCGGGTGATGTCGGTGAGGAGCGCCGAGAAGGAGCCGAGGGCGCGCCGGCGCATGAGGCTGTTCTGGGCCAGGTTCAGGCGGGTGGCGCCGACGTCGCCGGTGGCGAACCAGTCGTGCCAGTTGAGGGCCATGCGCTCGACGAGCGGCTGGTTGGTGCGCACCATGCGGTCGAGCCACCACAGGTGGTCATGTCCCCACGCGTCGCCCGGGGCGATCGGTCGGCCCTTGGAGTCGGTGGGGCCCGGGCCCTCGAGCCGTGCCCGCGGCGGATGGGTGAGCGACAGCACCGCGCCGCGAAGCCCCTTGTCGGCCAGAGCCGACGCCTCTCCCGGCCGCGGCCCGAACCCCGCGCGCCACAGCAGGCGCTCGGCCTGCGCCTCGCCGAAGGGGCCGGAGTAGACCGGAAGCGCCGGTGCGGCACGGCGGCGGGCAGGACGCGTGGCGGCAGACCGTGGTCGCGTAGCAGGAACGGCGGCGGACATACGCATGCATCGGCCCGGCCGGCCCCGGAGTTGAGGCCCCGGGGAGCCAGTGGCCGCGCGTGCTACTTGATCAGCGCGTAGCGCCCGAACCGCGAGGCGTCGGGAATGACCGCGCCGGCGTCGGTCTCGAACCACTGCTCGAGGATCGAGCTGTAGAGCGCGCGGAAGTCCGAGGTCGACCTCAGGTTCCCCTGCGGATCGAGCTTCGCGAGCCCCGGGAACTCGCCGATCATCTTGCCGCGTACCTGCGTGCCCATCAGGAAGCCGATGCCGCCGGCGCCGTGGTCGGTGCCCTTGGAGCCGTTCTCCTGGGCACGACGGCCGAACTCCGACCACACGTGCACGATCACGCGGTCAGCAAGGCCGCGCGCCTCGAGGTCGCGCTGGAAGGCGAACAGGGAGTCGGCGGTGAGCTTGACGTCGCTGCCGAAGGACTTCGCCTGCTGGGCGTGGGTGTCGTGGTCGCCCGGCCCGGTGAGCGCGGCCACGCGGATGGGCACGCCGGCGTCGAGGAGCGCCGCCAGGCCGGCCAGGCGCTCGGGGAACATGTCGCCACCGGCGCCGACGCCTCCGCCCACCGAACCAGCCCCGCTCTTGGAGCCGGGGTAGATGACCGGGCTCCTGACGCCCCTTGCCGCGTAGCGCCCGAGCTGCCCACGCAGCGCACCCGCGTCCGAGGCAATCGAGCCCGCCTCGCGGAGGGCCGGGTCGCTCGATCCCAGGTGCGCCTCGCCGACCTTCGGCAGGTACTGGTGCAGCCGCCGCTCGACGTCGTCGAACACGAACGGAGCGGTGTAGGTGTAGTCGGTCACGGAGTTCGCGGCAGACACGGGATTGCGTCCGGCGGCGAGCGACGGGGCGAGCTGCCGGTTCAGGGCGAGGCCCTGGAGCGGGTTGTCGGGCGTGCCGACCAGGTCGAGGTAGCGGCCCAGCCAGCCGGTGGGCAGGTTGGCCTGGCGGGCGCCCACCTCGTAGAAGTGGCGCGAGGTGAAGTGCGACTGGTCCGGCCCCTCGTAGCCGATCGACGGCATCACGGTGAGCTTGCCCTCGGCGTGCAGGGCGGCGAGCTTGGCGGCCACGGGGTGCCAGCGGAGCCGGCGGTCCTCGCGGAACGGCGAGCCCTTCGAGCCCGGAAGGGCGAGCGTGGGGCGCAGGCGCCGGTAGCGCGGGTCGCCGGTGGGAGCAAGGATCGAGATCGAGTCCGCGCCGCCCTCGAGGAACACGGACACGAGCACGCGTTGCCCGCCGCCGCTCTGGGCCTGCGCCACGCCGGCGCTCAGGGCGTCGAAGCCGAGCTTCTGCCCGCCGTACACCGACAGAGCCAGGCCGGCGGAGCGGAGCACGAACGAGCGCCGGTCGAGGCCGGTGCCCGCGGGCATCGGCATGCCCGGCTCCACGTTCGGCAGGCCGCGACCGGCCTCGGCCGCCGCCTCGCGTAGGAACTGGGTGCGGGAGAAGTTTCTGCAGTGAAGGGCCATGTCAGCTCAGCTCGTGTGGGATTCGGGGGCGGTGGCGATCAGCATGCGGAGAGCGTTCTGGCGGCTCACCCGGTACGCGGTCCGGAGGTATTCGACGTTGGCGTCCCTCGCGCACGCGTCGGCGAACTCGATCAACGTCCGGCGGGTTTCCCGGGTCAGGGTCGGGCTCCCCCAGAACGCGAGTGCCCGGTTCACGGCCGTGTCGCCGTCCTCGTTGGCGGGGTAGTCGCGGTTCTCGCCGGGCGACAGCGAGTACTCGGAGGCGATGAGCCGGGCGACCTTCCAGCGGCCCTGGAAGGTGCCGGTGTCGAGCCAGCTCGACTCGTCCCAGCCGGACACGTTCGGCGGGTCGAAGAGGCGCTGGCCCGAGTCGCCGCCGTAGTCGGCGCCCGACCACGAGCGCTGGGTGATGCCGTCGCCCAGGGCGCGGATCAGCCCGGCGGCGTACACGGCCGGTGGCTTGACCATGCGCGGGCCCTGATACAGGTCGGGGTGCTTGAGGATGGCCTCGACCACGGGCTTCACCGCGTAGCGGCG
Organism: Thermoleophilaceae bacterium; assembly: GCA_030446485.1. Classification (GTDB taxonomy): domain Bacteria; phylum Actinomycetota; class Thermoleophilia; order Solirubrobacterales; family Thermoleophilaceae; genus JAUJNF01. The sequence goes on along the minus strand of JAUJNF010000006.1, from coordinate 51,240 downwards.
CGAGCGGTAGAGGCTCACGAGCTCGCCGAGCGTGCCCGGCTCCGGTGGCGTGGGTATGAACGCCGACCACAGCTTGGTCACGAAGAACGGGCCGTGCGCGGGATGCCTGACGGCGAGATCGACGGCGTCCCTGGCGTCGAAGCGCCCGGTCTTGCCGAGGATCCGCTTCCTGCCCGGGTCGTGGCGGCGCTTGTCGTAGCGGAAGCCCTCGTGGCCGCGGCTCGTGACGCGCGTGAACGTGTACCCGGTGAGCGCCCGGGCCTGCTCGCGCACGTCGCGCTCGCTGTACCCGTTGCCGGCGCCGAGGGTGAACAGCTCCATCAGCTCGCGCCCGTAGTTCTCGTTGGGCTTGCCCATCCGGTTGTGCACGCCGGAGAGGAAGAGGAGCATGGCCGGGTCGCGCGTCACCTCCAGCGCCAGCGCGCGGAAGTTGCCGAGCGCGTGGCGGCGCAGCATGTAGTTCTGCTCGAGCGGCATCCGCCGCTTGCCGGGGCCAACGCCGCGGGTGGCGAACCAGTCGTGCCAGACGAGCGTCATGCGCTCGACGAGCGGCTGATTGGTGCGGACCATGCGGTCGAGCCACCAAAGGGCGTTGTGCCCGCTCGTGACCGCGGGGTTGAGGCTCCGGCCATCGGGGCGGGGCTGCGGCCCGGTGAGCTTCTCCCTCGGCGGATTGGTCAGCGACGAGACGGCGCCGGCGAGCCCCTTGGCGGCAAGCGCCTCGATCTCGCCCTGCTTGGGTCCAAAGCCCGCGCGCCAGAGCAGCCGCTCGGCTTCGGCGGGTCCAAAGCTTCCTGAGTAGGTGGGAACGGCCATGGTCTCTCTATCGGTACCTGCGGTCGGGGCTTGAGTGCTCTTGGCGCGTCTGGACGCGCTCGCCAAGTCCCCCTATGACGCACCGGCGGCGTCAGAAGTTCCCGAGTTCGACGACTGTCGTAGAGCCGGCGGTCAAGGCTCAAGCGAAAAGGCCGCTAAATGCGGCCGGCGCCGGCGCCTCTACAAGACCGGCAGGTACCGGTCGAGCTCCCACTGCGTGACCTGCACGCGGTAGTCGTCCCACTCCTGGCGCTTGATCTCGACGAAGCGGTTGAACATGTGCTCGCCCAGGGTGCGCAGCACGAGCTCGGACTCCGCCGTGAGCTCGATCGCCTCCCCGAGCGTCTCCGGCAGCTGCTCGATGCCCAGGCGCCGGCGGTCGTCGGGCGACAGGTGGTAGAGGTTCTTCTCCATCGGCTCCGGCAGCTCGTAGCCCTTCTCGACCCCTTCGAGCCCGGCCTGCAGCAGTGCCGCGAAGGTCAGGTACGGGTTGCACGCGGGGTCGGGGCAGCGGAGCTCCATGCGCGTCGCCTGCTCCCGCCCCGGGTGGTAGAGCGGCACGCGCACGAGCGCCGAGCGGTTGCGGCGCGACCACGCGATGTACACGGGCGCCTCGTAGCCGGGCACGAGGCGCTTGTACGAGTTGACCCACTGGGCGAAGATCGAGGAGATCTCGCGCGCGTGCTTCAGCTGCCCCGCGATGAAGGCCTTGCCGACCGGCGACAGGAAGTACTGGTCGTCGGCGTCGTAGAAGGCGTTGCGGCCGCCCTTGAAGAGCGACTGGTGGGTGTGCATCCCGGAGCCGTTCTCGCCGAACAGCGGCTTGGGCATGAAGGTGGCGTGCCAGCCGTACTTCATCGCGTACTCCTTGACCGTGATGCGGTAGGTCATGCAGTCGTCGGCCATCTTCATCGCGGGCGCGTAGCGCATGTCGATCTCGTGCTGCGAGGGCCCGACCTCGTGGTGGGTGTACTCGATGTGGATGCCCAGCTGCTCGAGGGCGAGCACCGTCTCGCGGCGCACGTCTGAGCCTGCGTCGAGCGTGGTCAGGTCGAAGTAGCCGCCCTCGTCCAGCACCTCCGGCTTGCCGTCCGGCCGCGCGCTTCGGAAGTAGAAGAACTCGAGCTCCGGCCCCACGTTGAAGGCGTCGAACCCCATCGACTCCGCCCGTTCGAGGGCGCGGCGCAGCACGTGGCGCGGGTCGCCCTCGTAGGGCTCGCGGTTGGGGGTGACGACGTCGCAGAACATCCGCCCCACCCCCTGCTCGTCGGGCCGCCACGGCAGCATCGCGAAGGTCGAAGGGTCCGGCATGGCGATCATGTCCGACTCCTCGATGGCGTTGAAGCCGGTGATCGAGGAGCCGTCGAAGCCCATGCCGCCCTCGAACGCGTCGTCGAGCTCGGCCTGGTTGATCGAGAAGCTCTTGAGCTGTCCCAGGATGTCGGTGAACCAGAACCGGATGAAGCGGATGCTGTGCTCGTCGACGAGGGCGCGGACGTCGTCGGCGGTCTTCGGCTGGTCGGCCATCGGGTCCTTTGCCTCGGGGAGCGGCGGGTCAGGCTACCGGGCACACGGCCCGGGGGCCGTCAGCACCACTCGGCCGCCCAGGCCTTCAGCGCCCCGACGGCGCCCTGCAGGGCCCGGCCCTTGGCGGTGAGCGCGTACTCGACCCGAACCGGCCTGTCGCCGAGCACGGCCCGCTCGACCACCCCCTCGGCCTCGAGCTCCCGCAGCCGCTCGGACACCAGCCGGTCCGACAGGTCGGGCACGCGCTGCCGGATCTCCGAGGGGCGAAGCGGCCCGTCCATCAGCACGAGCACGATCGCCCCCGTCCAGCGCTTGCCGATGAGCTCCACCGCGCGGCGGTAGCCCGCGCAGCACTCGGGGCCGGGATGCCCGCCCGCGGACGCTTCGCCCTTCACCCCGACGGCTGTGGCCACTGCTCCCCCCTCACTCGAGCGGAAAGCTACCAGCGGTTAGGCGGCCTGAACCATCCTGCCCTCTTCGCCCGAGCCGTCACGGGGCACGTCGCCCGCCCGCGTGAGCAGGTTGGTGAAGGTGCCGAGCGCCACATGGGCCAAGGCCTCGAGGATCTGCTCGTCGCTCCAGCCGGCCTCACGGGCCTCCTCGTGGAGGTGCAGCGGCGGCGCGCCGTCGGCCTGCACAACCGCCTTGACGTAGCTAAGAAGCACCGACTCGCGCTCGTCCCGGGAGTCGAACTCGCGGGCGAGGGAGATCTCGTCGAGTCCGAGCCCGGCCTCACGAGCGGTGCGCTGCAGGGTCGCCAGGGAGTACTCGCTGCCCTGCTGCTCGGCCACCGCCAGAGCGATTCGCTGCTGGGTCTTCAGCGGCAGCGCGCCGTGCCGCAGCTCGGAGCGGAAGCGCGCGTAGGCGCGCAGGGTGGCCGGAGACCCCGCCATGACGCCGAGGAAGTTGGAGAGCTGCCCACCGCCGGCGAGGGCACCCTTGAGAATGGGCAGGCTGCGCTCGGGCGCGGTCAGCTCGTCGTGTACCTGAAAGCGGCTTTCCTTGGTCTTCATGGCTTCACTCTCTGCCGGTCGCTTACGTAAAGTAAGCATACGCGGCTGGTCAAGGACCGAGCCTCGGCTCCGACATCGTCGAGGCGATCCTGAGGGGCGTCCTTGACCTATACGCGGGCAGGGGGTGAAAGGATCGGTGCCGCGCTCGGCTTTACGGATTCTTAAGGGCTTCGCACGGTCCGGCGCGCCGGATCGCGATGCCCCATCGCGGTGGCGCCTACGCGCTGGGGTCGCCGGTGACGACGGCCATGAGGATCATGAAGAGCCCCAGGCCGAACGCCCAGCGCGCGGGCCGGTCCGGCCGACCGGCCAGGCCATCCGCCCGCTCCGGACGGCGGCGTGGAGCGGGCGCCTGCCCGTTGATGCGCACGGTGCGCCGGGGGGGGGCGGCGCCGCCCGGCGCACGACCGGCCGGGCGCCGCGCGGGCGGCTGCTCGACCACCCGCAGGCGCCGCTGCGACTGGCGAAGGCGGCGCTCCTCATCGTCTTCGACCCACTGCTTACGGGCACTTGCGTCCTGCACTGACATTCACCTCGATTGGCCTGCGGGGTCAGCTGTCGGGCTCGCGCTTCGGTTCGCTACGCCGCCACACGGCGATTCGCCCCGGTCCTCGGACCAATCGGTTCCCCCGCGCCGCGCCCTCCGGGAGGGCACGGCCTCGGCCGTCGGTTGACGGCGCGCATCGTACCAACCGACTCCGCCGGCAGGAGAGCGGCGTTGCTCGGACGCCACGCGAACGGCCGGAGATACCGGGGTAGTCGGCGCCGCGGGACGCCCCCGGTGGCCGAGACGCCGGCCGGGGAATCAACCATCCAGTGGGCCTTCTAGTCTCCCCCGCCATGGAGGTAGCGGTGGTCACCGGCGCGGGGCGCGGGCTGGGGCGGGCCTTCGCCGAGCGGTTGGCGGCCCGCGGGCTGGCCGTGCTGGCCACCGACGTGGACGAACGGGCCGCCGAGGCCACGGCCGCGGCACTGGGAGAGCCGTCGTGGTCGGCTGCGCTCGACGTCCGCGACCCGGAGGCCTGCCGGCGCGTGGCCGCCGAGGCGGCCGGGCGGAGCCGGCTTGCGGTGTGGGTCAACAACGCCGGGGTGCTCAGGACCGAGGCCGTGGAGGCCCACGACGACGCGACGGTGGAGCTGATAGTGGCCGTCAACCTGCTGGGCGTGATCAACGGCTCGCGCGCCGCGGTCGAAGCCATGGGCACGCTCGGCGGCCGGATACTGAACATGGGCTCGATGTCGTCGTTCAGCCCCGCCCCGGGCCTGGCCGTGTACGGGGCCACCAAGCACGCGGTGCTGGCCTTCTCCACCTCCCTCGAAGCCGAGCTGCACGAAGCGGGACGCCCGGTCACCGTGCGCTGCCTGTGCCCGGACGCGATCGACACCGAGATGGTGCGCGAGGAGGCCGAGGGCCACGCGGCGGCGCTCCTCTTCTCGGCCCCGAGCCTGCTCACGGCCGACCAGGTGGCCGACCGCGGCGTCGAGCTGCTCTACGGCCCGGCGCTCAGGGCGGTGATGCCGGCCTGGCGGGGAGTGCTCGGCCGGCTGCTCTACACCTTTCCCCGCGCGGGCATACGCCTCGTTCCCGCGTTTCGGAAGCTCGGCGAGCGCAACCGCGAGCGCTGGCGCGCCGAGACGGGCGGCGGCTGAGCCGAAATTGCGGGCGCAGCGATGGCGGCGCCGGAGCTACCGGCCCGCCACCCGCGCGACGTACTTCGCCACCGCCTCGGCGTTCTCGCCCTCCAGCAGGCCGGCCGGCATCTGATCCTTGCCGCTGCCTCCGATGCGAATGGCGTTCAGCACCCGCTTCTCGTCGAGCAGGCCCAGGTTGTCGAGGCTCGGCCCGGTCACGCCGCGGGCGTTGCTCGCGGCTAGCGAGTGGCAGGTCGCACAGTTGGCGCCGAAGAGAGACTTGCCCCGCGCGTCGTCCTCCGAGGGCCGCTGACTGCTCAGCGAGCCGCCGCCACCGAGGGCCTGATCCTGGTCGGCGATGACCACGGCGGGGACCGCGATACCCATGCCCACGAACACCAGCGGCGCAATGAGACGGACGACCCGGTTGCCGCGTGTGAGGTAGGCCTGGCGCGCGCGGCTCGGGCCGCCCGAGAACGCCACGAACAGCACTCCGGCACCGAGGATCACCCAGGGGGCGAGGAAGATCGCGATCTTCATCGGCAGCGGATCCTAGACCACGAGCCGGCGGGCGGGTGGCGGTGGTTCAGCGCGGTGCTCAGGCGGCCAGGGCCTGCAGCTCGCGCTCCTCGGCGAGCTTGCGCAACGCGCGCCGCTCCAGCTTGCGACCCCCTCGGCCGACAGGCCGGTGCGCTTGGCCACCTCGCGCAGCGGCAGCGGCTCGCCGCCGCCGATGCCGAACCGCAGCTCGATGACCATCCGGGCGCTCGGGTCGAGCCGCTCGAGGGCGCGGCGGATCGACTGCTCCTCGAGCTCCACGGTGACCTCCTCGAGCGGCGTGGGGCCGTCGAAGGGCACCAGCGAGCCGAGCTCCGTGTCTCCCTCGGATCCGACCGGCGTCTCGAGGCTGACCGGCGCGCGCTCGGCGGAGCGGAGCTCCTCCACCTGCTCGACCGTGAGCCCGACGTCCTTGGCCAGCTCCTCGGGCGTGGGATCGCGACCGAGTTCGTTCGAGAGGCGCCGCTCGGCACCGCGCACCTTCATCAGCTCCTGGCCGATGTGCACCGGGATGCGGATCGTGCGCGAGTGCTGCTGCAGCCCGCGCTGCATGGCCTGGCGGATCCACCAGGTCGCGTAGGTGGAGAACTTGAAGCCGCGGCGGTAGTCGAACTTCTCGACCGCGCGGATGAGGCCGAGGATGCCCTCCTGGATCAGATCGAGGAAGGGCAGGCCGAGCCCGCGGTAGCGCTTGGCGTTGGCCACCACCAGCCGCAGGTTCGACTCGATCATGCGGTCCTTGGCGGCCTGGTCGCCCTTCTCGATGCGCTTGGCGAGCTCCACCTCCTCGACCGCGGTGAGCAGCGGGCGCTGGGCGATGTCGCGCAGGAAGAGCTGGAGGGAGTCGCTGGTGGCGTCGGCCACGTCGGTGCGCTCGTAGGTGGCCGCCGGGGCCTCGGCCTTGGCGCCGCAGTCCTCGGCCACCTCGATCCCGCGCTTCTCGGCCTCGGCGTAGAGGGACTCGACCGACCCTTCTTCGAGGTCGTGCTCCTCCACCAGCGCCGCAAACTCCGAGAACTCCAGGCAGCCGCTCTCCTCGCCCTTGCGGAAGAGGGCCTCGAAGGCGCCGGCTGGGGTGATCGGGGTGTCGCTCACGATTGAGAGGTTCGTTGCAGGATACGTCTACGTTACCCCTCCGGGTGCTTCCCGAAAAGAGCTATTCGGCCAGCAGCTCAGAGCCCGCGTACACGTTGAAGGACTCCCCGCGGACGAATCCGCACAGGAGCATGCCACGCTCGCGGGCGAGGGCGACGGCCAGCGTCGAGGGCGGGCCCACGGCCACGATCCCGGCGAGTCCCGCCAGGCCGGCCTTCTGCACGAGCTCGAAGGAGGAGCGGCCGCTGAGGCACGCGACCGTGCCGGGGGTGGGAAGCGCGCCGGCGAGGAGAAGCGCGCCGATGGCCTTGTCCATCGCGTTGTGGCGTCCGACGTCCTCGCGCAGGAGCATGAGCTCGCCGGCGCAGTCGAAGAGCGCCGTGGCGTGGAGGCCACCGGTGCGCTCGAACGCCACCTGCTCCCGGCGCGCGCGGTCGGGCGCCCCTATGACCAGCTCGGGCTCGATCGACCCGGGCGCGACCGGACGGGCCGGCGGCGCCTCCTGGCGCACGAGCTCGAGCGCTCCCTTTCCGCAGATGCCGCACGACGAGCTCAGGTGGAAGCGGCGCTCGGCCGACGGGTCTCGCCGGAGGCCGCTTCGGGTGCGGACCTCGACAACGTTGGCGGCGAGGTCCTCCGCGAGCCCCACGGACGCCAGGTCGCCCGGCCCGGTCACCAGCCCCTCGCCCAGGAGGAAGCCCGCCGCAAGCTCCTCGTCCTCGCCGGGGGTGCGCATGGTCACGGCGAGCGGGCTGCCGTCGACCCGGATCTCGAGCGGCTCCTCCACCGCCAGCTCGTCGCGCACGCGCTCGCGGGCGCCCGCGCGAAACCGCTCGATCCAGTGGGCGGCTACGTGCGGGTCGAAGGTGGTGGCGGGCAAGTGCGGAGAGGATGGTCTGGGACGCGCTGTCCTGCTTTACGCCCACAGTAGGGCTGCAGGGCAGGACAGTGCCAGCCGTGGAGACTCGAAAAGGCGTTTCCGCGCCCGGTTCCGCCGCGTCAGCCGGCGATGAGAGCGCCGATCAGGTCCTCGCCCTCGCCCTCGAGCCCGTCGAGGTAGCGGTCGGCGGCGCGAGCGGCCTGGCGGCCCTCGGCGATTCCCCACACGATCAGCGACTGCCCCCGGTGGGCGTCGCCCGCGGTGAACACGCCCGGCACCGAGGTGGCGTGACCGATCGACGCCACGTTGTTGCGGGGGTCGCGATCGACCCCGAACTGCTCGAGGAGCGGCTGCTCGCAGTGCAGGAAGCCCATGGCCAGCAGCACCAGGTCGGCCTCGAGCGTGAAGTCGCTGCCCTCCACCTTGTCGAAGGAGGGCGGCGGACCGACGTGGTGGCCGTGCAGGTGGGTGACCCGACCGCCCGTGCCGCTGAAGCGGGTGGTCATCGCGCTGAACTGGCGCTCACCGCCCTCCTCGTGGGCGGGGGAGGTGCGCAGGATGGCGGGCCACTGCGGCCACGGCGTGCGGTCCTCCGGGCGCGTCGGCGGCGGCTCGGGCAGCACCTCGAACTGCCGCACGCTCGCGGGCCGCTCGCGTGCGAGTTGCCCAGGCAGTCGGCGCCGGTGTCGCCGCCGCCGATGATCACCACGTGCTTGCCGGCCGCGCTGATCGGCGTGCCGTCCGGGTAGTCGCCGGCCACGAAGCGGTTGCGCTGCTCGAGGTACTCCATGGCGAAATGCACGCCGTCGAGCTCGCGCCCCGGGACCGGCAGGTCGCGCGGCACCGTCGAGCCGGTGCAGATCACCACCGCGTCGTAACGCTCCCGCAGCTCGTCGGCCGTGACGTCGCGGCCGACCTCGACGTTGCAGGCGAACTCGACGCCCTCCTCGGCCATGAGGTCGATCCGCCGCTGCACCACCGCCTTGTCGAGCTTGAAGTCGGGCACCCCGTAGCGCAGGAGTCCGCCGAGACGGTCCTTGCGCTCGTAGACCGTGACCAGGTGGCCGAACTGGTTGAGCTCGGCGGCGGCCGCCAGTCCGGAGGGGCCCGAGCCGATCACGGCCACGCTGCGCCCCGTGCGCACGGGGGCGGCGTGGCTTGACCCAGCCTTCGGCGAAGGCGCGGTCGGCGATCGAGACCTCGATCTGCTTGATCGTGACCGCGTCGTCGTTGATGTCGAGCACGCAGGCGGCCTCGCACGGGGCGGGGCAGATGCGACCCGTGAACTCCGGGAAGTTGTTGGTGGCGTGGAGCGAGTCGATCGCCTCCTTCCACCGGTCGCGGTAGACCAGGTCGTTCCAGTCCGGGATCAGGTTGCCGAGCGGGCAGCCGGAATGGCAGAACGGCACGCCGCACTCCATGCAGCGTGCGCCCTGCTCCTGGAGCTCGGGCACGCTCAGGCCCTGCTGGTATTCCCGGAAGTCGCCGACGCGCTCCGCCACGGGGCGCTTGCGCCCATCCTGGCGCTGGATCTCGAGAAAGCCGCCGACCTTGCCCATCAGCTGCCGGCCCCCTGCCCGAAGGCGCCGGCGCCCACGCCGGCCCCACGCGGCCGTACCGCCACATCACGCCGCCACCACGTCTTCCTCGCTGCCCGTCGGGACACCGAGGTTGGTCGACTCACCCCCACCCACCGCCTCGCGCTCCGCGGCCTCGGCGAGCGCGCGCTTGTAGTCGCGCGGCATGACCTTGACCCACGAGGCGCCCGGATGGGCCCAGTTGGCGAGCACCCGCTCGGCCACCGGGCTGCCGGTGCGCTCGGCGTGCTCGAGCACGAGGCCACGAGCCTCCTCGAGGTCCTGCGCGGTCAGCCGCTCGAGGTCGACGAGCTCCGTGTTGCAGCGTTCCGCGAAGGTGCCGGTCCCGTCCAGCACGTAGGCCACGCCGCCGCTCATCCCGGCCGCGAAGTTGCGACCGGTGGGTCCGAGCACCACCACGCGCCCGCCGGTCATGTACTCGCAGCCGTGGTCGCCCGTGCCCTCGACCACGGCGTGCGCGCCCGAGTTGCGCACCGCGAAGCGCTCGCCGGCCATCCCGCGGAAGAACGCGCGCCGGAGGTGGCCCCGTACAACACGGTGTTGCCGACGATCACGTTGTCCTCCGCGGCGTACCCGGCATTGTCGGGCGGGCGGACCGACAGCACCCCGCCCGACAACCCCTTCCCGGTGTAGTCGTTGGCGTCGCCCCGCAGGGTGATCGACACCCCGGGTGCCAGCCAGGCGCCGAAGCTCTGGCCGCCCGACCCGTGGGCCTCGATGTCGATCGTGCCCTCGGGCAGCCCCTCCGCGCCGTAACGGCGGGCGATCGCCCCGGAGAGGAGCCCGACGGTGCGGTTCGGGTTGCGAACGCGCTGCTCGAGGCTCACCCGCTCGCCGCGGTCGATGGCCGCTCGGGCCTGTTCGATGATCTCGTGGTCGAGGTGGTCCTCGAGCACCGGATCCTGCGGGCGCACGCGCCGGCGCGCCACCTCGGGCGGCATGTCGGGTGCGGTGAGCAGGTGGGTGAGGATCCACCCCACGCGCCTTCCAGTGCTCGATGGCCTCCTCGGCACGGAGCAGGTCGGTGCGCCCCACGAGGTCCTCGAAGCGCGGGATGCCGAGCTGCGCCATGAGGTGGCGCACCTCCTCGGCGATGAAGAAGAAGAAGTTGACGACGTGCTCGGGCTGGCCGCGAAAGCGCTTGCGGAGCTCCGGGTCCTGCGTCGCGATGCCCACGGGACAGGTGTTCAGGTGGCAGGCGCGCATCATGATGCAGCCGAGCGAGATCAGCGGAGCGGTCGAGAAGCCGAACTCCTCCGCGCCCAGGAGCGCCCCGATCACCACGTCGCGCCCCGTCTTCATCTGGCCGTCGGCCTGCACGACGATGCGGTCGCGCAGCTTGTTCATCACGAGCGTCTGCTGGGTCTCGGCCAGCCCGATCTCCCACGGCACGCCCGCCGACTGGATCGAGGACACCGGGGAGGCGCCCGTGCCGCCGTCGTGTCCGGCGATCACCACGTGGTCGGAGTTGGCCTTGGCCACGCCGGCCGCCACCGTGCCCACGCCCACCTCGGACACGAGCTTCACGCTGATGCGCGCCTCCGGGTTGGCGCAGCGCAGGTCGAAGATGAGCTGCTTGAGGTCCTCGATCGAGTAGATGTCGTGGTGCGGCGGCGGGGAGATCAGGCCCACGCCGGGCGTCGAGTGGCGGATCTTGGCGATGTAGCTGTCGACCTTGTGGCCCGGAAGCTGGCCGCCCTCGCCGGGCTTGGCGCCCTGAGCCATCTTGATCTGCAGCTCGTCGGCGTTCACGAGGTACTGCACGGTCACGCCGAAGCGCCCGGACGCCACCTGCTTGATCGCCGAGCGGCGGCGGTCGCCGTTGGGGTCCGCCGTGTAGCGAACGGGGTCCTCTCCGCCCTCGCCGGTGTTCGACTTGCCGCCGATGCGGTTCATGGCGATGGCCAGGGTTTCGTGGGCCTCGCGCGAGAGCGATCCGAGCGACATGGCCCCGGTGGCGAAGCGCCTGACGATGTCCTTCGCGGGCTCGACCTCCTCGAGCGGGATCGGCTGATCGGGCAGGTTCAGCTCGAGCAACCCGCGCAGCGTGGCCCGCGCGCGACTCGTCGTTGACCATCGCGGTGAAGCGCTCGTACGAGTCGGGGCGCCGCCGCGCACGGCGTGCTGGATGGCCGAGATGGTGTCGGGGTTCCACTGGTGGTGCTCGCCGTCGCGCCGCCAGGCGTGCACGCCGCCGGCCGGGAGGGCCTCGAAGGTGCCCACCTCGAGCGGTACCTCGGGGTAGGCCCGGCGATGGCGCCGCAGCCCCTCCACGGCCAGCACGTCCAGGCCGATCCCGCCGATCCGCGAGGTGGTGCCCGTGAAGTACTTGTCCACGAGCTCGCGCTCGAGGCCCACGGCCTCGAAGATCTGCGCCCCGCAGTAGCTGCGAATGGTCGAGATGCCCATCTTGGAGATCGTCTTGAGCAGCCCCTTGCCGGTGGCCTTCACCATGTTGCGCTCGGCCTGGTCGGCGCTCTCGACCCCGGCAGGTAGCCGTTCGCGAACATGTCGCGCAGGGTCTCGAACGCCAGGTACGGGTTCACGGCGGCCGCTCCGTAGCCGATCAGGCAGGCGATCTGGTGCACGTCACGAGGCTCACCCGACTCCACGATCAGGCTCGTCTTCAGGCGGGTGCCCTCGCGCACGAGGTGGTGGTGCACGCCGGCCACGGCCAGGAGGGCGGGCACGGGCGCCCGCTCGGGGCCCGCTGCGCGGTCGGAGACGATGACGATGTTCTCCTGGCTGTCGATCGAGGCCGAGGCCTCGGCGCACAGGCGCTCCATCGCCCGGGCGAGGCCCTCGGGACCCTCGCTCACCGGCCAGGTGGCGTCCAGGGTGCAGGCGCTGAACATGCGCTGGCTGACCTGGCGGAGCTTCTCGAGCTCGCCGCTCGAGAGCAGCGGCTGGGAGATCACGAGCTGGTGCGCGTGCTCCTCGGTCTCGTCCAACAGGTTGCGCTCACCGCCGACCGCCGACGACAGGCTCATCACGATCTGCTCGCGGATCGGGTCGATCGGCGGGTTGGTCACCTGCGCGAAGAGCTGCTTGAAGTAGGACGGCAGCAACGGGCCGCGCTCGGACAGGACGGCCAGGGCGAAGTCGTTGCCCATCGATCCGATGGGCTCCGCCGCGGAGTGCCCGCCCATCTGCGCCAGCGTCACCCGGAGGTCCTCGAGCGTGTAGCCGAAGAGCCGCTGGCGGGTGCGCAGCGGCTCGCCCGCGCGCGCCGGGGCGCCGGGCGGCGGCGGTCCCCCGTCCCGCTCGGCGGCCGCCACCGCGCCCATGTCGTCGAGCTGCACGACGCAGTCCCGGTACCAGTCGCCATAGGGCTTGCGCGTGGCCACCTGGTGCTTGATCTCGCCGTCGTCGACGATCCGTCCCTCCTCGACGTCGATCAGGAACAGCTTGCCGGGCTGCAGGCGGCCCTTCTGCACCACCTGGTCGGCCGGCGCCTCCATCACGCCGGTCTCCGAGGCGAGCACCACGTAGCCGTCCTTGGTGAGCTGCCAGCGTCCGGGCCGCAGCCCGTTGCGGTCGAGCGTCGCGCCGATCAGGCGGCCGTCGCAGAAGGCCACCGCCGCCGGGCCGTCCCACGGCTCCATCAGGCACGAGTGGTAGGCGTAGAACTCCCGAGGTGGGCGGGCATGTCCTCGCGGCCCTCCCACGCCTCCGGGATCATCATCATCAGCGCGCGTGCGGCAGTGAGCGGCCCGCCAGCATCAGCAGCTCGAGCACGTTGTCGAAGATCGCCGAGTCGCTCCCGCCCTCGCGCACCACGGGGATCACCTTCTCGAGGTCGTCGCCGAACAGCTCGCTCCGAGCTCCGACTCGCGGGCGCGCATCCAGTTGACGTTGCCGCGCAGCGTGTTGATCTCGCCGTTGTGGGCGATCAGCCGGTACGGGTGCGCGAGCTCCCAGCTCGGGAAGGTGTTGGTCGAGAAGCGTGAGTGCACCAGGCACACGGCGCTCGCGAGCCGCTCGTCGCGCAGGTCGGCGTAGTACTGCCGCAGCTGGGGCGAGGTGAGCATGCCCTTGTAGACGACGGTGCGCGACGAGAAGGAGGGGATGGCCAGGTCGTGCCGTCCGCAGTCCCGCTCGATCACCCGGCGAATCACGTAGAGCTTGCGCTCGAGCGCGGCATGGTCCTCGATGTCTGAGCCGACGAACACCTGCCGGATCACGGGCTCGACCTCGGCGGCGCTCGGGCCGGGCACGGAGTGGTCGACCGGCACGTCGCGCCAACCGAGCACGCGGGCGCCCTCGGCGGCGATGGCCTTCTCGATCGACTGCTCGATGCCGGTCCGCCGTTCGGCCTTCGGGTGCAGGAAGCACATGCCCACCCCGTAGCGGCCCGTGGCCGGCAGCTCGAAGTCCACCGCGGCGCGCAGGAAGGCGTCGGGGACCTGCAGCAGGATCCCGGCGCCGTCACCGGTGTCTATCTCCGCGCCGCTCGCGCCGCGGTGCTCGAGGGCGTCGAGCACGTCGAGCGCGCGGTGCACGGTCTCGTGACTCGGCGCGCCCGACAGGTGCGCCACCGCCCCGACCCCGCACGCGTCATGCTCGAAGTTCGGGTCGTAAAGACCCACGGCCTGAGGTCGAGTTAGCGGATCCATGGTTGAGGAGGTCGCGACGGCGGGGCCGGCGGACGGAAAATGTTAACCAGCGGCGGCGCGGAACGCACGAATCTCGCGCGCAGGACCGGCCGGCGGCCGAGCGCCTCCCCGGAGCGCATAGGGAAGTCCCCCGCTTGGCGCGGGTCCCTCCTTAGCCGGCCGATAAGCCGGATCCTGTCGCGAGCAGCCATCCATCTGCCCCGGCCTGCGCCGGAGCGGGCCCGAGGGCCCTGCGGCCTACCTGGGACTCGGCGGGCAGCGTCAACGTCCCTGCTTGGCCTTGCACCGGGTGGGGTTTGCCTGGCCGGCGTGTCACCACGCCGCCGGTGCGCTCTTACCGCACCATTTCGCTTACCGGCGACGGGCTCGTCGTGGCCCGCCGCTTAGGCGGTGTCTTCTGTGCACTTTCCCGCGGGTTTCCCCGGGTCGGCTTCCCCGACCACCCTGCCCTGCGGTGTCCGGACTTTCCTCGAAGGCCGGTTTTCTCTCCGACCCCCGCGGCTGCTTGGCCAGCGGTGTGATGGTAGGGGTGTTTCTGCGCGGCGTGACACTTGCGCAGTTGGCAGTTGGCAGTTGGCGGTTGGCGGCGAAGGGCGGTTGGCGGTTGGCGGTGGCAGTTGGCGGCGAAGGACGGTTGGTCGCTCTCGCTCGGCTCAGCTCAGTTCTGCTCTGGCTCGGCTCAGCTCGCTCAGCTCAGGCTCGAGCCGCAGTCCGCGCACCGCCCCGCTTCGTCCGTCATCTCCATGCGGCCCCCGCACACCGGGCACCCGCCGCCCCGACGGCGAGCAGGTCTCTCCCACACGTCACCCACACGTTGGGCGAGCGTAAGTCTGCCGCCATCGGGGCATGGGCGGCGTTCGCGACGAGCGCGAAGGTTGTCCACGAACGTGCGCCGGCTGAGATCCTCGTAGAGGCGGGGTTGCCGCGCCAACCGCGCCGGCCGGGCGCCGCGCACCGCGCTCACGAGACCCTCCGGCAGACCGACCACCCGGCCGATGACCTTCACGTCCGAGCTCAGGATCGGCTTGAGCGCATCGTTCTCCGGCTGCAGGCGGATGTGGTCGCGCTCCTTGAAGAAGCGCTTGACGGTGGCCTCGCTGTCGCCGACCAGCGCCACGACGATCTCGCCGTCGCGCGCCGTCTGCTGGGCATGGACGACCACGTAGTCGCCCTCGAGGATGCCGGCGTTCTTCATCGAGTCGCCCTTCACCTTGAGGACGTACTCGCCGTCCTCCCCCCGGCGATCTGCGGCACCTCGACGTACTCCTCGATGTTCTCCTCCGCGAGCACGGGTGAGCCGGCGGCCACCGAGCCCACCAGCGGCAGCCCGCCCGGCGTGACCACCTTCTTCGCCCGGTCTACGAGCACCTCCAGGGCCCGCGGCTTGGTGGGGTCCCGCTTGAGCAGGCCCACCTTCTCGAGGTTGGCGAGGTGGGCGTGCACCGTCGAGGACGAGGTGAGCCCGATGGCGCTACCGATGTCGCGCACCGTGGGCGGGTAGCCGTGCTTGGCCGAGTACCGGCCGATGAAATCGAAGATCTCCTGCTGGCGCTTGGTCAGCTTCCAGATCGACCATCTAGCGACCTCCTCGTGAGCGGATGACGAACATGTGTTCGCAGAGTACCCAGCCCGTCGGACGCCATCAAGTCGCGGACGATGCCCGGCGCCGGCGCGGATCCGAGGCTATGATCCGCGGTCGCTGCGCGCCGGTGGCGGAATTGGTAGACGCGCAAGGTTGAGGGCCTTGTGGGCTAATAGCCCGTGGAGGTTCGAGTCCTCTTCGGCGCATCAGAGGGCCCCGCTCAGCGGGGCTTTCTGCTTCCGGGGGGCGCACCGGCGCGGCACGCCGACGGACGCGGCGCCTAGTTCTTGCCGGACCCCGGCTCGCCGGCTCAGCGACGCGACAGGGCGGCGGCGGCCCCGAGGCCGATGAACGTCACTCCACTGAGCCGGTCCAGCAGCCTGCGCACGCGCGGGCTGCGACGCAGGCGGGCGCCCACCGATCCGGCCGCGAGCGCCCATGCGAAGTCGATCAACGTCGCCACGGCCACGAACAGCACCCCGAGCAGCGCCACCTGCGGCGCCACCGGAAGGCCGGGATCGACGAACTGCGGCAGGAACGCCACGAAGAAGACGGCGACCTTCGGGTTGAGCGCGTTCACCACCACCCCCTGGCGGAACAACCGGGCACGCGATTCGGGTGGTAGGTCCGCCAACGCCAGGTCGCCGCGCGTTCTCAGCCTCTGCACGCCGAGGAACACCAGGTACGCGGCACCGGCGTACTTGACGACGGCGAACGCCGTGGCCGACGAGGCCACGAGCGCGGAGAGGCCGGCAATCGCCGCGGCCACGTGGAGCAGGGCGCCGGCCTCGATGCCTACCGCGCTCACGATGCCGGCGGATCGGCCCTGGGCGATCGACCGGGTGAGGATGTAGAGCACCGCGGGGCCCGGGATGGCCACGAGCGTCGCGCTGGCGGCGGCGAAGAGCAGGAGGGTCGAGGCTTCGGGCACCGGTAGGGCGATGGTCGCACGTCGACCGGCTCAGGCGCCCCCTCGCAAAAGCCCGGTCAGCTCCTCGCTCACCGCCCACAGCCGCTCCCCCGCCTCGTCGTCGGTAGCCGCCGGGCTCATGGGCGCCGGGCGCGAGTCCGCGAAGTAGAGGCCCGACACGTCCCCGCCCGCGGGCGTGCTCGCGAGGTCGACGATGGTCGAGGCGCCGCGCCGGGCGGACGCGAAGAACGGGCGCCCGAGCACCCAGCCCGCCGACAGGAGGCCGCTCCCGCCGTAGCCGAGCCGCGTGCGCACCACGCCGGGATGCAGGCAGTTCACCGCGAGGTCGTGATCGGGCACCCGCCGGGCCAGCGCGCGGGTGAAGAGGATGTTGGCGAGCTTCGAGTTGCAGTAGGCGCGCCAGCTCGACCAGCGGCGGTCCCCGTCGAGGTCGTCGAAGTCAATGCGTCCGCTGCCGTGGGCCTCGGAGCTAGTGGTGACTACGCGCGCCGGAGCCGAGGCCTTCAGCCGGTCGAGGAGCAGGTTGGTGAGAAGGAACGGAGCCAGGTGGTTCACGGCGAACGTGGTCTCGTGGCCGTCCTCGGTGAGCGTCCGGCGGCCGCTCACGAGGCCGGCGTTGTTCACGAGCACGTCGATCCGCTCACAGCGCTCGAGCAGCTCAGCGGCCAGGCGGCGGACCTGGGAGAGCGAGGCGAAGTCGGCCGTCGCCGAGTCGACGGCGCCGCCTCCCCCCGCGGCGCTGATGCGCTCGACCGCCCGCGCGAGCCGCTCCGGATCGCGCCCGACGGCCACCACCCGGGCCCCGCGCGACGCCAGCTCAACGGCGGCCTCCGCGCCGATGCCGGAGCTTGCTCCGGTGACGACCACCATCTTTCCGGCGATGTCCCAGGCCACCTCGGTGACCGTAGCCGAGCGATGGGCGGGAGCCCGCGCCGGTAGCCTGCCGCGTTCGTGTCCGCGCTGCTGCTCGACCTCATGGACTCGGCCGCCGGACGCGCCGACTACGCCGACGCCCGCCTCGTGCACTCCGACGTCGAGCGGATATCCACCCGCAACGGCGCCATCGACGAGCTCGACCACACCGAGGAGGAGGGCCTCGGGGTCCGGGTGCGCGTGGGCGGGGCCTGGGGCTTCGCCGCCACCCGCGGGACCGACCGCGCCGCGGCCGACGAGGCGCTCGCCCGCGCCCTGGCCGTTGCCCTGGCCCAGCCGCGGACGCGCGCCACGCCGCTCGCGCCCGTGGCGCCCGCCAGAGGCGACTGGCGCTCGCCGGCTCGGATCGATCCCTTCGACGTCCCGCTCGAGGACAAGCTCGCGACCCTCGTGAGCGCCGACGCCGGCATGCGCGGCGATCCGCGGGTGAAGGTGGCCCGCGCCCACTACCTGGCCCACCGCGTGGAGAAGACCTTCGCCTCCACCGAGGGCGCGCTGTGCACTCAACGGTCGACGGAGTGCGGCGGCGGGATCGTGGCGCTGGCCGTGAGCGACGGCGACGCCCAGGTGCGCTCTCACCCCGGGTCCTTCCGGGGGGACATCGCCCAGGCCGGTCACGAGCACTTCACGGCGCTGCACCTGCCCTCCGCCGCCGCGTGGGTGGCGGACGAGGCGGTCGCGCTCCTCAGCGCTCCGCCGTGCCCGGCGGAGCGCACCACGCTCATCCTCGACGGCGAGCAGCTCGCCCTTCAGCTGCACGAGTCGGTCGGCCATGCGGTCGAGCTAGATCGCATACTCGGCACCGAGGCCTCCTACGCGGGCACGAGCTTCGTTTCCGCCACGGACCTCGACCGCCTGCGCTACGGCTCGCCGCTCATGAACGTGACGGCCGACGCCACCGCCCCGGGTGGTCTGGGTACGTTCGGCTGGGACGACGAGGGCGTGGCCGGCCAGCGCACGCCGATCGTGCGCGACGGCGAGCTGCAGGGCTTCCTGTCCTCCCGCGAGTCGGCCGCCGAGGCCGGCCTCGAGCGCTCCGGCGGCTGCATGCGCGCCGAGGGCTTCGCCCGCCAGCCGCTCGTGCGGATGACCAACGTGAACCTCGAGCCCGGGGACGCCGGCTCACTCGAGGACCTGATCGCGGCCACCGACCGCGGCGTGCTCATGGCCACCAACCGATCGTGGTCGATCGACTCCCGGCGGCTCCACTTCCAGTTCGCCACCGAAGCCGCGTGGGAGATCGTGGACGGCGAGCGGCGACGGCTGCTGAAGAACCCGAGCTACGCCGGCACGACGCCCGCGTTCTGGGCCGGGCTCGACGCCGTGTGCTCGAGTCCCGAGTGGCAGCTATGGGGGGTGGTGAACTGCGGCAAGGGCGAGCCCGGCCAGGTGGCCCACGTCTCGCACGGCACCGCCCCCGCGCGGTTCCGCGGCGTCGAGATCGGAGTGGCGTAGATGGCCCCGGCCGCCCTGGATCTGGCCGAGCGCGCACTCGCGGCCATGGTGTCCGGCGACGGGGCTCAGGCCACCGTCACCAAGGAGCGGTCCCTGCTGCTGCGCTTCGCCCGCTCGCGCCCCACGCAGGCCACGTCGCTGAATGACACCACCGTGGAGCTCACCGCGGTGCGGGACGGGCACGTGGGTACCGCGGCCACCAACCGCACCGACGCGGAGGCCCTTCGAGCCTGTGCCCGGGCTGCCGACACGGTGGTGCGGGCCGCCGCGGCCGCCGCCGGAACGAGCGGCTCCTATCCCGGCCTGCCGGCACCCGCGCGGGCGCGCGCACACGCGGCCCACGACCCAGAGACCGCTCGCCTCGATCCCGATGCGGGCGGCGCCGCTCTGACCACCGCCTTCGAGGCGGCGGCCGGCCACGGGGTGGAGGCGCACGGGGCGTGGACGGCGGGCGAGGTGGAGACGGCGGTGGCTTCGAGCACCGGCGTGGCCGCGAACGACCGTGTGACCGACGCCTTCCTCAAGGTCGTCGGGATCGCCGGCGACGGCCGCAGCGGCTACGCCAGCCAGACGGCCTGCTCGCTGGGAGCACTCGACCCGCACGTTACCGCCGAGCGCGCGACGCGCAAGGCCGCCTGCGGCACGCCGGACCGGCTGGAGCCGGGCGAGTACCCGGTGGTGCTCGAAGCCCACGCGGTAGCGGACCTCCTCACCTGGCTCGGCACGCTGGCCTTCAACGGCCTGGCCCACGCGGACGAGCGCGGTGCGCTGTGCGGGCGCCTCGGCACCCGCGTCGTGTCTCCCGCGATCAACCTCTCGGACTCCCCGCGCTACCCCGGCACGCTGCCGCGGGCGTTCGACGCCGAGGGTGTGCCCAAGGCGCCGCTGCCGCTGATCCAGGACGGCGTGGCAACCCGCGTGGTGCACGACACGCGCAGCGCCGCCCTGGTGGGGGCACAATCGACCGGCCACGCGCTCACCCCCGCCGGCGCCGGAGACGGGCCTTCCCCCACCAACCTGGTGATGATGGGCGGAGGCGCGGCCGACGAGGCGGAGCTGTGCCGGCCGATCGAGCGTGGCGTGTACGTGACGCGCCTCTGGTACACGAACGCGGTGCGCCCGAAGGAGACGCTCCTCACCGGCGTCACCCGCGACGGCACGTTCCTCATCGAGGACGGCCGGGTGACCCGTCCCCTGCACGATCTTCGCTTCACCGACACGGTGCTCGGCATCCTCGGCCGCGTGCAGGAACTCGGCGCCCGTTCGGTGCTGTCGAGCGAGGGCGAGTTCTACGGCCGGCGCTTCGCCACCGGAGTGGTGTGTCCGCCGCTGCGCACGGGATCGATGCGCTTCACGGCCTGACGCCGATGCCGGAGCTCACGACCATGACCTACGAGGTAACGGGCCGCGTGGCGCGTATCACCCTCGACCGCCCCGAGCGCGGGAACGGCATCACGCTGGCCATGCCTCGCGAGCTGGCGGCCTGCGTCGAGCGCGCCGATCTGGACCCGGCGGTGCACGTGATCGCGCTCGCCGGCAACGGCAAGGGCTTCTGCGGCGGATACGACCTGGTGGACAGCGCCGAGGGCACGATGGAGGGGCTCGCCGCCGACGCTGCGCCGCAAGGATCGCCCCTCGATCCGATCGTGCAGGCGCGCAACCACGACCCCGGCGCGACGTGGGACCCCACCGTCGACTACGCGATGATGAGCCGCAACGTCCGCGGCTTCATGAGCCTCTTCGACGCGGACAAGCCCGTGGTGTGCCGCGTGCACGGCTTCTGCGTGGCCGGCGGCACCGACATGGCGCTGTGCTCGGATCTGCTGGTGATCGAGGACACGGCGCGGATCGGCTACCCGCCGGCGCGCGTGTGGGGCGTCCCCACCACCGCGCTGTGGGCCCATCGCGTCGGGCCGCAGCGGGCCAAGCGGATGCTGTTCACCGGCGACCTGATCACCGGGCGGGAGGCGCTCGACTGGGGCCTCGCGGTCGAGGCACCTCCCGCTGACGGGCTCGACGAGCGCTTCGAGGCGCTGGTCGAGCGGATCGCGCTGATGCCCGTGAACCAGCTCGTGCTGATGAAGCTGCTCGTGAACTCGACGGTGCGGGCTGCCGGCCTCCACGCCACCCAGGTGATGGGCACGGTGTTCGACGGCATCGCCCGGCACACGCCCGAGGGCTACGCGTTCCAGCAGCGGGCCGCCGAGGTGGGGTTCAGGGAGGCCGTGCGCGAGCGCGACGAGCCGTACGGGGACGCCAAGCCCGCCTGAGCGAAGCCCGGCTCAGAAGTAGTACGGCATGACCTCGAGGGCGCCGAGGACGTACCAAGCACCGAAGAGCACACTGACAAACGCGAGCGCGGGCGCCAGCCGCGCGAACCGCCGGGCAACCGGTCCACGGGTGATCGCGTAGCCGAAGGCCGTTGAGGCGACCGCCATGGACAGGGCCGTGAACAACGCGAAGAGCACCAGCGCGCCCACGCCGGCCAGTTGATCGTCGATGGCCGCGAGCAGGAGGATGCCCACTCCGGCCGACCCACCGACGCCGTGTATGAGTCCGATCCCGTAGGCCTGTTGCGGCGATCGCCCGAGCACCTGCGAATGGCGATGCGCGTGTGGATCGGTGGTCCTCACGGCCGCGTGCGAATGAAGATGCCGGTGCGCCGTGCCATCGTGCGTGTGCTCGTGGGAGTGGAAGTAACCGCCGCGCCAGCGGATGAGGAGCCGCACGGCGAGAACGATGATCATCACTCCGACCGCCACCTCCGCCCCCTGGAGGACCTCGTCGGGAAGGAACTCGTCGAAGAGCACGATCGGCAGCCCGAGCATGATCAGCGTCGTGGCGTGCCCGAACCCCCACGACAGGCCGAGGATCCCGGCCTTGCGCGTGTGCCGGTCACGGTCACCGGCGATGAGGGCCGAGACAGCGGTGAGGTGGTCGGGATCGGTCGCGTGACGCAGGCCGAGCAGGACCGCCACCACCAGGATCAGCGTCGCCGCGTCCCCGCCACCGAGGCCGGCGATCTCCTCGTCCAGGCCGAACATCAGGCTTCCCTCACGACCGCGGAACGCCGTTGCCGTTTGCCGACCCCGCGCAGTCCGGGCACAGGCCCACGATCGGGAAGTGCGCGAACCGCGCCTCGTAGCCCGACGCGCTGCGTACCGCGGCGCGCACCCCGTCGAAGGCCGACGAGTCGAGAGCTCGAAGCGCCCCGCAGCGATGGCAGGTCAGGTACTCGCGCCCTCCCTCGCGAGCCAGCGCGTACAGACCGGGGCCGTGGCCGACGTGCAGGTGATGGACGAGCCCGATCTCCTCGAGCGTCTCGAGGTTGCGGTACACCGAAGCGAGGTCGGAACGGCTCGTGAGACCCCCGAGGCCGCTGGCCAGATCGTCGGCTGACACGGGCCCATCCGCCGCGAACAGTGCCTCCAACACGAGGCGCCGCGCCGCCGTGGCCCGAAATCCAGCCTCGCGCATCACCGTGAGCGCCCCTTCGAGGTCGGCGGCGCGGCGAGCGGGTCCGGTGCGTGAGATCGTCATCGGTGTCAGCGGAACGCGCTAGCGCTCGTTCACCCTTAATTCCGCCGGGGGCGGCATCCGGATCACCCACGGAGTCGGGACCGGCGGTGCTCGCCTGGTCACAGGATCTCCGGCAATGCGCGGGCGGTGAGCAGGAAGCCCGCGCCGAGGATCACAACGGCGGACGCCGCCGGGAGCGCGGACGCGAACCGGTTGGAGAAGTTGAGGCGCGATGTGGCCCGCCCACCGAAGACGACCGCGAGGCCGAGGGCGGTGAGCGTGCCCGCAAGCCCGACGCTGAAGGCCACGATGAGCACGAGCCCGAGCGCCACCTCGTGCTGGGAGATCGCCGCCAGCAGGACCACGAGCGCCGAGGGGCACGGGATGAGGCCGGCCGAGGCGCCCATAGCAATGAGTCCCTTCCACGTGATGCGGTCGGGCATGTGATGGTGATGGTGGCCGCCGCCGTGCGAGTGGCCGTGAGCACCGGGGCCGTGCGAGTGGTCGCGGTGGCCGTGCGAGTGGACGTCGTGAGCGTGCGCGTGGTCATGCCCGTGCCCGTCCGTGGGAGCGACCCAGTGGCCCGGCTCCTCGGCGTCCGCCACCGCCCCCTCGGCGCGCCGCACCCGGGCCCAGCGGACACGGGAACGGAGGACCCCGGCCCCGATCGCGACCACCAGCAGGCCGGAGGCCAGGTTGAGCCACGGGTAGAGATCCTCCGGCAGCACGTACTGCGAGAGCGCGAGGGTCACGATCCCCAGCGCGAAGACCCCGATCGTATGAGTCACCGTCACCGTCGCCCCGAGGGCGACGGCGTGCCGCGCGGTGCCGCGCGCGCCCACGAGGTAGGCCGCCACCATCGCCTTGCCGTGGCCGGGCGACAGCGCATGGAAGGCGCCCCAGGCGAAGGCCGCCACCAGCAGGAAAAGGAGCCCCCGCTCCCCGGTGGACGCGTTCTCGAACACCCCGGCGAAGCCGTCGCCGCCGGTGGTGCGCGTGGTAGCGGTCTGACCTCCCTCGCTCCGCGGCGCGTCGAGCGTGCCGTCACCTCGCTCGACCGCAAAGCTCGCCGACCTCTGGTCGAGCGGGCTCTTGAGGATGTCCTCCGGATAGCGGCGCAGCCCGTCAGTCGGATCGCCGGAGGGAGCGGTGGCCCGAACCGCGGTGCCCTCCCCCGGCACGGACACGATTGCGGTGAGGCCCTGGCGGTCGGAGAAGGTGTCGTCGCGCAGCTCCACGGTGCGCGGATCACCGACCTCGGCGGCAAGAAGAATCTCCAGCCGCGTGGTGCGCAGCCCGCCCTGCCCGGGGACGTAGGTGAGGCGCGGATCGGGTGCTACGCGCAGCGGCGCGGCCCGGCCATCGACGGTCAGAAGCAGGCCGCGGCGGACCTCCGCGACCTTACGCTCGGTGATCTCCTGCGGCGAGAGCTCGCGCTCCTGGAAGGTCGGGATCTCCGCCTGGTCGAGGATGTAGCGCACCTCGACCCGCTCGCTCGAGACCTTCACGCGGCTCAGGTGGTTGACCGTGAAGTTGCCGAGCGGGTGAGCGAGCGCGGCGGAAGGCGGGAGCGCCAGGGCCATCGCCAGCGCGGCAGTGGCAATAGATGCCGCGCGGCTCACGACACTCGCTCCAGCGCTCGCCGGGCCCGCGGCGCGTGATAGGGCGAGAACTCCGGGTTGAGCGCCAGTGACTGCTTCAGGTAGCGGCGCGCAACCTCCCGGCGGCCGGCCTCGGTCGCGCTCACGCCGGCGTGGTAGAGGACCACTGGATCGCGCCAGCCGAGCTTCAGGGCGCGCCTACCCCACGCGAGGCCTTCCTCGGCGTGACCCGCGGCGGTTAGCGCCCAGCCGAGCGCGTCCGCCGAGCGCACGCTGGGAGCGGCGCGCCATGCCCTGCGCGCGACCCGCACGCCCCTGGCAGCACTCCCGTGGTCGGCCTCGAACAGCGCGATCTCCACGTCGGTGTTCACGCCGCTCGCGCTGAGGAGGCGCTCCTCGGCGCGGACGAGCTCGAGGTCGCGATGGCCGTCGCCGATGCGCCCCGCGGCGAGCTCGGCCTCGCCCAGGGCAATCGCGTACTCGGGAAGCGGGAGCCGCTCCACAAGCGGGCGGTAGCGACGGATCGCGGCGTCAAGCTGCCCGCGGGCGGCATCCACGCGCGCGAGGCCCGCGTCGGCGGGCACGTAGCCCGGCAGCCGCTCGAGCGCCGTCCGGTAGGCCAGCCGCGCAGGTCCGGTGCGCCCGCGGTTCAGCTCGAGGTTGCCGAGCAGGGTTTGCACGTAGGCGCTGTTCTCGGGCGTGCCGGATCCGGCCGAGACCGCCAGCTCCATCGCCTCGATGGCCCCCGCGAGGTCGCCGTGCAGCTCCCGGAAGTAGGACACCCGCGCGTAGGAGGCCAGCGTCGGCTTCAGGTCGATCATGCGCTGCAGCTCACGACCGGCCTCGTCGTAGCGGCCGAGCTCCACCAGCGCGTCCACGAGCGCGGCGTACGGCCGCACGAGGCCTGGCTCGAGGCGCCGCGCGCGTCGCGCGTGCTCCAGGGCGGCCCGGAAGTCGTGACGGGCCAGCGCGAGCGTCGCCCGTCCGTTGACGGCGGTCAGCTCCCGGGGGTCACGTCGCAGGGCCTCGCCAAAGGCGTCGTCGGCCTTGGCGTACCAGCTCGGGTCGGCGGTCTCGCGTGCGCGCTGGAGGAAGGCGTCGCCCAGGAGCGCGTAGGAACCCGCGTCGCCGGGAGCCTCGCGGACGGCGTCCTGAAGGGCCTCGATCTGCTCGGGCGTCGACTGCCCCCGTGAGATGACGCCCGACTCCCCGGTCGGAGGGGCCGCGGGCGTCGAGGACCTGTTCACGACGCCCAGCACGACCAGGGCCACCACGAACACCAGGGCCGGCACGGCCAGCTTGAGGAGATGGGCTCGAAGGCGGTTCATCGTGGGTGCAACCTCAATGCGCCGCGAAGGCGCCGAAACCGCAAGCGGGAGGGTGCCGGCGAGGCCCCTCCCGCAGTCGCGGTCGCGTACTACAGCCCGTCGGTTGGAGCCGGATCGGGCAGGTCCGGCGGCTGCGCCGGCTCCTGGCGCTTGAGCCGGGAGTCGAAGCCCGAGTCGGGCTCCGCCAGGTACGGGAACTCCGTCAGGAACGGCTTGTCGTTGGCCACCACGCCATCGCCCAGCGGCTGCTTGTTGCCGACCAGGAAGCCTGCGATCAGGCGGACCTGGATGTCGACGATGTCGTCCTCCAGGCGACGGCCGTTCGGGTAACCGGCACGGTCGCCGCCCAGGAGGCCGAAGCGGTTCGGGACCGTGGCGGGCGCCGTGCCGAGGTTGATCTTCAGGGTGTCCACGGTGGGAGCTCCGGCACCCGGGATCTGCCGGTTGAGGCCCTCGACCCCCTGCAGCAGAATCTCGGTGAGATCGGTGCGGCCGGTCTCGGGAGCGTTGATCAGATCCGGGAACTCCCGGTTGATGATCCTTGCCAGGATCGGCTCGCGGGTCTGGCGCCCCAGCAGGGCTCCATCTCCGTCAGGGGTTCTGCGGTTGTAGAGGTCCTTGCGAACCGCCGGGGAGAACAGCTCATTGATGAGCGGTCCGCCGAGGCGCGAGACCTGCACCCAATCGCCCGCGGTACGCCGCGCCGAGCCGCTGCGCGAGATCATCGTGGTCTGCTCGCGGGTCTGGTTCCGGTCACGCGTCTGGCCGCCGCCACGCGTGGCCGGCCGGCGCGGCGGGCCTCCCTCCGAAGCGGTCCGCTCCCGGGGGACGATCCTGGGGGCGGCCGCGACGTTGTAGTCGGCGTCGGTCACCTGCAGCGCCCGCCGCTCCGTGGAAGCCCAGACGCCCACCACCGCGTTGGCGGCGCCCTCGCCGGCGACCGATCGCCCGTTCTTGGTGACCTCGGCCTCCGGCACCTGCATCACGATCGAGCTCGTGCCGAAACCGGCGAAGTCGTCCCTGCCGCCGCCCGCGTTGCCCGGCGGAACCCGCAGGTTGACCGAGTCGAAGGTGGCGCCGAGATCGATGAAGAACGATTCGTCGCGGTCGCCCACGAAGACCTTGCCTCCGCCCGGAAGCGACCTGACGCCCTCCGCGGCGAGCGCGCTGTAGTCCGGCATGGTGTTGGGGCCGGCGTTGG
>JAUJNF010000006.1:0-24855 GCA_030446485.1 Thermoleophilaceae bacterium | reverse complement strand
GTGTTGTCGGCCGTCGGGTCGAGCATGATGTTCGGTGCCTCGCGATGGCTCGAACCGGAGCTGAGCGACACGGCGACGGCGCAGGCGGCCAGCACGGCCACGAGAGAGAGCCTCTTCATGTTTGTTCCCCTTCCCCTGTCAGGGTCGCTCTCCGGGAGCGGCCGTACTTGGTGGTTCGACGAAGGCGCCACCGCGGATCAGTGCTGGCGCTTCGCCGGATCATATTCCAAGTTTAGACGGAGCTAATTCTCTCGCTATGACGAGGCCACACGTGGCGCGCGTGGCTCCACCAATTGCGCCGCGCCTCGCTCAACGACAGAAGGCCCCACGCACGGGGCCTTCTGTTTGGGACTCACCAGCGACGTACGACCAGCGGCGTCCCGGTCAGCGATCCGTCGCTGCCGGGAGCCACGTGATCGGTCCCACACCTACCGCGGGTTGTCACCCGCCGTGGGCTCGTGCGGCGGCTCGGCGCGCTTCGGATCCGAGTCGAAGCCCGAGGCCGGCCCCGGGATGTACGGGAACGTCGGCAGCTGGGCCTTGTCGTTCTGGTCCACGCCGTCGCCCAGTGGCAGCTTCTTGCCACCCCGGTTCTCGGGCACGAGGAAGCCGCCGACGACCCTCAGCGTGATGTCGACGGTGTCGTCGCCCAGCCTGCGGCCGTTCGGGTAGCCCGCCATGTCGCCACCGATGACGCCGAAGCGATTCTCGGTGGTGCTCGCCGGCACGCCCATGTTGATCTTCAGCGTGTCCGCCGCGGCCGGGTTCTTGCCGATCTGGGTAAGGCCGGGGACCCCGGTGAGCAGCGCCTGGACTATGTCGGTCCGTCCCGTCTCCTTCACGCCGAGGTTGAACAGGGCGTTGAGTAGGCGAGCCACCTCCGGCCGCAGCACGAAGCCGCCAAACTTCCTCGCGTCCTGATCGGGCGTCGAGCGGTTGTACTCGTCCTTGCGACCGAGCGGGACCACCAGCTCGTTCACGAGCGGGTTGGCCAGCCGGCTGACCTGCACCTTGCCGCCCCGGCCGACCTTGCTTCCGAAGTTGCCGTTCGTCACCTCGAGCCGGCGGCGCTCGGTGGAGGACCACACGCCGACGACGGCGTTCTTCGCCTTCGGCCCGGACACGAGCTGGCCGTTGCGCGTGACCTGGGACTCAGGAACCTGCAGCGCTATGGAGTGCACGTTGAGCCCGGCGGTGTCGTCCTTGCCACCGCCCCGGTTGCCGGTGCCGCGCTGTCCGGCGGGCACCCGGTTCGTGCCCCCGCCCTCGAGGTTGATCGCATCGAAGGTGGCGCCGAGATCGATGTAGAACGCCTCGTCACGCTGGCCGGCGAAGACCCTTCCGCCGCCACCGAGTGACCGAATGGCCTGGTTGGCGACGGCGTCGTAGCCGCCCGGGCCGTTGAACGTCTTCGGCCCGACGTTGTTCGGAGCGACGGGAATGTTACGCGCTATCCGCTTGGTCCGGGTACGGGCCTTGCGCCCCTTCCCGGTGATCCTCTCCCTGAAGATGTCGTAGCGCTGCTGGATGTTCAGGTCCCTGTCCCTGATCCTCGTGACCCCCGGCTTGGCGTACAGGAAGGAGTTGCGGTCGACGATCCTCGTCTTGAACTTGAACCGGTACTTGATGTCGGCGCGACCGTCACCGGTGTTGTCGATGTTGATGTAGTAGTCGGCCCGGGGATCGAAGTTGTAGAAGTTGGGGCCGCCGGCCGGATCCTCGAGCGGGATCCAGTTGGAGATGATGGTCAAAGACGCCGGCGAGTTCTGCGCCGTGAAGGCGTAGACGTCGGTGTTGTCGGCGGTCGGGTCGAGCGAGATGTTCGGCGCCTCGCGATGGCTCGAGCCGGAGCTGAGCGACACGACGATGCCGACGGCCAAGAGGGCCGTGACTACGGAAGCGGAAAGTTTCTTCATGAAGAGCCCCCTCCACGCGGGCTGGGCCGCGCTCGGAGGCGAGACCACCAAGAACGGTGAACGCTGTCACCGTAGCGGGGTCGAGCCGAAAGTGCTGCAAACCGGGCTCTTCTGCAGCTCGATCGCTTCTGCGATTCGGTCGCAGCTGAGCCCCCAAGGCCGCTCCGAGACGTGGACGTGATCCGGCGGGCCGGAACGGACAGAACACAGGGCGTGCGCCGAGCACCAGCCATCCTCGCCAGCGCGGCTCTCCTGTCGACGCTCGCCGCCTGCGCCGTCGGCGGCGAGCAGAAGCCCGACCGCCCGCGCCCGATGTCCGGCCCGCCGCCGGAGGCGGCCCCCCCGGTCCCGGTCGGCCGGAGCCCGGTGAGCGTGGCCGTCGGCGAGGGCGCGGTGTGGGTGGCCAACAACGCCGGCGGCACGGTGGTCCGCCTCGATCCGGCCACCGCCCGCCCAGAGGGCCGGCCGATCGCGGCCGGCGCCGCGCCCGTGTCGGTCAGCGTCGGCGAAGGGGCGGTGTGGGTCGCGGACGGCGGGGGCTCGGTCCGCCGGATCGACCCGTCGCGCCCGAACGCCGACGGCCGTCCCATCCCGGTGGAGGATCCATCCGCCCTGGCAGCGGGGGCCGGGGCCGTGTGGGTCACGAGCAGCGCCCGCGACACGGTCACCGTGATCGACCCGGCAACCGGCGCCGTGGCCGGGGAGCCGATTCGGGTCGGAGACGGGCCCACGGACGTCGCCGTCGGCGAAGGTGCCGTCTGGGTCGCCAACTCTGGTGACGGCACGGTGACCAAGATCGACCCCGAGACCCGCCGGCCGGCCGGCGAACCCATCGCGATCGCCAGGGATCAGGTGTTCGGGCTGGCGGTGGGCGAGGGCGGGGTCTGGGTGGTGGGCAGTGACGATCCCCTGAGCGGGAGGGTGAAGGTCGTTCGCATCGAACCCGGCTCCGGCAAGGCGGAGGAGGATCCGGTGGCCCTCGACGGGACGGTCACGACCCGGCTCGCCGCCGGGCTCGGCGCGGTCTGGGTCACCGACCCGGGAAGCGTCCTCGCTGCCACCAACGAGCGCAGCCCGACGGTCAGTCGCATCGACCCGCCCGCACGCGCGGTGGCGGGGCGACCGGTGCCCGTCGGGCAGGGGCCGGCCGACATCGCGACCGGCGAGGGCGCGGTGTTCGTCGTCAACTCGGGCGACGGAACGGTCACCCGCATCGAGCCCTGAGCGGCGTGCCCGCGGGCGGGAGCTAGATCTTCAGGAGGACGATCACGTTCACGACGAACGCTATGCAGAAGCCGATGGTCCAGCGGGTGAGGTTCTTCTCGGCGAACGAGCCGCCGCCGAGGGAGCTGCCGCCCGCTCCCACGCCGAAGGCGCCGGAGAGGCCGGCGTCCTTGCCCGAGTGCAGCAGGATCAGCAGCATCACGATGATCGAGAGCAGCACCTGGACTCCGCTGAGGATCGCTTCCACGAGCGAGAACTCTAGCGGGCCTCACGAGGCTCCTCGCCCTTCAGCCGGTCGATCTCCCTGAGGATGTCGATGGCCTGGGCACGGAGCTCCCGGTCGGTTTCGCGGTGGTCAGCCTCCGAGACCTTCCCCATCCGGAAGTCCAGCTCGGCGTCCCGGATCTCGGCGTACTTCGACTCCTTGGCCACCTCGAGGTCGGCCGTGCGCTCGGCCTCGCGACGCTCGTCATCGCCCGCATCCCTTACCAGCGGCAGTGCCACTGCCGCCGCCACGAGCGCGGCCAGCACCACGATCGCCAGGGCGTACTCCACCAGCCGAGCCTCAGCGGCCGCCCGCCCTCAGGCGCGCGAGAGCTCGCGACCGACGCGCGCGGCGTACAGGCTGCGCACCCGGCGGGTGCGGGCGTCGGCGGTGGGCCACAGCGCGGTGAGCGCGCCGAGGAGCACCACCCCGCCGCCGATCCAGATCCAGGCCACGAGCGGCGACACGAGCGCCCGGAACGACGCCGGCGGCGGGTCCTGGCGGTAGCTCTCGACGAGCGCCGCGGCGATCAGGGGCTGGGCGTCGGTGAACTGGGCGCCGCCGAACTTGCGGTTGGCCTCCTCGATGCGCGGCTCGAGCGGACGCAGGTCGGGCTGGATCGCGGCCCAGAAATCCTCGCCGAGGCCCCAGCGCACGTCCACCTCGCTGGTGGCCTCGCCCTCGAAGAAGCGCCCAATGGCCCCCTTCGAGCCGTCGTCCTGGGCCGTGTAGTAGTTGCGGGAGGGATGGATCGTGAAGCGCTCGTCTCCCTTCTGCACGTCGAAGACGGCGCCGAGGGTGATCGGCGCGCCGGTGTCCGAGGGGTCGTTCAGCACGTCGGCCGTGGGCCTCACGTAGGTGATCTGGTAGCCGTCGACCTCGACGGTCTGGCCCGGTGACACACGCGCGTCGCGCTGCTCGACGAAGGCCGAGGACGCCGCCACGCCGAGGAACAGCAGCGCTATGCCCACGTGCACGATGTAGCCGCCGTAGCGGCGCCGGTTGCGGCCCACGAGCTGCACGAGCGCGGCCGGCCACGAGCCCCCGGAGATCGTCCGCCGGGCGCTCGCCCCGCGCGCGAACTCCTGGCCGACCACGGCCAGGACGAAGGCCACGAACGAGAACATGATCAGCGACGCCACGCTGTCGGCGGCGGGGGTGAGAGCGAGCATCGCCGCGAGGGCCACGGCCGTGACGGCCACCGGCACGAGCAGGGCGCGCCGCAGGTTGGCCGGCGTGATGCGCCGCCACGCCACCGCGGGGCCGATCCCGGCCAGCAGCACGAGCACGAGCGCCAGCGGGGTGGTGTAGCGGTTGAACCACGGCGGGCCGACGCTCGCCTCGGTGCCGGTCACCGCCTCGGAGATCAGCGGGAAGAACGTGCCCCAGAAGATCACGAAGCAGAGGCCCACCAGCACCAGGTTGTTCAGCAGGAACATGGCCTCGCGGGAGGCGAACGAGTCGAAGCGGCCCTCCGAGCGCAGGTCTTGGCGGCGGCTCAGCACGAGCGCCACCGAGCCCAGAAGCACCAGGGCGATGAACGCCAGGAACTTGCCGCCGAGGGTCGACTCGCCGAAGGCGTGGATGGAGTCGAGGATCCCCGAGCGCACGAGGAAGGTGCCGAGCAGCGCCAGCACGAACGTGGCGATGATCAGCGACACGTTCCACACCTTCAGCATCCCGCGCTTCTCCTGCACGATGATCGAGTGCAGGAAGGCGGTGCCGGTGAGCCAGGGCATGAGCGAGGCGTTCTCCACCGGGTCCCACGCCCAGTAGCCGCCCCAGCCGAGCTCGGAGAACGACCACAGGGCGCCGAGCATGATCCCGAAGCCGAGGAAGGTCCAGGCCACGAGCGCGAAGCGGCGCGTGGAGCGGATCCAGTCGGCGCCGGTGTTGCGGGTGATCAGGGCGCCGATCGCGAACGCGAAGGGGATCGAGAACGCGACGTAGCCCGAGTAGAGCATCGTCGGGTGGATCATCATCGCCGGGTGGCGGAGCAGCGGGTTGAGCCCGTTGCCCTCGGCGGGCGGGTTGCCCAGGGTCGCGAAGGGCTGGGCCTCGGGCACGAACACCGTCAGCGCCAGGAAGAACGTGGCGATGCCGCCGAGCACCGCGGTCGCGTAGGGCACGATCTCGCGGTGCTTGCGCCGCGTGGAGCGCAGCACGAGCGCGGAGAAGACGCTCAGCAGGAACACCCAGAGGAGCAGCGAGCCGGCCTGGCTCGACCACATCGCGGTGACCTTGTAGAAGAGCGGCGTGTCGGTCGAGGAGTTCTGCTGGACGAGGGCGAACGAGAAGTCCGAGCGCAGGTAGGCGGCCTCGAGCAGCACCACCGCGGCGATCATCAGGCCGGCCAGGCAGTACATGGCGCGCCGGGCAGAGACCACGAACCGGCGCTGCCCTGCGAGCGCGCCGTAGAGCGCCGCGCCCACGGCGTAGACCGCGGTGAGCAGGCCGACGAACAGGCACGCCGAGCCGACCCCCGCCATCAGGCGCCCACCTCCGTGGGCATCAGGACTCTTGTCTGTCCTTGGTGAACTTCGACGGGCACTTGGTCACGAGCGAGTCGCGCTCGGCCGCGAAGGTGCCGTCGCGCATCTGGCCGGAGACGATGACCTCGCGCCCGTCCCGGAAGGGGTCCGGAACGACGCCCGAGTACACGACTGGGACCGACGCCGATCCCTCGCGATCGCGGACGCGGAAGCGCAGCTCGTCGCCCTGCCGGTCGACCGAGCCCTCCACGACCTTGCCGGTGAGCTCGTACGAGCGGCCCGAGTCGGCGTCCTGCACCAGCTGCGACGGAGTCTTGGCCTCGGTGGAGGCGTTGAAGCTCGTGTAGATCAGCGCCGTGGCCAGGAAGAGCGCGGTGCTCAGCGCCACGACCAGGCGGATCTTGCGCTTGCGGCTCGGGTCCATGGTGGCTCAGTATCGCAGGGCGGGGGCGCGCACACTCTGTATACGGGCCCGGCGCGGAGGCGGTTGACGGGGGGCGCTTGTAACGCCGCTACGACCGCCGCGTCGGCGCCGGGTACGGCGCGAGGATCATCACGATCCGCGCGTCGTTCACCGCCCGCACCTCACGCCGCTCGTGCGGAGCGAAGTGGAACAGGGTCCCGGTCGGGCCGGCCGTCTCCTGGCCGTCCTGGGCGATCTCGACCTGCCCCTGAGCCACGAGCAGGTAGGTGTTCTCGTGCACCTCGTGCTCCTGCATCAGCTCGCCGGCCGGCAGGTTGATCGCGATTGCGCGCGTGTCGTCATCGGTGCACAGCACCTCGGGGCGGTGTGGCTCGACGTCCAGCGCGGTCACGTTCCAGGACTCCATCGCCCGGTTGCTCCCCGTTTCGGGGGGCTCGCTAAACGGGAACTGCAGGCGGCGGCGCGGGCGCGTCGCTGGGGAGCCGCTCGACGAACGCGGCGAGCTGGTAGGCGAGTATCCGCACGCGGTTCAGCTCCGACCGCGACCAGACCCGCTCCTCGCGCGCGAAGACCTGTAGAACCCCGAGCGACTCGCCGTGGGCCACGACCGGGGCGAGCAACATCGCCCGGTAGCGCGTCGTGCCGAGGAGGGCGAGCTCGCCGATCTCCGCCGACCCGTCGCTGAAGAGCACCTGGATGACCTGGCGGCTGTTCAGGACCTCGGCGGTGGTGGCGTAGCTCGTCAGGCTGAGCCGCTCGCCATCGCGCAGCCAGCCGTGCTGGCTCACGGCTTCGACGACGCCTTCGTTGGGGAGGTGGCGAAGGAGGCTCGCCTCCTGGGCGTCGAGCTCGGCCGCAATCAGCCCCAGGCCGTCGGCCAGGCCGCTGAGCGACGTGATCTCGGCCAGGCGCTCCACCACCTGCTCGAGGCCGCGCTCGTCGCTTCCCGGCAGGTCGTCCTGTCCCGTCCGGGGTATGCCGGTGCGCAGGCTCCGGCGCAGCAGGGGGCCGGTGACCTCGTGCCTCACGGGCACCCAGGGCCGGCCCGGGTGTGCGAGCACGAAGCCCTGCCCGTAGGCCACGTCGAGGTCGGCCAGCGCCCTCAGCTCCTCGGCCACCTCGACGCCCTCGGCACAGACAGCGGCGCCCGTCCTGCGGGCGAAGCGCACGAACGACTCGATCAGGGCGCCCTTGGCGGCATCCTGGTGGCAGTTGGCCACGAGCGACCGGTCGAGCTTGATGATGTCGGGCTGGATGTCCATGACCTGCCGGAGTCCGGCGTAGCCCGCGCCGGCGTCGTCGACCGCCACCCTGCCGCCACGCGCCCGGACGCGAGCCAAGGCCTCCTGCAGGAGGGCCTCGTCGACCATCCGCTCCTGCTCGGTTATCTCGATCACGATGCCGGTGAGGTCCTCGGGGAGGGCCGCCTGCACATCGGCCGAGGACAGGCCCGACGGACTCAGGTTCACGCCGAGGAAGGTGTCGGCCGGTCGCGGCGGGTGATCGAGCACGGCGCTGAGAGCAGCTGCCTCGAGCCGCGCGCCCAGACCGCAGCGCTGCGCCTGAGCGAACCACGCGACCGGGGTGCGCTCCGGATTTCCCGGGAAGCGCGCCAGCGCCTCGTAGCCGACCAGCTGACCGGTCGCCAGGGAGACGATCGGCTGATAGACCGGCTCGATGGGGTGCTCGCGGCGCAGCATGTCGAGCACCTCCGCGTGCTGCTCCTCGCTGGCGGCCAGCACGACGTGCTCGGGGTCGTAGCGGCGGGTCTGATCACCGCCGCTTCGCTTGGCCCACCCGCGGGCCCCGTCGGCGGCCTCCCGGAGGGTGGCGGTATCGCTTCCGTCGACCGGGTAGCAGGCGTAGCCGGCAGAGCAGCCTAGCTCGGGACCGCCTGGCACGGCTGTGGACACCGCGTCGCGGGCGCGATCGGCCACGATGAGAGCCAACTCGGGATCGGCGCCCGGCAGCACGAGCCCGAAGTGATCGGCCCCGAGGCGCGCGAGAACGTCGGTGCCCCGCAAGGTCTCCCTTAGCGCGTCGGCGACCGCTCGCAGGAGCCTGTCTCCGGCCTCCGGCCCGAGCTCCTCGTTGAGCTCCCGGAAGCCGTCGATGTCGAGCCTGACCACCGCCATGTGGCCGCGCTCGCGCTCCGCGCGCTCGAGCTCGACCTGGAGCGCCTCGTGGAAGCGCTGGCGGGTACCGACCTTGGTAAGCGAATCGGTGGCCGCATTGGACTCCAGGCGCTGCTCGCGCTCGGCGACGGCCTCGGCAAGGGAGTCGAAGTCGTCGGCCGCCGCGCGGAACTCCGGTCCCCCGCGGCGGATCTGCAGCGGCCGGTAGTCACCTTCGCGGGCCCTCACGAGTGCCTTGCGAAGGTCGCCGAGCGGCCCCGTGGCCGCGCGGCTCCAGAGGCGACCGAGGAGGAAGAGAAGAGCGCCGGCGAGGAGGCCGGCGACCAGGCCGGTGAGCGCGCCCGCGCGGGTGGCCCGCGTGACGGAATCGCCGGCCACGGCGACCACGAGCCGCTCGGCGCGCTTCCCGCGCTTGTCGCCGTACGGAAACTCGTAGGCGCGCGTGCCGTCTCGCGGCGTGGCGGGCGTCTTCGACGAGAGCTCGACCGCAACGCTTGCATCGAGCTCGCGCCCCACACGCCGCGCCTCCGGCAGCCCGCCGGGTCCCGCGGCCACCGCGCGGATGCTCTCGGCACGCCGGTCGAGGTCGTCGGTCGCGGCGGCGCGGCCGAGGACGGTCACGAGCGCCCCGACCACGAGGGTCACGATCACGGCAGTGGCCACCGCGGCAAGAGCGAGCTGCCGGACGAGCGACCGGTCGGCAAGCGCCCGCTTCAGGCTGGTGGACACAAGTCGTGATCGGCACAAATCATGGGAGGCTTTAGCCGTTCACGCGCCGGCCGGCGAATGTCGCGGCCGCGTGGCGCGCATGCGAAGCTCTGGCGATGCGACGGCTTTCGATCCTCGGTGCGGGGCTCGCGCTGCTCGGGCTAGCGGCTGTGGGGAGCGACCGGGGTTCCACGGCCGCCGGCGAGGACTCACCTGCCCGCGGCGCCGCTGACGAGCCGCTCGTCCTGCCGGACCTCGTCCAGCGCGTTCCCCTCGACATCGGAGTTGCCGCGGTGGGCTCCGGCGCCAAGCAACGCTTTCACCTCGGCTTCATCTCGGCGGTCGCGAACCGCGGATCGGGGCCACTGATCGTCCGCGGCCATCGCCCGGCGGCCGTGGCCGGGCGGATGAGGGCCGATCAGCTCGTGCGGCGGCCCGACGGCTCTCTGCTGCGGCGCCGAGGGGTCGGCCGCCTGGTCTACGTCCGCTCGTCCGACCACCGGCACTGGCACTATCTGGACTTCGATAGCTACGAGGTGCGCAGCGCGTCCGGCGACGTGCGCGTGCGGCGTGACCGCAAGACCGGCTTCTGCCTCGGCGACCGCTACCCGGCCGCCCCTCGCGAAGAGAGGGCGCGGCTTACCTACAACTCGCGCTGCGGGCTCGACCGCCCCGACCTACGCCGGCTCACCCAGGGGATCTCCGTCGGCCACGGCGACGACTACGCGGCCCACCTCGAGGGCCAGTTCGTGGACGTGACGGGGCTCCCGGGCGGCCGCTACCAGCTGGTGCACCGGGCCAACGCCGACCGCGCCCTGCTCGAGGAGGACTACGGCAACAACGCGGCCTCGGTGCTCGTGCGCCTTAGCTGGCCGCGCGGGCGTGATGAGCTGCCGAGGGTCCGGGAGCTGCGGTCGTGCGACGCGGAGTGCCGGCGGCCCTGAGGCGCCAAGCGGACGACGGGCCTCGAACCCGCGACCTCGAGCTTGGGAAGCTCGCGCTCTACCAACTGAGCTACGTCCGCGTGACCGGGCGCGCGCACGCGCTCCGAACGCCGGCGATTCTAACGCCGCCGGGCGGCTCGGCGCCCCGCCTGCCCGCGCCGCCCGCGGCGGCCGTATCTACTCTTGAAGCGCCGCATGAATCGTCTGCTCTCCCCCCTCCCCGTGGTCGTCATGGTCGGCGTCGTGGCGCTCCTCGGGCTGCTCGCGTACGGGGTCGTGGCCAAGAGCCCGGACCGCGGCATCGAGGCCGCGCTCGCGAGCGGAGAGACGCCGCCCGCGCCCGACATCCGGCTGCCCCGTCTCGGGTCTGACGGAGAGGGGTCGCTGGCCGACTACCGCGGCAAGGTGGTGGTCCTCAACTACTGGGCGTCTTGGTGTGAGCCGTGCCGCGCCGAGTCGCCGCTCCTGCAGCGCTGGCACGAGCGGCTCGAGCCGCGGGGCGCCACCGTGCTCGGCGTCGACGTGCTCGACGCGACGCCCGACGCCCAGAAGTTCATCGACGAGTTCGACCTGAGCTATCCGATGCTGAAGGACGGTGACGGCGACACCCAGAAGGACTTCGGCGTGGCGGCCTATCCGGAGACGGTGGTGATCGATCGCCGCGGCCGGCTGCGGGCCATCGAGCGCGGCCCCGTGGACGACGCCTTCTTCGAGCGCCACGTGGTTCCCCTCCTCGAGGAGCCGGCGTGAGGCGGGCGCTCGCGCTTCTGATCGCCGTCGTGAGCCTCGCGGCTCCGACGGCCGCGGCCGCCCAGTGCCCGCGAACGAGCGTCGCCGACATCGAGGACGAGGTGATGTGCCCGGTGTGCGGCACGCCGCTGGCGCTCGCCACCGAGGCCCCGCAGGCCAAGCAGGAACGGTCCTTCATCCTCGACCTGGTCGAGGACTGCAAGTCGAAGGACGAGGTGAAGGCGGCGCTCGTGGCCGAGTTCGGGGAGGACGTGCTGGCGGTGCCCGGTGACGACGGGTTCGACCGCGCCGCGGTGCTGGTGCCGGGCCTGGGGCTGCTGGTCGCCCTCGCGGGCATCACGGCGGCCACGGTGCGGTGGCGGCGGCGCCCCCGGCCGGACGGAGGCGCGGGCTCCGGCGGCTCGGCGGCCGCACTCGGCGGCTCCGACAGCGCGCGTCTCGATGCCGACCTCAAGCGCTACGACCTGTAGCGCGGTGGACGAAGAGTGAACGAGGGCGTCGACACCACGGTGGTCGCCGCCTTCGCCGTCGGCTTCTTGTCCTTCGTTTCCCCGTGCGTGCTGCCGCTCGTGCCCGGCTACCTGTCGGCGATCTCAGGCGTGTCGTTCGCAGACCTGAACGAGGGGCGCGGCCGTGGCGCAGTGCTCGGTCCGGCGGTGCTCTTCTGCCTGTCGTTCACGGTCATGTTCGTAGCGCTCGGCATGACCGCCACCGGGCTCGGCACCACGCTGCTCGAGCACCGCAACGTCCTCCGCCAGGTGGCCGGCGTGGTGATCGCGCTGATGGGCGTGCTGTTCGTGGCCACGCTGTTCGTCCCGCTGCTGAACCGCAGCTGGCGGCCCGAGCGGCTGCTCTCGCGCGCCTCCACCGGCGGGCCGGTGGTGGCCGGGCTCGCCTTCGCGATCGCCTGGCTGCCCTGCACCGGACCGACGCTCGGGGCCATCCTCACGGCGGCGAGCACCGAGTCCACGGTGGGCGAGGGCGGCGTGCTGCTCGCCTTTTACGCCGCGGGCCTGGCCGTGCCGTTCATCCTCAGCGCGGTGGCCTTCTCTTCGGTCACCGGGCTGTTTCGCTTCTTCCGCGACCACTACGCGGCCATCACCGTGGTCTCGGGCGTGGTGCTGGTGGTGATGGGCGTGCTGCTCTACACCAACGAGCTCACGCGCCTGAACTCCGAGGCCCTGGCGCTGCTCGACGACCTCGGCCTGAACTTCTTCAGCGAGGTCTGAGCCTCACCCGAACGAGCGGCGGTCGATGTCGGCCAGGCGGTCCGCGGCATCGCCCGAGGGCCTCTGCCAGTCGTACCGGTCCTCGAGCCAGCGCGCCGAGCGCTCATCCTCACCGCCCTGCTCGGTCCGGTGCTCGAGCCTCGCCTCCACCTCGCTCAGCGAAGCTCCGTCGTCCAGCCAATCCCCGATGCGCTGGTAGATCGTCCCCTTCATCACTCGCTCCCCTCGCGATCGACCCCGTGCACCGATGGTGCTTGGCCGGCGGCGGCGTGTCAACCAAACGGACGACTGTTCAGGCGCTACTACCGGATGAAGCAACCGCTACGCGGCGCTCGAGCGCACCTCGGGCGGCAGCAGCGTGCGCAGCCGCGCAAGGGCGCGGGTCTCGACGGCGCGGGCGCGCTCGCGCGTGAGACCGACGATCCGGCCCGCCTCCTCGAGGTTGCGCGGGTGCTCTCCCCGCAGCCCGAAGCGCAGCTCGACGATGCGCCGCTCGCGGTAGGCGAGCCGGTCGAGCGCCTCGCCGACGGCGTCCGTGGACATCCGCTCGGCCACGAACTCGTCGGGGGAGGGCGAGCGGTCGTCCACCAGCAGGTCGCCCAGCGCCGCGGACTCGTCGGCACCGACGGGGGTCTCGAGGGAGACGACGGCCGCACCCGCGGCACGGATGCGCTCGGCCTCCTCGAGCGGCACGCCCACGGCCTCGGCCACCTGCTCGGGGGTCGGATCGTGGCCGAGCTTGGCGGCCAGCTCCCGCTCGGCCCGCTTGAGCTTGTACAGGACATCCCCGACGTGCACGGGCAGGCGCACCGTGCGCGACTTGTCGGCCACGCCACGGGCGATCGCCTGCTTGATCCACCATGTCGAGTAGGTCGAGAACTTGAAGCCGCGCCGGTGGTCGAACTTCTCGACGGCGCGGATGAGGCCGATCGTGCCCTCCTGGATCAGGTCGACGAACGGCAGGCCCTGGTTGCGGTAGCGCTTGGCGATCGAGACCACGAGGCGGAGGTTGGCCTCGATCATGTGCTGCTTCGCCGCCTGATCACCGCGCTCGATGCGCTGTGCCAGGGCCACCTCCTCGGCGGCGGTGAGCAGGGGCACACGGCCGATGCCGGCCAAAAGGGTGTGCAGCGCGTCGCCGCCTGGCTCGGGCTCGTGCGCGCGCAGCGCGTCGGGCGGCTCCAGGCGCTCGGGATCGATGACGGTCTCCAGCATGGCCGCCACGCTAGGACCGGTGTTTAAGGCGCCGGTGAGGCACCGGTTAAGGGGTGGTAAAGATGCCGGCCGGCGGCCGCGGCTTCACGCGGCGCCGGCGGGCCGCGTGCACAAGTCGTCAAGCGCGTGGCGCCCACATCCGCGGGACGCTTTGTACATCGTCAGGGTGTACAAAAGGTCAACCGATGTGCGCCCGGAGGCGCCATCGCGTTTGTGCGCGCTCGAGGCCGGCTCGCCGTCGACACCGACGTGTTCCTCACATCTCCTCGGGCGCCGACACGCCCAGCAGCCCCAGCGAACGCGCCAGCACCCGCTTCGCGAGGACGCACATGGCGATACGGAAGCCCTCGTCGCCCCCCTCCTCCGCGGCGCCCACCACGCGGCAGTCACGGTAGAAGGCCGAGAAGTCGTGGGCCACGTCGTGGCCGTAGACCGTCAGGCGGTGGGGAGCGCGGCGCTCGGCGGCGAGTGTGACCTCCTCCGGCAGCTCGAGCAGCCGCTTGAGCAGCGCCCGGGCCGAGGGGTGGAGGATCTCGGTGCTCGCACTCAGGTCACGGGCCACGGCCTCGGCCACCGCCGGCTCCCCCGCCTTGCGCAGGATGCTCGCGATGCGGGCGTGCGCGTATTGCACGTAGTAGACGGGGTTGTCCTGGCTGCGCTCGCGAGCCAGCGTGAGATCGAGGTCGAGCGTGGTGTCGTGGCTGCGCTGCACGAGGAAGTAGCGCGCGGCGTCGACGCCGATGTCGTCGATCAGGTCGTCGAGCGTCACGAACTCGCCCTCTCGCTTGGACATCGCCATCCGCCGTCCGTGCTCCAGGAGGTTCACGAGCTGCATGATCAGGAACTCGAGCCGGTCGGGCTCCCCGCCGAGGGCGATCCACGCGGCCCGCATCCGCCCCACGTAGCCGTGGTGGTCGGCCCCGAGCACGTCGATCGCGCGGTCGTAGCCGCGCTCGAGCTTGTCGCGGTGATAGGCGATGTCCGAGGCGAAGTAGGTGAGCTCCCCGGAGGACCGCTCGAGCACGCGGTCCTTGTCGTCTCCATGCGCCGTGGTTCGCAGCCACGACGCGCCCTCGTGCTCGTAGACCTCTCCACGCTCCTCGAGGGTGGTCGAGACCAGGTCGAGAGCGCCGCACTGGTGAAGCGAGCGTTCCGAGAAGAAGCGGTCGAAGCGCACGCCGAAGCGCTCGAGGGAGCCCCGCACGCC
The DNA here is from genome assembly GCA_030446485.1 of Thermoleophilaceae bacterium. Lineage (GTDB taxonomy): Bacteria > Actinomycetota > Thermoleophilia > Solirubrobacterales > Thermoleophilaceae > JAUJNF01. Next base: position 10,346 of record JAUJNF010000006.1, on the reverse strand, counting down.
CTCGATCATCAGCTCCACCCCGCGCGTGGCCAGCCCGTCTGGATCGGCGCCGGCCGCCCCGTCGATGCGGCCCGCGAGCTCCGTCACGTACTCGCCCTTGTAACCCCCCTCGGGCGGCTCATCGCCGCGGGCACGGGCCTGAATCGACTCGCCGAACAGGCGCACCTGGCTGCCGTGGTCGTTCACGTAGAACTCGCGCTCGACGCGGTGACCTGCGAACTCGAGGATGCGGCAGAGCGAGTCTCCGTAGGCGGCGTGGCGGCCGCTCGCCACGGTGAGCGGCCCGGTGGGGTTGGCGCTCACGAACTCGACGAGGATCGACTCGCCGGCCTCGCGCGCGCCCGCGCCGAAGGCCTCCTCCTGGCCCATCGCCGCCGCCAGCGCCCCGCGGCACCAGGCATCCGACATGAACAGGTTGAGGAATCCGGGACCTGCGACCTCGACGCGCTCGACGCCTTCGCCCAGGCGCTCGGTGAGCAGGCCGCCGATGCGCTCGGCCACCGTGCGCGGCGGCTCGCCGAGCGCCGGTGCGGCCAGCAGGGCGGCGTTGCTCGAGTAGTCCCCGAACTCCGGCTTGGGAGGACGCTCGATCCGCGGAGCGTCGGCCAGCGCCTCCCCGCGCACCTCGGCGGCCACCGCACCGAGGGCGGCGCGGAGCTCGGCCACGGGAGAGGTCGGCACGGGGTCGGGCGGCTCCGTCACCCGGCTAATAATGGTATGGCTCCCCGGCCAGGATCTTGTGAGCCCGGAAGAGCTGCTCCAGCAGCACCACGCGCGCGAGCTGGTGCGGCAGGGTCATCGGTCCGAGCGACAGCCTCAGGTCGCAGCGATCGAGGCCGGTCCCGTGCGGCCCGCCGACCACGAAGCAGAGATCCCGGCCCGAGCCGCGCCGCTCCTCGAGGAAGGCGCCGAACGCCAGGGAGTCGAAGGTAAGACCCGCGGCGTCGAGCGCGCAGACGAAGTCGCGTGCGGGCACCCGGGCGGCGAGCCGCTCCTCGTCCCTGACCTCCACCAGCTCGAGCCGCGCGTGGCGCGACAGCAGCCTGGCGTAGTGCTCGACGTCGTCGGCGAACGGTGGCCTGAGACGGCCGGCGGCGAGCACCAGCACGCGCATTGCTACGAGCGCCCCGCCCATGCGATAATGCCTCCGTGGCCGAGGACGACGAGCGCCCCGAGCGCCAGATCAACATCCACACCTCTCCCGAGGTGATGGCCGGGCACTACGCGAACTTCGCGAACGTCAGCCATTCCGACTACGAGTTCACGATCACGTACGCGCGGGTGGACCACGAGGTCGAGGAGGACGAGATCCCGGGCGTGGTGGTCTCGCGCATCGCGCTGTCGCCGCGGTTCATGCGGGAGTTGATCGACGCCATGGAGGACAACTACTCCAAGTGGCGCACGCGGGAGGGCATCAAGAATCTCCCCGAGTTCCCCGGCGAGTAGGAGTCCTGCAAAGCGTCGCTTTCCGGACTCCTCGTCGAGTAGGCCACCGCCATCCCGATTCGCTCCACGGTCGTGGGGTGGGTGCCGAACAGGGCGTGCAGGGCCTCCGGCGGGTCCGGGTCGGCCACGTTCTGCACGGCGAGGCGCCGGTCGAGGCCGACGGCGGCGTCCGGATCCCGCGTGAGCTCCAGCGCGTAGGCGTCGGCGCGGGCCTCCACCTGGCGCGACAGCACGTTGCCCGCAGCCCCCACCGCGAACGACACGATCCCGAGCGACAGGGCCAGTGCCGGCAGGGTGGCGGGCGTGCCGGGCGGCCGGCCGCGGCTGAGCGCCTCGCCCAAGCGCTGGACGAGCAGCGTGGCTGCGGGCGCGACGATCGCCAGCCACAGCAGGCCGCGACTCAGGTCGCGGTTCTCCACGTGGGCGAGCTCGTGCGCGACCACCGAGCGGACCTCCGGGGGCGGGAAGTCGTCGATCAAGTTGTCGTAGAGGACCACCCGCTTGGTGGCGCCGAGGCCTCCGACGTAGGCGTTGGCCCCCGTGGTGCGCCGGCTGGCGTCCACCCGGTAGACCTCCCCCACCTCGACGCCCGAGCGCCGGGCCAGCTCGAGGACCTCGCTGCGCAGCTCGCCGCGCGGGAGCGGCTCGAAGCGGTTGAAGAGCCGGTCGACCGTGACCGGCGCGAGCGTGGTGTAGGCCGCGGCGATCACCACCACGCCCAGCGACGCCGGCGCCCACCAGTGGCGCGGGAAGCGCCTGATCACGGCCACGGCCAGGAGCGCGCCCGCGCCGGCGAGCAGCGCGCCGATGCCCGCCGCCTTGCCGGTGTCGGCAAGCCACGCCGGCCACGTCTGGGTCGAGAGGCCGAAGTCGGCCGCGCGCTCGTGGGCCACCGCCGCCAGCGGCAGCCCGATCACCACGAGCACGAGCGACAGGCCGGCGCCCACCGCCGCCGCGCCCAGCAGCGGCCGTGCGGAAGCCCGCTCGAGAGCCGCGCGCGCGGGCCGCGGCGGCCTGAGAGCCAGCACGGCCAGGGTCGCCGCCGACAGGCCCAGTCCGGCGAAGCCGATGATCCGCTGCGGGCCACGGAAGTCGCGCGCCCGCTCGAGCTCCGCGGCGCTGAAGTACGCTGTCGGATCGACCGCGGCTGCGTCGATCAGGCCGCCTCGCGGGCGCAGCAGAAGGGTCGCCACCGCGGCGGCACCGGCGGCCGCCACCAGCGTCAGCGGCAGTCGGTAGCGATGAGCCTGCACTCCCCCGCAACCTTAGAGAGCGAGCCCCGGCGGATCGCCCTTCTCTCCGACGTGCACGGCAACCTGCCCGCCTTCCGCGCGGTGCTCGCCGACATCGACGCCGCAAAGGTCGACGAGGTCTGGTGCCTCGGGGACGTGGTCGGCTACGGGGCGCAGCCCGATGAGTGCGTCCAGCTCGCCGCCGAGCGCTGCCATCTGTGCCTGCGCGGGAACCACGACCTGGCCGCGCTGGGCCGGCTCGACATCGCCGAGTTCTCCCCTGCCGCCGGCGCTGCCGCGCGGTGGACCACCCAGCGGCTCGGAGGCGACGCCAGGAGCTTTCTCGAGGGTCTCGCCACGCAAGACGAGACCAAGCCGCTCGGCCTGTATCACGCGAGCCCGCGGGACCCGGTCTGGGAGTACGTCCTCTCCACCCTCCTCGCGGGCGCGTGCATGGACGCGATGGAGCCGCGGGTGGGTGCGGTGGGTCATTCCCATGTCGCGCTGTGGTTCCAGCGCCAGGACACCGGCCTGCCGGACGCGGCGCCCGCGCCGGGCGGCACCGAGCGGGAGCTCTCGAGCGGTCGCTGGCTCGTGAATCCCGGGGCCGTTGGCCAGCCGCGCGACGGCGATCCCCGCGCCGCCTGGCTTCTCCTGGAGCTGCCGGCCTGGACCGCCGCCTGGCGCCGGGTGAAGTATCCCGTCGACGAGGCTGCGGCCGCGATCCGGGGCACCGACCTTCCCGCGGTGTTGGCCGACCGGCTTTACTACGGACAGTGAGACAATTCGTCGCGACATTCCCTCGTGGGCTCGCGCTCGGACCGATCCTCGTGGCGACGTTCGCCGCCGGCTGCGGCGGCGAGGAGAAGGGCGCTCCCATCCCGCGCGCGCAGGCCGCCGCGATCGTGAGCAACCTCGACGAGATCAGCGGCCGGATGGAGGCGGAGAACGCCTGCGGGGACATCGTGGAGCAGGACTACCCGGAGATCGCGGAGCAGCTCGAGGCCATCCCCAGGGACGTCGACGCCGACCTGCGCAACGCCCTGGAGGGCAGCGTCAGGCGTCTCCGCGAGCTCACCGACCAGGAGTGCGAGCGCATACGGGAGGAGAAGGAGGCCGAGCGGGCCGAGCCGGAGCCGGAGCCGATTCCCGAGCCGGAGCCCGTTCCCACGACCCCCACGGTGCCCGAGGAGACCGTGCCCGACGAGACCGTGCCAGAGCCGGAGCCCGAACCGGAGCCGGAGCCCGAGCCCGAACCGGAGCCCGAGCCGAGGCCTGATCCCAAGCCCCCCAAGCCGCCCAAGCCGCCCAAGGTGACCCCCCAGCCCGGTGGTGGCAACTCCGACCCGAACGCCGCGGACAGCCGGGGCCCGGAGCTTGGAAAGGACGCCCGGTGAGCACTCCCACGGAGGTGATGGGCCGCTACCGGGTGGACGGCCGCCTGGGCGCCGGCGGGATGTCGACGGTGTTCGTGGCCATGGACACGGTGCTCGAGCGCTGCGTGGCGGTGAAGCTCCTGGCCGAGCACCTGGCCGAGGACGAGGCCTTCGTCACGCGCTTCCGCCGCGAGGCGCTGGCCGCCGCGCGCCTGCAGCACCCCAACATCGTGCAGGTCTTCGACTCCGGCCTCGACGAGCCCTCGGGGCGCCACTTCATCGTGATGGAGTACGTGAACGGCCCCTCGTGCGCCGACCTCCTACGCGACCACGACGTGCTGGACATAGAGGAGACCGTGCGGATCGTCCGCGACGCCTGCCATGGCCTCGACTATGCGCACCGCGCCGGCGTGGTGCACCGCGACGTGAAGCCCGGCAACCTGCTCGTGTCCTCCGACAGCGGCACGCTGAAGCTGGCCGACTTCGGGATCGCCAAGGCCGCCGAGCAGAGCCGCATCACGCAGGTGGGCTCGGTGCTCGGCACGGCCGCCTACCTGTCGCCGGAGCAGGCCCGCGGCGAGGAGTCGGACGCCGCCTCCGACATCTACTCACTCGGCGTGTGCACCTACCAGTTCCTGGCCGGCCGGCTGCCGCACGAGTACGGCTCGCTCACCGAGCTCGCCCTGAAGCAGCAGAGCGACCCGGTCGAGCCGGTGACCATCTTCCGCCCGGACGTGCCGCCGGCCCTCGACCGGGCGGTGAGGATCTGCCTCGAGCGCGACACCTCGATTCGGTACGCGAGTGCGCTGGAGATGGCCGAGGCCCTGCAGGCCGGGCTGAACGACGAGGACACCGAGGCCACGCTGCGCCTACGCGCGATGGCGGCGGGGGCCTCCGCCGAGGTGGTCACCGCGCCAACCGGGGGGATGCCCGCCGACCCCGCCACCCGCGCGCTCCCCTCGTCGCTCTGGCACACCGGCCGCGTGGCGCCGGCGCCGGGCCCCGGTGGGGGGCCGCCGCGGCCCCAGCCCCCGCCGAGACGGGGGCAGAGGCGTCGGCGGACGCTCACGAGCATCGCCGTGTTGGCCGCCCTCCTGGTGATCACCGGCCTGCTGCTGCTGCTCTTCACGCTCGGCGACGGGGGGACCACCTTCGAGCCGGTGTCCGAGGACACCGTCGAGGATCAGATCAGGGGATTGAAAGAGCTGATTCGCGAGAACCGGCGCTGACCGGCCCGAAGGGCTCGGCGCCGCCCAGCACCGCGTCCCGGTAGCCCTCGAGGCGGCTCTCGATCACCGCCTCGCGCAGGCCGCGCATGAGCTCCGCCATGAACGTGAGGTTGTGCAGGGTGAGCAGCCGCGCCGCGGTCAGCTCCTTCGCCCGCGACAGGTAGTGCAGGTAGCCGCGGGTGTGTTCGCGGCAGGCCGGGCAGCGGCAGTTGGGGTCGATCGGCGCGCGGCTCTCACGCCACGTGGCCTTGGTCAGGTCGAGGCGCCAGCGGGCCTCGGGGTCGGGCACGAGAACCGTACCGTGGCGGGCGAGGCGGGTGGGCGTGGCGCAGTCGAAGGTGTCGATGCCGGCGGCCACGGCGCCGAGAATGTCGTCGACGTCCCCGATGCCCAGCAGGTGGCGCGGCGCCGCGTCGGGCAGCTCGTCCAGGGCCCATGCCACCACCTCCTGCATCTGCCCCTTGTCCTGCCCCAGCGATCCGCCCACCGCGATGCCGCCCACCGGCGCGGCGGCCACGCGCTGCGCCGATTCCCGGCGCAGGTCCTCGTACACACCACCCTGCACGATGCCGTAGAGGAGCTGGCCGGGCGGGGCGTTCCGCTCGTGCCACGCGGTGCAGCGGTCGAGCCAGCGATGGGTGCGCTCGGTGGAGCGGGCCGTGTAGTCGCGGCTCACGTTGAAGGGCGTGCACTCGTCGAAGGCGAGGGCCACGTCGGAGCCGAGCGCGGCCTGCACCTCCATCGAGGTCTCGGGACCCATGAAGCGCTCGCTGCCGTCGAGGTAGGAGCGAAACCGGACCCCCTCCTCCTCGATCGACAGGATCCGCGGGTCCGCCGCCGTGCCGCGGTCCCGCCGGCGCTTCACCTCCTCGGCCACCGAGCCGTGCCCCATGGAGAACACCTGGAAGCCGCCCGAGTCCGTGATGATCGGACGGCGCCAGGCCATGAACTCGTGCAGCCCCCCCATCCGCTCGATCAGCTCGGGCCCGGGTTGGATGAACAGGTGGAAGGTGTTGCCCAGCACCATCTCGTAGCCGAGCGCGGCCACCTCCTCGGCCTGCAGCGATCTGACGGTGGCGCTGGAGGCCAGGGGCACGAAGGCCGGAGTGCGCACGTCGCCGTGGGCGGTACGAAGGACGCCCGCGCGGGCCGCCCCCGCGCGGGCGTCGATGGTGAAGGCCTGATGCGGCGGCACGGCGCGGAGGCTAGCCCCGCGCCGGCCCCGTCGTGGCTACTCGCGCTCGGTGGCCGTGCCCTCAACCTGGGCGGCGTGAGAGCCGTTGCCGCTGATGGCGATCCGGCGCGGCTTGCGCTGCTCGGGCTTCGGGACCCGCACCTCCAGCACGCCGCGGTCAAAGGACGCGGTGACCCCGTCGGGATCGACCCCGTCCGGCAGGGTGAGCGAGCGGCTGAAGCGACCGAACGAGCGCTCGACGCGGTAGAAGCCGCGGTCGCTCTGCGACTTCTCGGCCTTCCGCTCACCGGAGACGGTGAGGGTGCTGTCGCGCACCTCGATCGAAACGTCGTCCTCGCTCAGGCCGGGCAGGTCGGCCCGGAGGGCGAAGTGGTCCTCGCCCTCGACCAAGTCCATGGCCGGCATCCAGCGCTGCGGCGCGGACTGACTGTCGAGGGGACCGAAGAACGTGTTGAAGAGGCGGTTGACCTCGGTGCTCGAGAAGGGCTCCGGCTTGATGAGTACGGACATCGTCTACCTCCCTATGGACAAAGAACCTATTGCCTCGGCCAGGGTAAAACCTAAGTCTCGGTTTGTCAACTCTGCCCCGTGGAGGCGCGATCGGCCAGCGCGAGCTCGTTTCGCGGGACGCTGTCCTGCCTAGAACCCCCAGGAGGGTGTAAAGCAGGACAGCGCTGCGGCGGCGCTCTGGCGCGGCGCTCGCGCGTCAGGCGCCGCCGCTCAGCAGCGAGCGGCCGGTCATCTCGGAGGGCTGCTGCGCCCCGAGCAGCTCCAGCACCGTGGGGGCGACGTCGGCCAGGATGCCCTCGCCGCGCAGCCACGGCACGTCGGCGGTCACGATCAGCGGGACGGGATTGAGCGAGTGCGCGGTGTTCGGGCTGCCGTCGGGCTCCAGCATGTGGTCGGCGTTGCCGTGGTCGGCGGTGATCACGCAGGCGCCGCCCGAGGCGTGCACGGCCTCGACCACCCGGCCGAGGCAGTCGTCCACGGCCTCGATCGCCGCCACCGCCGCGGGGATCACCCCGGTGTGGCCCACCATGTCCGGGTTGGCGAAGTTGATGATCCCGAAGCCGTACGAGCCCTCCTCCCAGCGCGTGACGAACGCCGCGGCCGCGGCGACGGCGCTCATCTCGGGCTTCTCGTCGTAGGTGGACACGTCGCGGGGCGAGTCCACGAGCTCGCGATCCTCCGCGGGGAACGGCTCCTCCTCGCCGCCGTTGAAGAAGTAGGTGACGTGGGCGTACTTCTCGGTCTCGGCCACGTGCAGCTGCCGGGTGCCCTGCGCGGCCAGCGTCGAGGCCAGAGTCACGTCGGGCCGGTCGGGGCGAAAGGCCACCGGGTAGCGCCACCCCTCCTGATACTCGGTCAGCGTCGCGAGCCGCGCGACGGGGCCGCCGCGCCGGTCGAAGGCATCGAACGCCGGATCGCCCAGCGCGCGCACGAGCTGCCGGGCGCGGTCCGGCCGGAAGTTGAAGAAGATCACCGCGTCGCCGCCGCCGATCAGCCCTTCCGCGCCGACCAGCACGGGCGCGATGAACTCGTCGGTGACGCCCCGCTCGTGGGCCGCCCTCACCGCCTCCTCCCCGGTGGCGGCCGCCGGCTCGTCGCTCGAGCCGTGCACGATCGCGTCGTAGGCGGCCCGCGTCCGCTCCCAGCGGCGGTCGCGATCCATCGCGTAGTAGCGCCCGCACACCGTGGCCACCCGCCCACCGGCCTCCACGAGCCACGCCTCGGCCTGCCCCACGAACGCGGCGCCGGAGTCGGGCGCGGTGTCCCGCCCGTCGGTGAACGCGTGCAGGACGATGTCGGGCACCTCCGAGGCCGCGGCCAGCTCGATCAGCGCCCTCAGGTGGTCCAGGCTCGCGTGCACGCCGCCGTCCGAGACCAGCCCGAGCAGGTGAAGGCGTCCTGCCTCACGCCCGGTCCTGCAGGCCTCGACGAGTACCTCGTTCCGGGCGAAGGAGCCGTCGGTCACGGAGTCGTCGATCCGCGTCAGGTCCTGCCTGACCACCGCACCGGCCCCGAGGTTGAGGTGTCCGACCTCCGAGTTGCCCATCTGCCCCTCGGGCAGTCCCACATCGCGGCCGCTCGTGCGTAGTTGCGTGTGGGGACGATCGGCCCACAGCGCGTCGAACACCGGCGTCTGCGCGAGCGACACCGCGTTGCCGGGCCCGTCCGGCGCGAGCCCCCAGCCGTCCAGCACCACCAGGCACACCGACGGCACGGGCGGCGGCCCCGGCGCGGGCGCGGGGCTCACCGTCGGGCGGCTCGCGCGATTTCGGCCAGGCTCGCCGGATCGAGGCTCGCTCCGCCCACGAGCGCCCCGTCCACGTTGGGCTGCGCGAGGATCTCGGCCGCGTTCTCCGGCTTCACGCTGCCCCCGTACAGCACCCGCAGCCGCCCCGCCGCCTCCTTCGAGCGGTCGCCCACCAGCGCCCGGATGAAGGCCATCGCCTCGTCGGCGTCCTCAGGAGCCGCAACCTGGCCGGTACCGATGGCCCAGATCGGCTCGTAGGCCACGACGACGCCGGCGAGGCGCTCGGTGGGCACCTTCTCGAGTGCCTCCTGCACCTGGTAGCGCAGCCGCCGCTGGGTCTCGCCCGCGTCGCGCTCCTCCTCGCTCTCCCCCACGCACAGGATCGGCAGCAGTCCCGCGGTGAGGGCGGCGGGCACCTTGTCGGCCAGGGCGCGATCGGTCTCGCCCGCGTGCAGGCGCCGCTCGGAGTGCCCCAGCACCACTCCGCGCACCCCGATCTCGGCGAGCATCGCCGACGAGATCTCCCCCGTGTACGCGCCGTCGTCCTCCTGGTGCATGTTCTGCGCCGCCACGAGCAGCCGCGAGCCGCGGGCCGCCTCCACGGCCGCCGCGAGCGCGGTGAACGGCACGCACACCGCTGTCTCGACCGTGCCGTCGTCGTCAAGCAGCTCGAGGAGCCGCTGCACGTACGCGCTGGTGGTGCCCACCCGCCCGTGCATCTTCCAGTTGCCGGCCACGAGCGGCCGGCGCCCGTCAGGCGTCATCGAGCGCCTCGACGCCCGGCAGCGTCCTGCCCTCCAGCAGCTCGAGGGAGGCTCCTCCGCCCGTGGACAGGTGGGTGACGCGGTCCGCGAGGCCGAACTCCACGAGCGCGGCCGCCGAGTCCCCACCGCCGACCACCGTCGTTCCGCCCGACGCGGCCACGGCCTCGGCCACCGCCCGGGTCCCCCCGGCGTAGGGGTCGAGCTCGAAGGCGCCCATCGGCCCGTTCCACAGCACCGTCGCGGCCCCCGCGATCTCGTCCGCATACAGCTGCGCCGTCCGGGGACCGATGTCGAGGCCCATCCAGCCGTCGGGCACCTCGGGGCCGTCGAGGTCGCGCCGCTCGGCCGCGGCGTCGAAGCGGTCGGCGATCACGAGATCCTCAGGGAGCACGAGCCGTGCCCGGCTTCCTGCCGCGGCCTGCTCGAGTGCCTCGGCGGCCCGCTCGATGCCCTTCTCCTCCACCAGCGAGTCGCCGGTGCCGAAGCCCTGGGCACGGAAGAAGCTGAAGCACATGGCGCCGCCGATCAGCACCGTGTCGGCGAGCTCGAGGAAGCGCCGAATCACTCCGGCCTTGTCGGAGACCTTGGCCCCGCCGAGCACCAGCACGAGCGGGCGCTCGGGCTCCTCGGCGATCGCCGTCAGCGTGCTGACCTCGCGCTCGAGCAGGGGGCCGGCCACCGACGGCAGGTGCTCGGTGATGCCGACCGTGGAGGCATGGGCGCGGTGCGCGGCGCCGAACGCGTCGTTCACGAAGGCCTCTCCCAGCGAGGCTAGCTCGCGGGACAGCACCGGATCGTTGGCGGTCTCGCCGCCCTCCCAGCGCAGGTTCTCGAGCAGCAGCACCTC
>JAUJNF010000001.1:477963-610691 GCA_030446485.1 Thermoleophilaceae bacterium | reverse complement strand
AGCGCCTCGCGGGCCGTGCCGATCCATAGGTTCATCGAGTCGAGACCGGCGAGGCGCGCGCCGTCGCACTGCTCGCGAACCTCGCGCTGGAGGTCGGGCTGGATGTTGGCCAGGAAGAGGGTCTCCGCCGCCCGGGAGGCCTCCGACAGCTTGGGTTGGAACTCACCGAACACGCCCAGGCGCGTCTCGTCGGTGTGGGCGGTGTTCAGGTCGTACTCGTAGTGGCCACGCCAGAAGAAGGTCTCGCCGCCGGCGACGCGCTCGATGTCGTCGGTGTTCACCCCACGCTCGTGGAGCACGGCGTACTCCTCGTCGCCGAAGTCGTCTCCCACCGGTCCCACCACCCGCACCTCGTCGAAGAAGCTCGCGGCCAGGGAGAAGTGGGTGGCCGACCCGCCGAGCATGCGCTCGCGCTCGCCGAACGGCGTGCGCACGGCGTCGAAGGCGATCGATCCGACCACGGTGAGGCTCATCAGCGGCGGAAGGCTAACGGCGGCCGGATGCCGCTGCTCGTCCGGCTCGCGCTCGGTCCGGCGCCGCGGCTGCTTCGCGCCGGAATAGTCTGGGCCGCGTGCGCGCGATCCAGTTGAGGGAGTTCGGCGGACCGGAGGTGCTCGAGCTCGTCGACGTGCCCACGCCAGAGCCGGCCGACGGACAGGTGCTCGTGCGGGTCTCCCGCGCCGGGATCAACTTCGCCGATACCCATCAGCGCGAGAACTCGTACCTGGCCAAGTTCGAGGTCCCGCTCGTGCCGGGCGCCGAGGTGGCCGGCACGGTCGCGCACGCGGCAGGAGACCTCCGCGAGGGCCAGCGCGTGGTCGCGCTGCTCGGCAGCGGCGGCTACGCCGAGTATGCGCTCGCCCCCGCGGACACGACGTTTCCCCTTCCCAACGGACTCGACGATGGTCCGGCGCTCGCCCTAGTGCTGCAGGGCCTCACCGCGTGGCACCTCTACCACACCTCGGCCAAGCTCCAACGGGGCGAGACCGTGGTCGTCCACGCCGCCGCAGGCGGGGTGGGCAGCCTGGCCGTGCAGCTCGCCAAGCCGTTCGGGGCCGGGCGGGTGATCGCCACCGCGAGCACCGAGGACAAGCGTCGGCTGGCCCTCGAGCTGGGCGCCGACGCCGCGGTGGATCCCAACGCGGACGATCTCAACGGGGCGCTGCGCGAGGCCAACGGTGGAGCCAAGGTGGACGTCGTGCTGGAGATGGCCGGCGGGCGCGTGTTCGACGAGAGCCTGAAGGCGCTGGCGCCGTTCGGCCGGCTCGTGACCTACGGGCTTGCGAGCAGGGAGCCGAACCAGCTCTCCAACGCGTCCCTGATGCAGCGCAGCCAGGCGGTGGTGGGCTTCTGGCTCATGCACTGCCTCGGGCGGCCGGACATGATGACCGAGCCGGTGGCCGACCTGTTCGAGCGCGCGGCGCGCGGCGAACTGCGTCCGGTGGTGGGGGAGACCTACCCTATGTCTGAGGTTCGCCGCGCCCACGAGGACATCCAGGCCCGCCGGACGAGCGGCAAGCTGCTGCTCGACCCCGCGGCCTGACGACAAGGAGGCTCTTCCGAGATGACGTCCCCCAACTCGAGCTCGCTGCTGCGCGAGATCACGCTGCACGGCCACCGCGTGGCCTACCGCATGGCCGGGGAGGGCCCGCCGCTGGTGCTGGTGCACGGCATCACCTCCACGTCGCTCACCTGGGACCAGATCATGCCGGTGCTCGCCGAGCGGCACACGGTGATCGCTCCCGACCTGCTCGGCCACGGCGAGTCGGCCAAGCCGCGCGGCGACTACTCGCTGGGCGCCTACGCAAGCGGCGTCCGCGACCTGCTGATCGCACTCGGGCACGAGCGGGCCACGTTCGTCGGCCACTCCCTGGGCGGGGGTGTGGCCATGCAGCTCGCCTACCAGTTCCCCGAGCGCTGCGACCGCCTGGTGCTGGTGGACAGCGGCGGCCTGGGCCGCGAGGTGAGCATGCTGCTGCGGGCCGCCACCCTGCCGGGCTCCGAGATCGTGCTGCCGGTGCTGGCGAGCGCCGGCCTCCTCGGCCTGGGCCGCGGCGTCGGCCGGTTCCTGGACCGCCTGGGCCTGCGGCTCGGCACCGATCTCGAGGAGATGGCCCGCGGGCACGCCTCCCTGGCCGACCCGGAGGCCCGGGCGGCCTTCGTGCACACGCTGCGCACGATCGTCGACCCAGGCGGGCAGCGCGTGAACGCCACCGACCGCCTGTACCTGGCGGCCAAGGTGCCGACGCTGCTGTTGTGGGGCGAGCGCGACTCGATCATCCCGGTCGAGCACGGACAGCAGGCGCACGCGCTCATGCCCGGGAGCCGGCTGGAGGTCTTCCCGCGCGCGGGCCACTTCCCGCACCGGGACGATCCGCTCCGGTTCGTACGCCTGCTCACCGAGTTCATCGCCTCGACCGAGCCGGCTCGCGTGGAGTCCGAGGAGTGGCGCGCGATGCTGCGCGCCGGCGGCCGTGGACGCGTTCGCTCGGGTGGTGCGGCCGGCGCGGCGCTCAAGCCGGCGAGCAAGAGCCGCTCGCGCGCGGCCGGGAGAGGCTCCAGCGACACCCGGTCGCGCACCACCCCCAAGCGGCGCGTGGCCCCGAAGGCCGGCTCTGCGGCATCCTCCGCGGGCTAGTCTCTTCGAGAGATGCCCACGTTCGCCGAGCTCGGCCTCTCCGAGAACCTCCTCGAGGCCCTGACGCAGCTCGGGTACGAGCAGCCGACTCCCATCCAGGAGCAGGCCATTCCCGAGCTGCTCGCCGGTAGGGACGTGATCGGCCAGGCCCAGACCGGCACCGGGAAGACGGCGGCCTTCGGCCTGCCGCTGCTCGAGTACGTCGACCCCGAGGACTCCGACGTCCAGGCACTCGTGCTCACGCCCACGCGGGAGCTGTGCATCCAGGTGACCCAGGCGCTGCGCGCCTACGGCAAGACCCGCGGCGTGGACGTGACCGCGGTGTTCGGCGGCGCGCCGATCCGCACCCAGGTCTCGCAGCTGAAGGCCGGCGCCCACGTGGTGGTGGGCACGGTCGGCCGCGTGATGGACCTCATGAGCCGCCACCAGCTGGTCCTCGACTCGACGCGGTTCGTGGTCCTCGACGAAGCGGACGAGATGCTCGACCTCGGCTTTCTCGAGGACGTCGAGAAGATCCTCAGCCGCGCCCCCTCGGGCCGTCAGACCGCTCTCTTCTCGGCCACCATGCCGCCCGAGATCAAGAAGCTCGCCGAGAAGGGAATGTACGACCCGGTCACGATCAAGGTGCAGGCCGCGACGCTGACGATCGACACGGTGGCGCACTACAAGGTCGAGGTCGCGGCGGACCGCGAGAAGCCCGACGCCCTGGCCCGCGTGATGAAGTCAGAGCAGCCACGGCAGGCCATCGTCTTCGCGCGCACCAAGATCGGCGTCGACCGCCTCGCGCGCTCGCTCGGGGACCGCGGCGTGCGGGTGAAGGCTCTGCACGGCGACATGTCCCAGGGCTCCCGCGACGGCGTGATGATCGCCTTCAAGGACGGACGTGAGCGGCTGCTCGTGGCCACCGACATCGCCGCCCGGGGGCTCGATATCTCCGGGGTCACGCACGTCGTGAACTACGACATACCGGGCTCGCCAGAGGTCTACGTTCACCGCATCGGGCGCACGGGGCGCGTCGGCCGGTCCGGGCGAGCCATCACGCTCGTAACGCCCAAGCAGGCGGGCGACATGGAGGCCATCGAACGCCACGCCAACATAACCGTTGTCGACTGGGCGGAGCAGGGCAGGCTCACGCAGAGCAACGGCGCCGCCGCGAACGGCGCCGAGGCGCCGGCTTCGAGGCGCCGGCGTGGCCGCGGGCGGTCCGAGCCGGTCGCCACGGAGAAGTCTGTCAGCGCGCCGGAGCCGGCGGCTGGGCCCGTCGAGGACACCGCCACGGAGCCGGAGCTCGCTGCTGCCGAGCCCGCCGCCGGAACGGAGGCCGCCTCGGAGCCCGTCGAGGGCTCCGTCGGCGAGCTTGAGCGCGCGGCCGGGCCCGTCGAGGACTCCGTCGTCGAACCAGAGCCCGCCGGCCCTGAGCGACAGCCGCGGCGGCCTCGCCACACCAAGCCCCGCAAGGCCGCCGCCGGCCCGACTGCCAAGCTGCTCGTGGGCGCCGGACGCGTCCACGGCCTCGAGCCGGCCGACGTGATCAGCGCGATCGTGAACAACTCGCACCTCGAGGGGGAGGACGTGCGCAACGTCCGGGTGCTCGAGCGCTTCAGCCTGGTCGAGGTGCCGGCCGATCGCGCGGTTGAGGTGGCCGAGACCGTCAGCGACAACGACGTCCGGGGCGTGAAGCTCCGGCTGGAGGTGGCAAGGGCGTGAGCCAGGCGACACTGCACACGAACCACGGCGCGATCGAGGTCGAACTCTTCGACGAGGACGCGCCCAAGACCGTCGAGAACTTCCGCAAGCTCGCGGGCGAAGGCTTCTACGACGGGACGGTCTTCCATCGCGTGATCAAGGACTTCATGATCCAGGGCGGGGACCCCGAAGGCACGGGCCGCGGCGGCCCCGGCTACACCTTCGAGGACGAGTTCAACGACCACAAGGTCGTGCGGGGCGCGCTCGCCATGGCCAACGCCGGCCCGAACACCAACGGCAGCCAGTTCTTCGTCGTCACCACCGAGGCCGCTTCGTGGCTCGACGGCAAGCACACCGTTTTCGGCCGGGTCACGAGCGGGATGGAGGCCGTCGACTCCATCGAGGGCGCGCCCACGGGCGCGGGCGACCGCCCGCGGGAGGACGTGGTGATCGAGCGCGTGGAGCTGGCCGAGCGGTAGCAGGCCACTAGACTCGTCGGTTCGCAACGACCGGGGAGGTAGCAGTGGCGACCGTCGAGCAGAAGCCGCAGGCCAAGGCGAACGGCAGGTCCAACGGCGGGCGGGCGACGTCCACCGACCACACCAGCTCGCGCTCGACGATCCCCGTGGAGAACCCCGCCACCGGCGAGATCATCGCCGAGGTCCAGAAGGTCGAGGCCGGCCAGATCGAGGGCATGGTCGCCGCGGCGCGGGCCGCCCAGCCCGCCTGGGAAGCTTTGGGTTACGAGGGTCGCGCGCGCGTGATGCACGCGGCGCGGAGCTGGCTTATGGAGAACCGCGACCGGATGCGCCGCACGATCGTGGAGGAGACGGGCAAGACGCCCGAGGACGCGCAGCTCGCCGAGGTCTTCATGGTCGCCGACTCGCTGAGCTTCTGGGCCAAGAAGGCCCCGAAGTACCTGGCCGACGAGCGCGTGCGCTCGCACTCGCCGTTCCTGCTCGGCAAGAAGCTGTTCGTGCGCTACCGCCCGATGGGGGTGGTGGGAGTGATCGGTCCCTGGAACTACCCGCTGCTCAACTGCTTCGGTGACTCGATCGCCGCCCTCATGGCCGGCAACGCGGTGGTCCTCAAGCCGAGCGAGGTCACGCCCCTGTCCAACATGCTGATGGCCGAGGGCATGCGGGCGGCCGGGCTGTCGGAGGGCGTGCTGCAGGTGGCCACGGGCGAGGGCGACGCCGGCGCGGCGCTCGTCGACCACGCCGACATGATCATGTTCACGGGCTCCACACGGACCGGCAAGAGGATCATGGCCAGGGCCTCCGAGACGCTCACGCCCGTGTCGCTCGAGCTCGGCGGCAAGGACCCCATGATCGTGCTCGGCGATGCCGACCTCGAGCGTGCCGCCAACGCCGCCGTGTACTGGGCGATGAGCAACGGCGGCCAGATGTGCACCTCGGTCGAGCGCGTGTACGTCGAAGACTCGGCCCATGACGAGTTCGTGGCCAAGGTCGTGGACAAGGCCGGTGCCCTGCGCCAGGGCGTCCCCGGCGAGCCGGGAACGATCGATGTCGGCGCCGTCACCTTCCCACCGCAGATGGAGCTGATCGAGGATCACGTGCGCGACGCGGTCGACAGGGGCGCCACGGTGGTGGTGGGGGGCAAGCGCCGCGAGGGCGCCGGGCGCTTCTTTGAGCCGACCGTGCTCACCGGCGTCGATCACACGATGAAGATCATGGTCGACGAGACGTTCGGGCCGACGCTGCCGATCATGCGGGTCCGCGACGCCGAGGAGGCGCTGCACCTGGCCAACGACACGCGCTACGGCCTGAACTCGAGCGTATGGACCAAAGACGTGGCCAAGGGCGAGCGCCTGGCCACGCGCATCGAGGCGGGCAACACCTGCGTGAACGACTGCGTCGTGAACTACTCGGCCACCGAGATGCCGATGGGCGGCGTGAAGGAGTCGGGCATAGGCGTGCGCCACAGCGCGAAGGGCATCCAGAAGTACTGCAACTCGCACTCGGTGCTGGTGACGCGCCTCTCTCAGAAGCGCGAGCTCTACTACTTCCCGTACAGCAAGCGCGGCACGAAGCTGTTCGAGCGCCTGATGGTGCTCATGCACGGGCGCGGCCGGCGGTAGCCGCCGGCCGCCTGAAGCGCCTCGGCGCTAAGTGGTCCCCGCCTCAATTACCGTCGCGCTCAGACGGCCAGAAGCGCGCCTGACTGCGGCCGCCGTGCTCGCCGATGCCAAGGCATCGACTGCGCCCGCGGCCTTGTCAGCCCCACTTCTGACTCGTCTGATCATCGACGGTACTTTCGGCGGGCACCACTAAGCCGCGCTGCCCGAGAGGAGCCGCGCGTCGAGGGTGATCTCGGTGCCGGCCAGGGCCTTCGACACGGGGCAGCTCTCCTTGGCCTGCTCGGCGTGACCGAGGAAGTGGTCGGCCTCGATGTCCCCGACCTCGGCCTCGCATGACAGGTCGATCTTGGCGATGGAGGGGCCGCCGCCGTCCTGCTCGAGGTGCACCTTGGCGGTGGTGTGGATCCGCTCTGGCTGGTGCCCGCCCTCGGTGAGGATGAGCGCAAGCGCCATCGAGAAGCAGCCGGCGTGGGCGGCTCCGATCAGCTCCTCGGGGTTGGTGCCGCTGCCGTCCTCGAAGCGCGACTTGAATGAGTACGGCCCCTCGTAGGCGCCGCTTCCGAGCTTGACGGTGCCGCTGCCCTCGGTGACCGTCCCCTTCCACTGAGCCTCAGCTTTGCGTGTCGGCACGGCATCTCCCTTCGTAGCTGTTGACCTCGCCGGCACCTTACCCGTGTGCGGAGGCCGGCCGGCGCGCTGCCACCATGGGCCCGTGCTCGCGCTCGCCCTGGGTCTCGGATCGAGCCTCGCCTGGGGCGTGGCGGACTTCGTGGCGGGTCTCAAGAGCCGCCGTATCGACGTTCTCACCGTGCTCCTGCTGTCCCAGTCCGCCGGGCTCGTGGCCGTGACCGTTGTGGTGGTGCTGCGCGGCGAGGGCCCTCCGGGTGGCCACTTCGCCGTCTGGGCCGTGCTCTCGAGCGCCGTCGGCCTGATCGGCCTCACCGCCTTCTACCGGGGCCTCGCCGTGGGCGCGATGAGCGTGGTGGCACCCATATCGGCCACCGCCGCCGTGATTCCGGTGACGGTCGGGCTGGCCGGGGGCGACCGCCCCGCGGCGCTCCAGGTGGCGGGGGCGGCCCTGGCGCTCGCCGGCGTGGTGCTGGCCTCCCGCGAGGCGGGGGACGCCGCCGCTAGGGGTGGCCGGGTGGCGGCCGGAGTGGGGCTCGCCCTGCTCGCCGCCCTCGGCTTCGGCTCCTTCTTCATAGCGATCGACGCGGCCAGCGAGGACGACGTGCTCTGGGCGATCCTCGTGAACCGCATCGCCGGAGTTGCCTTTCTCACCGCCGCGGCGGTAGCCCTCCGCCCCAGCCTGAGCGCGGGACGCGAGCACCTGCGCGGGCTGGTGGCCGTCGGCGCGCTCGACATCGGCGCCAACACGCTCTTCGCCGCGGCCTCGCAGCAGGGCCTCCTCAGCCTCGTGGGCGTGGCCGGCTCGCTCTACCCGGTGGTCACGATCGGGCTCGCCCGGCTGGTGCTGCACGAGCGCATCGCGCGGGCGCAGCAGCTCGGGGTCGGGATCACGCTCGTGGGGGTGGCGCTGATCACTGCGGGCTCTTGACGCGCATAGCGCTCGTGGTCAACCGCGCCTCGGGCGGCGGTCGCGCGGATCCCACGGAGCTCGAGGCCGAGCTGCGGCGCGCGGGCGCTAGGCCTCGCCGCTTCGGCGTCGATGAGCTCGCCGACGCGGTCGGATGGCGCCCGGACCGCATCGCGGTGGCCGGTGGCGACGGCAGCGTCGGCGCCGCCGCGGGGGCGGCTGCCCAGGCGGGCATACCGCTGGCCGTTGTTCCGACCGGCACGGCAAACGACTTCGCGCGGGCGCTCGACCTGCCTGACGACGCCTTCGAGGCCTGCCGCCTCGCGGCTACGGGCACCACTCGGCGGGCGGTCGATCTCGGCCGCGCGGGACGGCTGCCGTTCGTGAACGTCGCGAGCGCCGGCCTGGCGGTGGCCGCGGCCCGCGAGGCCCAGAGCAGCAAGGCGGCGCTCGGGCCGCTCGCCTACGCCGTGGGTGCCCTGAGAGCCGGCCTGACCGCGCGGCCGATCACGTGCACCGTGGGCTGCGACGGCGATGAGATGTTCGCCGGCCGCGCGTGGCAGGTCATCGTCGCCAACACCGGGGCGTTCGGCGCCGGAGCCGAAGTGGAGTCCGCGAGCCCCTTCGACGGTCGCCTGACCGTCGCGGTCATCGAGGCCGGTCCGCGCACGCGTCTCGTCCAGCGCGCCTACGGGCTCAGGCGGGGGCGGATCACCGAGCAGCGCGGCGTCCGCTCGAGGGACGCCCGCACCGTCCGGTTCGAGGTACCGGGTGGAGTCGCCCTCAACGTCGACGGAGAGATTCGGCGCTTCGGCTCATCGACGGAGCTCCGCGTGGAGCCCTCCGCCTTCGAGCTGGTCGCGCCGGGCGGCGAGGGATAGCGGGGACAGGACCGCGCCGGGCGCGACGCCGGCCGTCGCCGGGAGGCGAGGCACCTCAGCGCAGGGGCACCTCGAGGAGCCGCTCGAGCTCGGGCAGCGAGCCGTCGGGTCCGCGGTGCAGCACGGCGGTCATGCCCACGGCCTCGGCGCCGGCGCAGTTCTCCTTCAGGTCGTCGAGGAACACGCAGTCCTCGGGCGCGAGTCCGACGCGCTCGGCGGCCAGCAGGAAGATCTCCGGCTCGGGCTTGTTGAGGCCCACCTCGCCGGAGATCACCACCGCGTCGAACAGCTCCGGGAAGGCGTCGCGGTCGTAGCGGCCGGCGCCCCACGAGTTCGACACGAGGGCGGTCCTCACCCCGGCGCGCTTGGCGGCCCTTACGGCATCCACCATCGCCTCGTCTGCGCGCATGCCCGCGAACAGGCGATCCACCAGCCCCTCATGGTCGGTGAGCCCCAGCATCGGAGCCGAACTCCGCCGCGAACTGCTCTTCGGTCAGCTCGCCGCGCTCCAGGCGCCGCAGCACCGCCAGCGCCTCGGGATCCTCGCGAAACATCCTGCGAACGGTGTCGGGGTCGAGCCCCTCGCGCTCGCAGAACTCCCGGAAGGACTTGAAGACGTCGGTGGTGAGGACGCCGCCGAAGTCGACGAGCAGGCCCTTCGGCCCACGGGGCACGCCCTTCACGGAACGGGAGCCGGGCGCTTGGTGATGGCCCGGGCCGCCTCCGCCAGCTGGGGCACGCCCTCGTCGAAGATCGCGAGAAACGCGTCGTCGGTGTTGCCGGCCACCCAGGCCTTGTAGTTGCCCTCCATGAACACGGCGGACTTCCACAGCGCGAGCGCCTGGTACCAGCGCAGGTCCGACATGGAGCGGCCGGTGCGCTCCTCGTAGCGTGCCACCAGCTCGTCGCGCTTCAGGAAGCCCTCCTCGCGGGTCACCGACGAGAGATCGAAGATCGATCCCGTGAGGTCCTCGGCCTCGGCGTAGGTGATCGTCATGTAGCCGAGGTCGGCGAGCGGATCGCCGATGGTGGCGAGCTCCCAGTCGAAGACGGCGATCAGCCGCGCCGGCGCGTCGCTTGCGAACATCACGTTGCCGAGGCGGTAGTCGCCGTGCACGATCGTCGCCCCGGGTGATTCGGGCATGTGGGCGGCGAGCCAGTCACCGACCTCCTGTACCACAGACAGCTCGCGCGTCTTGTTGTGCTCCCACAGGCCGTTGAAGCGCCGCAGCTGGCGCTCCAGGTAGCCGGTCGGCTTGCCGAAGCCGTCGAGCCCGGCGCCCTGCCAGTCGGCGGCGTGGATCTCGGCCAGTCCGTCCACCAGCTCCTCGGCGATGCGCCGGCGCTCGGCCACGTCGTCGAGGGGGTCGGGCAGCTCGTTGGTGATCACCGTGCCCTCGAGGAAGGGCATCACGTAGAAGGGAACCCCGAGGATCGACTCGTCGTCGCAGGCCGCCAGCACGCGCGGCGTGCGCACGGCGGTGGGCTCGAGCGCGGCGAGCAGCCGCGCCTCGCGCAGCACGTCGTGTGCCGATGGCGGTAGCGGCGGGCGCGGCGGGCGGCGCAGCACGAAGCGCTCCTCGCCGCGGGTGATCAGGTAGGTGACGTTGGAGTGGCCCTCGCCGATGCGCTCGGCCTCGAGGTCTCCTGAGCCGAGCCCGCGTTCGTCGAAGAAGGACGCCAGCGGCTCACGGACGATCAGCGGCGGGCGCTCCTGGGCCGCGGCCTCCTCAGGGGTCTCGACTATCTCAAGCGCCGGCACGGACCCCGCTCGCGGCGATCTCGTCGAGGTGGCGCACGTTGGCCACGTCGTCGTCCTCCTCGCTCGGGCGGCCCTCGAACCAGGCGTCGAGGATCTCCTCGAGCAACGCCTCGCTGGTGGTGCGCAGCGACAGCGCGAGCACGTTGGCGTCGTTCCAGCGCCGCGCGCCGCGGGCCGTCTCGGCGTCCCCGCACAGGGCGGCGCGCACGCCGGGCACCTTGTTGGCGGCGATCGAGGCGCCGGTGCCGGTCCAGCAGCACACCACCGCCTGCCCGGCGCGTCCGTCGGCCACCTCGCGGGCGGCGGCCTCGCAGGCCCACGCCCACTCCGGGCGCTCGCCCTCGGCCAGCGCGCCGTGGAGGGCAACCTCGTGGCCGCGCCGCTCGAGCTCGCGCGCCACCGCGTCGGCCACGCCGGTCCGCTCGTCTGAGGCCACGGCCACGCGCATAGCGGCGCTCAGGGTAGAGGTTCCCGGCGGTGGACCGGTGCGGCTGTATGCTCGCTCGCCCAGCACGGATGCTTAGGAGCGATGCCATGAGAACCCGCCTACACACGCTGATCGCCGTTGGCTGTGTCGCGCTGATCATGGTGGTGCTCGCGGCGCCCGCTTCCGCCGAGACCAGGAGCGAGACGTTCCGCACCGGGCCGATCACCGTGGCCGGCTACCAGGTCAAGCAGGAGCAGGCCATGAGCATTCCCAAGCCGGACGTGGACGGCTTCATCACCGACATGTCCGTCGACGTGGTAGACAAGAACGGCACACCGGTGGGGATCGACCGGCTGATGCTCCATCACATCGTCTTCCTCAACGTCGGCAAGAAGGACGCCACCTGCGACGAGTTCGAGCTGCTCGACTCGAAGACACGGGTGCCGGGCAGCGTTGCGGAGCGCTTCTACGCCGCCGGCGAGGAGCGAGCCGTCTTCAAGGTGCCCGAGGGGCACGGCTATCCGCTGGCCAAGAAGGACTCTTGGCTGATGACCTGGATGATGATGAACCACCGGCGCGTGACCGACCAGGCCTACATCGAGTACAAGGTCACCTACACCACCGAGCCGAGCACGACGCCCGTCAAGCCCTACTGGCTCGACGCGCGCAACTGCAAGTCGGACCCGGTCTACGACGTGCCCGGGGGCGGGAAGCCGGGCTCGACCCACACCGACCGTAAGTCGTTCACGCTGCCCGAGGACGGCCGCATCGTGGCCGGCGGCGGGCACGTGCACGGCGGCGGCAAGAACCTGACGCTGCGCCAGGCCAGCTGCAACAACCGGCGGTTGTTCGCCTCCAAGCCGCTATGGGGCGCGAAGGACCACCCCTTCTACAACGTCCAGCCCGTGCTGCACGAGCCGGGGCCCGTGAACATGAGCGGCTTCCTGTCCAAGCGCGGCTTCGCGATCCCCGCCGGGCAGCAGGTGGTGCTTGAATCGAACTACGACGCGGAGCGGCTGCACACGCGCGTGATGGGGATCATGATCGTGTACGTAGCGCACGACGACGCCGCGAGAGCCCAGGCCGCTGAGTGCGCCCCCCGGCCCGACGACGTCCGGGTCTTCCGCTCGGAGGATCGCGGGCGCTTCCGGCCCCCGCTGTTCACCGTGCCGCTCACCGGCATCGACCCGCGCACCGGCCTGGCGCGGCCGATCGAGCGTCCTCCCGGCCCCACGAGGCTGCTCACCGGCAACGCGACGCTCCCCGTGCGGAGCTTCACCCTGAAGCCCGGCAACGTGTCCATACCGCGCGGCGGAACGGTCGCCTGGCGCTTCCTCGGCAGCGACCTACACGACATCACCGTCGCCAACGGGCCGCGCGGATTCTCGACTCCGCACCTGAACGGCGGTCGCGTCTACCAGCGGAAGTTCGGCACGCCGGGCACGTACAAGATGTTCTGCTCCCTGCATCCGGTGGACATGACGCAGACGGTGACGGTGCGCAAGCGCCGCTGAGCCGGCGCCCGAGCGGCGCGCGGCGGGTGCTCAGGCCGGCTCGTCGTCGGTGGCCGCCGGGTAACGCCGTTACGAGCCAGCGCCCCGGCGCGCCGATACCCTCCCGCGAAGAGGACCCGTGCCCGAGCTGCCCGAGGTGGAGATAACCGCGCGCCGGCTCGACCGGGCGCTGGCCGGGGTCGAGGTGGAGTCCGTCCTTGCTCCCGGGATGGTGACGATGAAGACCTTCGACCCGCCGCTCGACGCGCTCGTTGGGCGGTCCCTCACACGCGTGCGCCGTGTCGGCAAGATGCCGGTGGTCGAGCTTGGCGACCTGGCGCTGCTCGTGCACCTGATGTCGGCGGGACGGCTGCAGCACTTCGACAAGCGCGCCTCGCTGCGCGACAAGGCCTCGCGCCTGCTGGTACGCATGGCCGACGGACGTGAGCTGCGGTTGCGCGAGTTCGGCACCCAGCAGCGGGCCTGGGCCAAGCTGCTCCCGACCGATGCGGTGGAGGCCGACGAGGCGGTGGCCACGCTCGGTCCGGAGGCGTGGCCGGCGCCGTCGCCCCCGGCCTTCGCGGAGGCGGTCTCGCAGCCCCGCCACCTGCATCCGCTGCTGCGCGACCAGCGTTCGATCGCCGGCATCGGGCGCTCGTGGGTCGACGAGATCCTGTGGGAGGCGCAGCTCTCGCCGTTTCGCCAGGGCTCGGACCTCGACGAGGCGGCGCTGGCCCGGTTGCGCCGGATCTGCGAGGAAGTGCTGGGCGGAGCGATCGAGCACTACGAGCAGGTGGTGGGGGAGTCGCTTCCCGACAAGGCGCCGATGCCGCTAAGGGTGCACGGCAAGCAGGGCGAACCGTGCCCCCGCTGTGGCGCCACGCTCGAGGCGGTCTTCTTCCGCGACTACGTGACCACGTACTGCCCGGCCGAGCAGACCGGCGGTCGGCTGCTGAAGGACCGTCGGCTGTCGCGCTTGTTGAAGTAGGGGCGGGAGGTGATCTTCGTCGACGCGTCGGTCTCTTGCGACGCCTGACACGGAGGTCGCGCCCCGTCGCCCCGTAGCCTCACCTGCGTGCCCCAGACCGCCAGCATCGGCAGCTCGTTCCGCTCGTTCTTCGACGCGGTCGAGAACTTCTTCGAGGGCCTCGCCACCGTCCGCCCGGTTCCGCTCGCAGCCGGGCTCCTCGCCTTCGGCATCTACCTGGCGTTCCGCTCGCGCGCGTCCTTCAACGTGATCCGCGCGGCCTATCCCACCGAGCCCACGCGGTGGCGGGACATCTGGGGCGCCTACATGGCGGGCTACGGCTTCAACAGCGTGATCCCGGCCCGCGGCGGGGACTTCATACGCCTCTTCCTGACCAAGAGCAGGGTCACCAACTCGAGCTACCCGGCGGTGGGAGCCACGTTCGTCGTGGAGCTCGGCTTCGACCTCGTCATGGCCGTGTTCATCCTCAGCTTCGCGTTCACCCAGGGCGTGTTTCCCAAGCCGCCCGACTTCTCCAAGCTGAACGCCTTCGACCTCTCCTACCTGGCCGGCCACCCGCGCTTCGCGCTGTTCCTGCTCACCGCGCTGATGGTGGCGGCGCTGACCACCTCGGCGGTCCTGTCGGTGCGGGCACGCGCCTTCTGGGCGCGGGTGCGGCAGGGCTTCACCATCCTGGCCGACCGGCGGCGCTACCTCCGCGAGGTCTTCCTGGTCCAGCTTGCGGGCTGGTGCTTCCGCTTCACCGCCTTCTGGCTTCTGCTCGAGGCCTTCAACGTCGGCGGGTCCGTGCGCAACGTGCTGCTGGTGCTGGGGGTCCAGGCCGTGTCGGCCGCCGTGCCCTTCACGCCGCAGGGGGCCGGCGTCCAGCAGGCGCTGCTCGTGCAGGTGTTCGCCGGCACGGCCGCCGGCGGCACCGTGGCCGCCTACTCGGTGGGCCAGCAGATAGCGATCGGCGCATTCACCTTCGCCATCGGCTTCGTGGCGATGTTCTTCATCTTCCGCTTCCGCAGCTTCCGCGAGGTGGTCAGGCGGGGGCAGTCGGAGCGGGCGGAGGAGGCGAAGGAGGCGGCGGGGGTGGCGGGCTGAGAGGGCTTGCGGGCCCGTTCGGCTGCCGCGGTGAAGACCCGACGCCGAGGTCCGTCGAGGAGGAGCCGACGACGTCGTCTGGCTCGCGACCCTGCCGGTGGGCGGCCCCACCGGCGGCTTCTTCAAGGACCCGGAGGCGTGCTGTGGGTGAGCACGGGGCCGCGTCTACCAGATCGCCACCGATGCCGGATGGGCATGCTCACGGATCGCTCGATCCTTGGTCACGAGCTGCAGGCCGTGTTCGATGGCCGTCGCGAAGATCAGCCGGTCGGCCGGATCGCCCGGGAAGGTCGAGGGGAGGGTCACGGCGGTGTCGGCGATCGCCGGAGTCACACCGATCGTTCGAACATGGACGGCCAGCCCTTGTAGCCAAGATCGGATCGGGATGTTGACGACGATCCGTTCATTCTTGGCGAGCCACGCGAGCTCGAACCACGAGATCCCTGCCACGGCAAGCTCGTCGGCCTCGTCCAGCGCCGTGCTCGCACGTCGGCTTACCCGCCGCGGCTCAGCGGCCCACCAGTGGATGACATGGGTATCGAGCAGAAGCGTGGTCACCGCTCACGCGTTGCTCCAGACGGCCTCGGTGGAGAACAGCCGCTCGTCATCGGCCGCGGTCATCGCCACACCGCCGAACGATCCCTTGAGGGATCGAGCGCCCGCCGCGGGCACGAGGCGCGCCACCGTGCGACCGTGCTTGGTGATGTCGATCTCCTCGCCGGCGGCCGCGTCGTCCAGCAGGCTGAGGATCTTCGCCTTCGCCTCCGTAGCGGTCACTTGTTTGGCCATCTGGGCATCCTAGCGGTCAGGTGCGGCTCTCGCGACCATCACCCTCACACCGCGTCCCGTCGCGCGCTCCCGTTCAGCGCGCCTGCCGCCCTACGTCCCGAACCCCTCCCGCGCCTCGCGCACCAGCGTCACGGCCTCGGGGAACAGCCGCCCCATCGCCTGGCGCACATCCTCGGCCTGCTGCTCGGCGTTGCCCTGGAGGTTCAGCCGGTTGATGCCGGCCACGGTCATGTCCACGGCCAGCTTGATGGCGTTGTCGGCCCAGGCCACCTTCTGGGCGCCCTGCATCTGCTCGGCCAGCTCGGCCATCCGGCGGCGTAGCTCCTCCGGGTCGCCGAAGATGCCGAAGGGATCCTCTGAGGACATGCGCTGATTCTGCCATGCCTCGCCGGCGGGCACGCGCCGCGCCGTTCGGTTAGGGTCGCGTCCATGGCCCTGCCGCCGCCCGACCGGAGCTCCACCTGCCTGGTGACCGGCGCATCCTCCGGGATCGGTACCGACATCGCTCGCGAGCTGGCGGGGCGGGGCCATGGCGTAACGCTGGTCGCGCGGCGGGAGGACAAGCTGCGCGAGGTGGCCGAGGAGCTCACGAGCCGCCACGGCATCCGCGCCGAGACCGTGGCGTGCGATCTTGGGGAGGCCGCCGAGCGCGAGCGCCTCGTGAAGGAGGTGGAGGATCGCGGTCTAACGGTCGACGTGCTCGTGAACAACGCGGGCTTCGGCACCGGCGGCCGCTTCCAGCGCCTCGACCTCGACCGCGAGCTCCAGCTTGTGCGGCTGAACGTGGAGGCGGTGGTGCACCTGTGCGGCATCTACGCGCCGCAGATGGGCGGTCAGGGCCGGGGGGCGATCCTCAACGTGGCCTCGACGGTGGCCTTCCAGCCGCTGCCGCGCCAGGCCACCTACAGCGCCTCCAAGGCCTTCGTACTCACCTTCACCCAGGCCCTCAGAGAGGATCTGCACGGCAGCGGCGTGACCGTCACCACGCTCTGTCCCGGCCTCACCCAGACCGAGTTCTTCGAGGTGGGCGGCATGTCGGACGAGGCAGGCAACGCGCCGGACTTCCTGCTGATGACACCGGCCGAGTGCGCGGCGATCGGGGTTCGCGCGCTCGAGAAGGGCCGGCGCACGGTGGTGGCCGGATCCTTCAACGCGGCCGGAGCGATCGGCGGGCGGCTGATGCCGCGCAGCATCCTGCTGCCGCTGCTGCGCCGGACCTACCCGATCAAGTAGCGCGCCGCTTCCGGCGGAACACGTCGTCGACCAGGGAGTCGACGCGGTCGAGGAAGAGGATGCCGTCGAGGTGGTCGATCTCGTGCTGCAGGCAGCGTGCCTCGAAGCCCTCGGCGCGCACCACCCGCGTGCCGCCATCGGGCTCGAGCGCCTCGACCACCACCTCGGTCGCGCGCCTCACGTTGGCGGTGAGCTCGGGAATCGACAGGCAGCCCTCGCGGGCCACCTCGGCGCCCGCCGAGAGCACGACGCGAGGATTCACGAGCACGAGCTCTCCGTGCGACGACGTGGCCCTGGCGTTCTTCGACACGTCGATGGCGATCATCCGCACCGGCTCGCCGAGCTGGGGGGCGGCCACGCCGACGCAGCCGGGGTTGGAGCCCATGGTGTCGAGGAGGTCGGTGGCCACGCGCTCGACCGTGGCGGGGTCGATCGGGTCCAGCGGAGCCGCGGTCTGCTTGAGCGCCGGGTGCGGGTAACGCAGTACCTCGCGGACGGCCATCTCTCAGAGCGCGTCGTGCTCGAGCGGCCGCAGCACCACCTCGACGCCCTGCTCGCCCGCCACCACCGCGAGCGCCTCGGCCAGTGGCTCGCTGATCGATGCGTCGGGCAGCGCGACCTCCATCATCATCGCGTAGATCGGCTCGCGGTCGCCGCCCACCAGGCGCGTGGTCAGGTCGGTGATGTTCACGCCCCGGTCGGCCAGCAGCGTGGTGACGGCGTGCACGATGCCGGGGTGGTCGACGCCGTACACGGTGACGGTGTGCGACGGCACGGCGGCCTCGTGCGGCTCGTCGGCGACCTCGTTCAGCGTCGCGGCCTCGAGGCCGAGCTCCCTGCGCGCCCGCTCGAGGCTGGCGCGCAGATCCTCCACCTCCGCCGCCTCGGGCGCGGACACGAGAAGCGTCATCGCGAAGTGGCCGCCCAGGATCGTCATCTGCGAGTCGGCGATGTTCAGGCCGTGCTCGAGCAGCACTCCGGCCACCGACGCGACGATGCCCGGGCGGTCGCGACCGATGGCGGAGACGGCGAAGGTGCGCGTCGCCATGAGGCGCCACGATACCCCTCGACCGGCCCCTTATAGTCGAGCCGGGATGCCGCTAACCCCCGACCAGAGGCGCCGCCGCGACCGGGTTGAGCTGATCATCAGGTTGGCAGCGCCCGGCTTGAATCTGGTGCTTGCCGCGGGCGAGCGCCTGTCGCGGATCGTCGATCCGAGCGATCGCGACCAGGCCGCCTCGCAGACGGGCGGCGCCGAGGGGCGTACGTCGGCAGGGGACCGGAGGGGAACGAGCCCCCGCTGAGCGCCGCGGCCGGTGGGCGTGGCGGGCCGCCTGTCAGCATGGGCGCCATGCAACACGCCGAGCAGCACCGGTTCGAGAGCCGCTTCGGCCGGATCGCCGCAGCCGCGTCCATAGCCGCCGCGCTGCTTCTCATCGCCGGGAACATCCTTCTGAACGCGACCCTGAGAGGCGCAGGGGAGGGAACCCGGGGCGTCTTGCCCGCGTTCGAGCGGGAGGCCGGCCGGGTGATCGGCGCGGGCGTCCTGCAGGCCGTGGGCACCCTGCTGCTGGCCGGAGTCCTCCTCTATCTCTACCGCGCGACGCGCTATCGAGTGCCGAGCGTTCCCACCGTGACCAAGGTGCTGGCGCTGGCGGGGCCGGTGCTCGTGGCGGTGACCGAGCTCGGCCTGCAGCTGGCGCTGATCGACGCCGGCCGCGAGTTCGTGTCCTCGGGTGCGCGTACCGAGGGCCGCGCCGAGGACCTCATCCGGGACGGCTCGGCGGCCCCCGTGCAGTACGCCGCCTACGCCGCGCGAAGCGTGCTCGGCATCGCCTTCGTGCTCGTCTCGCTGAACGCCCTCAGGGCCGGGCTGCTCACCCGCTTCATGGGCTACATCGGGATCATCATCGGCGCTCTGTTCATCCTCTCCGTCCTCTTCGGCGGCCCGTCTTTCGTGTTGATCTTCTGGCTCCCGGCCCTGGCGCTACTGCTGCTCGACCGCTGGCCCGGCGGCCGCGGGCCCGCATGGGCGGCGGGGGAGGCCGTCCCGTGGCCCAGCGCGGCCGAGCAGCGTCAGGCGCTCGCGCGCAAGCGGGCCGAGGACGATGACGTGCCGGCGGCGGGTGGAGCAAACGGCGCGGGGCCGGCGAGCGCCGACCCGGACACCCCGCAGGGAGCCACCCCGCGGAAGCGAAAGCGCAGGCGCCGCTAGGCCGCGGCTCGATCAGTCCTCCTCCGACTGCCTCGCCTTCACCCTCTCCGCGAGCTGCTCGGTCACGCCCGGGTCGCGCAGCGTGGTCACGTCCCCGAGCTCGCGCCCCTCGGCGATGTCCTTCAGCAGCCGGCGCATGATCTTGCCGGAGCGGGTCTTCGGCAGGTCGTCGGCCCAGATGATCCGCTTCGGCCGGGCCAGCTTGCCGATCTTCACGGCCACGTGCTCGCGGATGTCGGCCACGAGCTCGTCCGACTCGTCGCCACCCGACCCCTCGAGGGTCACGAAGGCGGCGATCGACTGGCCGGTGTCCTCGTCCTGCTGCCCGATCACCGCCGCCTCGGCCACCCCCTCGTGGGAGACGATGGCCGATTCGATCTCCATCGTCGACATGCGGTGGCCCGACACGTTGATCACGTCGTCGGTGCGCCCGACGATCCAGAAGTAGCCGTCGGAGTCGACCTTGGCGGCGTCGCCGACGTCGTAGACCTCGGGGCCCCACTTCGTCCAGTAGGTCTCCACGTAGCGCTCGTCCTCGCCGTACAGCGTGCGCGCCATGCCGGGCCACGGACGCCGCAGCGTGAGCACCCCGCCGCCCTCCTCGACCTTCTCCCCGCTGCGGTTCACGACCGCGGCCTCGATGCCCGGGAACGGCCGGGTGGCCGAGCCCGGCTTGGTCTCGGTGATGCCAGGGAGCGGCGTGATCATGATGTGGCCGGTCTCGGTCTGCCACCAGGTGTCGACGATCGGGCAGCGCTCCCCGCCGATCACCTTGTGGTACCAGACCCACGCGCGCGGGTTGATGGGCTCGCCGACCGACCCGAGCAGCCGCAGCGACGACAGGTTGTGGCGCTCCGGGTACTCGCGCCCCCACTTCATGCAGGCGCGGATCGCGGTCGGCGCGGTGTAGAGGATGGTCACGCCGTAGCGCTCGACGATCTCCCACCAGCGGTCCTTGTCGGGGTAGTCGGGCGCTCCCTCGTAGAGCACCGACGTGCACCCGTTCAGCAGCGGCCCGTAGACGATGTACGAGTGTCCGGTCACCCAGCCGATGTCGGCGGCGCACCAGTACACGTCGGTCTCGGGCTTCAGGTCGAACACCACCTGGTGGGTGGCCGCCACGCCGGTGAGGTAGCCGCCGGTGGTGTGCAGGATGCCCTTGGGCTTGGCGGTGGAGCCGGAGGTGTAGAGGATGTAGAGCGGGTGCTCGGCGTCGAGCGGTTCGGCGGGGCACTCGGCGTCTGCCTTCTCGACCTCCTCGTGCCACCACACGTCGCGCCCCGCGGTCATGGGCGTCTCGGCGCCGGTGCGGTTGACCACCACCACGTGCTCGAGCTCCGGCAGGTCGCCCAGGATCGAGTCGACGCCCTCCTTCATCGGCGTCGGCTTCCCCCGTCTGAGGGTGGCGTCGGCGGTCACGAGCACCTTCGCTCCCGACACCTCCATCCGCTCCCTCACGGCCTCCACCGAGAAGCCGCCGAACACCACGTTGTGGCAGGCGCCGATGCGGGCACAGGCCAGCATGGCGGCGGGGGTCTCGGGCAGCATCGGCAGGTAGATCCCGACCACGTCGCCCGTCTCGACGCCGAGCGCCTTCAGCACGTTCGCGAAGCGCTTGGTCTCCG
Organism: Thermoleophilaceae bacterium; assembly: GCA_030446485.1. Classification (GTDB taxonomy): domain Bacteria; phylum Actinomycetota; class Thermoleophilia; order Solirubrobacterales; family Thermoleophilaceae; genus JAUJNF01. The sequence goes on along the minus strand of JAUJNF010000001.1, from coordinate 590,230 downwards.
CCAGCAGCTCCGCGTAGGTCACGTCGCTGGTGGCGCCGTCCTCGCCCACCCAGTGGTAGGCCACGCGCTCGCCCCGGCCGGCGGCCACATGGCGGTCGAGGCAGTTGTGCGAGGCGTTCAGCCTGCCCTCCCGGAACCACTTGGCCCACGGCGGATTCCACTCGAGCGCGGTCTGCCAGGGCTCGAACCAGTCGAGCTTCCGGGCCCATCCCTCCCACCAGGCCTCGAAGTCGCGCTCGGCCTCGTCGTAGACCGACGCGTCCGAGACGCCCGCCTGCCGCACGAAGTCCGCCGGCGGCGCGAAGCGCTCCTCGCTGTCGAGCAGGACCTCGAGGTCGCTCTCCTCCGCCATGCCGCTCCTTCCTCCGCTCGGCCCGATCGGCGGGGAGGTTACCGGAGCCGGCGCCCACGCCGGGCCGTGTCATAGGGTGCCGCCGGCGGTCGCCAGACCGCCTTCAGCAACCGATTCACGAAGGAGCGATCAACTCATGGCCTCGATCGGCAGCCGAACCGGATGGACCCTCGCGACGGTAGCGCTCGCGTTCGCCCTCAGCGCGTGCGGCACGACGACGATCGACCAGACCAAGGCCGAGGATCTGGTCAAGGAGGCAACGTCCGCGGGCACCATCAAGGCCGAGTCTGCGACCTGCCCGGGCGATGTCGAGGCCAAGAAGGGCGAGACGTTCGACTGCAAGGTCACCTACACCGATGACACGACAGCGACGGTGACCGTGCGCATTCGAAGCGACGACGGAGACGTGACGGTCACGCCGGACGACATCAAGCAGGACCAGTAGCGCCAGGGACCGTCCCACGTGCCCGGGGACGCGCAGGCAGGCCGGCGGTACCGGCCCGGCGCGGACCGGACTACGGCTACCATGGCCGTCGATGACCACCGCTCGGGCACGCGCGTGGTACTCGCTCGTTGGTGCCCTCCTAGTGGTGTCGGCGCTGCTCCCCGCAGGTGCCTCCGGTGCCCCGGCGCCGGCCGGCGGCATCCCTCAGACGCCGCCCGTGGAGCTGCCCTCGCCGGCCGGCGCCTCGCGCGCCGGCGCCTCCGACACCTGGATCATCGGCGGCCGCCCCGGTGCGGCCACCGAGCGGATCGCTCGCCGCTCGGGCGCCCGACCGCTGCTGCCTGCGGCGGGCGTGTACGCGATCGACCGCCACCGCGCCCGCCCGCTTGCCGCCGCGCTCCGCGCGGCCGGCCGCCTGTCGTTTGCCGAGCCGAGCGTCCGGTCCACACGCGCCGGCTTTCCGTCCGATCCGCTGACCCCGCGCCAGTGGTGGCTCCCGGCCGTCGTCGATCCCGGGCTCACTCCACCGCCGGTGACCGCCCAGAGCCCCCGACTCGGCGTGGTGGACGCGCAGGTCGATCTCACCCATCCCGATCTCCGCGAGGGCAACGTCCAGAGCACGAACACCACGGGCGTGACAGAGGAGCACGGCACCGCCGTGAGCGGGATCGCCGGCGCGGCCGCCAACGGCACGGGCATCGTCGGGATATGGCCGGGGATGCGGGTGCTCGTTGCGCCCGACGAGCAGACCTGCGAGTCCGTGGTGGCGGCGGTCAACCGGCTGGTGGCCGCTCGCGTGGCGGTGATCAACATGAGCTACGGCTTCGCGGAGAACGACTGCTATGCGCACTACCTGGCCACTCAGTACGCGTTCGGGCAGGGGGTGCTGCCGGTGGCCTCCGGGGGCAACGAGTTCCAGGAGGGCAACCTCCCGATCCGGCCGGCCTCCGACCCCCACGTCCTCTCCGTCGCGGCCACTACCAAGGACAACAGGTCGGCCGAGTTCAGCAACCAGAACCAGGCGATCGACATCTCCGCGCCCGGGGTCGACGTGCTCACCACCGTGCCCCTGCGCTTCGACGTTTCGGATGGCGCGCGTGACGGCTACGCGGGCTTGCCCGGCACCAGCTTCTCGTCCCCGATGGTGGCCGCTGCGGCAACCTGGCTCCGCGCCGAGCGTCCCACCCTCGCCAACGGGCAGATAGCCGAGATCCTGCGGTCCTCCGCACGTGACCTGGGTCCACGCGGCTACGACTCGGACTTCGGCAACGGGCTGCTGGACGTGGGGGCGGCGCTTGCCTCGCCCACTCCGGTGCCCGACCTCGGCGAGCCCAACGACGACATAGAGTGGATCGACGGTCGGCGCTTCGCGTCCCCCGATCCGTCGATCCTTCGGTCCGGTCAGGCTTCGAGCTCCCTGGACGCGAAGCTGCACCGCCTCGAGGATCCGATCGACGTCTGGCGGCTCGTGGCGCCGCCGCGCAGCACGCTGTCGGTCCGCACGCTGCCCCGCTTCGGCGACCCCGATCTCGAGGCCTTCCGGGTGGGGGCCAGGACCGTGTTCTCGCAGAAGCGCCTGATCGGGCGCTCCATCCGCCCCGCGGGCAAGACCGACACGCTGACCGTGACCAATCGCCTCGGGCGCCCGGCCACGGTGTTCGTGAGCGTCTACATCGACGCCGCGGTGGGCCGCATCGACGCCGCCTACCGGCTGCAGGTCCGCCGGCGCTAGCGCTCCACGCGGTCGCCCGGTCCCGGAGGGGTTGGGCCGATTGCGGCGCTGCTGATGCTCAAACAGGCCCAACCCCCGCCCGGACGGCGTGATGGGGCGGCGTCTGTGACGCACAGTCACCCGCCGGTGACGAGACGGTGATCGGCGGGCGTGCGGCCTACGCGGCCCCGGCGGCCGCCACCAGCCGCCCGTAGGCCTCGGCCGGCTCGGCGGCGCCGAACACCGCCGAGCCGGCCACGAACAGCGCTGCCCCGGCCTCGGCGCAGCGCGGTGCGCTCTCCACGTCGACCCCGCCGTCCACCTCGATCGCCGCCGCGGCCGGCAGGAGCCCTCGCAACGCCGCCACCTTCGCCGGTGACGAGGCGATGAAGGGCTGGCCTCCCCATCCGGGATTCACGGTCATGCACAGCGCCACGTCGATCAGGTCGGCGACGCCGGTGACCACCTCCGCGGGCGTGGCGGGGTTGAGGGCGAGGCCCGCGCCGCAGCCCGCCTCCCGCACGGCCCCGAGGGCGTGGTGCACGTGCGGCGTGGCCTCCCAGTGGAGCGTGATCGAGTCGGCGCCCGCGCGAGCGAACTCCGCCACCTGCCGCTCGGGGTGCTCGATCATCAGGTGCACGTCGAGCAGGCCGCCGCCGTCGTGCACCTGGGCGGCGATCGCGTCGACCACCAGCGGGCCGATCGTGATCGGCGGTACGAAGTGGCCATCCATCACGTCGACGTGGATGACGCGAGCGCCGGCGTCCATCACCTCGGCGAGCTGAGCCCCGAGCCGGGAGAAGTCCGCCGACAGTATCGACGGCGCGATCCGCGGAGAGCCCTGCAGAAGGTCGGCGGCCACGGCGTGCGGGAAGGTACTAGACCCACCCGGGCCGCTACCGGGCCGGGCGCGGACGAGGCCGCCGGCTGCGCTGAGCCGGCGGCCTCTCCGCTGCAGCGGACGGTGCTGGTAGCCCTGCTTACGAGAGAGTTGCGCCCCCTGGACGGTAAGTATTTCGGTGCCTCAGACCTTGCGGTGCTCGGGCACCCAGGAGCCGTCGGCGGTCCGCTCGAAGTCTTGGAACAGGCCGGGTGCCTCGCGCTGCATCGTGTGGGCGATCACGTCGAAGACGAGCCTCAGCTCCTCCTCGGCGCCCTCGGCGGTGCGCATCTCGATCACGTGCCGCAGCGTGCGCACGTTGGCCGTCCACACGATGTCGGTGCTGAGCCCGATCGGCGCGAGGCGCCGCAGCGCGGACGTGACCTCCTTCTTCACGTGGAAGGGCACCCCCTCGTCGTCGATACCAAGCTTGCCGGCGGCTTCGACCTGGAACTCCTCGAGCTGCTCGACGATGCTCAGCACCTGCTCGCGCACCGGCTCGAGCGCGGGGGGCACGCGAAAGCCGATGTCGGTGAGGCGCACGTAGCGCAGGCTCTCCTGGCTGAAGGCCGAGCCGGCGCGATGTCTGACGAGCTCATGAGTGAAAACTCGTGAGACGTTCCGAAGCACAAACGAGTAGTTCGCGTGCTCCAGCACGCTGCCGTGCGCGCTGCGCAACAGGTTCTCGAAGTACTCCCGCTGGTCGGTGCGCACGCGCGTGACGTTCGGGTTGAGGCCTGGCTCCCAGCTGCGGTAGCAGGCCCGGCCGCCGAACTCCACGAGGAGCTCGCCGGCGTTGACGGCGTCGCCGCTCTCGTCCACGCGCCGCTCCAGCCACGACTCGCCGCCGACGTCTCGCAGGTACCCGCGCAGCCCGTCGACGTCCAGCGACGGACGGGCGATCAGGAAGACGGTGGGTGTGGTCTCGTGCAACGGGGCGGCCAGTCTAGGCCCGCCGTCGGCGGCTCAGCGGCCGGCGGCGGCGGTCAGCGCCCGAAGACCGATGGCGGCCGACCGGCCGCCCCTCAGGGGACGCGTCAGCCGCCGCCGTGCCACCCGACGGTCACGCCGTCGGGGGCCACGATCGTGGGCACGCGGCCGGCCGGGGAGTGCGCGTACAGCTCGTCGCGCCACTCGCGCCTGGTGGTGGCATCGCGCTCCTCGAACTCGAGGCCCTCGGCGGTGAGGCCGGCGCGCGCCTCCCCGCAATAGGGGCAGCCGGGCTTGGTGTACATGATCCGCTCGGCCATCGCGGCCGAGGCTAACAGCGCCCGACAGGTAGCGGCTACCGTTGCCGGGCGTGGTGGACGAGGGGGAGCTCGAGCGCCGGATCAGGGAGATCGGAGGTGCGCTCGAGCGCGCGCTTCCCTCCCGCGCGCGGCATCCCGTGCGCAGCCTCGACGAGCGTGCCATGCAGCTCGCATCCGAGGACGCGGAGCTCAAGGCCGCGCTGTTCCGGTTCGTGGACGTGACCCCCGCGTGCCGCTCGCTCGATGACCTCTCGCGGCATTTGGCCGGCTTCCTGGGAGAGGTCGAGCAGACTCCGCCGCCGCTGCGCGTTGCCATGCGAATGGCCGAGACCGGGCCGGGCCGGGCGGTGCTCGGCGCAGCCTCGGCCCGTGGCGTCCGGCACATGGCCCATCGCTTCATCGTCGGGGAGTCGCCGCGGGCGGCCCTCGGTGTACTCGGTGGGCTGTGGGACGGCGGCGCGGCCAGCTCGGTCGACCTGCTCGGCGAGGCCACGGTGACCGCCGCCGAGGCCGACCGCTACGCGGTGCGCTGCTCCGATGCGCTGGAGACCCTTGCGCAGGCGTGCGCCGCGTGGCCCGAGCGGCCCGCGCTCGAGCGTGACTCGGCAGGCCCGCTGCCGCGCGCGAACCTCTCCGTGAAGGTCTCCGCGCTCACGCCGCTGCTGCGTCCCGAGGCGCCGGAGGTGGGGCGCGACGACGCCGCCCGCCGGCTGCGCCCCCTGCTCCGGCGCGCCCGTGACCTCGGCGCCCACCTCCACATCGACATGGAGTCGCTCGACTCGCTCGAGACCACGCTCGAGCTGGTGTTCGAGCTGCTCGACGAGCACGAGCTCGCAGACGGCCCGTCGGCGGGGATCGTGCTCCAGGCCTACCTGCGCGACTCCGCGGAGCAGCTCGACCGGATCCTCGCCTGGGCTCGGGCCAGCGGCCGCCGCCCAGCGCTTACCGTGCGGCTCGTGAAGGGCGCCTACTGGGATCACGAGGTGGTGGAGGCCCGCCAGCACGGCTGGGCTCCGCCCGTCTTCGAGGACAAGCGGGAGTCCGACCGCAACTTCGAGGCGCTCACGCGCCGCCTGCTCGACGCACGTCCTCTCGTGCGCGTGGCGGTGGCGTCTCACAACCTGCGCTCGGTCGCGCACGCGATCGGCTACAACCGGACGCGCGGCGGGGCCGACGAGGACCTGGAGCTCCAGGTCCTGCGGGGGCTCGGCGACGACCTGCTGCACGCGCTCACGCGTCAGGATCTGCGTGTGCGGGCCTACTGCCCCGTGGGTGACATGGTGGCCGGCATGGCCTACCTGGTGCGCCGGCTGCTCGAGAACACGGCCAACGACTCGTTCCTCAGCGAGCAGGCCCGCGGTGCCGATCTCGACCGCCTGCTGGCCGCCCCGTGAACCCGTTCTCCAACGAGCCGGTGCTCGACCTGCGCCGTGGCGAGGTGCGGGAGTCGCTCACCGCCGCGCTCACAGGCGTCGAGCGCTCGCTCCCGCTGCGGGTGCCAGTTCTGATCGGGGACCAGAGCGGCGCAGGCGAGGGGATCGAGTCGCTGGACCCGGGCCGGCCGAGCCGCGTCGTCGCCGTAGCGGGAACGGCGTCCGCCAGTGACGTGGACGCCGCTGTGACGGCGGCCGGCCGCGGCCACCGCGAGTGGGGCGGCCGGTCGGCCGAGGAGCGGGCGGCGGTTCTTCTCCGCGCCGCGGGAGTCCTACGCGCCCGGCGCGCGCCACTGGCGGCGCTGCAGGTGCTCGAGTGCGCCAAGCCCTGGGCCGAGGCCGACGCCGACGTGTGCGAGGCGATCGACTTCCTCGAGTACTACGCCCGCCAGGCGGTCGAGCTGGCGGCGGGCCGGGAGCTCATCCAGGTCCCCGGCGAGCGCAACACGATGACCTATAGGCCGCTCGGCGTGGTGGCGGTGATCTCCCCGTGGAACTTCCCGCTGGCCATCCCGTGCGGGATGGTGGCCGCGGCGCTCGCGACCGGGAACGCGGTGGTGCTGAAGCCCGCGGAGCAGGCGCCCGGATCGGCCCTGATGCTCGCCGAGGCCCTGAGGGAGGCGGGCGTGCCGGCGGAGGCGCTGGCCCTGCTCCCGGGCTACGGGGAGGCCGGCCAGGCACTGGTGCGCCACCCGGGCGTGCACGCGATCGCCTTCACCGGGTCGGGCGCCGTTGGGCTCGAGATCGTGCGGACGGCTGCCGAGACGCCCGACGAGCAGGGTCACGTGAAGCGGGTCGTGGCCGAGATGGGGGGCAAGAACGCCGTGATCGTGGACTCGGACGCGGACCTCGACGAGGCGGTGCCCGCCATCGTGCGCTCGGCGTTCGTCTACGCCGGTCAGAAGTGCTCGGCCGCCGCGCGGATCCTGGCTCACGAGGCGATCGCCGACCCGCTCCTCGAGCGCCTTGCCGGCGCGGTCGAGGTGCTGCGAGTCGGACAGGCGGGTACGTTCGGGACCGATGTGCCGCCCGTGATCGAGCGCGAGGCACAGGAGCGAGTCGAGCGCTACGCCGCGCTCGCGGGCGCCGAGGGCCGCGTCGTGGCCCGGCAGGACGAGCTCCCCGAGCCCGGCTTCTTCTGCGCCCCGACCGTGGCCTGTGATCTACCCGAGGCTTCCGCGGTCCTGACCGAGGAGGTCTTCGGTCCCCTCGTGGCGGTGGAGCGCGTCGGCGACGTTGAGGAGGCCACCGATCGGATCGAGGCCTCCCCGTTCGCGCTCACCGGGGGGCTCTTCTCGCGCAACCCGCGCACGGTCGAGCTGGTGGCGCGGCGGTCGCCGGTCGGCAACCTCTACGTGAACCGGCACATCACCGGCGCCATGGTGGGGCGCCAGCCCTTCGGCGGCAATCGCCGCTCGGGCGTGGGCGCCAAGGCCGGCGGGCCGGACTACCTGCTGCAGTTCGTGGGCCCGCACGTGGTCACGGAGAACACGATGCGTCACGGCCTGGTGGTGGAGTAGAGCGATGGCCTACCGCGTCCTCCCGGCCGTCGACGCCCACTGGCGCCCGTCAAATCAGATGGGCGTGCTGAACACCGACCTGGCCAAGCAGCTCGCAGCCCGGTCGCTCGGCGCGCGGCTCTGGCGGCTCAGCCCCGGCCAGGCCTCGACCCGCCACCGCCACGACACCCAGGAGGAGCTCTACCTGCTGCTCGCCGGCACGGGACGCGCGCGCGTCGACGGTGAGGTGCTCACGCTCGGGGCGCTGTCGGCGCTGGTGGTCGACCCCGAGTCGGTCAGGCAGCTCTTCAACGACACCGACGGCGATCAGCTGTGGCTCGTGGTGGGCGCCCCGCCGGAGGCCGCCAACACCCTCGAGATGACGCCCGAGCAGCTAGCGCACCTCTACCCCGACGGCCCCCGAGCGCTGCCGCCGGAGCTCGAAGGCGGGGCCTGAGGCCGCTCAGCGCTGGCGGGTCGGGCGGATGAGCAGCTCGTTCACGCTCACGTGCGGGGGACGCGTGACCGCGTAGAGGATGGCGTCGGCGATGTCCTCGGACACGAGCGGCTCGCCGATCTGGTCGCGCATCTTGGCGATCGCCTGCTGCACGACCGGGTTCTCGTTGTGGCCCTGCAGCTCCGTCTCGACGTAGGCGGGCTCGATGGCCGTGACGCGGATGTTCGAGTGCAGCGCCTCCTGCCGCAGCGCCTCCGAGAAGCCGGTCACGCCGAACTTGGTGAAGTTGTAGACCGCGGCTCCGGCGGCGGCGTGCCTGCCGGCCACCGAGGAGATGTTCACGATGTGCCCGCCGCCGCGCTCGCGCATCAGCGGCAGCGCCGCGTGCGTGCAGTAGAGGAGGCCGAGCACGTTCACGTCGATCATGCGGCGCCACTCGCCGGTGTCGGCGCCGTCGACCGGCCCGAGCAGCATCACGCCGGCGTTGTTCACCAGGATGTCGAGGCCACCGAGGCGCTCGTGCGCATCGCTCACGAACGAGCGCGCAGCGTCCTCGTCGCCGATATCGGCCGGCAGCGCGAGCGCCGTTCCGCCCTCGTCCTCGATGCGGTCGACGAGCGCCTCGAGGCGGTCGGCACGGCGCGCTCCGACGGCCACCGCGGCGCCCGCAGCGGCGAGGGCCAGAGCGGTCGCCTCCCCTATACCCGAGGAGGCGCCGGTGACCGCCGCGATCTTCCCGTTCAGGTTCCCGGCCATGCGGCGGCGATCCTACTCGCGCGGCGCTCGTCCGCTATGGCGGCCGCGCTCGCTTCGGATCGCCCGGTGGGCGGGAGACGCGCGACCCGGCGGGCCGATCACGTCGCGGTGTGGCCGGTCCAGGCCGTGCCGTCCCAGTAGCGCACCCGGGCCTGGCCCCAGGGATCTGCGTACCAGTCGGGCGCGGTGGTCTGAGTCGCCGTCGCCGGCGCGGCGGCCGGTGTGCCCGCCTCGGCCGCCGGCGCGGCGGCGAGCACCCCGGCAGGCGCGCCCGGGAGCCCCGCGCGCAGCTCCAGCATGTGGCTGCGCAAGGCGGCCTCCGCGGCCACGGGATCGACCCCGCGGGCGTGCTTTGCGCCCTTCGCCATCCGGTGGCGCAGGAAGGCGAGCTCCGTGGCCACCTCCTGGAACTGCTTCCGTCCGGCTCCGAGGCCGCCCCGCTTAGCTTCCTTCACCGCCCGCCTGCGCGTCTTGACCGACGACAGCGACCGGACGTCGTCCGCCGTGAGCTGGCCGCTGGCGAGCTCGGGCTGGAGCTGGTGGCGCACCATTCGCCCCTCGCGGCGGCGCGCCACGATGCTCACCACGATCACCGCGATGAAGATCGGGATCATGATCAGGAAGTACACGCCGACGAAGCCGGCCCCGTCCCCAACCCCGGCCGAGCTGTTCCACAGGCTGTGCAGCAGCATCGCCCCCAGCAGGCCGATGGCCGGCGCCAGCCGGCGCAGCGGACGCCCCGAGGCCACCGCTATGCCGAAGCCGATGCCGGTCATCGCCGTGAACACCGGGTGGGCGAAGGGCGAGAGCACCCCGCGCATGAAGAAGGTGGCCTCGAGCGGTACTCCGTTGGCGCCCGCCGCCGAGTTGCCGTAGTAGAGGACGTTCTCGGTGGTGGCGAACCCGAGGCCGACCATCGACGCGTACACGATGCCGTCGAGCACTCCGTTCAGCTCCGAGCGGCGCCAGCGGTAGATCGCAAGCAGCACGATCCCCTTGGCGCTCTCCTCGACCACGGGGGCCGAGATCGAGCTCCCGTACACCTCGCCGAAGCTCGACCCGAACTCCGAGGACACCACGGACTGACCGACCGTGTTGAGGATCAGGGCGAAGAAGGTGGCCGCCGTGGCGCCCCAGAAGAACGCCCACGCCAGCATCCGGATCGGCTCGGGCTCGAAGCGGTCGATCCAGAGGGCGAGGGCCAGATAGAGCGGAAGGGGGACGGTGGCGAGCACGAGCCCGGTCACCAGGCCGATCGGCCCCACCTCGGCGCCGATGATGAGCAGCGTGATCAGCCCGATCAGCACGAGCGTGATCGCGCCGGTGATGGCCAGCAGGCGCCGGCCGATCTCGCGGTTCTGCTCGAAGGGATGGGGCTGGTGGACGACCGAGCTCATCGCGCGGGAAGCGTTATAGCGCCAGTGGCGACCCTTCTGGGCTGGCGAGTCCTCAGTTGCCGAGCGGACCGAGTTCGCTGCTGCCCCGGCCCACGAGCAGCCACACCGCCGGTGCCGCCAGCGCGCACAGCAGCAGCGCGGGCACGGCCGCCTGGGAGTACTGGGAGACCGAGGTGGCCGTCCACACCTCCGTGGCCAGGGTGTCGAACCCGATCGGCCGCAGCACCAGCGTCGCCGGCAGCTCCTTCAGGGTCGACAGCAGCACCAGGGCCGCCCCGGCGAGCAGGCCGGGGGCCACGAGCGGCACCGTCACGGTGGCCAGGGTTCGGGTGGGCCCGCGGCCCAGGCCGCGCGAGGCCTCCTCCAGGCGCGGCTCGGCCCGCGACAGCGCGGTGCTGGTGCCGGCCAGCGCCTGGGGAAAGAAGCGCACGAAGTAGGCGGCCACGAGCAGCGCCAGCGACTGGTAGACCACCGGCGCGTGACGGGCGGCGAAGAACACGAACGCGAGCGCGGCGACGATGCCGGGCAACGCGTTGGCGCCGTACCCCGTCCGCTCGAGGGCCACCGTCCAGCCGCGGCGGAAGCGAGAGGCGAGGATCGCCACGGGTATGGCGGCGAGCGTGGTGACCACGGCCGCCGCGACGGCCACCAGCAGCGAGTTCAAGGTGGCCAGGGCCACCCCGTCCAGCGACGGCGTCCGGCGCAGCAGCCACGCGACGAGCACGCCCACCGGCAGCACGAGGCCCGCGGTCGCCAGGGCGGCGCAGAAGGCGAGAGCGGGGGCGCGCATCCGCCCGAGCGGCACGGCGGCCGCGGCGCGCACGGTGCGGCCACCGCTGGGAGCGGCGCCCATCCGCGAGCGCGCTCGTTGCTCGGCCACCAGCACCAGCACGGTGAGCGCCACCAGCACCAGGGCCAGCACCGCCGCCGGCTCGCGGTCGAAGGCGCCCCGGTACTGGAGGAAGACGGTGCGCGTGAGCGCCTCCGCGCGCATCAGGGACACCACCCCGAAGTCGGCGAGCGTGTAGAGGGCCACGAGCAGCGCCCCGGCGCCGATGGCGGGGCGCAGGAGGGGAAGGGTGATCTCACGGAAGACCTGCCCGCGCCCGCGTCCCAGGCCGCGGGCGGCCTCCTCCACGGCCGGGTCGGCCCGCCGCAGGGCGGCGATGCAGAGCAGGAGCACGAACGGATACGTGGCCAGGACGAGTGCGACGACGGCGCCGGAGAACCCCTCGAGCGCCGGCAGTCCGAGCAGGCCTCCGGGACCGGAGACGGCCAGCAGTGCCAGCGCGAGCACGTAGGAGGGCAGCACGAGCGGCAGGGTGAGCGCCACCGCCCAGACCCGCCGGCCCGGGAGGTCCGTGCGGGTCACGAGGAAGGCGGCGGGCACGCCCACAAGCACGGCGCCGGCGGTGACGGTGGCCGTGAGAGCCACGGTCTTGGCGATCAGCACCAGGGTGCCCGGGCGTTCGAGCACGCTCCAGGCGTCGGGCCCCGCGCCGGCCACCCGTGCCACCAGGTAGGCCAGGGGTAGGCACACGAACGCCACCGCGGCGACGCCGAGGGCGGCCAGGGCCCACGGCGGCCGCCGGCCGCTCATGTGGTGAAGCCGACCTCGTTGAGCAGCTCGAGCGTGGAGCGCAGCTTCTCGCCGAGCCGGCCGAGCTCGACCTGGGGGCCGATCACCTGCTCGAGCGGCGGGAGCCCGCTGGGGCGGTCGACGTCCTCGACCAGCGGGTACTCGCCGGTGCGCTCGGCGAAGTAGCGCTGCGCCTCCGGCGAGACCAGGAAGCTTGCGAAGCGCTGGGCGTTCTCCTCGTCGTCGGTGGTAGCGAGGATGCCCACGCCGGCCGCGTTGATCAGCGATCCGGGGTCCGTCGGCGCCGGGAAGTGGTTGGCCACCGCGAGCCCCGGGTTCTCGCGCTTCAGCTCCTGGAGGTAGTAGTGGTTCACGAGGCCCAGCTCGATCTCGTCGCGCCCGATCGCCTCGACCGTCTGGATGTTGTTGTCGTAGAGCCGCGGCTCGTTGTTCTTCATCGCCTCGAGCCACCCGCGCGTCCGCGCGTCCCCCACCTCGAGCCGCATGGCCGACACGAAGGCCTGGAAGGACGCGTTGGGCGGCGGCATGCCCACCTTTCCCTTCCAGCGGGGGTCGGTGAGGTCGAACACCGAGTCGGGCACCTCGTCCTCCCCGAACCTGTCGGTGTCGTAGGCGATCACCCGTGCACGGCCCGACACGCCGGCCCAGCGGCCCTTCGGATCGCGGAAGCGCTGCGGCACCGCCTCGAGCACAGGCGCCGGCACCTTCGCGAGGGTGTCCTCCACGGCTCCCAGCGCGCCGGCGTCCTGGCTGAAGAAGACGTCGGCCGGGGAGTTGCCGCCCTCCTCGGCGATGGTGGCGGCCAGCTCGGCGGAGTCGCCGTAGCGCACGTCCACCTCCAGCCCGCTCTCGCGCTCGAAGCGGTTGATGAGCTCGCCCACCAGCTCCTCGTTGCGCCCCGAGTAGATGGTTAGGTCGGCGTCGGAGCCCCCACCCAGCCCGCACCCGCCGAGTGTCAGCAGCGAGGCGGAGGCCAGGACCGCGAGGGCCGCGTGCCTCACGGCCGTTCGAACGCGGTGACCGGACCCTCGTGCAGGCGCACCCGCACCCGGGAGCCCAGCGGAACCTGCTCGTTCGAGGGACGCTGGGCGGCGAGCAGCGTGCCGTCGGCCAGCCGCAGGCGGTAGAGCACGTCGTGGCCCAGGAAGGTTCGCCTCTCGACCTCGGCGCTCCCCGCCGGGTCGATCTCGAGGCCGACCAGCTCGGGGCGCAGCAGCACGTCCCCCGTGTCGCCGATCCGGCCGCCGCCCTCGAAGCCGCGCGCCAGCTCGGCCGGCACCAGGTTCGAGGCCCCGACGAAGCGGGCGCACCAGCGATCGGCGGGGTTGAAGTAGAGATCCTCCGGACGCCCCGCCTGCACGACCCTCCCGTCGCGCATCAGCGCGATGCGATCGGCCAGGGTGAACGCCTCCTCGCGGTCGTGGGTCACGAGCAGCACGGTCACGCCCTCCGCGCGCAGGATGCGGGCGAGCTCGCCACGCATCTCCTCGCGAAGCAGCGCGTCGATGGCGCTCCACGGCTCGTCGAGCAGGACCAGCCCCGGTCGCGGCGCCAGCGCGCGGGCCAGGGCCACCCGCTGCTGCTGGCCGCCCGAGAGCTCGCCGGGCGAGCGGGGTCCGAAGCCGGAGAGGCCGACCAGCTCGAGCACTTCCTCCACGCGCGCGCCCCTGCCTCGGGACGGCAGCCCGAACCCGACGTTGGCCGCGACGTCGAGGTGTGGAAACAGCGCGTAGTCCTGGAAGACCATCCCCACGCCGCGACGCTCCGGCGGCACGAAGACGCCCGGGCCGGCCACGAGACGGCCGTCGAGCTCCACCCGGCCCGAGTCCGGCCGCTCGAACCCGGCGGCCACCCGCAGCGCGGTTGTCTTGCCACAGCCGCTCGGCCCGAGGAGAGCCAGGAGCTCGCCCGGCCCGGCGTCGATCGAGGCGGCGTCGAGGGCGGTGGAGGCCCCGAAGCGCTTAGTGACGGTCTGAAGGCTCAGCATGTCGTATTAGGGTACCCTAACTACTTAGGGAAGCCTAACGCCTCCGGCTCACCGCGCGGGCTATGTCGCCGTTTGCCGCCGCGAACAGCAGCTCTCCCTCCGAGTCGACCCCGATGTGGCTGAGCTGCTGCTGGCTGGCCCGCTCGCGCCGCACGTCTTCGGCACCCCGGCCGGGCCCGGGCCGCAGGGTCCATATCGCGCCGCTGCAGAAGTCCCCGTACACGTAGCGCCCGGCCAGCTCCGGCAGCTCGGTGCCTCGGTAGACGACACCGCCGGTGACCGAGCAGCCGTCGGCGTGGGTGTACTCGGCGGCGGGAGAGATCAGCTCGCCCTCTCCTTCGAGGCGGTCGCCGTCCAGGCGTTTGCTGCCCTCGTAGGCGGGCCAACCGAGGTTCTTCGGCGGCTCGTCGGGCTCGAGCGGCACGCGGTCGATCTCCTCCGTGGCGTCCTGGCCGACGTCGCCGATCCAGACCTCGCCCAGCCCGGCGTCGAAGGAGAAGCGCCACGGGTTGCGCAGGCCGTACAGGTCGACCCGCCAGCGCGGCTCACCGCGGGTGTCGACGTCGGTGGAGATGAGCTTGCCGAGCAGCCTGTCGGTGTCCTGGGCGTTGTCGTGGCCGTCGAAGGCACCGCCCCCGTCGCCGAGGCCCAGGTAGAGCCGCCCGTCGGGGCCGAAGGCCAGCTGGCCGCCGTTGTGGTTCTCCTCGGGCTGGTCGACGAACAGCAGGGGCCGCCGTGCGGCGGTGCCGAGGGTGAACTCGGCCACGCGGGTGTCGCCCCGGCGGTCGGTCCAGTGCAGGTAGAGCCTGCGGTTGCGCGCGAAGTCGGGGTGGAAGGCCAGGCCGAGCAGCCCCTGCTCGGCCCCGGTCACGACCTCGTCGCGGAGGTCGATCAGGGTGGTGATCCGGCCGCCCGGGCCAACGCGCACGAGGCGCCCCGGCTGCTCGAGCACGTACAGGCCGTCACTGTCCCCGGGGGCGGCTCCGACGTAGGTGGGCCGCACGAGGCCGGACGCCACGCGCCGAAGCTCGAAGTGCGCGGCCGTGCCGGACTCCCGGGCGGGGGCCGGACGCGCTTGGGCGCGGTCGCCCTTCTCGGGCAGGGCGCCGCAGCCGGCGGTGAGCGCCAGGACCGGGAGCAGCAGAAGGGAAGCTGGGCGCCGGGGCATCGGACGGGAGCGTATTAGGGTTCCCTAACTTTGCGCCTCCCGGCTCCCCGCTTTCTCCTCGCGGCGGCCGTCTGCCTACTCGTGGCGGCCATCTCGCTGCTCGCCGTCCCGGCGGCACCGGGCTACGACCCGTGGATGTGGCTGCTGTGGGGCCGCGAGCTGGCCGGCGGTTCCCTTGACACGGCAGAGGGCCCGGCCTTCAAGCCGCTGCCGGTGGCCGTCTGCACGCTGCTGGCGCCGCTCGGACCGGCGGTCCCGGACGCGTGGCTCATCGTCGCGCGGGCCGGCCTGGTGGCGGCGGTGGCGCTCGCCGCGGTGCTCGCGCATCGCCTGGCCGGGGGGCTCGCTGCCGTGGCTGCTGCCGGCGGTGTGGCGGTCACCGGCTCGCTACTTGCCCTGGCGGCCTCCGGCGCGGTCGAGGGCCTCCTCCTCGCGGGCGCCCTGGGCGCCGCGCTGGCCTGGCGCTCCGAGCGCTTCGGCGTGGCCCTCCTGTGCGGGCTGGCCTGCGCGCTCATGCGCGTCGAGGTGATCCCCTTCCTCGTGCTCGCGAGCGCGCTGGTGTGGCGCCGGCGTCCCGAGATCCGCGCGCCGGTCGCGGCCGGGCTGGCGGCCGTGCCCGTGTTGTGGCTGCTTCCGGACCTGCTGGCCACCGGCGAGCTGCTGCGCTCCGCCGACCGGGCGCGCGTGCCCAACCCCGGCCAGCCCGCGCTCGCCGAGCATCCGTTCCTCGACTCGCTGGGCGCTGCCGCGCGCCTGGCCGTCGTGCCCCTCGCCCTCGGCGTCGTCTTCCTGCGGCCGGGGCGGGACCGCGCCGCCATCGTCATCGCCGGTGGTGCCGCCGCGTGGGTGATGCTGGTGGCCGCCATGGCCGAGCTCGGGTTCTCCGGCGAGCAGCGCTACGCGCTGCCCGGCGTCGCCGTGCTCATGGTGGCCGGCGCGGCGGGATTGGCGCGCGCCGCCACGGCGCGAGCGTGGGCACCGCTGGTGGTCGCCGCGGTGGTGCTCGCCGGCGTCGTGCCCCGGCTCGGCTCGCTGCCCGCCGAAGGCGAGCGCCTCGCGTACGCCCTCCGCCTGTCCGCCGACCTCGACCGGGCCGTGGCGCTCGCCGGTGGCCGCGATGCCGTGCTGGCCTGCGGCCGCCCGATCGTCGGCCGCTACCGCGGCCCGCTGCTGGCCTACCGGCTGGCGGTGCCCAAGCGGCGGGTGGCATTCGCCCCGGATGCCACCGGGATGGCCTTCGTGTCCCGCCTTGAGAGAGAGCGAGCGGCCACTCCGGACCTGGACGCCCGCTACCGCGTGCTCGCGCGGGCGGGAAGGTGGCGGGTTGCGGCGCGCTGCCGCCGCGGGGCGGGGACGAGCCCCGGCCCGGCTGAGAGCTAGCCCAGGCCGGCTATCGAGCTGCCGACGTCCCGGGCCACGTCGAAGAGGGGCTGCGGCACGATCCCGAAGAAGATCGTGGCCGCGGCCATGAGGATCGCCACCCCGGTGACCTCGGGTTGGGCGCGGGCGTCGGCCTCGGGCGACCAGCCGGTGACCGGCTTGAGGGGCCGCAGGCGCCGCTTCGGTCCGGAGGGCAGCTCGACCTGCTCGGGTGACATCCACATCACCGCCACCACGCGCAGGTAGTACACGAGCGAGATCATCGAGCCCACGACGATCGCCACCCCGAGCCACTCGTAGTCCCCGCTCACGGCCGCGTCGATCAGGTAGAACTTCCCGAAGAAGCCCGCCGTCGCCGGGAAGCCGGCGAGCGACAGCATGCAGATGGTCATGGGCCAGGCAAGCCACGGGCTCGCGGCCCCGAGGCCCTCGATCGACTCGAGGCTGTCGCCGGTGCCCGACCGCCGCTCGCGCGCGATCACCACCGCGAAGGCGCCGACGTTCATCAGCAGGTACACGGCGAGGTAGAAGGCGGTGGCCTGGATGCCCAGGCGGGTGCCCACCACCACGCCCGCCAAGAGGTAGCCGGCCTGCGCCACGCCGGACCAGGCCAGCATCCGCTTGAGCGAGCGCTGCCGGATGGCCCCGACGTTGCCGATCACGATCGTCACGACCGCGAGAGCCGCCAGGGCGGGTCCCCAGTCGGGCTGGGCGCTGGCCAGGGCGTGGTCGAACAGGCGCAGGAGTACCGCGAAGGCCGCAGCTTTGGTGGCCACGGCCATGAAGGCGGTGACCTCGGTCGGGGCGCCCTGGTACACGTCGGGCGTCCACTGGTGGAAGGGCGCGACCGACGCCTTGAAGGCCAGGCCGCCGGCCGCGAGCGCGATGCCGGTGAGGAAGAGGGGATCGCCGGGGTCGGCGGCTGCCGCGATGCGCCCGAACTCGGTGGAGCCGGCCGAGCCGTAGAGGAGCGCCAGCCCGTAGAGCAGCGTCGCGGATCCGATCGACCCGATGACCAGGTACTTGAGCCCCGCCTCGAGTGAGGTGGCCCGTCGCACCTCGCTGCCGCACATCACGTACAGCGGGATCGAGAGCAGCTCGATGCCGATGAACAGCGTCAGCAGATCCTCGGCGCCCGCGAGCAGCACCATGCCGGCAATCGAGGCCAGCAGGAGCGAGTGGAACTCCCCCGAGCCCGTCTCCGGCACGGCCGTCGAGCGCAGCCCCAGGACGATCGTCGCGAGCCCGGTGACGAAGCAGAGGATCGAGATGCCGTAGGCCAGGGTGTCGATGGCCAGGGCGCCCTCGATGATCGGGTCGAGGTCGCCGGTCTGCCAGTGGACGACGGCCAGCCCGGTGGCCACTGCGAGCGACAGGCCGGCCAGGAAGGGGACCAGGGCGTGCTGAACCGCCCTCCCGGGGAAGAGGCCCACGAGCAGCACGGTGATCGAGCCGGCGAGCACCGCGAACAGGGGCGAGAGGCCGGCGTAGTCGATCGCCGGGCCCTTCATGGCGGCCACGAGCGTCACGGCGCCTGCCCCGGCTGCGGGGGCACGGGCACGGGTTGCCCGTCCGGCCCCACGGGGACCGGCTGCCCGTCAGGACCGACGGGGATCGGCTGCCCGTCAGGACCGACGGGGATGGGCTGCCCGTCCGGCCCCACGGGGACCGGCTGCCCGCCGCGACTCCCGGGCACGCCTCCCGCTCCAGGGGCCGGCCCCGACGCGGCCGGCGCCGGAGCCGCCACGGCCTCGCCCCCCCGGTCGGCCACCTGCTCGGCCGGGCGCACCTTCGCAACCGTGGCCCGCTCGCTCCGCTCGACCACCAGCTGCGGGTACACGCCCAGGCCGATGATCACCACCACCACCGACGCGATCGCCACGAGCTCGACGCCGCGCACGTCGCGCGAGTCCACGCCGGTGCCGACCCGGTGGTGCATCGCCCGCTGGTAGAAGCGGATCATGTACACGGCCGCGAGCGCCACGCCCGCGCCGGCCAGGATGCCGTACACCAGCTTGTCCTCCAGGACGCCGAAGAGGATGAGCAGCTCGGCCACGAAGTTGGCCGAGCCGGGCATCGCCAGCGTGGCCAGGGCCACCACCAGGAACAGGCCTGCCAGCACCGGGGCGCGGTAGGCGATGCCCCCCATGCGACTCAGCAGCTCCGAGCCGCCGGCGCGCGCCGCCAGGACGGCGATGATGAAGAACAGCCCGGCGGTGACGAGCCCGTGGTTGATCATCTGGAGGAGCGCGCCCTGCGCTCCCTTGGGGTCGAGCGCGAAGATCCCGAGCGTGATGAAGCCGAGCTGCGCGATCGACGAGTAGCCCACCACCAGCCGCGCATCGTCCTGGGAGAAGGCGAGCACGGAGCCGTACAGGATCGACACCACCGCGATGATCAGGAGCAGCTCCTGGAAGTGCTGCGCCCCGTCCGGCAGGATCGGCAGCACCACGCGGAGGAAGCCGTAGGCGCCGACCTTCGACACCACGCCCGAGAACAGCACGAGCACCGGCAGGGGGGTGGCCCGGTAGCCGTCCGGCATCCACCCGTGCAGGGGGAAGGCCGGCATCTTCACGAGGAACGCCGCCGCGAACAGCAGGAAGATCCACTGTTGCGTGCCCTCCGGGAGGCTGGCGGCCTCGAGGTCGGTGAGCAGGAAGGAGGCCTCACCGCCGGCTGGAGCCGACAGCACCCCGAGCGCCACCGCGCCGGCCAGCATGAGCAGCGATCCCACCAGCGTGTAGATCACGAGCTTGGTGGTGGCGGCCACGCGCTGCCCCTCGCCCCAGCCGCCGATCAGGAAGTAGAAGGGCACGAGCATCAGGTCGAAGAAGGCCACGAAGAGCGCCAGGTCCTGCGCGCAGAACGCGCCGAGCACGGCGGTCTCGGCCAGCGCGAGCTGGAAGAAGAACAGCCGCGGGCGCTCGTAGTCCTTGAACGCGGCCACCAGCGTGGAGATCGCCCACAGCAACGCAGTGAGCGCCACCAGGAAGAGGTTGAGCCCGTCGATCCCGAGCGCGTAGTGGATGCCGAGCTCCGGAATCCATTCGTCGTCGGTCGCGTACGACAGGCCGGGGCGACCGGAGTCGAAGTCGACGATCATGGCCACCGCGTACCCGAGCACGGCGAGCGTCCCGGCGAGCACGATCCAGCGCGCCCAGGCGCGCGGCGCGAAGGCCGCGATCAGGCCGCTCGCGAGCGGCAGGAAGACGACGATCGACAGATGGATGGTCAGCATCCGCTCAGCTCGCCGCGATCAGGAAGTAGAGGGCCAGGCCGCCGAGCCCGAAGAGCAGCAGGAGCGCATAGGCGCGCAGGTAGCCCGACTGGACTCCCCGCGCGAGGGTTGCACCGGCCCGCACCAGGCCGCTCGGACCGCCGATCAGCACGCCCTGGATCAGCGCGCTCTCCACTACCGTCCGGCCGAAGCGCCCGAAGGCCGCGCTCGGTGCGACGAACAGCCGGTCGTAGAGCTCGTCGAAGTACCACTTGTTGAAGAGGAACCTGTGGACGGCGGCGAAGCGGTCGCGCAGCTCGAGCGTCGCGCCCGGCCGGCTCAGGTAGAGGAGGTAGGCCAGACCGATCCCGGCGAAGGCCATCAGCCCGCCGACCGCGAGGCCGGCCAGCTCTGCTCCCTCGCTGGGCATGGCCTCCGCTTCGATGAAGGCCGAATCCTCGAACGTGGGCTCGAGGAAGTGCTCGAGCGTGTCGGTCACGCCGGGGATGCTGAGCACGCCGCCCACCACGGCGAGGAGCGCGAGCGGGGCCATCGCGGCCCTCATGCCGAGCGAGCGCTCGGCGTAGTGGTGCTCGGGCCCCGGGAAGCCGACCTCGGTGTCCTCGGCCTCACCCGTCGAGGGGTTCTCCGGCGCGTGGTGCTCGACGTGGCCGGAGGCGGCGGCGCGCGCCTCGGGCACCTCGTCGCCGAAGAAGACCCGGAAGACCATGCGGAACGCGTAGAAGGCGGTGACCGCGGCGGCGAGGTAGCCGATCACGCCGAGCACGGCGTAGAGCCCGCCCCGGTTTATCGAGAAGGCGAGGATCTCGTCCTTCGAGAAGAAGCCGGCGAATAGCGGGAAGCTGGCCAGGGCGAGTGCGCCGATCGTGAACGTCACAAAGGTGAACGGCAGCGCCCGGCGGAAGCCGCCCATGCGGTCCATCGACTGCACGCCGCCCATCGCGCCGATCACCGAGCCGGCGCCCATGAACAGGAGCGCCTTGAAGAACGCGTGGGTCATCAGGTGGAAGAGGCCCGCCCCGTAGGCGAAGGCCGACACCCCCAGCACCATGTAGCCGATCTGCGACATCGTCGAGTACGCGATCACCCGTTTGAGGTCGGTGACCACGAGGGCGACCGAGGCGGCGTAGACCATGGTCACCGTGCCGACGATCGCGGCCACGTCCGCCGCCGCCGGCGCCTGCTCGAACAGCGGGTGGCAGCGGGCGATCAGGTAGACGCCCGCGGTGACCATGGTGGCCGCGTGGATGAGCGCCGACACCGGCGTGGGCCCCTCCATGGCGTCGGCCAACCAGGTGTGGAGCGGCAGCTGGGCCGACTTGGCGACGGCGCCCACCAGCAGCAGCAGGCAGGCCGCCACGAGGGTGCCGTCGTTCTCGGTGAACGTGTCCTGGGTGGCGCCGAAAACACCCGCGTAGTCGAGCGCGCCGGTCTCGTTGAACAGAAGGAACGCCGCCAGCACCAGGCCCAGGTCCCCGATCACGTTCATCACGAAGGCCTTGATCCCGGCCTGCGTGGCGGTCTCGCGGCGGTACCAGAACGAGATCAGGAGATACGACGCCGCGCCCACGAACGCCCAGCCCACGGTCAGCAGGACGAAGTTGCCGGCGAGCACCAGCAGCAGCATCGAGAACACGAAGAAGTTGAGGTAGGCGAAGAAGCGCGCGTAGCCCCGGTCCGAGGCCATGTAGGACGTCGAGTAGACGTGGATCAGGAAG
Organism: Thermoleophilaceae bacterium; assembly: GCA_030446485.1. Lineage (GTDB taxonomy): Bacteria > Actinomycetota > Thermoleophilia > Solirubrobacterales > Thermoleophilaceae > JAUJNF01. The sequence goes on along the minus strand of JAUJNF010000001.1, from coordinate 568,959 downwards.
GACACGCCGCTGACCACGAGGGCCATGAACACCGACAGCGGGTCGATCAGGATGCCGAGGTCGACGTTCACCCCGACGGTCTCGGCGTAGGAGAAGGCGCTCCTCGTGGGCCTCGCCGTCGACCGTCGAGAGCGCGCCGAGGAGGCCAGGAAGAGCCGAGGATGGTCGCGCTTCCGAGCACGCCGGGCGAGCGGCCGGGGAGCGCCTTCCAACCCAGGGCGATGGCCACCGTCCCGGCCAGCGGGAAGGCGAGGATCAGCCAGCCGTAGTCGGTGGCGCTCATCCGCGCAGCTCCGAGAGGGCGTCGACGTCCACGTCGAGCCGGCGCCGGTACATGGCGACGATCAGCCCGAGGCCGATCACCACCTCACAGGCGGCCACCACCATCACGATCAGCGCGAACACCTGGCCGTCGCCGTTGCCGTGCATGCGCGCGAACGAGATCAGCGCCAGGTTGGATCCGTTCAGCATCAGCTCGATGCAGAGGAGCACGACCAACGGGTTGCGGTGGGTGAACACCCCCCCGACGCCGATGGCGAAGATCATCGCCGACAGCACGACGAACCACTCGATGTCCACGGCTAGTGGTCCCTCCGGCCGGTGCTTCCGGGGGGGGCCATCAGCTCGCTCCGGCGCCGGTCGGGACCGGGGGGTCGCCCTGCGGCACCATCTCGGGCCGGGGGTCGTCGCTCTCGGGCGAGCTGCGCGCGAGGTCGTCGACCGTGCCCGTGTCCTCGAGCCCCCGCCGCCGGCGCGCCAGCACCACAGCGCCCACCGCGGCCACGAGCAGCAGGAAGGACGCCGCCTCGAACGGCAGCAGGAAGTCGGTCAGGAGCAGCTCGCCGAACTGCCCGGGAGAGCCGTAGGCCTCGCGCCCGGCGCCCGTCTGCACCTCGGGCCCGCGCGTGCCGAGCGCCTTCAGGCCCGAGCCGATCACCGCGATCGCGACCTCCACGAACAGCACGCCCGCGAAGAGCGGACCGAGCCGGGCCACCGGTCCCCTCACCGGCTGGAGCGGCTCGTCAGAGCCGCCGATGTAGGCCACCACGAACACGTACAGGACCATCACCGCGCCGGCGTACACCACGAGCTGCGCCGCGGCCAGGAACTCCGCGCTCAGGAGCAGGAAGAGCACGGCCAGGGCGATCAGGTGCGCGACGAGGGCGAGCACGCTGTAGAACGGGTTGCGGGACACCGTCACGCCGAGCGCGCCCGCTATCGCGCCGGCGGCGGCGATGAAGAAGAGGATCTGCTCGAAGATCACGGGGCGGATCTCCGCCCGGCCGGCGCCGTCACTCCCCCTCGCGGCGCAGCGGCGTGCGCTCCAGCGGCTCGGCCAGCAGCATCTCCTTGGTGAAGATGAGGTCCGAGCGGGTGTAGTCCGAGAGCTCGAAGTCGTGCCCCATGGTGATCGCGTCGAACGGGCAGGCCACCTCGCAGTAGCCGCAGAAGATGCAGCGCGTCATGTTGATCTCGTAGACCGACGCGTAACGCTCGCCGGCGGACACCTGGTGCTCGGGCGTGTTCTCCGCCGCCACCACCCGGATGCAGTCGGCCGGGCACGCGGCGGCGCAGAGCGAGCAGCCGACGCACTTCTCGAGCCCCGTGTCCTCGAAGCGCTGGAGCTTGTGCCGGCCGCGGAAGCGCGGGTACACCGGGGTCTTCTCCTCCGGGTACTCGATCGTCACGGGTCCCTCGGCCACGCGCGCGAGCGTGGTCTTCAGGCCGCGCAGGGTCTCTCCGAAGATGCGGTACGCGCCGCCGGCGCCGCCGGGCTCGGGGCCGCGCTGCACTGCGATCACGTCGGGGCCGGGGTCGTAGGTCATCGCTTGCTCCGCCACGGAGGGTGGGCAGTTGGCGGTTGGCAGTTGGCATTCACCTTCGAAGTGGGCTCAACTGCCAACTGCCCAACTGCCAACTGCCTGTTCATGTCAACACCACCAGGACCGCCGTCACCAGCACGTTGAGCGTGGCCAGCGGCAGCAGGATCTTCCACCCGAAGCTCATCAGCTGGTCGTAGCGCAGCCGCGGCAGGGTGGCGCGGATCCAGATGAAGAAGATGATGAACAGGAACATCTTCGCCACCACCCAGAAGGGGTCGAGGAACGCCGGTCCCGGCCCGTGCCAGCCGCCGAGGAACATGGCGGTGGCGATGCCGGCGATCACGATCATGTTGATGTACTCGGCCATGAAGAACGAGCCGAAGCGCATGCCGCCGTACTCGGTGTTGTAGCCGGCCACGATCTCGGCGTCGGCCTCGGCCATGTCGAAGGGCGGCCGGTTGGTCTCGGCGAAGCCCGCCACCATGAAGATCAGGAAGCCCACGAACTGCGGCACGATGAACCAGATGCCGTCCTGGGCCTGGACGATCTCGGTGAGCGACAGCGAGCCGGCGGTCATCACCACGCCGAGCAGGGAGAAGCCGAGCGCGATCTCGTAGGAGATGAGCTGCGCGGCGGCGCGCATCGAGCCGAGGAACGAGTACTTGGAGCCCGAGGCCCAACCGCCGAGCATCAGGCCGTAGAAGGCGAGCGCGCCGAACGCGAACGCGTACAGGATTCCGATCGATACGTCGATCCCGTAGAGGCCCACGTCGGAGCCGAACAGGGCGTCGTTGCGCACGTCCCCGAAGGGGATGATCGCCAGCGTGGCGATCGCCGTGAGGATCGAGATCACGGGTGCGAGCGCCATCATCCAGGGCACCGCCGTGGTGGGCGTGGCCTGCTCCTTCGAGAGCAGCTTGCCCACGTCGGCCAGGGGCTGGAGGAGGCCGAAGGGGCCGACGCGGTTGGGCCCGAGCCGCGCCTGGAAGCGCCCGAGCAGCTTGCGCTCGAGCAGCAGGATCAGCGGCACGACCTGCAGCACCACCGCGAATATCACGATCGACTTGAGGATCTGCACCCCGGTGGACTCGGCGAGGCCCACGTCGGCGATCACGTGCGTCATGCGGGCGGGGCCTCCGCGGAGCCGGCCACGCTGGTCGAGGCGTCGGCCGCCCCGGCGTCGGCCGCGAGCGGCAGGGAGGTGCCCTTCGCCACCGCGTCCGGCACCCTGGTGATCTCGACGGTGCGCGGCGCGCCGTTCGTAAGGGCGGTCGCGTTGTCGGTGCGCGTGCCCTCGACGAGGAACACGCTCCCCGGCGGCACGGCGTCGCGCAACGCGGCCACCGCCCTCACGCGCGTGCCGTCGAAGCCGACCTCGACCACGTCGCCCGGCGACAGGTCGAGCCGGCGCGCGTCGTCGGCCGACAGCTCGGCGCGCTGCTGGGGGGCCAGGAAGCTCAGCACAGGGGCGTGCTCGGTCACCTTGCCCGTCCACAGCGAGAGAACGGTGCCCAGGCGCAGGCCATCGCCCAGCTCCGGCGGGGATTCGAGCGCGCCGTCGGGCAGCTCGGCGGCGGCGAGCGAGGAGGCCGCGTCGCGGTCCTGCCAGCGCACGCCGCGGCCCCCGATCTCCGCCAGCGTCACGCCGGCGTAAAACGGCACCGCGGCCACCATCTGCTCGGTCGCCATCGGGCTCGACAGGAGCTCGACCGGCTTGTCCTCGAGCGCCGCCGCCAGCTCAGCGAGCACGCCCCACTGGGGCCGTACCTCGCCGACGAGGCCGATCGACTGGCGCAGCCGCTGCAGGCGCCCGTCAGGGTGGGTGATCGTGCCCTCCTTCTCAGCGTAGGAGGGGGCGGGGAACACGACGTCGGCCTGCTCGAGCACGCCCTCGCCGAGGAAGTCGGTGAACGCCACCACGAACGTCGCCCGGTCGAGCGCGGCCGCCCAGGCCTGGCGGTCGGGGTGGGTGCGCAGCGGGTCGGCCTGGAGCAGGACCAGGGCGGAGATGTCCTCGCCGACGGCGCCGGGCATGTCCGCGGCCGCGAGGCCCTCGCCGGCGGTGGGCACGAGCCCCGGTCCCAGGTTGGGCAGGCAGCCCACCTCGCGCAGGCCGCGCGCGTTGGTGGACGACGGGATCTCGATCAGCCCCGAGCCCTCCTTGCCGGTGATGTCGAGTGAGCGCATGAGTGCGAGCAGCGCGGCCACGCCCTGCGGTCCGCGCGCGCCGTGCGAGAGGCGCTCGCCCCACAGCACCACGATCGACTCCGCGGCGCCGAGCAGCGACGCCGCCGCCCTGACGGTCTCGGCCGGGGCCCCGGCCCTGCGGGCCAGGTCGTCCAGGCCGGCGCCACCGGTCAGCGCCGCGCCGAGCGCGGCGAGCGCGGCCTCGCTGGCGCCCGGGGCGAAGCGCACCACGGCCTCGGCGTTCGCGTCGAGGGAGCTCGGGCGGCTGGTGGCCACCACCACCCGCGCGCCGTTGCGGCGGGCGGCCTTGCGCACGCGCAGGTCGAGGATGGCGGCCTCGTCGACGGGCTCGGCGTCGAGCACGAGCACGACATCGGCGTAGTCGATGTCGGACACGCGCGCGGACAGGTCGGGGCGCGCCAGCACGCGCGCGTGCTCGCCTTCGAGACGGCCGCTCGGACGCGAGTCGACGTGGGATGAGCCCAGCACCTCGCGCAGCAGGCGCTGCAGCAGGAAGCCCTCCTCGTTGGTGGCCTCGCCGCCCACCAGCGCCGCCGTGCCGGCGCCGGCCTTGCGCAGGCCGGCCACGGCCTCGGAGAGCGCGCGCTCCCAGGGCACCGCCCGCAGCGTGCCGCCGTCCCGCACCATCGGGTGCACGACGCGGTCCGCGGCGTGGATCGTCTGGTAGCCGAAGCGTCCCTTGTCGCACAGCCAGCCGTCGTCGACCTCGTCGTTCTGGCGGTTGAAGGCGCGCAGCACCTTGTTGTCGTCGCGCACCGTGAGGGTCACGTTGCACTGGCTCGGGCAGAGCGTGCACACGGTGCCCGCCTCCTCGACGTCCCAGGGTCGCGCGCGGAAGCGGTAGGGCACCGACGTGAGCGCCCCCACCGGGCACAGGTCGATGATGTTGCCGCTGAACGGGCCCACGTACGGGGCACCGTCGTGAGTGCCGACGAACGAGTGGTCGGCCCGCTCGAGCAGCACGAGCTGATGGTCCTCGGCGATCTCCTGCGAGTAGCGCACGCAGCGGTAGCAGAGGATGCAGCGCTCGCGGTCGATGGCCACGGTGGGCGAGAGCTCGAGCGGCTTCTTGAAGTGGCGCTTGGGCTCGATGAAGCGCGAGCGGCCAGGCCCCCAGCCGTAGGCCACGTCCTGGAGCGGGCACTCGCCGCCCGCGTCGCACACCGGGCAGTCGAGCGGGTGGTTCACGAGCAGGAACTCGACGACGGCGTTCTGAGCCGACTGGACGCGGTCGGACTTGGTGATCACCACCATGCCGTCCTTCACCGGCGTCGAGCACGCGGTCTGGAGCTTGGGGATGCCCTCGATCTCGACGAGGCACATGCGGCAGGCGCCCACCGGGGGGCCGAGCTTGGGCTCGTAGCAGAAGACCGGTATCTCGACGTCCCCGTACTTCGCCCCGTCCACGAGCATGGCTCCCTCGGGCGCCCGCACCTCGCGGCCGTCGATGTCGAAGCTGACGAACTTCTCCTCCGGGCGGCTCACGCGGCCGCCCCCTCCACGCTGCCGGTGAGCTCGAGGTCTCCCGCGGCGGCCTCGGCCTCGCTCGCCTGCCGCGCGGCCTCCATGTGGTCCTCGAACTCGGGGCGGAACTTCTCGATCATCGAGCCGAGCGGCATGGCCATCGAGTCGCCGAGCACGCACAGGCAGTTGCCGATGATGTTGGCCTGCATCTGGGCGAGCACCTCGATGTCCATCGGCGTGGCCTCGCCGACGTTGATGCGATCGAGCATCTTCACCGTCCAGTTGGTGCCCTCGCGGCACGGCGAGCACTTGCCGCACGACTCGTGGCGGTAGAACTCCGCCGTCCACAGCGCGACGTCGACGACCGAGTGCGCGTCGTCGATGACGATGATCGCGCCGGAGCCGAGCATGGAGCCGGCCTTCGCCATCGAGTCGAAGTCGTAGGGCAGGTCGAGGTTCTCGTCCGTGCCGGGGAGCACCGGGGCGCTCGAGCCGCCGGGGAAGAAGCACTTCACGCGCCGGCCGGGCTCCAGGCCTCCTGCCAGCCCGTAGATGATGTCGCGCACCGGTATCCCCAGCTCGATCTCGTAGTTGCCGGGGCGACGCACGTTGCCGGACACCGACACGACCTTGGTGCCGGCCGACTTCTCGGTGCCCAGCGAGCGGAACCAGTCGGCGCCGCGGTCGACGATCAGCGGCACGTTCTGCAGCGTCTCGACGTTGTTGATCAGCGTCGCCCTGGTAGAGGCCGCGGTTGGCGGGGAAGGGCGGCTTGAGCCGCGGGTTGCCGCGCTTTGCCCTCGAGCGAGTCGAGCAGCGCCGACTCCTCGCCGCAGATGTAGGCGCCGGCGCCGCGGTGCACCACCAGCTCGAGCGAGAGGTCCGAGCCGACGATGCCCTCGCCCAGGTAACCCGCGGCGTAGGCCTCCTCGACGGCGGCATCGAGGATGTCGGCCTGCAGCGAGTACTCGCCCCGGATGTACACGAACGCGCGGTTGGCCCCGGCGGCCTTGGCGGCGATGATCATGCCCTCGATCAGCCGGTGTGGGTTCTTCTGGATCAGCAGGCGGTCCTTGAACGTGCCGGGCTCCGACTCGTCGGCGTTGCAGCACAGGTACTTGTCCATCCCGCCCTGGGTATGAAGCTGGCCTTCTTCCCCATGGAGAAGCCGGCGCCGCCCCGCCCGCGGAGGCCGGAGGACTCGAGCTCCTCGAGCAGGGCGTCCTGCTCCATCTCGAGCAGGGCCTTGCGCATCGCGCGGTAGCCGCCGAGCGCCTCGTACACGCGTAGCGTGTTGAGCCCCGGCGCGTCGATCAGGTTGAGCAGGACGGGGGTCTCAGCCGCCACTGCCCGCTCCCTCCGGCAGCCGGTAGTCGTCGTCCTGGAGGCCGCGCCCGGGCAGCACGGTGCGCCCTCCTGGATGGCGGCCACGATCTCGGGCGCGTCGCTCGTGTCGAGCGGCCCGACGAAGCGCCCGTTCACCGACGCCATCGGGGCCATGTCGCAGGCGCCCAGGCACTCGAACTCGCGTACTCCACCTCGCCCTCGAGCTCGGAGCTCGCCTCCTTGATGGCGTCGAACACCGCCTTGGCATTCGAGAGGTGGCAGGCCACGCTCGTGCACACGTACAGGTAGCTGCTGCCGATGGGGGTGGTGCGGAACATGTCGTAGAAGGTGGCGATCTCGGCCAGCGACGCCGGCGTCATGCGCATCACGGCCGCCACCTGATCCATGGCCGCGGGGGACAGCCAGCCGTGGTGCTCCTGGGCGGCGAACAGAGCGGGATCACCGCCGAGCGGCGGTCCGGGTACCTGGCCATATGCGCCTCGATCCGGGCCTGGCTCGCCGGGCACGGGCGTCTCGGCGAGCTGCGGGATGACGGCCGGATCGCGATCGAGGTCGACGCTCATCCCACCCCGCCGCCACCGACGGCTTCACCGACGCCACCTGCCGCGCCGACGCCGTCTGCCGGTCGGCGCGAATGGGATCGGAGACGCGCAGCTTCTCCTCCAGGCCGAGAGGTTCCTCAGCGGCCACGAGCCCTCACCCTGTCCACCGTCCACCGTGCACCGTCCGCCCTCATCGATCGATCCCGCCCAAAATGGGATCCAACATCGCAATCCCGGCAATGAGATCGGCCAGCAGCCCACCAATGGCCATCGGAGCCGCAGGTTCACGAACGACGGGTCGCGCATGTGCACGCGCGCCGGCTTGCTTTTGCTGCCGTCGGCCATCACGAAGCACGCGACAGCCACGGACTCGATCGGAACGTAGGCGTCGCCCGGCGGCACGCGGAAGCCCTCGGTCACCAGCTTGACCGGTGGATGAGCGCCTCCGCGGTGGCCAGCTCGTGCCGCGGGGGCAGGGCCACCTTCCGGTTGCTCGTGATGTAGGGACCCTCGGGGCGGCCGTCGAGCGCCTGCTCGACGATGTGCAGGGACTCCCGCATCTCGGCCATTCGCACGCGATAGCGGTCGTAGTGGTCGCCCACCGTGCCCACGGGGATCTTGAAGCGCGTGGTCGTACGAGGAGTAGGGCTGTGCCTTCCGGAGGTCCCACGGGTCGCCGGCCGCGCGGAGCAGCGGCCCGGTTCACGCCCAGGCCGACCAGGGTCTCGTGCGGCACCACGCCCACGCCGCGCATGCGCCGCAGGAAGATCTCGAGGGTCCACCAGCGCCTCGTACTGGTCGATCCGCGACGGCATGTCCGCGAGGAACTCGCGGCACTTCGCCTCCCACCCGGGCGGGATGTCGTCGATCACGCCGCCCACCTGGAAGTAGCGCGGGTGCATGCGCTGCCCGCTCGACATCTCGAACAGGTCGAGGATCTTCTCCGTCGCGCAGCGCGTAGAAGATCATCGACATCGCCCCGAGATCGAGCACCGAGGTGCCGAGCCAGAACAGGTGGCTGGCGATGCGGTTCAGCTCCAGGTGGATCACCCGCAGGTACTGGGCGCGCGGCGGCACGTCCTCGCCGAGCAGCTTCTCGACCGACATGCAGAAGGCCATCGCGTTGAAGTAGTAGGCGAGGTAGTCCATCCGCTCGACGAAGGGGATGACCTTCCAGTACTCCTGGTCCTCGCAGCTCTTCGATGCCGGTGTGCACGTAGCCGATGATCGGGGAGGTCGCGCACCATCTCGCCCTCGAGCGTGAGCATCAGCCGCAGCACCCCGTGGGTGGCCGGGTGGCGGGCCCCATGTTGATCGTGAAGAGCTCGGTGTCCTGCTCGGCCTCGGTGCCGAAGACGGGCGCCTCCATCCGCTCCATCGTCACCGACTGCTCGCGCTCGCGGTAGGGACCAGGGCGCCGGCGCTGCCGCCCTGCCGGCGCTCGGTCTCCTCACTCATACCAGCGGGGTGTCTCGTGCTCGTTGAAGGTGAACAGGACGGGCTCGCCGCCGATCGCGTAGTCGCGACGCTGGGGATGGCCCTCGTAGTCCTCGGGCATGAGGATCCGGCGCGGGTCGGGATGTCCGTCGCACCACGCCGAAGAAGTCGTAGACCTCGCGCTCGGGGAAGTTGGCGCCGGGATAGAGGTCGGTCACGGTGGGCAGGCGGGGGTCGTCTGTGCTCATCCGTGTCCACCTTCAGGCGGTCGACCCGCTGGCGGTTCAGGAGCTGGTAGTGCACCGCCAGGCGCGGCTCGGCCGGGTAGTGGTCGAGCCGTGGAGGCTCGCGAGGAAGTCGAACGGCTCGTCGGCCTCCTCCTTGAGGTAGCCGAGCACGTCGCGCACGGCCGGGCTGGACGCGGAGCGTGGCCTCATCGCGGTAGTACGCGGCGTTCACGACCACGTCGCCCACGTGCTCGCGCACCGCCTGGGCGATCAACTCGAGGCCGGTGGCGTCGAGCGCTCCTCGGTGCCTCGGCGTGGTACCGCTCGCGCCACCCCAGCGAAGGATCGCCCTTGATCTTGGCCTGCAGCTTCATCACGCCGTGGGTGAGCGACTCCAGCCGCGGCGGGCAGCCCGGCACGTAGACGTCGACGGGCAGGAACTTGTCGGCGCCCTGCACGAGCGCGTAGTTGTTGAACATTCCCGCGCTCGAGGAGCAGGCGCCCATGGCGATCACCCACTTGGGCTCGAGCATCTGGTCGTAGACTGCGCCGATCACCGGCGCCATCTTCACCGAGACGCGTCCGGACAGGATCAGCAGGTCGGCCTGGCGCGGGGAGGCACGCGTGACCTCCGAGCCGAAGCGCGAGAGGTCGTTGCGTGGGCCCGCGAGCGCGGTGATCATCTCGATCGCGCAACAGGCCAGGCCGAAGCCGAGCGGCCACACCGCGTTGCCGCGCGCCCAGCTCTGGGCCTTGTCCAACGTGGTGGTGAGGATGCGCGAGCGCACGTACTCCTCGAGCTCGGTGTCCTCGAGGTCGCCACGCAGCATCTGGCGCGCCCCGAGCCGGCCACCCGCAGCGAGCCGGGCTCGACCTTCTGGCGCGTTACTTCCACTCGAGCGCGCCCCGGCGCCACACGTACACGAGGGCCACGGACAGCAGGAAGACGAAGACGATCGTTTCGATGAGGGCGAATACCGCGAAGGCCTCTAGCTGAACCGCCACCGGATACAGGAAGACGACCTCGATGTCGAAGAGGATGAACAGCATCGCGGATCAGGTAGAAGCTGATGCCGAAGCGGAAGTTCTTCGTGACCTCCGAGGGCAGTCCGCACTCGTACGGATCGCTCTTGACCTTCGTCGGCCGGCTCGGCCCGAGCACGCGGTTGAGCACCGTGAACGCCACGCCGACGATCGTGCCGAGGCCGACGAAGACTAGGACGGGCAGGTAGCTCTTCAGCATCGGGGGCGGCGGTTATAACTTACTTTGTGACAAGTTGCCACATAGTGGCTAACCGCGCTTTGTGAACGAGCTGCACGTCGGTGTCGGGGTGGCCGTGCTCGCTGCCAACGCCCTGGCCGGCGTGTGGGGCGGCGTGGCGTGGCTGCGCAAGGACCCGTCGCGTGTGTTCTGGGCCTGCTGCGAGTGGCGCAGGTGGTGACGGTGGCGGTGCTCATCGGGTTCGCCCTCTACTCGACGGGCAGCCGCCCCGAGAGCGAGATCCATTACGTGTACGGGGCCGCCCTGCTGGTGGTGGCCTTCGCGAGCGAGGCGATGCGTGGGGGCCGCCCAGCGGGAGCTCGCCGACGTGGGAGACGTGCATGCGCTGGCCGAGAGCGAGCAGGTGTCGCGCGCGGCGGGTGCTGCTGCGCGAGATGGGGATCATGGCCGTGGGCGCGCTGCTGATCCTCACGCTGGCGCTGCGAGCGGCGTTCACCAGCGGGGGGCTGTGAGAGGGCTGTGAGAGGTTCCACGGGCGTGAGTGCTCGGATGGCAGCCAGCGCGGTGGCGCGGCCGGGCGCTCGCGCTCGGGCTCGTCGCCGTCATCGCGATGCTCGGCGCCGCGCTCGCCGAGGCCGTGGCTCCGGGCACCTACCGCGGCAAGACCTCCCAGGACCGGCGGGCGACGCTGAAACGGTAACCGCTTCGACTTCAACATCGCGGCGCGCCAGCGCTGCGAGCCACGGGGCACTGTGAACGGGGTGATCCGCAACGCCCGCACCGCCCGCCTGCGGGCCGACGGCTCGTTCTCCTACACCGAGCGCGGCCGGGCGACGATCAAGGGCCTCGGTCGCGGCCTGTTCCGCATCGTCGTGAGCGGCCGGGTGAAGCGCCGAGTGGCCACCGGGGACTTCACGCTGCGGCAGTCGGCCGGGGGCGGACCTGCCGCAGCGGCAGGGTTACGTTCCGGGTGCCGCGGCGCTGACGGGCGCGCGACGGCCCGCGCGGCCCGGCGGCCGCGCGGCCCGCGGGCCACGGCGCTCGAGGGGCAGCGCGGCCAAGCGGCCACGGCCGGCGCGGCCATCACCGGCCGGCGGCCGCCGGCAGTACCCCGCGGCCACGGTCGCCGGCAGCCCTCGCGGCCGCCGGCAGCGCTCCGCGCGATCTTGTAACCCACCGGTCACATCCCCTTCACGGCAGCGTGCCGATCGGTCACGCACGCGGGGCGATCATGGTCGGCATGGAGGGGGTTGGGCCGATTTCGGGACTCGGTGTCCCGCATTCAGCCCAACCCCCCGGCGACCGGGCACTCGCTGCACTTGCTGCACGCCAGCACGGAGTAGTGACGCTGTCCCAGATGACGAACCTCGGGCTCACGCCGAGCGGCGTCCGCAAACGGGTACGACGTGGTCGGCTGCACCGCCTCCACCAGGGCGTCTTCGCGGTCGGCCATCCGCTCTTGACCATCGAGGGCCGCTGGCTCGCAGCCGTGCTCGCCTGCGGCCCGGGAGCGGTGCTCTCGCACCGAGCCGCGGCGGCTCTGCACGGCCTGCGGCCCACCTTCCGCTTGAGGATTGATGTGACCACGCCGAGCCGCGCTGGACGCACTCGCACCGACATCGAAGTACACCGCGGCGACACCCTGCAACCCGCCGACCGCACGAAGGTGCGCGGCATCCCGTGCACCACCGTCGCCCGCACCCTGCTCGATTTCGCCGAGGTGACCGACCGGCGCGGCGTCGAGCGGGCTTTCGACCAGGCCGAGGTGCTGCGCGTGCTCGATGTGCGCGCCGTCGAAGACCTGTTACACAGAGCGCCCGGACGCCGCGGCGCGAAGGTCGTGTCCGCCGTAATGAGGTCCCACCGGATAGGTGAGACGCTCACGCGCAATGAGCTGGAGGAGCGCTTCCTGTACCTGTGCGACTCTGCCGCCATTGCTCGGCCGGAGGTCAACACAACGGTGGCCACGGCCGACGACTACCCGGAGGTAGACTTCCTCTGGCGCGAACGCCGCCTGATCGCGGAGGCCGACGGCTACGGCAGCCACGGAACGCGGTGGGCCTTCGAACACGATCGCGCGCGTGACCGGGCTCTCACGGTCGCCGGCTTTCGAGTCGTCCGGTTCACCTGGCGACAGGTGACGAACACGCCCGCCGAGGTGGCGTGCACGATCAAGGCGCTACTCGGCTGAGGAGCGCCACTCATCGGCTTTCTCCGGCCGGGAGGCCGCCCTCACCCGGGAGGCCCGCGCCGCCTCACTCACTCAGCGCCCGGTACACCCCCCGATGGTGCACGAGCGGGGCGCCACCAGGTGCGTCGGCGCTCACCACCTCGGCCACGCCAATCATGTGATCGCCGCCGGGCAGCAGCTCGCGCAGCTCGCCGGTGAGCCACGCCACCACGCCGTTCAGCACCGGAACGCCGTCGATCTCCCGGTGCTCGATCGTGCCGAACTTCTCGTGCTCCGGAGCCTTGCTCGCGAAGTGGGCCGCCAGCCACCGCTGATCCTCGGCCAGCACGTTCACCCCCACCCTTCCGGAGTGCCGCACCGCGGCCAGGGTGCGCGAGCCGAGGTCCATGCAGACCACGAACAGCACCGGGTCGAGCGACAGTGAGCAGACGGCACTCGCGGTCAGTCCGGACGGCCCGCGCTCGCCGACGCTCGTGATCACGGTCACGCCCGTGGGCATCTGCCCGACGGCCGCGCGGTAGGAGGCGACGTCGAGCGTGCGCTCCATCGCTCAGCGAACCTCGAGCGTGCCGGTCATGCCCAGGTCCTCGTGATCTCCCACGGTGCACACCAGCCGGTAGCTGCCGGGCTCGAGCCTCACCTCGGCGGTCTCCGCCTTCCCGCCCTCGAAGGTCTCGGTTCCGCCGAGCTCGTCGTCGCCGCGCAGCACCTTCAGGTTGTGGGCGAGCGAGCCCTCGTTCGAGAACGAAAGAGCAACCACTCCGCCGCCCTCGACTACCACGTTCTCCGGATCGAACCTGTACTCGTCGCCCGTCACCCCCACGGCCTGCATCGCGGGCACCGTGACGGTGCGCCCGCCCTCCTCGTCATCTCCGCCGCAGCCGGTCGTTGCCGTCAGCGCCAGGATCACCGCGACCGCTCCCAGATGGCGCGCGCAGGAGAGATTGGGCCGCATCCGGCTGGATAGTATGGCCGCGATGAGGCGGCCGAGAACACGTCTGCTGGGCGCCATGACCGCCCTCGCGCTGGTCGGAGCGGGGTGCGGATCGGAGATCGAAGTGGCCCAGGACGACCCCCTGCACCGTGGCGCGGTGCTCTTTCGCGAGCGCTGCAGCGGCTGTCACACGCTCGAGGCCGCGGCGTCGCAGGGGTCCAAGCCCGCGCGCCAGCTGTCCGGCGGCGAGCGCACCAACGGGCCCAACTTCAACACCCGCGGCGAGTCCTACGAGGACGTGCTCTACGCGATTCAGAACGGCGGCTTCTCGGGCGCGATCATGCCCGCCAACATCGTGGTCGGCGAGGACGCCGAGGTGGTGTCGAGGTTCCTGGCGGAGTACGCGGGCCGCGAGACGCCCGACTCGTCGAGCGCCGGCGGCGATCCCACCGCCAACGACTCCGACGACCCCACTGCCCCGCAAGAGTAGGCACCCGGAGGGGCTCCGGTACTCGATCTCAGGCTGATCCGCCGCGAGCCCGAGACGGTTCGGGCCGGGCTCGAGCGGCGCCGGGTCGACGGCTCGCGCCTCGACGAGGTCATCGCTCTCGACGCGCGCCGGCGCGAGCTGCTGCCCGCACTCGAGGCCCTGCGCGCCACGCAGAACGCGGCCAGCGAGCGCATCGGCCAGGCCAAGCGCGCCGGGGAGGACGCGTCGGCGGCGATCGCCGAGATGAAGGAGGTGGCGGGCGGCGTGAAGACGATGCAGGCCGAGCTGACCGCCGCCGAGGAGGCGCTACGGACGCGGATGATCGCCCTGCCGAACCTCGCCGCCGAGAGCGCTCCGGCCGAGGACGAGGTGCTGCGCGAGGTGGGGGAGGCCGGCGCCACCGGCCGCGACCACCTAGAGCTGCTCGACGGCCTCGTGGACATGGAGGCCGGCGCGCGCGTGTCGGGATCGCGCTTCGCCTACCTCAAGGGCCCGCTCGTGATGCTCGAGCTCGCGCTCGTGCGCTGGGCGCTCGACAAGCTCGACGGCCACGGCTTCACGCCGGTGATCCCGCCGGTGCTCGTGCGCGAGGAGGCCCTATTCGGGACCGGCTTTCTACCCGACACCGAGCAGCAGCTCTACCACCTACCGGAGGACGACCTGTACCTGGTGGGCACCTCTGAGGTGCCGCTGGCGTCGCTGCACGCCGGCGAGATCGTGGCGGAGCTTCCCCTGCGCTACGCCGGCTTCTCACCGTGCTTTCGCCGCGAGGCCGGCGCGGCCGGCCGGGACACGCGCGGCATCTTCCGCGTGCACCAGTTCGACAAGGTCGAGATGTTCGCGTTCGTCGCGCCGGAGGAGTCGGCCGGCGAGCACGAGCGCCTGCTGGCGATCGAGGAGGAGCTGCTCACCGAGCTCGAGATCCCCTACCGCGTGGTGAACATCGCGGCCTGGGACCTCGGGGCGTCGGCCACCAAGAAGTACGACCTAGAGGCGTGGCTGCCGGGTCAGGAGCGTTACCGCGAGCTCACGTCGTGCTCGAACACCACCGACTTCCAGGCCCGGCGGCTGGACGTGCGCCACCGCCCGGACGGCTCGGGCTCCCCCGAGCACGTGCACACGCTGAACGGCACCGCGGTGGCCGTGGGCCGGACGATCATAGCCCTGGCCGAGAACGGCCAGCACGAGGACGGGAGCGTGAGGATCCCGGCGGCGTTACACGCGTACGGGGCGCCCGAGACGATTCGAGCACCCGCCGAGCGATAGTGGGAGCCGTGCCCGCTCCGAGCGAACTCGCCGGAGCGTTAGAGCGGCAGTTTGCCGCGACCCTTGCGGCCCGTGGAGCCGCTCTTGCCAACCGCGCTGCGCGACTTACCGAACGACTTCGAAAGCAGGCGGCCGACCGGACCGGGCGCCTTTGCACCGCCGCGCTGGCCGACCCCGAGCACGGAGTCGCCACCGCGCTCTACATGTCTCGACATCCTCGGCAGCAGGAACGCCAGCACCAGCACCAGCACGCAGAACGCGATCACTCCGCCTATCACCATCAGGTCTCTCCCTCTCTCGTTTGACCTCTCGTTCCCTTCAACCCTGACCCCGACCCGAAGTTGGACACATGGCGGGTGACGTGTCGAGCAAGCGGCTCGGCACGCCTACCATTCGCACAGGCATTCCACGCGCCGGACGAGGAGGCTCGGGCGTCGCCGCTGATGGCGACGTTCCGCGGACTCACCCGACGGGCCACCGGAGGGGTGGCAGAGCGGTTGATTGCGCCGGTCTTGAAAACCGGTAACGGGCGTGAGCTCGTTCGAGGGTTCGAATCCCTCCCCCTCCGCTGACAAGCGAGCACTCGGAGGGAGCGGGGGCCGAGTCACCCGCCGCGGATCGGTCCTTGCCGCCCGCTATAAAGCCGGGCGGTGAGCGACGAGGATCCGATGAAGGTCGAGGAGGTGCTCGCCGCGCTCAACGGAGCGCTCTCCCTGCAGTACCGCTCGGCGCTTCAGTACACCGTCAACTCAGGCAGCGTCTTCGGGCTCGAGTACCAGGCCTTCGGAGACAAGATGCACTCGTTCGCGCAGGACGATCTGGCGGACGCCCGGCGCCTGGTGGAGAAGATCACGGCGCTGGGTGGCGATCCCACCGTCGAGGTGGCGGCGCTCACCTGGAGCGGGGACTCGCGTGAGGCGGTGGAGCGGCTGATCGAGACCGAGACCGAGGCCATCGACGCCCTCAAGCGGGTGATCCCTCCCTCCGGCAACGAGGGGCGGTCGGAGGCACTGGAGCATTTGATGGAGCACCTGATCCTGCGCAAGCAGAACCAGGTGGACTTCCTACTGCGCTCGCTCCGCCGAAGCTAGCCTGCCTACTGACCGGCGGCGTCGGCGGCATCGGCCGTCGTGCTGCCACCGTCACGCTCAGCCTCAGACGGCTGAGCGCCCGGAACGGAGTCGTCCTGCTTCTTGGCCTCCCAGTCGCCCTCCGCCCGGTCGGCCTGCTCCCCGACCTCCTCGGACCGCTTCTCGAGCCGGTCGGCCTCGGCCTCCAGCTCGTCCAGCCTGTCTCCGGGATCCTCCACTGTCAGCCCTCCTCGTCTGCTGCACGTCTCTCGGCCACGGCACGGTCCTCGAGCTTCGCGCGCAGGTAGGCGGCCTTGTCGGCGCGCCGCTCGTGCTGGGCCTCCTCCTGCTCGTCCGGGGCGGCCTCGGCGCGCTCCCGTTCGGCATCCTCGCGCCGGAACTGCTCCACGCGCAGCTCCTGCGTGATCGGGTCCTCGCTCACCCTCAGGCCGCCTCGCGGAGCGATTCGATCTCGCGCGTGCCCGCCAGCCTGCGCAGGGCGCGCGACTCCACCTGGCTGACCCGCTCGGGTGAGATGCCCAGACGGTGCCCGGTCTCCCGCAGCGGCGTGGGCTCGTCCCCGTTGATCCCGTAGCGCAGCCGCACCACCTCGCGCTCGCGCTCCGGCAGCTGGTCGACGGCTTGGCGCAGCTTCTCCTCGCGCAGGCTCACCTCGACCTCCTCCTCGGGTGCCGGCTGGTCGCTCGGCAGGAGGTCGCCGAAGGTGGTATCGCCCTCCTCGCCGACGGGGCGGTCCAGGCTCGTGACCGTGCGGGCGGCCTCTTCGACCTCCTCCACCTGGCGCAGCGGAAGGTCGGTCTCGATGGCCACCTCCTCGTCGGTGGCCTCGCGGCCGAGCCGGGCCGCCAGCTCGCGCCGGGCGCGAGCGATCTTGCGTTCGCGCTGGCCGATGTGCACCGGGATCCGGATCGTGCGCGACTTGTTGGCCATGCCGCGCTGGATGGCCTGGCGGATCCAGAAGGTGGCGTAGGTGGAGAACTTGTAGCCGCGCCGCCAGTCGAACTTCTCGCTTGCCCGGATCAGGCCGAGGATGCCTTCCTGGATGAGGTCGAGCAGCCCGAGCTCCTGGCCCTGGTACTTGCGCGCTATCGACACCACCAGGCGCAGGTTCGAGTTGATCATGCGCGCCTTGGCATCCGGCTCACCGCGCTCGATCCGCTTGGCGAGGTCGATCTCCTCGGCGGCGGTGAGCAGCGGATAGCGGCTGATCTCGTTGAGGAAGAGCTGGAGCGCGTCCGTGGTGTTCGTGGCCAGCTCGGTGGTCACGTACTTGGTGGACTCGACCTCCTGCCGGCCGCAGTCGTCGCTGAGGTCGATCGAGCGCTGGTCGATCTGGTCGTGGACGGCGGCCACCTCGTCGTCTGCGAGCTCGAGCGCCTGAACGAGCTCGTTGAGCTCGGAGAGGTTCACGCATCCGGCCTCCTCACCGCGCTCGAGGAAGACCGCTACGCGCGCGTCTGAGATGCCCGCGGTCTCCTCCACCATGGGTCTAGCTTACGGCCTGAGGGGGGTCGGCCCGCTGGTCGATCTCAGGCGGGAGGCGAGTCCGGGATCTCCGGGCCGACCGGGTCGGTGGTCGGCACGTCGGGGGCGCCGGGCTGGGGCTCCGTCGGCGGGGCCGGCTGCGGCTCGGCGGGTCCGTCGGGGGCGGGCACTGGCGTGCCCGGGTGGTCCGGCACGTCGGGTCCGCCCGGCGAGGGGGACGGCTGCTCGGGGATGACGGGTCCGGGAACTTCGAGGGTGGGGCCTGGAGGTGTCTGCATGACTGGCGCTTACCCTCGGCCGCCACGGGCGAATCCCCGGCGAGCTACAGGCGCGCCGCCACCGCGCCGGCCAGGGCCTCGGCCAGCGGGCCCGCCGGAACGCCGGCCACCGTGCCGCCTCCCGACACCAGCTCCGCCCGCCCGTCGCGGCTCGCGAGCTCCGCGTCGAGCTCTATGGGGATCGGCGCGCCGTCAGGAGCGAGCAGCTGGCTCGAGAGCCCCATCACGAGCGCGCCGAGGCCGCCGCCGAGCGTCGCGGCGGCGTACTCCGACAGCCCCCGGGCGGTTACCGTTGCGCTGAGCCTGAGCGCATAGGTCTCCGACCCGCCGGCGCGCGTGAGGCGGAAGGTCTGCCCGGTGAACGGGCCGGCGCGTAGGTCCCTCACCTCGACGTCCACCTCGTCGAAGCCGTCCAGCCGCTCGAGCACGGGCTCCCGGTCATCGCCGAGCTCGATGGCCAGGCGCTCGCTGCGTACGCGGATCCGGTCGCCGTCCGATCTGAGTAGCCGCACGGCCGGGAAGGCGCTCACCGACACGTCCGCCGCCCCACCCGCTTCGGTGAGCCGCTCCTCGGTGCGGCGCTCGACGTAGCGAGGGAGCAGCAGCTGCGTGAGCGCGAGCGCCCCCAGCACGGCCAGGCCCGTCCCGATGAGCAGGCGCCCATGCCGCATACAATCGAGCCTAGTTGGGAGAGGTGGCCGAGTGGCTGAAGGCACTCGCCTGCTAAGCGAGTATGGGGTTCACACCCCATCGCGGGTTCGAATCCCGCCCTCTCCGTCTGCGAGGCGGGTGCCAAGCTTGGGCTGAAAGAGGTCTCGAGCATGTCGCAGGTGGTCCGGGTCGAGGTGACGCCGGACGCTCGGAGATGGCTTACGATCCGGACCTTGAGACCATCGACACGCAGAGCGGTTCGGTTCTCGGGTGTCTGACACGTCGATCGCCAGGCCTCCCACCGCCTGAATGGACCCGCTCCGGATCCTCATCGCCGACGACGACTCCGCGATGCGGCTCGCGCTCGGAGAGATCGTCACACGAGACCCATCGCTGGAGCTCGTCGGTGTAGCCCGGGATGCGCACGAGGCCATTCGCCTCGCCGAGGAGGCCCAGCCCCATGTCGCGGTCCTCGACGTCACGATGCCGGCTGGCGGGGGGCCGCGGGCGGCGCGGGAGATCCGTCGAATGTCCCCGGCGACTCATGTCATCGCCCTGTCGGGCCACCAGGATCACGAGACCGTCGTCGAGATGCTGCGCGCCGGCGCGACCGGTTACCTCGTAAAGCCTTCCTCCTCCGCTGAGGTCCTGGTGGCGATCCGTCGCACCGCGGAGGGCGAGGGGTCGCTCTCCGCGGAGGTTACGGGCGGAGTCGTCGGTGAGCTGGCGGACCACCTCGTCCGCGCGGAGCGAGCCGAAGAGCATCTGGATGCTCAGGTCAACAACGTCCGCCGCATACTGGATGAGCACCTGATCGCGATGGTCTTCCAGCCGATCGTCGAGCTGGAGACCGGGCGCGTGATCGCCTTCGAGGCGCTGGCACGGTTCCCGCTCGAGCCTCGGCGCACACCCGATCTGTGGTTTGGCGACGCTGCCGCGGTCGGGCTGGGCGCCGATCTCGAGCTGGCCGCGCTCCGGGCGGCGGCAGCCCACATGCCGGCGATGCCGGCGGAGGTGTCGCTCGCGGTCAACCTGTCGCCCCAGGTCGCGTTCTGCGAAGGCTTCCTCGAGATGCTCGATGGCCTTCCGGCCGAGCGGCTGATAGTCGAGATCACCGAGCACGCTCCGGTGGAGGACTATGAGGCGGCCGGCGCGGGGCTCGACATGCTCCGTGCGCGCGGCGTTCGAATCGCGATCGACGACGCCGGCGCCGGATTCGCGAGCCTGCGCCACATCCTGCGCTTCGCGCCGGACATCATCAAGCTGGACCTGGACCTGACGAGGCACGTCGAAACCAACCACGCCGTCCGGGCGCTCACCTCTGCCCTCATCTCGTTCGGCCAACAGACCGGTGCCGTGATCGTGGCCGAGGGCATCGAGACGGAGGCAGAGCTCGAGGTACTGCGCGCCCTGGGTGCCTCGCACGGGCAGGGCTACTACCTCGGGCGACCGGAGCCCCTATCGAGCGGCGGGTCGTAGCCACGTAAGCGTGCCCGTGGCTGGCGAGCGCGTTAGGCCGAACCTGCCGCCTCCTGATCGGCTCGGGCGAGACGGCGCGCGTTTCGGCCGAGCCGCCGCACGGCGCGTCCGCCGTCTAGATTCCCGGTGATGGCAAAGCGCAAGTGGGCCGCCAAGGACATGCCCTCCCTCGAGGGCAGGACCTACGTCGTCACCGGTGCCAACAGCGGCATCGGCCTTGCCGCCGCCACGCACCTCTCCGCCGCCGGCGGGCGCGTGATACTGGCCGTCCGCGACGCCGGCAAGGGTCGGCAGGCGCTCACGAGAATGTCCGGGGACGCCGAGGTGCGCGAGCTCGACCTCGCGGATCTCGCCTCGATCCGCGCCTTCGTCGAGGGCTGGGACGGCGACCTCGACGTGCTGGTGAACAACGCGGGCGTCATGGCCACGCCCGAGCGGCGCACCAAGGACGGCTTCGAGCTTCAGATCGGCACTAACCACCTGGGCCACTTCGCGCTCACCAACCTGCTCCTGCCGCGGATCGGCGACCGGGTGGTCACCGTTGCCTCGGGCGCGCACCGCATCGGGAAGATCCAGCTCGACGACCTGAACTGGGAGCGCAGGGACTACCAGCGCTGGGGCGCCTACGGTCAGGCGAAGCTCGCGAACCTGCTCTTTACGCTGGAGCTGCAGCGCCGCCTCGAGGCGGCCGGCTCGAAGGTGCGCGCGCTGGCCGCCCACCCGGGGTACGCCGCCACGAACCTGCAGGCGCGCACCGAGAACCCGCTTCAGAACCGCCTCATGGCGATCGGCAACCGCGTGCTCGCCCAGAGCGACGAGATGGGCGCGCTGCCGACGCTGTTCGCCGCCACGCAGGACCTTCCCGGCGCGAGCTACGTCGGACCCGACGGGTTCCAGGAGCAGCGCGGCCACCCGACGCTGGTCGGCCGCACCGCCGCGGCCAGCGACCCGGAGACCGCCAGGCGGCTGTGGGAGCTCTCGGAGGAGCTGACAGGCGTCTCGTTCCCGCT
This sequence comes from Thermoleophilaceae bacterium, assembly GCA_030446485.1. Lineage (GTDB taxonomy): Bacteria > Actinomycetota > Thermoleophilia > Solirubrobacterales > Thermoleophilaceae > JAUJNF01. The sequence continues at coordinate 547,814 of JAUJNF010000001.1, read as the reverse complement.
CACGCCGGCGGCTGCCTGAGCCTGAGGCCGGGGTACCGTCGGACGGCGTGACTCCTGACGCTGTTGCCACGCCGCGCCGGCGGATTCTGCGCGAGGAGCACGTCGAGGCGCGCGTGTCGCCACTCGAGCTGTTCTTCGACCTGGTCTTCGTCTTCGCGCTAACCAAGGTCACCGCCGCTATGGCGGACGACCCGACGTTCACCGGCCTACTGCACGGGATGCTCGTGCTCGTTCCGCTGTACTGGGCGTGGTCCGGCTACGCGTGGTTGACGAGCACCGTCGATCCCGAGCTCGGGCTCACCCGCGTCGTGATGTTCGCGGCGATGGCGGGCATGGGGCTGGCCGCCGTCGCGACGCCCGGGGCGTTCGGCGACGACACGCTGGCGTAGGGCCTCGGGTACCTGGTGGTTCGCCTTGTACATCTAGCGCTGTTCGCGTCGCTGCACGCGGCAACCCGGATCTGCTGCGGCAGGTGATGAGCCTCGTGCGAGCGCTCGGCCCCGGCACGGCCTCATCCTCGTTGCGGGGCTGGCGCTCGACGGCACGGCGCGCGACCTGCTGTGGCTCGCCGCGGTCGTGACGATCTGCATGCTCTGGTGGGCGTACTTCGACGTCGACGCGCTGGTGGCCGAGCGGCGCCTCCACGAGGCCGTGGGCGTCGAGCAGTTGCGCATCGCCCGGGACTCATACGCGTTGCTGCACCTCCCGATGATCGCCGGCATCGTGCTCTTCGCGCTCGGCGTCAAGAAGGTGCTCGAGCACACCGGCGACCCGCTGAAGGACATGCCCGCGGTCGCGCTGTGCGGCGGGCTGGCGCTCTACGCCCTGGCCTACGTCGCGTTCCGGTGGCGCAACACCGGGACCTTCTCGGTGCCCCGCACCGTCGCGGCCCTCGCGTGCCTGGCGGTCATCCCGCTCGCCCTGGAGGCCCTCGCACTGGTGGCGCTCGCCGTTCTCGGTCTGATCTGGATCACGCTGATCGCCTTCGAGACGGTCAGGGTCGCGGCGTACCGACAGGAGGTGCGGGAGGGGTCGGATCCGCGTCGCTCGTTAATGAACCGCGGCTGGGCTCGCGCGTCGGCGACCGGGTTGGGCCGGGGCACGCTCGAGCGGCGCGAGCTTCTAGGCGCCGAGCGTGGCCTGGAGCTTCGGGACCTCGTCGTGGGCGATCGCGACGAGCCGCCACGCCGCGCCCACGCGCGCGAGCGTGTAGATGGCCCTGAAGTCGTAGATCGCGCTGCCGTCCTCCCGGCGCAGCTCCCAGTGCACGCGCGCGCACGCGACGCGGGGCGTGAGCTCGATCACGTCGAGCTCGAGGGCTCGCCGCCTGCCACGCCGAGCGTCCGGTAGGCGCCGAGCAGCCCTTCGATCACGCCCTGCCAGTCGTCGCTGCTTGCCACCGAGGCCGGCGCGATGTCCTCGGCGTCGCTCACGACCTGGAACGGGAACGCGAACAGCTCGACGAGCGCTTGGGCGTCGTAACTCGCGAACGTTCCCCGGTACTCGTCGAAGAACGCGTGGATCTCGGAGGCGCTCACGGCCCGGACGACCTCGCGGCGATCGGCGGGACGGGCGCGAGTCGTGTTGTTGGCGCTAGGGGCACGCGACCATTGTTGCTCAGTCCCGAGGCACGTGAACGCGCGCGCCGCGAACGCTCGCGGATCTTGCGAAGAATGCGGCGCTACCCTTCGCCGGCTCGCGCCCGTAGCTCAGCTGGATAGAGCGTCGGTCTACGGAACCGAAGGTCAGAGGTTCGAATCCTCTCGGGCGCGCTAGGGAAAGGCCCGCAAAACGGCCTGTTCCGGTGGCTGCGGCGGGTGGCCAGTCGGCCAGCGGAGCCCAGGGTGGCAATGAAAGTGGCAACGACCACCCCTGCGAATAGGCTTCCTAGCCGACGATCACCTCGGTCACGGAGGACCGAACCATCAGCTTCAGCGCGGGATCGATAACCGCAGAGCTTCACTTAGATCGCTCGCCGTTCCAGCGCGGCCTTCGCTCGGCTCAGGCCGAGGGCCAGCGGCTTGAGGGGAAAACGTTCACGGCCAGGGCTGGCCTGAACATCCGACCGGCCCAGGCGGCCGCAAAGCGGCTCGAGGCCCAGCTCAAAGCCATCAGCGGCCAGCGGCTCAGGCCGTCGATCGACCTCGTAGGGGTCGCCTCGGCTGTATCGCAGCTGAAGGTCGTCGACCAGGCGCTCGACCGCATCGACGGCCGCGTAGCGACAGCGCACGTCAACATCGATGCCGACGCAGGCTTGGCCGCGGTTCGTGCCACGACACGGAGTATCGGGTCGCTGGTGCCTTCCCTCAGGGCGCTGACAGGGGCCGGTGACTCGGCCGGCACGGCCATGCAGGGCGTCACCGCTGGCACGTCGGGGCTCGCGGTCAGTGGCCTGAAGGCGGGACCTGCCATCGCCATCGTCGCGGGCGCCCTGGCCGTCGCCATACCGGCCGCCGTCTCACTCGGCGCTGCCCTGGGCGCAAGGGCTTGCTCGGCCCCGCTCACTCAGGGCGCGCGGGCGAACTGCCGCCGAGCAGCTCCTGAGGCGAATGTTGCGTAGAGCGCCTAGTGTGTAACCTGTCGGAGCGTGGCAGCGTCGACGGCCAGCCTGGCCCCGCTCATCGGCCGCGCCCTTTCGGGCGCGGTGGCGGTCAGCGACAATCAGACCGACCACCGGATCATGGACGCGGTGCTCGCCGAGCTGCTGGTCACGCCGCTGCGCAAGCTGGCGCTCGAGGACGTCGCTCGGCGTGCCGGGCTCACGCGGATGACGGTCTACCGGCGCTTTGGCGATCGCGAGCACTTGATTGAGGCGACCTTCGCTCGCGAGGTGGCGCGGTTCCTCGATGGGGTGGCGGCGGCCGGCGATTCGGAGGACGAACCGACCGAGCAGATCGCCGCTGCCTTCGCGGCCGGGCTGCGGCTTGCTCACAGTCACCCGGTCGTTGCGCATTGGCTGGCCACGAGTCCCGGGGACCTGCTCGAGACGTTCCTGGCCGACGACGCCTTCATCGTGACCGCCGGTAGCGCGTTCATCGCGTCCAGCATCGGCGAGATAGGTCCCCTGCGAACTTCGACTGAGGGCGAGCCCCAGCGCTCGGGCGAACTACTGGCGCGGCTGTTCGCGGCGCTCGTGCTGATGCCGCCTCCGTCTGTGGACCTCACCGATCCCGATCAGCCGCGCAAGCTCGCTCGCGAGCTGATCGCCCCGCTGATCTTCCGGGCGGACTGAGGCCAGGCAGGTCGGGAGAGGACGATGGCGGCCAACCAGAAGCGCCTGCCGCATCCGCCGGTCTTTCGCGGCTTCCCGCGCAGCCTGGCCGTGCGCCTGCTCGCGGGTGAGGACATGCGGGCCACCGAGGCCCAAGTCGAGTCATTTCGGAGGTTTTCCCACGCCGGCGACCCACTGGCGGATGCGCTGGTCGCTGAGATGCGCACGCTGTCGGCCGGCGAGGGACGAAGGTTGTTCGAGCTTGCCGTCGAGGAAGGGATAGCGGCCGTCAGTGACCCGCCGGACGCGCTCACCGCGTTCTTCGAGCAGGTGGACGCGGTGCCGTTCTGGGTCGACTCCGCGAAGCTCGACCTTGCCGCTCGGGCCACGACGCGCACCGGCCTGGTCGGCGTCTATGGGCCGCTTCCTGACCTCGCGCTGGTCGGCGGCTACCTCTCCTCGCGCGCCGACAAGGTTCTCGTCCGTGCCGGCGATCTCGACAAGAAGGCGCCCCGACGGCTCGCCGAGACCGCCAACTGGTGGGTCGAGGTCACCTCCCCCGGTGGCCTTGACCGCTTCTCCGAGGGCTTCAAGGGCATCCTCCGCGTGCGCCTCACCCACGCGCACGTTCGCGCGGCAATGGGCCGGCGCGAGGACTGGAACTACGACGACTGGGACAGCCCGATCAACCAGATCCACACGGTCGGGACGCTCATCCTCTTCTCCGTACCCTTCACCGCCGGGCTGCGGGGTCTCGGCTTTCGTTTCTCCGAGAAGGAGCGCGCCGCGATCTTTCACTTCTGGCGCTACGTCGGCCACCTCATGGGCATCGACCCCGAGATCCTGCCCGCAGACGAGGCGGACGCTTGGCGGATCACCTGGCTGGCGGCCGCCACGGAGTTCATCCCCGACGACGACTCCCGGCGCCTCGCCCAGGCGATGCTTGGCGCCACGGCGGCGACACACGGATTGACGGGTGACGATGCGGTGACCCGCCTAGCGGTGTGGATCCTCGCGAGCCTCCATGGTTCATACAGCCGGCTTGCCCTCGGCGGCCACAGCGCCGACGTGCTCGGCATCCCCGATCGCCGTCCCTTCCAAGCCCTCCTTCTAGGGCTCGCCGCTGCCAACTTCGGGCTCGAGACGGCGCGACGCAGGATCCCCGGCGCGACACGGCTGACGGTCTTCACCGGGGACAAGACACGCCGCGCCGCGGTCCGCCGCATCGCCCGCCAGACCGAAGCCGACCTGAGCTACACCCGTGAAGAGACCCCGTCGGGCTGAGCGTTCACTGGTGCCGGGGCTCTTGCCGGCGGGCAGCCGAGTGCCACGCTGTCCAGGATCTGAAGGTTCCAGGGAGTTAAGGTGCCGAATCCAACCGCCGTCCGCATCTTTGACGTAGTCCTAGGCTTCCTGTTGCGGTCTAGGGTCCGTCGTGTGCGGCGCTGGGCGTTCCTCGTGACGGTCCCGTGCGGGTTTGTGATCGGGCGCTCCCTCGGTATCGACCTCGGTGACGGCGTTGCGCTGGGGTGTTCCTCCACTACCCAGCCCGGGCGAGGCGCTCGACGAGGTCGAGGACTACCTGGGCCGCTGAGAAGTGGCAACGCCGTGGCAATTTCGGCCGCATCCAGTGGAGCCGTGGGGCGTTCCGCTGGCAGTGCCGATTCGGGGGTTTACAGCGCAAACGCCGACCCGACCGAAACTGACCGAAGCTCCCGAGCGGTCTACGGAACCGAAGGTCAGAGGTTCGAATCCTCTCGGGCGCGCTGGAAAGAGCCTGCACACCGCGGGGTTCTCTGCTAATCAGGGAGACGAGGCGCCAAGATCTTCTCTCCGCTTTTTCTCGCGAAGGCGGCGAGACGAGATTGAGCCTGGGGCCACTCGGATCCATGTGGCCTCGGCCACAACGAATGGAGCCTGCTCGCGCTCGGCCGGCTGGGCTGGATCCAGATAGCCAACCTGGCCGTGACCGGGCTCATGGTCACTGCCGGAGCGGTCGGCATGCTGCACAAGGGCTGCAGCGCAACCGTGCGGAGCTTCCGTCGGCGCGGACGCGAGGACAGCCCGGCCGGTGTGCCGTCAGTGGCTTCCTACGAGCAGGGCGGCGAGGATCGCCGCCGGAGCAAGGACGATTCCGCGACGTGAGACGCGCGCACCTTTATGTGGTCGCAGCGCACCGCGCGTCCTACGTAATGCCTGCGGGACAGACGGTCAGGTCCGGATCGACGATGGGTACCTCGCTTATCCCTGCGTGCGTGTCGCGTCCGGGAGTCGGTCGTCGCCCCAGAAGTGCTCGTCGCCCACGGTCAGCGTCGGGACGCCGGGCACCTTGGAGGCGATCGCCTCGTCGGTGACGGCGTGCAGGCGCTTTTTGGCCCAGGTGGTCATCGCCTCGCGAGTGGTCTCGCGGTCGAGACCGAGCGCGACGGCGACGTCGAGGGCGGCTTCGCCGGCGAGACGACGGCCGTCGACGAAGATGGCGCGGAAGGCGGCGTCGGAGTACTCGCGAAGCAGGCCCTCGCGCTCGGCGACCAATGCGGCGCGCAGCGGGTCGAGTGAGTAGCTGTCCTGCGGCCAGCCCTCCGGCCAGCGGATCGGTGGCAGGCCACGAGCCACCGCGCGGCGCTCACATTCGGCAACGCCGTCGGCGCGCTCGGAGCGGAGCGACCACGGGACTCGCTTCTGAGCCCTCAAGAGGAAGGCGAAGGCGATCGGCTGCCACCGCACGTCGGGTCCGACCACTTCGTCAATGCGTTCCGCGGCGAGGTACGCGTACGGTGAGTTGAAGTCGTAGCGGAAGACCGCCTCGGTCGAATCGGCTTTTATGATGTTCCCCTTCGCCGTCGTAGTTTGGATCGGTACCGCGGCTGACCATCGTCGGATCGAGAGTCAGGACGCTGAGGACTCCGCAGCGGCCAAAGTCGTGGTCGATGCGGCGCCGGGCTTGTCCAAAGCGGAAGTGTTCACGATCGCGGACACGCAACTCCCCGAGCACCGACCAGCGTCTGTCGGCCTCGTGGGCCAAATCTGACTGAATGGCGGACCGAGATGGAACACCGGATCTCCCAAAGATGGTGCAGCTGGCAAGCGGACTCATCGTTCCGGCCGGAAGCTCGCAGAACCAGCCCAGGTTTCCTTTCATCGCGCATCCGGACGGGCGCACAACCTCCCGACTCCCGCCCAGCACTCTGTTGGTCGCAGCCCCGCCGCCGAGCGATCTCGACGCGATGTTCGTGGCGCCAGATCCCGAAGTAAATTCGTTCCGGAAGCTGAGGCCGTCGTGGCCTCTGAAGGCGGCCAGTCGCGGATCGCTGCCGCGAACGCGCCTGGGGCGTCGGACTACGCGAAGTGGCCGGCGCCTCCGATGACGACGGTGGTGGGCGGGGGGAGGCCTGTTCAGGTCGGGCCGCCATCACCGGCCAGTCCGGCCCACCACGTCTCGATGGCTTGGCTGAACTCCGCTGGTGCGTCGGATTGCAGGAAGTGGCCGACTCCGTGGAGCACTGTCGTGGTGTGGTTGGGGAAGGTCGCTTCGCAGCGCTCACGGTACTTGTCGTTGAAGATCGGATCCGCGTCGGCCCAGAGGATCAGCGTCGGCAAGTTCTCGACTGTGCTGAGCTGGTCGGCGAGATTGGTGAAGAACTCGCGAGCGCCGACGAGTTCGCCGGGAAGGACAGCGCCGGCGTGGCGACGTCCTGGCGTGGGCATTGCCTCGCGATAGTGCGCCTTCTCGGCCTCGGATAGCTTCCGGCGCTTGTGCGCTGAGGGGATGAAGTAGTTGACGAGCGGGTTGAACTGCCTGATCAGCGCGCGTCCGACCGGTCCCCCCATGCCGCGGGAGAACACTTCGCTGGTCAGGTCGCCGTTCAGCGGCCATGCCCAGGTGTTAGCCAGGATGAGGCGTTCGAACTTCTCCGGCCGTTGCTGGGCGGCGTACAGGCCGAACGGGCCGCCCCAGTTGTGGCCGACCAGGGTTAGTTGAGACAGGTCCAGGTGGTCGAGGAAGGACACGAGCAGGTCGGCGTGGTCCTGGGCCAGGTACCGATAGCCGGAGGCGCCGGTGGACAGGCCGAACCCCGGAAAGTCCAGGGCGATGCACCGGAACCGGTTTCGCAGGGCGGCGATCACCTCGCGGTACACGAAGGACCAGACCGGATTGCCGTGCAGCATCAGCAGGATCGGCCCCGAGCCCTCGTCGACGTAGTGCACGACGTTGCCGTCCAGCTCTGCGAAGCGGCTCTTGAAAGGGAACAGCTCGTCGTCGACCCAGGCGGGCCTGCTCGCGTCAGTCACGACGACTACAGGAACCGCGGCGCCAGGCGGTCGGCGGTGCGCACGACGAACGCGATCGGTCGGGCGACCAGTGCGACGAGCGCGCCCGTCATTCGTCCGCGGCGCCTGGCCGATACGCGCGGGGGGAGCGCGGCGAACAGCGTCGCGACGGCCGGGAGCGGCCGGCCGAAGATCGTCAGGTCAGCGATCTGCCCGTCCTCGTTGAACTCCGCGAGGACCATGGCGTTGAGCTCCACGCCGCGCACGCGCGCACGAAACGTGAACGATCGCGTGTCGTCAAGGGCCAGCGGTTCGCTGGTCTCAAGCTCCTCGAGCACGGCGAAGATGTCGCGGTGCATGGCTGTGACCTCGTCCCTGCCCGCGAAGCGCACGCGCGCGGTGAGCGGCGAGTGCAGCGCCACGTCAGGCGCTAGCAGCGCGCTGATGGCATCGGCGTCACCGCGTTCACCGGCGGCGCGATAGGTCGCGATCGCGGCTGAGACGGGCGAGAAGGAAGGAGCGGCGGGAACGGTGACGGACATCGAGACCTTTCGAGGAAGGGGGTGCGGGGTGCGTGGCACTAGAGAAAATCAAGCAGACGTGAGATAGTCAAGTTATGGCGTCTCGTTCTTACGGGCAGTACTGCGGGCTTGCGCGCTCGTTGGACACGATCGGCGATCGCTGGAGCCTGCTCATCGTTCGCGAGTTGCTGCTCGGCCCGCTGCGCTACAGCGAACTCAAGGCGACGCTCGACGGGATAGCGACCAATCTGCTGGCCGACCGGCTGCGCAGCCTGGAGGCCTCCGGTGTGATCGAGCGGCGATTGGGCGAGCCGGGAGGTGTCGTCTACGCCCTGACCCCCTGGGGCGCTCAGCTGCGAGAGCCTGTGGAGTCGCTCGTCCGCTGGAGCACCCCGCTGATGATCAGCGGCCCAGGCCCTGACACCTTCTCGCCGCGCTGGCTGGCCGTCGCGCTCCCCGCGTTGCTTCACAGGCGGACAGCGCGACGTCCGGCTGAGGTCGGGATCGACCTCCCCGGACTCTTCGTGACCCTGCGGATCGACAAGGACGGCCCCCACGTCACCGCCGAACCCGACCAGCGCCCCGACACGGTCCTGACCGCACCGCCAGAGATCGTCCTCGGCCTCGCCGCAGGCGCGCTCACCCTCGAGCAAGCTCTACCCGTCGCCCGCGTCCAAGGTGACCCGGGCGTCCTCAGCGCAGTCTTCGCGGATACGCCCGCGTGAGCGCGCTTCTCGATGAGGCCCTCGCCGCCCACGGCGGCCTTGAATCGTGGCGTGACGTCACCGCGATCACTGCCCGCGGCACCTTCAGCGGGCTGCTGCGCTCGCGATTCCCGGGGAACCGCATGGCCAACGGGACAGTGCGGGTTCAGCCAGCGCACCAGCACGCGGTCATTGACGGCTTCCCGCAAGCCGGCCATCGCGCGGTGTTCGATCGAGGCGACGTCCGGATCGAGACCCTCGGTGGCAGACTCATCGAGAGCCGACACAACGCTCGCGCCGCCTTCAACGGCCTGAGCAGCGTGCGTCGCAACCTCCGCTGGGACGCGCTAGACGCCACGTACTTCGCCGGATACGCATGGTGGAACTACCTCGCCACGCCCATCCTGCTCACCTCCGAAGGAGTCACGGTCACCGAGGGACACGCCTGGCCGGAGGCCGGTGAGCAATGGCGACGACTCGAGGTCCGCTTCCCGCCGAGCCTCCACACCCACTCTCCGCGCCAGACGTTCTACGTCGATGCTGCGGGCCTCATCCGCCGCCACGACTACACCGCCCAGCCAGTCAGCCGCTGGGCACACGCCGCCCACTACAGCAGCGATCACCAACGCATCGACCGACTCGTCTTCGCTGCTCGCCGGCGAGTCCACGTACGCGGGCCCCGCGGCCGATCTCTCCGCCATCCGACCCTCGTCGCGCTGGACATCGACGACATCGAGGTCGAGACCGATCACAACGAGCGGGCGCCCTCCCATCAGGAGACCGGCTCGCAACAGTCGGTCTAACCCGACATGGCCCAGAAGGCTCACCATCAACCAGCGAGGCGGCAGCGGACAACCAGTAGAGCGCACGCACGCACAAGTACAGCGGCACAAGCGCGCTGACGTGTACATCTCACTCACGCGGGCGTCGTCGGCACGCGCAAGGAAGGCGGGAACGCCTTCTACAGGCTCAAGGACCCGGCGACCGTAGCGATCGTCGAAGACGTTGTCGCGAGCGTGTTGCGCCACCTGTCGGTCGGTCGTGGTTGCTGCTTGCGATGGTGCCAGCCGGGGCTGGCGGGGGCGGCGCATGACCTCGACCTTCCTCATCACCTCCTCGCCCCTGCTGGGCGCCGTGCTGCACGGCGCCGGACTGGGCGGCTTGTTCGCCGCCGCCGTGCTGACCCGCGCCCGGCTGCGCGGCTGGACGATCGACGAGCCGTGGGGTGCGACCGCGTGGTCGCTGCTCGGCGCGTTCTTGGTCGCGCGCTCCAGCAGGTCGAGCGCCGGGCGCGGTTTCCCGTCGTCGTCGAGGCAGCCGTGTTGGGTCACGTATTCATCCATGCTGCGCACGCGCGCGAGTTGCCGTGCCGCCAGCTCGACGGCCGCTTCGTCGGCGGCGGGCAGTTCGCCGTCCTCGCGCACGGGCGCGCTCGCCGCGAGCGCGGCGGCGATATCCGTGCGGGCCTTCCGCTCGAACGCCTCAAGCGCTCTCGTCTTTTCACGCTGGGCGTGCGCGCCGTGTTTGAAGACCCTCTTGTTCCCCATGGGCGCGGGCGGCGCCGGCCGCAGGTTCGCGAGGCTGTTCGGGTGGCGCCCCGGCCCCGGCCCCTTCTTCTTCATCGGTCCTCCGCCTCGACCGTGCGCCTAGCGAGAAAGGCGTGCAAGGCGCTCTCAGGGACGCGCCGCCCGCGCGGGAGTTCGACGAAGGCAAGGCGGCGTTCGTCGAGCCAGCGCCGAACTTGGCGCGGCGTCGCCCGGCATTGGTCGGCAACTTCTGCCGGGGTGAGCAACCGCTCCCCGGTGGCTCTGTCGATCATCTTCGGCACTCGATTGCTCCTTCACGAACCCTGCTTGACGCCCGCGCCCACCTGAGCCGCCGGGGCGCGGGCTGCCCGGAGCTTTCGGTTTCTAGGGTTCGTATGGAGCGACTAGCCGCGAATATGTGGCGGCTTGGCCGGGGCTGCGGAGGCCGGTCGCGAGTCCGGTGGTTTGGGGGCTTGGACGCTGTGGCGCCCCTCCGTAGCGAACGAGCCGAGGCCCGCTCTGCCTTCGCCCCGAACGCTAGCGGTTCCGGGAGGCCGGGCGCCTCTAGGCCGTGCTCGGCAGCGTGGCGCTCGGCGCCGCCCTCGAGGCCGCGAAGGCGAACGAGGTCGCCGTCAGCGGCGACCAACGCGAGGCGATCGAGAGCGCCCGCGCGGATGACGAGACCGTCGGCCGGGTCGCACCAGCGGTGGGGCAAGGCTCGGCGGCGGCCCCGTTCCGATTGAGGTGTCCGCCCAGCTCGAGTCGCTGGAGATCGAGTACAGCCGGGGCAGACAGCCCGCCGACCGCCTTTACGGCCTCGACCGCCTGCTCGCGATCTTCAATCACTACAAGCGCGTCCCCGTACTCGTCCTGGAGGACACCGAGGCCGCGCTCGGAACCGGCGTCGACGACGCCACGCGCGACCGCTTCTTCACCAACAGCCTCAAGCTGCTCGTACGCGAGATCGAGACGCCGACGATCATCGCCGTGCAGGATCACTTCACCGAGCTGGATGCCTACGCCGAGCTACGTCCTTATCTGTTCGAAGCCACCATCCCGTCACTGGCTGCTCGCACGGTTGACGGGCTGCGAGCCATCCTCGCGCACCGGCTCGACTTCTACGACATTGGCGTGCGCGTTGAGGACCTTATCGGAGACGAGGTGCTATCCGCCCTCGCCGCGTTCTACGACGAGAAGGACGGCAGCGTCCGCCACGTCCTGGCCGCCCTTGAGGTCGCGGCCGCGGCCGCGATCGACAGCGACGCGACCCGGCTCGAAGCGGGGCACGTCCGCCTCGGCATCGAGGATTGGCGCGACCGCTGACTGTCGACCCGACGGCGGCGCCGGGGGCTCGTCTGCCCGGATCCGTTCGCCGCGCCGGCTCGAAGCACGCTCGCCTGCACATGCACGCGTGAGTTCGCGCGTCCAGGACGAATCGCCCTATGTGAGCCGGCACTTCCGGACTGCGTCACCGAGCGCCGGTGGACCGCCGAGATTGATATCCCGCGTGCGCACCAGGTTCGGTGAGACGATGACGACTTCGGGTCTCAAAGGAATCTTCGGGCGGTTCGCGGGCAGCCGAATGCGCTTCGGTCCGAGCAGGTCGGCCCCGGAGCCAGAGTGCTTCAGCTTCTGGCTGAAGGTTCTGACCGGGATCTCTGGTCCGAATCTGACCTCGTAACGGACGGTGCCCGGCGCACGGCGGAAGCGGACGAAAACGGCCACCTCCACCACGGCTCGGCAACTCTTGCGATCGAGGCTAACCAGATCAAGCCGGTCCCCCTCGATTGCGGACACCTCAAATGGCTGCTCACGCATGCTCCACGCGCTCCAGCCCACGAGAGAGAGTCCTATTAGGGCCGTCGTTACTCGGGTGCGAACGCCGTTGGCGCCTAGCTCGTTGCCGGCGATCTTCACCGTCGCACCGGTGGCAGCGGCGAGGAGAGCGGCGAGCCCGCTAGTGAAGGCGACGCCGGCGAGTGTTGCTGAAAGTTCGGGCACTGCGAAGGCGCTTTCTGCGTTCAGCGTTTCAGATTTGGCTAGGCGCGGCGCTTCCCCCTGAGACCTGGGCCGCGCTTACGTCGTTGAGGACCTCCCGCAGGGGTCGGCTGGCGAGAGGGTGAGATCGCGGCTCGCCGTGATTGTCGAGCCAGCGAACGAGCCGGATCTTGCCCCGGCCGTCATTCTCGTCCTCCGCGTCGACGAGCTGCTCGCCGTTGAGCTCGAGGCACGTGACGTCGCCGTCCGGGAAGGAAGCGCAGCCGGTGTTGAAGTAGCACGGCGGGACAATCGACGGCGGAACGAACTCCGGCTCCCAGAGCTCGGCCCGCATAAGCTCGATCTTCCCCGCGAGCTCTGCGCGAGCCGCCGGGTTTGTCTCGTCGGCGAGTTGGTCGCGGAGCGCTGCGAGCTCCCCCTCTGTCGGTCGCTTCGGCGGCTCGTCCGGGAAGATCGGGTGGTGTGTGTGCCCGGCGATGAGAATTGGGCGAGCATGACGTGGCTCGCTGCTGGCTCGCGCCATCGCCCAGTCAGCCATTGCACGGTCGTGCTTGTCGCGGAGGTTTGGCGACTCCGCGGGCGTCGTAGCGACCCAGCCGTGCGCGCGTTGGATGTGGGGCCATACGTAGCGCACCGGTAGTCGCGAGATAGCGGCGAACGTGTCGCTGCTCGCCGTGCCCTGGTGGCCGTGCACGAGAAAGAACATGCCGAGGGGCTTGCCGCGCTCGTGCACGTGCAGCCGCAGCGACTCACTGACAGGGGTGCCGTCCAGCCACTCTGCGAGGTGCTCCTTCACCCACTTCGGACGGCTCCAATCAAGGTCGTGATTGCCGTAGAAGCGGCGCAGTCCCGGACCGCCGGGCGCGACAAAGCGCTGCTCGAGTTCGAGCGCCTCTGCATAGGTCGTGACGACGTCCTTCGCTTTGTTCTCCCACAGCTCTTCAATGTCGCCGAGGAGCCACAGCTCGTAGCCCTGCTCGAAGTACGAACCGAGCGCGGCACGGTAGGCACGGTGCGCGCGGCGGAAGTCGTCGGCCTTGTCGACGAACTTGCCTCGGTGCAGGTCGGAGAACACGACGGCCTTGAGGTTCTCGGCCTCGATTCGAGCTTCAACGTGCCGCTGCGCGGTAGGGCGCCGCCAGGGCTGCCACCACCTGTCGGTGGGCGGCCGGAAAGCATTCTCGAGTCCCCGCGCGATTCCGCGCGCGTATGACGGATAGTCATCCTTTCGTGCAGGCTTTGGCATCAAGTACCGACTCTAAGGCGCCTGCCTCCGCGCTGTCCAGGCCGGGAGGTGAGCAATGCTGCTGAACGGGTCGTCGCTCAGCGGCAGGTACGCCGGCACCCAAGATCACTCAGCGTGTCATTACGAGATACGACCCGGGATAGGCAAAGCGCGCGGGCTGGACATCACCTTCACCGCGGTGGTGCCATGACATGCGACGACGTGCAACGAGCGGCGAATCTATGCGAGGTCTCCGGGTCGCATTCCGGATCGCATCGCCGCGAGATCGGCCTTGCACGCGGGCTTCACTCTCGGTCTACGGAACCGAAGGTCAGAGGTTCGAATCCTCTCGGGCGCGCTGAGAACTTCCTGCAAGTCTTCGGTTTGTCTTACTCGGCTGGACCGTCGCTCTTTTCCTTCTCCCGGCTTTTTCTCGCAGAAGTAGCCTTTGGAATGGGTGTTCAGCGCCCGCAGCAGGACGAGATCCACAATCGGCAGCGCGCTCAATGAGCTCGATGCCGAAGGCGTGGCCTACCGAGCAGCAGGCGCTGGCGATGCCCGTCGACGAGTTGGCTTTGCATGTTCTGTGGCGGCTGGTGTTCACGTCGCCGGGCAGCTCGCCGCTCGGAAGTCCGCTGAACTTCATCTCGGCTACTCCGCCTACTGTTGCGCCGGAGCGGCCGGGGCCGCCGGGCATGACGGGAAGCAGGTAATCGCCGGAGGCGGATCGGAGGTGGACTTCAAGGGCCCCTACGCTCGGGCCGTCTTCGAGGCGTGGGACTGGCTGCTCTCGAACGGGCTCTTGGCCCGAGACCACGAGCAGAGCGGTCCCTGGTACTTCGTCACTCGCCGCGGCGACGAGGCGGCGCGTAGTCCTGACGGACCGGCGCGCCTAGGAGCGGAGCGCCGCATCGCCGTCGATCTACACGCTCGGCTCGAACGGCGTCCGACGTCAGTTCCTGATCGGCGAGTACGAGCTGGCGGCGTTCGCGGCGATGCGGGAAGTGGAGATCCGCGTGCGTGAGCTGGCCGGCGCGGGCACGGGCCCCGGCGACCTCGGCGTGAAGCTCGTGCAGCGCGAGTTCGCGGAGGGTGGCGGGCTTGCCGACCCGCAGGCCGAGGCCGGCGAGCGCCAGGCGACCATGGCCCTTTCTGGGGCGCCCGGTGTCTTCAAGAACCCAAGTAGCCACCGAGAGGTGGAGTTCGACGATCCAACCGAGGCGGCCGAGGTCGTGATGCTCGCCGACTTGCTGTTTCGGATGCTCGACCGCGTCGAGCAGCGGCTATAGCCGGCGTGCCGCTTTCTGTGGTGCGGCGAGGCAGCTTGCTGCTGAGCGCGACATCGACATTCGGGTCTTCCGCGAGTCGGTCGATGCGGCTAGGGGGTGTCCACAGAGGTTGGTCTGTCCGCTGCGTTGAGGCGGCGAGCGCCCTACTACGCGGCGGTGAGCCAGCGCCTGTTGCTGCTCGCCGCCTCCTTCAGGGCGTCCAGGGCCGCGACGACTGACATGAGACGAGCGGCGGACGGCCGGTGCGCTGCGAGGATCTTGCGCGGAGGGAGGGGCGGCGGGGCGCGTACGTCATCACGGGCGCCGGCGCCGTGGCGAGCAGGACCCGCGACGCCTGGACCGACGTGACCGTTCGGCCTGTCGCCGAGGAGGAGCTCGCAGTCGTGAGAAGCTTGCATTGCTCAATGACCTCTACGTTGCACCTCCTCGTGTGGACGTGGAGGCAGGCATAGACTGAGAGTGTGCGCCCGCTGATGGTCGCCTTCGTCGGCGGAGATGCTGGACCTTGGGTGGTTCGTCGCCTTGAGACGGTGGTTGGGGCGCCGCTGGAGGGCGTGTCGAGGGTCGAAATGTTCGAGGGGAGCGCGGCGAGCGGCCTCGACGGCAGGTCGGCGGACGCGCTGCGCGGCGTCACGAGCAACGAACGCTATGTCTCGCGCAGCGAGCGCGACGCTTTGGCGGCGAAGCAGGAGCCGCTCGGCCGCGAAACGTCGACACAAGCCGCGCTCATCCCGATCACGAAGTCGGAGGGCTGGTGGGAGCTGCCCCAGGACGAGCGCCGCCGCATCTTCGAAGAGACCTCGGACCACATCGCGACCGGACTGGAGTACCTCCCGGCGATCGCCCGGCGGCTGCACCACGGCCGCGACCTGAGGGAGGCGTTCGACTTCCTGACTTGGTTCGAGTTCGCGCCCGAACACGCAGACGCCTTCGAGGACCTCGTCGATCGCCTACGCCAGACGGAGGAATGGGCCTACGTCGAGCGCGAGATCGACATCCGGCTCTTCCGCGAGTCGGGTCGACGGGGTTAGGGCTCGTCCACATAGCGGCCTGTCGCGCGGGTCTAGAGCTTGCGACCGCAATGGCCGCCGACGGAGCGGGGCCGGCAGGGCCGGGGCGGCCAGTGCTCAGAAGCTGCCCCGGGAGAAGTAAGTCGTCACGTCGGGAGTTCGGTCGGCATAGTGCCCGGTCGTGTGGACCGTGCTCGGCGCCCCTTCGATTCGTCCGCTGCGGGCCGCGGGGAGGAGCGCGCCCCGGCGTCGCTGCGGGCCGCGGGGCTGCCCCAGGTGTTCGGGGCGGCGGACGAGGGCGACGTGGCGCCGCGGCTGCGCGATCCGGTACGGGATCCAGAGACCGGGGTCATCGCGTTCGCCGACCTGCGCGTGTCCTCTGCGGCTTTGCGCGCGGCGGTCGCCGGCGCGTTGACTCGCGGCGCAAAGCCGCTTGTGGTTGGGGGGATTGCACGCTGCTTCTGGAGCGGTGGCCGGTGCCCGTGACGCCGTGGGGCGCCTAGGCCTGTGGTTCGTGGACGGCCACGCGGACTACCTCGACGGTAGGTCGTCGCCCACCGGTGAGGCGGCGGACATGGAGCTCGCAATGCTCACCGGATGTAACGTGCAGGGACTCGTCGACCTGCCCGAGGAAGGGCCGCTGGTAGAGCCCGCCGATGTTGTGATCCTAGGGCACCGCCCCGACTCCGTGAGCCCGGACGTGGCGTTCGAGTTGAAGCGCGTGCCGGCCGCGATCGCTCGCATGAGCGCCGAGGACATCATGGCAGCGGGCCCGGCGGAGGCGGGGATACGGTGGGGTCGAGCGCTGGGCGACCGCGGGCCTGCCTGGCTGCACCTCGACCTCGACGCCCTCGACGAGGCCGCGCTGCCCGCGGTGACGTATCCGCAGCCGGGCGGGTTGGACTGGGACGCGTTCGTGGCGCTCGCGCGGCCGCTGCTGGCCTCCGACGCGCTCATCGGCGCCAGCGTGGCCGACTTCAATCCCGACTTGACGAGGACGGCCGACACGCTCGGCGCGTCGTCGATGCGCTCGCCAGGGCTCTGGCGTAGCAGCGGGAGCTGCGCCTCATCCCGCCCACCACTGACGGCCGAGGACATCGCCGACTGCGTCGCCTGGGTGTGCAGCATCCGAGCGACGTGAACATCGACCAGCTGATCGTCCAGCCGCGCGACCAGGCAGACGCCCGGCGGTGCATCGCCGGGGACAACAGGCGAAGTAGCGACGCGATCCGGACGTCCGTCCGGTTGTACGCTTCGGGCGTGATCAGCGGCCCCGTCGACAACCCGCCGCAGCGCCGCGAGCGGATCGACGCCGTGCGCAACCGCGAGCGCGTCCTGCGCGCTGCCGAGAAGCTCTTCGCCGAGCGCGGCTTCGCGGGCGTGCTGATGGAGGACGTCGCGCGCGGCCGGCGTCGGCAAGGGAACGCTGTACCGGCGCTTCGCCGATCGCGGCGAGCTCGCCGCCGCGCTGCTCGACGACAGCGAGCGGCGACTGCAAGACGATCTGCTCCGCGGGCCGCCTCCGCTCGGTCCCGGTGCTGCGCCACTCGCGCGCCTCGTCGCCTTCCTCCGCGCGCTCGCGGAACTGACCGAGGCGAACCTCGACCTCGTACTCGCCTCCGAGACCGGCCGCCCCGGCGCCCGCTACCGCCTCGGCGCGTACGGCGTCTGGCGACTGCACGTCCGCGTCCTCGCCGAGCAGGCCAACCCACGCCTGGACGCCGAATGGCTCGCCGACGCCCTCCTCGCCCCGCTGGCCGCCGACCTGTACCGCCACCAGCGCCACGAGCACGGCATGAGCGCGACGCGCATCGCCGCGGGCCTGGAGACGCTCGCCCGCAGCGCGCTCCAAGATCGCCAGCCATAGATCGCCGCGCGTACGCGCCCCCACATCCGGGTCTTCCGCGAGTCGGTCGATGCGGCTGGCGGGTGTCTACAGAGGTTGGTCTGTCCGGCGGGTTGAGACGGCGAGGGCCCTACTACGCGGCGGTGAGCCAGCGGCTGTTGCTGCTCGCCGCCTCCTTCAGGGCGTCCAGGGTCGCGACGACTGACATGAGACGAGCGGCGGACGGCCGGTGGGCTGCGAGGATCTTGCGCGGAGGGAGGGGGCGTGGGCGCGTAGGTCATCACGGGCGCCGGCGCCGTGGCGAGCAGGACTCCGCAATGATCGCGGCGGCGAAGCCGCCGCGCACGAGCGCGCAGGTGAAAGCGATGTCGTCGGTCTGGTAGGCGATGCGGGGCTCGAAGCCCGCGCGAGCGCACGCCGCCACGGTGAAGTCAGCGACACGGTGAGCCTGGGCGTCCTGCGACGAACGCACTCGTGCGCAAGGTGGCCAGCGGCAATGCGTCCCCGCCGGCGCTGCCGTGATCCGCAGGCGGGCAGAGCTGCATCGGATCTCTCGCAGAGCGGTGTGGGCGAGATCGGTATGGATTGGCGGCGCGAAGCCGTATTCGTAGACCACCGCAACGTCCACATCGCCCGCCTGAAGCGCGCGCAGGCTCTCCTCGGGCTCGGCGTCGATGAGCCGGATCTGAATTCGAGTGTGCCGCTCCTGCAGCCGAGCGACCGCTGCCGCCACCAGGGTGGAGCCGGCGCTCGGGAACGTCGCGATGGTGATCCGTCCGCGGTCGAGGCCTCCGACGGCCCTCGCGTCGGTGCAGGCGGCGTTGAGGCTCGCGATGATCTTGCGGCCCTCGGCGACGAGCGCGTCCCCCGCGGGAGTGAGCCGCACGCTGCGAGGGGTGCGCTCCAGCAGTGCGACGCCGATCTCTTGCTCGAGCGACGAGAGGGCGTGCGAGACGGTGGACGGCGTGAAGTGCAGGGCGTCCGCCACGGCGCTGATCGTCCCTCGCTCGGAGAGCTCGACCAGCAGGCGCAGGCGTCGCACATCGAGCATCGGATCGTTCGAAGCATAACCCACGACTTTTCGACGGCGGCGACTCTAGCCGTCGGCGATCCTGCGGTTCATGACAACGGCGATCACGCTCCGTGGCCCGCATCGCACGCGGCCCGTGAGGTTCCTCGAGGAGTACCGCTGCGACGGCTGGCGAGTCAAGCTGTATGGCATCGCGGCGGCTGCCGAGCGCCCGCGCGAGGAACTCGTGAGCGCCGCCAAGACGGTCGCCCGCCGTGGTTTGCCCGCCCCCGCCGAGGCGTCAGGCGACTGCCCCCGGTACGGCGCCAGCTTCATCGTCGTGCATGACGCGGCTGACTACGGCTTCGTGCTCGTGGACTGGTGGGCCGGCGAGAACGAGCTTCACCAGCGGCTCTTCTCGTGCGCGCTGGATCGCGTCGACGCGCTCGAGCCGCACCGCAGTCCCGCCGTCGGCTGCGTCTGGGAGCTGGCAGTGATCGACTTCGAACGGCGGGCGTGGCTCCGGCACGTGCTCGCGAACCCTGCGGGCCCCGACCTGGAGGCCTACTTCGATGAACAGGCCCACGACGACGTCTGAGACCTCGCAGATGACCGAGGAGCGCCTCGCCGCCTTCGGGGATGCCTGGCGGCAAAGACATCGACGCGCTCATGACCTTCATGGCCGACGACTGCGAGTTCCGCGCCTCCGTCGGGCCGGAGCCGGGGAGCACATACCGCGGCCGCGCTGAGGTCCGGCACGGCTTCGAGACCATCCTCGCCTATGACGACGCGGTGAAGGCCACGGCGGCATCACGATCATCAACGGCCGGTACGGCGCCTCCCAATGGGTGCTCGTCCGCAGGGACGCCGCCGGGCGCGAAACGCGCGTCCACGGCTGCGACATCTTCGAGTTCCAGGGCGATCGCATCAAGCTCAAGGACGCCTACCGGAAGGTTCTCGCCGAACTCGAAACGCCCGGACCGACGTGACCGTTGGGCCTGTCGCGGACGTCAGAACTACGGCGGGCGAGCAACGGCCGCCCCGGCGCAGAAGCTCCGTGGTGACGATGTACGTCGTTCCCCACACCGCCGGGACCAACGCCGTGACCGACAAGGACCTCATCGGACTAAAGGTGCCGGTGCTCCGCGTCGACGGAGGCATGAGCGCCAACAGCGTCTTCGTCGAGGCGCTCGCCGACGCGTGCGGCCGGCCGGTCGAGGTCTCGCCCGTGGTCGAGGCCACAACGCTCGGCGCCGCCTACGTCGCGGGTCTCACGGTCGGCATCTGGAGCGGCGACGACGACATCGCGGCGGCCTGGTCGCCCGCTCACGTCGTCGAGCCCGCCGGCACGGCCGACCGCGACCGGTGGCGCGAAGCCGTCGCCCGCGCCGGACAGTGGCTCCCGGAGCTCTCCGGACCGCGGTTCTGAACGACCAGCGGTGCTGCAAGGCCGCGCCGCGTCCGGCGTCGGCGAGCAGGAACGCGGTCGCCTGCTCGGCCGGCATCGGCCGCGCGAGATGGAAGCCTTGCGCGAGCGGGCAGCCCTCGCTCACGAGGAAGCGCTGCTGCTCGGCGGTCTCGACACCCTCGGCGACGGCTTGCATTCCGAGCGCGCCGGCCAGCGTGAGGATCGCGGTGATGATCGCCGCGACGTTCGGGTCTTCGGGCACGCCGCGCAGGAACGACCGGTCGATCTTCAGCATGTCCACGGGCAGCTCGCGCAGGCGGCTGAGCGACGAGTGCTGGACGCCGAAGTCGTCGATCGCCACGTGGACGCCGATGGCGTGCAGCGCGCCGAGGACCGCATCGGTCTGCTGCGGCTCGCTCATCGCCGCCGACTCGGTGATCTCGACGGTCAGCCGCGACGGGTCCAGGCCGTGGCGGTCGAGCGCCTGACGGACGGTGTCGGCGAACCCGGGGCGGCGCAGCTGGCGGGCGCGACGTTGACGAAGAGCTGCTGCACGAGGCCAGCACGCTCCCATGCGACCGCCTGGGTGCAGCCGGCGTCGAGCGCCCAGGCGCCGATGTCGTCGATCAGGCCGGTCTCCTCGGCGAGCGGGATGAACCGGTCGGGCGGGATGAGGCCCTCGTCTGGATCCTCCCAGCGGATGAGCGCCTCGACCCCCACCGGCACGGAGCGCGAGAGATCGAAGACGGGCTGGTAGTGCAGGCGGAACTCGTCGCGGACGAGCGCACGTCGCAGACGGGCGGTCAGGGTCAGCCGACGACGCGAATCATCACTGTCGGCCGTGTAGCAGGTGTAGCCGTTGCCCGCGCGCTTGGCGGCGTACATCGCGACGTCGGCGTGCCTGAGCAGCTCTCCCGGCGTGGCGGCATCGCGCGGATAGAGCGCGATGCCGATACTGGCCGCGACGTGAAGCTCAGCGCCCTCCACGACGAACGGCGCGTCGAGCGCGCGCAGGGAGCGTCGCCGCGACGGCCTCGGCCGCGCTCCGAGGGTCGAGCGACAGGTCATCGAGCAGCAGCATGAACTCGTCGCCGCCGTGCCGGGCGAGGAGATCGCTCGCCCGAACGCAGGCGGCCAGTCGCGCGGCGACCTGGCGCGCAGCTCGTCGCCGGCGACGTGCCCGAGGCTGTCGTTGACGAGCTTGAAGTTGTCGATGTCGATGAAGAGCACGGCGCCTGCACGTCCGCTGCGGTGTGCGCGAGCGACGGAGCGCGCGAGGTGGTCCTCGAGTTGGGCGCGGTTGGGGAGGCCCGTGAGCCCGTCGTGAAAGGCAAGCCGAGCCACCTCCTGCTCGCTGCGCCGCCGCGCGGTGATGTCGCTGAACGACCAGACGAGGCCGGTGACCGCGCCGTCCTGCTCGTCGGTGAGCGGCAGGTAGTTGACGGACAGCCACGCCTCGGCGCCGTCGGGACGCAGCACGCGTAGGATGAGGTCACGCCTAGGCTGACCGCTCTGCACAGCGGCGCGCGCGGGGCTGTCCTCGGGGCGGATCGGGGTTCCGTCCTCACGAAAGAGCGGCAGGAACGGCGGCCGCGCTCCGATCACCGCATTTCGCTCCAGGCCGAGGATCCGCGTCGCGCTGTCGTTGCATGTGATCGTCCGCGCGTCGGCGTCGAGCACGACCACGCCCTCGTCGAGGATGGCCACGACCGACCGATTCAACTCGTCGCTGGCGCGCAACGCCGCCTCGGCGCGGCGCAGGTCGGTCACATCGACGCAAGAGCCCTGCCTGTGACTCGATGCCTTGCTCGTCGCGAACGACGACCTCCTTGGTAAAGACCGTCCGCTCGCGGCCGTCGGCGCACACGACGCGGTACTCGCCCGCGTACGGCTCGTCGCGCTCGACGCAGCGCCGAAGCTCCGCGACCGCGCCTGCCCGGTCTTCGGCGTGAATCGAACGAACCCACAGGTCCGCGTCGCCGGTCCAGCGATCGGGCGGATATCCCGTCGCCGCCTCGATCTGCGGACTGATGTAGCGCAGGCGGCCCACCCCGCCGTGGTCGCGCACGTACGTGACCGTCGGCATCTGCTCGACGAGCGCACGGAACCGCCGCTCGGCGTCGCGCAGATCCTCCTGGGCGCGCCGGACCTCGGTCAGGTCGCGCAGGTATCCCGTGAACAGCGGTGCTCCGCCCACCTCCGTGCGGGTGATCGTCAGCTCGACCGGGAGCTCGCTGCCGTCGGCGCGCACGGCCGGCATCTCGAGGCGTTGGTTCAGATAGCCGGGCCCGCCAGCCGCCAGCTGGCGCGCAAGCCCCGCCCGGTGAGCGGCGCGCAGCGAGGGCGGCACGATCAGCTCACTCAGCTCTCGCCCGACGACCTCCTCTCGCGAGTAGCCGAAGGTGCGCTCGGCCGCAGGATTGAAGTCGACGACGCGCCCCGGCATCCATCGTGACCACGCAGTCCAGCGCGGACTCGAGGATCGCCGCCTTGCGCGCCTCGCTGTCGCGCAGCCGGCGGTGCTGGTCGTCCATGTTGCCGATCGCGCGGCGCAGGTCGATCTCGGTGGCGGCAGCCGCCGACAGGTCCTGCAGCGCCGCGACATCGTCGTCGCTCCATGCTCGTGGCTCGCGCGCGGCGACGCAGAAGGCGCCCAGGACATGTCCGTCGGCCGTCACGACCGGGACGCCGGCGTAGCCCACGACACCGAGCTCCTGAAGCGCCGGGTGCGACTGCAGGCGCGCATGGCGCCGCAGGTCGTCGACGACGAGCGCTTCGGCCGACTCGACGACGGAGCGGCAGAGCGAGTGCGACAGGTCCCCGACCCGGTTGGCCGCCGACGGGTCACCGACCGCGCTTGCGCAGAACTCCCGCTCGCAGTCGACGAGCGTCATCAGCGCGATCGGCGCGCGCACAACCCGAGCGGCCAGGCGCGTCAGCCGATCGAACGGCTCCTGCGCCGGGGCGTCAAGCAGTCCCGCCGCGGCGAGCGCCGCGAGACGGGCCGGATCTTCGAGCGTGGACGTCATAGGAGCGATCGCCAAGAGGCGCTCCCACGAGCTATCGGCTACGAACCCGCTCGCCTTTATGGTGCGACGGCGCTCAACCGGGGAGGGGACGCGTCACACATGCCGCCAGCCGTCTGAAGGACGCGCGGGAGAGGCGTAGCAGCGCGCTGCCGTCAGGGCGGATGGCGCAAGACCCACCGCTCGCCAATCGTTGAGGCCTCTATGACCCTCGTGCGCATGCTCGTCTCCACGCTCGCCACACTGACGCTCTCGCACCGGCGGCGTCAGCTGCCACGATCGGCGAGGAGCCTTATCCCTTGCGACCGGCGCCCAGCCGGCGGGCCACCGCCCCTGTCGCCGCCAGCAGCGCGCCGGCCAGTGCTGCCGCCAGCGGGCGGGAGCCCGTGAACGGGAGGCCGGACGAGCCCCCTGACCCGCTGCCGCCCCGCGCGCCGGTCCGCAGCCCGCGAACCCCGCCGCCTCTGTTGCCTCCGCGCCCTCCGTTCCCCCCGCGGCCTCCCGGGCGTCGCCGCGGCCCTGCTCCAACGCGCCGCGTTGATCCTGTGATCGGCTCCTCGAAGCGCCTCGTGTAGCCGGCTACTCCGTCCTGGCGCACGAGGGTCAGATCCAGACGGGCGATGCCGCCCGCGCCCGCCACTCGGAGGTGCGCGAAGTGGCCCAGCCTGTCGTCCGCGTAGACGACCCCGGGTCGGGCGCGGAGTTCCTGCGCGGCCAGGGGGTCGACCAGGGTGATGTCGTTCGGCGTGGGGATGTCGAGGGGGCAGGGACGCGCCTCGAACAGGCCGTCGCGGTCGTACACCATCGTGTAATGGGTGTCGCCGGTGATGAAGATCGTCGTGCCCGTCACCTGCCGCTCGATGTGGCGCAGTAGGAGGTCGCGCTCGGTGGTATAGCCCGCGCTCCAGTTGCCGTCGCGCGCATTCTCGCTCTGGGTGGGCGAGAGGGTGCACGGCGAGCAGATCACCTTGAACGGTGCGTCCGAGGTGGAGAGCGTGTCGAGCAGCCACCCCCGTTGCCTGGCGCCCAAGAGGGTCTTGGCCTGGGAGTCCGGTTTGCCCGGCGGGCTCTTGAACCGGCGCTGGTCGAGGACCCACACCTCGGCCAGGCCGGCCGTGAACCGGTGGTAGTCGCCGCGCTCCACGAGCGCTTCCCAGGGCGCCAGCCCGAACGGCTTGAGGTTCTCCGAGTGCGCGTCCTGGACGCCGTAGTCGTGGTCGTCGCGCCCGCCGACGAAGCAGGCCGAGTCCAGGATCGGTCGCATCCGGGGATTCGCGAGAAAGTCGCGCCAGACGCCCGCGTAGCCACTCATCGTCTGAGCAAGCGGCCCGTGGGTGTCCGGGTAGTTGAGGTCGCCCTGCCAGACGAAGACGTCTGCCCGCCGGTCTGCGATGCGGTCGAAGATCTGGCCGAACTGCGACGCGCAGGCGCCCACCGCGATCGAGGCCGGGCTGCTGCTGCCTTCCGGAGGCAGGACGCGAAAGGCGCGCGGGGGCCCGGCGACCGTGCGCCCGCGCCGCCTCGCGAGCGCGCGCCAGTAGACACGACTTTCCGCAGTGAGGCCCGACAGCCGCTGTGCTGCGGCTTCGAAGTCGCGCGTCGCTCCGATCTCCACTCTTCGCGCGTCGCGGAAGTTCGGCCGTGCGGCCACCTCGATCGCGAGCCGGGCGGGCACGTCGGTGGCCACGTGCACGGTGGCCCCTCGCTTGTGCGGTACCCCGCTCGTGGCGGCCACGATCGATGGCTCCGTGACCTTGAAGGCCTCGTCGGTGGTGACGCTGATCTCGCGGAACGCCGCCGTCGAGCGCTCGCGGATGGTGCCGATCACCGCCTGCCCCGCCGGGGTCTCGAGCACGACCGCGCCCTCCTGCACCCCGTACGGCAGGAGATGAACGTTCCCCAGGGCGGGGAAGGCTTCGTTGGGCTCGCTCGGGAACAGGGTGCGCGCGGTGGACAGGACTCCGGGATCCCCCGGGCCCTGCAGCGACCCGTGGGTATCGGCGGCCGACGCCGTATAGCGGCGGGCATCGGCGTCGACCAGCGTCGCCGTCAGGCGGGTCGGGAAGGTCCCCGCCGAGGCGAGCGTCAGGGCCGCCGGCAGTCGCACCAGAGGGGCGAGGACACGGGCGCGCTCGACGACTTCGTCGCCCGTGCGCCGCACGATGATCAGCGCGGCCTGCTCCTGTTCATATATCGCGGCGTAGTAGTGACGGTGAGAGGCTCGTCGGACGACTCCCGCTCCGGCGCCGCTCGCGGACACGATGGCGGTGACAGACCCATCCGCGTAGCGGCGGTCGATCGAGAACGCGACCGGCCGGGGATCGTTCGGAAATACGTCGGAGCCCGCTTCGAGCAGCCCCTGGCCGCCCTCACGATGCAGGTTGGCCACTCCGACGCAGGCGAATCCCGGCCAGCCGGATCCGTCGGCCTGAGCCGCGAAGTCAGTTCGCCAAGAGGCCGCCGCCGCGGCGTCGCCTTCCCAGCCGAGCGAAGCCGCGCCCGCAGCGGCGGCGGCGAGGAACTGGCGGCGGTTCAGCAAGGTGAGGTGGGCAGGGTAACGCGGTTTCGCGGCTGAAGCGCTCGTCACGTTCGCCTCCGAAGACGGCAGGCGCTCCTGCGCACGCCGCGGACCGCGCCTTAGGCGACGACCCGGAGACCAGCTCAAGCGCAGTTCCCCCGCCTACGCGAGGCGACCGAGCAGGTGCCCGAGTTCGTCATCGCCTCTAAGAGGAGCTCCAGGTCGGGGAGCTCAACGCGCGCTGGCCACGCCGCTAGCGTGCGCTCGGTGCGGATCGCCACCTGGAACGTCAACTCGGTCAAGCAGCGCCTGCCGCGGCTCCTGCCATGGCTGGACGAGCGGCGGCCGGACGTCGTCTGCCTCCAGGAGACGAAGCTCACCGACGACGCGTTCGGGGAGCTGCTCGGCGAGGAGCTCGCCGCTCGCGGCTAGCCGTCGCGATGCACGGGGAGGCGGCGTGGAACGGCGTCGCGATCCTTTCGCGCGTGGGACTCGACGACGCCGTCCCGGGATTGCCCGGCGCGCCGGGTTTCCCGCACCAGGAGGCACGCGCGATTGCGGCGACGTGCGCGGGGATCCGAGTGGTCTCGGTCTACGTCCCGAACGGTCGGCGCCCCGACTCCGACCACTACCGGTACAAGCTCGCCTGGCTGGAGGCGCTCCGCGCGATGATCGCTGCCGGCCCGGAGGCGACTGTCGTGTGCGGGGACGTGAACATCGCGCCCTCAGACGACGATGTCTTCGACCCGGACGCGTACGTCGGCCAGACCCACGTCACGCCCCCCGAGCGGGCGGCGCTCGCGAAGCTCGGCCTGCGCGACGTGGTGAGGGATCGCTGGCCGGTCGAGCGCGTCTTCACCTACTGGGACTACCGAGCCGGGATGTTCCACCAGGATCTCGGCATGCGGATCGACCTCGTCCTGGCCGCCGAGCCGGTCGCGGACCGGGTTCGCGCCGCGTGGGTCGACCGCCAGGCGCGCAAGGGCCGTGGGCCAAGCGATCACGCCCCGGTGATCGTGGACCTCGACGAGGCGCCCGACGGGGACATCGGGCCGGTGGTTCCGCCGCCGTCGGCGCCCGCGCCCGCCCGCAGGTCGGTCAAGCTGCCGCAGGCCCCGTAGCGCCTGTCGGGGCGACCGCCCCGCGGTCAGCGCGGTCGATCGCGATCGCGCGAGGGCTGCACGCGCTTGGGCTCGCCCGGCATCTTCGGGTAGTCGGGCGGATAGGGCATGTCCCCGTCGCCCTCGGCCACGTCCCTCTCGTGCATGTCGAGCAGCGGCTGCAGGGAGTGCGCGACCTCGTCGATCGCGGCGTGGCGGTCGCCCACCTCGGAGAAGCGCGCCGGCATCGTGCCGATCGTGAAGTCCTCGGGTGCGACCTCGGCGAGCTCGTCCCACGTGACCGGAGCCGAGACGGGCGCTCCCGGCTTGGGTCGCACGCTGTAGGCCGAGGCGATGGTGCGGTCGCGGGCGTTCTGGTTGTAGTCGACGAAGATGCGCTCGCCGCGCTCCTCCTTCCACCACTTCGTCGTCACCTCGCCGGGCAGGCGCCGCTCGAGCTCGCGTCCGAAGGCGATGGCGGCGTGGCGGACGTCGGTGAACGTCCAGCGCGGCTCGATCCGCACGTAGATGTGGATCCCCCGACCCCCCGACGTCTTCGGGAAGCTCGCGTAGCCCAGCTCGTCGAGAAGCGCGCGCGCCTCGGTGGCCACGCGCACGGCATCGGGGAAGTCCGTGCCCGGCTGGGGGTCGAGATCGAGGCGCAGCTCGTCGGGGTGGTCGACGTCCTCGCGCCGCACGGGCCAGGGATGGAACGTGATCGTGCCCATGTGGGCCGCCCAGCCGACGACGGCCGGCTCGGTGGGACAGATCTCGTCCGCATGGCGACCCGACGGGAACTCGATCCGTGCTGTCTCGACGTAGCTCGGGGCGCCCTGGGGGATCCGCTTCTGGAAGAAGGCGTCGCCGCCCCCGCGTTCGCGTGTCGATAGGACGATGCCGGGATGCACGCCCTTCGGCCAGCGCTCGAGCGTCGTCGGCCGTCGCGCCAGCGCGCGCATGATCCCGTCGCCGACGGCGAGGTAGTACCGGACGACGTCGAGCTTGGTGATGTCAGGCGAACGCTCGGTGCTCGGGAAGATGACCCGCTCCGGGCTCGAGACGCGCAGCTCGCGCCCGCCGGCATCGATCGTCGTTGCGTCGGAGGGACTCACGGAGACGACAGTGTCGAGCAAAGTCCCGACGCATGGCCGAGATGTCTAACGGCAATGACTTGCGGACGGACGCAAGCGCGCGCTGAGCATCGAGGTCCGCGCGGCGCCGAGCCAGCGCCCCGCGTTCGCGGAGACCTGGGAGCCTCGGCAAGGTGCTGGTTCTCCCAGGCCTGCACTAGGCGGATCGGGGCGAGTCCTCGCCTCTTCCCGGCAGCAGACCGACCCCGGGCTCATCGGCGACCTAGAGCAGGGGCACTACTTCCGGCCATCGGCCGCCTGAGCGATCGGCGAACGATCCCAGGAGACCTGCCCGGCCTCGAACAGGCCGTCCTTGCTGCCGAAGTAGGGAGCGCGTCCAGCGTGGTCCACGCTGCCGCCGAAGCTAGGACGCCGTGCGGGCCGGGCGCAGCGATGCGGCTGCTGTTGGCCGGCGAGCCACCGGTGAGCTGCTGCTCCGGGACCTGACGCGACCTTTCTCAGGTCCAGAAGGCCTCATCGCGTTCGGTGTCCCCGCCTTCCGGTCGTCGACCGCCGACGCACAGTACGTCAAGTCCGTCTGGCCCGGCTTCGAACGCCCGCATCACGCCCGGCGCGACGCGGATGACGTCCCACTCTGCGACGTCGACGATCTCGTCATCGAGTTTCGCGCGGCCTGAGCCGGCGACGATCACGTAGACCTCCTCTTGTTCTCGGTGGCGATGGCCGAAGGGCATGCGTGCACCCGGCGCGTACGTGAAGCGACTGACGCCAACCTGCCGCGACCGTATGGCGCCCCGTGACAGACGCCACTCCATCGTCTCGTCGGGGCTGCGGTCGGTGACGTCCGCGAAGTTCTTCTTGGTCCAGCCAGGCATCAGTCAATGAGAGAACGTTGCAGATCTGCGCCGTGCACGTCGGTCATGCGACCGGGCCACGGCGGCCGTGCTCGCCGACGACGGCATCGACGGCACGATCCTCGCCCTCACGGCCTCGGTGGCCGTCGACCGGACAGACACTGCGGGCGCGTGTCGGAGCTGACGGCCGCGGGCAGCCCCTTGGCGACGAGGCTGACCCGATGCTCGACGCGCTGGACGGCTCACCCCCTGTCTCGTGATCGCCCAAGTGAGAGGCGTGCCGGTGGAGGAGCTCGTGCCGTCGGTTGCGGATGTGCGACGGCGACACGAGGCGGACGCTCATCGAGCTCGACTTCGAGGAGACCGGCGGCATCACCACCGTCCGCTTCACCCACAGTGGCCTGTGGGACGAGCAGGCCGTGCGCTCGCACGAGGGCGGGTGGGGCAGAATCTTCGACAGCCTCGAGCGCAAGCTGGAGGCGGCTCGCCCAAACGAATGCGGTCGACGCGAGCCGCGCAGAGCGTCCCTGCCGCTGCTGCGCGCCGCCGCGCACCCAAGGGTCGTCAACGTTCACCGGCGCCAGCTCGGACGCCGACCGCGACTTCGCTTGAGCACCGCGGGTGGCATTGCGCCTGCCTGGAAGGGAGGCTTAGAATGGCCGTCATGGAGGCGTCGGCGCTCACGACCACGCCCGCCTTCGGGCAGCTCGAGGAGCATCGCCGGGCGCTGACCGCGTACTGCTACCGGATGCTCGGCTCACCGTTCGAGGCCGAGGACGCGGTCCAGGACACGCTCCTGCGCGCGTGGCGCAGCCTCGAGAGCTTCGAGGGGCGCGCCGCGTTGCGGTCCTGGCTGTACCGGATCGCGACCAACGTCTGCCTCGACATGCAGAAGGGCAGGGAGCGCCGCGCGCTCCCGATGGACTTCGGGCCTGCCCGGTCTCCCGACGGCCCGATCGGCGACACGCTGCCCGAGGTCGCCTGGCTGGAGCCGATGCCGGATGGCCTCGTCATCTCCGAAAGCGATCCGGCGGACGTCGCGGTCGCTCGCGAGACAGTTCGGCTCGCGTTCGTGGCGGCGCTGCAACGTCTTCCGCCCCGACAGCGCGCCGCATTGATCCTGTGCGAGGTGCTCCGATGGAAGGCCACCGAGGTTGCCGAGTTGCTCGACACGAGCGTGGCCTCCGTCAACAGCTCGCTTCAGCGCGCGCGCGCCACGCTCGACGCGAGCGGCGTCAGCGCTTCCGACCCGCCACCCGCGCTCGACGGCCCCGACCGCGAGCTGCTCGCCCGCTACGTCGAGGCTTTCGAGCGCTATGACATGGACGCGCTCACCTCGCTGATCCACGAGGACGCGACCCAGTCGATGCCGCCGTATGAGCTGTGGCTCAGCGGCCGCGACGACATCCTGAGCTGGTGGGTGGGCAAGGGCGCCGGATGTCGTGGCTCCCGCGTGATCCCAGCCTCAGCCGCCAACGGCTCGCCTGCGTTCGGCCAGTACAAGCCGAGTGAAACGGGCTATGGCTACGACCCCTGGGCTCTCCAGGTTCTCGAGATCGATAACGGTCAGATCATCGAGCTCACGTTTTTCCTTGGCACCGAGGCCATCTTCCCGCTCTTCGGCCTGCCTGCCCGCCTGGGGACGTAGCCTGCCCCGCCAGGCGCTCAGAGTCGACTGAGCGCGCGGCACTAGGAGGGGGAGCACTCAGTCGGGCAGGGCGTCGCGCAGGCCCATCAAGGCGAGTAGCTCGCTCGCAGAGCGCGGGGAGGTTGGCACGCGTCATCGGGCCGGATGGCGAATCTGATCGTCTCCGGAGCCGAGGAGGCCATCCGGTTACGTCCGTGCAGCGTGGCGAAACCCGTTGCGGTTCCAGCGCATCGGGTGGACCACCACCGCGAGACCCGCCAGCCCGTGCGTCGGCCACGGTTGGCCGGCTTCTAGCGGACCACGCGGTACTTGACGTGCGTGACGGTCGGTGACGCGACGACCTTGACCTGCTCCAAGGCGGGGTCACCCACCCCCTCTAGCAGCCGCGTCCCCTCCCCGAGTACGACCGGCACGATGTGGAGGTAGAGCTCGTCGAGCAGGCCGCTGGCGAGGAACTGCTGGACGGCTTGAGCACCGCCCGCGACGGCGATATCGCGACCGCCTCCCGCCTCACGCGCTTGCTCGAGCGCGCTCTCCACCCCGTCGGTCACGAACGTGAACCTCGTCCTCCAGCCATGAAGCAGGCCAAGACCCACTGATCGCGACCGCGTCCATTCGCCGTTACGCCGCGCCTCGTTCGGGTACGCCCCAGGCGTGGCCGAGCGCACGTTCGACGAGCAGCTGATCAAGTACCTCACCGATGTCCACTCGATCGAGGTGCAGGCGCTCGAGCAGATGCGGATGGCTCCGAGGATCGCCGGGAGCCCCGAGCTTGCCGGCATCTATCGGGAGCACTTCCAGGAGACGGAGGGCCACGAGCGGCTGGTGCGCGAGGAGCTCGAGCGCCGCGGCGCGAAGCCGTCGACGCTGAAGGACGTCGCGGGCCGCGTGGGCGGCTGGGGGATGGTGCTCTTCGCGAAGGCGAACCCCGACACGCCGGGGAAGCTCGCTATGCACGCGTACTCCTACGAGCACATGGAGCTGGCGGCATACGAGCTGCTGCGCCGCTTCGCCGAGCGGGCGGGCGACGACCGCCTGCGCGACCTGGCGCTCCGCGTCGGCGCCGACGAGCGGGCGATGGCTGACCGGATCGGAGACCGGTGGGAAGCTGCGGTGGACGCCTCGCTGCGCGAGAAGGACGCCGGCGACCTCGGCACCGAGATCGTGAAGTACCTGCGCGACGCGCACGCGCTCGAGGCGCAGGCCCTACAGATGCTCGAGGTGGGGCCCAAGCTCGCCGAGTACGACGCACTGGCGATCCTCTTCCGAGAGCACCTCGAGGAGACGCGCGAGCACCAGCGCCTCGTTGACGAGCGGCTAAAGGAGCTGGGCGGAAGGCCGGCCCGGTTCGAGGCCGCCGCCATGCGCGTGCCGGCCGTAAACCTCGGTGTCTTCTTCAAGGTTCAGCCCGACACGCCGGTGAAGCTCGGCGGGTTCGCGTACGCCTTCGAGGCGCTGGAGGCCGGTGCCTACGAGTTGCTCGCGCGGACGGCGGGCCGCGGGGGTGACGAGCGGACCGCCGAGCTCGCGCAGACGATCCTGCACAACGAGCGGGACACCGCCGAGCGGGTCGCGGGCACGTGGGACGCCGCGGTTGACGCGGCGCTCGCCGCGCAGGGGGTCGCGCGCTGAGCGCCCGAGCACTCCGGAACGGAAGGAAGGCCTGGATGACCCCCCCTGTACACGGTGAAGAAGCTCACCCACGTGGAGGACTCTGCTCCGACCTTCGGGCTCGGTGAGGTGCAGGAGGCCAGGTTCGCCAACGACGAGCTCGCCACCGAGCACACGGGGGTCAGCTACCACCGCCTCAAGGGTGGCAAGCGCCACGCGTTCGCGCACAGGCACGAGAACGCCGAGGAGGTCTACGTCGTGCTTGCCGGCTCCGGTCGCGTCAAGCTCGACGACGAGATCGTCGGGCTCGAGGCGCTAGACGCGATCCGCGTGGCACCCGGAGTGACTCGTGCGTTCGAGGCCGGATCCGACGGCATCGAGCTGCTCGCCTTCGGCCCCCGTCACGACGGGGACGGCGAGGTGATCCAGAACTGGTGGACGGACTGACGCGCCGGCGAGGGCCCTAGGAAGCCCTGACGCGAATCTCGATCCGGCCTTCGCTCTCCCGCACGTCGTAGGCCGGCTGCGGCGCGGTGGCCGGGCCGCGCAGCACCGAGCCGTCGCGCAGGTCGAAGCGCGAGCCGTGGCACGAGCAGGTGACCACCTCGCCCTCGATCTCGCTCGAGCTGAGGCTGCAGCCTCGGTGCGAGCAGCGATCGTGCAGCGCGTGTATGCCCTTCTCGTGGCGGAGCATCAGCACCGGCGTGTCGTCAACCACCACTCGCCTCGGCTCGCCCGCGACCAGGTCCCCGGCCTCGAGCGCCGCCGTCCACTCGTCGGGCCCGGGGTCGAACGCGGTCTGGTTCGGCCCGGTGCCGCGCGCCATCGTGAGATGCCCCCCGAGATAGCCCCCGCCACCGAGCACCGCCGCGCCGGCCAGGGCGAACACGCTGCCCCGCCGGCGCTCGCCCCGGCGCCTGGCGCGCAGCGAAGCGGTGTACAACGCCGCCGCCGCTGCGTTGGAGGCGGCGTGCACGAGGCCGACGCGCCGCACGCGCGGATCGCCCAACTCGCTGTCGGCCCAATCGGTTACCCCGGTTAGGGCGGTCGGCACGTAGGCGACCAGCCCGACGGCGAGGAGCCGCTCGGCCGCGCGGCCATCGTCATCTCCGCCGAGGAGGTCGAGCAGCGAGGCGCTCAGGAAGGAGCCGATCACCACGTCGGTGAGGACGGGGTGCAGCGCGTGGCCGAGCCAGGTGCCGCTGAGAGCGTCCTTGACCGGTCCCGGCTGGAACGTCGCGCGCACCTTCTTGCCCACCGCCTGGGCCGGTGCGTCGAGGCCCGCCGCCCCCTCGAGCGCATCGATCAGCGGCTCGAACGGCGAGACCTTGCGGTTGAGCTCGGTGGCCACGACGGCAGCCTACCCGCGGGGAGGCGGCCGCGGGCTACGGCCCATGCCTCGGCGCGCCGTGCTGTACTTAACCGGTGCGCCGCTCAGCAGTTGTGCTCCTCATCGCGATGGCGCTCGCGCTGCTGCCCGCGCAGGCGAGCGCGGAGCAGCGGCTGGTCACGGTCGCGGCGCCCAGCGTGAACGTCGACGCGAGCCGGGTCAGCTTCAACGGCAGCGACCACCCGCGGGAGCTGCGGGCCAACGTCCTGCTGCCCGACGGCTACGACGAGGCGCGCGATTATCCCGTGTTGTATCTCCTCCACGGGGTCGGCGACGCCTACGACGCCTGGGCCAGGCCCGCGCGGGGCGACATCATGAACACGGCCCGGGGTTTCGAGGGCATCGTGGTGATGCCCGAGGCCGCCCGCGGCTTCTACACCAACTGGTGGAACGGGGGGCGCCGGGGCGACCCGGGCTGGGAGCGCTACTACCTCGACGAGCTGATTCCGCTGATGGAGCAGCGCTTCAGCATTCGGCCGGGGCGCCGCTGGCACGCGATCGCCGGCCTGTCGATGGGCGGCCTCGGCTCGACGTTCCTCGCCACGCAGCTGCCGGGCTACTTCGGCTCCTCCGCCAGCTTCTCGGGGTTCGTGTCCCACCAGCGGCCCGAGGTCGCGCCTGCGCTGTCGCTCCTGGGTGGCTCCTACGAGAACATCTTCGGTCCCCCGGACGCCTTCTACGCCACCGGCCACAACCCGCCACGGCTGACCGACAACCTGCGCTCGACGCGGCTGTACGTCACGGTCGGAGACGGCACGCCCGAGCCCGGCGTGGCCAGCGCGCCGGCGACGATCGTGGGCGGGGGTGCGGTGGAGGCCGGCCTGCGGCCCCAGTCCGACGACCTCGTGGCGGCCGCGCGCGCGTCGGGAGTCGACACCACCTACCGCCCGAGGCAGGGCATCCACGACTGGCCCTACTGGCGCCAGCACCTGCGCGACGCCATCGAGTGGGGCTTCTTCGCACCTGTCGTCGAGAGCCCGGGCGACTGGACCTACCGAACCGTGGCCCAGACCGGGGACATGTGGGGCCTCAGCTACCGCTTCGACGCGCCGCCCGAGGAGCTGGAGACATTCACCCGCGCGGGCGATCGGCTCGCGGGGGCCGGTTCTGGCACGGTGTCGATCCGCACGCGGGCGGGCTGTGCGCTGACCGCCACGCTCCCCTTCGAGCTTCAGCTACCCGGCAGCTGCACGGCCGCCCGTCCCGTGGCCATCACCGGCGCCGTGACCCCGCGGCGCGCCCGGGCACGGCAGCGCACGCGCTTCCGCTTCACCGCCTCCACGCCGACCGGGCCGCTCGCCGCCGCGACGATCCGGTTCGCCGGCCGGAAGGTACGCACCGACGACCGAGGCCGGGCTACGATGGTTGCCCGCCTGAGCCGGGGCCGACACCGCGCACGCTTCACGAGCTCCGGACTGCGCTCCGCCGTTGTCACGGTCGACGTTCGAGCCGCGCAACGGACTGGACCGGCCCCGCGACGGCCTGGGCCCGCCCCGCGCTTCACGGGTTGAGTCGCAGGCCGGCCGGCCGGCCAATCGTCAGGCGCGCGTGAGCCGGCGCCTGCGGGTGCCGTAGCGCGCCACCAGCCTGCTCGCGAGGGAAGATCCGTCAAAGCGGCCGGCGCGGGCCGCTGTCCGGAACCGCGTGATCACGAGCAGGTCGAGGAGACGGCGCGGCGCACGCCGGGCCAGGGCGTATCCAAGCGCCCCCCGGCGCGTGGTGGCGAGGTCTCGCACAGACCGTTCCAGGGCGGCGCGCGCGAGCGCCCGGGCCGCGGCCTCGAGCGGCTCGACCGGCACGATGCCCTCGAGCGCCAGCCCCTGCTCCTGGGAGGCCGCATGGATCGGCGTCCGGATGTAGCCCGGGTAGACGGTGGTCACCGAGATCGCGTCGCCCTCCTCGAGGCGAAGCGCGTCCGAGTAGGCCACGAGCCCCCGTTTGCTCATGCAGTACGCCGGCGCGAAGGGCACGCTGAGGTGGGCGAGCCCGGAGGCCACGTTCACAACCCGGCCGCGCGACTCGCGCAGCGCCGGCAGCGCGGCGGCGGTGACCCGCCAGGGCCCGAGCAGGTTCACCTCGATCACCGCGCGGGCGCCCGCGTCGGGGGCAAGCCCCGCGCTCTGTGGCGTCCCGATGCCGGCGTTGTTGATCACGACGTCGAGGCCGCCCAGCCGTTCGATCGCCTCGGCCACGGCGCGGTCGACCGCGGACTGGTCGCGGACGTCGCACGCGATGATGTCGGCGCCGTCGCCGACCAGGTCGAGACCCACAACCCGGGCGCCGCGCGAACGCAGCTCGCCCGCCGCCGCCGCACCGATCCCGCTGGCCGCGCCGGTGATGAGCACCCGGCGGCTCATGCCGGGACTGCGGTGCGGCTCTCGGACCTCGAACGCAGCCGATAGCTCTCGGCGTCGAAGCGCGCGGTGCGCTGGCGGAAGCGCCAGGTCCAGTCCGGCCACAGGGTGCCGTTGCGGCCGGTGTCGTCGAGGTACCAGCTGGAGCAGCCGGTGTTCCAGACGGTGCCCTCGAGCTGGGCGTCGATGCGCGCGTTGTAGTCGCGCTGGACGTCGGCCCACACGTCCACCGCCGTGGCCCCACGCTCGGCCATTACGCGCAGGGCGTCCATGACATAGGCGATCTGAGACTCGGCCATGTAGATCATCGACGAGTGGCCGAGACCGGTGTTGGGGCCGAGCAGCATGAACAGGTTCGGGAAGCCCGCGATGGTGGCGCCGCGGTAGGCACGGGGGCTTCCGCCCCAGGTCTCGGCGAGGGTCCGGCCGTCACGCCCGCGGATGAAGCTCGACGCCGGCATCTCGGTGACCCGGAACCCGGTGCCGAAGATGATGGTGTCGACCTCGTGCTCGCTGCCGTCGCTCGTGACGATCGAGCGCGGGCGCACCTCGGCGATGGCGTCGGTGACCAGCTCGACGTTCGGCTGGACGAGCGCCTCGTACCACCGGTTGGACGGCAGGATGCGCTTGCAGCCAATCGTGTAGTCGGGCGTGACCTTCGCGAGCAGCGCGGGATCGGAGATGTGCCGGCGCATGTGCTGGCGCGCGATCCGCTCGACCACTCCCATCAGCTTCGGCCTCTTCACGAAGCCGAGCACGAGCGACTCCCGCGCTACGTAGACGCCGCCGCGCGCGAGGCGCTGGAGCGCGGGCACCGCGTTGTAGAGACGGCGTTCCAGGGGCTTGGTGCTGCGGGTGGTGTGGGGCATCACCCAGGGCGCCGTGCGCTGGAACACGTGCAGCCGCTCGACCTCCGGCTGTATCGCGGGCACGAACTGGATGGCCGACGCGCCGGTGCCGATAGCGGCCACCCGCTTGCCGGCAAGGTCGTGGTCGTGGTCCCAGCGCGCGGAGTGGAAGACGTGGCCCTCGAACCGGTCGAGGCCGGGCAGCGGCGGCCACTTGGGCTCGAACAGCGGCCCGGGGGCGGCCACGAGGACCCGGGCGCGGAGGCTTCCGCGGGTGGTCTCGATGTCCCAGCGGCCGTCTTCTTCGTCCCACGCGGCGGAGGTCACCTGACAGCCGAGGCGGATCTGCGGCCGGACGCCGAAGTCGTCGGCGCAACGACGTAGGTAGGCACCGATCTCGGGCTGGCGCGAATAGGTCTCGCTCCAGTCGGGGTTCAGGGCGAAGGAGTAGGAGTAGAGGTGGGACGGCACGTCGCAGGCGCAGCCGGGGTAGGTGTTGAAGTGCCAGGTGCCCCCGACCTCGTCGCCGCGCTCGAGCACCACGAAGTCGTCGAGGCCCTCCTGCTTCAGGCGTATCGCCATACCGAGTCCCGAGAAGCCGCTGCCGATCACCGCGACGTCCACCTGATCCGGTGGCGCGCCGGCACCGTCCTGGGCGTTCGTCTGCTCCTCGGTCGCCGTCATTCTGACTCCTCGCTGCTCCGGGTCGTTACGCTTACGAAGGCGTAACTTACAGGTATGTAGGATACGCGTCAACCGTTATGGCCGTCGCCTCCCGCACCACCGTACGCATGACCGGGCAGGAGCGTCGCGAGCAGCTGCTCGACGTG
Organism: Thermoleophilaceae bacterium; assembly: GCA_030446485.1. GTDB lineage: Bacteria > Actinomycetota > Thermoleophilia > Solirubrobacterales > Thermoleophilaceae > JAUJNF01. The sequence goes on along the minus strand of JAUJNF010000001.1, from coordinate 510,525 downwards.
ACCAGGGGCCTCGTGATCCGCGACGGGTTCCACGCCGTCTCGATCGAGGCCGTGGCCCGCGAGGCCGGCATCACCCGTCCCGTGGTGTACGGCCACTTCCGTGATCTCGGCGACCTGCTCGAGGCGCTCGTCCAGCGCGAGGCCGGCCGAGCCCTCGAGCAGGTGGCGCCGACGCTGCCCGGCAGCCTGGCCGGGGGGGACGCGCGCGAGCTGCTGATCGCGGGGCTGCGCGGCTACCTGGAGGCCGCCGAGGCGAACCCCGACACCTGGCGCCTCGTGCTCATGCCGCCCGACGGCGCCCCGGCGTCGCTGCGAGAGCACATAGCCCGCGGGCGCGACGCGGTGATCGCGCACCTGGCCGCCGCGGTGCGTCCCGGGCTCCTGCCGCAGCGCGAGCCGCCCGATCCCGAGCTCACCGCGCGGATGCTCAGCGCCGTCTCCGACGAGGCCGTACGGCTGTTGCTCACGGACCCGCAGCGCTACCCCGTGGAGCGGCTGCTGGCCAACGCCGACTGGGCTCTCGACATGCTGAGCGGCGGCACCCGGCCGCAGCGCGGGCGGCGCTCGCGCTGAAGCGCACGGCCCGCGCCTCAGCCGCGCTCGGCGTGCCTCTTCAGCCCCTCCGCCGCCCCGCCCAGCAGGAAGTCGCGCACCTTGCCCTCGGCCGGGCCGCGCAGCAGCATGCCGAGGACGCGGCCGGGGTCGGCGCTCAGCGCATAGGTGGCGCGGGTGCGCCCGCCCCCGAGGTCCTCGAGCCGCCACGAACCCTCGAGCGACTTCGTGTCGCCCTTCTCCTGGGTCCAGCGGATGCGGCTCGGCGGCTCGTAGGAGAACCGCAGCCGTGCGCGCACGGTCTTGACCTTGGCGTCGGACTCGGTCTCGACCACCATCGCCCGCTTCTCGGCGTCGCGCTCGAGCACCTCGACGTCACGTAGGGAGCCCTGCCACTCGGTGGCTCGCTCGATGTCGGCGGCGATGTCGTAGCACCGCTCCACCGGCGCGTCGATCTCGACGGTGCGCTCGCCGCTGATCACTCCCATGGGGACACCCTATTCCGACCTCGGCCTGAGCGGCGGGGGGTGCGGCGGCCCCGGCCCGGATCGTGTTCGCGCCGGTTACAGATCCACGACCACGAGCCGAGGTAGACGCGCTCGCAGCGCATCGGCGATCACCCGCCGGTGGCACGTCGCGGGGTCAGCCTCGAGGCACAGGAGGACCGTACGGGGCCCCGAGTCGAGCTCGGCGGCCAGGGCGTCGAGCTCGTCCGCCGCGCTGTCCTCGACGTGGCGCCGGTAGCCGGCCGCCGCCTCGGCGGTGCGGCCGGCCCGGTACAGCCAGCGCAGGTCGGGAGGCGTACCCAGCGCGCGGCGGTGCTCGTAGGCGATCCTACGTTCGCCGAGCGTCTCGCCCAGGCGGGTCTTCGACATGCCGGGACGGCGCGACTGCGGCCGGTAGCGCACGTCGATCACCCGCTGAACGCCTGCGGCCTCCACCTCGGCCACGAGCTCCGCCGGGAGCAGGCGCTCGTAGCCGATCGTCCAGACGGTGGGCACCCCCCCGCCGCTGTCCCGAGGCGCGTCTAAGCGGTGGCCAGCCCCACCGGGCAGGACACGCCCGTACCGCCCAGGCCGCAGTAGCCGTTGGGCTGCTTGGCGAGGTACTGCTGGTGGTAGTCCTCGGCGTAGTAGAAGGGCGGCGCCGGGACGATCTCGGTGGTGATCTCACCGTGGCCGGCGTCGGCGAGCGCGCTCTGGTAACGCTCGCGCGAGGCCACCGCCGCCTCCTGCTGAGCGTCGGTGTAGGTGTAGACGCCCGAGCGGTACTGCGTGCCGACGTCGTTGCCCTGGCGCATCCCCTGCGTCGGGTTGTGCCCCTCCCAGAAGAGCTGCAACAGCCGCTCGTAGGGGATGACCTTCGGGTCATAGGCCACGAGCACGACCTCGTTGTGGCCGGTGCGGGCGCTGCACACCTCCTCGTAGGTCGGATTCTGCGTGTGGCCGGCGGCGTAGCCCACCGCCGTCGAGTACACGCCGTCGGCCTGCCAGAACACGCGCTCGGCGCCCCAGAAGCACCCGAGGCCGAACATGGCCGTCTCGACGCCGTCCGGGAAGGGCGGCTTGAGCGGCGTGCCCTTCACGAAATGCTTGTCGGGAACGCGCATCTCGCGGTCGCGTCCGGGCAGGGCGTCCGCGGGGTCGGGCATGGTGGTCTTTCGGCGGGTGAAGAGCATGTGACTTCCCTTTCGGCTGGTCGACCAAGGGTAGCCCCGCCCTGCCGACGATAGGGCCGGCTGCACGAGTTCGTAAGGACTCGAGAGCCCGCTGGGTCAGCACGCCGCCGACACGCTCGCAGCTAGACGGTCGTTACCCTGCCCGCCCGTGACGACGGGAACCAAAACAGGATCTCGACCGGTTCGGACGCGCGCCGCGTTCCTGGCGCTTGCGCTCGCGATGGCCGTGGCCGCGCTCGCCCCCGCGGCCGCGGGGGCTGCGGGTGGTCCGTCCGCGGAGCGCCCGGCTCCTCCGCATAGCCATGAGCTGAACCGTCCGCAGGCCTCGGCCGCGGGCTCGGACCAGCTCGAGCAGACCCCCGCCGAACCCCCGCCGGACGACGACGCGTCCGGCGGCGACATCTTCCCGGATAGCCGGGTGGTGTCGTTCTGGGGCTCGCCGCAGCTCACCAGATCGATTCTCGGGCGCCTGAGCGCCAGTGCCGCCGCGGAGCGGCTCGTCGAGCAGGCGGCCCCCTACGACCGACGCGGGGAGCGGCCGGTCATCCCCGCGTTCAACCTGGTGGCAGCCATCGCGACGGCCGACGCCGGTCGAGACGGCATGCACCGCTCGCGCCAGTCGCGCACCGTGATCAGGACCTACCTTCGGGCCGCGCGACGCGTCGGTGCCCGGCTCATCCTCGACGTCCAGCCGGGGCGCTCGAAGCCGCTCGCCGAGGTGAGGGTGCTGGCCCCGTGGCTGCGCGAACCGGATGTCGACCTCGCGATCGACCCCGAGTGGAACGTGGGACCGCGGGGCGTGCCGGGCCGCACCGACGGCGTGCTCCGGGCGGCCACCGTCAACTCGGTATCGGCATATCTCGGCCGCCTGGTGCGCCAAGAAGATCTCCCGCAGAAGCTCCTCGTGCTCCACCAGTACCGGTCGCCCAGCCTGCCGGATCGCGAGCGGATCGCCACGCGGCCGGAGGTGGCGTCGCTGATCAACTTCGACGGCATCGGCAGCGGCCCCGCCAAGAGGCGAGGCTACGCGCGGCTGAGCCGCGACCGGCTCTTCAACGGCTTTTCGCTCTTCTACAGCCTCGACCGGGGCCTGCTCAGCCCGGCGCAGGTGTTGCGCCTGCGGCCCGAGGCGGACTTCGTGATGTACCAGTGAGCGGAGCGGAGCCCGCGGGCGCCCCGGGCGGCATCGACCCGCGGGTGAGGATCGGACACACCCACCTGAAGGTCGGCGACCTCGACCGTGCGCTGGCGTTCTACGTGGGAGTGCTCGGCTTCGAGATCCAGCAGATATGGCACGGCCAGGCCGCCTTCATATCCGCGGGGAGCTACCACCACCACATCGGCCTCAACACGTGGTACAGCGCAGGCGGATCCCCGCCTCCGCCGGGCGCGACCGGCCTCTTCCACCACGCGATCCTCTATCCCACCCGGGCCACCCTGGGGGACGCTGTGCGGCGAGTCCTCGATGCGGGCATCGGACTCGACGGGGCGTCGGACCACGGCGTGAGCGAGGCGGTGTACCTGCGTGACCCCGACGACAACGGGGTGGAGCTCTACCGGGACCGCCCCGAGTCGGAGTGGCCACGCAGCCCCGACGGTGGTCTCGCCATGTTCACCGCCCCTCTGGACGTGCGCTCGCTGGTGGCCGAGGCAAACGAGGCCGCCCAGTAGCCGGCAGCCGTGGTCGACCGGCCCGATGCCCGTCAGGCGGTCGTCTCCCCCGTCGTCACCGGTGTACCGGGCTCCCCGTCACCGCCGAGCAGCAGCGCAAGATGCCGCCACGACGGCACGACCGCGACGACGCCCGCCTCCCGCAGCGCCCTGGTCCGCTCCTCGCGCTCGTCCGGCGGGACGAACTGCAGGTTGCCTACGGTGGGAAAGCCTGCGGCGATCGCCGACTGCGCGCCGGCAACCGCGTCCTCCACCGCGAGCCCGGCGGGGCCGGCCACGCCAAGCCGCTGCCCGGCGAACGCGTAGATCGCCGGATCGGGCTTGCTCGTCGGCACGGGCAGCGAGTCCTCCGCGCTGAAGCGCACCTCGGGCGGGAAGAGGTGGTCGAGGCCGGAGGCGCTGAAGCACACGGCGAGGCGCGCCGTCGCGCTAGAGCTGACGACCGCGAGGCCAAAGCGCCGGCCCAGGCCCGCGAGCGGGGCGTGCACCTCGGGATCCGGGCGCAGCAGGGATCCGAGGTGCTCGACCACCGCCCGCTGCTCCGCCACCACCCACCGCTCGAGGCCGTCCCGGTCCATCGCCACGCCGGCCTCGCCCGCGAGCGCCAACATGGTCGACCGGAAGTTCATGCCCACCGCGCGCCGCCGCAACGAGTCCGGCGTGAACGTGCGGTCGATCCCGAGCTCGGCCAACAACCGGTTCGTGACGGTCGTGGAGGCGGCAAACGCCGGCTCCTCGGATGGGAAGAGGTTGCCGTCGGCGTCGCAGAGCAGGATCTCGACGGCGCCGGCGTCGAGCGTCGCGAAGCGCAGTATCCCGTCGCTCAAGCGACGGCGACCTGCTCGTCCGCCGCGGCGCGAGCGACGACGACCGCGCGTGCTCCCTCCGCCTCCATGTCGAGCAGGTCACGGTGCACCGCTGCGGCGAACTCCGGAGACTCCCCGAGCGAGCCGAACGTGGCGCGGTCCCCGAGCAACGGCCTGGGATCGCCGGCTCCCACCACCGCGAGGTCATGCAGGCGCTCCGCGGCGGGATCGTCTACCTCGACCGCTCGGCCGTCCTCGTCGACGGCACGCAGGTACCGGCACCAGCCCGCGACCGCGAGCGTGAGCAGCGCGTACGGGCCCCCCGTCGCCCGGGCCTCGCGGATCGAGGAGAGCAGGTGCCTGGGAACCTTTGTCGAGCCGTTGCGGCACAGCCGCGACAGCGGGTCGGCGATCGCCGGGTTGGCGAACCGCTCCCGCAGGGTCGCGCCGTAGTCCGATAGGTCCATGTCGATCGACGGGAGCAGTGGCGCAATCTCCTCGGTCATCATCCGCTCGACGTAGGCGGCGAAGACGGGGTCGGCCATCGCCTGGTCCGTGCGCACGTGGCCGGCCAGCGAGCCGAGGTAGCCGAGCGCGCTGTGGCTGGCGTTCAGCAGTCGCGTCTTGGTCAGCGCGTACGGCTGCACGTCGTCGACGAACTGAACGCCCACCGCGTCGAGCGCCGGACGTCCGTTGCAGAACGCGTCCTCGACGATCCACTGCGAGAACGGCTCGGTCATGATGGGCCACCGATCGTGCACGCCGAACGCCTGCTCGACCCAGTCGCGTTCCTCGGGTGTGGTCCTCGGGGTGATCCGGTCGACCATGCTGCTCGGGAAGGTCACGTGCTCGTGCACCCACTCTGCAAGGCGCTCGTCGCGGAGGGCCGCGAAGGCGAGGACCGCGGTGCGCGCGATGGCGCCGTTCCCCGGCATGTTGTCGCACGAGAGCACGGTGAACGGGGGACGTCCGGCCCGCCGGCGGCGGTCGAGCGCCTCGACGACGAGACCCAGTGCCGAGCCGGGCCGGGCGGGATCGGCGAGATCGGCGACCACCGCAGGGTCGTCGCTTGCAAACGCGCCGGTCTCCGGATCGACCTTGTAGCCGTCGGCGGTGATGGTCAGCGTCACGAGGCGCGTGGACTCCTCGGTCAGGGCATCGAGGACCGCCGCCCCCTCCTCGGGGGCAAAGAGGTAGCGGGTGATGACCCCGACCACCCGCGCCTCGTCACCCGCCGGACCACGGATCACCACCGTGTACAGCCCGTCCTGATCCTGCAGGACCTCCTTCATCTCGCGCCGGTGCAGCCCGACGCCGATCAGCCCCCAGTCGCCGCCGAGACCGCGCCGGGCGAGCTCGTCGAAGTACACCGCCTGGTGGGAGCGGTGGAAGGACCCGACGCTGATGTGCACCACGCCGGGCGTCAGCGCCCCGCGGTCGTAGGTCGGTACGGAAACCCGCGCGGCGTGGTGCGGCAGCGTGCGCTCGTTGAGAGGTAACGAAAACATTACGAAAGCGGTCGCCTACCCACGGCGACCACTCGGGAAACCGCACGTTGCCCCAGCCGCTGCCCCCGCTGCGCTCACGGCGGGCTCCTCCGCACGGCCCCCAGGAGAGGGGTCGCCCCCCGCAAGGCTGTTGATCGAGTTAGATGTAAGGATGGGGGGATGGGCAGGAATCTGGTTCTCGCGCGGGCCGGCCGCAACTCCCTGCACGAGGGTTGGCTCGACCCTGCAAAGCCGCGGAACTGGGATCTCCGCCTCGCTCCCTACCAGGCGATTCCACAGCAGAGCGACTCCGAGTACGTGGTGGGAGACGTCATGCCCGGCCCGAAGTGGTCGGGTCTTCGAACGGTCTTGAACGAATGGGACGGCTGGCGCGACTACGACTACATCTGGCTTCCCGACGACGACATACGTGCCGACCAGGACACGGTCACCACGATGTTCGAAGTGGCAAGGGCAGTTGGCCTGGAGCTCTTTGCCCCTGCGCTACACGAGAGCTCCTACTACGCGCACTTCATCACGATGAAGAACGCGAGCTTCTACGGGCGCTGGGTCGGATTCGTGGAGATCATGATGCCGGGCTTCAGTAGACCAGCGCTGGAGAGGCTCCTGCCGACCCTGGACCTGACCGTGACCGGCTGGGGGTGGGGATTGGACTCCCTCTGGCCGAAGCTCCTGGACTACGAGAACGTCGGCATCATCGATGGCACCCCCGTCACTCACACCCGGCCGGTGGGGGAGATGCGCGATCTGGAGCTGGCGAGGCGCGTGGTGCAGGAGTCGGACGCCATACTCGAGGCCAACGACTGTCGGCAAATGCATACGACCTATGCGGGGTTCGGGCCAGACCTGAAGCGAATCGAGATGAGCCCGGAACGCTTCCTCGTGGAGTTGGTGAAGGGATCGGAGTACCTCATCGATCGAGATCCGAGGGTGCTCTCCTGGCTAATGGATTACCAGAAGCCGCTGTTTCGGTGGCCGGAGTACCCGGTGGCCGGCACGCCGTGAGCGGTTAGCGACGGGTGCTGGTGCCCGGCTCGCCGTCGTGGACGACCGCGTGGTGTTCGCGCGCGGCGCTTGGCGGGTAACGTCGCAGCGCTGATGGCGCGCAACCGGATCCTCATCAACGCCCCGCGCGACCGCGTCTTCGGGGTTCTGTCGAATCCGCGCAGCTACGCGCACTGGGTGGTGGGATCCAAGGAGGTGCGTGCGGCCGAGGCCGACTGGCCCGCCAAGGGGACGAAGTTCCACCACACCGTCGGCTTCGGCCCGGTCACGATCAAGGACCACACGCTGGTCGAGGAGGTCGACCCGCCGCGGCGGCTCGTGCTGCGGGCCAGGAGCCGGCCGCTGGGCGCCGCGCGCATCGTGCTTTACCTCGAGAGCGAGTCCGGCCGGACACGCGTGACCATGGACGAGCACCCGGTGGGCGGCCTGCCGATGCGACTGCTTGCGAAGGTCGTGGACCCGCTCCTACACGGGCGTAATACGAGGGCGCTCCAGCGGCTCAAGTCACTGGCCGAAGCGGGCTGACGAGGGCACGATGGAGGACAGCGGGCGGATCGTGGAGAACGGGTCGAACCGCCCGCGGACCTTCTCCCGCCTGCGCCGCCTGCCCGTCGTGGGGCGCGCCGCCGACTGGGGCCTCGGCCCGCGCGCCGTCTCCAAGAACACCCGGCAGGCGGGACCCCGGATAGCCGGACTGAAGGCCGACGTGTCGGTGTGCCCCTACTGCTCGGTGGGGTGCAGCCAACTGGTGTACACGCGCCACGGCGAGCTCGTGGACATCGAGGGCAATCCCGACTCGCCGATAAACCAGGGCACGCTCTGCCCCAAGGGCTCCGCCTCGCGGCAGCTCATCCAGCAGCCCGGGCGCCTGACCAAGGTCAGGTACCGCCGGCCGGGTGGCACCGAATGGGAGGAGCTGGAGCTCGAGCAGGCGATGGACATGATCGCCGAGCGCCTGATCCGCGCCCGCGAGGATCACTGGCAGGAGCGCGACGAGCGCGGCCGGCGCGTCGACCGCACGCTCGGCTTCGCCCACCTCGGCGGGGCCACGCTCGACAACGAGGAGAACTACCTGATCAAGAAGCTGTTCACCGCGATGGGCGCGGTGCAGATCGAGAACCAGGCGCGCATATGACACTCCTCCACGGTCCCCGGTCTGGGGACCTCGTTCGGCCGCGGAGGGGCCACCAACTTCCAGCAGGACATGCAGATGGCGGACTGCATCTGGATCCAGGGGTCATCGCTTTCCGAGGCGCATCCGGTGGGCTACCGCTGGGCGATGAAGGCGCGTGAGCGCGGCGCCAAGCTGATCCACGTCGATCCGCACTACTCGCGCACCAGCGCGCTCGCCCACCAGTACGTGCCGATCCGCGCCGGCGCCGACATCGCCTTCGTGGGCGGGCTCATCCGCCACGTGATCGAGACCGACTCGTTCTTCCGCGACTACGTTGTGAACTACACGAACGCGGCCACGCTCGTGAGCGAGGACTTCCGGGGGCCGGAGGATCTGGACGGGGTGTTCTCCGGCTTCGACCCGGACACCGGCTCCTACGACCGCCGCTCGTGGGCCTACGAGGGCGGCGAGGTGCCGTCGGCCGCGGGTGACCGTGAGCACACGACGCAGGCCTTCAGCGACCAGACCGGCGGCGGCCTGCTCGAGGGCGACCCCCAGCGCGACCCCACCCTCGAGCACCCGCGCTGCGTCTTCCAGCTGCTGAGGAAGCACTACGCCCGCTACACGCCGGAAATGGTCGAGCAGGTGTGCGGGGTGCCGCAGGCCGACTTCCTGCGGGTGGCCGAGACGCTGATCGAGAACTCGGGCCGGGAGCGCACCACGATGCTCGTGTACGCGGTCGGGTGGACACAGCACACGGCCGGGGCGCAGATGATCCGCGCCGGGGCCATCCTGCAGCTTCTGCTCGGGAACGTCGGCCGCCCCGGGGGCGGGGTCATGGCCATGCGCGGCCACGCGTCGATCCAGGGCTCGACCGACATCCCGACGCTGTACGACATCCTGCCCGGCTACCTGCCCATGCCGCGTGCGTCCGAAGAGGACGGGACGCTTGCCGGCTACGTAGAGCGCATGGGATCGAAGCGCGGCTGGTGGTCGCACTTCGACAACTACATCGTGTCGCTGCTGAAGGCCTGGTTCGGAGACTCCGCCGCCGAGGACAACGGCTACGGGTTCTCCTACCTGCCGAAGATCACCGGCAACCACTCGCACTTCCCCACGACCCTGCGCGCCATCGACGGCGGCCTCGACGGCATGTTCGTCATGGGCCAGAACCCGGCGGTCGGCTCGCAACACGCGGGCCTTCAGCGCCGCGCGCTCGCCAAGCTCAAGTGGCTCGTGGTGCGCGACCTGGCCGACATCGAGACCGCGCGCTTCTGGAAGGACTCGCCCGAGGTGGCCTCCGGAGAGCTGCGCACCGAGGACATCGACACCGAGGTCTTCCTCATGCCCGCCGCCGGCCATGTGGAGAAGGAGGGCCACTTCACCAACACCCAGCGACTGCTGCAGTGGCGCGACAAGGCGCTCGAGCCGCCTGGCGACGCCCGCTCCGAGCTGCACTTCATGCACCATCTGGCCAAGCGCGTGAGGGCGCACTACGCGGGCTCGGAGCGCGAGCGGGACTGGCCGATCGTGAACCTGCGGTGGGACTACCCCGAGCGCGGCGAGCACGAGGAGCCGGAGGCCGAGTCCGTGCTGCGTGAGATCAACGGCTACGAGGTGGCCACCGGGCGGCCGGTGAGCGGCTTCGCCGAGCTGCGTGCCGACGGCTCGACGGCGGGCGGCTGCTGGATCTACGCCGGCTGCTACGCCGACGGCGTGAACCAGACCCGCCGGCGAAACCCCGGCGACCTCGACGCCCCCGGCGGCTGGGTGTCGCCGGAGTGGGGCTGGGCGTGGCCCGCCAACCGCCGCATCCTCTACAACCGCGCCTCGGCGGATCCGCATGGCCGGCCGTGGTCCGAGCGCAAGAAGTACGTCTGGTGGGACGAGGACGAGGGCCGCTGGGCGGGCTACGACGTACCCGACTTCCCCGCCGACAAGCGCCCCGACTACGTCCCGCCCGATGACGCCCAGGGCATGGACTCGATAGCCGGCGACGACCCGTTCATCATGATGGCCGACGGTCGCGGCTGGCTCTACTCGCCGAGCGGCCTGCTCGACGGGCCGTTCCCGACGCACTACGAGCCGTTCGAGTCGCCGGTCGGCAACCTTCTCTATCCCGAGATGGGCGCCGACCCCGCGGCCATCACCTGGGACCGCACCGACAACCCGATCAACCCGCCGGCCGACCCGCGCTACCCGCTGGTGGCCACCACCTTCCGGCTCACCGAGCACCACACGGCGGGGTCGATGAGCCGCAACCTGCCGTGGCTGGCCGAGCTGCAGCCCGAGATGTTCGCCGAGATCGATCCGGTGCTGGCCGCCGAGCGCGGCATCGAGGACGGCGGCTGGATGACGATCGCCACCGAGCGCGCCGAGATCGAGGCCCGCGCGCTCGTGACCCCGCGGGTACGGCCCCTGCAGGTGGCGGGCAAGACGCTCCACCAGGTGTGCCTGCCCTGGCACTGGGGGAGCTACGCGAGCTCCGAGGACGGCGTGACCGGCGACGCCACGAACGACCTGGTGGTGCTCTCCGGCGACCCCAACGTGTCGATCCAGGAGTCGAAGGCGTTCTCGTGCGACGTGCGCGCGGGGCGCCGCTCGCGTGAGACGACCGCGCGGATGGCCGGCGTGCGGTCCGAGTCGTGGCTCACCGCCTCGGGCGATCACCGCGCGGACCAGCCGCACCGGGCGGCCGAGACGGGCCAGAGCACTCACGGCTCGGGGGAGAAGGGCTCCTCCGCGTGAGCGCGGCGCCGACCGAGATCGCCATCCACCGTGAGGGCGCCGAGCGCATGGGCTTCTTCACCGACACCACGGTGTGCATCGGGTGCAAGGCGTGCGAGGTGGCCTGCAAGCAGTGGAACGACCTGCCCGCGGACGGCTCGGTGTTCCGCAAGGGCATGTCCTACGACCACACCGGCTCGCTCGGGGCGGCTACGTGGCGGCACGTGCGCTTCGTCGAGCGGCTGGCGCCGTCGGCTGCGGAGCGTGAGGATGCGGCTTCGCGGTTGGCGGCGGGGGGAGGAGGGGGGGTGCCTTCTCTCCCGGTGGACGGGGGACGGTGGACAGGGGACGGGGGACGGGGGACGGTGGACAGTCCTGGAGATCTCGACCTGGTCGCTCTGGCCGAGAGCGGGGCTGGGGAGGAAGAGGGCTCGGGCGGGGTGGATGTCGCGGGCGCCGTGGCGCAGATGGACCGCTGGCTGTTCATGTCGGATGTGTGCAAGCACTGCACGAACGCCGGCTGCCTCGACGCCTGTCCGACCGGGGCGATCATCCGCACCGAGTTCCAGACCGTGTTCATCCAGCCGGATGTGTGCAACGGCTGCGGATACTGCATCCCCTCGTGTCCCTTCGGGGTCGTCGACCGGGACAAGATCGACGGGCGTGCCGGGAAGTGCACGCTCTGCTACGACCGCCTCCAGGACGGCCTCGAGCCGGCCTGTGCCAAGGCGTGCCCGACGGACTCGATCCTGTTCGGCCCCTACGACGAGCTCGTGGACATCGCCAGGCGGCGCGTGGCCGAGCTGCACGCGCGCGGCATCGACGGCGCCTACCTCTACGGCGCGGGCGACGAGCCGCAGGACCAGCTCGCCGGCGGGCTCGGGGCATTCTTCCTCCTCACCGAGGCGCCCGAGCGCTTCGGCCTGCCCGCGCAGGCCGAGTCCCCGATCCAGGAGAACGCCCCGGTGGCCACGGCCGCCGGACTGGGCGCGGCGCTGGCGGCGGCGGGGGCCGTCGTGGCCACCTTCGTGCTCTCCCACCGAGGCGGCCGGCGGCGGTGAGCAAGCGGCGCGGCTCGGGCGGCAGCGCCGCCGAGCGCGAAGGGGCCGCCGGCGGCTCGGGCGGCACGCGCGACACCACTCCCGCGCTCGGCACCCGCGGCCAGCCGGGGAGCTACCGGCGGGCCGTGGAGGGCGCCGCCGTGGCTCTCACGCGCGGGCGCTTCGGCGACGCCCGCTGGTCCTACCTCTACGGCCGCGACACGAGCTACGCCCCCGAGGCGGCGGTCGACGGCCAGGTGCAATCGGCGGCACGGCGGATGCGCGGTGGCGAGGAGATCCCGGACACGGTGCAGGGCCCGGTGATCAAGCCCGCGGTGTGGACCTGGGAGGTGCCGCTGTACTTCTGGCTCGGCGGCATAGCCACGGGATCCTCGTTCGTCGCCCTCGGTTGCGACGCCGCGGGCGACCATAGCTCCGCCCGCACGGCGCGGATGGTCACCCTTGCCGCCGCTCTGCCGTCCGCGCCCCTGCTCGTGAAGGACCTTGGCCGTCCGGCGCGCTTCCTGAACATGCTGAGGATCTTCAAGCCGCGCTCGCCGATGTCCATGGGGGCGTGGTGCCTCATGGGCTTCTCCAACCTTGCGGGCGCCGCCGTGGCCGCCGACGTCCTGGGGCGCTCGGGCACGGCGCGGGCCCTGGGTGCGGGCACCGCCGGCCTCGGCCTCTATCTCGGCTCCTACACGGGCGTGCTGCTGGCCTCGACCGCGGTGCCGGTGTGGGCGCGCAGCCGCGTGTTCCTGCCACCGATCTTCGTAGCGACGGCGGCGGCCACGGGAGCGGCCGCCAACCGCCTCGTACTCAGCGCCACGGGGCTGCCGAGCGGTCACCCGACGCGCACCGCGCTCGGCCGTGTGGAGACCGGCGCCATGGCCGCCGAGCTGCTCCTTTCGAGCGGCAACGAGAAGCGGCCTGGCTCGGCCGCCTGGCGAGAGCCGCTCGACCAAGGCCGTCCGGGCCAAGTGGTCGGTGCGCGGCGGCCTGGCGCTACGCCTGGCGCGCAAGCGCGGCGGCGCTCCGGTGCACCATCTCGCCAGCGCGCTGTACCTCGCCGCGGGCCTCGCTTTCCGTTACGCGTGGGTGGGTGCGGGTAGGACGTCGGCGGGGGACGACGAGGCCGTCGCGCGCGCGGCGCGGGTGCCCGCCGCCGACCTGGCCAAAGAGCGAGCCTGAGGGGGAGAGACATGTCGTTCAAGGACCCAGCGGAGATCACCGAGGTCGGCATCGAGAAGGGCGTCTCGAAGGCCAAGCTGTCGTGGGACAAGGCGCTGGTGGCGGGTTTCCTGGCCGGCGCCTACATCGCCTTCGGCGCGCTGCTGGCCACCACCACCACCGCCGGCCTCGACCCCGAGGTCTGGGGGACGCTGCCGACCTTCTTCGCGGGCGCGGTGTTCAGCCTCGGCCTGATCCTCGTGATCATCGCCGGCTCCGAGCTGCTCACCGGCAACATGGCGCTGCTGCCCCTGGCGGCCTTCAAGGGGCGCGTGACGCTCAGGCGGATTTTCGAGAACTTCGGCCTGGTCCTCGTCGGCAACCTGCTTGGCTCGTTGTTCGTGGCCTTCTTCCTGGCCGACCAGGCGGGTGTGGTGAGCGACGAGATGGTGTTCGCACGGCTGGACGCGATCGCCACCAAGAAGGGCGTGGAGGAAACCGAGTGGCAGATCTTCCTGCGCGCGATGGGCTGCAACTGGCTCGTATGCCTCGCGGTTTGGATGGCCCTCAGCGCCCAGGACATCGGCGGAAAGATCCTGGCCATCTTCTTTCCGATCATGGCCTTCGTGGCCATGGGCTTCGACCACGTGGTGGCCAACATGTTCTTCATCCCCGCGGCCATCTTCGCCGGCGCCGACCTGACCTGGTGGGACGCCGTGCACAACTGGATCTTCGCCTTCCTCGGCAACCTGGTCGGGGCGGCGATATTCGTGGCCGGCGGGTACTGGTACCTGTACGCGCGACCGGGAGACGCTGCGCCCAGCGCCGGCGGCGTGGCGGCCGACACCGCGCCTAACGGCGGCGCTCCGGCCGACGAGCGTCAGGCGGTTGGCTCGGTGTCTCAGTCGAGCGCCTAGCGGGCTTTCCCGGCGAGCGGCTGGTTCCTGTTTCTCGTTTGTTTCGTTCTCCGCCACCGGCGCCGGATAGATTGCCGTCGCGATGAAGGCCCTGGCGCTCAACTGCACGCTCAAGGCGTCGCCGGAGCGCTCGAACACGCAGGTGCTCGCCGACATCGTGCTGGGAGCGCTCGAGCGCGAAGGGGTCGAGACCAATACGATCCGCGTCGTCGACCACGACGTGCGCCCCGGCGTGTCGTCGGACGAGGGCAACGGCGACGAGTGGCCCGCCATCCGCGCGGAGGTCCTCAGTGCCGAGATCCTCATCATGGCCGTGCCGACCTGGGTCGGCAAGCCCTCGAGCGTGGCGCAGCGGGTGATCGAGCGCATGGACGCGCTGCTCTCGGAGACCGACGAGGCGGGGCGCCCCGTGGCCTACAACCGCGTGGCCGGCGTGGTCGTGACGGGCAACGAGGACGGCGCCCACCATGTGATCAGCGAGGTGGGCGGATCCCTGAGCGACTTCGGCTTCACGATCCCCGGCCAGGCCTGGACCTACTGGAACAAGGGGCCGGGCCCCGGTCCCTCCTATCTCGACACCGACGAGGGGCACGACTGGTCGCGCTCGACCGGGGAGGCCGCGGCCTCCAACCTGCTCGCGGTGGCCCGGGCGCTCGCGGCGAACCCAATGCCACCGCCGCCGGGCTGACAGGGCCCGCACCCGCTCGGGTGCTCAGAGCTTTATCGCGACAATCACCGCCGAGATCAGCACGCAGAGGACGATCACGAGCTGTAGGTAGAACCAGTAGCGCGGCACCTCCCCATTGTGCCGCCCGCAACCCCCCGGCGATCGTCTCCGCGCGTATGATCGCGCCGGGTTCTGGCTCCAAGCGGTGAAGGAGGACTATGTTCGGCTCGATCGTGGTGGGGACCGATGGGTCTCAGACGGCCGGTGAGGCGGTGCGGCAGGCGACCGACCTGGCAAAGAGCGTCGGTGCCAAGGTGCACCTGGTGAGCGCCTACGAGCCGGTGTCGAACACCCGCCTGCGCGAGGAGCAGCAGGAGGTACCGCGGGACCTCGAGTGGATGGTGAACGTGAAGGAGGACGTGAACGCGACGCTGAGGGAAGCTTCGGAGACGCTCTCCGAGCAGGGGGTTCAGGTGGACACGTTCGCGCGCGAGGGCGATCCCGCGGACGCCATTCTCGACGTGGCGGAGGAGCAGGGTGCCGACCTCATCGTGGTCGGCAACAAGGGCATGACCGGTGCCAAGCGCTTCCTGCTAGGCAGCGTGCCCAACAAGGTGTCGCACCACGCGCCCTGCAGCGTGATGATCATCCGTACCACTTGAGGCGGGCCGACGCGGCCACCTGACGCGGTCGCCGGCGGGCGGGCGCTACGGGGCCAGCGCAGCGGCGGCGTCCAGGAGGCCCGCGCCGTAGCGGTCGTCCACGCCGTCGGTGCCCAGGTCACGGGCGGTCTCCTCGATCCGGCGCTCCACGTCCGCAGGGCTTGGATCGCGCCCCAGCCGGCCGCTCCCGATCAGGAGCGCCGCTGTGGCCGACACGTGCGGCGCGGCCATCGAAGTGCCCTCGTACCCCGACACCAGGCTGAAGCGCCGCTGGTTGGGGCGGGTGAAGGTCTCCTGGAAGATGAAGCGCCCGCCCTGGTCCGGGCGGCAGCTCTGCTGGTCACGCGGGTTGTCGCCGGGTCGCGCGTCACGACCGCCTCCGGGCGCCACCAGATCGAGCTGGGGGCCGGTGTTGGAGTAGCCGGCCAGGCACTGTCGGTGGGTCACGCCGCCGACGGCGATCACCATGCCGTTGGCAGCCGGGTAGGCGACGGGACAGGTGGTCCCGCAGCGTGTTGATCCCGCCTGGTTGCCGGCGGCCCCCACCACCACGACCCCGCGCCGGTTCGCGTAGCGAATGGCCCCGAGCACGTCGGGGATGTAGGAGGCCCGCACACGGCTGTCGAACTCGAGGCTCATGTTGATCACGTCGGCGCCACGGTTGGCGGCGAAGCGGATGGCGCGCGCGATGGCGGCCGCGTCCCCGCCGCCGTACTTGTCGAGCACACGTATCGGCATGATGGTCGCCCCGTAGGCAAGGCCCGTGACCCCGCGACCGTTGTTGGTGGTCTGGGCGATGGTTCCGGTCACGTGGGTACCGTGTCCGTTGAGGTCGTTTGCGTGGCTGTCTCCGTTCACGAAGTCGTAGCCCCGCACGAAGCGCGTTCCGCGCAGGTCCTGCGCGCGGCGGTGGCGCCCGTAGTTCTCGTAGGCGACGCCGGTGTCGAGCACGGCCACCGTGGCGCCGCGTCCCCCGGGAGCGCCGAGCGCAGCGGCCGTCTCCCAGGCGGCGGGCGCGTTCACCCCGCTGTCGGCCAGGAAGTTCCACTGCACCGACCGCCAGTCGCCGGGGGGGCCGAAGCCGCGATCGTTCGGGACCAGCTCGCTGGCGTGGGCGACGTAGTTGGGGACGGCGTAGGCGACGCTCGGGTCCTCGTTCAGCTCGGCCACCGTCTCGGGCACCGACTCGCCGTCGAGGATCGCCAGCTCTCGCGTGCGATCGGCGATCGGCTCGGGGCGACCGGCCCCGGCGTCCTGCTGGGCGTCAACGCGGGCGGCCGGCGATGAGCTGCCCTTGTACTTGACGATCACCTCGCCGGGGACGAACTCGGCCGCGACTGCGCTCGCGGGCATGACGATCGATGCCGCCGTCAGAGTGAGCCCTATGAGGAGTCGAGTGCGCATGCGGCCGGGGTACCTGCCCTTCCGAGGGTACTTCGACTCAAACGCGGGCCAGCCTGAAAGGTTGCACCCTTGCTGCGGACCTTTGGGCCGGACGGCTCGGTCGCGGGGTCGGGATGCGCAACGAGCCCGGCGCACGCGGTCGTGCCCATGAGGCCCGTCTTCTTCCCGCGCGACGAGTACTTCATGCGGCTGGCGCTGCGGGAGGCCGAGCAGGCTCCGACCCACGACGACGTCCCGGTGGGCTGCGTGATCGCCGCCGAGGGAGATGGTGGGCGCCGGGCGAAACGAGCGCGAGCTGCGAGGCGATCCCACCGCCCACGCCGAGATCCTGGCACTGCGCGAGGCGTCGCGGGCCGTCGGGGGTGGCGGCTGTCGGGCACGGTGCTGTACGTGACGCTCGAGCCGTGTGCGATGTGTGCCGGAGCGATCGTGCTCGCGCGGGTCTCGCGGGTGGTCTACGCGGCCACCGATCCCAAGGCCGGCGCCGCGGGCAGCGTCTTCGACGTGCTCGCTGAGCCGCGGTTGAACCACCGGCCGGAGGTCGCGGGCGGGCTGCTGGCGGAGGAGTCGGCCGGCTTGCTGCGGGGGTTCTTCGCGACGCGCCGCTGAGCCGATGCCCCGGAGCGAGCGTCGATTCCCGCTACCTTAGGGGTCGCCGCCCGAGCCGGCGGCTCGGCTCGAGCGCCACTTGGAGAGGTGGCAGAGCGGTTGAATGCGGCGGTCTCGAAAACCGTTATGGGCGTCAAGCGTCCATCGGGGGTTCGAATCCCCCCCTCTCCGCTAGAAGGTTCTGAAGTTCCGCCCCGCGGTGAGGTCGGCCAAGAGCATCACCTCTGTACGACGGGCGGAGACCCACGGGCCTGGCGAGGTGATGGCCTCAGACGTCGACGACCACCTCGAAACCGCCGTAGATCATGCGCTTGCCGTCGAAAGGCATGGCCCCGGGATCCATCAGGTCGGCCATGCGCGGATCTTCCATCACCTTTGCGTTCACGCTATCGCGCTGCGCGCGAGACTTGAACACGATCCACGAGAACACGACCGTCTCGCTGGGCTTGCGCTTGACGCTCTGCGGGAACGACGTGACCTTCCCGGACTTCACGTCCTCGGCGACGCACTCGCGAAACTCCAGCGCGCCATGCTCGCGCCAGATCTTGCCGGCCTTGCGCGCCATGCGCCTGTAGGCGTCGAGCTTGCTCTTCGGAACCGGTACGACGAAACCGTCTACGTAGCGGGCCATTGCGACCTCCTTTTCGGAATCCTTACGACTAGGACCGGGCGAAGTGGCGAAACTCATCGCGGTCGAAGTGGTCACGCTACATCGACGGGGATTCGCTCGGCCGCCGCTGGGGTATCAGGCGGCCATGAACGACACGCCCGAGACCGAGTCGGACCAGAAGCCTGAAGATGCACCGCCCGAGTACGTGGTCGACGACGACAACAGCGCCGACACCCGCAAGGAGGCACACGAGAATCCGGGCACGCCCGGCAACGAGGGCCAGGCCACCGGGAACCCCGACAACGCCGGCTAGCTCCGGAGACGCATCTCCGGAGAGCCGCCCCGCCTAGACGATCGTTTCGCGATCCGCGGGGCGGAAGTCGGTCTTCTTGGCCTTGGCCGCCCGCCGGAAGTTCTTGATGCGCCGCTGGCGCGCTTGGTTGCGCGCCGCGCCGAGCATGACGAACGGCCCCGGCAGGAGGAGCAGGAACGGCACCGCCAGTATCGGCGCGCCGAGCACGAACGCGCTGCCCAGGATCAGGCCGACGACAGCGAGGATGAGGATGACGATGGGGAGGCCCATGAGGGGAGCCGTACCTCCTCGGCCGGCGCGGACGGCAGCTTAACGGCCGGCTAGGGCCGGTCGGGGTCCTCGGGCTCGCTCCCGATCGCCCCGGCCTCGGCGGCGGCCTTGTCGGCCTCCTCGATCGCGAGCGGGTCTTCGCTCGCGTCGTCGGGGAGCGGCACAGCGTCGGGTGAGTCGGCGGGCGCCTCCGGGTCCGGCTCCACGGCCACGGCGGCCTCTCCGGGATCGACCACGGCGGCCGGATCGGCGACCTCGGTGGCGGACAGGGTGGGGTCGATCTCATCGCCGGCCATGGGAGGGAGGTCGTCGAGAGCGGAGTCCGCCCCCGCGACCGGGTCGTCCGCCGGCTCCTCCGCGTCGGCGCCAAGGCGGCTGTCGGCCGCCGTGACATCGTCGACCTCCCCCTCGGAGACGGCGACCTCAGGGATGTCGTCGGAGGGCGGGTCGACCGCCTCACTCTCCGCGCCGGCCGGGTCGTCGCCCTCCGGGTCCACCGCCGCCGGCACCTCCTCGTGCGCGATGTCGTCGACCTCGGTCTGCGCCGCCGCCACGGCCGGTCCCTCGTTGCCCGGGACCGTGGCGCCCGCATAGAGATCGTCCTCCGGGCCGCGTCCGAGCAGCGCCATCACGCGCCCCCGTCCGGCCACCGCGGCGCCGAGGGCACCGATCAACAGCACCCACACCGCCCTGCTTCGACGCGCCGACGAGCGACGGCGGCTGGGAGAGGACGGCAGTGGGATTCGCGACATCGAGACCTCCGGTGGATGGCTGACTGCGGAGAAAGCCCTGTACCCCCGCCGGCGACCGCGGTAACTACCCTCGTTCCATGAAGGACGTGAAGCCGGTGCTCAGAGCTGCTGCGCTCACCGCCTTCATCATCGGAACGATCCTGTTCCTCCTCAATCCGCCCTCGCTCTCGGGCGCCGAGGAGCTGATCAGCCTGGTGGCCGGCGCGCTCGCCCTCGTGCTGCTGAGCGCCTGGGCGGCCGTGGCGCTCACCGGACGCGAAAGCCTGAGCGAGGCGGAGGTCGACCGCATGGTCGCCCGCAGCGAGGAGCTCGCCCGGCGACCGCCGCCACCGCTAGACGAGGACCGCTTCGGGGCACTCGTGGAAGAGGCGATCGAGGAGCTCCCGGACGAGTTTCGCGCGGTGCTGGAGCGGGTGCCCGTGGTGGTGTCCTATCTGGGCGCCGAGGCCGGCGCCTACGGTCACTACATGGGGGACACGGTGGCCCGCGACAACCATCCCGATCGCATCGTGCTCTACCGGGACACGCTCGAGCGCGACTTCGGCCACGACCCCGACCTGCTGGCCGCCCAGGTGGAGCGCACGCTGCGCCACGAGCTTGCCCATCACCTGGGCTGGAACGAGCAGGGAGTCAGGGGACTCGGCCTGTAGCTCTACGATGGGCCACGCCCGGAGAGGTGTCCGAGTGGCTTAAGGAGCGCGACTGGAAATCGCGTGGGCGGAGAAATCTGCCTCGAGGGTTCGAATCCCTCCCTCTCCGCTAAAGCAAGCGAGCACGGCTTGCGTGGCGCTACGGGTCGAGCGAGACGGTTCTTCCGCCGGCTGTCCGGGTATGGACACTTTGCCCGGGCGGTAGCGGAACTTGGAGGGGAAGCGTGGATCCGAAGGATCGAGTCGAGACGGTCGCCAAGACGAAGATCGGCGCCCAACGGGAGAAGGCGTCGAGCGGAGATGAGTCCGCACCGGGTGCGGCCTTCGGCGTCCCCGAGGCCGACCTGGATGCGGTCATCGAGAGGTGGCCTTCGGCTCCGAAGAAGATGGCCCAGGACATGGTGAAGCAGTACGGCCCGCCGAACGAGGCGACGCCGACGCTGCTGATCTGGCACGACAGCGGCCCGTGGAAGCGGACGATCGTGACGAGTGATGAGACTGCGCACGACTTCCCGACGCCTCACACCGACTTCATCTCGCAGACGATCAACTACGACGTGCCGGTCGAGAAGCTGCCCGAGCTTGCCCGGTACGACGGCAGCCTGATCGTCTACCGCACCGCCGGGCAGGTGACGTTCAGCTGCGACAACGAGGCGGCCAACTTCCTGGCGGCGAACCTGATGCATGAGATCGTCGAGGGCCGGATGACCGCGGAGGACGCGCGTAAGGAGCTCGGCGAGCAGCAGGCCGCCTGGCTGCTGAACCGGGAGGCGCCGTACACCGAGGGCATCAAGTTCCCCGCGCCGCGCGAGTCCGACACGGGCTATCGCGACGAGCCGGTGATGAAAGCCCCGACCGTGAAGCAGACGGTTGAGAAGATAAAGGACAAGCTCGGAATCGCCGAAGGAAGCTGACCGCGGAGAGCCGTGCGTCGCCGGGCGGCGTGGCGGGACGAGGC
Source organism: Thermoleophilaceae bacterium (assembly GCA_030446485.1). GTDB lineage: Bacteria > Actinomycetota > Thermoleophilia > Solirubrobacterales > Thermoleophilaceae > JAUJNF01. The sequence goes on along the minus strand of JAUJNF010000001.1, from coordinate 489,442 downwards.
TCGGTCGGCTCAGGCATCTGAGCTCAGAAAGCGATGGAGCCGCCATATGCGGGCCGCGTGTCTCGTGGTTCAAATACCGTCTCGCCCAGCCCGCTGTACGTCCGGCGGTATCGTCGCGCTGTGCGGTTCGTCGACCTCTCCGGCCCCATCCGGCAGAGCCCTCCCGACCTGATCCCGCCGCTGCGCACGGAGATCACCTACTCCGGCCATGCCGAGGGCGCCGCTCAGATCCAGCAGCTGTTCGGAGTGCCGCCCGAGCTGCTGCGCGACGGCGAGGGGTGGTCGAACGACGAGTTCACCAAGTTCGGCACGCACAACTCGACGCACGTGGACGCACCCTGGCACTACAACTCGACGATCCAGGGACGCCCGGCTCAGAAGATCGACGAGCTGCCGCTCGAGTGGTTCCACTCCGACGCGGTGGTGCTCGACATGGCCCACAAGGAGGACGGCGAGGCCGTCACTGCCGCCGAGGTGGAGTCGGAGCTCGACCGCGTGGGGCACGAGCTGAAAGAGCTCGACATCGTGCTGGTGCGCACCGGCCGCGACGAGTTCGCCGACCAGCCCGACTACATGGCCCGCGGCCCCGGTGTGACCGCCGAGGCCACGCGCTGGCTCTTCGATCGCGGCGTGCGCGTTATGGGCGTCGACGCGTGGGGCTGGGACGCGCCGCTGCACATCCAGGCCCAGCGGGCACTGGAGATGCGCGAGCGGGACGTCTTCTGGGAGGCGCATCAGGCGGACCTGCCCTACTCCCAGATCGAGCGGCTGGTGAACGTCGGCGCGCTGCCGCCCACCGGCTTCACCGTTTCCTGCTTTCCACTACGCATCGAGGGTGGGAGCGCAGCGCCCGCGCGTGTGGTGGCGATGGTGCCGTGAGCCGGGTCCCGATGGAGGGCGGCCGAGCAGGTGCTGGAGGGCGGGCAGATCCTGCCCGATGCTCCACCGGCCGGGGGCGATCAGCCCGATCGAAGCGCCACCGCGCCGGTGGCACCGCTCACGGGACTACCGCTGGGATCGCCTACGGCCCGCTGTACTCCCGCGAGTAGCAGGGGCCGCCGCCGCACACATCGATGATCCGCCCGTCGATCTTCAGGAACTCCGACTTCTGCAGGCGGGCGGCCACCGTGTTCCGCGGCTCCTCGTGAGGGTCCCTGCCGTCGCGGTTGGGCAGGTTCGCCGCCGGCGGGGGAGGCGTGCCGCGGCTCGTACCGCCCTGCATCCTGAACGGTCCCGAGTCCCAGAAGACCAGGCCCGAGCCGGCGAAGGGCTCCGCCGGCAGCGGCGCGATTCCGAAGAACGGGTTGCCGAGCGTGCCGTACGGGGGCTCCCGGTAGCGGTCCCGAGAGAGCGCCGGCTGGTGGATCCGCGCGCCGATCGTGCGCGCCTCGACCTCGGTGGTCACGTCGGCCACCTGGTGGTCGCCGAACGCCGGATGGAGGAGCACCTGGTGCGGTGGCGTGTTGGGCAGCGGGTTGTCGGTCATGTGGTGGGCGTAGCCGTTCGGGTCCCCGCGGTCCCACAGCATCTGGAGGAGCCCCAGCAGGAGCGGGCGCTCGAGCTCGTCGGGGTAGGACCGGTAGAGCACCTGGGCGAAGATGTCGAAGTCGACGCTGCGGCGCAGGAGGGTGGAGAAGTTCATCCCCGGCACGCCGAGCGTCGCCCGCTCGTGGTCCACGGCCACGGCGGCGAGCGTCCCGCCGTAGATTCCTCCCTGGCTGTTGCCGTCGTAGAACAGCCGCCGCGTGTCGATCACGCTCTGTGGACCGGCCCCCCGGTCGAACCTGAACGCCGGGTTGGCGCTGAAGCCGTCGGGATGGACCATCAACCGCCCGAGGTAGAGCATGTTCACGAAGCCCTGCTGCACGTGATCGATGAGCGTTGGGAAGCGGGACAGGTCGCCGAGGATCGTGAAGGCGTTCGGAACGTCCTGCAGCGCCATGCCGTCCCACTCGGTCGCGCAGAACACGAAGTTGTGCTCCTGGCCGAAGGTCTGGAGCTGACCCTGCTCGATCTCGGTCTGGCCGCTGCCGAACAGGCCGTGGCCGTACAACGAGGGCCGACCCTGGCGGACCGCCGGTCCGTCGACGGCCACGCGCGGGACCTGGCAGGTGAAGCGCTGCGCGTAGGTGTTCCCGGGGATCCGCCGCGGAACGTCCGTGTTGCCGTCGTCGTAGGCGAACTGCGAGCCGCTCGGACAGCCGGGCTGGTCGAGGAAGCACGGGATCACGAAGGTGCCCTTGATCCGCCGGGCTATCTCAGCGTCCTCGCCGGCCTCGCAGGCGGGCGTCGCACCCGCCGAGCAGGGCGCGAAGTCCCGGACCCCGTCCGTGTCGGCGGTCTGGGGCAGGTTGGCCGGATCGTCGGGGTTGACCGTGAAGGTGGGCGCCCGGCCCTGCACCTGGAGGTCGGCGAGGTTGGTGTCACCGAGCTCGGCGAAGGCGCGGTCGCGGATCGAGAGGAGCCGCGCCGTGGTGTTGCGGGCGCTCGCCACCGTGAAGTCCCAGGTCAGGTAGAGATCGCGGCGGCGGATGCCGGCCTCCTTCAACTCGGTGAACAGGCGCTCCATCCGCGGCCGGCGGTCCTCGATCTCCTTCTTGGTGGTGATCGACCGGTCCCGGTAGAGCCGGAAGGCCCTGGTGGCCGGGATGGTGTTGCCGCTTGCGTCCTTGAGGTTGCGGAGCGCGACCACATAGCGGGTGCCCTCGCTCCAGTTCACGCCCGGGCGGATGATCAGCGTGCGGTCCTTCGGGTCGGCCGGGTTCGAGTCGATCTCGGCCCAGATCAGGTGGCGTTGGTTTGTCTTCGTGTTGATGACCACGACGGGCTGCTCGGGATCGAAGGAGCGCCCTGGGTCGTCGATCGGCACCGCTCCCGTGCGGCGGAAGGCGTCGGGGTTGTCCAGGCCGGGCACCCGCGTGATTAGCGCCTGGCCGGGGCTGAAGCCATCGGCCACGTTGTAGTCGTCGACCTCGATCGGCTTGCCGGCGTTCTCTCCGCCCGAGTCCGGTCCACTCCGCGGCATCGAGAGCTGGTCGAAGTTCACCCGGATCCCCGTGTCGGTCGAGGAGTCCGGCCTCGTGAATTCGTTGTTGGGGAATGGATACAGGCACACCGACGGGTCGAGGAAGTCGCACCGGTCGGCGTTGGCGGTGTTCACGTCCGAGGCATCGCCGCCGTCGCCCGGCCTTGGATCGTTCGGACCGGTCCCAGGAGCGTTGCGCCCACCGCACCGGCCACGATCGCGACGCAGCGAGACCGACCTCTTCGCCACCGGTCGACGGCGAGACGAACGGCGAACCCGGTAGGCAGCGACCGTCACCCGTCCGTCTCGGCAGCGGCCGAGCTGGCGGCGCCCGCGGGTGGTCAGGCGGAGGACCACGGTGCGACGCGCGTGACGCAGCCTGACCACTCGCGGGCGAAGGAGGCCGCCCCTGGACCGGGTGCCGGGGAAGCGCACGGTCGCCCGGAGGCGGAGCCTCAGCCCCCGCTGCCCGCCGACCCGCACCGCGAGTCCCCTCCGCCGCGCCACCGTCCGCTGCGACCGGGTGACGATCACCAGCTCGGTGCGGTCCGCGCGGGTGGCGGCAGGCTGAAAGTCGGCGCGGGGGGTCGGAGCGGCGAGGAAGGGGAGCAGAAGGAACAGCACTAGCAAGGGGACCGCGAGAAGGACGCGCCGCAGTCGCGGCGGCCTGATCGAGCCCCGCTCGTCTCGTGCGCTCACCTCTCTGGCGTCGTCCCCGTCCCCCATCGTCGGGGGACCGTACCGCGTGCGGGGCGAGCAGGCGTCAGCCCGCCGCGCCCGACTCAGAGGTCCTCTTGCCTCTCCTGGGGCGTGACCATCCGCACGTGCCGGCGGGCGATCATGACGAAGGGAACCTCGTGCGAGTAGTCGGGCGGCGCGTCGAGGGTCGACACCGTAGCCTCGCTGATCGAGAAGAACTCGCGGTCGCGCTGGTTCACGAAGTCCGACAGGCGGCTGCGGTAGCCCTCGCGCGGGAGGGTGAGGTTGCCCTCGATCCGGTAGCGGTCGGTCTCGATCGTGACCTTCTCGTGCCTGAGATCCACGCGGCGCACTCTATCCGCCCGCCCCGACGCCCGCGGCCCGCGGCGGTTCGGCGCGCCCGATGCGGGTGGAAACTAGGAGGTGGCGAGGCTCTCGGGCTGGCCGCCGATCAGCTGCCAGGGAGCCTCGCCGGGACCGTTCAGGGCCAGCGTCCAGCGCTCGGTGAAGGTGGTGGCCCGGTTCTTGTCGCCGGACAGCACCGCCGCCGTGTCGCGGTCCTCCACGTACCGGCGCCCGCCCAGCTCGACCTCCACCCGCATGGTGGCCGGCGTGTTCTCGACATCCACCGCGGCGATCCGCAACCGCCTGATGCGCGGGCCGCGCACCACCAGGCGCGTGCGGCCCGTCTCGTCGCCACCGTAGAGGAGGTCGCGCCTGGCGTCGGGGTGAGCCACGGCCTCGAGTGCGCCATCGTCTCCGTCGACCGCCTCCGCCCAGGCCGCCACGGCGCGGCGAGCCGCGGCCTCGAGCACGTCGGGGGCGAAGCGGCCGTCGGCCACGGACAGGTCGAGCGCGTGGGCGCGGGCGTCGCCTTCGAAGTCGAAGTCCGCCAGATCGGCGGTGGTGAAGCCCTCGGGAAGGGCGTCGGCCGACGCGAGCTCGGTGACGGCCTCGTCGCGCAGGCGTTCGTCCGACGACGGCGAGGCGACGATCTCCGAGGTCAGGTGGTGCTCGCCCTCCTCCTTCTGCTCGATCGAGGTGAGGATCCAGCGGTCGTCATTGCGGGCGAGCGTCCAGAACTCGTTCACCTCGATCTCCTCGTCGGACTCGCCGCTGCGCATGATCTTGCTGCCCTCGCGGTCGACCACCCAGGAGCGCAGGGTGGCGGTGACCTGCACGGTCGCGCGGTCCTCCGCGTCATCCTCGCGGTTGGTCAGGCCCATGTAGGCGATCGCCGGCTCGCCCAGCACCTCGACGCGGTTGTGCCACCCCTTGCGCTCGAAGTCGTCGAGCCGGCGCTCCCACTCGACGAACAGATCCGTCCCGATCAGCTGGCTGAGGCGGCTGCGCTCGCGGCGGTCCCACGCTTGCTGGACCTCGACGAAGAGCTGGCGCGCGTCGCGCTCCACGTGGTCGGGGGCAAACCAGGGATCGTCCTCGGCGGCCTCCGCTGCCGCGGTGCGGACCCGGGCGTGGCGCCGCCTGACGCGCCGTCGGTAGTACATGGTGCCGAGGACGCTCCACAGCAGGCTGCCGACGACGAACAGGACGATGAGGAGGAAGCTGAAGCCGCCACCTTCGTCGTCCGAGGTGCCACCGGAGCCGCCGCCGAAGCCTCCGCCACCGCCGCCGCCACCACCACCACCGCCGCCGCCGCCGAAGCCCGAGCTGCCGCCGCCCGCCTGGGCGAGCGCGGAGTCGGGGAGCAGCAGGAGCAGGGCGAGAAGCGCGAGGGAGCCGACTGTCCGAGGTGGCACGCGAAGCACCGGCGCATCGTAACTGCGCCGTGCGCCGCAGGCCGGGGGCCCGACGTCAGCGACAATGGCGGCGTGAGCGCCCAGGTCGAGAGAGCCCTACTGCCTGGGGCCGTGTCCGGGCAGTCGTCCTCGCGAGCGGGACGACGGCGGGGCCTGTGGCTCGTGGCCGCAATGGTAACCCTCATGTGGGTGCTCGAGATCGCCGACTCGGTCGCCGGCGGCCGGCTCGACCAGTACGGGATCGAGCCCCGCGACGCAGACGGCCTGGTGGGCGTCGTGGCGGCCCCATTCCTGCACGCCGGCTTCGGTCACCTCGTGGCCAACACCGTCCCCTTCCTGGTGCTGGGCTTCGTGATCGCGCTCGGCGGGGCACTGCGCGTGCTTGCCGTCACCGCGGTGGTCGCCGTGGTCGGTGGGCTCGGCACCTGGGTGATCAGCCCCGAGTCGACGATCCACATCGGCGCGAGCGGAGTGGTGTTCGGCTACGCCACTTACCTCATCAGCCGTGGGATCTTCAACCGCGGCTTCGTGGAGATTGCGATCGGCGTGGTGGTCGGCCTTCTCGGGGGCGGAGCTCTGCTGGCGGGTCTCGAGCCCCAGGAGGGGATCGCGTGGCCGGGGCACCTCTTCGGAGCGATCGGGGGCGTGGTGGCGGGGCGTGTGCGGGCGCGGCGGGGGGGCGCCGTCCCCAGACCCCCGATCGGTGGCCGCGGTCAGGATCGGCCGCCCAGCCTGGTCTAGGCGCTGAGGCGGGCGCCCATCAACGTGGCCGGATTCTCTTCCACGGGTTGAAGCTCAGCGCGGTGGCGGTCGCGTCTGCTGACGGCGTCCGGTCGCGGACAACGACGCGACCGCAAGCGACGGCAGACGGCATGCCGGAACCCGTGGAGTTGGATCGACGTTGGGTCCGCAGAGACCGGCGGCGGGCTGGACGAGAGGGCTGACCCTGAAGAACCCGGCCACCGTGCGCGACTCCCCCTGCCGCATCATCCCCCGGGAAGTCGCACGGGATCATCTGGTCGCGTCCTCGATGCGGACTCCTTGAGCGGTGGAGGGGCCGGCCGACAGAAACGGGCGATCACCTCGTCGTCTACTTCCCAGGCTCGGTCGCGTCCATGAAGGTGTCGGTACAACCCCACGGGGGATACCGCTGGCGCGTGCCGCGCTGGAGCTTCCGGGGACTCCGTCGGGGCGTCATGAAGGCGTCGTGCCATGTACGAAGCGATGCCGACGAGAGGGCGCGCGAACTCAGCGCGACGAGCTGCCCGACAGTGAGCGGTCCTAGGGCGCGTCATGTACGAGACGAACACTCTTCGACGGAGCTCGCGGAAGCGCGCCGCGATGGCGGCCAGCTCGATCCGCTCTCCCTGATGCCGCCGAAGGGCAGTGACGGCATGCGTGCACGGCTGCGGCATGCGTGCGAGGTCGTGCGCCGCAACACTAGCTGAACACCGCGCGCGCCGCGCGTTCACGTGCCCGATCGCCTCGTCGAGCGCGTCGCCTTCACTGCCTGAGCGATCGGGCCGCGTCGAGGGCCGTCGAGCACGATCGACATCGGCAGCTGACGCGTGTCGGGATTGATATCGCCTCAGCCGTGGGATCGGCCACCCCGGCAGCCGCGAGCCTGCGCTCGGCGTGGTGCTCGGCCCGCTCGGGGGCGGAGCTCGGCGGGCCGGTCTCGCGCCCCAGGAGGGGATCTCGTGGCAGGGGCACCTCTTCGGAGCGATCGGTGGCGTGGTGGCGGCGCGTCTGCTGGCGCGGCGGCGGGACGCGGATTCAGAGCGCTGACGGCAGACGGCATGCCGGAACCCGATTGGATCGACCGTTGGGTCGCAGAGACCGGCGGCGGGCTGGACGAGGGCAAGCGGAAGTTCCTGCGCGAAGTCGCACGGGATCATCTGGTCCGGGACCACGCGGACTCCTTGGCGGTGGAGGGGCCGGCCGACAACCCGGAGCTCGTCGTCTACTTCCGGCTCCGGTCGCGTCCGGACTGTCGGTACGGGTACCGCTGGCCACTCCGCTTCAGCGACTCCGTCGGTTTCTGGGGCGCCATGTACGAGATCTTCGACGGAGCTCGTCGGGTCCCGCGGTGCGACGGTCCCAAGGACGTCGTATGGGTGCGGACTAGCTAGCCGCGCGCGCCGCGCGACGACATCGCGCGGCGCGTCGAGCGCTGTGGCCGAGCGCGACGAGCCCTAGCCGCCCGCCTCCTCGAACGCCGCGCCCACCACTGCCTGAGCGGTGTCGCCGTAGGGCGGCGCGAAGGCCTCGATCAGGTCCCCTTCTCCGCGCACGAAGACCCCGCGCAGATTCGAGAACTCGCGGAAGCCTTCGATGCCGTGATGGCGGCCCGATCCGCTCTCCCCAATGCCGCCGAAGGGCAGTGACGGCAGAGCGCCGTGCACGGCCGCGGCATTCACGCATGCTCCCCCTGAGGTCGTGCGCCGCAGCACGTCGTCGGCCACCTGCTCGTCCTTCGAGAACACGTACAGCGCGAGCGGGCGCTCGCCGGCGTTCACGTGCCCGATCGCCTCGTCGATCTCGTCGTAGGCCTTCACCGGCAGGATCGGGCCGAAGATCTCCTCCTGCATGAGGGCGAGGTCGTCGGGCGGATCGAGCACGATCGACATCGGCAGCTGACGCGTGTCGGGGTCGATCTCGCCGCCCTCTTCGAGCGGTCGCACCTCGCAGCCGCGCTCCTGGGCGTCCTCGATCAGGTTCTGGATCCGCTCGAGGTGGCGGTTGGTGATGATGCCGGTGTTGTTCTCCGACGAGTAGAAGTCGGGCATGTTCTCGCGCACGTGCTCGACGGCCAGGCGGGCGAAGTCGTCCATGCGCTCTCTCGGCACGAGGCAGTAGTCCACCGAGATGCACATCTGCCCGTTCTTGAGCGCCTTGGTCCCCAGCACCTGCTTGACCGACTCGGCGTCGATCGAGTCGTCGGTGAGGATGGCCGGGCACTTGCCGCCCAGCTCCAGCGTCACGGGCACGAGCTGCTCGGCTGCCGTCATCGCGATCTGGCGCCCGATCTCGGGGCTGCCCGTGTAGAGCAGGTGGTCCCAGCGCACGCGGGTGAAGGCCTTGGCCAGCTCGAGACCGCCCACGGCCACGTCCACGCGGTCGCGATCGAACGTCGCTCGGATCATGTCCCGCAGCACCTCCGAGCACGCCGGGGTGTGCTCGGAGGGCTTGAGCACCACGCGGTTGCCCGCGGCCAGCATCTCGGTGAGCGGACCGACGGATAGGTCGAACGGGAAGTTCCAGGGGCTGATGTTGCCCACGACGCCCTTCGGCTGAGGCTGCACGAACGCGCGGCCGGTGCCGTACAGCGTTGGGTCGGAGTAGCGGGGTTCGGGCGCCATCCAGCCTTCGAGCTGCTCCGCGACGTACGCGGCGCGGCCCGCCACGCCCAGCACCTCGATCAGGTCGGTGGCGAGCGTCGGATGGACGCCGAAGTCGGCGCTCATCGCCTCCTCGATCTGCGTGCGATTGCTCATCACCATGCCCGCCAGCGCGGCGAGGAGTGCCCGTCGCTCGTCGAGGGAGGGGAACGGGTCGGCCAGGAACGCGGCGCGCTGGCGGTCGACGATCTCGTGCAGCTCCTCGATGGCAGCGGTGTCTGCGGAACCCGTCTTGGTGTCGTGCTCGATGGTCGACATTCCGTGCTCCTTTGATTCGTGGCGTTCGGCGACGATACGCCGCGGGAACGGATGGCGCGCAGGTTGCTCGCACGCGGAGGCTGAGGGCGTTCGCGCGCACCGTGCTGGTGCGCCTTCCCTTCTGTTGCAACGGTGTCCCATCCGGGTAGGGAGGCTTTCGTGTCTCGCGCAAAGAAGCCCCGCGCCAAGCCTCTGACGGTGGCCGTCACCGGCCCGACCGGGACGTTCGGCTTCGGGCTGATCCCGCTGCTGGAGGCCGACCCGCGCATCAAGCGCATCGTCGGCATCGCGCGGCGCGAGTTCGACCCGGCGTCGCACGGCTGGACCAAGATGGAATACCGCCGAGGCGACGTGCGCGATCCCTCGGCGCTGGAGGAGGCCTTCGCGGGCGCCGACGTCGTCGTGCATCTGGCGTTTCTGATCACCGGCACGGCGCCGCGCGACACGATCCGCGCGATCAACGTCGACGGCACGCTCAACACGTTCCGCGCGGCAGCCGCAGCGGGGGCCAAGCGCTTCGTCTACGCCTCGTCGGTCGCCGCGTACGGCTTTCATCCCGACAACCCCGTGCCGCTTACCGAGGAGTGGCCGACCCGCCCGGCCAAGCACCTCTTCTACGCGCAGGAGAAGGCCGAGCTCGAAGAGCTTCTCACGGGCGAGGCGGAGCGCCATCCCGAGCTCGGGCTCTACCTCCTGCGCCCTCCGATCGTGCTCGGCCCGCACGCCGTGGGCGCCAAGAACGTGCTCCCCGGCCCGCTCGCCGCGCTCGTGCCGCTGGCCCGCGGCGCAGCGAGACTGCTCGACCGCCTGCCCGTCGGGCCGCCGGTGCCGGCGCCCGCGCTGCCGGTGCAGCTCATCCATGAGGACGACGTGGGTCAGGCGTTCCTGCTGTGCATCGTCGGCGCTGGTGCTCCCGGCGCCTACAACATCGCCGCTGACGGCCTGGTGACCGCCGCCGAGGTGGCGCGCGAGCTGGGGCTGACGGCGTTTCCGGTTCCGGGCGGCGTTGTCCAGCGCGCGGGTCGGGCCATCGCCGCGCTTCCGACGCCCCCGTTCGTTCCCCCGGCGGGTGAGTGGGCCGAAGCGATCAGCCATCCGTCGATCATGGACGCCGCCAAGGCCAAGCGCGAGCTGGGCTGGACGCCCTCCTACACCGGCCTAGAGGCGCTGCGGGACACGCTGACCAAGCGTTAGAGGTACAGCGGGGGCCGCCGCGGCAGGGCCAGGCCCAGGAGGCAGCGCGGCCGGTCTGTGGTCACCCGTAGGTGACGCGCTCGCGAGACCCATGGTGCCCACCTCGACAACCTCGACGCGGCCAGCGAGCGAACCCGCGGCGGTCATGACCGAGCGGAAGGGCCACGGTGGCGACGTGGCGCGAAGCGGTGCTCGGATAGAGCGCCCTATAACACGCCGGGTCTCGTCGTTTCAAGACCAGCTCGTAGCCCGCCGGCCGCACGGGGCGCTCGGACGGCCGGGACCTCCGCGGGGGCAGGGGGGACGGGTTCTAGGCCCTGGTGCCGCCCTCGATCCGCTAGGGGGCCTCGTGGATGGTGATGTTGCCCCTGCTGAGCGTCGACATCACCGGGGATTCCAGCGGGGCCACGCACCCGCTGTCCTGCTCCGAAGGCGGATCGTCGGTGGGGGTCTCGTCCGCGAGCAGGGCGAAGCCGATCATGTCGGTGGGCCGGCCGTTCTCGGGATTCCCGTTGTCCTCGAGGAAGATGAGCACCTCATTCGCCTCGTTTGCCTCCGGCTTGGCCTGCTTCAGGGGGTAGACGAGCCGCGCCTTGTTGCCCTCTACGACGAGGCAGGTGACCGGGCCCTCCTGCTGGAACTCGATCAGCTCGTTGTTGCCGCCCTGAGGGTCGAGGAACTCCCCGCCCGCCCTGAAATGCCCGGTTACCGGGTCACCGCCGAAGACCGGGGTCAGGGGATCGACGAACGTGGTTGGCCCGCCGAAGGCGGCGAAGCCGACCTGCTGCGCCCCGGAGGGGGACCTCTGGGCACCGGTGAAGCCGCCGCCCACCGCGAAGTCGCGCGGAGGTCCGGCGGCGCCCTGGTGGCTGGCGCCGGCGACGGCCGGGGCGATGAGCGTGGACAGCAGGGCCAGGACTGCGAAGCCTGCCATCCGTTGCATCGACAAACTCCTTCTCCCCGAGGACCTCATATCGGGGCTGTACCCGTGTCCAAACCCTGCCTCGGTCACAAGCACTCATCGGATTGAACGGCGACCGCGCCTTTCGATCGGATTCGGTGGCCGTCTTCATGGGCGCGGCGGGTTTCGAACCTGCGACCTCTCGCGTGTGAGCTGTCCCCCGTCTGCTGCCGTTTGCCGC
>JAUJNF010000001.1:0-477863 GCA_030446485.1 Thermoleophilaceae bacterium | reverse complement strand
GCAATGAAGGGGCGGCCTGCAAGCCTCTCGACCGGCGTCGGCGGGCGGGTCGACTCGAACTGCTACATTGCGTAGTGGGACGCCGGTGGGGAAGACTAAACGACAGCAAGGTCGCAGTCGAAAGGCGCGGCACGAGGTAACACGCGCACGCGGTGTCGGGCGAGAGATGACTTCGCCCCCGCGCGCTACCGACCCGGCCACCGCGGCCACGCTCAAGCGACAGTTTGCCACGGACGGCGACAAGCGATGGGGGCTGGTCGCCGCCTCGTCTCTCGTCCTAATAGCGCTGCTCCTGTTCGCTGGACGAGCAGCGCCCGCGTTGCCGGGGGCAGAGGACAATGTCAACCTCCTGCTTGTCCTGGTCATCGGGTTGACTGCCGGTGGCCTGTCGTGCCTAGCAGTACAGGGCGGGCTCTTGGCGACGGCGGTCGCGCAGCGCGAGCAGCGTTTAGAGGCGAACGAGAATCGTGCCGCGTCCGGCATTCAGCGCAAGGCAGCCTCCGTCCTGCCGTTTGAGCGGGAACTGGTCGAGGGTTGCGAAAGTCCTGCCGCCACCCGCCTGGATCGCAATGCGGCCCCCATTCTGTGGTTCCTTGGTGCCAAGCTCGTCGCTTACGCCGTTCTAGGAGCGCTCCTCGGCGCCGTCGGCGCCCTGGCTCAGCCGACGCCCGAGGCCCGGGCAGTCGTGCAGGGGCTCACCGCACTCCTGATGATCGCGACGGCCCTGCACTTCCTCGGCGTCCATCCAATCTTCCGCTACGCGATCCTCCAGCCTCCGAGCTTCCTGCTGCGGCGGATCAGGCGGACTGCTCGGGGGCAGGACGCTTTCGCCCCGGCTCTGCTCGGTGCCCTGACGGTTTTCCTGCCCTGCGGCGTTACGCAGGCCATCGCCCTTCTTGCCGTGAATTCCGGAAGCGCTGTTTCTGGGTCCCTGATCATGTCGGCCTTCGTGCTCGGCACCGTTCCCCTCTTCTTCTCGCTCGGCTACTTCGCCACGAAGCTGGGCGCCGCTGCCCAAGCGCGTTTTCTGAAGTTCGCCGCTGTAGCGATCCTTGCGGTAGCGCTGGTCTCGCTCAATGCGGCGCTCGCCCTCGGCGGCGCTCCGATTACGTTCGACAAGGTCAAGTCGGCCGTCGTGCCGCCTAGGGCACCGGCGGTGGTTGCGGCACCGGCCGCACAAGACGGCGTTCAGGAGGTTCGGATCACCGCCACCGCGGCCGGCTACTCGCCGGCCCGGGTGCAGATTCGCAGCGGCGCTCCGGCGCGGATCGTCTTTGTGGGCGATGGGTCAGCCGGCTGTGCCCTCGCCCTAGTGTTCCAGGATCGACAGTACGTGTTGTCTCAGACACAGGAGACCACGGTCGACGTGCCGGCGCAGTCGTCGGGAATGATCGATTACTCGTGCTCGATGGGCATGTACGGCGGGAGCATCGAGGTGATCTGATGAAGACGACCCTTAAGGTGAACGGAATGCACTGCGCGAGTTGCGCGCTGGCGATCGATGAGCGGCTCGAGGATCTCCCGGGCGTGGAGCAGTCGGCTACCTCGTACCGCCGCGCCCGCGTCCGGGTCCGCTACGACGAGCAGCGCGTTCATTCAGACGAGCTGCGGCGCGTTATCGCCGAGATGGGCTACGACGCCCGGCCGGACTGACAGCGTCTGCCTCAGGGCGTCGAGGTCGCTGCCTATCACCTGTAGCGCCCCGCTAGAAGTCGGGCTTAGCTGAGCCCAGCAGCCCTTCGCCGCCGCGCGGCGGCCCTCCCACCTTCTGGTGGCCAGCAGTCGCGACCAGTGCCTTTCTGGTGAACGCCGTCTGGGAGGTTGCTCAGATTCCCCTCTATCGGGCGCCGGCGATGAGTGGCCACACCGCACTCAAGGCGTCACTCTGACGCTCCACGCGCGGCCGCCATCGGTTGATTGCTTGACGGTTCCATCCGCCAGCGCGGCGTACAGCTCCTCGCCTTCTGCGATGAACGCCGCGGGCTGGCCGCCGGTGCTCCCGGCTGGTTGCCATTGCCGCCCGGCGTTTCGACTGACCAGCACGTGTCCTTCGGCGTCGATCAGGTACAAGCTTTCTGCCGACGGCCAGGCCACCAGCCCCGCCAGGTCGTCACGCAGGGGCCGCCAATCCTCGCCGGCGTTTGAAGACTCGAAGACGCCGAGTTCCGTGGCGGCGACGACGTGATCGGGCTCGCTCGGGTCGATGGCGAGGCTGAACACCGGCGCCGGCGGCATCTGCTGCGCCCAGGAGCGACCGCCATCGGTGGAGACCATCAGGCGTCCCTGGGTACCGTCGAACCCGTAGACCTGCCGCCCGGCGGACTCGAGCACATGGAAGTCGGCCTCGCCGAGCAGCGAGACGCCCTTCCAGCTCCTGCCGCCATCTGAGGACTCGATGAGCCCCAGGTTGGGCGGCAGATCGGCCTCGCTCGGGTCGGGGTGCCCTGAGCCGATGAAGCGCCCACCACTGACGATGGAGAAGCCCATGATGTCCTGTCGGGACGGGCCGACGCGCCGGGCCTTGGTCTGCCCGTCGGGAGCCACCCAGAGCCCGCTATGCGTGGCGATGTACAGCTGCTCGCCGCTTACCCCGAGGCCGTGGACGTGCTGGAGCCCAGGCTCGGCGGCCTGAGGAGCCGATTCATCGGCTGGCGGCGCCGTCTCCTCCTCACCGCAGGCGCTCAGGAAGGCGGCGAGCAGCAAAACGACGAGGACGACCACGGCAGACCGAGTGAGAAGCACGGGGGCAAGAATAGCTACTACGCTCCCTAGGACTTACAGGCTCGCGGCGGCGAGTTCCCCATCCCTCGAGACCACGTCGCGCTTCCGAATCTACTACAGAGAGACGTAGATGAGCTACCGTAGAGGGGTACAGGCATCAAGGTCCGACGGCGGCGCCATCAGGCTGCTCGTGGGAGGCAGCGGCGAACATTGCAGGTAAGCACCCTGAGGAGGCGTCATGGAGTCATCGGTCACCGAGAGAGAAGAGGAAGCGACGGAGTCGCTCGGAGGCGGGGCTGAGCTCGTCGATCGGGCCGAACTGGATGTGGAAGGCATGACCTGCGCCTCCTGTGCGCGTCGCGTGGAGGCTGCCCTCACCAAGCAACCCGGCGTTGCGAGGGCCAGCGTCAACCTCGCGACGTCGCGTGCGACCGTGGCCTTCAATCCTCGCGTGGTCGAGCTCGCCGATCTTCAGGCCGGCGTTGCACGCGCGGGTTACGCGCTTGCGCCCGTGCGTGAGCATGCCTTTGATGACCACGAAACCGAGGAGGCTGACCCCGAGCAACGTGCGTGGCGTCGCCGCGTTGTCCTGAGCTGGCCGCTCGCCCTGGGTGTGATGGTGCTGACCTACGCCTTCGCCGACGAGCCCTGGGCCCGGTGGACTGCCTTCGCGCTGGCCGTCCCCGTGCAGTTCATAGCCGGCTGGCCCATTCTCGTGAGCGGCGCGCGCCGCGCGCGCAGGCTCAGCGCCAACATGGACACCTTGATCGCCATGGGGACGCTGACGGCGTTCTCATACTCGGTCTACGAGTTGATCGTCGGCGGCGACCTCTACTTCGAGACCGCCGCCCTTCTGGTCGCTTTCATCCTGCTGGGCCGCTACTTCGAGGCGCGAGCAACCTCCCGGGCATCGAGGGCGATCAAGGCGCTGCTCACGCTCGGCGCCAAGCAGGCTCGCCTGCTTGTCGACGGCGAGGAGAGGATGGTTCCCGTCGGCGAGATCCGAGTTGGTCAGGTTGTGTCGATCCGCCCCGGGGAGAAGGTCCCCGTGGACGGCGTGGTCGTTGCGGGCGCCTCCGCGGTCGACGAGTCCATGCTCACCGGAGAGTCGCTGCCCGTTGACAAGGCCGAGGGCTCCAAGGTGGCCGGCGCCACCGTCAACACGACCGGTGCGCTCACCGTCCGGACGACCGCAGTAGGAGGCGAGACCGCGCTCGCCCAGATCGTCCGCTTGGTCGAGGACGCACAGGCCAGCAAGGCACCGGTGCAGCGCCTCGTCGACCGTGTCTCGGAGGTCTTCGTGCCGGTGATCCTCGGCATCGCGCTGGCCACGTTCAGCGTGTGGTGGCTCGCGGTTTCCGATCCGACCGCGGGCCTGATCGCCGCCGTGACCGTCCTCATCATCGCCTGCCCGTGCGCGCTTGGCCTCGCCACGCCGACGGCGCTTATGGTTGGGTCGGGACGGGGCGCCTCCCTCGGCGTGCTGATCAAGGGCGGCGAGGTGTTGCAGCGCTCGAGGCGAATCGACACCGTGGTCTTCGATAAGACCGGGACCCTCACTCGCGGCGAGATGTCGGTGGTCGACGTCTACGCGGCGCCCGACCAGGACGCCGGTGAGATCTTGCGCCGCGCGGGCGCCGCGGAGGCCTCGTCGGAGCACCCGGTCGGCGCAGCCATAGTGGCGCGCGCGAGGGAATGCGGCGCGGCGCTGCCTGCCGTCGCCTCCTTCAGGGCCGTTACCGGACACGGCGTGCGGGCCGAGGTCGATGGGCTTCTCGTCGCGGTCGGCCGGCGGACCTTCATGCAGCAGGAGGGTTTTGCGCTCGGCGAGGAGCTAGAGCGCGCGGCCTCTGACAGCGAAGCGCTCGGCCACACAGCCGTATTTGCCGGCTGGGGCGGACAGGTCCGCGGCGTGCTGAGCGTCGCGGACACGGTCAAGGCTGGCGCCGGCTCGGTCGTCGCCAGCCTGCGCGCCATGGGCATCGAGGTCGCCATGATCACCGGGGACAACGCGCGTACGGCTAAAGCCATCGCTTCACAGCTCGGCGTAGACCGGGTACTCGCCGAGGTTCTTCCCGAGGACAAGGTGACCGAGGTCCGTCGGCTCCAGGGAGAGGGTCTGGTGGTGGCGATGGTTGGGGATGGCATAAACGACGCTCCGGCGCTCGTCCAGGCCGACCTCGGCATCGCGATAGGCACCGGTACTGACGTGGCGATCGAATCCTCGGACCTCACGCTGCTCTCCGGCGACCTCGGGGGCGTGGTGACCTCCATCCGCCTCGCGCGCCAGACGTTGCGGGTCATCTACCAAAACCTCGGCTGGGCCTTCGGCTACAACGTCGCGATGGTGCCGCTGGCGGCCTTCGGGCTCCTGCACCCCCTCATCGCCGGCGCGGCGATGGCCTTTTCATCGGTCAGCGTCGTCTCCAACTCCCTGCGCCTGCGCCGATTCGCCTGAGGCTCCGCGCGAGCGATCGAACGAACCCGCTGCTCGGCTGCGGACCCGACGCGACTCAGTGCCGCGGTACGGATTGTGGCCGCACCAGCGTCCACCCGACGCCTTGAGACCGGATCGCCACCAGCAAGCCCACCCCCATGAGGACGAGTGACCACAACTGAGGCTGGGACAGGCTTAGCAAGACCTCCTCGTTGAGCCGAATGAACTCGACGAGGAACCGCGAAGCGCCCATGAGAACCGCGAAGACCGTGAACAGGATGGTCGGTGCGAGCCGAGTCCTCAAACGCCATAGGACGGCCGCAACGACAAAGGCCCCGATGGCCTCATAGAGGGGCGTCGGGTGGACCTGATCGGTGGTCGGGACCGTGCCGTCGGGAAAGCTCATGGCCCAGGGAAGGTCGGAGGAGATCCCGTAGGTCCCGTCTCCCGCAAGCAGGCAGCCGAGACGCCCGATTCCGTAGGCGACCGCGAGTGGAGCAGCGGCGATGCCCGCGATGAGGGAGCCGGGGATCGACTGGCGCCGAGCGACCAGGAGAACGGCCACCGCACCACCTACGAGTCCACCGAACCAAGTGAAGCCCATCCCACCGAGATCGTGGGCCGAGAGCTCACCGCCCTGCTCGGCCAGGTAGTACAACTTGGCGCCGAGGAAGCCCCCCA
The DNA here is from genome assembly GCA_030446485.1 of Thermoleophilaceae bacterium. Lineage (GTDB taxonomy): Bacteria > Actinomycetota > Thermoleophilia > Solirubrobacterales > Thermoleophilaceae > JAUJNF01. The sequence goes on along the minus strand of JAUJNF010000001.1, from coordinate 472,024 downwards.
GGAAGCCGGCCAGGGTAAGCGAATAGGCCAGCCCGGGATCTCGTCCATGCCGTTTGAGCTCGCGGGCGACGAGATACCAGACGACCAGCGCCGCCAGCGCTTTGCTCGCGCCATAGCTGGTGACCTCGAGGCCGCCGACTTCGAAGAGTGTGGGTTTCATCGTTTGAGACGCCTAGCGCTCGCCTGAACCCGACTCCGGGTGACCGCCGAGCGTGGCGGAATACTACGGACTATAGTTGGTCGGCTACTCCGGCCGGGGTCGCTTACCGCGTCGGTCGGCGGTCGCCACCCTGCAGCGCTCCGAGCGGAAGTAGTGGAGCGCGGCGCCCTCCTTCCCCCGTCGGTATTGGCGCGTCACCGCCGGGGGGATCCTCGCCCAAGAAACCCCCTCGCGTCCCGCTTGTCTAACCGGCCAGGTATTTCCTCCGTGTCCGCGACGGGCTCGGGAGCGAGCCGACGAGCCCGACCCCGACGACGACCGGCGCCGCGACCATGACCGCCGTGCACGTCTGCATAACAAGCCCCGCGAGGCTGAAACCGGCCCCAGCGGTCAACGTCGCGGCGAAGACGGCGACGAGCGTAAGGGTGACCAGCGCGAGCAGTGAGGCCGACAGAACCGCGAGGGGCAGCCTCCACTTCGCGCCCCGGCCGAGCAGGTGGTCCACCCGTTCCGGCGCGATGCCGACAACGAACGCCGGGGTCTTGCTCTCGCCGAAGGCCAGAAGCGCCGACGCCAACGTGGGAGCCCCGTGGGCACGCGCCGCCGCCTCGTCGGCCGCGATCTCGGCGAGTGCGGCGTATCGCGCGTCGAGCCGGCGCATGACGGGCAGGAAGAAGAGAGCCTCACCGAGCACCCTGGCCAACAGGATGCGGAGCGGATCCATGCGAGTGAGATGGTGGCGCTCGTGCGCGAGCACGGCTCGGAGCTCCGTCTCCGAGAGGGCGTCGAGTGCTCCGGTGGACAAGTAGAGCTGGGGGCGCAGCAGGCCCGCGCAAAACGCCTGAGCCCTTGAGTCGGGAACTAGGTTCACGACTGACCCGTCAATGACTCGCAGGCCCACCACGGTCTGCCGGCCAACGAAGGTGCGGCTGGCACGGATCTGGCGCATGAGGGAACGTCCCCCGCGGACAAGAACGAGGAGGCCGAGGGCAGCTAATGCGAGGACGAGGATCGCCTTCAGATCGACGCTCTGCGGGACAAGGCGCTGGCAGGCCGCTAGCAGCGCGCGACCGGACGGGAACGTGAAATCAACGGTCCTGAGGGCCACCCCTAGCGCGAGGACGGACGCCATCAGACCGAGCGCGCCGAGCCCGGCGGTGAGCCGGTAGAAGCGGTGAGCGCTACGCACTCCGGGCCAGCTTTCGGAGCTCCTCCAGCTTCTCGGGATCGAGATTGTCGATCTGCTCCGAGAAGTGGGCCAGGGCGACGTCTCCAAACTCCGCGACAAGAGTCTCGACCTGAGTCTGTGCCCGAGCGTCGAGGTAGGCGGGCTTCGCCATGACGATCGAGTAGACATCCGTCTTTCCGCTCCGCTCCCGCGTCAAGAGTCCCTTGCGGTCGAGCCGGCCCATGATGGTCATCACGGTCGTGTAGGCCCGTTGCTTTGGGCCTCGGTTCAACGCCTCCAAGACCTCTCGGACAGTCGCCCGCTCCCGGCGCCACATCTCCTCCATCACCTCGGCCTCCAGCTCGTGGAGCGGTGGCGGCGGAGAAAGCGACTGGTGTCTGCGACGTGGCATTTGGCCCGGGCTCTGACGTTAACGCGCGCGCAGGGGCGGCTGACTGCTGCGCAGCGCCGACTCCCGCTCGTAGTACTCGTCCGGTTCGATCTCGCCGCTCGCCAGCCGACGGTCGAGCACCGCCTTCGCGGAGCTCGCCTCTTGCACGTCTTGACGCCGACGCGTCAGGCGAACCCCGACGTAGACGGCCGCCGCAACCGCCGCTAGCACGGCTAGCGCGCCTATCATCATGGCAACGGTCATGCCGGTCATGTCTACTCCGTCCATCATGTGACGCAGTGTAGTAGGAGAACCCGGCCCGTTTTCTCAGCCGTCGGCAGCCGCGTCGAGCGGACGCCTAGTGACTACGGGAGGAGTGCGTCCATCCCTTGGGATCGTGGCTATCCGCGACGCGGCGCCCGTCGGCGTCCTTCTCCTTCATCGCCGCGATCCGCGCGCCGATCTGCTCGTGACGCAGGCGAAGTTCCGCGAGCTCGCTCGAGTCCTTCCCACGCGGCCCCGGCGCGCAGCACGATGCGGCTCCACGCCGCGATTGCCACCACATAATCGCCGGACAGGCCAGCACCGCCACCAGCACCGCCCCAATGAGGAGCGCCGTGCTCACGATCCCGCGCCAGCCAGGCGGCTCTCGCCGCTCTCCCGATCACGCTCGGCACTATCGAGCTGTGCGGCCAAGCGCGCCTGCTCGCGTCGCAGCTCGTCGATGGACGCCGACGCTTGTGGCTTCCCGGCGTCCTTCCCACCCTTCATGCCCTTGGCCATGAACAACATCATCAGGCCCATGCCGACCGGGCAGGCCAGCACGGCTAGTAAGACCAGAGCGCTTTCCACGATTACGTCCTCTCCTCCGGTTGGGCTAACTACTAGTCCCCATAGTAGAGCACGGCTTTGTCCAGTGAACGGTTGCCTTGAGGCGTGGGTGCGCGAGCGACGCGGCCGGCTACACCGACTGGAAGAAATGCAGCCCGCAGCGGTCCAACAATTGTTGGACCGCGATGTTGAGGCGAAACAGTTGACCGGTCAGAACGAGAACGCCGATTCGGGCAGCAATGCCCAGTGGCACCCGGACCTTCGAGTCGCGCCGCGACCTACCGACGGTGTCAGGCCTCTCGCGTTCACGCGAGAGCACAGCGGTGCGAGCCGGGGGCCCGACGGGCGCCGCTCGTCGCAGCACGGACGCTGATCCTCGCGTCGTGCGGCTGCCACGGCTGCCACAGCGCCCCTGTTCGCGCGGCGATCACGACGACCGTCCGTTGCGGGATCGTCACCGCGTCGCGCCAGGCGCGAGGAGCGCCCGGCCGCCTCGCGGCATGCGAGACGGCCGGTGCACCCTCTCCTACTGGGACTCGTTGCCCCCCGCCGTCGCGAGGATCTTCAGTCCGCCGGGGGCGTCCGCCGGCTGCGAGATGTGCGTCACCTGCGACGCCGGCTCGCCCTGGTTCGTGTAGTCGAGCGGGCCGGCCACGAGGCCGTCGAGGTCGGTGCCCTGGATCTCGTGGAAGGCCTTGACGATGCCCTCACGCGTGAGGTCGCCGTTCTCGCACGCCTGGTTGAGCGCCTCGGACATCAGGCGCCCCTGAGCCCAGCCGAGCTGGACCGACACCTTCGGCGTCTCCTTCGGGAACTTCGACGTGAACGCCTCCGCGGCCCGTCGCGGGCCCGGCGCGTCCTTGTTGAAGGGCGCGGTGGAGCCGGAGACGAAGAGCAGCTTCTTGACGGCCTCGCCCGCCGGGCTCTTCAACAGCGCCGGGTCCCAGGTCGGACCGTTGCCGGCATACGGCACGGTGAGTCCCTGCGCGGCGCCGACGCCCACCGCGGACGCTGTCTGCGTCGGCGACGTCGAGAGCGCCACGGCGTCGACGTCCTCCCGCTTGAGCGCCGCGACCTGCCCGGACATGTCCTCGTCGGTGGCCTTGATCTTCTGCTCGACGACCTCGCCGCCGTTCTCCTCCGCGAAGCGCTTGGACCCTTCGAGGCCGCTCTCGCCGTAGTCGCCCTCGAAGTAGATGTGCCCGATCTTGGCGCCCTGCTTGAGCTGGCCCTGCTGCTTGAGGAAGTTGAGCGCGTTGTACATCTCGATGTCGTACGTGGCGCCGAGGATGCCGACGACCTCTTGGTCGAGCAGGCCCGACGGCCAGGCGGCCAGCACCGAGAGCATCTGGTCGGTCTTGAGCTGGGAGAGCAGTGCCGCGGTCATCGGCGAGCCGAGCAGCTGCTGCAGCGCGGCGACGTTCTGCGACAGGTCGCGGTACTGGACGACGGCCCGCTGCGGGTCGTATCCGTGGTCCTTGACGGAGAGCTTGACCTGGCGATTGCAAACGCCGCCGTTCTTGTTCTGCTGGTCCCAGTAGAGCTGGGTGCCCTGAACGATCGGCTTGCCGAGCGCGCCGAAGACGCCGGTGAGGTCGGTGAGCAGGCCGAGGGTGATCTGGCTGTCGGTGACACCGGGGCCGGTCTTGACCTGGGCGGTGTCTCCGCCTCCTCCGCCGTCGCCTCCGCCTCCGGACTCCTCGCCCTTGCCGCCGCAACCGGCGACGGCCCCAACCAGGACGACGCCGGCGGCGAGCCAGCCGGCGACCACTCTCGTGGATCTGATCATGCGGTGTGCTCCTTCGGTTGGACCTTGGTGGTGGGGGGACGCAGTGTTCGGCGTGCGGCGAGCTTGCGGCCCAAACCGGCAAGCCCTTGCGGCGCGAAGATCAAGACGGCGACGACCGCGGCACCGTAGAGCAGCCGCGCCGCCTGAGAGGCCTGCAGCCCGTCGCCGCCGGCCTCGACGACCAGCGGCAGGGCGTCGGCATAGCGCTGGAGGACCGGCGGCAGGGCGGTGATGAGCACGGCCCCGGCGACGGCGCCCCAGATGGAGCCCAGTCCGCCGATCACGATCATCACCAGGAAGTCGATCGACACGAGGAAGCCGAACGAGTCCGGGACGATGCGCCCGAACGCCAGTGCGAGGAAGACGCCGCCGAGCGCCGCGTACATCGAGCTGACCGTGAACGCCGCGCCCTTGTAGACGGGAACGCTGACGCCCATCACCGAGGCCGCGACCTCGGAGTCACGGACCTGCTGCATCGCGCGACCCGGCCGGCTCGCGACCAGGTTGCGCGCGTACCACCATGAGAGCGCCAGCAGCGCGAGCCCGAGGTACCACAGCCGCTCGAGCATCCCGTACCGCACGCCGAGCACGACGAGGTCGTCAGGGTTGTCGTTGGAGAACGAGAATCCGAAGAGGCCGAACGGCTCGGCGTCGCGGCCGTTGAACCCGCCGGTGAGCGCCGTCGCGTTGAAGAGGATGTGCTGGCCGATGAAGATGAGGCCGAGGGACGCCAGGCCGAGGTAGATGCCCCTGAGCCGCCCGGCGATGGGGCTGAACAGCGCGCCGGCGACACCGGCCAGGAGGACGGCGCCGATCATCGCGACGACCGGTGGGAGCCCGAGGCCGGCGGGGGCGTCGGCGATGTCAGGGGTCGGGTCGGCGGCGAGGTAGCTGTAGCCGTAGGCCCCGATCGCGACGAAGAACGCGTGGGCGAGAGACAGCTGGCCGGCGATGCCGACGAGCAGCGTGAGGCCGACCGCCGCGATGGCCGCGGCGATGCAGAACAAGCCCACCTGCAGCCAGAAGGCCTCGACGAAGTACGGGACGATCAGGAGGACCACCAGGCCCACGAGCAGCAGCGCACGTCTGGCGCCGGGCGAGCGCAGGCGCTCAGACACGCGTGATCTCCTTCGAGCCGAAGAGCCCCGAGGGTCTCCACAGCAGCACCAGCAGGAGGACGACGTATGGCACCATCTCGTTGAGGCCGCGCCCGAGGAACGCGAGGTCGCCCTGGTAGCTCGTCGTCATGCTCACGGCGACGCCGATCACGAGGCCGCCCACGACGGCCCCGACGACCGAGTCGAGGCCGCCGAGCACCGCGGCGGGGATGGCGGTGAGCGCCAGCAGGTACGTCGTCGTCGTCACGCCCGAGGCGGGAAAGCTCGTGAAGAACACTCCGGCGATTGCGGCAAGCAACCCGCTGACCGCCCACGCGCCGGCGGCGATGCGCGACAGGCGGACGCCCATGAGCGCCGCCGTCTCGGGGTCGGCCGCCGTCGAGCGCATCGCGATGCCCCAGTCGGAGTACTTGAAGGCTACGGCGAAGGCGGCCATGAGGATCGTCGCGGCGACGGCCGCCGCGATGCGCGTCTGCGGGACCGTGATGCCGAGGAACTCGACGGTGTCGCGGCCCCATGGCGCGCCGGTGGGCAGGATGTCGGTTCCGACTCGCCGCGTGAGCTCCGTGGCGAGGACGACGTTGATGCCGATCGTGAGGATCGCGAGCGCGTCGATGCCGCCGCGGCGCCGGCGCAGCGGCCGCACCAGGACGATGTCGATCAGCGCCGCCGCGACCGCGCACACGACGGCCGCCACGAGGACCGCCAGGTAGAAGCCGAGGTCGTCGCTCGTCGTCGCCACGACGTAGGCGCCGAGCATCAGGACCGACGCGTGGGCGAAGTTCACGACGTTCGTCGCCTTGAAGACGATCACGAAGCCCATGGCGATCAGCGCGTAGATGGTGCCCAGCGAGAGGCCGAGGGCCAGGGCGGTGAAGAACTGGTTCATGGCGGGTCATCCTCGGGAGCGGTGGTCGCACCGGCGGTGCCGAGGTAGGCCTCGAGCACCCGCTCGTCGGCCTGTACGTCCTCGGGCGACCCGTCGGCGATACGCCGGCCGAAGTCCAGGACGGTCACGCGCTCCGCGAGGCCCATGACGAACCGCATGTCGTGCTCGACGAGCAGCAGGGAGACCCCGAGCTCCTCGCGCACCCGGGCGATCGCGTCGGCCATCCGCTGCTTCTCGTCGGCGTTCATGCCCGCGACCGGCTCGTCGAGCAGCAGCAGCGACGGCTCCGCGCAGAGCGCCCGGCCGAGCTCCACGCGCTTGCGGTCGCCGTAGGGCAGGAGCGCCACGGGCCGGTCGAGGCGGTCGGTGAGGCCGAGCAGTTCGGCCACCTCCGCGATGACCTGCCGCTGGGCCGCCTCCTCGCGCCGCGCGCTCGGAAGCCGCAGGCCGGCGGCGACGAAGCCGGTCTTCGTCAGCCTGTGCCGGCCGATGCGCAGGTTGTCGCGCACGCTCATGTGCGGCGACAGCGCGATGTTCTGGAACGTCCGGGAGATGCCCAGCTTGGCGATCCGGTTGGGGTTGCGCCCCGTGAGCTCCTCATCGCCGTAGCGCACGGAGCCTTCCGTCGCCGCGTACACGCCCGTCAGCACGTTGAGCAGCGTCGATTTGCCTGCCCCGTTCGGGCCGATCACCGCGTGCGTCGAGCCGGGGGCGATGGTCAGGCTGACGTCGTCGAGGGCGACCAGGCCGCCGAAGCGGACGGTGACCCCCTCGGCCACCAGCTCCTGCGGCTCGCTCCGCCCCACCGGAGCCGTCTTCTCGACCGGATGGACCTCCATCTCGGCCTCCTCGCCCGCCACCCCGAGGTATCGGGCGCGGATCTCGTCGCTCGCCGCGAGATCGCGCGCCGGGCCGCTCACCGCGACCTCGCCGACCTCCAGCACATAGGCGTCGTCGGCGACGGCGAGCGCCATCGACGCGTTCTGCTCTACGAGCACCACGGCGGTGCCCTGCTCGCGGATCCGCGAGACGATCTCCGCGATCTGCTCGACGAGCTTCGGGGCCAGGCCCAGCGACGGCTCGTCGAGGAGCAGCACGCGCGGCTCGGACATCAGCGCCCGGGCGATCGCGAGCATCTGCTGCTCGCCGCCGGACAGCAGCCCCGCGCGTTGGTTGCGCCGCTCCTCGAGTCGCGGAAAGAGCTCGAAGGCGCGGTCCCGCGCCTCGGCCTTGCGGTCCTTGCCCTTCGCCGTCAGCGCGCCGGCGCGCAGGTTCTCCTCGACCGTCAGGTCGGCGAACACATGCCGCCCCTCGGGCACCTGCACCACGCCCGCGCGAACGACCGCTGCGGGATCCTCCGGCAGGGGCTCTCCCGCCAGGCGGATCTCTCCATCGTCGATGGCGCCGCCTTGCAGCGGCAGGACAGCGGATATGGCGCGGAGCAGGGTGCTCTTCCCTGCGCCGTTGTTGCCGAGCACTGCGACGATGCCGCGCTCGGGCAGGGTCACCGAGACGCCGCGCAGCGCGCCGACGCCGGCGTACGACACGTGCAGGTCGACCACCTCGAGCACCGCACGGCCGGCCGCCTCCTCGTCCGTCTCCCGAACCCCCGGTAACGCTCCGCTCACCGATGTCTCCTGCTCGAGCGCGGTCGACCCTGCTCGGTCCGTTCGGGCGAGACCGCTGCAACCCGACGGAACTCGCTCTGCCGCAGACCGCTGTGCCTAGCGGCGAGACGCTCAAGGCTACCCGAAAGATCACGCCGCCACGCCACGTGCTCCAGAGGCGTAGGGGCAGCCCGGTCGGCTGGGGAGACGGCGCGGACGCACGGCAGGATGCAGCGGATGCCGACAGCTTCGCGGCATGGGCGCGGCGGGTTTCGAACCTGCGACCTCTCGCGTGTGAAGCGCGATGAGGGGATGGGGGAGGTACCGCCGGAGCAGGGACGATTGTTCTGATCTGCAGACATCCTGACCTCGGCGCGATGCGCCGGTAGCTACGGGATTGTCCGCGATTCCGGCGTCATTGGGCACCGGTGCCCAATCGCTTGCGGGGTCGAAGGACGGCGGGTCATCGCTTCCGACTGCGCAACACGCCTAGCGTGCCGGTCGCTGTGACGCGCCTACCACCGCCGGGTGATGGACGACTGACCGGTTGCGTCCGAGGCGCTTTGCGGCGTACAGCGCCTCGTCTGCGCGGTGAAGGAGCTGCTCCTGGTCGTTGCCGTGCGAGGGGAATGAGACGATGCCGAACGAGATGGTCAGCGGCGGGTCCGCGGTGGCGAACGCGGCCGCGACCGTGTGTCGGAGCCGCTCGGCCAGAACGAACGCCCCCTTCTCGTCGGTCTCTGGCACGACCACGGCGAACTCCTCGCCGCCCACGCGGGCCGCGGTATCGGTGGCGCGGTTTCCGTCCGGCAGCAGGAGCGCGGCCCGGCGCAGGACGCGATCGCCGGCCGGGTGCCCGTGGCGGTCGTTGACCTGCTTGAAGCCGTCGAGGTCGCCGATGAGCAGGCTGAGCGGCCGCTTGGTGCGGCGCGAGCGCTGAATCTCACGCGCGAGCAGCTCATCGAAGCCACGGCGGTTGAGCAGCCCGGTCAGCGGATCCGTACGTGCCGCGGCGGCGAGGCGCTCGACGAGGTCGAGCACCCGGTCGCGCAGGACACCGATCACCAACGCGGCAACGAGCAGGCCACCGATGGTGACCGTCCACAGCGTGACGGTCGCGCTCGACGCGGGCTCGCTCGCGAGAACCGCCGCGTAGAGGAGCGCGATCCAGCCGACCTGCAGCAGCGCGCGGCGACGGACGAAGAAGAACGAGGCGTACAGCACGACCCACAGGTACAGGGCCTGGACTCCCGTCCCGCTCTCGCCGCCCTCCTCCGCAAACAGCCGCGCCGCCGTCACGAGCGCCGAGGCGACCCCGGCCAACACCTCAAAGGCGCCCAGCGGCAGCCGGTCGAAGCGAAGCAACACGAACACCGCCGTGACGAAGCAGGCGCCGCTGACCGCGAGCAGCCCTGGCTCGCTTATGCGCTGATCGTGAGGAAGGACAAGCACCACGAGGACGAGCGCGCCGCCGCCGAGGAACAGCCACCCCCCGGCCTTCGCCATCAGCGTGCGGTTAACCGGCGCGTCCTCGGCGACTACATCACCGCGGGCGAAGCTGAGACGCTCGACGAGCCGACCGACCATGCGCGCGGACCTTACGGCGAATAGGCGACGGGCGCCGCCACGTCCGCGACGAGTAGTGCAACTGCGATCACCACGAGCCCCTGACGCACGGGCCGGGCGACGATGCCCTCGGGGTAGCAGCCGCGTGAGCCTGCGACCCGTCCTCAACCCAGAACGGTTCGCTCACAAGCTCCGCCACACCTTCGCCTCGATCCTCTACGTCCGCGGCGACGATCCGCCGTACGTGATGGCCCAGCTCGGGCACACCGATCCGGGCTTCACCCTGCGCGTCTACGCCCACGCGATGCGCCGCGACGAGGGCGACGCGGAGCGGCTGAAAGCGCTCGTCGAGGGCCGTGATTGGGCACCATTGGGCACCAGCCGGGTCCAAGCGGCCCGTGAAGCGCCTCCCACCGAAGCCCCCGAGGACGCAACCCCCGCAGACGCGGGAGTTTCGAAAGATGGGCGCGGCGGGTTTCGAACCTGCGACCTCTCGCGTGTGAAGCGAGCGCTCTCCCACTGAGCTACGCGCCCTGAGGGCAGGGCAGTCTAGCCCTCCGTCGGCACGGCGGCGGGTTGCTTCAGGCGACCGAGAGGCTACCTCGACTGGACGGACGTTCGATGCCCGCGTCCGGTGGATTGCTGCCTTCCGGGCAACTCGGCCGCCAGACCTCTGCAAGGCCGCCGGCCCCCCTGAGTACGCGCCAGCAGGCAGCCGACCCTCAACCGGATGCCCCCGTTTCGCTGGTTTGTCCTGGCGGCCGCCACCTTGATGGCGCTGGCCGCCGCCGCACCCGCTCAGGCGTGGAGCCCCGATGTGGCCGCGCTGCAGGTTGCGTTGCGCGCCAACCACGTCTACACCGGCGCGATCGACGGCGTGGCCGGCCCCAGGACCAAGGGGGCTACCCGCAGGTTTCAGCGGCGCCGGGGCCTGCGGGCCGACGGCGTCGCCGGCGCCCGTACCCGCCGGGCGCTCGGGCGCAGGGGGCGCCCGCCGCTTGGGAGCCGGACGATGAGGGTTGGGCACGAGGGTTGGGACGTCGCGGGGCTCCAGTTCCTCCTCGCGCGACGCGGCTTCACGAGCGGCCCTATAGACGGGGGGTTTGGTCCTAGGACCGGCGGCGCGCTGCGCCGCTACCAGAGCTCGCGTGGGCTCGCGGCGGACGGCGTGGCCGGCCGGTCCACGCTTGCTGCCCTTAGGGATCGCGACCGGCGCGCCCGCCCCCGTCGCCCGTCGGGCGGCAACGCACGCGGACCGGTGAAGTTCCTGCGGCCCGTGCGGGGCCCGCAGGGTGACGGCTTCGGACCTCGCTGGGGTCGCATGCACACAGGGATCGACTTTCCCGTCCCTCACGGAACGCGGGTGGGAGCGGCCGGACGCGGGACGACGACCTTCGCCGGCTACAACTCCGGCGGCTACGGCAACCTCGTGATCGTTCGTCACCGCGGGGGCTTCGAGACCTGGTACGCACACCTGGCGAGCGTGACCTCGTGGCCGGGGGAGCGGGTGCGCGGCGGCACGCGGATCGGTCTGGTGGGCTCGACGGGGCGCTCAACCGGCCCACACCTGCACTTCGAGGTGCGCGAGGCCGGCCGGCCGATCGACCCGCAGCCGCGCCTGCTCGGAGCGAGTGCCTCGGTCATTGCCGGCCCGGTGCCCTCGGGCCTCGAATGCACGGGCGCGCGAGATCGGCGACCGCCGCCGCCGACCGCCTCGCCGGCCACGGCCCAGCTACCCGCCTGCTGAGGCTGGCTCGCCGCCCGATGACCGGCAGCCTCGCCGGGTTCCACTACCATCGACCGCGGATCGTGCTAGGTGGGGAAGTAGCGGCGTCCTGTACTCGCAATCCGCTCTAGCGAGGCCGAATTCCCGTTCGAGGGATGGTGCCTCTGGGGTCAGTACGCCGGCGAAGGTGCTGATGGCCCGGTCCCGCGCGGTGGTCGCTCGCGAACCAGGTCAGATCCGGGAGGAAGCAGCCTTAAGCGATACCGATCATGCGCCGCGGGGAAGCCGGGCCGGAGCCGGAGTCGGCGGGCACGCCCAGGGACCCATCTCGACGGCGGGTGCACGGTCCACTAACCCTCCGCACCTGTGCACGGTGCCCCTCTCACCGGTAGGGTCGACGAGCCATGAACATCCTCGACGTCGCCGATCGCTCGTGGCCCGTCCTCGGGCGCATGATGAAGGGCCACACTGCCGTCTACCGCGCCACGCGCGGCCGTGTCGGCCACCGCGTTCCCGGCCTCGCCCCGATGCTCCTGCTCGATCACGTGGGAGCGAAGAGCGGCGCCCGGCGCACCAGCCCGCTCGTGTACTTCAAGGACGGACAGAACATCGTGCTCGTGGCGTCGAAGGGCGGCTACCCGAAGCACCCAGCGTGGTTCCACAACCTCCGCGCCAACCCGGACACCACGATCCAGATCGGCGGGCAGCACAGGGCCGTGCGTGCCCGCGTGGCCGATGCCGACGAGCACCGGCGGCTGTGGCCGAAGGCGGTTGACACCTACGGCGGTTACGCCGGCTACCAGCGTCGCACCGACCGTCAGATACCGCTCGTGATCCTCGAGCCCCGGCCCCTCTAGGCGACCGAGCGCCGGCGGTCAGCGCCCGCAGCCCGAGTACAGGTTCCAGGAGCGGTTGCGGGCCACCACGCGATAGCCGGCGGGCACCTCCGCGTCGAGCCGCTTCGGGTCCTTGGGATCCAGAATGCCGAGACGCTCGACCTCGGCGTTGGCGGGGTCGAGGTAGAGGCCTCGAGAGCCCGGGCGCTCGAGCTGCGCCGAGATGATGTCTGCCGGCCTCGTATCGGTCCAGTAGGCGAGCGACGGCACGGCGCGGTGGTTCGGCACGTAGACCGGGGCGCACTCGCCGAACGCCGCGGCCCCCTCGCGCGAGCGAACCAGATCAAGGAGGTCGGCCTGGATGCGGTCGCGCTTGGCCACGTCGTCGCGCAGGAAGTCAAGGCGCTCGACCTGCATGGGGGTGAACGCGATCAGCCCGGCGATCACGGCCAGGCCACCGGCGAGCCACCGCCGCCGTGCCGCGTGCGTGCGCTCGAGCGCCGTCCAACCCAACCCGGCCAGCGCCGCGAACAGGGCGAGCATGGCCGCCGCGAGGAACACGTAGCGGGTTAGAAGCGACAGCCCGGCGACCGCAAAGGCGACGAACGACACCCCGTTGGCCACCGCCACCGCGGCCGGCAGCAGCGTCCGGCCCCGCAGCCACACGAGCCCCGCCCCGAAGCCGAGCCCCGCGGCCACCAGCTCGGGCAGACGCAGGATCTCCCCGAGCCGGCGCGGCAGCAGCTCCACCACGTCGAGGCCGGTCTCCCGCTCGAGCTCGGCGGCCAGGTCGCGGGTGCCGGTGAACGACCACAGCGGGTTGCCGGTCACGGCCAGGTCGCTCAACGCCCAGAGCACGGGTCCAACGGCGGCCAGCGCCGCAAGCCGCAAGCGCTGCGCGCGCCCGAGCGGCGCAGCCACCCACACCCAGTAGGCCGCGGCGAAGAGCCACACCTCGGGCCGCAGCAGCCCGGCCACCGCCAGCAGCACGAGCACCGCGGTGCCGCGCCGGGGGCGGCGGGCCTCGAGCACGGCGGCCCACACCACGAGCGCCACCGCGGGCAGGTCCACGTAGCCGCGGATGCCGAAGTTGAGGATCGGCTCGCGGGTCACGAGGATGAGCGCCGCCAGCACGCCCACCGGCCAGGCGTACAGCTCCTGTCCCAGGCGGAAGAGGCCGACGCAGAGAGCGCCCATCGCCAGCAGCCCAAGCGCGAGCACAGCCTCTTCGGCAGAGTCCCCCAGCGGCGACAGCAGCGCCCCCACCGCGATGGCCAGGGGGTGCGGCGTGGGGGCCACCGGCACGTCGTACTGAGGGGTGCGGCCATGGGCCACGTCGTCGCCCCACAGGAGGGCGTAGAAGGTGTCGTAGTTTAGGAACGCGTGCCCGAAGGCGGCGTAGATCGCGAGCCCGATGAGGGCCGCGGCCAGCGCGTCGGGCACCGCCTTCCGCAGCCGAGTCACGGGGGCTCAAGCTACCGGCGAAGGCGTCGGACCCCTGACTAGGATGACTGGCCCCGATGCTCTCGCTCTACCGTCGCCACCGCCCGCGCACCTTCGAGAACGTGGTGGGGCAGGACCACATCGTGCGCACACTGCGCAACGCCGTGGAGCTCGACAAGGTGCATCACGCCTACCTGTTCGTGGGCTCACGGGGCACCGGCAAGACGAGCATGGCCAAGCTGCTGGCCTGCGCGCTCAACGCCGAGGGCGGCCCGCGCACCGACTTCGCCCCGGACGATCCCGCCTGCCAGGCCATCGCGCGCGGCACCTCGCTCGACGTGGTGGAGATGGACGCGGCCTCGAACAACTCGGTCGACGACATCCGCGAACTGCGCGAGAACGTCGCGCTCGCGCCGATGGGCGGCGGCCGGCGCGTGTACATCCTCGACGAGGCCCACATGCTGTCGCCCGCCGCCTGGAACGCCTTCCTGAAGACGCTCGAGGAGCCGCCGGCCCACGTGGTCTTCGTGCTGGCCACGACCGAGGCGCACAAGGTGCCGGCCACGATCGTCGACCGCTGCCACCGCTTCGACTTCCACCGGCCGTCGCTCGAGCAGATCGCCGGGGTCCTGCGGCGGGTGGCCGCCGAGGAGGGGATCCAGATCCCCGATCCCGCGCTCGGCATGATCGCGCGCGCGGCCACCGGCAGCTTCCGCGACGCCCTCGGCACCCTCGAGCAACTGGTGACCTACGGCGGCAGCGAGGTGAAGGTCGACCACGTCCTGGAGATCCTGGGCGTGGCCGACGCCGAGCTGGTGCTCGACACCGCCGAGGCGCTCGTGGATCACGACGCGCGGGCCGCGCTGCTCGCGGTCGAGCGGTTGTCGGGATCGGGCCGCGACCTCACCCAGTTCATGCGCGATCTCGCCGCCCACCTTCGCCACCTGTTCGTGGTGCAGACGCTCGGTCAGGTGCCGGATTCCTTCTCGGTCACCGCCGAGCACACCGGCCGCCTTCGCAGCCAGGCCGAACGGCTCAACCAGAGCGAGGTGCTGCGCGCGGTGGAGCTCGTGGCCGAGGCGCTGCGCGCCGTGAAGGACGGCTCGGAGCCGCGTATCCAGCTGGAGCTCGCGCTGATGAAGGCCGCGCGCCCGGAGTCCGATCTGTCGCTGCAGGCGCTGATGTTTCGCATCGAGCAGCTCGAGCAGCGGCTGGCCGGGGCGCCCGCCACGGCCCGTGGGCGTTCGGGCGATGCGGCGGCTCCCGCGGCGAAAGTCACCCGCGGCCCCGCACCTCCCGGCCCTGCGCCGCCCACCCCCAGCGCGCCGGTCCCCTCGTCGCCGGACGAGTCCGTGGCGGAGCCCGTGGCGGCGGGGGATGCTCCGCCCCGGCCCGTTGCCCAGCCGGCGGGTGAGGGGGCTCGCGGGCTGGCGGTGGCCGAGGCCGCTCCGGCGCCCGATGCCTCGCCCGACGAAGAGGCGTTGCCCGCCACCACCGCGCCCGAGCTCGACCTGGACCGCCTCAAGGCGCTCTGGCCCGCGGCGGTCGAAGCCGTTCGGCTCGAGAAGGCGATGGTGGGAGCGCTCCTGGCCGACGCCCAGCCCACCGCGCTCGAGGGCAGCCGCCTGACCCTCACCTTCCCGCAGGCGGCCGAGTTCTCCAAGCGCAAGGCCGAAAGCAACCGTGAGGTGCTGCAGCAGGCGCTGCACGGGCTGACCGGCCGTTCGCTCGCCCTCTCCTACGAGCTCGGTGCAAACGGCCCGGCCGGCGCCCCGACTCTCACGAGCGAGGAGCTGCTCGAGCGGCTGAAGGAGGAGTTCGGGGCCGAGGAGATCTTCGAGGACGACCCGCCGACCAGCTAGATGGTTGATTCCTTATTCCCGCACCCACGGATGACGGCGCATAGCGTCGCTGGATCGGCCCCCGCGCCCTCGCGGGTAGCGCTGCTACCCCCTTCAGACGCGGTCGCCGACCAGCTCGCTCTGCGCCGCCCCCGCGGGCACGTCAATTCGGAATCAACCATCGAGGGGAACCACTAGTGCCCAAGCAGCCGAACATGAACCAGATGATGAAGCAGGTCCAGCAGATGCAGGCCGACATGGTGAAGGCCCAGGAGGCACTGAAGGACGAGGTGGTGGAGGCAAGCGCCGGCGGCGGCATGGTGACCGTGAGGGTCACCGGCGACCTCGAGCTCAAGGAGGTCCGGATCGATCCCGAGGCGGTCGATCCCGAGGATGTCGAGCTGCTGCAGGACATGGTGCTGGCGGCCACCAACGAGGCGCTCCGCTCGGCGCAGGAGCTCGCGGCTTCGAAGATGGGCGCCGTTACGGGCGGCCTGGGCGGCCCGGGCGGACCGCTGGGCGGCCTCGGGCTCTAACCGCCGCCCATGCTCTCGCCCCCCGTCAACCGCCTGATCACCGAGTTCGGGCGCCTTCCCGGCATAGGCCAGCGCACCGCTCAGCGCCTCGCCTTCCACGTGCTGAAGACGCCGCCGGACGAGGCCCTGGCGCTGGCCGACGCGATCCGCGAGGTGAAGGAGACCGTCGGGCTGTGCGAGACCTGCTTCAACCTGTCGGTCGGCCCCGAGTGCCGCATCTGCCAGGACGCCCGCCGCGACGCCGAGCTCATCTGCGTGGTGGAGGAGGCCGGCGATGTGATCCCCATCGAGCGCACCAACGAGTTCCGGGGCCGCTACCACGTGCTGGGGGGCGCCCTCTCCCCGATCGACGGCGTCGACCCCGAGGATCTGCACATCACGGAGCTGGTGGGGCGCGTGGAGGGAAACGGGGTCCGGGAGGTGGTGGTGGCCACCAACGCGACCACCACCGGCGAGGCCACCGCCCTCTACTTGGCCGACCTGCTGCGCGAGCGTGCTCCCCGGGTCACGGTCACCCGTCTGGCGAGCGGCCTGCCCGTCGGCTCGGACCTCGAGTACGCCGACGAGGTGACCCTCGGAAGGGCGTTTCGGGCGCGCACGCAGCTGTGAGCGCACTCACAGGCGACACCGTCGTCATGAAGTTCGGCGGCACCTCGGTGGCCGACGCCGAGCGGATCAAGCACGCGGCGCAGCGCATCGCGCGCGCCCGCGACGAGGGAAACCGCGTGGTGGCCGTGCTCAGCGCGCGCGGCAAGACGACCGACGAGCTCGTGGCCATGGCCCGCGAGGTGTCCGAGCGCCCCGACCCGCGCGAGATGGACATGCTGCTCTCGACCGGCGAGCGCATCTCATGCGCGCTCGCGGCCATGGTGCTGAAGGACCTCGGCCACCAGGCGGTGTCGCTCACCGGCTCGCAGGCCGGGATCGTGACCGACACCTCCCACACCAAGGCGCGCATCCTCGACGTGCGCGCCGACCGCATCATCCGCGCCCTCGACGAGGGCCAGATCGTGCTGGTCGCGGGCTTCCAGGGCGTGTCGACCGAGCTCGACGTGACCACCCTCGGGCGGGGAGGCTCGGACACCACCGCGGTGGCGCTGGCGGCGGCCGTGGGGGCGTCGGTCTGCGAGATCTACACCGACGTGAGCGGCGTCTTCTCCGCCGATCCGCGGATCGTCCCCGAGGCCAGGAAGCTCCCCCAGGTCTCCTTCGAGGAGATGCTCGAGATGGCAGCGTCGGGAGCGAAGGTCCTCCAGCTGCGCTCGGTCGAGTACGCGCGCAATCACGGCGTGAGCATCCACTGCCGGTCGAGCTACGAGGAGGGACCGGGTACCTTGGTGCTCACCGAGGAGCAGACCATGGAACGCCCGCTAGTCACCGCCGTCACCCACTCCACCGACGAGGCGCGAGTCACGCTCACGGGCCTCCCCGACGTGCCGGGCGTGGCCGGGCGGGTGCTCACCGTGCTGGCGGAGGCCAACGTGAACGTGGACATGATCATCCAGAACGAGCCGGAGAGCGAGGGTGGCCGGGCCGACATGTCGTTCACCGTGCCGCGCGACGACCTGGAGGCGGCCCGCGACGCGCTCGAGCCCCTGAAGGGCGAGCTCGGCATCGGGGAGGTGTCGACCGACCCGCGCATGGGCAAGGTGTCCCTCGTGGGCGCGGGCATGAAGAGCCACCCGGGCGTGGCCGCCAAGACCTTCACCGTGCTGGGCGACGCCGGGGTGAACATCGAGATGATCTCCACCTCGCCGATCAAGATCTCCTGCGTGGTGCACGAGGACGACGTGCGCGAGGCCGTCCGGCAGCTGCACACCGCGTTCGAGCTGGGCGTCGACGCCGTGCGCCACGAGGATGTGGCCGGCGTGCACCGCCCGGTCGTCTCCTGACCATGCGCGTCGCGGTGGTGGGCGCCACCGGCGCCGTGGGCTCGACCATGCTGCAGGTGATGCGCGAGCAGGCGCTGCCGGTGTCCGAGGTCGTGCCGTTCGCGTCCGAGCGCTCGGCGGGGCGCGAGCTGCACTACGGCGACGAGCCGATCACCGTGCGGGCGCTCTCAGAGGAGTCGATACGGGGCTTCGACCTGGCGCTCTTCTCGGCCGGCGGCTCCACGAGCGGCGAGTGGGCGCCGCGCTTTGCGGAGGCCGGCGCGGTGGTGGTCGACAACTCCTCGCGCTGGCGGATGGAGGACGCCGTCCCGCTGGTGGTGGCCGAGGTCAATCCGGAGGCCCTCGACGAGCACCGCGGGATCGTGGCCAATCCCAACTGCTCGACGATGCAGATGGTGGTGGCGCTGAAGCCGATACTCGACCGCGCGGGGATCGAGCGGCTCGTGATCTCCACGTACCAGGCCGTGTCCGGCACCGGCGTCCGTGCCGTGGAGGAGCTCGAGATGCAGTCGCACATGGTCATCCACCACCAGGCGGTGGCGCCGCCAGAGGTGTACCCGCACCAGATCGCGTTCAACGTGCTGCCGCAGGCCGGGGACTTCGAGGACGGC
The DNA here is from genome assembly GCA_030446485.1 of Thermoleophilaceae bacterium. Taxonomy (GTDB): domain Bacteria; phylum Actinomycetota; class Thermoleophilia; order Solirubrobacterales; family Thermoleophilaceae; genus JAUJNF01. Next base: position 453,620 of record JAUJNF010000001.1, on the reverse strand, counting down.
GACGACCACACGAACGAGGAGCGCAAGCTCATGGCCGAGACGCGCAAGATCCTGGGGCGCGACGACATCGGGGTATCGGCCACCTGCGCGCGCGTGCCGGTGATCAACGGGCATTCGGAGTCGGTGAACGTGCAGACCCGCGATCCGCTGTCGGTGGAGGAGTGCCGCGCATTGCTGGGCGAGGCGCCCGGCCTGACGGTACTCGACGACCCCGCCCGTGGCGTGTACCCGCAGCCCACCGAGGCCACCGGGCGGGACGACGTGCTGGTGGGCCGCATCCGACGCGACCCGTCGCACGAGCGCTGCCTCAACCTCTGGATCGTTGGCGACAACCTGCGCAAGGGCGCTGCCACCAACGCGGTCCAGCTCGCCGAGCTCCTGCGCGTCCGCGGCCTGCTCAGGGCGCCGAGCGCGGCCTGATGAGCGCGGCGGTCGCCGCGGTCTGGCGGTTAGCGGGTCCCAGTGACGTTGCCGCGCGCGCCGCCTGGCGTGCGTTCCTGATCAGCCGCCTGCTGGTGGCGGCGGTGGCCATTCCGGTGTCCCTGTGGCTCAACTTCAGCGGGTACACGAGCCCGCACGAGGCGGTCTCCCTCACCCATCCCTTCGGCGCCCATCCGCCGGGCGAGATCCTCGACGCCATCGTCTCCTCGCTCGCCAAGTGGGACGCCGTCTGGCAGCTGCGAATAGCGAACGACGGCTACGGCTGGCCCGGGGGCCCGGCCGGCGGGGAGGCCGCCTTCTTTCCTCTGTATCCGCTGATCGTCTGGCTCGCGAGTGGCGCCGGCGCGTCGCCGGTCGCGCTTCTGGTGGGCGCGTACGCCGTGTCGCTCGCGGCGTTTCTGGCCGCGCTACGGCTGCTTCACCGGCTGGTCGCACTCGAGTTGCGCCCTGAGCTCGGGGCTCCGACGCTCATGCTGCTCGCGCTCTTTCCCGCCTCGCTCTTCTTCGGCGCGCCCTATACCGAGAGTCTGTTCTTGCTGATCTCCATCGGCGCCTTCTACGCCGCTCGCACCGGGCGTTGGGCGGCCGCCGGCCTGCTGGCCGCCGCCGCCTCGGCCGCGCGTCCCGTCGGCGTGTGCCTCGTGCTGCCGCTGGCGGTGCTCTACCTCTACGGCCCGCGAACCGACCGCAGCACGCCGGACGATGGCCCGCGGCACGCGCTGCTGCCGCGCCACCGGCCGGGACTCGACTTCCTGTGGCTCGGGCTCGCGCCCCTCGGCCTGCTGGCGTTCAGCGGGTACCTCGCGCTCCACCACGGCGACGCCCTCGCGTTCCTCCACGAGCAGCAGTCCCGCACGCACAAGTTCACGTTCCCGTTCTCCGGCATCTGGGAGGGCACCGTCGCTGCCTTCGACTCGCTCAGCTTCCTGCTTCTCGGGGCGCCGGAGTCGGCGGCCGCGCTCGCGCCGCGCAACCTGATGCTGTTCGCATTCCTCGTCTTCGGCCTGGTGGCGACGGTGGGCGTCTTCCGGCGCCTGCCCGCGGCCTACGGCGTCTACGTCGTGGCCCTTCTGTTCCAGCCGCTGTCCCTGCCGATCGACGACAAGCCGCTCGACTCGCTGGGACGCTACCTGGCGGTCATCTTCCCCCTGTTCATGTGGCTCGCGCTCGTGTGTGAGGAGAGGCGGCGGACGCGTCCAGCGCTCGTGGCCTCGAGCGCCGGCCTGGCGCTGCTGTCGGGGATGTTCGCCGGCTGGATGTGGGTGGCGTAGCGCGCGCCTGGCGGTGTGGCCGCCGGTGCGCCGCCGGTCACCTTCTCGTTACGACGCCCGGTGCTGATCCGTTACTTACTGCGCTGATCCGTGCAGGCGTCAGGGGGGTTGGGCCTTTTTGGGCACCATGGGCGCCGCTATCGGCCCCATCCCCGGGCGGGGCGGCATTTCGCGCCTGTTCGGGGGTTGGGTGGATTCCGGGACTCGGTGTCCCGTTGTCGGCCCAACCCCGCAGCACGCGTGGCAGTCCCCCCGTGACCCGCGCCGGGGCCGCCCGCTCCGCCTAGGATTGCCGCGATGCGATCGAGCGCGACGGCCATCACGGTGAGCGCCCTGTGCGCCGCGCTGCTGTCGGCGATGCCGGTGGTGGCGGGGGAGGAGCCGAAGCCGCCCGTGGCCTTCAGCGTCTCCCCGAGCCCGGCGCTGACCGGCCAGACGGTCCGCTTCGAGGCCCTCGCCGAGGGCGGTCAGCGCTTCCAGTGGGACCTCGACGGCGACGGATCGTTCGAGACAGACGGCGGTGGTAGCCCCGCGGCATCGCGCGTCTACACCGATCCGGGCACCGTGAGCGTCGGACTCCGCGTGACCGATGCCGATGGGGACGAGCGCGAGGCGGTCGCCGAGCTGGAGGTGGCGGCGCCCGGAACTTCGGCTCCGCCGGACGACGAGCCCGGCGCGGCGGAGGCGCCGAGCGCGGGCGGCGGCGACGCCCCTGGAGAGGCCGGCGGCGGCCCCCCTGGAGCGGCCGGCGGCAACCCCCCGGGGGCGGCCGAAGGCGTTGCGCCCGCGGCGGGTCCCGACCCGGCCCGGCCCGAGACCGGCGCTGGTTCCTCGCCCGGCGACGACGCCCAGGGCGACGGCGACCCGCGCGAGGACGGACCCACCAACGGGCAGCCGGGGGCCGAGATCCCGGCCGACGACGCCCCTAGCGACCGGCCCGAGCAGCCCTCGGCCCCGCATGCCGGCACGGGGAAGCCGCAACCGCCCGTGCTGGAGCTCACCCCGCGCGCGGTCGAGCGCATGCCGCGCCTGCGGCCCATCGCCCGCATCGCGGCCACGTCGGTGGGGATCGAGGACTTCAGGTTCTCACCCGCGTCGATCACCGTGCAGGCCGGTGAGAGGGTTACCTGGACCAACCGCGGCGAGCAACCACACTCGGCCACCGGCCGGGGCTTTGACACCGGCATCCTCCGATCAGGCCAGACCGGCTCTGAAGCGTTCACCGAGCCGGGCACGTACTCCTACATCTGCACTCCGCACCCCTTCATGAAGGGCACCGTCCGCGTAACCGCGGCGGGCGCGGGGGGCGGCTTCGGGGGAGGAGGCGGCTCCGGCTCCGGTGGCGGCGGGGGGTCTGGCGGCGGCCAGGACGGAGGAGGAGGCGGCAGCCGCTTCAGCACCGACGGCTCCGACCCCGATGACGGCGCCGACCTCCTCGACGAGGAGACGACCGGCGGCGACGGCAACGGAGACGATGGGGGCTCCGACCTTCCGACCACCGGCCTGGACCTGGCGCTGCTCGTGGGCTTCGGGGCATGGCTCACGGGCTGCGGCGCCCTGCTGCGCCGCGGGCTAGCCGGCCTACCGAAGTAGCGCCGCGCTCAGCCCGTGGCCCGCAGCAGCACGGTCGCCCAGGTCCGAAAGGGGCGCCAGCGCTCGGCGAGGGCCAGGAACGCGTCGTCGTCTTCGATGACCTCGGGCGTTCCGTAGAGCTCGGCCGCGCGCTGCCGCGACCGCTTCTCGGCGAGCGCCAGGGCATCGGTCGTCCCGACCGCCCGCAGCAGGATCCCATCGGCCCAGAAGGGGCCGATTCCAGGCAGCGCCCGCAGCTCCCCGAGCGCCTGGTCGTGCGGGAGTGCGAGCAGCCGGTCCCGGTCGAGACGCCCCTCGAGAGCGGCCCGCGCGATGTCGTGCAGGCGGCGAAGCTTCTCCTCGGTAAGGCCCGCCGCATCGGCCACGCCCAGCAGCCGCTCAGGGCTCGGGAAGGTGGAGAGGGTCTCGCCCTGCACCGTCACCTGACCACCGTGCTCCGCAGATAACCCGTCGCGCACACGGACGGCGATGGCCTGCCTCACCCGCGTCGAGATCACGGCCCAGCAGGCGGCCTCGTACGGCGAGTGGAAGAGCACAGGACGCAGCCAGTCGGAGCCCCGCTGCAGCTCGCCGAGTGCCGCGTCGCGCTCGCCGAGCGCGGCGTAGCCGGTGCCGTCGTGGTCGAGCGAGACGATCCGCGCGGCCTGGTCGCGCGCGCGGTCCGGATCGGAGGCGGTGCTCTCCGCCACCGAGATGCGAACCGGTCCGTCGTCGGCATCCTGACTAAGGACCACGCCGGCGTGACCGCTCCAGTCGTCGACCAGGAAGCCGAGGCGTACCACCGCCTCGCCGCCGGCCGCCGTGCCGGACCGGCCCGCCGGAGGCCAGTCGGCGATGAAGCGCGCCGCTGCGGCCAGCCGGAAGGGGCCGCGCGGCTGGAGCTCGGCCGCGGTCATCTAGCGCACGGTCGCTTCGCGCGCCCGGGACCGACTCAGGCCGCGGCCAGCTCCGCGACCTTGCGCTGCACGTCGCGCGTCTTCACCACGTGCTTGTCCATCCCGAGCTCCTTCGGGTCCAGCCCGAAAGCGAGGCCGAGCATCTGCGGCAGGTGCAGCACGGGGATGTTGAGGTCTCGCTCGACGTACTTGGCGGCGTCGGGCTGCTGCAGGTCGAGGTTCAGGTGGCAGAGCGGACAGGGGGTGACGAGGCAGTCGGCGTCGGCGTCGATCGCGTCGGCAAGGTGGCGTCCGGCCTGGCGCAGTGACGTGGCCTTGGCCATCGTGATCACCGGAAAGCCGCAGCACTTGTGCGAGCCCGCGTACTCGACCGCCGTGCCGCCCACCGTCTCGATCACGTGCTCGAGGTACTTGTCGCGGTGGGGAAACCGGTCGTAGCCCAGCCGGCCCGTGGGGCGGACGATGTAGCAGCCGTAGAAGGGGGCCACACGCAGCCCGTCGAGCGGGCGCACCACCCGCTCGCGCAGCTTGTCGAGCCCGATCTCCTCGACCAGCAGCCAGAGCAGGTTCTTGTTCGACCAGTCGCCGCCCTTCTCGTAGCGCAGGCCCTCCGGCTCGAGGTGCGTGTTGATGTGCTCGCGGTAGGCGTCGTCGGCGTCGAGGCGCTGCTGGCACTCGCTCTGCGCGCCCTGGCAGGTGGAGCAGATGTTCATCATCGACGCCCCCGTCTGCTGGGCGAGCGCGAAGGTGCGCGCGTTCAGCGTGTCCACGAGCTCCTGGTTGTGCTCGGCGATCACGCCCGCGCCACAGCAGTTGGCCCGGTTCAGCTCGACCATCTCGAGGTCGAGTCGGGGGCCGACGAGCGCCATCGAGCCGTGCAGCTCCGGGGTGAAGCCGCGCGACACGCAGCCCGGCCAATAGGCGACCTTCACTGTTCGGCTCCTCCTCGTTCGGTGCCGGCCTCGCCGGGCACGGTGCTGGCCTCGGAGCCGTCGCCCGTCGACGGATCCTGCTCGGCGGCCCCGCCCTCGCCCTCCTCGCCGACGATGTAGAGGTTCAGCTCGAGGCGCTCCCCGTCGCCGGTCTCGATCTCGTGGTAGATGCGCCGGATCTGTTCCTGGTCGGGCAGCTTGTGGTGGATCAGAGCCGCTTTCGGCGACACCTTGCCGGACCTCAGCCCGGCGACCGCGGTCGGTAGCGACTCGATCAGCTGCTTCAGAGCCCGCGGCTCGACCTGGGAGCGGATCAGGCTGCCCTGGCCGTACGAGCGGGGGAGCAGCTGCGACTCGTGCAGCGTGCCGTATCTCTCGATGATGTCGACGAACGCCTTCTCGTGACCGTAGCCGTTGTTGCGGTCCTTGATCCCGTAGTCCCCGGTGGCGTGGCGGCGCAGGCGCATGATCTGGTTCATCGGCGCGACGTCCTTGGGGCACACCTCGATGCAGGCGAAGCAGTGGGTGCAGTCGTAGATGCCGTGCGGGTCCTCGGCGAGGTCGCTCAGGCGGTCCTCGGTGTGGGCGTCGCGCGGATCGCCCACGAAGCGGTAGGCCTTGGCCAGGGCCGCGGGGCCGATGAACTCGGGATCGACCTCCATCGACAGGCACGCCGATACGCACACCCCGCACTGGATGCAGGCCATCGACTGGGTGATGTCGATCATCGCCTCCGGCTCGACGATGTACTCCCGCTCCGGCGGCTCGCCCTCGGGCAGCAGCCACGGCACCACGCGCTGGATCTTCTTCCAGTGCACGGCGTCCATGTCCACGATCAGGTCCTTGAGCACCGGCATGTTGCCCATGGGCTCGACCACGATCTCGCCGCCGGGCGCGCGCGCGAGCGCGTCGCCGAGCTGCGTGTTGCAAGCCAGCGCCGACTTGCCGTTGACGCGCACGCCGCACGAGCCGCAGATCGCGGCCTGGCAGGAGCAGCGGATCGCTAGCGAGCCGTCCTCGTAGAGCTTCGCGCGCAGGATCCCGTCGAGGACCGAGCGCTCGGGCGGCAGGTCGACGTCGAAGCTCTGCCAGTAGGCGGCGTTCCCTTCGACTCGGGGTCGTAGCGTCTGATCTTCAGGGTGAAATCGCTCATCAGTACTTCCGCTCCTGGGGCTCCCACTGCGTCATCGTGACCTCCGAGTACGACACCTCGGCGGCCCGCCGCCGTCGATGCGCAGGTCGATGTGCTTGAGCCACTCGTCGTCGTTGCGGGCGGGGAAGTCCGTGCGGTACTGGGCGCCGCGGCTCTCCTTGCGCTCGAGCGCCCCCATCACGATGCACTCGGCGTTGTCGAGCATGAAGCCGAGCTCGATGGCCCCGAGCAGGTCCTGGTTGAACACCGTGCCCTTGTCGTCGGTGGCCACGGTCTTCGCCTCCTCCTTCAGCCGCTGGACGATGGCGAGCGCCTGGCGCAGGCCCTCGTCGTCGCGATACACCGCTGCGTAGCGGTCCATCGCGGCGCCGAGCTCGTCCTTGATCTCGGACACGCGCCGGCCCGTGCGCTCGCGCCCGACGATGTCGGCCACCATGCGCGCCTCTTCGCCCAGGCGGGCGTCGGAGACCTTCGGCAGGCCGACGCCCTTGGCGGCGTGGGCGGCGTGCTGGCCGAGCGGCGGCCGAAGATGAGGGTGTCGAGCAGCGAGTTGGCTCCCAGCCGGTTGCCGCCGTGAACGGACACGCACGCCACCTCGCCCGCCGCGTAGAGGCCGGGCACCGACGTCTGCCCGTCGATGTCGGTCTTGATCCCACCCATCGTGTAGTGGTTGCCGGGCTTGATATGGACCGGGTCCTTGGTGATGTCCACGCCGGCGAAGTCGCGGCCCACGTTCACGATCTCGCGCAGGGCCTCGTGGATGCGCTTGCGCGGGACCACCGTGATGTCGAGCGCCACCGTGCCGTCGGGGAAGCCGCGGCCCTCGTTGATCTCGGTCTGCTCGGCGCGTGACACCACGTCGCGCGAGGCCAGCTCCATCTTGTTGGGCGCGTACTTCTCCATGAAGCGCTCACCCTGGGCGTTGTAGAGGTGGGCACCCTCGCCGCGCGCGCCCTCGGTGATCAGGAGCCCGTTGCCGGCCAGCGTGGTGGGGTGGTACTGGATCATCTCCATGTCCATCAGCGGGGCGCCGATGCGGTAGGCCATGGCGATGCCGTCGCCCGTGCAGATCAGGGCGTTGGTGGTGGGGTTGTACACCCGACCGTTGCCGCCGCAGGCGAGGATCACGGTCTTCGCACCGAAGAGCTCCATCGAGCCGTCGCGGATGTTGCGCGTGACCGCGCCGGCCACGTGGCCGTCGTCGTCCTGCACGAGAGCGGTGGTGAACCACTCCTCGTAGCGGAACACCTCGCTGCGCCTCATGAGCTGCTCGTAGAGCACGTGCAGGATGGCCTGGCCCGTGATGTCGGCCACGTAGTACGTGCGCGCCGCCGAGGCGCCGCCGAAGGCCCGGGTGCCGAGCTTGCCCTCGGCGCCCCTGTGGAAGGTCACGCCGAGGTGTTCCAGATGGAGGATCTCCTTGGGAGCCTCGCGGCACATGATCTCGATCGCGTCTTGGTCGCCGAGGTAGTCGGAGCCCTTCACCGTGTCGTAGGCGTGCGACTCCCACGAGTCCTCGGGGTTGAGGGCGGCGTTGATGCCACCTTGCGCCGCGTTCGAGTGCGAGCGCACCGGGTGGATCTTCGAGATCACGCCCACCGATACGCCCTCGTCGGCGGCCGCGAGGGCGGCGCGCATGCCGGCGAGGCCGGCTCCGATGACGAGGACGTCGTGCTGGGGCATAGAGGGCCCAGCCGTCGTGCGGCGGCGGGGCGCGGCGATTCTACGGCCTCAGGGAACACACCCTGTCTACGGCTGGCAGGCGGGCGGTGGTCACACGGCCCGAGGGCGGGCGGCTCAGACGGCCGGGGCGGTCGGGCGCAGCGCCCGCCGCACCTGGTCGAGCGTCACCACGCCGCGCAGCACGCCCTCGCCGTCCACCGCCATCAGCGCGCCCAGGCGGCCGAGCCCCTCGGAGCCGAGCACGGCCTCGAGCGGCTCGTCCAGTCCCACGCGCACGCCCTTCGCGGCCTCGGGGTTCATCACCTCCTGCACCGTCCAGCCGGGGCGCAGCGCCTCGGGGACCTCCTCGACGGCCTGGCGCCTGACGTACCCGAGATAGAGCCCCGCGGCGTCCACGACCGGGAACCACGGCCACCGATAGCGCAGGAAGAAGTCCTCGAGGGCGCGGTCGAGCTTCAGGCCCGACTCGAGCGCCACCGGCTCGCGATCCATCACATCGGCCACGCGCAGCCCCTCGATGCGCGCGGTCAGATGCGTCTGCACCTCGGCAGAGCGCGCCGCCTGGCCGAGGAAGATGCCGATGAAGATGCTCCACAGGCCGGTGATCAGGAGGCCTTCGAGCAGCGCGTACACGCCCAGGCCGATCAGCAGGTACGAGAAGCCGCGCCCGACCACGGCGGCGAACCGCGTGGCCTTGGAGCGGTTGCCCGTCACCCTCCAGGCGATCGCGCGGGCGATGCGCCCGCCGTCCAGCGGGAAGGCGGGGATCAGGTTGAAGAGCAGCAGGGCCGTGTTGATGAAGGCCAGGTAGAAGAGGATCGCCGCGGCCGTGCCGGCCGTCGCGCCGGTGGAGAGGGCATCGTCGAACGAGCTGCCCGCCACCAGGAGGCCCGCCCCGACGCAGAGCGCGACGATCACGAGCGTGACGAGCGGCCCCGCCACGGCGACCCTGAACTCGACGCCGGCCGAGTCGGCGTCCCGGCGCAGCCGCGCCACGCCGCCGAACAGGAACAGGTCGATCCCCGCGATCCCGATCCCGTTGCGACGCGCCACCAGCGCGTGCCCGAGCTCGTGGAGGATCAGCGACACGAAGAAGAGCAGCGCGCTCGCCACCGCGAGCACGAGCGCCTTGGTCTCCTGATTGGGGAAGACGTCGCCGTAGGTCCGGGTGAGCGACCAGATGATCAGGAAGAGGATGAGAAACCAGCTCGCATCGACCCCGATGCGGATGCCGAAGACGCGCGCCAGCTGGATCGAGCGGCCGCCGAGCATCTAAGTGGTCGCCGCCGAAAGTACCGTCGATGATCCCTGCCTCCGGCAGGACAGGCGGGCGAGCCAGAAGCGTGGCTGACAAGGCCGCGGGCGCAGGCGATGTCTAGACATCGGCGAGCACGTGGCCGCAGTCAGGCGCGGTTGTGGCCGCCCGAGCGCGACGGTAGTTGAGGCGGGGACCACTAAGCCATGGTCGCAGAGGCGGAGGCCGGTGGCCGCAGCGTCCGTAGACTGCCCTCCGCTCACCGACCATTGGAGGCAAGGCGTTGGCTTACCGCGTGACGTTCATACCGGGCGACGGAACCGGGCCCGAGATCTCAGAGGCCGTCAGGCGGGTGCTCGAAGGCACGGGCGTCGAGTTCCAGTGGGACTGGCAGGACGCGGGCGCCGACGTCTACGAGCAAGAGGGCACGCCGCTGCCCAATCGGGTGATCGAGTCGATCAGGGAGCGCGGCCTCGCCATCAAGGGGCCGATCACCACGCCGGTGGGCTCGGGGTTCCGCTCGATCAACGTGGCGCTCCGCAAAGAGCTCGACCTGTACGCGTGCGTACGCCCCTGCAAGGCCTACGAGGGAGTGCGCACGCGCTTTCCGGACACCGACATCGTGATCATGAGAGAGAACCACGAGGATCTCTACGCCGGTGTCGAGTACGAGCTCGGGGACGAGCGCACCGAGCGACTGCGGCAGTTCATCAAGGACACCAACGGCACCGAGCTGCGCGAGGACATCGGCATCTCGATCAAGCCGATATCCATCTTCGGCACGAAGCGCATCGTCAGGGAGGCCTTCGAGTACGCGAAGGCCAACGGCCGCTCGAAGGTGACGGGTGTGCACAAGGCCAACATCATGAAGTTCACCGACGGGTTGTTCATCAAGACCGCGCGCGAGGTGGCCGAGGAGGAGTACCCCGAGATCGAGTTCGAGGATCGCATCGTGGACAACCTGTGCAACCAGCTCGTGTCACGTCCTGAGGAGTACGACGTGCTCGTGCTCCCGAATCTCTACGGAGACATCGTGTCCGACCTCGGGGCGGGGCTGATCGGTGGACTCGGCATGGCGCCGGGCGCCAACGTGGGTGACGAGTACGCGGTGTTCGAGGCCGTGCACGGATCGGCCCCGAAGTACAAGGGTCAGAACAAGGTGAACCCGATGGCGCTGATGCTGTCCGGCGTGATGCTCCTGCGCCACGTGGGCGAGCGCGAGGCCGCCGACCGGCTCGAGGGAGCGATCGCCGAGGTCATCCGCGCCGGCGAGTCGGTGACCTACGACATGAAGCCCTCGCGCGACGACCCGACGGCGGTGGGCACCTCCGACGTGGCCGACGCGGTGATCGCGGGGATGGAGAGGGTGGCCGCCTAGGCGGCCGTCTCCCGCTCCCGCCGTTGGACGTGGTGTGCAACCAGCTCGTGGCCACGAAGCCGCGGCCCTGCTTCTCGACGGTCCGACCTCGTCGTTGCTCGGAGCCCCGTTCAGAACGCGGTACAAGGTAGTTCTTCTGCTTCACGTCCAGGCGCTCGGCCAGCTCGTTGACGGTGATCCGCGCCGGCGAGTCGGTCTGACGCACCGCCTCGAGCGCCTTCGAGCAGCCGTGCCGCCGTTGGACGTGGTCGCCGGCCGCCGGCCGCCGCCCCGCCGGACAGGTAGTTCTTCTGCTTCACGTCCAGGCGCTCGGCCAGCTCGGACGGTGATGCCGGGTTCTGACGCACCGCCTCGAGCGCCGGCAGCCGGCCGCCGCGTCGCCGGCGCCGGCCGCCGCAGGGCCCGAGCCGCGGGGCCGGCCGGGCCCCCGGCGCGGGCCCGTTCGAGCTTAAGGTACTCGTCGTGCAGCGGCTTCAGTTCCTTGAGTCGCTCATCTATTGCGGCGCGCTGATCGGTCAACAGATCTGCCATGTCACTCCTTGAGAAAAAGGTGAATCGATGCGAACGAAGATAACTGTAGTGGGTGCAGGTAATGTCGGTGCTACGACTGCACAACGGCTAGCGGAACGCGACTATGCCGACGTAGTGTTGGTGGACATCGTCGAGGGCATGCCCCAGGGCAAGGCGCTCGACCTGAACCAGTCCGGTCCCGTGGTGGGATACGAGCCCAACGTGGTCGGCACCAACGGCTACGAGGAGACGGCGGGCTCGGACATCGTGGTGATCACATCAGGCTTCCCGCGCCAGCCGGGCATGAGTCGTGACGATCTTCTCGCCAAGAACAAGGAGATAGTCGGTGGAGTGTCCGGACAGGTGGCCGATCGCTCACCGAACGCCATCGTGATCGTCGTGACCAATCCGCTCGACGCGATGTGTCACGTGGCCTCGGACGTGACCGCCTTTCCGCGCCAGCGCGTTATCGGCATGGCCGGTGTGCTCGACTCGGCGCGCTTCCGCACGTTCCTCGCCTGGGAGCTCGGCGTGTCGGCCCGCGACGTGACCGGTTTCGTGCTGGGCGGCCACGGAGACACCATGGTGCCGGTGGTGAGCTACAGCAACGTGGCCGGAGTGCCCATCACGCAGAAGATCGCCGCCGACCGGCTCGAGGAGATCGTGCAGCGCACCCGGGACGGCGGGGCGGAGGTCGTGAAGCTGTTGCAGAAGGGTTCCGCCTTCTACGCGCCGGCGGCGGCCACCGCCGAGATGGTGGACTCGATCGTGCTCGACCAGGGCCGCGTGCTGCCCTGTGCGGCGCTGTGCCAGGGCGAGTTCGGGATCGACGGGCTCTTCGTGGGCGTGCCGGTCAAGCTCGGCCGCAACGGCATCGAGGAGATCATCGAGATCGAGCTCGAGCAGGGCGAGCAGGAGCAGCTGAAGAAGTCGGCGGCGGCCGTGGAGGAGCTGGTCTCCGCGATGGCTGATCTCTAGGCGGGGGGACGGTGGACAGTGGACAGCCTTTGGGCCTGGAGGTTGCACCTGTCCACCGTGCACCGTCCTCAGCCCTCCATCAACCCCTTGAGCCTCCGCAGGCTCTCCTCCGACTCCTTCCCCGCCCGCCCCGCCACCGCGCGGGCGGCGAGGCTGCCGAGCGCTCCTCCGGGGAGCGCGTACTCGTTCAGGTAGTCGAAGCGCGTGCCGTCGGCCACCGGGGCGAGCTCGTACACGGCCCGGGCGGACGTGCCCGCCGGGCCACGGCCGTCCCAGACGATGCGGCTGGGGCGCTTGGCCTCGGCCACGGTCCAGCTCACGTAGAAGCGCTGACCGGCCACCCTGAGCGACTGCTCGAGCCGCGAGCCCTTACGCAGGGGCCCGTCGGGCGCGGACTTCAGCGCGTCGTGGATCGTGACCCACTCACCGAGGCGCTCCGGGTCCATCACCACGGCGAAGATCGCCTCCGGCGACGCCGCTATCTCGATCGAGCGCTCGACCTTCATCGGGCCGCCAGCGGCTCGGTCGACTCCCACTCGTGCAGCGCGTGCTCGACGGCCCGGGCGAAGGACCGCAGGCGCAGGCCGTAGACCCCGTGGGCGGCGTCGTCGCGGGGCAGCAGGTCGTGCTCGAGGCTCTCCATCAGCGGGCGCACGAGCTCCGGCGGCTGCTCGACGATTGCAGCGACCACGGCGCTGGCCGCCGGAGTGAGCGATAGGCCGAGGCCGACGGGCGTGCGCGCCACCCCCATGAGCTCCGCGATGCGCTCGACCATCGCGCCGTAGCTGAGCACGTCGGGCCCCGCTATGTCGAGCGATCGTCCGGCCGCCGCCGGGCTCAGGGGAGTGCGTGCGAGGTACTCGATGGCATCGCGCTCGTCGATCGGCTGCGTGCGCCGCTCGTGCCACGCCGGGAAGGGCAGGACGCGTAGCCGCTCGATCAGCCGGACGAGCATCCGGAACGAGGACGAGCGAGCGCCGATCACGATCGACGCCCGCAGGGCCGTCGAGCCGGGCACCGCGTCGAGCAGGATCTCCTCGACCGCAAGGCGCGAGCGAAGATGGGCCGAGGAGCGCGGGTCCCGTGGCACGAGCCCTCCGAGGTACACGATCCGCTCGACTCCGGCGGCTCGCGCGGTGGCCCCGAAGCGCTCGGCCGCACGACGCTCGCGAGCGGCGAAGTCGCCGTCGTCTGCGGCCTCCATCGAGTGCACCAGGTAGTACGCGGTGGCGCAGCCCTCGAGCGCCGCCTCGAGCCCGGCGCCGCTAAGCAGGTCCGCGCGGGCGACCTCCACCCCGGCCGGCACGTCAAGCCTCGACGGGTCGCGGGCCAGCGCACGCACGGGCCGCGCCTCGCCGGCGAGGCGCACGACCAGCCGGCCGCCCACGTAGCCGGTGGCACCGGTGACGAGCTCCATGCCCTCAGTCTCGCGACTCACGCTCTTCCCTACGGCGCGGGAGCGGTGCCGGGCGCAGGCCAACCAGTGCCAAGGGGACCCATCGTGAAAACTCGCCCCCCGGAAAAGCCCGCTACCTGCGCGCGTACGACCGAAAAATCTGCTCCTTGCAGGAAGCACGAAAGGCCGCCATTTGCGAGAACGGGCCCTTCCCCCGACGGCTCGCTTGCGGCAAGCTCCGACGCGTCCGCCGAGGGGGCGGGAAAGCACGGACGAGGGGGGCGTGTTGGCGACAGGCGAGGCGAAGCGCGTGAGCTGCGCGGAGTGCTACTTCAAGCAGAACATGCTGTGCGCGCTCAAGCTCTCCGAGCCGTGTCCCACCTTCCGGCCCGCCGACCGCGGCCTACGGCCCGAACGGCAGCTCGCGTTCGTGTTCCGGTCCGAGCGCACGCACGCCACCTACGCGTTCTCGCGGCCGCAGTAGCGACCCACCCGCGCGCAGCCGAACGGCGCCGGCGGCGGGTAGGGTTCCCGCACTTTGCGGCTGACCGTCCTCGGCAAGTCACCCTCGTGGCAGGACGCCGACGGTGCCTGCTCGGGCTACCTGCTCGAGGAGGACGGCGTTGCCGTGCTGATCGACTGCGGCAACGGGGTCTTCTCGAAGCTGCGCCGCTACCGCGACTACACGCGCGTGGACGCCGTGCTGATCACCCACCTGCACGCCGACCACTTCCTGGACCTCGTGCCGTACTCGTACGCCCTCACCTACGCGCCGCGCCAGCAGCCGGTGCCGGTCGATCGCTGGCCCGGCACCGAGGAGCCGGCGCGGCCACGCCTGGTCGCGCCTCCCGGGGCCACCGAGACCTTTCGGCGCGTGGTGGGCGCGTGGGGCAACGAGGACCTGATCGAGGCGGCGTTCGCGCTCGAGGAGTACGCGCCCGACTCTGAGCCCGAGGTGGGGCCGCTGCGCTTCTCCTTCCACCCGGTCCCGCACTTCAAGGAGACGTTCGCGATCGGCGTGCGCCGCCGAAGCGAGGGCAGCAGCTTCCTCGTGTTCGGCGCCGACAGCGGTCCCAACGACGGCCTCGTGAGCTTCGCCCAGGGTGCCGACCTGCTGATTCTCGAGGGCACATTGCCGCGTCCCGAGCGGACGGGCCAGCGCGGGCACCTGACGCCGCGTGAAGCCGGCGAGCACGGCCGCGCCGCGGGCGCCGAACGGCTCCTCATCACTCACATGTCCGATGAGCTCGACAGCCTGTGGGCTCGCAAGGAGGCGGCCGCGGGCTTCGGCGCTGACGTGGAGATCGCCAGGCCGGGCGCCGTCTACGAGGTATGACCGGGGTTACCCTCGACCGGTGACTCCCAGCCGAGACCCCTTCGCCAACTTCGAGCGCATGCGCCGCGAGATGGACGAGCTCTTCGGCGACGTCTTCGAGCGCGCGGGGTTCGCCGCCCGGCAGGGCTTCTCCCCCCACGTGGACGTGTACTACTGCGGCGATCCGCCGCGCGCCATCGTCCGCGCCGAGCTGGCGGGCATCGACATCTCGGAGGTCGGACTCGAGATCAGGGGGCGGCAGCTCGTGCTGGCCGGCGAGCGTCGCGGTCGCGAGGCGGAGGGCCGCCTGTACCAGCAGGTCGAGATCCCGCAGGGCCACTTCCGGCGGGTGATCGAGCTGGGCGTGGACGTGGAGGGGGAGAACGCCACGGCCACCTATGAAGAGGGCATCCTGCGGGTCGAGATTCCCGTGGTGCAGCGCGAAGAGGTGCCGCGGAGCGTTCCGATCCGGGCGCCGGGCGACGGCGACTCCGCGTGAGCATCTCGATCGCGCCGGTGGGCGGAACCCAGGAAGCGCCCATCGAGGGAACGCTGCCCGAGGGCCTGCCCGTGCTCCCGCTCAAGGAGACCGTCACGTTCCCGGACACGCTCACCCCGCTGGCGATCGGCCAGGAGCGCTCCATCCAGCTCGTGAACGACGTGCTGGGCGGCAACCGCATGCTGGCGATGGTGGCCTCCAAGGACGGCGACATCGAGACGCCCGGGCCCGACGATCTCTACCGGGTCGGCGTGGCCGGTGCCGTGGCGCGGATGCTGAAGGTGCCCGACGGCACGCTCCGCATCCTCGTGCAGGGCGCCCAACGGGTGCGCATCGACGAGTTTGTGGCCGAGCAGCCCTACCTCGTCGCCGGCGTCACCGAGCTGCCGGACGTCCTCAAGCAGTCGGCCGAGCTCGAGGCGCTCACCCGCAACGTGCAGAACACGTTCGGCCAGATCATCCGCCAGGTGCCCTACCTCCCCGAGGAGCTCTCGATGGCGCTGGCCAACGTCGACGACCCCGCCGAGCTCGGGCACATGATCGCGGGCGCCCTGCGGATCAAGGTGGAGGACAAGCAGGCGCTGCTCGAGGAGCGCGACGTCGGACGCCGGCTGCGCCGCCTCTCCGAGATCCTGGCCCGTGAGCTCGACCTCATCTCGGTGGGGGCCCGCATCCAGACCGAGGTGCAGGAGGGCATGGAGAAGAACCAGCGCGAGTACTTCCTGCGCCAGCAGATGAAGGCGATCCAGGAGGAGCTCGGCGAGGTGGACGAGGCGCAGGCCGAGGCTCAGGAGCTGCGCGAGCAGGTGGAGGCCGCCGGACTCCCCGAGCACGCCCGCAAGCAGGCCGAGCGCGAGCTCTCGCGCTTCGAGCGCATGCCGCCGCAATCGGCCGAGCACGGGGTCATTCGCAGCTACCTCGAGTGGATCGTCGCGGTGCCGTGGTCGAAGGCCACCGAGGACCGTCTCGACCTCAAGGACGCGCGCGAGGTGCTCGACCGCGACCACTTCGACATCGACAAGGTGAAGGACCGCATCCTCGAGTTCCTTGCGGTGCGCAAGCTGAATCCGGAGGTGGGCTCGTCGATTCTGTGCTTCGTCGGACCGCCCGGGGTGGGCAAGACCTCGCTCGGCCGCTCGATCGCGGCGGCGATGGGCCGCAACTTCGAGCGCATCTCGGTGGGCGGCGTGCGTGACGAGTCGGAGATCCGCGGCCACCGGCGCACCTACGTGGGCGCGATGCCCGGCACGATCATCCGTGCCCTTCGGGACGCGGAGTCCAACAACCCGGTCCTGATGATCGACGAGATCGACAAGATGGGCTCCGACTTCCGCGGCGATCCCGCGAGCGCCATGCTCGAGGTGCTCGACCCCGAGCAGAACACCGCCTTCCGCGACCACTACCTGGACCTGTCGGTGGACCTGTCCCACGTGATGTTCGTGACCACCGCCAACCAGCTCGAGCCGATTCCCGGCCCCCTCCGCGATCGCATGGAGGTGATCCAGCTCGCCGGCTACACGGAGGAGGAGAAGCTGCAGATCGCCCTGCGCTATCTCGTGCCCCGCCAGATCGAGCGCAATGGCCTCCGGCCGACGAGGATCGAGTTCACCGAGGACGCGCTGCGGCTGATCATCGACGCCTACACGCGCGAGGCCGGCGTCAGGAACCTCGAGCGCGAGATCGGCGCGGTGTGCCGCAAGGTGGCGCGCGAGTACGCCGAGGGCACGCGCAAGCGCAAGCGCACGATTCGGGCGAAGACCGTCACCGAGCTGCTCGGCCGCAGGCGGTTCCTCTCCGACGTCCGTCGCCGGACGAGCGACGCGGGCGTGGCCACGGGCCTCGCCTGGACTCCCGTGGGCGGGGACGTGCTGTTCGTGGAGGCCACCGCCTTCCCCGGCGACGGCGAGCTGCAGATCACCGGGCAGCTCGGCGACGTGATGCGTGAGTCGGCCGCGGCCGCGTTCTCCTACGTGAAGGCCAACGCGGCCCGCTGGGGCGCCGAGGTGCCGGACGACTGGTTCACCTCGCACGACGTGCACGTGCACGTGCCGGCCGGCGCCATCCCCAAGGACGGTCCGAGTGCCGGCGTGACGATGGCGAGCGCCCTGGTGTCGCTCGTTACCCAGCGCGCCGTGCGCTCCGACACCGCGATGACCGGCGAGCTGACCCTCACCGGGCAGGTGCTGCCCATCGGCGGGCTCAAGGAGAAGGCGCTCGCCGCCCAGCGCGCAGGGATCACCCGGGTGATCGCGCCGAAGCTCAACGAGTCGGACCTCGACGACTTCCCGCCGCACCTGCTGGAGGGCATGGAGTTCGTGTTCGCCGAGCACGTGGACCGGGTGCTGCACGAGGCGCTGGAGGGCGGCGTCACGGCGCTCGCCGGCCGGCGCTCGGCGGGGCGCTCCCGCGAGCCGCTGGCCGCGCGCTCGCGCTGAGCCCTTCGACTTCGCCTGGACCTGCTGCGCCTTCGCGCGTACGCGGGGTGTCCCGCAGGGCCCAACCCGGGTATGCTCGCCCTCAGCGTAAGCGGACCCCGAGGAGAGCGATGGCATCGAAGAACCGAGCGGTTGCGGCGGGGCAGGCGGCCCGCAACAACCCCTATCTGCACCAACTGCTGGAGGACGAGGACCTTCGCGACAACCTGCGCACGGCGTACGAGTCGAGCCGCAGGGCCTACGGGCGCATGTCGAACGGCAAGGGGCCGGCCACGGCGCTGCTCGACGACAAGAAGACCCAGAAGGAGCTTCGCGCGGCGGTCCACTCACTGCGCGACGCGGCCGACACCCTGCGCGGCGCCAAGAAGAAGAGCCGCGGCCCGCGGCTCCTCCTGCTTCTGGTCGTGGGCGCGGTGGGCGCGCTGGTGGCGAGTGAAAGCCTGCGCAACAAGGTGCTGGACGCCCTGTTCGGCGCCGAGGAGGAGTTCGAGTACACCTCGACCACCATCCCCGACGCACCGGTCGAGCCGGTCGAGCCGGTGGCGCCGCCGGCGTAGTTCTTGACGACTCCCGGCTGCTAAGAGAGGCGCCCTCGCGGCGCCTTTCTGCTTTCTGGGTCCGGCTTTGAAGGGTTGGCAGTAGGCAGTAGGCAGTAGGCAGTTGGCAGTAGGCAGTTGGCAACGGCGAATGCAGCGCCGGCGACGGTCAGCTCCCGCCAACTGCCAATCCGCCAACTGCCAACCCAGCCTGACTGGCCGGCCAGCTAGGGTTGGAGCCGTGGACGCCAGCGTCCGGACACCAGAGCGCAAGCTCGCCGGCGACAAGGCGCAGCGGATCATCGCGGCCATGCGCTCGAGCGTCGGCGCGCGTGGCGCGTCGGGCTCCACCTTCGACCAGGTGGCCCAGGAGGCGGGCGTCTCGCGCGGTCTCCTGCACTACTACTTCGGGTCGAAGGAGAGGCTGCTCGCCGAGGTGGTGCGCCATGACTGCGATCTCCGGCTGGCCGCTTTGGAGCAGCAGCTCGCGCGTGCGGATTCGCTCGAGGCGATCGTGGACGTGCTCGTGACCTCGCTCGAGGCCTTCCTCGACCAGGACGAGAGCGACGACCCCGCGCTCATCTACGAGATGTTCAGCGCCTCGCGCCACCACGAGGAGATGCAGACCGAGATGGCCGAGCTCTACCGGCGCGTGCGCGAGCAGGTGGGCGCCGCGCTCCGCGAGAAGGAGCACGAGGGGATCGTGGCGCTCCGCGGCGACGCGGAGGCGGTGGCGTCGATCCTGTTCGCACTAGCGGACGGCATGGCACTCCAGCGGTTGTCGGATCCCGGGTGGGACAGCCGGGAGGCGTTCGCCGCCGGCGCGCTCACCGCGAGGTACCTGCTGGGCGGCTGACGGGCGCGCGACGGGCCGAGCCGGCGTTGTCCTGACGACGCCGTTTGAGTGACCGTCCTCACACACGCGGCGAGTCCCCGCGGCCTAGCCTCCAGAAAGGCTGGCTGGCTGGCCAGTCAGAGGCGCTTAGGAGGGTCGACATGCAACAGGCCATGGATCGTCTGAGTGGGTTCGTCAAGTCGCGGCGGCGGTGGGTGATCGTCGCGTGGGTCGCGCTGCTGTTGGTGTCGGCGCCGTTTGCCGCGCGGCAGACCGAGAACCTCACGAGCGGCGGCTTCTCGGTGCCCGGCTCAGGGTCGGAGGCCGTCGACGGGGAGCACGAGGGCTTCGCGGGAGCGGGCAGCGACGAGCTCACCGTGGTGCTCGTGCGGCGCGGCGATGGTGACGCTGCCGCCGTGCGCCGTGCGATTGACCGGGTGGACGAGACCGTCGCCCGTCTGCCCCATGCGGACCTGAGCGGCCGCGCCGAGGCGGCCGCCAAGCGCGCCGCGGCGGGGGACGGGCCGGTGCTCGTCCCTCTCGCGGTGTCCGGCACCTCGGACCAGACCGCCGACCTCGCCGTGGACCTGCGCGAGGAGCTCGGAGCCGGCAGGGGCCCACGCGACGGTGTCGAGCCGTACCTCGTGGGCCAGCAGGCCCTCTGGGCCGGCATGCAGGACCTGAGCAAGGAGGATCTCGAGGCCGCCGAGACCACGGGCTTCCCGATCGTGCTGCTCATCCTGCTGGCGGTGTTCGGCTCCCTGGCCGCGGCTGCGCTGCCGCTGCTGCTCGGGTTCGCCAGCGTCCTCATCACCGGCGCGGGCATCTTCTTCCTGTCCCAGGCCACCGACATGTCGGTGTTCGTGACCAACGTGGCCTCGATGATCGGCATCGGCGTGGCCGTGGACTACTCGCTGTTCGTGCTGGCCCGCTACCGGGAGGAGATCTGCGCGGGCGCCTCGCCCGACGACGCTCAGCGCACCGCCATGCGCACGTCCGGCCTGGCGGTCGCCTTCTCGGGGCTGACGGTCATGATCTCGCTCGCCGGCCTCTTCCTCGTGAGCTCCACCACCATCCGCTCGATGGCGATGGGGGCGATCGTGGTGGTGGCCGTGTCGATCCTCGCGGCGGTGACCCTGCTTCCGGCCGTCGTGCGGGTGCTCGGTCACCGGGCCTACGCCCGCGGGCGTGTCGCCACGATCACCGGGCTCGTCCTGCGCGCGTGGCGCAACCTTCCCCGTCGCCGCGGATCGACGAGCCCGGGCCGGGCGCGGACCGACTTCTGGCAGCGGTGGACCGACCGCGTGATGCGCCGGCCGGTGGTGGCCGCCGCGCTCTCGGCGGGCACGCTGCTGCTGCTGGCTGTGCCCGCCCTATCGCTCGAATGGGGCGACGGTGCCCTGCGCCAGTTCCCCGCGGACAACGAGACGCGGGTGGGCTCTGAGCTGGCCGCCCGCACGGCCGGCCCGGGGGCCGCCGGCCCCGTGCAGGTGATGGTCCGCTTTCGCGAGGGCGACATGACCACCGCGACGAACCGCGGCGCGGTGGCGGGCTACACGACGTGGCTCTCGAGCAGGCGCGAGGTGGCCTCGGTCGCGCCCCCGCGCCCCAACGGTGACGGATCCGCGGTGCTGATCTCCGCCACGCCCCGGCACGACCCCGAGAGCCCGCAGGCACGTGCGCTGGTGGACGAGCTGCGCGCGGCAGGCCGGCTCGACCGGGTGGCGCGTGTGGACGTCGGGGGCGCCACCGCGCAGGTGGAGGACTTCAAGGACCTCGTGTCGGGCTCGATGTGGAAGATCCTGCTGTTCGTCATGGCCTTCAGCTACCTCGCGCTGCTCGTGCTGCTGCGCTCGGTGCTCCTGCCGCTGAAGGCGGTGGTCATGAACCTGCTCTCGGTGGCGGCGGCCTACGGCGTGCTCGTAGCGGTCTTCCAGTGGGGCTGGCTGGACGGCTTCCTGGGCTTCCAATCGCTCGGCTACGTGAACACGATGACGCCGCCGTTCCTCCTGGCGATCGTCTTCGGCCTGTCGATGGACTATGAGGTGTTCCTGCTGTCACGGGTCCGTGAGCGCTACGACGCCACGGGCGACACCCGGCGGGCCGTCGGCGAGGGGCTGCGGGCGAGCGCCGGCACGATCACCAGCGCGGCGTTGATCATGGTGGCGGTGTTCGCGGTCTTCGCGGGCACCGGCGTTCCGTCGATCAAGGAGATCGGGCTCGGCCTGGCGGTGGCCATCGCGCTCGACGCCACGCTCGTGCGCCTCGTGCTGGTCCCGGCCACCATGGAGCTCATGGGGCGTTGGAACTGGTGGCTGCCGCGTCCCCTGGCGCGCGTGCTGCCGAGAACCGACTTCGAGCGCTCCGGGCCGGCCGTGGCCGAGGCCTGACGCCCGATCCGCTAGCGCGAGCCTGAGTCGCCCGTGCGCGCCTCGCGCCTCACGTCGTCGAGGGCGTCGGCGAGCTCCTGGGTGCGGTCGTCGAGCTCACGGATCGCGTCCTCCTGATCGGCCGCCCCGGCGGTAGCTTCCGAGGCGTCGCTGCGGGCCCTAGCCAGCGCCCGCTCGAGCCGGGCCATGTCGGCCTCCTGATCGGCCAGGCGCCTCTGCAGGCTGCTTACGTCGCTCTCCTCTCCGGCCCTTCGCAGCCGCGTCTCGGCCTGGTCGAGCCGGCGGTCGAGGGCCTCCGCCCGCTCGCGGTTCACGCGTGTCCGCTGCTCGGCCTCCTCATCGTCGGTCGACTGGAACAGGGAGTAGCCGGCGATGCCGAGGGCGGTCAGGGCCACGAGGCCCACGACGGTCAGCCATCGCCGCAGGGAACGAAGGTCCTCCAGTAGCACCGCCGCCGGCACCACCTCCTCTACCACTTGCGGCTCGACCGTGCGCTCGACCACGACCTCGCGAGCGGCATCGGGGGGAGTGACCCGGGTGGGATCGTCCGGGGTGCCGAGGGGCCGCGTGGGCTCGGTGGGCGGAGGCCGGTCGGGGGGTATCGAGGACAAGTTCCTCGAGGGTACCGAGAGGGTGGGACGCCAGCGCTAGCTCACCCCAGCTTCGGCGACCGCCATTCCGCGCCCAGGCGCCGCGCCAGCTCCCCGCCCACCTCGCCGATGCGCAAGCGCGTCTGCTCCAGCGAGTCGCGGTCCCTCAGCGTCACCGTCCCGTCCTCCACGGTCTGGTGATCCACCGTCACGCCCCACGGCGTGCCGATCTCGTCCTGGCGCCGGTAGCGCTTGCCGATCGACCCGCCGGCGTCGTACTCGGCGGGCATGCGGCGGCGGAGGTCCTGGTAGAGGTCGCGCGCGAGCTCAGGCTGGCCGTCCTTGTTCACCAGGGGAAGAACGGCCACCTTCACGGGCGCGAGGCGAGGGTGCAGGCGCAGCACCACGCGCTCGCGGCCCTCGACCTCCTCCTCGTCGTAGGCGTCCACCATGAACGCGAGCGTGCCGCGGTCGGCGCCGGCCGAGGGCTCGATCACGTGGGGCACGTAGCGGTCGCCGCTGGCCGAGTCGACGTACTCGAGCTTCTCGCGCGAGTACTGCGCGTGCTGGGTGAGGTCGAAGTCCCCGCGGTTTGCGATGCCCTCGAGCTCCGAGAAGCCCATCGGGAAGAGGTACTCGATGTCGGAGGTGGCGCTCGAGTAGTGCGACAGCTCGTCGGGCCCGTGGGCGCGGAGCCGGAGGTGGTCCGGGCGGATGCCGAGCTCCGTGTACCAGCGCATCCGCTCCTCCATCCAGTGCTCGTGCCAGCGCCCGGCCTCGGCCGGGGGCACGAAGAACTCGATCTCCATCTGCTCGAACTCGCGCGTGCGGAAGATGAAGTTGCCCGGGGTGATCTCGTTGCGGAACGACTTGCCGACCTGGGCGATGCCGAACGGCGGTCTCTTGCGCGAGAACTGCAGGACGTTCTTGAAGTTGACGAAGATGCCCTGCGCGGTCTCGGGGCGTAGGAAGACACGCGAGCCCTCGTCCTGGACCGGACCCATGTGGGTCTCGAACATCAGGTTGAAGTTGCGCGGCTCCGAGAGGTCGCCGCCGCACTCGGGGCAGTGAAGCTCGCCCTCCGCGCTTCGGGCTTCGGCCTGCGCCTCGCCCTTCGCCACGGCCTCGCGCAGGTGGTCCTCCCGCCAGCGCCGTTTGCACTTGCCGAGGCACTGCACTAGCGGGTCGGTGAAGCCCTCGAGGCCCGAGGCCTCCCACGTGCGCGGGTGCATGAGGATGGCGGCGTCGAGGGCCACCACGTCGTCGCGCTCCTGCACCACGGCGCGCCACCACTCGGCCTTCACGTTCGACTTCAGCAGCACGCCGTAGTGCCCGTAGTCGTAGGTGGAGGCGAGTCCGCCGTATATCTCCGACGACTGGAAGATGAAGCCGCGCCGCTTGCAGAGGGCGACGATCTTCTCCATCGTGACCGCGTCCTTGATGGGCGTCGACATGGCGGCGAAGGCTAAACGAGGCCAATGCGCGTCCGGCGCCGTGTCGCACGCGGAACCTTGCCGTACCGGTGCGAGCGCGGGGGCGGTGGCCTCGTGTATCTCGCCTGAGCGCTCGCGTTTGTGGGTCAGCAGCGGCGCTTCTCAGGGACCGCCAGATCGTCTGAGGGCCGCTCTGAGGCCGATTTGGCACTCCTATACTCGGAGTGCCGATGCCGATCTACGAATACCGCTGCACGAAGGGCCACACCTTCGAGGAGCTGCAGCGCATGACCGACGACAACATCACCGAATGCCGGGAGTGCGGTGCAGCCGTGCAGCGGGTGTTCCACCCGGTTGCCGTGCACTTCAAGGGCTCTGGCTTCTACAACACGGATTACGGAAAGAGCCGCGGCGCGGGCTCGGGAGAGGGCGCCAAGGAGGACGGCAAGGGCGAGTCCACGTCGTCGGACAAGGGGGAGAAGGCCGGGTCGAAGACCGGTTCCGACTCGAAGGGGCCGGACGCGGGCTCCTCGGGTTCGAACTCCGGCTCCGGCAAGAGCACGTCCGACTCGGGCTCCTCCGGCGCCAAGGCGTCCTCTTCCTCCTCCTCCGACTGAGGCGCGGCCGGGAGCCGCCGCCGGGCCTGCCGAACCGGCTCAGTCCTTCCCGAGGAGCCGCTCGACCTCCGCGCGCCGCGCGGCGCGCTCCACGGCCAGGCTGCCGTCCGAGTTGATGCGCGAGGGCAGCAGCACCCGGGTCTTGCCCCCAGAGCCGCCGGTCACAAGGTCGCTGAACAGCGCGAGCAGGCCGGGGCCGGCCATGTCACTGCGGATCGTGCGCGGCGCGCGCCAGCTCACGAGCGGCAGGCGGAGAAGGATCGAGGGCGAGAGGAAGCGGCTGCGGATGCCCTTCAGCACCTCCTGCTGGCGGCCGGCCCGTTGGCGGTCGTCCTCGTTCGGCGCGCACTGGTTCTTGCGCACGCGGGCGAAGCGCAGCGCCTGCTTGCCACTCAGCCGGTGGGTGCCCTTCTTCAGCTTCACCCGGTAGCCGCCGAACGGCTCGGAGCGGACGCAGGTGGGCGTGGTCACGTCGATGCCGCCCAGCGAGTCGATCAGCTTCGGGAAGTCCTCGAAGCTCACCTCGACCACGTGGTTGATCTCGAGGTCGTTTCCCATGAAGTCCTCGACCGTCTCGACCATCAGCGCCGGACCGCCGATCGCGTAGGCCGCATTGATCTTCTGGGGCTCGGAGCCGGGGATCTCGGCGTAGGTGTCGCGGAGGATCGACAGGCGGCGGACGGTGCCGAGGCCCGCGTGCAGCAGCAAAATGCTGTCGGCGCGCGCCGTATCGTCGGCTCCCGGCTCGCGCGTCTCCTCCGAGCGCTTGTCGGAGCCCAGTACGAGCACCGTGCTACCGGCCAGCAGGCTGCTGCCGCCGGCGAGCTGGTCCTGAGCGCGATCGGACACCTTGGGCGCGAGGGTGGCGCTCACCAGGAAGATCAGGAACGAGAGGAGAAGCCAGCCGCCGAGGACAAGTGCCGCCCACTTGGCCACGCGGCCGGGCGTGACGCGGCGCCGCGGCGCCGGCTCGCTGCCGGGCTGCCCCTCCGCGCGGCGCCGCCGCCCGGGACGCAGCCCGCTGAGCCCCGACTCGGGAAGCAGGCGCCCGAGGCGGCCTCGGCGGGCGCGGTAGACCCTGTAGCCCGGGGGCTCCTCGGCGTCCCTCGCAGCGGGGCCGGGGCCGTTTCGGCGGGGTGGGCGGGCTTGGCCGGGGCGCTCGCCGGGAGGTGGGCGAACGTCGCCGGGCGACTCGGTCGGCTCCCCGGAGCGGTAGACGCGGTATGGCGGCGGTTCCTTGGGACCGTCGTTGCTCATGCCCCGTGTATACCGTCCGTGGATGCTGGCGGGGCGTGTCATCGGAGTGGACGCCGGCGGCACCAAGCTGCTTGCCGGGGTCGTGGACGAGTCGCTGACGGTCGAGCATCGCGCCCACCGCCTGTGGCGCGGCCGCGACCGTCGGCAGGTGCTCGACCTGATGGTCGAGGTGGTGGAGGAGGCGCGCGCCAGGGCACCCGACGCGCGTGCGGTGGGCTTTGGCATCCCCGCGCAGATGGACCGCCGCCGCGGCGTGTCGCTCGGGGCGGTGCACCTTCCGCTCGACGAGCTGCCCTTCCGCGACCTCATGAGCGAGCGGCTCGGCCTGCCCGTCGAGGTCGACAACGACGCCAACGTGGCCGCGCTGGCCGAGCAGCGCCACGGCGCCGCCCGGGGCGCGTCCGACGTCGTGATGCTTACGCTGGGCACCGGGATCGGGGGCGGGCTGATCCTCGACGGGCAGCTCTACCGCGGAAGCATGGGTGCCGGGGCCGAGCTCGGCCACATGGTGGTCGATCTCGACGGGCCGCTCTGCGGGCCGGGCTGCCCCAACCGTGGCTGCCTGGAGGCGGTGGCCTCGGGCACGGCAATCGGCCGCGAGGGCGCCGAGGCGGCGCGGCTGGCTCCCGAGTCGCCGCTCGGACGGGCCGCGGCCGAGGGCCGGGCGGTCACCGGCGCGATGGTCACCGAGCTCGCCCACGACGGCGACCCGGCGGCGCTCGACGTGCTCGCGCTCGTCGGGTGCCGGCTCGGCGCCGGTCTGTCGGCCCTCGTGAACATCTTCAATCCACAGGTCGTGGTCGTCGGCGGGGGCGTGATGGCGGCCGGTGAGCTCCTCCTCGGGCCTGCCCGCGAGGAGATGGAGAGGCGGGCGCTGCCAGCGCTGCGCAACTCGGTGCGGGTGGTGGCCGCCCACTTCGGGGCTGAGTCGGGAATGATCGGTGCCGCGGTGCTGGCGCTGGAGGCGAGGGCGTGAATGCCGGACGACTTGTCGTGTGCCCGACGCCGATCGGCAACCTCGAGGACGTGACGCTCCGGGTGCTCTCGGCCCTCCGCGACGCGGACGTGATCGCCTGCGAGGACACCCGGCACACACGGGGCCTGCTCGATCGCTACGGGGTGGCCGCCGAGCTCGTGTCCTACCACGAGCACAACGAGACGCGGCGGGCGGCCGAGCTCGCGGAGCGGATCCGTTCCGGGCAGACCGTCGCGCTCGTCTCCGACGCCGGCATGCCGCTCGTGTCCGACCCGGGGTACGAGCTCGTGCGCGCGTGCGTGGGCGCGGGCATCGCGGTCGAGGTGCTGCCCGGGCCCTCGGCGGTGCTCGCGGCGCTCGTGGCCTCCGCCCTGCCGGCGGACCGCTGGCGCTTCGCAGGGTTTCTGCCGCGCAAGCGCGGTGAGCTGCGGCGCGTGCTCGAGGAGGCGGATGTGACGCTCGTGGCGTTCGAGTCGCCGCGGCGGTTGGCGACCACGCTCGCCGTGCTGGCCGAGATCGATGCGGAGCGGCCGGCGGCCGTGTGCCGGGAGCTCACCAAGCTGCACGAGGAGGTGGCACGGGGGAGCGCCGGAGAGCTGGCGAGCCGGTACGCGGAGGCGCCGCCGCGCGGCGAGATCGTGCTCGTCGTGGGGCCGCCGGCCGCGGCGGCCTCGCGCCCGGACCCGCGCGCCCTCGCCGCGGTCCGGAGGCTCGCGGACGCGGGCGCCCGCCCCCGGACGGCGGCCGCGGTGGTGGCCGAGCTCACCGGGGAGAAGGCCAACCGGCTCTACAGCGGGCTCACTGCGACGGATCGGCCGTCTTCTGTCGCCGATGAGTGACTTCCTGTGACGCCTCCGTAACAGAGAGCGACAGTGGTGTGACGGCCGGGCCGTAGTCGCGGGATCCGCCCCTAGCGTGCCGGCCATGACACCCCTTCCCCTCATCATCTCCCTGTTCCTCCTGCTCGCGGCATCGCCGGCGAGCGCCGCCGAAGGCTGGACCTGGCCGGTCCGCGGCGAGGTCCTCAAGAGCTACGCCAACGGCGACGACCCGTACGCCGCCGGCCAGCACCGCGGCATCGACATCGCCGGCCACGAGGGCGATCCCGTGGCGGCTGCCGTGGGCGGCACGGTCACCTTCGCCGGGTCGGCCGGCAGCTCGGGGCTGACGGTCACGGTGCGGACCGGCGACGGGCGGTTCGACACGTCGTACCTCCACCTGTCCGCCGTCGACGTGAACCGCGGGGACTCCGTTGACGCGGGTGAGCGGCTCGGTGCGGTCGGCGTGTCGGGCCGCCGCTCGGTCGATGCTCCGCACCTCCACTTCGGCGTGCGCGAGGCCGGCAGCGACCATGGCTATCTGAACCCGCTCGACTTTCTGCCGCCGCTGGTGCCGCCGTCGGTGGCGCCGGAGCCGCGGCCCCTGCCGGTGCCGGTGGCGGCGCCCGCCGAGCCGCAGCCGGAGGGCGTGCCGGTGGCGCCGGAGCCCGTCCCGGCGCCCGGGGTGGTGCCGGTGCCGGTACCGGTGGCTCGCGCCGCGCCGGCGCCGCTTCCCGCCGTGGAGCCGCTCCCGCTGCTCGGCTTCGAGCTCGAGGGCGCCCCCCGACCGGCCTCCCAGCCGCTTCCCACGCAGCAGGCTCCCGGGCCCTCGACCGCGATGCAGCCGCAGGGCGAGCCCGTCACCGCGCCCGGGCTCGACCGCGCCCCGGCTGGAAGCGCTGCGGGAGGATCCGCGCCTCACGGGCGTCGCCGGCCTGCGGCCTCGCCGCATCGCGCGACGCCGTCCGCGCGCCGGGCGGGGCCTGCCCCCACCGGTCCGGTCCAGAGCCCCCAGAGCGCGCCCTCATTCGAAGCGCGGAAGCGGTCGCTCGGCGTGTCCGCGCGGGAGCCGGCCGGCCGGTCCGGCCTGGCCGCGACCCATGGCGAGCGCGTCGGCCCCCGGGACGTCCCGGGTACCGCGCCGAGGGAGCGGCGTGCGACGGTGGGTGGTCCCGAGATTCGCTTCTCCGAGGATCGTCCCGCTGCGGCCGGCCGGACGCCGGGATCTGCATTCGACGTCGGGCGAGTGGCCGCGGTCGCCGCTCTGCTGGTCGCGGGCCTGACCGCGAGGGCCGCCTGGGCCCGCTCCGCTGTCCGCCCGCGGCGGAGCGCGGCGGAGCCGCGGGGGGGCAGTGAGGCCGCTCGCGGGCCGTCGTTGAGCGGCGGAGCCTTTCCCGGGCAGTGGCGGACCACGGCTAGCATCGCCCGTCGATGGGCTACTACGTCACCACGCCGATCTACTACGTCAACGCGGAGCCCCATCTGGGCCACGCCTACACCACGATCGCCACCGATGTGCTCGCCCGCCACATGCGCCAGCGCGGCGAGGAGGTGTTCTTCCTCACCGGCACCGACGAGCACGGCGAGCCGGTCGCGCAGGCGGCTGAGCGGCTGGGTACCACGCCGCGCGAGCTGGCGGACCTGAACTCGCCGCGCTTCCGCAATCTGGTCGCGCGGGTGAACGCGACCGCCGACTTCTTCATACGCACGAGCGACGCCGAGCACGAGGACGGGGTTCGCCGCGTGGTGCAGGGGCTGTACGACAGCGGCCACATCTACGCCGGCACCTACGAGGGCTGGTACTGCCCCCGCTGTGCCGATTTCAAGACCGAGGGCGAGCTCATCGACGGCAACCGCTGCGCGATCCACAAGATCGTCCTGGTGCGCGAGAAGGAGGACAACTACTTCTTCAGGCTGTCGGCGTTCCAGGAGCCGCTCGAGCGGCTGTACGCGGAGCGACCCGCCTTCGTCGTGCCGCAGCATCGCTACAACGAGGCGCTCTCCTTCATCCGGCAGGGCCTCACCGACGTCTCGATGAGCCGCGCGAGCCTCACGTGGGGCGTGCCCGTGCCGTGGGACGAGCGGCAGGTGATCTACGTCTGGATCGACGCTCTTCTCAACTACTACACGGCGCTCTCGTACGCGCGTCCGGGCCAGGACCTCGAGAGCCGTTTCTGGCCTCCCACCGTCCAGGTCATGGCCAAGGACATCCTCAAGTTCCACGCCGTGATCTGGCCCGCGCTGCTCATGGCCGCCGAGCTGGAGGTGCCCGAGCGCCTGCTCATTCACGGCTACCTGCTGATGGACGAGGAGAAGATGTCGAAGTCCCTCGGCAACGTCATCGACCCGTTTCAGGTGATCGACATGTACGGCACCGACGCCCTGCGCTACTACCTCCTGCGCGAGGTCACCCTCGGCCAGGACGGCTCGGTGTCGCCCGAGGGGTTCGAGACCCGTTACGCCTCGGAGCTCGCCAACGAGTACGGCAACCTCGCCAGCCGCTCGCTGGCCATGATCGCGAAGTACCGGGACGGCGAGGTGCCAAGCGCGGAAGCTGGGGCGGAGCTGATCGCCGACTTCGATGGGTTGGCCGACCGGGTGCGCGAACGCTTCGATGCGCTCGACCTGACCGGTGCCCTCGATGACGTCTGGCAGCTCGTACGGCGCCTCAACCGCTACGTGCAGGAGCAGGCGCCGTGGGCGCTGGCCAAGGACCCGGCCGAGGCGAAGCGGCTCGACTCGGTGCTGTGCGGCCTCGCCGAGGGGCTGCGGGTGGTGTCGGTGCTGCTGTACCCGTTCATGCCGGACACGGTCGCGCGGCTGATGGCCGCCCTGGGCCGCCCCGACTCCAATGAGCTTGCGCTCGAGCGAGCGCGCTTTGATCCGACCCCGAGTGGCCACACCATCGCCGAACTTCCGCAGCTGTTCCCGCGGGTCGAGCGCCCGCTCGCGTCACCCGCGGCCTGAGGGGCCCCGCCTCCCGAAGCCGTGGTCGACACGCACTGCCATCTCGACCTGTGCGACCCCGCGGCCGACGCGCTCGTCGAGAGGGCCCGCTCGGCGGGGGTCACCCGGCTCGCCACCGTGGGTACCGACCCGGGCTCCACCGCGCGTGCGCTCGCGCTGGCCGAGGCGCACGACGAGGTGGTGGCGATCGTCGGGCGCCATCCGAGCTCGGCGACGGGCCTCGACGCCACCGACGTCGAGGCCATCGAGGTCGCGGCCGGGCACCCGCAGGTGAGGGCGATCGGAGAGACGGGGCTCGACTACTACCGCGATCGCGCGCCCCACGCCGATCAGCGGCGCGCCTTCGAGGCACAGCTCGACCTGGCGCGACGGCTCGGACTCCCGGCGGTGATCCACACCCGGGCCGCGGAGGAGGACACGTTCGCGGTCCTGCGCGACCGCGCCGGCGGTCTCACGGTGATCCTCCACTGCTTCTCGACCCCCGAGCGCCTCGACGAGTGCGTCGAGCGTGGCTACCTGTGCTCGTTCGCGGGCAATTCCACCTATCCGAAGGCCGCGGACCTCCAGGCGGCCGCGCGCGACGTGCCGGAGGACCTGCTGCTGGTGGAGACCGACTCACCCTTCCTCTCTCCGCAGCCGGTTCGCGGCCAGCCGAACGAGCCGGCCAACGTGGTGCGCACGGCCGAGCACATCGCGGGCCTGCGCGGCGTGGACTACGTGACCCTGGAGGCGGCGGTCGAGCGCAACGCGGCGCGGGTCTTCGGCTGGTGACGAGCGGCGGCGACGGCGCGGCGCCGCGCGCCGAGCTGCGCCAGGGCAGCATGCGGCGCCTGCGCGACTTCGGTGTGCGGCCCAACCGGGACCTCGGGCAGAACTTCCTGATCGACGACAACGTGCTCGGGGTGATCGGCAGGCTCGCGAAGCTGAAGGAAGACGACATCGTGCTCGAGGTGGGCGGTGGCCTCGGAGTCCTCTCGGAGTACCTCGCCCCGCGGGTCGGGCACCTGCACGTGATCGAGGTGGACCCGCAGCTCGAGCCCGCGCTGCGGGACGCGCTCGGACCCTTCGACAACACCACGTTGCACGTGGCCGACGCCACGCGGCTGGAGCTCGGCGCCCTCGACCCTCCACCGGGGAAGGTGGTGGCCAACCTGCCCTACGGAGTGGCTGCAAATGTGCTCCTGAAGTCGATCGAGGAACTGCCCGACGCTGCACTCTGGGTCGCGATGACCCAGCGCGAGGTGGCCGAGCGGCTCGCCGCTCCCGCGGGGACGCGAACCTACGGCGCCACCTCGGTGCTCGCCCAGCTCGCCTGCGATGTGCGCGTGGCCCGGCGCGTGGCCCGCAGCGTGTTCCACCCGGTGCCCGGTGTCGATTCCTCCCTGGTGGTGCTCGAGCGGCGAGCGCCCAACCCGCCGCCCGCGGCGGTGGACCTCGTCCACGGCGCCTTCGCCCACCGGCGCAAGGCGGTGGCCGGGTCGCTGGCGCTGGCGCCCGGGGCCCCCGCCGGCACGCGCGATCGCGTGCGAGACGCGCTCGAGGCGATCGGCCGGCCGGCCGACGCGCGCGCCGAGCGGCTGAGCCCATCCGACTTCCTGGCGCTCGGGGAGCTGCTCGGCCGGTGACCCCCGGTGGGCCGGGCGTCGTGCGCGAGATCGCGCCGGCCAAGGTGAACCTCCTTCTCCACGTCGGCCCGGTGCGGTCCGACGGGCTGCACGAGCTGTGCTCGCTCTTCGCCCCCATCGAGCTGCACGACTCGCTGACCGTGGCGGTGGCGGACAGGGACGAGGTGGTCTGCCCAGGCGTGACCGGCCCCAACCTGGCGGCGGCGGCGGTGACCGGGCTGCGCGACGCGCTGGCCGGAGACCTGCCGCCGCTGCGGGTCACGATCGACAAGCGGATCCCGGTGGCCGCGGGGCTCGGAGGCGGCAGTGCGGACGCGGCGGCGGTGCTGCGGGCCGGCAACCGGCTGGCCGCCCGCCCACTCGTGGGCCCGCGCCTCGACGAGCTGGCGGCACGCCTGGGGGCCGACGTGCCGAGCCAGCTCGAGCCGCGACACGCGCTCGTGACCGGCGCCGGCGAGCTGGTGGAGCCCGTCGACCTGCCGTCGATGGCCCTGGTGCTCGTGCCTCAGCTGAAGGGCCTCTCGACGCCGGCCGTGTACCGGGAGGCCGACCGGCTCGGCGCGACTCGCGCGCGCCTCGATCCAGACGCCGTGCGCCGGCTGGCCGACATGCCCACGCACGCGCTCGCCGGCTCGCTCGCCAACGACCTTCAGCCGGCGGCTCTGGCCCTGCGTCCGGAGCTCGAGGAAAGCCTGGCCGCACTTCGCCGCGCCGGTGCTCTCGCGGCGCTCGTGACCGGATCGGGGCCCACGGTGTTCGGGGTCTTCGCGGATCGAGCGGCCGCGGAGGTCGCCGCCCGGGCCGTGCCGGACGGCACGGTGGCCGGGCTGAGGTCCGACTTCACCCCCCGCTGAGGCCGCTATCTTCGCCGCGGTGGACGCCGTCAATCCAACCGAGCTCGTCCTGATCCTCGCCGGTGTGCTCACGGTCGCCGGCTATGTCGCGTTCATCCTCATGCCGGCGTGGGCCTCGTACGGTCGCGTGTGGGAGAAGATGGCGGCCAGCTTCCTGTCGTTGTTCATGCTGGGGTCGCTGCTGGGAGTGGGAAGCACGATCGGCGCGACGATCGTGTGGTTCTACGACCGCTACGCCTGAACGGCGGGGACTCGCCCTCCACCTACAATCGGCCCGTGGCTCATCAGGTGCGCCGGCTCGAGGGCGTCGGCGGGAGCACCGGCGGCGCGTTCCCGGACGCGTTCTCGGAGGTCTCCGAGGCGGTCGAGGCGGGCGCCGGCCTACCCGAGGTGGCCCGGGCGACCAGTAGGGCGCTCGACGCGAGCGTCGTGATCATCGACTCCTCGAGCAGCGTGCTCGCCGTTGCGTGCGCCTCGCCGGCGGACGAGCGCGCGGTGATCGCCGGCGCCGAGGGCAGTGAGCGGCTCGACCTGCGGGTCG
This sequence comes from Thermoleophilaceae bacterium, assembly GCA_030446485.1. Lineage (GTDB taxonomy): Bacteria > Actinomycetota > Thermoleophilia > Solirubrobacterales > Thermoleophilaceae > JAUJNF01. The sequence continues at coordinate 420,446 of JAUJNF010000001.1, read as the reverse complement.
CGGACGCGAGGGTGGGGGAGATCCGCTACCGCACGCGCTCCACACCGCCGCCGCCGGCGCTGCTGCGCATGGTCACCACCCTGATAGCCCTCGAGGTCGAGCGCTCCGTGCGGCCGGAGAGGGCGAGCGAGGCGGCCGTGGGCTCGTTCCTCGGGGATCTGCTCGATCGTCGCGTGACCGACCGGGAGAACATCGTGGCGCGCGGAAAGGAGCTCGGCGCCGATCTCTCCGACGGCGGCAGCGCGGTGGTCGTCCGAGCACGGCCGGGCCAGCCGGAGGAGGGCGACTGGCGGGCCCGGGTGCTGGCCGCCGCCGAACGCGGTGCCCGCGCAGTGGAGAGGAGCGCGCTGGTGGCGGTCGTGGATGTCGGGGCATGGCACGCACGGCGTCCGGCGGCCGGCGCTGCCACGCACCGGTTGGGGCGGCAGGACGGGGAGCTCGTGATCCTCGTCCCCGGCGCCGACGTTGGGCTGGGCCGCCGTGTTATGGAGGCCGTGGGCCGCGAGCTCGAGGCGGCGCTCGTGGGCTACGCGATAGCGGTCGCGCGCAGCCGGCCGGCCGCGGATCCGGTCGACCTGCATCGCGCGGGCGCCGAGGCCCTGCTCACCGTCAACGTGGCCGAGGCGGGCTCGGACTCGCTCCTTGCCTTCGAGGAGATCGGCTCCTACCGGCTGCTGCTGCCCGCGCTGAGCGAGGATCCCGCCGAGCTCGAGCGCTTCTTCGAGGAGACGCTCGCCCCGCTCGTGGCCTACGACGACCAGTACGAGACCCAGCTCGTGCACACGCTCGAGTCCTTCCTGGACGAGGACGGCAGCGTGGCCAAGACGGCCGGCCGGCTGTTCACCCACCGCCACACCGTGCGCTACCGGCTGGAGCGCATCCGCGAGCTCACGGGGCTCGACGTGTCCTCGAGCGACGGCCGCGAGCGCCTCGGCCTCGGCCTCAAGGCGATGCGCGTGCTCGGAGTCATCGCGCCCCGAGGGCCCGCCACGGAGCGCGGCGCCGAGGCGGGGCGCGTGCCGAAGGACGAGAAGGACCGGTAGGGCTCCACCCGCGACACTGAAGCTGCGGCTTTGTACGCTCGACCAACCTGTGGGGAGTGGTGTAACCGGCAGCACAGGACACTTTGGATGTCCAAGACCAGGTTCAAATCCTGGCTCCCCAGCTGAGCGTCCGACACGGAGCACTCCGATCCGTCCGGTACGCGTGCGAACATATGTTCGTAGATGCCACGGGGAGGCCCCAGATACTCGGAAGAGGCCGCGCGAGAGGCCATTGCGCTCTCGCGCTCATATGCCGAGTCCCTTCGCCGGCTGGGCGTGCGCGACGCGGGCGGTAATCACCGGATCCTCCGGAAGTACGCGGACAGGATCTGGCTCATTCCCACCGACCACTTCGATCCGAACGCCGGTCGCCGGAAGAGTCCAACAGGCCGCGCGACACCGCTGGAGATCCATCTGGTCGAGCACTCGACCTACTCCCGGTCGCACCTGAAGAAGCGGCTCTATGCGTCGGGCTTGAAGCACCGTGCTTGCGAGATATGCGGTCAGGGCGAGGAGTGGCAGGGCCGTCGGATGGCGCTGATCCTCGACCACATCAACGGCGTGGCTACGGACAATCGGCTCGAGAATCTTCGGATCGTCTGTCCGAACTGCGCCGCGACGTTCGAGACCCACTGCGGCTCGAACCGGTTACCGATGCGGCCGTGCAAGAGGTGTCAAGTCGACTTCAAGCCGAAGTACCGTCTCGAGCTGCACTGCTCGCCGTGTTGCCGGAGTCGCTCCGCAAGGACCCCGCGGCCAGAGACGCGCAAGGTTCAGCGGCCTGAGTACAACCAGTTGCGCGCGGAGACCGCCGACGTTGGCTATCTAGCCGTGGGTCGTCGTTACGGGGTTGTCGGACAACGCCGTACGGAAGTGGGTTCGCTGGTACGAGCAGTCGCTACAGCAGCTCGACGCGGAAGGCTGATTCGCGCTCGGGCCTGGCAGCTGGGGCGTCGTGACGAGCCTGACCTCGCCCGGGCCGCAGTACGCTGGCCTCCGTCGTGCCCGCCCACCCCACCGTCCTCGTCATGGCCGCGGGTCACGGCACGCGTATGCGCTCATCGCTCGCGAAGGTGCTGCACCCGGTCTGCGGCCGGCCGATGGTGCACTGGGTGATCGCGGCGGCGCGCGAGGCGGGCGCCGGAAGGGTGGTGTGCGTCACGCGCGCGGGCGACGGCGTGGCGGAGGCGCTGCCCGACGGCGTGGAGTCGGCGGAGCAGGCCGAGGGCGAGGGCACGGGCGCCGCCGTGCTGGCGGCCCGCGATCACGTGGCGGCGGGCTCCACCGTGGTCATCCTCTCGGGGGACGTGCCGCTGATCGACCCCGGCCTGGTGGCCGGGCTCACAGCTGCGCACGACGCCGCCGGCGCCGCGGCCACGCTGCTCACCACCGACCAGCTCGACCCCGCCGGCTACGGGCGCATCGTCAGGAACCCCGGGGGCCTCGTCGAGCGGATCGTGGAGACCAAGGACACCACGAGCGTCGTTCCGGAGGAGCTGGCCATCCGCGAGGTCAACGTCGGCGCCTACGCGTTCGAGGGCGACGCCCTCTTCGAGGCACTCGACGCGGTCGGCGAGATCGGGGGAGAGCGCTATCTCACGGGCGTCTTCCCCATCATCCGCGAGCGCGGTGGGCTGGTGGCCGCGCACCTGACCGCGGACACGCTCAGCGCCATGGGCGTGAACACCCGCGTCGGCCTGATGGAGGTCGAACGGCACGCCCAGCGGCGCATCGTCGAGGCGCACGCCCTCGCCGGTGTCACGTTCACGATTCCCGAGTCGACGGTGGTCGACATCGGCGTGGAGATCGGCCCCGATACGCGGATCGGCCCCGGGGTGTCCCTCCGCGGCGCCACCCGCATCGGCGCGAGCTGCGATATCGGTCCGCACACGACCATCACGGACTCGACGCTCGGCGACGACGTCCGCGTGGCGCACTCCGTCCTGGTCGAGGCCACGGTGGAGGACACCGCGGGCGTCGGCCCCTTTGCCTACCTGCGTCCGGGCGCCAGCATCGGGCCGGGCGCGAAGGTCGGCACCTTCGTCGAGGTGAAGAACACGCGCATGGGGGAGGGCGCCAAGGCGCCCCACCTTTCGTACCTGGGCGACGCCGACGTGGGCGCCGGGGCGAACGTTGCGGCGGGCAACATCACCGCCAACTACGACGGCCGCAGCAAGCACCGCACGAAGATCGGGGAACGAGCGAGAACCGGCGTGCACACCTCCTTGGTCGCCCCGGTGACCGTCGGCGACGACGCCTACACTGGCGCGGGGTCGGTGATCACGGACGATGTCCCGGACGGCGCGCTCGGGATCTCGCGGCCACAGCAGCGAAACGTCGAGGGATACGCCGAGCGGGCGCGAGAGAGGCCAACGGAATGAGCAGCCTGGAGACGGAGGTACGGCCGGCGCCGACCAGCCTCCCCATGGGGGAGAAGCGGCTGATGCTGGCGGCGGGGCGCGCCAGCGGCGAGCTCGGCAACAGGATCGCCGAGCGCCTCGGAGTCGGGCTCACAGATCCCGGGCTGAAGACCTTCTCCGACGGGGAGATCTACTGCCGCTACCGCGAGTCCATCCGCGGTGCCGACATCTTCATCATCCAGTCGATCGCCGGCAACGCGGGCACCGGCCTGACCATCAACGACGCTCTGATGGAGCTGCTCGTGATGGTAGAGGCCGCCAAGGGCGCCTCCGCCCACCGGGTGATCGCCGTGTCACCGTGGTACGGCTACTCGCGACAGGACAAGAAGTCCGCCCCGCGCGAGCCCATCACCGCCCGCCTCGTGGCGCGCTGCCTGGAGACGGCCGGCATCGACCGCCTGCTCACCATGGACCTCCACGCCGGCCAGGTGCAGGGCTTCTTCTCCCGGCCGGTCGACCACATGACGGCGATGCCGATCCTCACCCAGTACGTCGAGGACCAGCTGGGCGACGAGCAGGACATCGTGATCATCGCGCCCGACGCCGGCCGTGTGAAGCTCACGCAGAAGTTCGCCCAGAAGATCGGGCGGCCCTACGCGCTGCTCGAGAAGGAGCGGCCCGCCCAGCAGGTGGCGGAGATCGGCTACGTGATCGGCGACGTGCGGGACAAGGTCGCGGTGATCGTCGACGACATCATCGACACCGGCGGAACGCTTGCCGCGGCGTCCGAGACGGTGATCGACGAGGGGGCCTCCAAGGTCTTCGCCGTGGCCACCCACGGCGTCTTCTCGGGGCGCGCCTTCGAGACGCTGGCGGCCTCCCCTCTGTCGGGGATCGTCGTCACCGACACCGTGCCGCTCCGTGCGGGCGCTCCCGACCTCATCAGGGTGCTCACCACCGCCGACATCCTCGAGGACTCGGTGCGCCGCATCTTCACCGATGACTCGGTGTCCGACATCTTCGCGGGGGAGAACCAGCTCTTCTAGGACGCGCTCGCGCGCGGTCAGTTCAGGCGCGCCTGCAGTGCCCGGTGCTCGGCCGTGAGCGACTGCCGGACGGGTTCGGGTAGGGGCAGCGCCAGCCGCATCCCCGCGGCGCGTATGGCCAAAGCCAGGTCGCCGCGGCTCGTGTACGAGCCCACCAGGTTGTTCAGCATGCGCAGGGCCGTCTCGTGGGCGGTCCAGGGACGGACGAGCTCCGGCGGCACCTCGGGCGCGATCCGCACACCGCCCGCGAAGGGGTCGATCAGCAGCGGCGGATCCCCGCCGAAGTGGCCGACCACATAGTGCCCCGGCAGCCCCACCCCCGCCAGCGGCATGCCGGCCCTCCGCCCCGCCTCGGCGTAAACCGTCGACAGCAGGATCGGGAGGCCCCGCCTGCCCTGCAGCACGAGGTCGAGCATCGAGTTGCGCGGGTGGTCGTATTCGTCGCGGTCTCCGGAAAAGCCGTTCTCCACCCCCAGCACGCGCCGGCAGCTCTCCGCACCCTCCTCGGGCGACGCTGGTGCGTCCCCGCGGAGGGCCTCGCCCAGCCGGTCGAGCTCCGCAAGCGCGGCCGCGGCGTCCACCGAGCGGAAGCTCGCGGCAAGGGCCAGCGACAGGCGATCGAGGCGGGGGTCGGGCAGGGCCGCCAGCGTCGTGAAGTCATCGTCCACATGCGCATGGTCGCCCAATGGCGGACGACTCCGCGGCACGTGCGCCGGCTCCCCGGCCGCTCAGTCCTCGCCGCTCGGCGGCCGCCGCCGCTCGCGCTTGCGCTCGGACCGGCGCCGCTTTGCCTCCAGGCGGCGGCGCTCGACGCCGTGCGAGGGACGCGTCGCGCGCCGAGCCCGGGGCACCGCGAGTGCGGTGGCGAGCCGCGCGCGCAGCCGCTCGAGGGCGAGCTCCCGGTTGCGGGCCTGGCTGCGTGCGTCCTGGGCAACCGCGGTCAGGCGGGGGCCCGAGCGCGCCATCACGCGCTGCCGCTGCGCCTCGCTCAGGGAGCGGGAGGCGGCCACGTCGAACACGGCCTCCACGCGCGACGCGGTCACGTTCGCGTGCTGTCCGCCCGGCCCCGAGGAGCGGCTGGTGCGCAGCTGCACCTCGGCGAGCGGCACGGCGACTCCCGGGATCACCACCATCGGGTCGTCCATGCGACCATGGTGAACGTATAGGTGGGTATGAGTCCCGTGCCTCGACGGGAAGAGCGTGCGCTCGTATCCGAGCGGGTCTTCCGCTCGCTGTCGGAGGCCGTGCTCTCCGGGCGCTACGCCCCGGGCGAGAAGCTGCCCACGCAGCGCCGGCTCGCGGCCGAGCTCGGGGTGAACATGGCCTCGGTGCGCGAGGCCGTAAAGCGGCTAGAGCAGCTTCGCCTGGTGGACGTCCGACATGGCGACGCGATGCGGGTGACGGATTGGCGAGCGCACGGCGGACTCGACGTGATCGCCGCGGTGCTGGCCCGGGCGGGCGAGGTCGAGCGCGACACCCTCACCGACATCCTCGAGGCTCGCCGCCTGATGCTCATTGCGGTCGCCGGCCTCGCCGCGCAGCGTCGGAGCGGCGCGCAGGCGGCTCGGCTCCAGGAGCTCGCCACCCGCATGGACGAGGTGGATGATCGGGAGGCGGCCCAGGCGGTGGACTTCGGCTTCATGTCCGACCTCGTCGACGCAACCGGCAACCTCGTGCTCGTGCTGGTGATGAACTCGATTCGGGCGATCTACTTCGAACGGCCCACCCTGTTCGCGGCGGTGGTCAGTGACCACGCCGACCTGGTGCCGCTCTACCGTCGGGTGGCCGACGCGGTGGCGCAGGAGGACCCAAGCGCGGCGGTCGAGGCCGTCGGCGAGCTGGCGGCCGCGCAGGAGGCCCGCGTGATCTCGTCGGCGCCGAGCTGAAAGGTCCTCAGCCGGCGGGCGGCGGCATGCCCGCCCGTTAGTCTCGCCTGGGCATGGGCCTCGGCTGCTTCGTCTCCACCGGCCGCTCGCTGCCCCAGGCCGTCGAGCGCGTGCGCCGGGCCGAGGAGCTCGGCTACGAAGAGGTGTACGTGACGCACATCGCCGGCCGCGAGTCACTGACCGTGCTCACCGCCTACGCGCTCGCGACGGAGAGGATTCGGGTGGGCACGGGCGTCGTGCCCATCTACACGCGCACGCCGGCCACGATGGCCCAGACCGCGGCCACCATCGACGACCTCTCGGACGGTCGCCTGACCCTCGGGCTCGGCGTGTCGCACCGGCCGGTCGTGGAGGGCTGGCACGGCCAGACCATCGACCGCCCGGCGGCCGAGATGCGCGAGTACGCGCAGATCGTGCGCGCCATCCTCGGCGGTGAGGAGCCGCCGGAGGGCGAGAAGTGGCGCACCGGCTTCCGGCTGGCCGGGCTGGAGCCGCGCCCCGAGCTGCCGATCTACATCGCCGCCCTGTCGCCGGCCATGCTCCGGTTGGCCGGCGAGGTCGGCGACGGCGTTCTTCTCTGGCTCTGCAACCCCAACTACATCCGCGACGTGGTGGTGCCGGAGGTGCGCAGGGGCCGCGAGCGAGCGGGCAAGGCGATGGACGGCTTCGAGATCGTGCCGGCCGTGCCGTGCGCCCGCACCGACGATTCGGATGCCGCTCACAGCTCCCTGCGCAACGACCTGCTGCCCTACTTCGGCCTGCCCTTCTACCGGGCGATGATCGCGCGCTCGGGCTTCCGGGACGACATCGCGGCCTTCGACGCCGCGGCGGGAGACACGGAGGCGATGAAGGCGGCGATCTCCGCCGAGTTCCTCGGCCTGCTCGCGGCCGTGGGCACAGAGGACGACGTCAGGGCGGGGCTCGAGCGTTACCGCGACGCCGGCTGCACCACGCCGTGCGTGGGACCCATAGCGCGGACCGACTTCGAGGCCACGCTGGAGGCGGGCGCGGCGCGGGCGGGCTGACGCCCGGGGCGCTTTCCTACCCTGGTCCCACGGCCCCCACGAAGGAGGAGCACATGAAGGCAGTCTGGAACGGAACGACGCTCGCCGAGAGCGACGACACCATCGTCATCGAGGGCAACCACTACTTCCCGCCCGACGCCGTCAAGGGCGAGTACTTCACCGCCAGTGAGAAGACGACGTACTGCCCATGGAAGGGCGACGCCAGCTACCGCACCGTCGAGATAGACGGGCAGCGCAACGAGGACGCCGCCTGGACCTACCCCGAGCCGAAGGAAGCCGCGGCGGAGATCAAGGACCACGTGGCGTTCTGGAAGGGCGTGGAGGTCACCGCCTGACCGCGCCGTGCTCGACGCCTACACCATCCTGCTCGCCGTCCACCTGCTCACCGCGGTGGTGTGGGTGGGCGGCGGCGTGGCCCTGAACGTGCTCGCCGCTCGTGCGCTGAGGAGCGACGACCCCGCTCGCATGGCCGCCACCCTGTCGGACGTCGGGTTCTTCGGCACCCGCATCATCCCCCCGGCGTCGGGCATCCTGCTCCTGGCGGGCATCGGCCTGGTGTTCGAGGCCGACTACGGGTTCGACGCCTGGATCATCTTCGGCCTGCTGGTCTGGCTGTTCTCGGGGGGCATGGGTACCGGCTTCTTCGGCCCCGAATCGGCCCGACTACGGGATCTGGTGAGCGCCCAGGGACAGACCCCCGACTTCAACCGACGCCTCTCGCGCCTCGTCAACCTGTCGCGGCTCGAGAGCGGCCTCCTGCTGCTCGTCGTCGTCGACATGGCGGTCAAGCCGGGGCTCTGAGACAGCCGCCCGGCTAGACTGCCGCTCCTCATGGCCGCCCAGGAACGACCCACCCTCACCGTCGCCGAGCGCAGCGAGCGCGGCTCCCGCGCCGTGCGTCGCCTGCGCCGCTCCGGCCTGATCCCGGGGGTGCTCTACGGGGGAGGCGCAGGCGAGCCCGTCGCGTTCTCGGTGGCCACGCGCGACCTGCGCCTCGCGATGCACGACGCCTCCCAGGTGATCGACGTCCAGATTCCCGGGGAGGCCGCCCGGCCGGTGATCCTCAAGGACACCCAGCGCCACCCGGTACGCCACGAGATCATGCATATCGACCTCCTCCAGGTGCGCCTCGACGAGAAGATCCACTCGACCGTGCCCGTCGAGCTCGAGGGCGCCGAGGAGGCTCCCGGGGCCAAGGAGGGCGGCGTGCTCGAACACGTCACGCGCGAGCTGAACATCGAGGCCCTTCCGACCGACCTCCCGGAGCGCCTGGTGGTCGACGTCTCCGGCATGGAGGCCGCGGCCACCATGCACCTGTCGGAGCTCGATGCCCCGCCCGGCGTGACCTTTCTCGACGACCTGGAGGAAACCATCATCGCGACGGTGACCGTGCCCTCCGAGGTCGTGGACGAGACCGACATCGAGGAGGAGACGGAGCTCGTGGGCGAAGCCGAGCAGGCCGCCGCCGCGACCGACGAACCTGCCGACGAGGGCGGCGGCGAGGAGTCCTGAGCCTGCTGCGCCGCCGGCGCGGCGGCGACGACAGGCAGCGGGACGGGGGCCGGGTCGACTGGCTCGTGGTGGGTCTCGGCAACCCGGGCGAGCGCTACGCGCGTACACGGCACAACGTGGGCTTCGAGGTGGCGACGCGGCTGGCCGAGCGCTGGCAGCTGCCCAAGGTGAAGAAGCGCTACGCCGGCCTTTACACCGACGGCCGCATCAGTCCCGGCGCCCCCCGCGTCGCGGTGCTGATGCCGCAGACGTTCATGAACGAGGCCGGCCGCTCCGCCGGCCCGGCCCGGGGCGCGTTGGGCGTGGCCCTCGACCGCATGGTGGTGATCCACGACGAGATCGACCTCCCCTTCGGCGACGTGCGCACGCGCCTGGGCGGCGGCCTCGCCGGCCACAACGGGCTCAAGTCGCTGAAGCGCGAGCTCGGCGGGGCCGACTTCCACCGCATCAGGGTGGGTGTCGGGCGCCCCGGCTCGACCGATCCGGAGATCGTCTCGGCACACGTGCTGGGGCGCTTCGCCGAGCCGCGCGAGCAGGTGGCCGCGCTCGTGGAGGACGCCGCCGCGGCCACGGAGCTTCTGCTCGCGCCGGCCCCGAGCGAGCTGTAGGGTCCGCGCCTCGACGGAGAACGTGGCGGCGGCGGGCATAGCGCCCAGCACGAGCAGTCGCCGAGCTCACCGAAGTTGCCTCGGCTCCTAGCGCGACGATTGAGGATCTTGGTCCTCCTGCGACCGAAATGCTGCAACCGCCGGCGCTTGCTCTGACGCCGCCCTGGCGGCCTCGCCGCGCCGGGGCCGCCTCCCGCGCAGCGTAAGCTGAGCACACGGGGCCGCGCCGTCTGTGCGCGGCCCGTCGTCGTGCCGTGTCCCTTCGCCAGCTGCTCACGTACGCCCACGAGGACGACGCCGTAACGGCGCTCGTGGACTCCGCCAGCAACGGCGGCGAGCCACAGCGGGCCTTCGTCTCGACGAGCCTGAAGCCCTACCTGCTGGCCGCCGTGCTGGACGCCGACCCGGCCCGCCCGGCGCTCGTGATCTGCGGTGACGACCGCGCCGCCCGGGACCTCGCCGCCGATCTGAGTGCCTTCCTCGCCCCGCGCTCGGTGCGCCCGTACCCCGCTCGCGGCGTGCAGTACGAGTCTCATCTCACCCCCCCGCCGCACCTCGTGGGCCTGCGCGTGGCCGCCCTCGACGCGCTCCTCGAGGGGCGGGCCGGCGACGCCGCCGTCGTGGTGGCCTCGGCCGCCGCCCTGGCCGAGAAGGTGCCGGACCCGGAGCTGCGGCCGCACGGCTTCGGGATCGGCAAGGGCGAGCTGATCGACCTCGACGAGACGGTGCAGCAGCTCGTGGCCTGCGGGTACGAGCGCGTGGACCAGGTCGAGGACCGAGGGCAGTTCGCCGTGCGCGGCGACATCCTCGACGTCTACCCGGCCACCGAGGAGCGCGCCGTGCGCTGCGAACTCTTCGACGTCGAGGTCGAGCGGCTGACCTACTTCTCGACCTTCACCCAGCGCTCACTCGAGGAGGCCGATCAGGTGGAGATCGCCCCCGCCGCCGAGCTCGCCCCCGAGTACCGGGAGCTGGCCGAGATCGCGTCCATGGAGGGCGAGGACGAGCGCCCGGACATCGCCGAGGCCCTTCCGGTGGACCGCTTCCGCTCCTTCTTCTCCCTGCTGCCCGAGCGGGCCATCGTGGCCGTGGCCGCCGAGGAGGAGCTCGCGCCGTCGCTCGCGGACTTCTGGGAGGACGTGACCACGAGCTTCCACGACTCGGACGCGCACCACCTTTACGTGTCTCCGGAGGAGCTCACACGGGCCATCGAGGCGCGCACGGCGCTGAAGCTCTCTGGCCTCGAGAGCGACCAGCCGCACAGCTTCCGGGCCCAGGGCGCCGACACCGCCGCCCGCTCGCTGCGCGAGGCCGAGCCCGAGCTCGAGAAGCTGGTGCGCTCCGGCTACCGCACGGTCGTGGCCTGGTCGCGTCGTGGCGAGGCCGAGCGGGCCCAGTACAACCTCGAGCGTGTGAGGGCGAGCTTCCTCGACGGCCAGCCGGCGCCGCCGGCGGCCGGAGTGGTCTTCGCCGCGGCGCGCCTGCGCGAGGGGTTCCTCGCACCGAGTCTCAAGCTGGCCGTGCTGCCCGAGCACCGCCTGCTGCGCCGCCGCCGCGGGGAGCGGCGGGCCGGCCCGAGCGCGATGGGCGGAACCACCATCACGGCCTTCACCGACCTGCGCGCCGGCGACGCCGTGGTGCACGAGGACCACGGCATCGCCCGCTTCACGGGGTTCGAGACGAAGACCGTGGCCGGCGTCACGCGCGACTACCTCGAGCTCGAGTACCGCGACGCGGACCGCGTGTTCGTCCCCTCCGACCAGCTCCACAAGATCAGCCGCTACGTGGGCGCCGACGCCGGCGACCCCCCGCTCTCCAAGCTCGGCGGCAAGCAGTGGGAGCAGATGAAGTTGCGAGCCCGCCGCGCGGCGGAGGCGCTCGCCGGCGACCTGATCAACCTCTACGCCGAGCGCAAGCGGCGCGCCGGCTACGCCTTCCCGGCCGACGGCGAGTGGCAGCTCGCCTTCGAGGCCGCGTTCCCCTACCAGGAGACGCCCGACCAGCTCGAGGCCATCGAGGCCGTGAAGGCCGACATGGAGGAGGCCCGGCCGATGGATCGCCTGATCTGCGGGGACGTCGGCTACGGCAAGACCGAGGTGGCGCTGCGGGCCGCCTACAAGGCCGCCGCGGACGGCAAGCAGGTGATGTTCCTCGTGCCCACGACCGTGCTCGCCCAGCAGCACTACGGCACGTTCTCCGAGCGCCTGCGCGACTCGCCGTTCACGATCGAGGTGGTGTCCCGCTTCCGCTCGACGAAGGAGGTGAATGCCGCGGTGAAGGGGTTCGCCGAGGGCCGGGTGGACATCCTGATCGGGACCCACCGGCTGCTCTCGCGCGATATCCGGCCGAAGGACTTGGGACTGATGATCATCGACGAGGAGCAGCGCTTCGGCGTGAAGCAGAAGGAGCTCCTGCGCCAGCTCAAGCTGCGTGTGGACGTGATGTCGCTGTCGGCCACCCCGATCCCGCGCACGCTGCAGATGTCGCTCGCCGGGCTGCGCGACATATCGGTGATCGAGACCCCGCCCGAGGGCCGCAGGCCGGTGCGCACCTACGTCGGGGAGTACGACGAGGACCTCGTGCGGCAGGCGATCGAGCGCGAGCGCGCGCGCGGGGGCCAGGCCTTCTTCCTGCACAACCGCGTCGACACAATCGAGGAGACCGCCGAGCGCGTGCGGGCCATGTGCCCCGGCGCGCGGGTGGCCGTCGCCCACGGGCAGATGGAGGAGGGAGAGCTCGAGCCGATCATGCTCGACTTCATGCGCGGCGGGGCGGACGTGCTGGTATGCACCACGATCGTCGAGGCCGGCCTGGACGTGCCCACCGCCAACACGCTCATCGTCGAGCGCGCCGACACGATGGGGCTCGCCCAGCTCTACCAGATCAGGGGGCGCGTCGGGCGCTCGCGCGAGCGCGCCCACGCCTACCTGCTGTACCCCTCGGCGGCGGCCCTCACCGAGGACGCGGCCGCCCGCCTGTCCACGCTGTCGGACTACACCGAGCTCGGGTCGGGCTTCAAGATCGCCATGCGCGACCTCGAGATCCGCGGGGCGGGGAACCTGCTCGGTGCCGATCAGTCCGGCCATGTGGCCGCGGTCGGCTTCGAGCTCTACATGGGCATGCTCGACCAGGCCGTGGGGGCCCTGGCCGGCGAGGCCGCCGACGAGGCCCCTGAGCCCGTGCGCATGGACGTGCCGGTGGACGCCTACGTGCCGGCCGGCTACGTGCCCTACGAGGCCGCCAAGATCGAGGTGCACCGGCGCGTGGCCGGCGCCCGCGAGATCGCCGACCTGATCGTGCTGCGCGAGGAGCTCGAGGACCGCTTCGGGCCGGTGCCCGAGCCACTCGACAACCTGATCCGCATGCAGGACGCGCGCATCAAGCTCGGGCGCGCCGGCGCCAGGGCGGTGACCTTCCGCGCCGGACGCCTGGCGGTGTCGCCGATCGAGCTCGACTCGCGCGGGGCCAAGGCCCTGCGGGCCGAGCTGCCGGAGGCGATCTACGAGTCGGGCCGCAGCACGGTGGCGGTGCGCGTGCCGGACGACCCGGCGGCGCGCTTCCCCGCTGTCGTGGCCGCGGCCGAGGCCATCCTCAAGGCGGCGACGGAGCCGCGCTGACGTGCCGGGCGGGCCAACCGACACGCCGCCGAGAAGCGTTCGTTACCATGCCCCGCCGACGGGGGCTGACGCGGGGAGCGTCGGAGAGACCTGCCTCGGCTCGCCCCTTAGGCCCCATTAACCCTTCGCTTCTAGAAAGCAGCCATGCCCGAGTCTCCTTCGCTTTCACCCGCCCGGCGACGCCGGCTGCCGCTGCTGGCCGCACTCGGCGCCACCGTCCTCGTGGCCGCCGGCTGTGGCAACGACGTGCCTCCGAACTCAGTCGCGAAGGTCGGCGACTCGGTGATCGAGCGTGACGAGTTCGACCACTGGTTGAAGGCCGCCGCCAGCAGCCAGGCGCAGGGCCTCGGCACCGCGGCGGTCACCGTGCCCGACCCGCCGAACTTCGAGAAGTGCGTGGCCGCCAAGGGCAAGCAGCCCGTGCCCCCCGGCGGTCAGAAGCCCGCGACCGAGCAGCTCAAGACTCAATGCAAGACCGAGTACGACTCCCTGCGGGACCAGGTGATGCAGTTCCTCATCTCCGCGAGCTGGATCGAGCAGGAGGCCGAGGAGCGGGACATCGAGGTCAGCGAAGAGACCGTCCGCAAGCAGTTCGACGATCAGAAGAAGCAGTCGTTCCCCGAGGAGAAGCAGTACCAGGAGTTCCTGAAGACCTCGGGCCAGACCGAGGAGGACCTGCTGTTCCGGGTCCGCCTCGACGCACTGTCGAACGAGGTCCGCAAGAAGGTGATCGAGGGCAAGGGGAACGTCTCCGACGCCGACATCCAGAAGTACTACGACGAGAACAAGGAGCAGTTCTCACAGCCCGAGTCGCGCGACCTCAGCGTCGTCCTCACCAAGGACGAGGCGAAGGCCGAGCAGGCGCGCGAGGCCCTCGACGGGGGCCAGAAGTTCGAGCAGGTGGCGAAGAAGTTCTCGATCGACGAGGCCTCGAAGACCCAGGGCGGCAAGCTGCCGGCGGTCCAGAAGGGCCAGCAGGACAAGGCGCTCGAGGATGCCGTCTTCGCTGCTGACACGGGCTCGCTGGAGGGCCCCGTGAAGACCGATTTCGGCTTCTACGTCTTCAAGGTGGACAAGATCACGGAGGCCACTCAGCAGCCGCTCGAGGAGGTCAAGGAGACGATCAAGGCCACGCTCAAGTCCCAGCGGGAGCAGAAGGCCCTCGACGACTTCATCAAGAAGTTCCAGGACAAGTACAGGGAAGAGACCAAGTGCGCCAAGGACTTCATCGTGGACGAGTGCGGCAACGCGCCGAAGGACGAGACGGGTAGCACGCCGGCCTCTGGCGCCCCGCCGCAGGGAGCGCCTCCGACCGGTGCGCCTCAGGGTGCGCCGCCGCCGCAGGGTGCCGTGCCGCAAGGCGCGCCGCCGCAGGGTGTCCCGCCGCAGGGCGCCGTGCCTCAGGGCGCGCCGCCGCAGGGTGCCGCACCGCAGGGCGCGCCCCCCCAGGGAGCGCCGCCGCCGCAGCAGGTGCCGGTGCCGCCCCAGGGCGCACCGCCGGCCGCTCCACCCGAAGGCTGAGGCTCCCTCGCCGGTGACGGCCGAGCGTGGGGGCCAGCCCGCCGCCGCCCTTCTCGCCCTTGACCAGATCACGAGGAGGCTGCGCCGGGACTGCCCGTGGGACCGCGAGCAGGACGAGCGCTCGATCGTGCCGCACACGGTTGAGGAGGCATACGAGCTGGCCGACGCCGCGCACTCGGGTGACGACGCCAAGCTGGTAGACGAGCTGGGCGACGTGCTGTTCCAGGTCTACTTCCTCGCCCTGCTGCTCGAGGAGCGGGGCGGGGGAGACCTCGCCGCGGTGGCCGACCACTGCCGCATGAAGCTGGTGCGGCGGCATCCGCACGTGTTCGCCGGCGCCGACGCCAGGGACTCGACGGCCGTCAGGCGCCGCTGGGACGAGATCAAGCGCGTCGAGGAGGGCCGCTCGGGCGGCATCTTCGGCGATCTCCCGGAGGCGCTCCCCGGCCCCCTGTACGCGCGGAAGATCCTGCGCCGCGCCGGGGACGCGCCGCGCCCCGCGGTGGACGAGCAGGCGGCCAGGCTGCGCTGTGCCGAGAGCCGCGACCAGCGCTTCGAGGCCGCCGGAGACCTGCTGCTTGCCGCCGTGGCCGAGGCCCACGCCGCCGGGGTCGATCCCGAGCTCGCCCTGCGCCGGGCGGCGCGCGACCACGGCCGGCGTGCCGAGGAGACCTCGGCGATGGAGGGCGCGGCTCCATGAGCGCCATCGCCTCCGTGCGTGCCCGCCAGATCCTCGACAGCCGGGGCAACCCCACGGTCGAGGTCGAGGTGACGCTTCGCTCCGGCGCCATGGGCCGGGCCGCGGTTCCCTCCGGCGCCTCCACCGGGGAGTTCGAGGCCGTCGAGCTCCGCGACGGTGGCGAGCGCTTCGGTGGGAAGGGAGTGACGCGGGCGGTGGAGAACGTGAACGGGGAGATCGCCGCGGGCGCCCGCGGGCTCGAGGCCGACGACCAGGCGGCGCTCGACCGGGCGATGATCGAGCTCGACGGCACCCCCGCCAAGGGCCGGCTCGGCGCGAACGCGATCCTCGGCGTGTCCCTGGCCTCCGCGCGGGCGACGGCCGCCGAGGCCGGCGAGCCGCTGTGGCGCCACCTCGGTGGCGACGAGGCCCGGGTGCTTCCGGTGCCCATGATGAACGTGGTGAACGGGGGCGCGCACGCCGACAACCGCGTGGACTTCCAGGAGTTCATGGTCGTGCCCGTCGGACAGCCCTCCTTCTCGGAGGCGCTGCGGGCCGGTACGGAGGTCTTCCACGCGCTCAAGCGCACGCTGCACGACCGCGGCCTTGCGACCGCGGTGGGCGACGAGGGCGGCTTCGCCCCCGACTTCGACTCGAACGAGGCCGCCCTCGAGGCGCTGATCGGCGGCATCGAGGCCGCGGGCTACCGTCCGGGCGAGGACGTGGCCGTGGCACTCGACCCGGCCACGAGCGAGATTCACAGAGGCGGTGAGTACCGCCTCGAGCACGAGGGGCGGACCCTCAGCTCCGAGGGCATGGCCGACTACTGGGCCGACCTCTCCTCGCGGTACCCCATCGTCTCGATCGAGGACGGGATGGACGAGGAGGACTGGGGCGGCTGGCGCGCGCTGACCGAGCGCATCGGCGAGCGGGTCCAGCTTGTGGGCGACGACCTCTTCGTGACCAACACCGAGCGCCTGCGGCGTGGCATCGAACAGGGCGTGGGCAACTCGATCCTCGTGAAGGTCAACCAGATCGGCACCCTCACCGAGACCCTCGACGCGGTGCGCACGGCCCATGAGGCTGGCTATACGGCGGTGATGTCGCACCGCTCGGGGGAGACCGAGGACACCACCATCGCCGATCTGGCCGTGGCCACCGGCTGCGGACAGATCAAGACGGGCGCCCCCTCGCGCTCGGATCGCGTGGCCAAGTACAACCAGCTGCTGCGGATCGAAGAGGCGCTGGGAGCCGACGCCCACTATCCTGGCCGGGCCGCCTTCCGGGGCTGAGGCACTGCGCAGGGGGGCCGCCTTCCCGCCGCCAGGCGGTCTCGTCCGCACCGGTTGGCCGACCCCGCGGACCGGTCGGCTGCGGCAGGAGCCCGCGCCGCGGCGGCGAACCGCTGACCGTGGCCGCGCGTAACACCACGTCCGCGTCGAGGCGCCCCGTCACCAGGCGTCCCGTGAACGCGCGGCGGGCGGCCTCACCGCCCCGGGCGACGATCCGCTGGGACCGCGTCGGCCGCCTCGCCCTGCTGGCGGTGCTCGCCTGCGTACTGCTCCTCTACGTATCGCCCGTGAACCAGTACGTGACGCAGTCTCGCACCGCGGCCTCGCACCACGCGGAGCTCGAGGAGCAGCGGCGCGACAACGTTGCGTTGAAGGCTCGCGTGCGCCAGCTCCGCCGCCCCGACGCGCTGGAGCGCGAGGCACGCGAACTCGGCATGGTGCGAGCGGGCGAGCGGGCGTTCGTGATCCGCGGCGCGGAGCCGCCCAGATGATCGCCGGCTACTTCCACCCTCTCGACGGCTACCGTCCCTGCCCGTGGCCTACGCGGTCGAGAACGCGCTGTTCCAGTGGGAGGAGGGTGAGCGCCGGCTGCGCCAGGCGCCCGACCTCGAGCGGGCGGATCTCGATCGCGCGGTGTTCGTGGTCACCGACGAGCTGCGGCGCCGCCTCGGTTCCTCGTTCAACGTGGGCGAGCTGGCCGCGCTGTACGGGGGCGGAGTCGACTGGGCCTCGGACCTTGCCCGCGACATGTCGGCCGGCGGCGACGCCGCGTGGGTCGTGGACGCCGCGTTCGGCCGCTATGCGCGTGAGGCCACGGACTTCGCCGGCGGGCGCCCCCACGCCCGTTACGAGCGCTGAAGGAGCCTCTCAGCGGGCGCCCAGGGCCGCCCGGACCCGCTCAGGCGTCGAAACGGTCCGGGTCGAGCTGCGGCTCGGGCGTCTCGTCGACCTCCGGGGCCGGCTCCTCCACCTCGCCGGCGCGCTCGATCACTATGCGCTCGGCCTCGACGGTCACCGTGACCGGCCGGTGGCCCGCCCAGTGCTCGGCGTAGATCGGGTCGTCCTGCACGGCGGGGTCGAGCCACAGGCCATAGCCCTCCTCGCCGTGGTCGAAGCTGCCCTCGAGCGGCCTCGAGGCGCCGCCGCCACGCCGGCGGCGTCCCCCGCGCCGCCCGCGCCGCCGGCGAGCACCCGCCGCCGACTCATCGTCGGAGGCCTCCTCCGCCGGCTCGTCGGCCGGCTCCGGCTCGGCGTCCAGGGCGGCCGCCACCAGGGCGTCGTCCTCGGCTCGCAGGTCGGGCTCCTCGTCGATTCCCGGAAGGCCATCGGTCTCCGCGTCGGCCGGAGCGAGCTCGTGCTCGCGCTTGAACGCCTGCACGTCGCGGACCGACACCTCGAGCTGATGTGCGACCCACGCGTCTGTGCGACCCTGGCGCACCCACGTGCGGATCTGGTTGAGCTGGGGCTTGAGGGACCTGCGGGGCACGGGCCGCGAGCGTACCAATCGTCTGCCGCGAACGGACCGCTCCTGTTCACATTCAATCCTGCCGCCCTCGTATGGCGGCGTTAGACTCCCTCAACCCCGGGAGGCGCGCATGCTGGTACTGACGAGGAAATCCAATCAGAGCATCATGATCGGCGACGAGATCGAGATCTCCGTGCTGGCGATCATGGGTGAGAAGGTGAGGATCGGCATCCAGGCGCCCCGCTCGATCCCGGTGTTCCGCAAGGAGGTCTACCTGGAGATCCAGGGGGATCGCGTGGCGGACGATGAAGGGCAGGTTGGGGAGGCCGTTGACGAGGCCCTCACGCGCCTGCGCAGTACCCCTCCGTCTTAGCGCGGGGCCGGCAAAGCGTCGCTGGCCGCAGGCCTCGGACGAGGCAAAGGCAGGCGGACCGCCGAGGCCAACTGCCAACTGCCACCTGCCACCTGCCAACCATCCCGTCCACCGCCCACCGTCCCCGCCGCTTCCTACCCGCCGATCAACCTCGCCAGCGTCTCGAACATCACGAACGTAACGAGCACGCTCGTGGCCAGGATGGCCATCACGAGGCCGATGAAGCGGAGCTTGCCGTGCTTCTCGACCTTTTCGGCGCGACGGACGCGTGAGCGCTTGACCGCCTGACGGCGCAGCCGCTCCCTCCGCTCCATCTCCTCGGCGGCCTGCTCGTGGAACTCTTCCTCGAACTGGGCGAGGGATTGCCGCATGCGCATCGCGCGCACACTAACAACGCCTCGGGGCAGCCTTATGTCAAGTGGGCGATCGTCCCGGTCGAGAGCGGACCGTCGCTACGAACGACGGGTCAGGCCACGGCGCTCGGCTGCTGCTGCTCGGCGTCGGTGTAGACCTTCACGAAGCGCAGGTAGTTCTTCGCGATCTGGTCGGCGGCGTCGCCGCGTTCGACGGACCCGTCGAGGAAGCCCTTGAGCGAGTCCCACCAGATGCTGCGGCCGATCGCGAAGCCCACGAAGCCCTCCACGGGCGCAGCCTGGCGCAGCCAGTTGTCCACCTTGTCGTCGTCGGCGCCGCGCCCGAGCAGCACGCACTTCACGTGGTCGCGGCCTCCGATGCGAGTCTGCTCGGCGATCGCCTGGGAGTCGGCGCGGTCTCCGACGCCTTCGATCTTCCAGATGTCCACCTCGAGACCGGCGTCCTGCAGCTCGGCGATGGCCCGCCGCATCAGCTCCGGGCGCAGCTCCTCGTCGTAGCGGTCCACGTCGCCGCCCACCGACTCGAGCTGGGCCTCCTCGGCGGGCACGAGCAGCTCGAAGAGGAACTTGCGCTCGTGCTCGCGCAGCCAGTCGGACAGCCGCTTCAGCTTCTGGGCCTGCACGCGGTTGGCCTCGGCGTCGCCGTCGGGGTTGTAGCGCACGAGGACCTTGGAGAAGTGGGGGTCGAACCGCTCGATGTGCTCGCCGAACCGGTCCCCGTACTCGAAGTCGAACATGTCCTGGCCGCTCTTCTCCACCGGCATCGCAAGCCGCAGCCCGCGACCCTTGGCCTGCATGGGGATGTCGCCGCCGAACTGCTCGTCCACGAGCGCGCCGGTGGCGTGGGCGTCGGCGCCCTGCTCGAGCGCCGCCGCCAGGCCCTCGTAGATCAGGTGCTTGGCGTCGGCGATGCGAGCCGTCTCCTCCTCGGTGGGGTCGCCCTCGATCCCGAACATCTTCTTCTGGAACGAGCCGCGATGGTCGAAGGCGAGGATGAAGATCTTGTCGTCGTAGCCCTCAGTCAAGGGTCGTGCCTCCCTGCGTCGTCGGGGTCTCGGAATATACGCCTGCGCCGGAAACCGCCGCGGCGTGGACTCGTGGCCGCATCAGCGTACGATGCCCGCCGTGGAGCACCAGTTCACGGGCCCCTCCTACACCTTGGGCATCGAGGAGGAGCTGATGCTCCTCGACCGGGAGACCTACGACCTGAAGAGCATGGTCGAGGACATGCTCCTGGCCGTGCCCGACACCGACGGCGACGTGAAGCCCGAGCTGTTGGAATCGGTGCTGGAGGTCTCGACCACCCCGTGCCGGAACACCCGCGACGCCGGCGCCCAGCTCCGGGAGCTGCGCCGGCAGGTGCAGAGCACGGCCGACGAGCGGGGCCTCGCCATCGGCTCGGCCGGCACCCATCCGTTCGCCATGTGGGAGGAGCAGCGGATCGTGGCCCGGCCCCGCTACCGGGAGCTGGTGGCCGCCCTTGGCTTCGTGGCCCGGCAGGAGCTCATCTTCGGCCTGCACGTGCACGTCGGCATCGACGATCCGGACAAGGCGATTCACGTGGCCAACGGCATGCGCGTGCACATACCGCTGCTGCTGGCCCTGTCGTGCAACTCGCCGTTCTGGCGCGGTCAGGCCACCGGCCTGCTGTCCACACGCACGCCGATCTTTCGCGCCTTCCCGCGGGTGGGCATACCACCGTGCTACGAGGACTTCGACGACTACGCCCGGCGGGTCGACTTCATGATGAGGAGCCGGGCGATCGAGGACTACACCTACCTCTGGTACGACGTGCGTCCGCACGCCAACTTCGGGACCGTCGAGGTGAGGGTGGCGGACGCGCAGACGCGTGTGGAGCACACGCTCGGGCTGGCGGCGCTGATCCAGGGCTTGGTCAGGGAGCTCGCCGAGCACTACGACTCGGGCCAGGCCCTCTCCCCGTACCCGCACGAGATGCTCGACGAGAACAAGTGGCTGGCCGCCCGACGCGGGTTGCACGGCGAGCTCGTGGACCTCCCGGAGGACCGGCGCGTGGCCACCAAGGACCTGGCGCGGCGGGTGATCGACCGGGTGCGGGGGCACGCCGAGGATCTGGGCTCGGCCGACGAGCTGGCGGGGGTCGAGGACCTGATCGAGCGCGGCACCGGAGCGGATCGGCAGGTGGTGGTCTTCGAGGCCAACTCGGACTCGCGCGAGCTGATGAAGGAGATCGTCGAAGCCACCTGTGCCTAGGCGCGGTCGCGCCGCGGGCGGGGTCGCGCCCCGGCCTCGGAGCGCGAGTATCCTCGGATCGGTGAGCAGCGAGCCGGACCTCTTCGTCGTCTGCAAGAACTGCAGCAGCGAGGTGAGCCCGTACGTGACCGAATGCCCCTACTGCGGGCAGCGGGTGCGCAAGCGCGCTCCCAAGATCGACCGCGGCCCGCCCCTGGAGCCAGAGGCGCCGCCCCGGCGGGTGAAGCCCCCCTCGCTTCCCAAGCTTCGCCGCGACGAGATCCCGGGGATCGCCCCCGACACCAGGCCCACGGCCACCATCGTGCTGGTGGCGCTCTCGCTGCTCGTGACCGTCGCCGTCAGCACCGCGGCGGTCGGCGCGGACGACTTCGCGCTGCTCGGTCCCATCGACGGGGAGTGGTGGCGGCTGCTCACCACCGCGCTCCCGCACGAGAACATGGGCTACCAGTTCGTGGCGCTCGTGGCCGTGGCGCTCTTCGGCGTCCATCTGGAGCGACGGTTCGGTGCGGTGGCGCTCGTGGTCGTCTTCTTCGTCTGTGCCGCCGCCGGCGCCGCGGTGTCGGTGGCCGCGGACCTGTACCCGGCGATCGGCGCCAACGGAGCGGCGCTCGGCCTCCTGTGCGCATGGCTCGTGGACGACCGCCGCGCCGCCCGCCGCGGAGCCGACCGCGAGAACGACCTGCTAGGGGTCTACGTGCTTGGCGCCCTGCTGGCCCTGCTGCCGCTGGCCACCGAGTACGCCAGCGCCGCGGCCGGCGCGGGTGGGGCGGCCGCGGGGGCGCTGATGGGGCTCGCGCTCAGCACCTTCAGGCGGTAGGCGGCGCGCGCGGGCCGCGGCTTGCCGCGGCACCACCGTCCTGCCCTGCTGTTCCACTGCGACAGGAGGGCAGGACAGCGCCGGTGTGCCGGCGTCAGCGGACCTCGATCCGGCCCGGCTCTTCGTCGCCGATCCGGCCGATCAGGGTACCCGGCGCCCCCGACCCGGGGGCGGCCGCGATCAGCAGCCCGCCGGAGGTCATGGCGTCGCAGAGCAACCAGCGCCGCTCCTCCGGCACGTCCGCGGCCCACGTCACCGACGGCTCGACCCAGTCGCGGTTGCGGCGGGTTCCCCCCGCGATGGGCGGCTCCGGGCCGGCCAGGAGCTCGAGCACGCCCTCGATCGCCGGAACCGCCGCGGCCTCGACCTCGACCGACACTCCGCTCGCCTGCGCCATCTCGCGCAGGTGGCCGAGGAGGCCGAAGCCGGTCACGTCGGTCATCGCGCCGAGGTCGGCGGCGAGCGCCGCTCGAGAGGCGTCGCGGTTGAGGGTCGTCATCACCTCCACCGCCCGGACCATCAGCTCCGGCGAGGCAAACCCGCGCTTGGCCGCGGTCGACACCGCGCCGCCCCCGACGTACTTCGTCAGGTACAGCTCGTCGCCCGCGCGCGCGGTGGAGTTGCGCACCAGCCGGTCGGGGTGCACCGCGCCGGTCACCGCAAGCCCGTACTTGGGCTCGCGATCGTCGATCGAGTGGCCGCCGGCGATCGCCACCCCGGCGCCGGCCGCTGCGGCCGCCCCGCCGTGGAGGATCTCGCGGAGGATCTCGCCGCCCAGCTCCTCGAGTGGGTAGGCCACGAGGTTGAGGGCCATCAGCGGCACGCCGCCCATCGCGTAGACGTCCGACAGGGCGTTGGTGGCGGCGATGCGTCCGAAGTCGTACGGGTCGTCGACGATCGGGGTGAAGAAGTCGACCGTGCTCACGATGGCGAGCTCGTCGCTCACGCGGTACACGGCGGCGTCGTCGGCGGTCTCGGTGCCCACCAGCAGGGCCGGGTCGACCGTGCGCGGCAGCTCGCTCAGAAGCGGGTGCAGGGCGGCGGGCGGCAGCTTGCACGCACAGCCGGCGCCGTGGGACAGCGAGGTGAGCGCGACGGCGGTTTCGGAGGCGGACACGACCCTATTATCGACACGTGCCCGAGCCGAGGCCAAGCGAGGGTGAGGTGGACGCGGCGCTCGAGGCCCTCAGCGAGCCCGACCGCTTCCGCCAGGCCGAGACCCGGGTGGCCCGCATGGCTCCCAAGCTGCAGCTCATCCTCGCCCAGGCGCTGCACGAAGGAGGGTGGTTCGAGGTCCAGCAGGCCGAGCTGCTCAAGGCCGCCACCAAGCCCGACCAGGACGAGCGGCTGACCGCGGTACGGACGCTGCTCGCGGAGGAGACGCGCCTCGGCATGATGGTGGGCGTCGCGGTGGGGTGGGAGCTCGCGCGAGAGCTCGACTCCGGTGCGTCCGAGGACCCGAAGACGACCAACCACAAGGAGAGCTAGACATGGAGATCCGCTTCCTCGGGCAGTCCTGCTTCGAGATCACGCAGGGCAGCACCCGCATCCTCACCGATCCCTTCCTCACCGGCAATCCCAAGGCCGCCGCCGACCCCGCCGAGCTCGAGCCCACCCACATCTTCCTGACGCACGGGCACGCGGACCACCTAGGCGACACGGTCGACATCGCCAAGCGCACCGGTGCCCACTGCGTGGCCATCGTCGAGCTGGCGGTCGAGCTCATGAACGACCGCGTGGAGAACGTGTCCGACCCGAACCTCGGCGGCACCATCGAGTTTGAGGACGGCTGGGTGCGGCTCGTTCCCGCTCTGCATACGGCGGTCTCGCCCAAGGGCACGGCGCACGTGGCGGCGGGCCTCGTGATCTGCCTCGATGACACGATCGTCTATCACCTCGGCGACACGTGCCTGTTCTCCGACCTCCAGCTCGTGCGACAGCGCAACTCCATCGACGTCGCGCTGATGTGCATCGGCGGCCACTACACGATGGACAGGCACGACGCGGTCGGCGCGGCCGCCCTCGTCGGGGCCAAGCAGATCATCCCGTGCCACTACGACACCTTCCCGCCGATAGCGGCCGACGCCCAGGCCTTCAAGTCGGAGGTCGAGTCGAGCACGGACTCGCGCGTGACCGTGCTGGCCCCCGGGGACTCGCACGCGGTCTGAGCCCGGGGCGCCGAGGACCTCCCGCACCATGGCCGTGAGCGGCGCAGGTCCCCGGCCCGCCGGCCTGGCCGCATCCGGCCCGCCTGCGGCCTCGGCGGCCACCACGCCCGCGCTCGTGGCACTCGTGGCGGTGAGCGCCCTGATGCTGGGCACCGGCGTGGAGATCCTCCCGGCGGGGGGGATCCTGTCGGTGTTCACCCTCGGCCGCCTGCTGATCCTGGCCGGGCTGGTGGCGCTCGTGGTCGGAGGCGCACGGGTCGCGGATCTGCGCACCCCGCTCGACATCCCGATCGCGCTCCTGCTCTTCGCCGGCGCGGTGACGACGTTCCGCGGCGGTCACGAGGGCGCACCCCTGCGCTTCCTCGTCACCTCGGTGGCGCTCTACTACCTGACCGTTGGCGTGTGGCGGCGCCATCCCGAGGCGCGCGAGACGCTGCCGGTGGTGGCGCTGATCGCGATCGTGGCCTCGGCGGTCGTGGGCGTGGCCCAGGTGGCCCAGGACATCCCCACGAGCTTCTACCGCGACGGCTTCTCGCCGGTGGTCGACACGATGCCGCGCGAGGACCTGCTGCAGCGCGCCATCGGCTCCTTCGACAACCCCAATCTCCTGGCCACCCACATCCTCCTGTTTGCGCCGATCGGGGCGCTGGCCGCGCTGTTGGCGCCCACCCGCAGCCTGCGGGTGGTGGCGGTCGCCCTCGTTGGGCTCGCCTACGTCGGTCTCGTGCTCACCTTCTCGCGGGCGGGCATCGGCGCCGGACTGTTGGCCCTGGCGGTGGTGGCCCACGCGCGGCGGCCGGCCTGGCGTCCGCGCATCCTCGCCGGCGCGGCACTGGCCACGGCGCTGCTCGGCCTCGGGGTGGCGGTTACGGGAGGTGACCTGGTGGGCGGCTTCGGCCGCCCCGAGGCGTGGTCGCTCGCCGCGAAGGTGGCCGTCGAGGAGCAGCCGTTGACCGGGGTCGGGCTCGCGCGGGCGGGCGACGTGATGAACGCCCTCGGCGACGAGGAGATCCGCTTTCGCCACGCCCACAACCTGTGGCTGACGTGGTGGGTCGAGGCGGGCCCGCTGGCGCTCTTCGCGATCCTGTGGATCACCGCCTGGCTGCTCGTGCGCGGCTACCACGAGGCCGCCCGCGGCAGCGCCCTGGCCACCGCCGGCGTGGCGGCGAGCGTCGGCTTCTTCGCGTTCAGCATGCTCGATCACCCCGCCAACGTGGAGCGGATCGCCACCGCCTTCTGGCTGGTGGCGGCGCTGATGGCGGCCGGGACCGTCCCCCTGGCGCGGACGCGCGCGCCGCGGCGGGCCGGCGCAGGCGGCGACGCGCCCTTGTCCCGGCGGCCGCCCCGGCCACCCCGACCCCCGGTGGCGGCCGTCGTGGCGCTGGCGCTGGCGGCGGGTCCGATCGCCTGCGGGGGAGGCGACGACGACAGGTCGGGCTCGCGGGGGGACCCGGGCCCCGACGCGCCACCGACCGTGCCGCCCGAGGCCGGAGCGCCACCTCCGGCGCCCCCGGAGGGGCCGCCGGGGAACGGGCCTCGGCCCGAGGAGCCCGCGCCCGCCGATGGTCCGGCCGCATCCCCGCCCGGCGCGCCCGGAGCAGCGGGCCCGGCTCCAGAGGACGGCGGCTCGGAGCCGGTGCGAGCCGAGGTGATCGTCACGGGCCGCAACGGACGCCTCACCCCGCGCCTCGTGAGGGTGCCGCCCTACATCGCGGTGCGGCTGGCGGTCCGGTCAGGCGACGGAGCGGACTACCGGCTCGCGGTGGGCGGTCAGGTGGCATCCACCACGGGTCCGGGGAGCATCGCCGAGCTTGAGGGCCTTCCGCCCGGGGAGCGGTACGTGGCCCGCGGCAGCACCGGAACCGTGGTCATCGAAGCCTCCGCCGAGCCCGGACCATGACCTTGGTTGGCCGGCTAGCCAACCCGACGCTAGCCTGCCACCGACCCGCTTTCCCGCCAGTCAGGAGCCGCCGTGACAGACGCGATCACCGACCGTGACGACTTCCAGGCCACGAGCGACCCCGGTCTGCTCGAGTCAGCCGACCGGGGTCAGGTCGAGCTTCTGTCCTACGCCGACCTCTACCTCCTGTGGGAGCGTCAGCACTGGCGGGTTCAGGACCTCGACTTCACGCAGGACCGCATCGACTGGCACGAGCGGATCTCGCCCGAGGAGCGCTTCCAGCGCATGTACGGCCTGTCGTCCTTCTTCGCCGGAGAGCAGCGCGTGGCCGCCGAGCTCGGACCGGTGATGCGCGCCTGTCCCGATGAGCAGATGCGCATCTTCCTGTGCACGCAGATCGCGGACGAGGCGCGGCACGTCGCCTTCTTCGACCGCTTCTACAGCGAGGTCGGGGTGCTCGACTCCGAGAATCTCCGCGACCGCCTGGAGGAGACCAGCGCGCACCTCAACCAGAACTTCCGGCGCCTGTTCGACGAGATGCTCGCTCGCCGAGTCGATCGCCTCGCGCGCGAGCCCGAGGATCTCGTGACCCTGGTCGAGACCGTCACGCTCTACCACATGGTCATCGAGGGAATGCTGGCCCTCACCGGCCAGCACTTCATCATCTCGTACAACGAGTCGGTCGGCACCCTGCCCGCCTTCGTCGAGGGCTTCGGCAACGTGGCTCGCGACGAGCACCGCCACGTGGCCTTCGGCGCGCGCTTCCTGCGCGAGATGGCGGCCCGGGACCGCCGCTATCGGGATGCCATACAGCGCACGCTGGTCGAATGCGGACCGGCGGCCGACGGCGTGCTGTCACCTCCGTGGGCCGAAGAGGGGGCGAGGACACGAAGCTGCTCGGGTCGTCGGTGAACGAGGCGCGCGCGTTCGCCATGAAGGCGCTCGAGCGGCGGCTGAAGGTCATCGGCCTGTCCCCCGCGGCTGCCTGACCCTGGGGCTCGGGTCGAGCTTTAGGCGATTCGTGCGCCGGGGGCGCACTCGCTCTCCGGCCGCAGCAGCACCACCCCGCGGTCGGGGTCGAGTGCCCCGAGCACCAGCACCTCGGAGCAGAAGCCCGCGATCCGGCGCTCCGGAACGTTGACCACCGCCACCACCAGCCTTCCCGCGAGTGCCTCCGCCGGGTAATGGGTGAGCTGCGCCGAGGAGCGCCTCATCCCGAGGTCCGGCCCGAAGTCGATCGTCAGCTTCCAGGCAGGGTTGCGCGCCTCGGGGAACGGCTCGACCGCCGCAACGCGCCCGACGCGCATGTCGACCGCCTCGAAGTGCTCGATCGAAGCCATGCAGTGTGTGAGCGGTCGCCGTGGCCGGGCGCGGCCGATGCCTCCGGCGCGCCCCGGAGCCCTACGGCTCTGTGCGGCGCCTCGGCCTGGGTGTCTGCTCGGGCGAGGACTTGGGCTCGGAGGGGGCCGGCTTGGCCGTGGGTTCGCCGGCCACCGGCGCGGGCTGCTCGATGGGGGTGGCGTCGGGTGACTCCCCCGGAGGGGAGGTGCCGTCCACCGCGCCCACGGTCGTGCCCCCGGTGGGCGAGGTTTCGGTTGGCTCCGCGGCGGGCGTGTCCGCGGCGACGGACGACGCCGGCTCGGCGGGTTCGTCGGCGGGGGGCTCTGGCTCCGGCTCGGCCACGGGCGGTGCGGTCGCCGGCTCTTGCTCGGAGGTCGACGGCGCGCCTGGCTCGGCCTCCGGCTTCTGCGAGGTCGCGGGTGCCGTCTGCCCGTTAGGCTTCGGCACCGTGACCGGCTCGCGGCTGGCCAGCACCGCGCCCTCGCCGATTCCGGGGTTGGCGGCCTGGTAGAGCGCGGACGGTGTCGACCCCCGATCGGGCTCGCGGAGATGCTTCACCTCCACGACTCCCGCGGTGACGATGCTCGCGGCCACCAGGCCGGCCGCCGCCTTCGTGGTGATCGCGCCGATGCCCATCGAAACGGCGCCCGACGCCCCGCCACCGGCCGCCGCCGCCCCTCCGAACAGCGTCGTGCCACCGGCCGCGACCGAGCTCCCGCCGGCGAGCCCCGAGCCGCCGGCTGCGGCGCCGGTCCCCAGCTTGGCGGCCAGCAGGTTCTTCGCGATCACCAGCGGGCCGACGGGGTAGACGGCCGCGAGCGCGCGGCTCGTCCTGCGCAGCTCCCCACGGAACACCCGGCAGCGATCGCAGCCCTTCAGATGGCGGCGGACCGGGGCCGAGCTGCGCGCCAGGCCCTGAGCGACCTCGCCGAGCTCGACCCGCACCTCGTCGCAGCTCAGCAACCGGGACTCGGCGGCCTCGGCCAGGGAGACCCGAGCGCGCACGAGCAGGGACTTGACGCTCGGGACGGTCGTCTCCATCGCCTCGGCGATCTGCTCGTATGACAGGGCGTCGATCTCACGCAGGAGAAGAGCGGAGCGCTGGCTCTCCGGCAGCTGCTGCACATCGGCCACGATCTGGCGGAACTCCTCGCGCTGGTGCACGGTGTCGGCGGTGGTGGTGCCGCCGTCGCGCTCGTAGACGTCCATCGAGTCCTGCCCGGCCTGCACCGGCCGGCGAAGGTGGTTGAGCGAGCGGTTGCGCGCGATCCGGTAGAGCCACGGGCGCACGTTGATCGGCCGCGTGTCGGCGAGCATCGCGTTGTAGGCCGCGGCGAAGACCTCCTGCAGCACGTCCTCGGCGTCCTCGCTCGAGGCCAGCATGTGGCGGCAGAAGGTCAGCAGCCGCGACTCGTAGCGCTTGACCAGCGCCTCGAACGCCCCGTTCGAGCCGCGACGGGTGAGAGCCACAAGGCGCTCGTCGCTCTGCAGCCGGAGGTACGGGGACAGGCCCGCCAGCGACGGAGCTCGGGCCGGATGTCGTAGTGCGGAGGCTTCCATGGGTGTACGCGCCTACACCTGCCTACGCGAGCGACAACATGGGAACACGCCGAAAGTTTCGCACCTTTGCGCTCGACCGTTCGGCACTACTGTCCTCCTCCGGCGCCCGGGTGGTGGAACGGTAGACACCGGGGACTTAAAATCCTCTGCCCCGAGGGGGCGTGTGGGTTCGAATCCCACCCCGGGCACTTGCGTCGCGCGCCGCGGCGTCCGCCTCTCAGTGCTAGGTAACGGTGAACTGTAGGTTTAGTCTCCGGGGTCCCCGAGCCTGTCCGCTGCGCCAGCCCTCCCGACGGACGCGACGCCCTGTAGCTTTGTGGACGTGAAGAAGATCTTCTTCGTCCCGTTCAGCGTCGGGCTGAGCATGGTTGCCGGCATGGCCAGCAAGCCCCTCATCGCGCGCGTATGGGGGCTCTTCGACGATGAGGACCCCCCCGAGTCGTCGCACCGGCAGGTGTCGTGGGGCAAGCTGCTCGCCGCCGCGGCCGTCCAGGGCGCCGTCTTCCGCATGACGCGGGCGGCGGCCGACCGCGGCTTCCGGCGGGCGTTTCTGAGCGTCACGGGCTCCTGGCCCGGCGACGCCCGCCCTGACCGACGCTGAGCCGAGCGGGCGCGGCCCGCCCCTCGCGAAGCCGCTTCGCCGCACCGCTTAAAACGCACTTAACACGGCTTCGCTGCGCGGCAACACCCACCGGCGCATGGCGCCGTTTCTTTCTTGTAGGGTGACGCGTCGGCAGGCCCGCCAGAGGGTGCGGGCCGTGTGGAGGGGGTTCCTGTAGAGGGATGCGATCGGTGAGCGGTATCGGACGCGTGGCCGCGCTTGGCGCGGTCATCGCCGCGATCGTGGTCGTGGGCTACGTCATGTTCGGCTCGGGCGGCGGGGGCTACACGGTCACCGTCGAGACCCAGAACGCCTCCCAGCTCGTCGCCGGCAACCTCGTGCAGGTCGGCGGCACCCAGGCCGGCATCGTCAAGGACATCCGAATCAGCGACGCCGGGCAGGCTGAGGTTGAGATCGAGGTCGACGATCTCTACGCGCCGCTCCGCAAGGGGACCAGGGCCGTCATTCGCCAGGCGTCGCAGTCGGGCATCGCCAACCGCTACGTCGACCTCCTGCTGCCCGAGGGAACCGAGCAGGCGGAGATCGACGACGGCGGGCGCATCCTCGTCGAGGAGACCACGAGCCCGGTCGAGCTCGACGAGCTCTTCAACACGCTCGACCCGGTGGCCCGCGTGGCGGTCCAGGAGTTCTTCAAGGGCGGCGCCCGCCAGTTCAAGGGCCGCGGCGAGCAGGCCAACCGCGGGCTGCAGTACCTGAACCCGGCGCTGTCCCGGAGCAGCAAGGTCTTCACCGAGCTGAGCAAGGACGAGCCGGTGCTGGAGGCGTTCCTCGTGGAGAGCGCCAAGCTCGTCACCACGCTGGCCGATCGCAAGGAGGACCTCACCGATCTGATCACCAACCTCAACACCACCACTCGGGCGCTCGCCAACGAGAAGGTGGCGCTCGCCGAGGTCATCCGCCGCCTGCCCGGCTTCTTCCGCACGGCCAACACCACCTTCGTCAACCTCCGCTCCACGCTCGACGACGTCGACCCACTGGTCGACGCGTCCAAGCCGGTCGCACCGAGGCTCGCCCAGCTCCTCGACGACCTGCGGCCGTTGGCGCGGGATGCCCGCCCGACGGTGCGCGACCTCAGCGCGATCGTCCGTTCCCCCGGCGAGGACAACGACCTGATCGAGCTGAACCGCACCTTCCCCGCCCTCGCTCGAGCGGCGCTCGACCGCCGGCGGGTGAACGGCGAGGTGCGCCGCGGCTCGTTCCAGGAGACGACCCAGGCGCTCACCGACTCCGCGCCGATCTTCGCCGCCACCCGTCCCTACGCCCCGGACCTCCTCGGTTGGTTTGACGACTTCTCCCACACCGGCAACTACGACGCCCTCGGCGGCATCTCGCGCACGCAGGTCTACTTCAACTTCACCTCGCCTCCGGGCAACGGCGGCCTCGGCGACCTGCTGGCCGGGAACTCCAACGTGGCGATCAACCAGTACCGGCGCTGCCCGGGTGGGGCCGAGGAGATAGCGCCCGACCAGTCGAACTTCTTCGCCCCCGACGAGCGTGACTTCGACGGGGACGGCCGCGCCGACTGCGACGAGGCCGATCGCGCCGTGGGTTCCGGCGGAGGCTTTCCCCGCTGATGATCCGCCGCATCGCCAGCGTGGTCGTGATCCTCGGGGCCTGCGCCGCCGCGCTCGTGCTGGGCGGCGCGTCCGACGAGAAGAAGAGCAAGCGCTACAAGATCGTGTTCGACAACGCCTTCGGGCTCACGGAGGGCGGCGACCTGCGCGTGGCCGGCGTCAAGGCCGGCAAGACGGTCAAGTTCGACCTCTTCGAGAGCAAGTCCGATCCGATCAAGGCCGTGGTGGAGGTGGAGGTCACCGAGCCCGGCATCGGGGCCTTCCGCGAGGACGCCACCTGCGGCGTCCGGCAGCAGTCACTGATCGGCGAGTACTACGTCGACTGCCAGCCCGGCTCCGGCAAGGAGCTGCCCCAGAACGGCACCGTGCCGGTCGAGCAGACGAAGTCGACGATCCCGCTCGACCTCGTGAACAACGTGCTGCGCCGCCCTTACCGCGAGCGCCTGCGGCTGATCATCGCCGAGCTCGGCACCGGGCTGGCCGGTCGCCCCGACGACCTCGCCGAGACCCTTCGCCGCGCGCACCCCGGCCTCCGCGAGACCATCAAGACGCTCGACATCCTCGGGGACCAGAGGGAGATCATCAAGGACTTCATCAGCAACTCCGACACGGTCGTCGCGGAGCTCGAGAACAAGAAGGCCGAGGTCGCGCGCTTCGTCAAGGAGGCCGGCGAGACCGCCGAGATCTCGGCGTCCCGCGCGCCCGACCTGCGCGCCCAGTTCCGGGAGCTCCCGCGCTTCCTCCGTGAGCTCGAGCCCTACATGATGCGCCTCGAGGACCTCACTGACGAGCAGCTCCCGCTGCTGGCCGACCTGCAGAGCGCGGCGCCCGAGCTGAACCGCTTCTTCACCGAGCTCGGCCCGTTCTCGGAGGCCTCGCGGCCGGCCTTCCGCTCGCTTGGCGAGCTTTCGGTCACCGGCCGTGCCGCCCTACGCGAGAGCGCCGACGAGATCGACCAGCTGCGCCGGCTCGCGGTCAAGGCGCCCCGGCTCGGGAAGCCGCTGCGCCAGCTCCTGCAGTCGCTCGACGATCGCCGCCGCTCGATCCAGGCCGAGCCGCTTGCTCCCGAGCTCGCACCGCCGGCCCCCGACAAGACCGCGATCCGGGGGGCGCAGGCCGCACAGGGCATCCCCACCGTCCCCGGCCAGCCCGGCGGCGACGACACCGGGTCCGCCGAGGGCACCGGCATCAGCGGCCAGGACCGCAGCGACGGCGGCCCCGGCTTCACCGGCTTCGAGTCCTTCTGGAACTACATCTTCAACCAGACGCTCGCCATCAACGGCTTCGACGACTTCAGCAAGCTGCTGCGCGTCTTCATCGTGGAGGGCGCTACCTCGGAGGAGTGCGCGCCCTACTCGGTGAACCCGAGCACCGCGCTTCAGAGCGACTGCGCCTCGTACTCCGGCCCCTACCAGCCGGGCCTCGCGCACCCCCAGCCCGGCGGCGACACCGTCGACCCCGACCCCACCGAGCGCGGCGGCGCGGCGGCGCTCGCCACCACCCGCAAGGGCGGCAAGCGGCGCGGGCCCGGTGAGGCCGAGGCGCCCGCCGACCCGGGCCAGGTCGACCCGTCGAAGCCCCAGCTCCCGGCGACCCGCGGAGAGCGCAGGCGCCCGCAGGAGCGCAGGCCTCGCAACCCGGCCGACATCGTCGGCGACGTCCTCGGCGGGGGCGGCCGCGCGCCGGGGGCCGGCGCTCCGGGCGGCGGGACCGGCGCGCCGCCGCCCGACACCCAGCTCCTCGACTTCCTCCTCGGGCCATGACCAAGCGCCGCGGAACAGCATCCATCGTCGCCAGCCCGGTGCTCGTCGGGGCAGTCACCGTGCTGATCGTCGTGGTCTCGGTCTTCCTGGCCTACAACGCCAACCAGGGCCTGCCGTTCGTGCCCACCTACGACCTCAGCGCGGAGGTGCCCGGCGCCGCCAACCTGGTGCGCGGCAACGAGGTGCGCGTGGGCGGGTTCCGCGTGGGCGTGATCGACAAGATCCGCACGCGCACGACCGAGAAGGATGGGAAGCCGCGCGCCATCGCCGTCCTCGACATGAAGCTCGACAAGGTGGTGCAGCCGCTCCCGGTGGACACCCGGCTGCTCGTGCGGCCGCGCTCGGCGCTCGGGCTCAAGTACGTGGAGCTCACTCCGGGGCAGTCGGCCGAGACCATGAAGCCCGGGGACACCCTGGCGCTCTCCAACGCCACCACGCCCGTGGAGTTCGACGACTTCCTGGCCACCTTCGACCAGGACCTGCGGGACAACTCGCGCACCGCGCTCGAGGGCTTCGGTGACGCCCTCGCCGGCCGCGGCTCCTCGATCAACCGCGGCCTCGACGAGCTGCCCGAGTTCTTCGAGCACCTGGGATCGGTCATGTCGGTGCTGAACGATCCCGAGACCGGCCTCGACCAGTTCTTCCGCCAGATCGGCAGGGCCTCCAGGCAGGTGGCCCCGGTGGCCGACGTGCAGGCCGACCTCTTCGAGAACATGGCCGATACGTTCGAGGCCTTCAGCGCCAACCCCGAGGCCCTGCGCCAGACGATCGCCAAGACCCCGCCCACGCTCAGGGCGTCGAGCGAGAGCTTCGAGGCCCAGACCCCCTTCCTGATCGACTTCACAGACTTCTCGCGGCGGCTGCGTCCGTCGGTGCAGACGCTCGACGCCGAACTGGGCGGCATCAGCGACGTCCTGGGCGCGGAGAACCGGCAGGTGCTGCGTGACAGCGTGCTGCTCAACCGGCGCACCGAGGGCGTCTTCCGTGCCATCGACGACCTGGCGTCCGACCCCAACACCGGCATGGCGCTCGGAAACCTCGACGACACGCTGCGCGTGACCGCGCCGCTCGTGAGCTACGTCGCGCCCTACCAGACCGTTTGCAACCAGGTCATCTACTTCCTCGCCCCCCTCGGCAACCACTTCGGCCAGATCCTGAACAACGGCTCCGGCCAGCGCGCGTTGAACAACTCCGACAACGGCGCGCAGGACAACCGCCCGAGCTCCTCCGAGGCCGACCGCCCCAACGACGTGCCCGAGAACGAGGATCCCCAGACGACGACCGCCGGCCCGCGCAACCAGCCGGCCACCTCGCTCCACGGCCAGCCCTACGGCCCCGCCGTCGACGGCCAGGGCAACGCCGACTGCCAGAACGGCCAGACCGGCTACCCGGACCGACTCGTCACCGACGGGCGCTACGGGCCGGCCTCCGACGGCAACACCAACAATCGGGAGGACGGCAACTTCTCGCAGACCAGGGGCGGCGGCAGCAACGTCGTGGTCGATTCCGACACGCCCGGCAACGCGGGAGGCACCTACGTCTCGCGCAAGCTGGGCCTCAAGAGCCTCCGGGACGTCGACCGGATCGGCCTGCCCTACCACCGCCGCGACACGGGCTTCCAGCGGCGCGGCGGGGGAGGGCGGTAGGCCATGGCCCTGTTCAGGCGAAGCAAGAAGAAGGGACGGCGCGGCGGCGGCCTGCTGTCGCCCTTCAAGGCCGGCGTCATCGCGATCGTGGTCATCACGCTGGTCACCGTCTGGGTCTTCACCAAGTACAACCCGTTCGCCGACCCCTACGAGATGCAGGCCCTGTTCGCGACGGCGAACAACCTCAAGGCCAAGTCCCCGGTGCGGATCGCCGGCGTGAACGTCGGTGAGGTCAAGGAGGTCAAGCCGATGCCGGACGGGTCCGGCGCGGCGATGGTCAAGATGGAGATCACCGAGAACGGCCTCCCCCTGCACGAGGACGCCGAGCTGAAGGTGCGTCCACGCATCTTCCTCGAGGGCAACTTCTTCGTCGACGTCCAGCCCGGCTCGCCCTCCTCGCCGGTGCTGAAGCAGGGCGGGACCATTCCGGTCACCCAGACCTCGGCCCCGGTGCAGTTCGGCCAGCTCCTGACGGCGCTGCAGTCCGACACGCGGGAGGACCTCCGGACGTTCCTCGCCGAGTACTCGCTGAACGGCCTGAAGGGCGCGGGCGCACGCGGCTTCAACCGCTCCATCCAGTACTGGGAGGAGGCGTACAAGAACACCGCGCTCGCCAACCAGGCGCTGCTGGGCACCGAGGAGGGCGATCTCGGAAGGGTCCTGCGCGGTCAGGCCGGGGTGGCCAAGGCGCTCACCCAGAACCCGGAGAAGCTCAAGGACTTCGTGTCGGACTTCAACACCACCGCCGCGGCCTTCGCCCGCGAGGACGACAACCTGGAGGCCACCATTCCCGCGCTGCGGGACGTGCTGCGCACAGGGGAGCCGGCCCTCGCGTCCCTGAACGGCGCGCTGCCGTCCCTGAGCGCCTTCGCCCGCGACGCCACTCCGGGCACGCGCTCCTCGGGGCCCACCATCGAGGCCACGATCCCGTTCCTGCGCGAGCTCCGCGGGCTCGTCTCGGAGCCCGAGCTGCGCGGCCTGGTGGCCGACCTGCGGCCGACGATTCCGGCCCTTGCGCGCCTCAACCGGGACACGATCCCCTTCCTCGAGCAGAACCGCCTCCTCAGCTCGTGCACCAACCGCGTGCTGCTTCCCTTCGCCAAGGAGCCGATCCCCGACCCCGACTTCGCCGCTGACGGTGGCAGCGGCGAGCCCTTCTACAAGGTCTCGAACCGCGCCCTGGTCGGCCTGGCCGGCGAGAGCCGCACGGGCGACGCCAACTCGCAGTTCTTCCGGATCGTCGGCTCGTCCGGAGCCATGACGCAGCTGAACGTGAGCGAGGGCACGCGCTTCTTCTCCCAGAACTCCGGCATGAACGGCGTGCGCCCGGACCGGCCCGGCACGGTGGGCGCCGACAACCAGGCCCGCCTCCGCGACGGGACGCCGGGCCAGCCGCCCTTCCGCCCCGACGTGCCCTGCGAGACCCAGCAGCCGCCGGACCTGAACGCGCCGCTCGGGCCCGCCGACAACGAGGTTCAGGTCGTGCCCGACCCGAGCATCGACGTCTTCGGCCTACCGGTGGGCCTACCGATCAGCCGCGAGCTCGACAAGCTGCGGCGCCAGAACGTGAAGGACGTCGCGGCCGGCCGGACCGAGTTCAGCCTCTCGCCCGAGCAGGTGCTGGTCGAGCCCACCCCCGAGGCCAAGCGGCTCGCCGAGCGGGTGAGCGCGCTCGCGAAGGGCGAGCTCGCTCCTGATCCCGCCGGCGCCGACGACGCCAAGCGACCCCAGGTCGGAGACAGGCCATGACCCGCGCGATCAAGAAGCACATCGGTGACTTCGCGGCGATCGTGGCCCTCGTGGCCGTCGCCATCGGAGCGACCGGCTACATCATCCTCAACCAGGACGCGCGTCCGGCCATCCCCTTCGTCGAGGACAAGCCGATCCCGCTCAAGGCCGAGTTCTCCGACGCCCAGGCGGTCACGCCAGGCCAGGGGCAGAGCGTGCGCGTGGCCGGCGTGGAGGTCGGCAAGATCTCGAAGGTCGAGCTCGAGGACGGCATGGCCGTCGTGACCATGGACGTCCAGCCGAAGTACGCGGGCAAGGTGCGCAAGGACGCGTCGGCCCTGCTGCGGCCCCGTACCGGCCTCAAGGACATGTTCATCGAGCTCGATCCCGGCACCCAGACCGCCGAGCGGCTGACCCCCGAGGACCGCATCGGCTCCGAGAACACCGCACCCGACATCGACCCGGACGAGATCCTCCAGGCGCTCGATACCGACACGCGCTCCTACCTGCAGCTGCTGGTGAACGGGCTCGGCAAGGGCCTGAAGAACCACGGTGGCGACCTGCGCGAGGTGTACCGCCTGTTCGAGCCGCTGCACCGCGACCTCGCGCGGGTCCAGGGCGCGTTCGCCGAGCGGCGCGGCGGCTTCGCGCGGCTCATCCACAACTACGGCTCGCTCACCACCGAGCTGGCCGACCGGGACGGCGACCTGACCCGGCTGGTGAACTCGTCCGCCACGGTGTTCGAGGCGTTCGCCGCCGAGGACGACAACATCTCGGAGTCGATCCGCCGCTTCCCGCCGGCGCTCGACCAGACCGAGGAGACGCTCGCCAAGGTCGACACGCTCGGCGGCGTGCTCGGGCCGTCGCTCGAGTCGCTGCGGCCGGCCTTCCGCCAGCTCGACGAGACCAACGCCCAGGTGCTGCCCTTCGTTCGCGAGGCGGCACCGATCATCCGCGAGGAGATCCGGCCCTTCGTGCGCGAGGCGCGCCCGTACGTGCGTGACCTGCGTCCCGCCGCGACCTCGCTGTCGCGCGCGTTGCCCGACCTGACCGAGTCCTTCTTCGAGCTCAACCGCTTCTTCAACATCGCCGCCTTCAACCGCAACGGCCGCGAGAAGCTCGTCGAGGGCGCCTCCCGCGAGGACAACAAGCAGCGCGACGAGGGCTACCTGTTCTGGCTGGCCTGGACCGTGCAGAACGGCAACTCGGTGTTCTCGACCTCGGACGGCCAGGGCCCGCTGCGCCGGCTGTTCCTGAACGCGAGCTGCGACACCCTGCGCGACCTGGCGGCCAACCAGCCGGGCGCCGACGTGGTGCTCGGCGTGACAAACCTCCTGCGCGACACAAACCTGTGTCCGGGCGAGGCCAACCCCACCCTCCCGATCGGCGGGAACGGCCGAAGCGTCCCTCTGCCGAAGAACGGCGCCGAGGCTGACCCGAACGCACCGCAGGTGTCCGAGGGCCAAGCCGCCGACCCGGTCGCGCCGGCGGCACCGGGAGCGGGCGTGCTCGAACAGCTCCCGCCCGTCCAGCCGGACCTGCCGCCCGTGCCCGAGGCCACCGGCAGTACCGACCCCACCGGCGGTGCCGACCCCGTCCAGCCGCTGCCCGGAGGCGGCGAGTAGATGCCCAAGAACGCTCCCAGCCTCCCGCGCATCCTCACCATGGTCATCTTCGCGCTGTCGTGCTTCGGCCTGCTGCTCTTCCTGTGGGTGTCCTTCGGCGGTTCGGTGCCACTGCGCCCCGAGGGCTACCGCTTCAAGGCGGCCTTCCCGGAGGCCGCCACGCTCGCCCAGGAGGCCGACGTGCGGATCGCCGGGGTGAACGTCGGGCGCGTCAAGAAGAAGACCCTCGCCAAGGGCGCGGTGCGCACAATCGTCGAGATGGAGATCGGCGAGAAGTACGCTCCGATCCCCGCCGACACGCGCGCCATCCTGCGCCAGAAGACGCTGCTCGGAGAGACCTTCGTCGAGCTGACGCCGGGCTCAAAGCGCGGCGACATGCTCGCCGAGGGAGGCGAGCTGTCGGCGACCCAGATCGAGCCCACCGTCGAGCTCGACGAGGTCCTGCGCATCTTCGACACCCCCACCAAGCGCGCCTTTGGGACCTTCGCCCGCGAGCAGGGCCTAGCCCTGAGAGGCGGCGCCAGCGAGGACCTGAACGACGCCTTCGGCTCCCTGCCCGAGTTCGCAGGCGACGGCACCGATGTCTTGAGCATCCTCGACGAGCAGAAGGTGGCGCTCAAGCAGCTGATCAGAAACACGGGCGTCGTCTTCGGGGCCCTGTCCGAGCGCGAGGGCGAGCTCGCCGAGCTGATCGTGAACTCCAACGAGGTCTTCGAGGCCACGGCCTCCGAGAAGGAGGCGCTCGCCGAGACCTTCGAGATCTTCCCGACCTTCCTCGACGAGTCGCGCTTCACGGTGCAGCGGCTCGAGCGCTTTGCGACCGACACCCGGCCGCTGATCAACGACCTGAAGCCGGTGGCCGACGACCTCGGGCCGACGATCCGCGACGTCGGCGCGCTCGCCCCCGACCTCGACCAGCTCTTCGAAAACCTGCGCCCGGCGATCCGCGAGAGCGACAACCTGCGCGAGGCCGAGCGCTTCCTGACCGGCGCGCGGCCGCTGTTCAAGGGCATGAACGCCTTCCTGCCCGAGATCAACCCGATCTTCAGCTTCCTGAACTTCTACCAGCCGCAGGTCTCGGACTTCCTGCAGATCGGCGGCGCGGCGCTCAACGCCTCGGTCATCGGCACCACCAAGCAGTTCCCGCGCAACTACCTCAAGCAGTTCGGCGTCGTCAACGGCCGCTCGTTCGCCTTCAGCCGCGGCCGGCCGAACTTCGACCGCGGCAACGCCTACAGCGCCCCGAACTACCTCGCCCGCGGCAAGCCCCTCGGCTTCTTCGAGACGTTCAACTGCAGCCAGCCCGGCGGGCCCAACCCCGACCCCCGCGACCCGGGCAACCCCGGCGGCAACGACGCCGAGGGTCCCTGCATCATCGCGCCTCCGCTCGCCTTCGACGGGGGCCAGTTCCCGCGCGTCGAGCGCGGCGAGGTCCCGCCCCTGCGGCAGGACCTGACGGACGCGCCGAGCGGCACGCCGCCGCGCTGCAACGGCTCGCGCCTCGGCCAGCCGACGGCGGAGTGCCTGGCGGGCACCGACGGCCGGCCAACCCCCCCGTAGCCCGCGGGAGCGACGCCCGCCGACCGGTGTAATCGGCGGGCGGCGCCGCCGCGACGGCATCGGGTAGTCTCGCCGCGGATGTCCACCGAGGCGCCATCCCCGGAGGCCCCGCCCGCCGCGGAGGCGCAGTCCCTGCACGGGGGTCGCCTGGTGGCCAAGCGCCTGCGCGCGCATGGGGTCACCAAGCTCTTCACCCTGTCCGGCGGGCACCTGTTCTCCATCTACGACGGTTGCCGGGAGGAGGGCATCGACATCGTCGACGTCCGCCACGAGCAGACGGCCGCCTTTGCCGCCGAGGGCTGGGCCAAGGCCACGCGCTCACCGGGCGTGTGTGCCCTGACGGCCGGTCCCGGGGTGACCAACGGCATGAGCGCCCTCGGCTCGGCCATGATGAACAGCTCGCCGGTGGTGGTGCTCGGCGGCCGCGCCCCTGCGTTCCGCTGGGGACAGGGGTCACTGCAAGAGATCGACCACGTGCCGTTCGTGGCGCCGCTCGTGAAGTCGGCCCGCACGGCGGGGTCCACGGCCGATATTCCGGGGCTCGTGGACGAGGCGCTCGAGCTGTCCCTGTCGGCGCCGACCGGCCCGACGTTCGTGGACTTCCCCTTGGATCAGGTGTTCATGGAGGCGCCTTCGTCAGCGGAGGCGCCGGGGTCGTTGCCCTCTCCCCTCGACATGCCGGCGGCTGACGACGCTTCGCTCGAGAGGGCCTGCGAGCTGCTGCGGCGCGCCGAGCGGCCGGTGATCATGGCCGGCACCGGGTTGTACTGGGCCCGCGGCGAGGAAGCCCTGCGGCGGCTGTGCGAGGAGCTGGACGTGCCGGTGTTCCTCAACGGGCTGGCCCGGGGCTGCGTGCCGGCCGACCACGCCTCGTTCTTCGCCCGCGCGCGCGGGGCGGCGCTCTCCGGCGCCGACGTGGCGCTGGTGGTGGGCGTGCCGATGGACTTCCGGCTGGGCTTCGGCGGGGTGTTCGGCGAGGACACCCAGATCGTGGTCGTGGGCTCGGCGCCTCCACCGCATCCCCACCCGCGGCCGGTGGTGGCGGAGCTCTACGGCGGCGTGGCGGCCACCCTGGACGCCCTGCGCACGGGCTCTTCCGGCGGCGTCGATCGCTCGGCGTGGCTGGCGCAGCTTCAGGGCGTCGAGAACGAGAAGCGCGCCGCGGAGGGCGAGGAGCTGAATGATCCGCGCGCCCCCCTCCACCCGATGCGGGTCTACGGCGAGCTGCAGTCGGTGCTCGACCGCGACACGATCGTGATCGGCGACGGCGGCGACTTCGTGTCCTACGCCGGCCGGATGATCGACACCTACCAGCCCGGCTGCTGGATGGACCCGGGACCCTTTGGCTGCCTGGGGGCGGGCCTCGGCCAGGCCCTGGCGGCCAAGCTCGCGCACCCCGACCGCCAGGTGTGCGTGATGATGGGCGACGGCGCCTTCGGCTTCGCCGGCCTCGAGTTCGACACCCTGGTGCGCCACAACGTGCCGGTGGTGGCGGTGATGGGCAACAACGGCATCTGGGGCTTGGAGAAGCACCCGATGGAGTTCCTCTACGGGTACTCGGTGGCGGCGGAGCTGCAGCCGGGCCTGCGCTACGACCGGGTGGTGGAGGCCCTGGGCGGCCACGGCGAGCTGGTCGAGCGGCCGGAGGAGCTGCGGCCGGCGCTGGAGCGGGCGTTCTCGTCGGGGCGGCCGGCGCTCGTGAACGTGCTGACCGATCCCGCGGTGGCGTACCCGCGGAAGTCGAACCTGGCCTGAGGGCCGGCGGTTCTGCGGCCTGGCCGCTTCGGGCGGCGCTGCCTGCCCGTCAGGCCCCCCTCGACCGCCTCGCCGTGGTCTGCCGCTCACGCGCCTAGCGCGCTTCGTCCGAAACCACGCCGGGACCGAGTACTCGCGTGCCGGCTGGTGAACTCCGCCCGACGAAAAAGGAGCCGCCCGCTTTAGCGGGCGGCTCCAGCGGCCCCTTCAGGACGGGCAGGGGTACGTGCCATGAGGGGGCCATTTTGGTGACCCGGGCGGCGGGAGGCGCCGACTAGTCGGCTACGCCCGGGCCTATGCGTCGGCACCTTCGTCAATCGGTCTCATGACACGTTTGAACCTGGAATCGACGGCGCCAGTATAACCACACGGCGTACCCGAATCACGGGAATGTCGCCCGCGGCGAAAATTGTTCCGATCTGGCGCCGTTTCGGCGCTGCTGGCGGCCGTGGGCCGGCTATTGGACGCCTAGGAGCCGGCGGCGAGTGCCGCGCCGTGCAGGATGTCGGCCTCGCTCGTCTCCACCTGGTCGAGCACGAACGAGCGCATCACCTCGACGAGGATGGCCGCGCCGGCCACGATGGTGGGCGCGCGGTCGGGGTGCAGGCCGGGAAGCGCGCGGCGATCCTCGAGAGGCAGCGTGGCCAGCATCGCCAACATGCGCTCGCAGGCACCGAGTTCGAGCACGTACCCGTGCACCATCAGGGGGTCGTAGGGCTCGAGCTCCTGGTCGATGGCCGCGAGCGAGGTGGCGGTGCCGGCGACGGCGATGCCGGTCGTGGCCGAGTGGCGCACGTCCTCGGGCACCGCGCGCTCGACGATGAGCTGCACCTCGAGGGCGAGGTCGGCCACGTGCTGCTGGGCGGGCGGATCCTCCTTCAGGTGCCGCTCGGTCTGACGCACCGATCCTGCTTGGGTGGACACGTGGAAGTCGGGCGCCGTACCCGGGGCCCCCAGCACGAGCTCGGTGCTGCCGCCGCCGATGTCGATCACGAGGGTGCGGGTAGAGCTCGGCGGCCTCGCGCCCGTGGCGCCGAGGAAGGTTAGCCGCGCCTCCTCCTCGCCCGAGATGGTGCGCGCCTCGACGCCGTGGCGCTCGCGGAGCTCTCTGCGGAGCTCGTCACCGTTCGCCGCGTCACGCATGGCGCTGGTGGCTATCGCGACCGTCTCCGTCACCTGCTGACGGTCGATCGCCTGCCGGTAGCCGGCCACCGCGGCCAGCACCCGCTCGATGGCCTCGTCGGCCAGCCGGCCGGTGGCGTCGACCCCCTGTCCGAGCCGCGTGATCGTGGTGTGGCGCTCGAGTTCCGTGAGCGCGCCGTTCTCTACTTCGGCCACGAGGAGGCGCGTGGAGTTCGTCCCGATGTCGATGACGGCGACGCGGGTGGGGACGGGGCCGGCCGGCACGGCGCTGATGCTATGGGGCGCCCGGGGCGGCGCGAAGGCTTGACGTCCCTGATCGCTCAGCTACACTTTCCGGTCCGCCGCGGGGTGGAGCAGTCAGGTAGCTCGTCGGGCTCATAACCCGAAGGTCGCGGGTTCGAATCCCGCCCCCGCTATTCACGAAAGGCGCGCTAGTGCGGCCTTTCGTCTTGACCCGCCGCCGGCACGCCCTGACGGGCGGTCAGGGGACCACCGTGAGCTTCAGGCCGCCGCCGCGACGGAACGTCTCCAGCGCCTCGTCGTAGGCGTCGAGCTTGAACCGGTGGGTGAGCAGCAGGTCCCCGTCGATGACCCCGCGCGCCATGAGTAGCAGGGCGCGCTCGAACGAGTGCCGGATCGCCATCGATCCGATGATCCGGAGCTCCTTGTTGTAGACCTGGAACGGCGAGAACCGCGCCTGTACGTTGTCAGGGGCGACGCCGAACAGCAGTACCGTGCCGCCGTGGGAGGCCCGGCTGATGGCGTCCTCGATCGCGGCGACCGCGCCGGTGGCGTCGATCACCGCCTCCCAGCCCTGAGGCCGGTCGAGCTCGTCCGCGTTGGTGGCGACCTGGTCCGCGCCCGCCTTGAGCGCGCGCGGGAGCCGCTCCGCGTTGGTGTCGACGACCGAGACCGATCCCGCCCCGTGATGGACCGCGATCTGCGCGAGGATGAGCCCGATCGAGCCGGCGCCGTAGATCAGGATGTTGTCTCCTAGCCGGGTCTCCAGCATGTCGAACCCGTGTACGACGCAGGAGACGGGCTCCACGAGTGTGCCCAACCCTCGCCGCATCGCGTCCGGGAGCGCGAACGCCTTGTGACCCGGCACCCTCACGAGCTCGGCGCATGCGCCGTTTTGCTGGCCGACGCCGATCGAGTCGAAATTCAGGCACAGGTTCTCGCGCCCGGTCCGGCAGGGCGGGCAGTGCCCGCAGAACAGAGACGGCTCGACGGCCACCACGTCCCCGACCCGGACGTGGTCCACACCGCGGCCGGCCGCGACGATCTCCCCCGAGAACTCGTGTCCGGGGACGATCGGGTACCGGGTGAACGGGACCTCCCCGGCGATGATGTGCAGGTCGGTGCCGCAGATGCCACACCCGTCCGGGGCGACGATGACGTCGCCCACATCTGGCGTCGGGTCCGGGAGGGTCTCGAGCCCGTACTGGCCCGGCTCAGTGATCAGAACGGCTCGCATGTTCCGAGCCTAGGGGAGTCAGGCGACACGACGGCGTGGGCCCCCCAGCGTCGGCTACGCATCGTCGACCGCAGGGCTACCCGATCGGCCCGGCGTCATGCCGGTCGACGAGCGTGGTCAGAACCACCTGGGTCTTCGTGCGCACGACGTTCGGCTGCGAGTGGATCCGCTCGATCGTCTCCTCGAGGTGCCGCATGTCGGCGGTTCGAACGTGGAGGATCGCCTCGGCGTCGCCGGCAACCGTGTAGGCGCCCACCACCTCCGGGTGCTCGGCGAAGCCCTCCTTCAGGCTCGCGACGGACATGTCACGCTCGCAGTAGACCTCGAGGAACGCCTCCGTCCCCCATCCGGCGAGCTCCCGGTCCAGGACCGCGCGGTAGCCCCGGATCGTGCCCTCGCGCTCGAGCCGGTCGATTCGCCGCTTGACCGCAGGCGACGACAGCGCGACGCGGTGGCCGATCTCGACGAGACTCATCCGACCCTCCTCGAGGAGTAGCGCAAGAATTCTTCGGTCGGTTGCGTCCAATGATGATTACTTGCGGATGATCGCCAGATTTCGTAGTTTATAGCGGACTGCGGGCGCTAGAGTCGAAGAAATGCACGGCGGGCCACCCCAGGCTGTCGTCGGCTCCGAGCCCGCGGGTTGCCCTCCGGCGGACTGGGGTCGCTCCTACCTCATGTGCG
This sequence comes from Thermoleophilaceae bacterium, assembly GCA_030446485.1. Taxonomy (GTDB): domain Bacteria; phylum Actinomycetota; class Thermoleophilia; order Solirubrobacterales; family Thermoleophilaceae; genus JAUJNF01. Next base: position 376,050 of record JAUJNF010000001.1, on the reverse strand, counting down.
AGCCGGACGAGTTCGACGTCGTCTACTCGATCAACCCGTGGATGACCCGAGCCATGCCCGTCAACCGCGTGCGCGCGCGGGAGCAGTGGGAGTCGCTCGTGTCCGCGCTCGAACGCACGGGCGCCCGCGTGCAGACGATCAAGTCGCCACCCGGCAGCCCCGACATGGTCTTCACGGCGAACGCCGGGTTGGTGGTGGGTCGCACCTTTGTGCCCGCGCGGATGCGCCACCCGGAGCGCCGCGGGGAGCGTCCGCACTTCGAGCGCTGGTTCGCCGAGCGCGGCTTCGAAATCTGCCGGCTCGGGACAATCATCCACGAGGGAGCGGGGGACGCGCTTCCGTTTCGCGGGAAGCTCGTCGGCGGCTATCGGAGCCGCTCGAGCGCGGACGCCTATCGGGAGCTCGAAAGGCTGACGGGAGCACGAACGGCCACGCTCGAGCTACTCGACCCGAGGTACTACCACCTCGACCTGGTCTTCTGCCCGCTCGACGACCATCACGCGATGGTCGCGCCCTCCGCTCTGACGGAGGAGGGCCGGGCGACGATCGACGCGCTCGTTCCGGAGCCGCTGATGCTGACCGCGGACGAAGCCGCCTCGTTCTGCGCAAACTCGGTCGTCGTCGGCCGCACCGTCGTCATGCCCGCCTGCACCGCGCGCGTCCGGCGGCAGCTCGAGGACTGGGGGTTCGAGCCGCTGGTGGTCGACGTGAGCGAGTTCCAGAAGGCCGGCGGCGCGGTGCGCTGCCTAACGCTGCCGCTCGACCTGGAGCCCGCCATGATCGGCGCGGAAGACTCCGGCGGTAGGCGGATCGCGCGCGGGATCCCGACGCGCAGGGCCGCCGCATGAAGCCGCTTGCCGCGGGCGCCGCGCCCGTGGACACGGTGGATGAGGCGCGGTCGCTCGCGGCGCCGTTCACCGCGATCGACCTGGCAGAGCGGCATACCGCACACAACTACGCGCCGCTTCCGGTGGCGATCGCGCGGGGCGAGGGTGCATGGGTCTGGGATGTCGATGGAAAGCGCTACCTCGACGGACTCGCCGGCTACTCCGCGCTCAACTTCGGACACCGCCATCCGCGGCTCGTCGAGGCGGCGAAGCGCCAGCTCGACGCGGTCACCCTGACGAGCCGCGCATTCCACAACGACCAGCTCGGCCCGTTCGCGCGCGAGCTTGCGGAGCTCTGTGGCAAGGACCGGATCCTGCCGATGAACACCGGCGCGGAAGCCGTGGAGACCGCGATCAAGGCCGCGCGGAAGTGGGGCGTCGAGGTCAAGGGCGTCCCCGCGGAGCGGGCGACGATCGTCGTATGCGGCGGGAACTTCCACGGCCGCACGGTCACCATCGTCTCGTTCTCCGACGACCCGCTTGCGCGCGAGGGCTTCGGGCCGTTCACCCCCGGGTTCGCCACGATCCCGTATGGCGACACCGCCGCGCTCGATGCGGCCCTCGACGGGAACGCCGTCGCCTTCTTGGTCGAGCCGATCCAGGGCGAGGCCGGCGTGGTGGTCCCGCCAGACGGCTACCTGCGCGAAGCGCGTCGGCTCTGCGCGGAGCGGAACGTGCTGCTGATCGCCGACGAGATCCAGTCGGGCCTCGGCCGGACCGGCCGGACCTTCGCGTCCGAGCACGAGGACGTGGTCCCCGACGTATACGTGCTCGGGAAGGCGCTCGGCGGCGGGATCGTCCCGCTCTCGGCGGTCGTGGCCGACGACGAGGTCCTCGGTGTCTTCCACCCGGGCGAGCACGGGAGCACGTTCGGCGGCAATCCGCTGGCGTGCGCGGTCGGCCTCGAGGTGCTTGGGCTGGTTCGGAGCGGCGAGTACCAGGCGCGGAGCGCGGTGCTCGGCGCACGCCTGCGCGCGGCGGTCGAGGAGGGGGCGCCCGCGGGCCTGGAGGCGGTGCGCGGGCGCGGACTGTGGCTGGCGATCGACGTCGTGCCGGGCGGGCCGACCGGCCGCGAGACGTGCGAGCGCCTCCTGGAGGAGGGGCTTCTGTGCAAGGAGACCCACGGGCAGACGATCCGCCTCGCGCCCCCGCTCGTCGCGAGCGAGGACGACATCGACTTCGCGGCCGCCGCGCTTCTGCGGGTGCTCGGCTAGACCGGGCTGCGGCGCGTGGCACCGTTCCGCCTGGGCTGCCGAAAGCGGACCGGCGCACCATCTGTCCCAACTCGCAGCCCACCGTTCAGGCGGATCCCGAGCCCGCGAGCTACTCGTTCCCCGCGATCTGCGACCGCAGGCGCTCCTCCTGCTCGCGTAGCTCTGGCGTGAAGGCCTCGCCGAAGTCGTCGGCCTCGAGGAACGGGCGCAGCTCGACCTCCCCCTCCTGGAACGGGGCACGCTTCAGCCACTCCACCGCCTCGTCCATCGACTTCACCTGCCAGACCCAGTACCCGGCCACCAGCTCCTTCGCCTCGGCGAAGGGGCCGTCGATGACCTTGCGCTCCTTGCCGTCGAACGCCACCCGCACGCCCGTCGAACTCGGATGGAGGCCGTCGCCGTCCAGCATCACGCCGGCCTTCACGAGCTCCTCGTTGAACTCGCCCATCTCGCGGAGCTCGTCCTGGCTCGGCATCACGCCCGCCTCGCTCTCCTGGGAGGCCTTGACCAGAACCATGACTCGCACCTCTCGTCCCTCCTCCTGTCGTTGATCCGTGTGAAGCCAAGCGGGGATCGCGCTGATCCTCGACTTCTATCCAGTCTTCGAGCGAGCGACGCGAAAATCGATACGCGGGCTGCGATCGGCGCGAATCGGAACTCATAGGTCGACGCGAACACCCCCTCGATCTGCAGGCTCACCGGCAGCAGCTACCCGCCCAGCGGATCGGCGACCGTCTCGTCCTCCTCGGCCTCGACCTCGTCCTCGGCCAGCAGCCGGCGCTTGTGGCGCCCGACCACGCTCGGGAGGAGGCCCCCGCCGGCCGAGACGTTCACCACCGCCTGGTCGGAGATGCGCGTGATCATTCCGGCATGCTGGCCGCCGATCCCGAACGGATTGATGTTGAAGCGCTTGAGCCGCATCTGCACGCGCCCGTCCTCCACCGTGGGAAACATCTCCTCGGGAACCGGCACGTACTCTTGGACCACGAAGTCGGAGCGCTCCGCGTGGGCCTCGAGGATCGCGTCCCAGTCCTCCTGCGGCGTCTGGGTGCCGAGTGCGACGCCGGTGCCGCCGAAGTCCGAGGCCGGCTTGAGCACCAACCGCTCGCGGTTGTCGGAGACGAACTTGAGCAGGTCGACGATCCAGTCGCCGTAGGTGACTCGGCCGGGCCGGAGGATCCTCGTCCACGGGACCGTGGCGCGGATGACCTCGGCCTCGCGCGGCTCCACGAGGTGGGTGAAGCGCTGATCGTCCAGCAGGGCGAGCAGCTTCTTGTTGTTGGCCACCCGTGCCCGGAACGGGTTCACGACCGCCGCCCGGCCGTCCCGCGCCGCCGCCACGAGATCGCCCTCGGGGAGGTCCTCGAGGAGCGTTCTGCGGTAGACGAGGTGGACTGGGCCGCCGTGGGCCTGGAGGAGCGACCCGTCGTAGGTGAGCTCGTGGGTGGTGACGTAGGTGGCCTCGATCCCGGCCGCGCGGGCCGCGGCGCAGACGATCCGGAACTCGGGCACCGAAGGGCTCCCGGGCGCATCGACCAGCGCGAGGCGCGGGGTCTGCGGCAGGTCGCCGTGACGGGCGCGAACGTGTGAGTAGGCCTCCAGCAGGGTCTCGACGAGCCGCGGCAGCATCGGGGCATAGGCCGTGTCGAACTCGCTGCGCACGCGCGGGAGGTCGATGCCCTCGCGCAGGCCCTCATACAGGACGTCCGTGTAGCCGATGCCGGCCGGCGAGTCGGCGTTGAACTCGAGGAACTTCAGGTTGTAGCCGTGGAGGAAGGCGTCGAGCCGGCAGATTCGGACGGGCCGCGGAAAGATCGGATCGACGCGGATGAGCGCGTCCTCGGCGGCGGGCACGTCGAGCTCGTCGCGCAGGCGTCCGTCCGTGGCGTACGCGTCGCAGAAGCGGTCGAGCACGACGAGGAGCGTCCCGACCGCCCGCCGGATCCGCGCGAGTTGGCGCGGCGAGACGAAGTGCGGCATGAGTACGAACGGGATCGTGTGACCGTCATAGACGACGTCGTGGTCCGCGAGCCAGTCGCCGAGGTCGTCCTGTATCTCCGCGCAGCGCTCACCGAGCTTGGAGAGCTCGACGAGGTGCTGCAACTTCAGGTTGTTGACGTGGTCGATCACCGCTTCAGCCGGCGACCGCGGAGCCTCCGTGAATGCCCGCGGCGACCGGTCGGCCGCCGGCATCGAGATCGCGCCGCAGCTCGCGCACCTTCGCGCGGTAGGCGCCCTCGTCGCCGCCCAGGAGGTGGGCGCCCCAGCGGGTGCCGTTGTGCACGTGCGGGACCTCGTCGGCCAGGAGATAGTCGAACACCTTCGCCACGTTCTCCTGCCCGCGCGCGACCAGCACCTTGCGCCGGTGCGAGTGGCGCCACATCGCGCGCTGCTCGCTCGTGCCGTTGAACAGCGCGAGCCGTCCCAGCAGGTCGTAGGCGTAGATCGAGCGGAAGTAGGCGAAGCCGACCGGGTAGTCGCCCCAGGCGCAGCCGAGCTCGGTCTGCATGAGGATGTCGTGGACGCGCGCGTGGCGGGCCTCGTCCCAGGTCTGCCGCGCCATGTCCACGTGGAAGTCCCACGGCATCTCCGGGTGCTCGTGCATGTTGCGCCCCATCAGCTCGGCCGCGCCGAGCTCGGCGTCCATGAGCCCGTGGAAGAAGTGGCGCTGCTCCTCGGGCTCGATCGGCACGTGGTTCTGCTCGCCGTTCACGTAGAGCTCGTCGGAGAGGAACGGGTCGCCGTGGTCGGTGACCTCGACGTAGGCGTCGCGCGCGGGCTGGTGAAGCGGCGCCATGACGGCGAGCGCGCGGCTCTCGCGCTCGCGGATGGGCAGCGCTCCGAGATCACTTTGGGGCGGGCGCGGATCGTCGGGGCCGAGCTCTGCCACGTGGCGCAGCTCGCGCTCCTCGAGCTGGCGCAGGAGCCGGAGCGTCGGCTCGTCGGTCACCGGGTCGACGAGGCCGGCGTGAACCGCGAAGGCGCGCGCGAGCCACGGCTTGGCCACGGCGTAGGCGATCTCCTCGTAGGCCTCTGGCGAGGGCGCCGCGTTCATCCGGTCGAGCAGCCCGAGCAGCTCGCCGCCCGGGGCGCCCGGGTCGTCGCTCGGGTGGCGGAGCTCATACAGGCGGCGGCGGACCTTCGTCACAGCACGGGCGTCGTCGTGCAGGTGGTCGGCGAGCGCGTACTTCACCTCGAGCCGCGGCTCGAGCGCGAGCCAGCCGCTCGTGAGGTGCACGATCTCCCGGAGCACGTGGAAGTAGTTCGCGAAGCGGACGGCGTTCGCGTCCACGTCGAGGCCGCGCTTGAGCGGTGCCGGACGGTCCCTCATCTCTCCCCTTCCCGTAACGCGGGGCGCGCGCCCCGCACCGCCAAGAGCCTAGTGCGCCGTCTGTGACACGCTGCCGGACAGTGCGCGTCGTGACCTTCCGCACGCCCCAGGGCTCGACCCGCGTGGCCGAGCTGCGCGGAGAGGTCCTCGTCGAGCTAAGCGCGCCTAGCATGCTCGACTGGCTGGCGGGCGGCGGCCGCGCGGCCACCGGCGCCGAGCACGCCCTGCGCGACGTGGCGCTCCTCGCCCCGGTCCCCGATCCGCCGAGCATCCGCGACTTCTACGCCTTCGCGGGCCACGTGGCGGCAGGCTTCAGGCGGCGCGGGGCAGCGGTGCCCGACGCGTGGTACCGGGCCCCGGCCTTCTACTTCACGAACCCCGCCGCGGTGCTTGGACCGGGCGAGCCGGTGCGCCGCCCGGCGGAGAGCGAGCAGCTCGACTTCGAGCTCGAGATCGCCGCGGTGATCGGAGCCGGTGGAGAGATCGCGGGCTTTACCCTGATGAACGACTGGAGCGCCCGCGACGTCCAGCGCGAGGAGATGACGGTCGGCCTCGGCCCGCATAAGGCCAAGGACTTCGGGACCTCGCTCGGGCCGTGGCTCGTGACCCCCGACGAGCTGCCCTACGAGGGCGGCCGGCTCGGGCTCGAGGCGAGCGTGCGGGTGAACGGGCGCGAGCTCGCGCGCAGCGACGCCGGCGCCCAGCACTTCGGCTGGCCGGAGATCGCCGCCCACGCGGCGCGCGGAACCCGGCTCCGCCCCGGGGACGTGCTCGGCTCGGGCACGCTCAGCGGCGGCTGCCTGCTCGAGCTCGGCCCGCTCGAGGACGAGCGGTGGCTCGAGCCGGGCGACGTCGTGGAGCTGCGCGCGCCGGGACTCGGCGCGCTCGCGACGCCCGTCGCGTGACGGCGAGCGCCGGAGCTAGGGCGCGCCGGCGAAGGGCCTCTCGAACAGCGTCGACAGCACGATCTGGGTCTGCGTCCCGGTCACGCCCGGCGTATCGCGCAGCCGCTCGAGCGTCTCCTCGAGGTGGCGCGTGTCGCGCGCCCGAACGCTCAGGATCGCACTTGCCTGGCCGGCGACCGTGTACGCGCCGGCGACCTCGGGATGAGCCGAAACCGCCTCATGAACCTCGGAGCCGGCCATGTGTCCTTCGCAGTAGAGGAAGACGAAGGCGCTCGTGGTCCACCCGAATGCCGCCGGGTCCACCTGCGCCGACCAGCCACGAATCACCCCCTCGCCGCGCAGGCGATCGACGCGCCGCTTGACTGCCGGGGCCGACAGGGAGACGCGCCGCCCGAGCTCGCCGTAGGAGCGCCGGGCATCCTCGCGCAAGAGCGCAACGATTTGCCGGTCGATGTCGTCCACTGGTGGCCGAGCGTACCGCCCGACGCAACGTTGTGTCGTTGCCGCACCCGCGGAAACGGAGGATCATTCGCTGACACCCGGGGAGAGGAGCAGCGATGGCCACGAGCCCGACCGCCGTCCCGTCCGCCGCTAGCGGCGCGCACGAGGACTTCATGCCGCTCACCGGCGTCGACCACCTGGAGCTGTGGGTCGGTAACGCGGCCCAGGCGGCACACTTCTACCGCTCGGCGTTCGGTTTCCGCGAGGTGGCCTACGCGGGGCTCGAGACGGGCGAGCGCGAACGGGTCTCCCACGTGCTCCTGCACGGGCGGGTGCGCCTCGTGCTCACGGGCACGCTGCGCGGAGACACGGAGATCGCCCGCCACCACGCCGCCCACGGCGACGGCGTCAAGGTCCTGGCCCTCGGCGTCCCGGACGCCGACCGCGCCTACCGCGAGGCCGTGGCCCGCGGTGCACGCGGCGTGCGCGACCCGTGGACGGCCGAAGACGGCGACGGCGCGGTGCGCCTCGCCCAGATCGCAACCTACGGAGAGACGGTCCACACCTTCGTTGACCGCACCGACTACCGCGGCGCCTTCCTCCCGGGCTATCGCACTGTCGACGGCCAGCACGACCTCGGGCTCTTCGCGGCGATCGACCACGTGGTCGGCAACGTCGAGGACATGGAGGAGTGGGTCTCCTTCTACGAGCGCGTCATGGGCTTCGTCGAGCTGAACCAGTTCACGGGCGACGACATCGCCACGGAATACTCGGCGCTCATGTCCAAGGTCGTGGGCGACGGGCGCGGGCGCGTGAAGCTCCCGATCAACGAGCCGGCCGAGGGACGGCGGAAGTCGCAGATCGAGGAGTACCTCGAGTTCTACGGCGGCCCCGGCGTGCAGCACGTGGCGCTCGCGACGCGTGACATCGTCGGCGCGGTGCGCACCCTGCGCGAGCGCGGTGTCCAGTTCCTCGCCACGCCCGGCAGCTACTACGACGACCTCTCCGCTCGCGTCGGCGAGGTCGACGCTTCGCCTGAGGACCTGCGCGAGCTCGGCATCCTCGCCGACCGCGACGACGAGGGCTATCTCCTCCAGGTCTTCACCAAGCCGGTGGGGGACCGCCCCACGGTCTTCTTCGAGATCATCGAGCGCCACGGCTCGCGTGGCTTTGGGCAGGGGAACTTCAAGGCCCTCTTCGAGGCGATCGAGCGCGAACAGGAGCTCCGCGGCAACCTGTAGAAAGGGCACGACTATGCGCTATCACCGGCTCGGCGACGTCCCGCCGAAGCGCCACACCCAGTTCCGGACGAACGGCTCGCTGCTCGTGGAGGAGGTGCTCGGCTTCGAGGGCTTCTCTGGGAACGAGTCGATCCTCTACCACCGCTTCTCACCCTGCCGGGTGAAGGAGGTCGGGGAGTTCACGCCGCTCGCCGACGTGCCGGGGATGGCTCACGTCGAGTGGGTGCCGGACGCCCACGTGCACCGGCTGACGAACACCGCGCCGCTTGCGCCCCAGGGCGACACGATCTTCGGCCGCCGCCTGCTGATGTGGAACGACGACGTGGAGATGGCAATCGCGAAGCCGGCGGAGGCGGCCGAGGTCTTCTACCGCAACGGCGAGGGCGATGAGGTGCTCTTCGTGCACGAGGGCTCCGGCACGCTGCACAGCGTGTTCGGGCGGCTTCCGTTCAAAGCGCACGACTACGTCGTGATCCCGCGCGGCACCACCTACAGGGTCGAGCTCGAGGAGGGCCCGCACACCTGGCTGACCTTCACGACGCCGGGTGAGATCGAGACGCCGAACCGCTATCGCAACCGCTACGGGCAGCTCCTCGAGCACGCGCCGTTCTCACACCGCGACTTCCACCCGCCGGAGGAGCTCGAGAGGCACTCGGATCGCGGCCACCACGAGCTGGTCGTGCGCGTGCGCAAGGGCTTCCAGCACTACACGCTCGACTACCACCCGTTCGACGTCGTCGGATGGGACGGCTACGTCTATCCGTACACGTTCTCGATCGACGACTTCGAGCCGGTGGCCGGCCGGATCCACCAGCCGCCGCCGGTCCACCAGACCTTCCAGGGGCCGAACTTCGTCATCTGCTCGTTCTGCCCGCGCGAGCTCGACTGGGACCCGCTCGCCGTCCCGCTTCCCTACCACCACTCGAACCTGCAGTCGGAGGAGGTCATCTACTACGTCTCAGGCAAGTTCGGATCGCGCAGGGGCGTCGATGTGGGGGCCATCACGCTCCACCCGTCCGGGCTCCCGCACGGTCCCCAGCCCGGGCTGGTCGAGGCGTCGCTCGGAAAGCGACGGACCGAGGAGCTCGCCGTGATGTGCGACACCTTCCGCCCACTCAGGCTCACGCCGCTGGCGCGCGAGCTCGACGACCCGAGCTACGCCCTCTCGTGGTACGAGGAGGAGCCCACGGTGACGGCTGCGTCCACCATCACTTGACCGGCGGGCCGTGAGCCACCACCGCAGCACCGTCCAGACCGCGGAGGCGCCGGCGGCGATCGGCCCGTACTCGCAGGCGGTCGTGGCAGGCGGACTTGTCTTCTGCTCGGGTCAGATACCGCTCGACCCGGCGAGCGGTGAGATCGCCGCGACCGCCGCCGGTGAGCAGGCCGAGCGCTGCCTCGAGAACCTCGCCGCCGTCTGCGTCGCAGCGGGCGCGAAGCTCGACGACGCCGTCCGCCTCACGATCTATATGGTCGACCTGCCGGGCGACTGGGACGAGGTGAACGCCGCCTACGGACGCTTCTTCGCAAGCGGCGATCCGCCGGCGCGGGCGGCGATCGGCGTGGCCGCCCTGCCGCGCGGCGCGCGCGTCGAGATCGACGCCGTGGTCGCGCTCCCGGACTGACGATGACGCGGACGCGAGGCGCCGCTCCACCAACCATCACGGTCGGCGACGTCGAGAAGGCGGCCGCGCGCCTGCGTGGCGTGGTCCGCGCCACACCCCTGCTGAGCGCCGGCGAGCTGTCGCGCCGGTTCGAGGCGCCGGTGGCGCTCAAGGCCGAGAACCTCCAGCTCACCGGCTCGTTCAAGGTGCGTGGAGCGCACAACCGGATCGCCGATCTCGACGCGCGCGAGCGCGCTGCGGGCGTCGTGGCCGGGAGTGCCGGTAACCACGCGCAGGGCGTGGCCTACGCCGGCCGGCGGCTGGGCACGCCGGTCACGGTCTACATGCCCGCCGCCGCACCGCTCGCGAAGGTGGCGGCGGTGCGCGCCTACGGCGGCGAGGTGAGGCTCGTGGAGGGTGGTTACGAGGAGGCCCGGGCCGCCGCCGCGTCCGCGGCCGAGCGCGAGGGCCGGACGGTCGTCCCGGCGTTCGACCACCCCCTGGTCGTAGCCGGCCAGGGCACGGTCGGTCTCGAGATCGCCGAGCAGGCGCCCGCCACGCGGCTCTGCGTCGTGCCACTCGGGGGCGGAGGACTCGCGGGGGGAATCGCGCTGGCGCTCAAGGAGCGCCTTCCCGGCGTGCGCGTCGTGGGCGTGCGTCCCGCGGCGGTGCTGGCCGGAGCCGCGGCGCCGATAGAGGTGCCCCCCACGGCGCCCCCCACCATCTGCGACGGCATCGCCGTGAAGCGTCCCGGCCAGGTGACGGGCCCGCTCCTCGACCGCTACCTCGATGACGTGGTGACGGTCACCGACGACGAGGCCGCCGCCGCCATCGTGTTGCTCCTCGAGCGCTCGAAGCTCGTGGCCGAGGGCGCCGGAGCCGTGGGCGTGGCCGCACTCATGGCGGGCCAGATCGAGCCGCCGGCGGGCGGGGAGACGTGCGTCGTCGTCTCCGGCGGCAACGTCGATGCCGCGCTCCTCGCGGAGTGCATCCGCATGGGGGAGACCGCCTCCGGACGGCGGATCGTGATCACCGCCCAGCTCGCCGACCGGCCGGGCGCGCTCGCGCGGCTGCTGGCGGTCGTTGCGGCGCACGGCGGGAACGTGGTCGAGATCGAGCACCTTCGCGACGGGCTCACCCGCCACGTCCGCGAGACGGCCGTGCATCTCACCCTGGCCACGGGTGGCCCCGCCGCGGACGAGGCGATCATGGCGGCGCTGGGGGAGGAGGGCATCGAGGCCGGCCTCGTGCGCTGACGGCCGGGTCGGCAGCCCGCCGTCGAACGTCGGTGAGTCGCGGTCGTTCGAGTCTGAGACCTTGAGCCGCCCGCGACCGCCATCATGACGGTCGTGCAAGGAGAAGAATCAAAGCCGGCTACCGGCCCAGACGGCGCGAGCCCCGACCGGAAGGTCGCCTTCGTGCTCGGCGGCGGCGGCCACCTCGGGGCGTGCCAGGTTGGGATGCTGCGGGCGCTCCTCGAGGCCGGCATCGAGCCACAGCTCATCCTCGGGACGTCCGTCGGGGCGGTGAACGGCGCGATCATCGCGGCGGATCCCACCGCTGCGACCGTCGAGCGGCTGAGCCGGCAGTGGTGCGGCCTCGAGAGGGCCGGTGTCTTCAACGGCTCGGTTCTCGGCCGCCTGGGAACGCTCGCGCGCAGCCGCACCCACGCCCACGCCCCGGACGAGCTGCGCAAGATGCTCGAGGGGGCGCTGCCGGTGCGCCGCTTCGAGGAGCTCCGCGTGCCGTTCGAGTGCGTGGCGGCGAGCATCGAGCGCGCCGCCGAGCACTGGTTCACCTCCGGGCCCGTGATCGACGCGGTCGTGGCGTCGGCCTCGGTGCCGGGTCTCCTTCCCCCGGCGCGGATCGACGGCGAGCACTTCCTGGACGGCGGGATCGTGAACAGCATCCCGGTGGGCCGGGCCGTGGCCATGGGCGCGGAGACGGTCTATGTTCTCCAGGTGGGGAGGGTCGAGCACCCGCTCGAGCCGCCGGCGTGGCCGTGGGAGGTGGGCCTCGTGGCATTCGAGATAGCGCGCAGGCACCGCTTCAGCGCCGACATGGCGGCGCTGCCGGACGGTGTCGAGGCGCACGTGCTTCCCACCGGCGTCCCCGCCGCGGCCCCGGCCCACAAGGACCTCTCACAGCTGCGCTACCGAGACTTCTCGAAGGTCTCCGAGCGGATCGACCGCGCCTTCGATGCGTCCAGGCGGTACCTCGACGAGCAGGGCCGGTAGGCGGTGCTGCCGCCGAAGCTAGTACGGCGGCTGGTTCTCACACCACTGATGCTGGTGCTCACCGCGGTGTTCGTGCTGCTCTCGCCGCTGGTGGCGCTGCTCGCCGTGCTGGCGTCGCCCTTCCTGGGCAACTGGCGGCCGCTGCGCCTCCTATGGATATCGCTCTCCTATTTGATTCGCGACGCGCTGTCGACGCTCGCCTTTGTCGGTCTCTGGGTGGCGAGCGGCTTTGGTCGCTACGCCGGCGCCCCGTCGTTCCAGCGGGCTCACTACGCGGTGCTCCGGTGGTTCATGGGCGGGCTCGTGAACTCCGGCCTGCGGGCGGTGCGCAGCTCGGTGGAGATCACCTCGTACTCGGACGCCGAGGAGGCTCTGAGGGATCGTCGGCGCCCGGTGCTCGTGTTCTGCCGCCACGCCGGAGCCGGCGACTCCTTCCTCTTGGTCCACGAGCTGCTGAATCGCTACGGCCGCCGCCCTCGCATCGTGATGAAGGCCCTGCTCCAGTGGGATCCGTTCATTGACCAGTTTGGCAACCGGCTGCCGAACCGCTTCGTCGCGGGCGGCGGCCAGGAGCTGGTCGATGGGATCGGCACGCTCGCCGAGGGCCTCGATCCCGACGGCGCGCTGCTGATCTTCCCGGAGGGAGGCAACTTCACCGAGGACCGCCGCTGCCGGACGATCGAGCGCCTCGAACGCGACGGGCACGCCGACGCGGCGGAGCGCGCGCGCAAGATGGACAACCTCATGGCCCCGCGCCCTGGAGGCGCGCTCGCCGCGACCGCGGGCGCGCCCGACGCCGACGTCGTCTTCATCGCGCACACCGGCCTGCCCGACCCTCGGTCGACGGGCGACCTGCTCCGGCTCGTACCGCTCGACCATCCGGTGGAGCTCGGCATGTGGCACGTGCCGGCGGCCGAGGTCCCGTCGGAGAGGGAGGAGCAGATCGACTGGCTCTTCACCTGGTGGTGCCGCCTCGACTCCTTCATCGAGAAGCGCGGGGGCGGCCGCTCCTCGAGCCCGACGCCCACGGTGGTGCCGTAGCGGGGGCGGCAGCTTCGCTACCCGGCCTGAGGTGCGAGCTCTTCAGGAGCTTGCGGTGATCGCGCGCTCCACGCCGACGATGTTGATGCCGGCCACGGCCTCTCGCAGGTTGCTCCCCCAGTCCTCCAGGCGATCGCCGAACGGAGGGGATGTCGGCGCTGGTGTGCGCAACTGGAGAGTACGCTGAGCCGGTGCTGAGGGGCCAAGCTCGCCGCTCGTTTGCGCTCATGGGCGTTGTCATGGTGGCCGCGCTCATGGCTGCGAGCCCCAGCCTCGGTCACGGGCTGGAGGGCACCGCCGGGAGCGGGTCGGCGGGCACATTCTTGCCGGAGCCGACGGCCGAGTCGGCCGCCACCCGCCCGGCGGCGACGACGGCCGCCGAGCCTCTACCCCAGGCGAGCCCGAGGGCCAACTGCGGCCCCGGCTCGCAGCCGGAGACCGGCATCCAGGGGCGCGTGCCCGCCAACGCACCGGCCGACGGCTTTCGCTGCAACATCTCGCAGCTCAGCCATGAGGGAACCGCAGGGGGGTTCAAGGTCGAGCGGTTCGTGGACAGGGCAGGCCGCGAATGTGCGTACTACGACACCACCCTTCTGTTCCCAACGAACCTATTGCCTGCCACGCTGAACACGCAGCTCACCGGCACGGCGGTGCTCGACATGTCCGATCCCGCCAAGCCCGTGCGCACCGCGACGCTCCAGACGCCGGCCATGCAGTCGCCGCACGAGTCGCTGCTGCTCAACCAGAAGCGCGGGCTGCTGGCGGCGGTGTTCGGCAACCCGGCGTTCGGCCCCGGCGTGATCGACATCTACGACGTGAACGAGGATTGCCGCCACCCGGCGCTGCAATCGAGCCTGCCCGTGGGAGTGCTTGGTCACGAGAGCGGCTTCGCACCCGACGGGAAGACGTTCTACGCCACCTCGCTCGGCACCGGTCAGGTGACCGCGGTGGACGTCACGAACCCGAAGCTCCCCGTCACGCTGTTCGTCGGCAACTTCTCGTCTCACGGCCTGACCATCAGCCAGGATGGCAACCGCGCCTATCTCGCGGCCAACGACGGCCTGCTGATCCTCGACGTGAGCGAGATCCAGGCCCGCAAGCCCAACCCCCAGGCACGAGAGGTCAGCTTCCTGACGTGGAGCCAGGTGACGATCCCCCAGGTCGCACTGCCGGTCACGATCGGGGGCAAGCCGATGCTCGTCGAGATCGACGAGTTCGCCGCCAACGAGAGCGGCTCGACCACCGCCAACGGTCCCCGGGTGGGCGCCGGGCGCATCATCGACATCTCCGACGAGAAGGCCCCGAAGGTGATCTCCGACTTCCGCCTCGAGGTCAACCAACGCGAGAACCGCGCCGCGATCGCAGGTGACCCGGGCGCGGACTTCGTCGTGCAGGGCTACGCCGGGCACTACTGCGGGGTGCCGCAGGAAGTCGATCCCGGAATAGTGGCGTGCTCCTTCATCAACTCGGGCCTGCGGGTCTTCGACATCCGCGATCCCCACAAGCCCAAGGAGCTCGCCTACTTCGTGGCTCCTCCGGCCTTCAAGGCCGGGAGTCCGGTGGAGACTCCGGGCGAAAAGGGCAAGAGCAACTACGCCATGTCGAAGCCGTCCTTCGTTCCCGAGCGTGGCGAGATCTGGTACTCGGACGGCAACACCGGCTTCTATGCCCTGCGGGTCGCGAAGGGCGTGTGGCCGTTTCCCGCTGGGGCGCCGGGGCCTGGCACCGGTGTCGGTCCCGGTGGCTCGAATGGAGGCCGCCCGCCGCTGGCGCTGTCGGTGCGGCCGGGCACGGTCCGCACGGGCCGGACCGTGAGGTTCGCCTTCCGGGTGCGGCGGGGTACGTCCCGGGGAGCGCCCGTGCGCGGCGCCCTCGTTCGCTTCGCCGGCCGGGCCGCTCGCACCGACGCACGCGGCCGCGCGTTCATGGTGAGGCGGTTGGGCTCGCCGCGTCCCTGGCGGGCCCGCGCCACCAAGCCGGGCTTCCGGAGGGCCGGCGCGACGGTGCGCGCTATTCGCACGGGCCCGCGCCTTACCGGCTAGTTCCGCCTCTNCGGAGAGGGAGGAGCAGATCGACTGGCTCTTCACCTGGTGGTGCCGCCTCGACTCGTTCATCGAGAAGCACGGGGGCGGCCGCTCCTCGAGCCCGACCCCCACGGTGGTGCCGTAGCGCGGTACGAGGTCGCTACAGGATCGGCTTCCCGCCCGTAACGGCGATGAAGGCGCCGGACACGTAGCTGGCCTCGTCCGAGGCGAGCATCACGTACACCGGCGCGAGCTCCGCCGGCTGGCCGGGACGCTCGAGCGGCACCTCCGTGCCGAAGCCCTCCACCTGCTCGGGGGGCATGGTGGCCGGGATGAGCGGCGTCCAGACCGGGCCGGGCGCCACGCTGTTGGCGCGGATGCCCCTGGGCGCGAGCATCTGCGCGAGGCTTCCGCACATGTTGGCGATGCCCGCCTTCGTCACGGCGTAGGGCAGCAGCTGCGGCAGCGGCGTGGCGTAGTTCACCGACGTCGTGCCGATGATCGATCCCCCCGGCCCCATGTGTGGAACGGCGGCCTTCACGAGGTGGAACATCGCGCTGATGTTCGTCGCGATGGTGTGGTCCCACTCCTCGTCGGGAACGTCCTCGATCGACTCGCGCGCCATCTGGAAGGCCGCGTTGCTCACCAGCACGTCGATCCCGCCCAGCTCGCCTACCGCGCGCTCGATCACCTCACGGCAGTGCGCGGGCTCGGCGAGGTTCCCCGCGATGGTCACCGCCTTGCGGCCGGCCTCCTCGACCCAGCGCGCGGTATCGCGGGCGTCCTCCTCCTCGTCGAGATAGGAGATCAGCACGTCGGCGCCCTCGCGTGCGAACGCGATCGCCACCGCCTTGCCGATGCCGCTGTCGGCACCGGTGATCACGGCACGCTTGCCCGCGAGCCGGCCGGACCCGCGGTAGCTGTGCTCGCCGTGGTCCGGTTGTGGCTGCATGTCCGAGGTGGCGCCGGGTGGTGTCTGCTGTTGTGGCTCTGGCACGGTGGGCCTTTCGGTGTCGCTTGCCCCACGGGCTTCCCGCGGTGTCGCCGGCCGAAACGCCTGGTGCGAGGCGAGCTGGGCGTGAAAGCCCGGGCCGCCCGACGTTACGCATCGAGGAGTCGTCGCGGCCGGCGTTGACCCGTCGACGCGGCTCCCGCTAGGCTCGCGCGCGCTCGCCGAGAGGAAGCGGGGGGTTCCGGGCAAGACAGGCGCGATGCACACACCTCCCGGGCGCTGCCCGACTAAGAAAAGGAGCCCCACACCGTGAAGCTCGTGATCGGGATCGTCCGTCCCGAGAAGGCCAACGACGTGCTGGAGGCCCTGTACCGCGCCGAGGTGCGTGGGGTCTCGATCAGCCGGGTGCAGGGGCACGGGGGCGAGCTCGATCGCGTCGAGACCTACCGCGGCACGACCGTGAAGATGGGCCTCGCCGAGAAGGTGCGCTTCGAGATCGCCGTGTCCGACGAGTTCGTCGAGCCGACGATCGACGCCCTCTGCGACGGCGCTCGCACCGGGGACGTCGGCGATGGGAAGATCATGGTCGTACCGCTCGAGCGGGTGGTGCGCATCCGCACCGGCGAGACCGACCACAGCGCCGTCACGCCGGTCGCCAGGTGACGGCGCCCGTGCTGGCCGCCGAGGTGAACACCGGGGACACCGCGTGGATGCTGGTGGCCACGGCCATGGTGATCCTCATGACACCCGCTCTCGGCCTCTTCTACGCGGGGCTCGTGCGCTCGAAGAACACCCTCAACACGTTCATGATGTGCGCGGCCGCGCTCGCGGTGGCCACCGTGATGTGGGCTCTCGTGGGCTACTCGATCGCGTTCGACGAGGGCAACGCGATCGTCGGCGGGCTCGGCCACGTGGGCCTCCGCGACGTGACCTTCGTGCCGCGCGACGGGACCACGATCCCGCATCTGCTGTTCATGGCCTTCCAGGCGAGCTTCTGCATCCTCACCGTCGCGCTGGTGTCGGGCGCGGTGGTGGAGCGGATGCGCTTCGGCCCCTTCCTCGTGTTCGCCGCGCTGTGGTCGGTGCTCGTGTACGCGGTGCTCGCCCACTGGGCCTTCGGCGGCGGATGGCTGCAGGAGCAGGGCACGCTCGACTTCGCCGGCGGCATACCGGTGGAGATGGGATCGGGCTTCTCGGCGCTGGCCGCCGCGCTCGTCGTGGGCGTGCGGAGCGACTACGGGCGGCAGGCGTTCCTTCCCCACAACGCGATCTACGTGCTGCTCGGCGCCGGCCTGCTCTGGTTCGGCTGGTTCGGCTTCAACGGTGGCAGCGGGTTCTCGACCGGCAACCCCAGCGTGCTGGCGTTCACCAACACGCTGCTGGCGCCGGCGTGCACGCTCGTGGTGTGGTTCGCGCTCGACCTGCTGCGAGGGCGGCACGTCACGGCAATCGGAGCCGCGACCGCGATCATCGTCGGCTGCGTGGGCATCACGCCCGCGGGCGGCTTCATCAGCCCGGGCTGGGCGATGGCGCTCGGCGGGCTCGCCGCGTTGCCGAGCTACGCGATCATCGTCTTGCGGCCCCGGACTCGCGTCGACGAGACGCTGGACGTGCTCGCCGCCCACGGCATCGCGGGCATCACCGGCATCCTCTTCATCGGCTTCTTCGCCCAGCAGTCCTGGAACGGCGTCGCGGACGGGCTCGCGTACGGCGACGCCGCCCAGCTCGGGGAGCAGGCGCTCGCGGTGCTTGCGACCCCTGTCTACGCCTTCGTGGTCACCTTCCTGATCCTGCGTCTGATCGGGTTGGTGATGCCGCTGCGGGCCACGGTGCGCGAGGAGTCGCTGGGCATGGACATCGTCCAGCACGGCGAGGAGGCGTACGCGACGGGCGAGGGCGCGATCCTGATCGGGCCGGAGGCCAGCACGGACGGCGACGTGGCGCTGGCCGGCGAGCGGGTCTGACGGCGAGCGGCCGGAGTGAGGCCGGCTCGACCCAGCTAGCGCCCGAGCATCCGCCCGACGGCGCCCATCAGCTCGTCGGCGCGGTCGCCCGGGTCGTCCGGACCCGAGCCCTCGCCGGCGAGGCAGTGCCGCGTGTGCCCGTCCAGCAGCCCCAGCGCGATCTTGTCGAGGGCGGCCTGGGCGGCGCTGATCTGGGTGAGCACGTCGATACAGTAGCGGTCGTCCTCGACCATGCGGGCCACGCCGCGCACCTGACCCTCGACCCGGTTGAGTCGCTTGAGCAGCTGTGGCTTGGTGGCGGTGTAGCCGCGTGCCTGGGCGTCAGCCATCAGAGCACCTCCGCAAGGAGGACGACGGTCCCGAAGATCGCCGCCGCCACCGCCACCATCCCGACGACGCGCACCGGGGGGCCGCCGTGCACGCCGGTCTCGTGAACCACCGCGTGGCCCTTGCCGCGGGCGATCAGCCAGCGGTTCACGGGGAAGGCCACCACCCCGGCGATCACGAGGGCCACGGAGAGGCTTCCCCAGAAGAGCACGCTGCCGGGCCCTGCCTCCATCGCCCCCGGGATGGCGAGCATGATCGCGTTGTCGACCACCTCCATGGTCGCGATCGAGAAGGTGTCGGTGGCCAGGGCGATCGGCACGATCGCCGCGAGCGTGAAGCCGGCGCGGAACAGCGGAAGGCTCGTGAGCCCGTAGCCGAACAGGAAGGCGAGCGCTACCGCCAGGGCGACCGTGCCCAGGTCGGAGAATCCGGCGGCGGTGCCGATGATCATCCCGAGCGTCTCGCCGATGGCGCAGCCGGTCAGGCAGTGCAGCGTGGCGCTCATGGCCACTCCGTCGAGCGCGCGCCCCGACGTGGGCATCGCGTGGTGCTGGTGAGCGGTTGCTGCCTCCATGTGGACCTCCTCGATGGGCTCCTCGACCGGCTGCGGCGCTGACTCTAGCATACCCCCGTAGGGTATTGCAACCGGGTCGGTCGGCGGGGGCCGGGGTACGATGCCCGCAGATGGTCCTGGCCGATCGACTGACGGTTCCCGATCGGACCGCCGCGCTGCTCCTCGACATGGACGGCGTGCTGCTCGACACGCTGACGATGGAGTTCGAGCTCATCGGCGCGCTGCTCGGCGAGCGGCTGGGCGAGGACGTGAGCGTGCCCCGGACGGTGGTGCGACGGGCCTTTCCCTACGACCTCGCCCTGGCCTGGCGGCGCATCCTCGCCGAGCTGGGCCTGGAGCTGCCGGAGGAGGAGATAGACGGGCTGGTGGCGGCCCACGAGCACGCGCGCCTCACGGCTTCCGTGCCCACGCACGAGGGGATCAGCGCGATACTCGACGCCGCCCGAGGCGCCGGGCTCGCGCTCGCGGTGGTGTCCAACAACCCCCAGGCCGACGTGGCCCGCATCCTCGCCGGTGCCGGCCTGGGCGACCGCTTCGATCTGCTCGTCGGCAACGACGCGCCGGGCCTCCCGAAGAAGCCCGCGCCCGACACCTACCTGGAGGGGGCGCGGCGGCTCGGGCTGGAGCCCGCGCGCTGCGTGGTGATCGAGGACTCGCTCCTCGGGGCCGAGGCCGGCAGCCGCGCCGGCTGTCACACGATCGCGGTGGCCACCGGGGCGAACACCTTCGCCGAGCTGTCGGCGTCGCCTCACGTGGCGCGCTGCTACTCGGACTTCCGGCCGGGCCACGTGGCGCTCGAGCTCGGAGACGTCACGTCGAAGGCACTCTTCACCGGCAACGACTTCGTGAGCCACATGGTCGAGCACGTGGCCTGGCGGCTCGGGTGCTCGGTGGACGTGCTGTGGACGAGCGACGACTGGCGGCAGCTCGGCGTCGACCTCGGCGGTGAGGTGCGCAGGCTGCCGCGCGTCCGGGACAGCGCCGCCGCCCTCGGCATGATCGACGACGGCTCCGCGGTGGTGCGGTTGACCGCGGCGGACAGCGGCCGCCTGGCCCTCGAGGCCGCGCCCCAGGTGGATCTCGAGTGGTTCGTCGGCCTGCGCGTGGAGCAGCTGAACGACGGCCGGCCCCTGGTGTCGCTGCTGGACGGCCTGGCGTCTGCGAGCGGCTGGGACATCGCCGTGACGGTGGCGAGCGTCGAGGACGCCCACCACACCTGGGAGGGGGTCTTCCGGGGCGTGGGCATCGCGCTCGACAGGAGCGTGCGGGCTCCGCTCGATGATGTCCCCGGGCCGTACCGCGACGCGAACGGGCGGCCACCGGTGCAGGAGGCAGCCGTAGAGCGCGGCTGGCGGGTGCTCGCGGCGTCGCCATCCCTTGCCCGTCTCCAACGGGAGACCGCGGAGAGCGAGGTCCGGGTCGAGGTCGCGCTCGGCGGGCCGGCGGGCGCGCGCTGCCGGGTGGACGTGGCCGACTCGGTTCAGGTTTCGGGCGTCGAGGAGCTGCTGGAGCGGTTCGCGAGCCGGGCCGGCCTGCGGGTGACGATCGAGTTCAGGGCCACGCGGCTCAGCTCCAGCCACGTGGTACTCGAGGACATCGGCCTCGCCCTCGGTCGCGCACTCCGGCTGCTGGCCATCGAACGCAGTGAGGCGTTCGGGATCGAGGGCGCGGGGTCGAACGTGGACCGCGTGGAGTCGCTCGCCGAGCAGCCGGTCCGCGTGGGGGTGAGCATGGAGGGGCGCAAGTTCTGGCGCCTCGTGCCCTTCACCGAGCCGTACGACGACTTCCGGCGCGACTTCCTCCTGGGTCACACCCTCCGGAATGGCCTCTTCAGCGAGGACCTCGACGACTTCATCGACGGGCTCGCCGGTGGACTGCAGGCCAGCGTGATGGTCCACGTGGTCGAGCGCGTTGACCCGGACGCCGGATGGCCACAGGTGTTTGCCGCGCTCGGCGAGGCGATCGGGGAGCTGCTCCGCCCCAACGAGTCGCGGCGCTCGCTTACGCCCGGCGTGAAGGCGACGCTGGCCTAGGCCGCAGCGCATCGTGCGGATCAACAGGTACGTCGCCGGCGAGCTGTCGGGCTCGCAACGCCAGGCGCTGATGGCCCGGGTGCAGGCGGACTTCGGCCCGGTCGAGGAGAAGGTGCGCGAGATCGTGGCCGCGGTGCGCGAGCGAGGAGACCGCGCGCTCGTGGACTACGCGCGCGAGCTCGACGGGGCGGAGCTCGCCGAGGACGGGCTGAAGGTCACGCCGCTCGAGTTCGAGCGGGCCCGCGCCGAGATCCCCGCGGACCTCCGGGCCGCGCTCGAGCAGGCCATCGCCAACGTGCGCAAGCACCACCGCGCGCAGATGGCGCCCCCGCCCCCGATGGCCGAGGTGGCCCCCGGCGTGCTGGCCGGCGAGCGCCTGACCCCGATCGCGTCCGTGGGGTTGTACGTGCCGCGCGGCAAGGGGGCCTTCCCCTCGGTGATGGCCATGCTGTGCACTCCGGCGGTGCTGGCCGAGGTGCCGAGCATCAGCGTGTGCACGCCCCCGGCCCCGGACGGCTCGATCGACGCGGCCTCGCTGGTGGCGGCGGAGCTGTGCGGCGTGACCGACGTGTACAGGGCCGGCGGCGCCCAGGCCGTCGCGGCCATGGCCTTCGGCACCGCGACGGTCCCGCGCGTTCAGAAGCTGCTCGGCCCCGGCAACCGCTACGTGACGGCGGCCAAGCGGCTCGTGTACGGATGGGTAGATCCCGGCCCGCCGGCCGGCCCCAGCGAGTCGCTCGTCCTGTGCGACGCCCACGCCGACCCCGAGATCGCCGCCCGCGAGCTGCTGGTGGAGGCCGAGCACGGTCCGGACTCCGCGGCGCTGCTGGTGACGGACTCGGAGCGGCTGGCCGACGCCGTGGCGGAGCTGGTGCCGCCGCTCGTCGAGCGGCTGCCGCCGGAGCGCAGGGACTACTGCGAGGCCGTCCTCCGCGGCTACGGCGGCATCGTCGTGACGGCGGACCTGGCCGAGGCGATCGACTTCGTGAACGAGTACGCGCCCGAGCACCTGAGGGTGCTCACCGAGAGCCCCATGGAGTTGCTGCCGGCGCTGCGAAACGCCGGCGAGGTGCTGCTCGGGGAGAACGCCTCGATCGCCTTCGGCAACTACGCGATCGGCGTGAACGCCATCCTGCCCACGGGGGGCACCGCGCGGAGCTACTCGAGCGTCGGGGTGCACGACTTCCTGAAATGGTCGTCGTTCGCGCAGGTCTCGCCTGAGGGCGTGAAGAGCGTGGGCCCGGTCGCCCTGACCCTTGCACAGTACGAGGGCTTCCCCGCACATGCCGAGGCGGCGCGGTACGCGCTGGAGCGCCGCCGGGGCTGAGCCCCGTCAGCCCTGCGCGGGGCGTTCCCCGGCCACCACGCGCAGCTCCTCACCACCGGCGCGAACCGTGTCACCGTCGTGCAGTTGGCGGCCCCGGCGGCCCTCGGGCTCGCCGTTCACGAGGATTTGCCCGGCGCCCAGGAGGGCCTTTGACTCCCCGCCGCCCCCGACCACCCCGGTCAGCTTCAGCAGCTGGCCGAGGCGGATCATCTCGCCGCGGATGGGCACGTCGCGCACAGTGCACCCGACGCTACCCGAGCACGAGTTCCTGCGTACTGGCACAAACCGGGCTGCTAGGTTCAACGGGTCGGTGGGCCACCGTGGCCCCCGAGAGGTCTCGTCTCTCTGTGCGCCTGTGGCGCGATTGGGTCGCCGGATCTCCCAGTCGCATATCAAGGAGCTTCAGATGTCTTCGCAGTCCTTCGCCGATCTCGGCGTGTCGCGTCCGGTCGCGGACGTACTCGCCGCCCGCGGCATCACCACCCCCTTCGCCGTCCAGCGGCTCGTGATCGCCGACGTGCTCGCCGGGCACGACGTCCTCGCCCAATCCCCGACCGGGTCGGGAAAGACGCTGGCCTTCGGGCTGCCCCTGGTCGACCTCCTCGAGGCCAGCGACCGGCGGCCGGCCGCCCTCATCCTCGCCCCGACGCGTGAGCTGGCCGCTCAGATCGTCGACGACCTGCATGCCGTAGCGCACGCCCGGGCGCTGTCGGTGGCGGTGGTGCACGGCGGCGTGGGCCTGGACCGCCAGGCCAAGCTGGCCCGCAAGGCGCACATCGTCGTGGCCACGCCGGGGCGTCTCGAGGACCTCCTCCAGCGCGGCGACCTGACGCTCGAGCACGTGCGCGTGCTCATCCTCGACGAGGCCGACCGCATGCTCGACATGGGCTTCAAGCCCGCGGTCGACCGGATCGTGAAGAAGACCCGTTCCGACCGCCAGACGCTGTTCTTCTCCGCCACCCTCGAGGGTGACGCCGGCCGGGTGGCGAGGGCCTACACCACCGACGCCCGCCGCCACGTGCACGCGCCGGAGGGCGACCGTCGCGCCGAGGTCGAGCACCGCTTCGTGCACCTCGCCCACGAGGGCAAGCTCGATGCGCTCGTGCGTGAGCTCCGCCACCGCGATCGCGGGCGCACGCTTGTGTTCGTACGTACCAAGCGCGGTGCCGACCGTCTCGTGAAGCGCCTGAAGGCCCACGGCCTGCCGGCGGTGGCCATGCACGGCGATCGCTCCCAGTCCCAGCGCGAGAGGGCGCTCGCGCAGTTCGAGCGCGGCGACGTGGACACGCTCGTGGCCACCGACGTGGCCTCGCGCGGCATCGACGTGGCGGACATCACGCACGTGATCAACTTCGATGCCCCGGGTGACCAGGACGCATACGTGCACCGCATCGGCCGCACGGCGCGTGCCGGAGCCAGGGGCACCGGGGTGAGCTTCGTGATGGCCGACGAGATCGGCGACATGGGACGGATTGCCCGGGACCTCGGCCTCACCAGCCAGTTCGACCTCCATCGCGGCGCCGGGGAGCGCGGTGGCGGAGAGCGCCGTTCGGCGCGCGGTGGCGGCGAGGGTCGCCCGGCCCCCCACGGCCAGGGACGCTCACCGCACGGCGGCGAGGCGCGCCGCGTGGCCACCGCCGGCGGCCCCGGCAGCCGGCCACGGGGCCGCTCGCGCAACCAGAGGCGTCGCGCGGCCGGCTGAACGCAGCGGCCAAGTGCTGCTAGCTTCACTCGAGCGGGACTTCGGACCGGGCCTCCTCGACGGAGGAACGGGGAGCGGGGGACCATGATCATGTCGAGCATCGCTCCCCCACACGGCAGCACCGGTCCCGGAGGCTCTTCGGCCGGAGGCCGGACCGGCGACATCCAGCCGGTCGCCCATGAGACGCGCGACCGCATCCTCACCGGCTCGGTCACCCTGATCCCCTTCCTGCTGCTCGGCCTCGCCGGCTGGCAGGCGTGGAATCACATCCTCCGCTGGCACGACCTCCTCACGTTCGCCATCGTCTACTTCCTGACCGTGCTCGGCGTGACCGTAGGCTTCCACCGCCTCTTCACCCACCGCAGCTTCGAGACGAGCCCCGCACTGCGGGGAGTCCTGGCCGTCCTCGGCTCCGCGGCGATCGAGGGTCCGGTGATCTCGTGGGTGGCCGACCACCGCAAGCACCACGCCTTCACCGACGAGGAGGGCGATCCCCACAGCCCCCACGTCGACCACGGGAGCGGGCTGCGTGGCACTCTCCGCGGGCTGGTGCACGCCCATCTCGGGTGGCTCTTCATCCACACCCAGCGTGGATCGCGAGCCAAGTTCGCTCCCGATCTCATGAAGGATCCCGTCATCCGCTTCGTCGACAGGACGTTCTTGGTCTGGGTGCTGCTCGGCATGGCCCTGCCGTTCGCGATCGGATGGGCGATCGGCGGCGGCGTGGCCGCGGGCCTCACCGCCCTGCTGTGGGGTGGCGCCGTGCGGATCTTTTTCGTGCACCACGTCACCTTCAGCATCAACTCGCTCTGCCACACCTTCGGGCGACGGCTCTTCGACACCGACGACCATTCGCGCAACCTCGCGTGGCTCGCGCTGCCGAGCCTCGGCGAGGCGTGGCACAACAACCACCACGCCTTCCCGACCTCGGCGGTCCACGGCCTGGGGCGCCGGCAGTTCGACGTGTCGGCCCTCGTGATCCGCACGCTGGAGCGGATGGGCCTCGTCTGGAACGTGGTCCGCATCAGCCCGGAGCGGCAGCAGGCCAAGGCGCTCGACGCCAAGGCCTGAGCCGGCCTGAGCTCGCCTACCCCTAGGCCGCCCGGGCCTTGCGGATGAGGCTCTCCAGCCGGCGGCGCCAACCGATCTCGAGTCCCTCGGCGGCGACGGCCCGCTCGAGCCCCTCGAGGTCGCGACGATCGTGGTAGGCCACGCGGTTGATCTCGGCGATCGTGACCCCCGCCGCGGGCCGCGATGCGGGCAGCATCGCGTCGCCCGGCGTGACGATGCCCTCCTCGAGCACGCGCAGGTAGAAACCGGTGCGCCCGCTCCGCTTGACCCACGGCACGAGCTGCCTGACCCCGTGGCGGCCGGCGAGCTTGTGGCACGGCTCGCGCGGTTGGGAGACCTGGACCACGGCGTCGCCGACGGCGTAGGTCGCGCCGATCGCCACCTCGTCCTCGAGCAACCCCCGGGTGGTGAAGTTCTCCCCGAAGGAGGCCGGCGGCATCGAGCGCTCCAGCCGCTCTGCCCAGTAGGGGTAGTGCTCGCCGGGGTAGACGCACAGCGCCCGGTCCGGTCCGCCGTGGTACTTGGTGTTCACCTGGGAGTCGCCGTCGAGTCCGAGCGTGCGGAGTGCGACCGGTCCGGCGACGGGCTCCTTCACGAAGGCGCTCGTGACCGGCCCGCGCGGGGTGCCCATGGGTCGCGGACGGCCGACCTGAATCGATGTCACGGAGGCGGAGACACCCGCGGCGCCGGTCGAGCCCGCGGGCGGCGCGACGGCGTGTGCTCGTGATCGCGTCACGGCTCCACATCTTCGCGGACGGGCGCGCTCGGCGCCCGAGCCAGGGCAGAGCAGGCCGTGGCGACGCTGTCGTCTACGGCAAGGAGCTTGCCTGTGAGACAAGAAACTGGCCTCCCAGGACAGGAAGTTGCCGTATCTCTGAGCGGTCTGGAGAAGATGCCGGTGTCGGGCCGCGGACGCCTGGCAACGGCGGCGAACAGGAGGTTTGGCGCGGCGTCGACGTGGAACAACGGTTATCGAGGGCAGGCGCCGCGCCGCGTGCGCCCCTCCAGGTCATCGCGGCCGAACCGGGGAGGTTCCGATGCAACGCTTGAGCTCGCAGGACGCGTCGTTTCTGTCGATCGAGGACGACGAGAACCACATGCACATCGGCTCGGTGGGCATCTTCGAGGGGCCGCCGCCCGAGTACAAGGACATGTGCCGGATGGTGGGCGGAAAGCTGCCGCTCGTCCCGCGTTACCGCCAGCGGGTCAAGTTCGTGCCACTGGGACTCGGCCGGCCGGTGTGGGTCGACGACGAGCACTTCAGCCTGAGCTACCACCTCCGGCACAGCGCGCTGCCGCACCCCGGCAGCGAGGAGCAGCTGCGCAACCTCGTTGGTCGCGTGATGTCGCAGCAGCTCGACCGCGCGCGCCCTCTGTGGGAGATGTGGATCGTCGAGGGCCTCGAGCAGGGCCGCTGGGCGCTCATCTCGAAGACGCATCACGCGATGGTCGACGGCGTCTCGGGCGCCGACCTGCTGAGGGTCGTGCTCGACCGGGAGCGCGATCCGGGTCCGGTGGCGGAGGCGGAGTGGCGGCCCGAGCCCGAGCCGGCGGGGGGCGAGCTGGTGGCGGAGGCGCTGGCGCGCCGGGCGATGGAGCCTTACGAGGGCCTCTCCGCCATCGCCCGGCACCCGAGGGCCCTGGGTGGCCACGCGCTCACGGCTGTCCGCGGGCTGGCCGCCATGCGCGGGCTTGTGGTGCCCACGCCGGCCTCGTCGCTCAACGGGCCGATCGGCCCACACCGTCGCTGGGCGTGGGCGCGTTCGTCGCTCGGCGACGTGAAGACGGTCCGGCAGGCGCACGGCGGCACCGTGAACGACGTGGTGCTCGCCACCATCACCAGCGGGTTCCGTGAGCTGCTGCTCTCCCGCGGCGAGTCGGTCGACCGCACGGTGCGCACGCTCGTGCCCGTGTCGGTGAGGGCGCCGGACGAGAAGGGCACCTACAACAACCGCGTCTCCGCGATGTTCGCGTCGTTGCCGGTGGGAATCGAGGACCCGCTCGAGCGGCTCGCCGCGATCGAGGAGCAGATGCAGCACCTGAAAGAGTCGAGCCAGGCGGTGGCGGGCGAGGTGCTCACCTCACTGTCGGGCTACGCGCCGGCGATGCTGCTGTCGCTCGGGATCCGGGCGGCGAGCGCCCTGCCGCAGCGCAACCTCAACACCGTCACCACCAACGTCCCCGGTCCGCGGTGCACGCTCTACGCCGCCGGGCGACGCCTGCTCGAGGCCTTCCCGTACGTGCCACTGGCCGGGACGGTGCGGATCGGCAT
Source organism: Thermoleophilaceae bacterium (assembly GCA_030446485.1). Taxonomy (GTDB): domain Bacteria; phylum Actinomycetota; class Thermoleophilia; order Solirubrobacterales; family Thermoleophilaceae; genus JAUJNF01. Next base: position 348,903 of record JAUJNF010000001.1, on the reverse strand, counting down.
CGCCATCTTCTCGTACGACGGCGGGCTGAACTACGGGGTGACGGCCGACTACGACACGGCGGCCGACGTCGAGGTCCTCAGCGAGGCGATCGAGCGCGGGATGGCCGAGCTCGTGGCGCTGTCGGCTCCGGCACCGGCTCCGCGGCGCGGGGGCCAGACCGCCGCGCGCTCCCGCGGCGGCGCGGGTAACGGCGGGCGGAAGGCGACGGCGAGCAACGGCGGCAGCCAGGCCCGCGCCAGCGGCAACGGCGGCCGCAAGGCCCGTGCCGCGGGCAACGGCGGGCGGAACGCGCGAACCGGCGGGGCCTCGACCTAGCCGCCCCCCGGGGGGAGGTTGCCCCCGAAGGGGGGCATGCCCTATCTGCGCGCCGCGCCGGTCCCGACCCGCCGCGGGTGCAGAATGCGTGGCCCGACGATGGCCAGGAAGAAGAAGCTCGACACCTACCGCGCCAAGCGCGACTTCGAGGCCACGCCCGAGCCCGCGGGTGAGGTCGCGCCGCCGGCCGACGCCCCGCGGTTCGTGATCCAGGAGCACAGCGCCACCCGCCTGCACTGGGACCTCCGGCTCGAGCACGACGGCGTGCTCGCCTCCTGGGCGGTTCCCAACGGGATCCCCGAGGACCCGAAGGAGAACCGGAAGGCGGTGCACACCGAGGACCACCCGCTCGAGTACCTCGACTTCCACGGCGTGATCCCCAAGGGCAGCTACGGCGCGGGCACGATGACGATCTGGGACCGCGGCACCTACGAGCTCGAGAAGTGGGAGGAGCGCAAGGTGATCGTGCGCCTGAACGGCGAACGGGCTCGCGGGCGCTACGCGCTCTTCCAGACCGGCGCGGGCAAGGACTGGATGATCCACCGCATGGACCCGCCGGCGGACCCGGCGCGCGAGCCCTTGCCCGAGCGGATCGTGCCGATGCTCGCCAAGCAGGGCACCCTGCCGACCGGAGAGGACCGCTTCGCCTACGAGATCAAGTGGGACGGCGTGCGCGCCATCGCCTATTCCGAGCCGGGGCGAATCCACTTCGAGAGCCGCAGCCTGCGCGACATCACCCGCGAGTACCCGGAGCTCAGGCGCCTGAACCGCGCGCTCAGCTCACACAGCGCGGTGCTCGACGGCGAGATCGTGGCCTTCGACGAGCGCGGCCGGCCGAGCTTCGAGCGGCTTCAGCAGCGCATCCACCAGACCTCGGAGTCGATCATCCGCCGGCGCGCTAAGGAGACCCCGACGGTCTACGTGCTCTTCGACCTCCTCTACCTCGACGGCCACTCGCTGATGGAGCTTTCCTACGAGGAGCGGCGCGCGCGCCTCGCCGAGCTCGACCTGAACGGCGAGGCCTGGCGCACTCCGGTGCACCACGTCGGCGACGGCCGGGCGCTGCTCGAGGCCGGCGCGGCCCAGGGGCTCGAGGGGGTGGTGGCCAAGCGGCTCGACTCACCCTACGAGCCGGGGCGGCGCAGCGGGGCGTGGGTAAAGGTGAAGAACACGAACCGCCAGGAGCTCGTGATCGGCGGGTGGCTCACCGGCGCGGGCCGCCGCCGGGAGCGCATCGGGGCGCTGCTCGTGGGCCACTACGATCAGGAGGCCGAGGCGGGCCGCGACGGCGGCCCCGCCCTGCGCTACGCGGGGAAGGTGGGCACGGGCTTCGACGAGCAGGAGCTCGACCGGCTGGCCGCCCTGCTGCAGGAGAGGCAACGCGACACGAGCCCCTTCGACGGCCGCGAGCCGCCGAAGGGCGCCCACTACGTGGAGCCGGACCTCGTGGCCGAGATCGAGTTCACCGAGTGGACCGCCCAGGGCATGCTCCGGCACCCGTCCTACAAGGGCCTCAGGGATGACCGCCATGCGTTCGACGTGTCGCGCGAGAAGCTCGAGGAGCCGACGGCCGCGCCGGTCGGTCTGGTGGAGGGGTCGAGCGCGCCGGCGCTGCAGGCACTTGTTGGCCCGGGGCGGCCGCTCGAGGGCGGGGCGGAGGTCACGGTCGAGGGCCGGTCCCTCAAGTTCTCCAACCTCGGCAAGGTGCTCTACCCGCAGGCGGGGTTCACCAAGGGGCAGGTGATCGACTACTACGCGCGCGTCGCGCCGGCGCTCCTGCCGCACCTGCGCGGACGGCCGCTCACCCTCAAGCGCTACCCGAACGGCGTCGAGGGCAAGTTCTTCTTCGAGAAGCAGTGCCCCTCGCACCGCCCGGAGTGGGTTCGCACCGCCGCGGTGTACAGCAGCCGCAAGGGCGGCGACATCGACTACTGCCTGGCCGACGACCTCCCGACGCTCCTGTGGGCGGCCAACCTCGCCGACCTCGAGCTGCACACCTCGCTGTCGCTCGCCGCCGAGATCCAGCGCCCGACCATGATGGTCTTCGATCTCGATCCCGGGCCGCCCGCCGACATCGTCCAGTGCTCCCAGGTGGGCCTGTGGCTGCACGGCATGTTCGAGGGCCTCGGGCTGCAGAGCTTCCCGAAGACCTCGGGCTCGAAGGGCCTGCAGGTGTACGTGCCGCTGAACGACGACGAAGCGAGCTACGGGCAGACCAAGCCGTTCGCGAAGGCGGTCGCCGAGACGCTCGAGAAGACCTATCCGGAGCTCGTGGTCTCACGCATGACCAAGACCCTGCGCGAGGGCAAGGTGCTGGTGGACTGGAGCCAGAACGACGACAGCAAGACCACCGTGAACGTCTACTCGCTGAGGGCGAAGGACCGGCCGATGGTGTCGACGCCCGTCACGTGGGAGGAGGTCGAGGCCACGCACGCGGCGGGGGACGCCTCGCTGCTGGCCTTCGACTCCGACGAGCTGCTGGCGCGGCTCGAGCGCCACGGCGACCTGTTCGCGCCGGTGCTCAGCGAGCAGCAGGCGCTGCCGCGCTTCTCGTGACGAGCGAGCGGTAGGCCTCGGCGTAGTAGGCGGCCACGCGCTCCGGCACGGAAGTGCTCAACCTGGCGCCCTCCCGCTCGTTATGTACGAGACAGAGGTCATTCGGAGGAGAGGAGACTCATGAGCATCATCGGAGTAGTCATAGCCGTGGTGGTGGCGGCACTGGTGTACGCGCTCTGCGTCGCACTCGGCCTGCCGAGCATCGTCGCGATCATCGCGGCCGTACTCGTGCTGCTGGCCGGCGTGCCCACGGGGGGATACGGCCTGGGCGGGCGCTTCGGCACCCGCGGCTGACCAACGGGATGTGGGCGGCCGTCCAACGGCCGCCCACCGCCTTCGGTCCACACCGACCCAACCGGGGCATAACCGGCGGTTATGACGGGGCGGGAAGACTGACGCCTTCCGCAACGGGGGCCGCGTCTTTACCGTCCGCATCATGGCTGCGGCGAGGACGTTCACCCAGGACGGCGACCGGCCCGACGGCGCCGCCCGCGACTCGCTGGAGAGCGCCTACGCCACGCACGCGCCGGCCGTCCGTGCCGCCGCGCAGCGCATCCTCGGCGATCCCGAGCGCGCCCAGGACGCGGCCCACGACGTGTTCGTGCGCTTCTGCCGCAACCCGTCCGGCTTCGACCCGGCCCGCGGGGACCTCAGGCACTACCTGCAGCTGATGGCGCGCAGCCGCGCGCTCGACATGTGGCGCTCCGAGCAGGCGGGCGGGCGGGCGCGCGAACGGCTCGAAGCGCTGGTGGAGCCCGAGCGGCCGCAGGTGGCCGAGAGCCCGGCCCTCGTGGCCGAGCGTCGCAGCGAGCGGCGCGAGATGCTCGGTGCCCTCCGCAAGCTTCCGCCGCCGCAGCGCGAGGCGGTCTTCCTCGCCTACTGGGGCGATCAGAGCGTGGCCGACATCGCCCGCAGGGCCGGGGTGCCCTCGGCCACGGTCAAGAGCCGGGTGCGGCTCGGCCTGCAGAAGCTGGCGCTCGATTGCGCGGGACCTACGCCCATACGCTGAGCGACCGGCTCGCTCCGTACTGGGGGGCATCGCGCCCCGGTACGCTCGCCGGCGTGGCGACGCCGCCGGCTTCCACCACCCGCTACGCGCGCTGCCAGGACCTGAACATCGCCTACCAGGTGGTGGGTGAGGGCGCCCTCGACCTCGTGTGGGTGCCTAACTGGATCTCGAACGTGGACATGTGGCGCGACGAGCCGGCGTTAGCCCGCTTCTTCGACCGCCTGGGCTCCTTCGCGCGCCTGATCATCTTCGACCGACGCGGCAGCGGCGTGTCGGACCCCGTGGTTGGGGCGCCGACCCTCGAGGAGCGCATGGAGGACATACGCATCGTCATGGACGAGGTGGGCTCCGAGCGGGCGGCGCTCTTCGGCTTCTCCGAGGGCGCGCCGATGGCCTCGTTGTTCGCGGCCAGCCATCCGGACCGGGTTTCCGCGCTCGTGCTGTACGGCGCCTACGCGCGCACCACCACCGCCGAGGACTACCCGTGGGCGCCGTCGGATCCGGGGCGGGACGCCGATCGCTGGGACACGGTTGTGCGCGAGTGGGGAACGGGCCGGAACCTCGAGATCTTCGCGCCCAGCGTCAGCGGCGACACCCGCTTCCGCGACTGGTGGGCACGCTTCGAGCGCGCCGCCGCCAGCCCGGCTTCGGTGCTCGAGATCCTGCGCCTGAACGAGGCGATCGACGCGCGCGAGGTGCTGCCGGCGATCAGCGTGCCCACACTGGTGCTGCACCGCAAGCAGGACCGGACGGTCGACATCGGAAACGCCCGCTACCTGGCGGAGAGCATCCCGGGCGCACGCCTGGTGGAGCACGAGGGCGTCGATCACATGCCGATGGTGGGTGATGCGGATGCGCTGCTCGACGATGCCGAGGAGTTCCTCACCGGCATGCGCCAGGAGCGCAAGCCCGACCGGGTTCTGGCCACCGTGCTCTTCACCGACATCGTCGGCTCGACCGAGCGTGCCGGCGAGCTGGGCGACCGCGCGTGGCTCGATCTGCTGGCCAGCCACGACGCTCTGGTGCGCCGGGAGCTCGAGCGCCACCGCGGTCACGAGGTGAAGACGGTCGGCGACGGCTTCCTGGCCACCTTCGACGGCCCGGCGCGGGCCATTCGCTGTGCGGTGGAGGCCGTCCGCGCGGTCGGCCAGATCGGGGTGCCGATGCGCGCCGGGCTCCACACCGGCGAGGTCGAGGTGATCGGCGACGACGTGGGTGGCATGGCGGTGCACATCGGGGCGCGCGTGGGCGCGACCGCGGAGGCCGGCGAGGTGCTCGTCTCGGGCACGGTCCGAGACCTGGTGGTGGGCTCGGGCATCGGCTTCGCCGACCGCGGGGCGCGCACGAGCTGCGCGGCGTGCCGGGGGAGTGGCGGCTCTTCGCGGTGGCGTAGGAGCTACGCCGGCCGGACGACCTGCTCAGCAGGCGTTCGCGGTCAGCTCGACCGAGATCAGCGCGTACTCGAACTCGGTCTCGCCCGGGGCGGCCGGCGCCACCGTGAACGAGCCCTGCAGCTTGCCCTCGCAGCGCGGGTCGAAGAGGTCGCGCCGGACGTCGATCGGCAGGTCGAGGTCGTTGGCCGCCGCGACCGTCACCGGCTCGCCGCCCGAGTCGGGCACGAGCACGAACGTGCTGAACTGGGGCCCCGTCTGGGCGCCACCGGCCGCTCCGCGGAGCACCACCTGCTCGCCCGGCGCAGGGTCCTCGGGCGTGGCCTCCGGTGCGGTGGCCTCGGGCGCGGTCGTCTCGGGCGCCGGCGTGGTCACCGTCTCGGTCACGGTGGCGCCTCCGGCCCCGGTCTCGCCGCCACCGTTGTCGTCGCCACAGGCGGCCACGAGCAGGATCGGCAGGACGCAGAAGAGGACGGCCGCGCGGCTGCGCATCGGCGCCAGACTACCGCGAGCCGCTCGGGCGCCCCTACGAGGTGAAGACCATCGACCGGCTCGGCCGCACGAACACGAGCTGTCCGGCCTGGAGGCCCAGGTCCTCGGCCTGCTCGCGCGTGATCTGGGCCTGCACCTGACGGCCGTCGTCGAGCAGCAGCTCGACCCGCACCTCGAAGCCCAGGTGCACGATCCGCTCGATCATCGCGCGCGTGGTGGTGTCGGCCGGCTCGCGCATCACCTCGATGTCGTGCGGGCGCACGAGCTCGTCGTCGCCGAGGTGGTTCACGGGGCCGACGAAGCCCATCACGAAGCGGTTGGCCGGGTGCTCGTAGAGGTCGCGGGGGCCGCCCACCTGCTCCACGCGGCCCTCGTTCATCACCACGATTTGCTGAGCGACCTCCATCGCCTCCTCCTGGTCGTGGGTCACGAAGATGGTGGTCACGTGCACCTGCTCGTGGAGCTCCCTGAGCCACTGGCGCAGGTCCTTGCGCACGCGCGCGTCGAGGGCGCCGAAGGGCTCGTCGAGCAGCAGCACCTCGGGCTCCACCGCGAGCGCACGCGCGAGCGCCATGCGCTGGCGCTGGCCGCCGGAGAGCTGGGACGGGTAGCGGCCGGCCAGGCCGCCGAGCTGCACCAGCCCGAGCAGCTCGTGCACGCGCGCGCGGATCTGGTCCTTGGGCCGCTTGCGGATCTTCAGCCCAAAGGCCACGTTCTGCTCGACGGTCATGTGCTTGAAGGCCGCGTAGTGCTGGAACACGAAGCCCACGCCGCGCTTCTGCGCCGGCAGGCCGGTCACGTCCCGGCCGGCGATCACCACGCTGCCGGAGTCGGGCTGGTCGAGCCCCGAGATGATCCGCAGCAGCGTGGACTTGCCGCTGCCGCTCGGCCCGAGCAGCGCGGTGAGCGAGCCGTCCGGCACGTCGACCGATACGCGGTCGAGCGCCTGGAAGTCACCGAACCGCTTGGTCACGTCATGAGCGCTGATCCCCATCTCCACTAGACCTTTCTGTCCTTGGGCTTGAGCAGGTTCATCGACAGCACCACCACGAGCGCCATCAGCGCGAGCACGACCGCGGCGGAGTAGGCGCCGGTGAGGTCGAAGCGCTGAAAGCGCTCCTCGACCTGCAGGGGCAGCGTTTCCGTGCGGCCGACCAGCTTGCCCGACACCACGCTCACCGCTCCGAACTCGCCGAGGGCCCGCGCGGTGGCGAGCACCACCCCGTAGCCGACACCCCAGCGGATGGCCGGCAGGGTCACGCGCCAGAAGGTCTGCCAGCCGTTCGCGCCGAGCGTGGAGGCGGCCTGCTCCTGCTCGTCGCCCACCTCCCGCAGCACGGGCATCACCTCGCGGACCACGAACGGCAGCGAGACGAAGATGGTGGCCAGCACCATCCCCACCGGGGAGAAGATGACCTGGATGCCGTGGTCGAGCAGCCAGCCGCCGAACCATCCCTCGCGCCCGTACACGAGCAGAAGCGCCAGCCCGATCACCACCGGCGAGATCGCGAAGGGCAGGTCGATCAGGGCGTTCACGACGTTCTTGCCGCGGAAGCGGTGGCGCACGAGCACGATCGCGCAGACCACGCCGAAGACCGTGTTGGCGGGCACGGCGATCGCCACCATCACGCACGTGAGATAGAAGGCGTGCATGGCCTCGGGCGTGGTCACGGCCTCCCAGACCGGCGCTACTCCGCTCTCGAAGGTCCGGTAGAACACGAGCCCGACCGGCAGGGCCAGCAGCAGAGCCAGGTAGCCGAGGGCCACGAGGCGCAGGCCGATGCGGGACGGCCGGCCCGGGGTGGCCACCGCGGCGCTAGCGCTCATGCTTCGCCCCCCAGCGACCTAGCGCGGCGATGCCGGTGAGCAGCAGCACCGAGATCGCCAGCAGCACCACCGAAACGGCCGCCGCCCCGGTCACGTTGTCGGTCTCGATCTGGCCGAAGATGAACACCGACGCCACCTCGGTGTCGAAGGGGATGTTCCCCGAGATCAGCACGATGGAGCCGAACTCGCCCACCGACCGGGCGAAGCCGAGCGCCGTGCCGGCCAGCAACGCCGGGACCAGGTTGGGGAAGATGATCCGGCGGAAGGTGGTGAGCCCGCCGGCGCCCAGGGAGGCCGCGGCCTCCTCCATGTCGCGGTCGAGCTCGAGCAGTACCGGCTGGACGGCCCGGACCACGAAGGGGAGGGTCACGAACAGCAGGGCGAGCAGCACCGCCACCTGGGTGTAGGCCACGTTGATGCCCACCGGGCTCTTGCTGCCGTAGAGCGCCAGCAGCGTGAGCCCGGCCACGATCGTCGGCAGGGCGAAGGGCAGGTCGATGATCGAGTTCACGACGCTCTTGCCGCGGAAGTCGTCACGCACCAGCACCCAGGCGATCAGCGTGCCCGTGACCGCGTTCACGAGCACGACGACGACTGAGACGAGCAGCGTGAGCTTCAGTGCCGCCACCGCCTGGGGATTGGTCACCGAGGTCCAGAACGCGCCGAGCCCGTCCTCGGTCGAGCGCGCCACCACCGCGGCGAGCGGGATCAGCACGATCACGCTCAACCACGCCACGGCCAGGCCGCGGGTGAAGAGCTGGCCGCTCGGCACGGCGACCCGGGGTCGCCGTGCCGGCAGCGGCACCGCAACCGAGGCGCTACTTCTCAGTGGGCTCACCGAGCTCACGGTTGATGTCGGCCTGGATGCCCTTCTCGGCATCGAAGAACTTGTCCTGGACCTCGGGCCAGCCGCCGACGTCGGCGATGGTGAACAGCTCGTTCTCCGGATCCGGGAACTTCTTCGGGTCGGCGAGCGACTCCTCTACGGGCCGATAGCCCTTCTCGACGAAGACCCTCTGGGCCTCCGGCGTGCGCAGGTAGTCGATGAAGGCACGCGCCTTGTCGGGTTGCTTGCTGGTATTGACGACGGCCACGGGGTTCTCGATCAGGATGGACTCCGGCGGGATCACGTAGTCGAGCTCCTCGCCCTTCTGCTGAGCGGTGATGGCCTCGTTCTCGTAGGCGATCAGCACGTCGCCCTTGCCGCCGACGAAGGTCTGCAGGGACTCACGCGCGCTCTTGTCCTGGACCGGCACGTTGGCGAACAGCCGACGGAGGAACTCGACCCCCTCGTCCTCCGACCTGCCCTGTGCGAGCTGGGCGCCGTAGGCGGCCATCACGTTCCAGCGCGCGCCGCCCGAGGTGAACGGGTTGGGGGTGATCACCTCGACGTCGTCCTTCACGAGGTCGTCCCACGTCTTGATCCCCTTGGGGTTGCCCTTGCGAACCGCGAAGACCACCACCGAGTGGGTCACGAAGCCCTTCTTCGCAACCTTGTTCCAGTTCTCGTCGACGACGCCGGCCTCCACGAGCTTGGTGATGTCGGGCTCGAGCGACAGCGCCGCCACGTCGGCCGGCAGGCCGGCCTCGATGGCACGGGCCTGCTCGCCCGAGCTGCCGTAGGACTGGTCGAAGGAGGCGCCGCCGCCCTCCGGGGTCTTGGCGAAGGCGGGGATGATCTCCTCGTAGGCCTCCTGTGGGGTGGAGTACGCGACGAGCGTGAGCTTCTCGCCGCCGCCGGCGCTTCCCTCGGAGACTCCGCCGCACGATGCCGTGAAGGCGGCCAGGGCCAGCACGGCCGCCGCGGCGCGGCCGCGGCGGAAGAACGATGCGGCCATGTGCGGTCTCTTCTCCCTTCCCAATTAAGTTGGTCAAGAAGGTGAGCAAGCTAGCACACGGCTGTCACGGACCGTCCGAGCGGCCCGGCCCGGCGGCGTGGCCTCGCTCAGGCCTCCGCGGCCTGGGCCGCGGCGGGCGGCCAGTGCGAGCGCCACGAGTCCGGCTGGCTGGTGACCGCGACGACCTCGGGCGGCAACTCCCCCGACACGATGTCCGCGAGCGTGACCTTCTCGAGCATGGCCCTGTAGTTGGTGCGGGCGGCCACCCACACGTCGCGCAGCCGCTCGGCGGCGCCGTGGTAGCGCACCTCCTCGGGCCGCTCGCCGTGGATGTCCGCCAGGTTGCCGGCCTCGATGCGCATCACGTCGGCAACGGTGATCTCATCGGCGGGTCGCGCCAGCCGGTAGCCCCCGTCGGTACCACGCTGGCTGTGCACGAGACCGGCCTGGCGGAGATCGCCGAGGATGTTCTCGAGGAAGCGGGGGGGAATGTCCTGCGAGCGGGCGATCTGCTCGCCCTTGACGGAATGGTCGCCGGCCGCGGCCAGCTCCAGGGCGGCGCGAACCGCATAGTCGACCTTCGCTGAGAGCTTCATGCGAGCACAGTATGCCGATGGAGAAAGTGGACGGTGGACGGAGGACGGTGGACAGGGGCAAGGGTGCGTCGCGTGGAACGCGGGCCTTTGACAGTTCACAGTTGACAGTCGAGGGCGCGAAGGCGGTATAAGCCGGCGCGTGTCCACCGTCCACCGTCCTCCGTCCTCCGTCCACCGCCCTCACCACATCGTCCTCGTCCGCCATGGGGAGACCGAGTGGAGCCGCACCAAGCGGCATACCGGCTTGACCGATGTGCCGCTCACCGAGGCGGGGCGGGACGAGGCGCGCGCGCTGGGGGAGCGGCTCGCGGGGCGGCCGTTCTCCAAGGTGCTCGTCTCTCCACTGGGGCGGGCTGCGGAGACGTGCCGCCTGGCCGGGCTCAAGGGGCCTGCCGAGACCACCGACGACCTGATCGAGTGGGACTACGGGGAGTACGAGGGCCGCACCACGGCCGACATCCGGGAGGGGGCGTCCGGGTGGACCGTCTGGAGTGGCGCCATCCCCGGCGGCGAGAGCGCCATGGATGTGGGAACGAGGACCGACCGGGTGCTCGCCGCGCTCGCGGATGTGGACGGAGAGGCGGCGCTCGTGGCCCACGGACACGTGCTGCGCGTGCTCGCCGCCCGCTGGGTCGGCCTCGACGCAGTGGCCGGCCGGCTGCTCGCCCTCGACACCGCCACCCTCAGCGTGCTCGGCTGGGAGCGCGAGACGCGGGTGATCCGGACCTGGAACGAGTCCGGTGGGCGCGGCCAGAGCGCGCCCACCGGCTGATCGCTCCTACTCGTCCTTGGCGGGCTCGGGGCTCTCGGGGTCGAGCGCCAGCGACACCGAGTTGATGCAGTAGCGCTGGCCCGTGGGGTTGGGCCCGTCGTTGAAGACGTGGCCCAGGTGCGCGTCGCAGGTTTTGCACAGCACCTCGGTGCGCTTCATGAACAGACTGCGGTCGGTCTCCTCGGCCACGTTCTCCGGGTCGGCGGGCTCGTAGAAGCTCGGCCAGCCGGTGCCCGAGTCGAACTTGGCATCGGAGCGGAAGAGCTCGGTCCCGCAGCCCGCGCAGCGGTACACGCCCTGGCGCTTCTCGTCGTTGTACTCACCCGTGAAGGGCCGCTCCGTGCCCTTGCGGCGCATCACCTCGTACTGCTCCGGGGTGAGCTCCTGCCGCCACTGCTCGTCGGTCTTCTCGATCTTCGTAGACATGTGTGACACCTCCTCGCTCGAGGGTAGCCCCGGGCCCTTACGAGGCGCGAACGGATGCCGCTGCTCGCGCGTCGTCTTCGTCGAAAGGGCTCTACTTCCGGCCCTTCGTTGCCGATAGGCCCCCTACTGCAAGCGGAGACGGAGGAGAGCATGGCGGAGAACGGCTACGGGGACCAGGCGACGGTCGCCCCCGAGCAAGAGGGGCAGCTCGTGGTGCTCGAGCTGTCGATCGCCGAGGCGCACGCGTTGCGCAACTGGCTGCTTCAGCCCCTCTCCGACGGCTCCAGTGCCCTGGACGACCCGCCGGTCAAGTCGAGCGTGGCCAAGCTCGCCGCCGAGCTCGACTTCGTCGAGGCGGTGGCCGCCGTGCGCACGGAGCTCGAGGAGTCCGGGCTGCCCACGCACGGGCTGTCGGACACCGAGATCGCCGAGCTGGGGCGCCGGATCTCACTGGCGTCGGCGCAGCGGCTGCGGTAGGCCTACTTCTTCGCGGCCTCGAAGTAGGGATTCGAGCCGCTCGCGTGGTCGGTCACGTCCACCACGTCGACGATCTCGGGGATCGCGTCCTTCAGCGCCACCTCTATGCCCTGGCTCAGCGTGACCGTGGCCATGCCGCAGCCCTGGCAGCCGCCGCCCAGCCGTAGGTAGGCGATCCCCTCCTCGAGGGCCACCAGCTCGGCCTGCCCGCCGTGCGCGGCGATCGCCGGGTTCACCTGCTCCTCGAGCACCTGTATCGCGCGCTGAGCCACGTCTCCGCTGAGGTCACCCGCGCCCTCGGCCATTGGCGGGCTCGGCGTGTTGGGGTTGATCAGCTTGAGGCCGCCGGCCATCAGGTTCTCCGACCAGTCCACGGTGGCGCCCCTCACTCGCTCGACACTCGCCGCCGGCACCACGATGGCCAGGTCCTCATGCGCCTGGACGGCGTCCTCGGGCGCCGCCTCCCCGAGCGGACGCAGGTACATGTTGTAGGTCCACTCGCCGGCTCCGATGCCCGTGATCTCCACCCACATCGCCTGGCCCGGCGGCTCGGTGGCGGCCCGGAAGCCGAGCACCTTCTCGTAGGCGGTCTGGGTGATCGCCAGAGGCGGCTCGTCACGGAGGGTGGAGTCAGAGGCGCTCACAGTGCGGGACCTACGATACGCCGGTGGCGCGCGTGCTCCTGTTGGTGCCCTCGGCCACCTACCGCGCGCCGGACTTCATGGGGGCGGCGCGCGCGCTCGGGGTGGAGGTGACGGTGGCCTCCGACCGCCGCCAGGCCATGTCCGCCGCTCTCGGCGACAACGCGCTCACCGTGCCCCTGCACCGGCCGGCCGCGGCCGCCGAGGCGATCGCGCGGCTGGCGGCGCGCACGCCGCTCGATGCCGTGGTGGCCGTGGACGACGGCGGCGTGGTGGCCGCCGCACTCGCCTCCGAGCGGCTTGGGCTCGTGCACAACCCGCCGGCGGCGGCGCGCGCGGCGCGGGACAAGCTGCTGATGCGCGAGGCGCTCCAGCGGTCGAGCGTCGCGGAGCCCATCTACCGCGTGGCCGGACCCGAGGCCGACATCGCAGAGATCGCGCGCGCTGTCGGGCTTCCGGTGGTGGTCAAGCCCGTCGGCCTGTCGGGCAGCCGCGGGGTGATCCGCGCCGACGACCCGGAGGCGGCGGTGGCGGCAGCGGCGCGCGTGCGGTCCATCCTCGGCCAGGCGGGCGAGGACGCCGCCGGGCCGCTGCTCGTGGAGCGTTACGTGCCGGGGCCGGAGGTGGCGCTCGAGGGCATGCTCCGCGGAGGCGAGCTGCAGCCGCTCGCGCTGTTCGACAAGCCCGATCCCCTCGAGGGCCCCTACTTCGAGGAAACGATCTACGTGACCCCCTCACGGCTCCCCGAAGAGCGGCAGCAGGAGGTCGCCGCGCTCGCCGCTCGTGCCGCCCAAGCGCTCGGGCTGCGCGAGGGGGCGGTGCACGCCGAGCTTCGCCTCGGCGACGGCGGGCCGTGGATGCTCGAGCTGGCCGCGCGCTCGATCGGCGGGCTGTGCGGACGCGCGCTGCGCTTCGGCGCGGGGGTGAGCCTCGAGGAGCTGGTGCTGCGCCACGCGCTCGGCCGCCCGCTCGACGGGCTGGCGCGCGAGCCGGCGGCCTCGGGGGTGATGATGGTCCCCATCCCACGCTCCGGGACGCTGCGCGAGGTCGGCGGTCAGGGAGCCGCGCGGGCGGTCGAGGGCGTGGTCGGCCTCGAGCTCACGGTCGCGCCGGGCCGGCCGGTCGTGGCCCTGCCCGAGGGAGACCGCTACCTGGGCTTCATCTTCGCGCGCGGCTCGCTGGCCGAGCACGTGGAGCACTCACTGCGTCGCGCCCACGCGGCGCTGGAGATCGATATCGAGGAGTAGGTTCAACCCGTATGCGCGTGCTGCTCGTGTCCACCTACGAGCTCGGCCACCAGCCCCTGCACGTGGCCTCGCCGGCCGCCGCGCTGCGCGCCGCGGGCCACGAGGCCCGCTGCCTGGACCTCTCGGTCGATCCCTGGGACTACGCCCTGGAGCGGTGGGCCGAGGCCGTCGCCTTCTCGGTGCCGATGCACACGGCCATGCGCCTGGCGGTGCGCGCCGCCCGTCCGCTGCGCCGCCGCCGCCCGGAGCTGCCGGTGTGCCTGTACGGGCTGTACGCGGCGATGAAGAGCGACACGGTGGTGGGCGCCGTGGCCGACCGCGTGATCGCCGGCGAGTACGAGCCCGGCCTGGTGGGATGGGCGGACGAGCCGGCGGGCGTTCCCTCCACAGGCGTTCGGGCGCCGGTGCAGCTCGGACGCCACGCCTTCGTCGTGCCCGCGCGCGAGCTGCTGCCACCCCTCGAGCGCTACGCCCATCTCGCCGTGGCCGGCGAGGAGCGCCCCGTGGGCTACGTCGAGGCGAGCCACGGCTGCGTGCACCGCTGTCGCCACTGCCCTGTCCCCGTGGTCTACGACGGGCGGATCCGCATCGTGGAGGAGGACGTGCTGCTCGCCGACATCGCCCAGCTCGTGGCCATGGGGGCGCGTCACATCACCTTCGGCGATCCGGACTTCCTGAACGGCCGCCGGCACTCCCTGCGGGTGGTGCGAGCGATGCATGAGCGCTTTCCGCGGCTGACCTTCGACTGCACCGCCAAGGTCGAGCACATCCTCGAGAACCGGCAGCTGTGGCCGGAGCTCGCCGCGTGCGGCTGCCTGTTCGTGGTCTCCGCGTTCGAGTCGGTCAACGACGACATCCTGGAGCGCCTCGACAAGGGGCACGTCACGCGCGAGGCCGTCGAGGCGCTCGAGCTGCTCCGCGGCCACGGCATCGAGGTCCGCCCCTCGTTCCTGCCCTTCACGCCCTGGACGACCCTCGACGACGTGGTCGAGCTGCTCGACTTCGTGGCCGAGAACCGCCTGATCGGCAGCGTCGACGCCGTGCAGTACGCGATCCGCCTGCTGGTGCCGGAGGGCTCGCTCCTGCTCGAGCCGGCCGGCTCGCTACCCGGCCTCGGCGCGTACGACGCCGAGCTGCTCACCTACACCTGGCGTTCTCCCGACCCCCGCGTCGACGCGCTGCAGCGCCGGATCGCCGCACTGGCCGAGGCCGGTGCCGCCGCCGGCGAGCCGGTGTCGACCACCTACCTGAAGATCCGCACCGCCGCGCTCGCGGCCGCGGAGCGGGCCGGCCGGCCACTCGCGATACCGGCAGGATCGACGGAGGGGAGGCCACGGCTGACCGAGCCGTGGTTCTGCTGAGCGGAGCCCACCGAGGGCCAGTTGGGCTCTCTCGGCGAGGTGTAGCGGGCTCTCCGCCGGGCCACGGAGGAGACCGCGGCGGGAATGCGAAGTAGTGGGGATGGACGATCGCCACAGGCGGCCGACCGCCGTGTTTACGCGTGTCCGGCCCCTTGATGCGGTATGTTGGCCCGCGATTGCATAACCGTGCCGAGTCCCGTCGCCCTCAGTGGCAGCGGGAACGGGGGACCCGAAGCGGCCTGGCCGCAGGGGCGAATCGCCGCCACAGCGCGGCGTAGCGCGACTCTTTCCGCGCGAGCCCGTCAGCTGACCCCGTAGGCCTCGAAAGACAAGGAGCGACCCGTTGTCCCCAAACGATGCCCGGCTTTCGCAGGATGAGGTCCACGAGCGGGATCTGGCGTCGCACGAGGTGTGGACCCGGTCGCTCGAGCGCTCGCGGTATCGCAGGGACCACGCCGACATCGGCCGCCGCTCGCTCGGCCGCAAGAAGCGTGCGTCGGTGGCCATCAGCGCCGCCGTGCTGGCCGCGCCGGCGCTGCCGAACTTCGCCGCCGGGAAGTCGGCGCGCGGCCCGTCGGGAGACACCGAGGGACTGCGGGACGTAAGCCGCGGCGGACAGCTCCGCATTGCCTACGGGGAGACCGGCCCCACGGTGGTGGCCCTGCAGCGCGCCCTCGCCATTCCGGCCGACGGCATCTTCGGTCCCCAGACACGCGCCGCGGTGATTGCCTTCCAGATGGCCAACGGCATCCCCGCCACGGGCGTCGTCGACGGCGAGACGCTCGCCGCGCTCCTCGACTACCAGGGCGTCACGGTCTCCTACGGCTCGCAGGCCGGGCAGTCCGTAACCGCGCCGGCGATCCAGACCCAGGGCCAGACCGTCCCGGCCGCGGCGATTGCCGCCCCGCCGGCCGCCCATACGCACGCGCCGCAGGCCGGAGGCAACGGCAGCGCCCCGCAGCGCCCCGCATCGCCCTTGCGCTCGGTGCCGGAGACCCGCACCGTCGCCGACGAAGGGCCCCGGGCCCGTGCCGAGGCCGACAGGCCGGCCCCAGCCGACGAGGAGGCCAGGCCCTCCGAGCCCCGTGCCGATTCCGAGCCGCGGCAGGCGCCGCCGGCGGAGGAGAAGCCCGCTCAGTCGCCCGCGCCCGACCGCGGTCGCGGAGCCGAGGGGCGCACTCAGCCCGTTCGCATCAACGTCTGCGGCTCTAGCCGGATCCGCTATCCGGTGAAGGGAACCCTCACCTCCCCGTTTGGTCCGCGCGGGGGTCGTAACCACGACGGCATCGACATCGCGGCGCCCACGGGGACCCGTGTGGTGGCGGCCGCGTGCGGCGTGGTCAGCTCACTGGGCTACACCGGCGGCTACGGCAACCTCGTTTGCGTGAAGCACACCACCGCGTTCACCACCTGCTACGCCCACCTGTCGGGGTACGCGACCAAGGTCGGCGCGTTCGTCGGCATCGGCCAGCTCATTGGCTACGTGGGGAGCACCGGCAACTCGACCGGCCCGCACCTCCACTTCGAGACGCGCGTCAACGGTCAGGCCCAGGACCCCCGGCCGTACCTGAGGGGCGACCGCTCGGCTCCGGGCCAGCGCACCCGTGCCCGCGGCCGAAGCGCCGGAAGCGCGCGACGTGCCCTGGTCGAGCGCTACTCGAGCCGCTCGGCCAAGCGCGCAAGCTACGAGGGCCGTACCGGCGAGCGGACGAGGCAGCACCGCGCGGAGCCCGCGCCGGCCGCTCAGCCCGCGCCTGCGGCGCAGCCCGCTGCCGAGCCCGCGCCTGCCTCTCAGCCCGCGGCCGAGCCCACCTACGCGGCCGAGCCCACCTACGCGGCCGAGCCCACCTACGCCCCGGCTTCGGCGACCCCGGCTCCGGCCCCGGTCGCGCCGGTGGCGGCGGCTCCCGCTCCCGCCGAGTCCGCCGCACCCGCCCCGGCCGCGGTGGCGCCGGCCGCCGAGCCCGTTCCGGCCGCAGCGGAGCCGGCCCCGGTGGCACCCGCCGAGGCGCCGAGGCGGCTCCGGTCGAGACGGCGGCTCCCACCGACGCTCCGGCGACGGAGGCCTCGCCGGTCCCCGCTGCAGCAGCGCCAGCACCCGAGGCGGCACCGGTAGAAGCACCGCCGGCGGAGGCAGGACCGGTCGAGGCGGCCGCGGTGGTGGAGGAGCCCGCGCCGGCCGAGGCGCCGGTGGCCGAGGCACCGGTGGCGCCGGCCCCGACCGAGACGGCGCCGACCGAGGCCGTTGCCCCCGTGGTCGAGTCCGCGCCGGCCGCGGATGCGGCCGCTGCTGCGCCGGTCGAAGCGACGCCCGTTCCGTAAGAGCCGCTCTGCGGCGCCGTTCCCGGCCTATGTAGTCAGGCGGGGAGCGGGATGACGGACAGGCGTTCGGTCCGGCCCGGCTCCACCGACTCGGGCCACCCGATCAGCTCCAGGCCGCAACCGCAGTCGCACGCCAGCGCGAGCAGTTCCTCGACGGTCCCGACCGCCTCGAACACCTCGGTGCAGTCCTCATCGGAGCAGACGAGTAGGCCGATCACCATCCGGCGAGCTTGAGGCGGCGTTCGGACGGACAGCCCGCGCTTGTTGGAAACGGGCCGCCGGGCGCGGGGCGGGTAGGCTGCCGGCGTCCGCCGTGCCCACGAAGCCCGAAGGAGCTCCTCGTTGCGCCGAACCATCGCCCTGCTCATTCCCCTGGCCATCCTCGTGGCGGGCTGCGGCTCCGATGAGGAGAGCAGCAAGACCTTCGACGAGCCCGAGTTCGCCATCACCTTCGAGTACCCGGAGGACTTCGAGCCGCAGAAGGACGTGACGGTGTCGAGCTCGGCGGGCGGCTCGGTGGCCGAGCAGGCGGCCATCGCTCCGAAGGGCGACAAGGAGAACCTCATCCTGGTCGAGCGGTACGACCTGAACCTGGCGGTCAACGAGGAGAACATCGACGAGATAAAGGGACAGCTCGACGCGGTGGTCATGCAGGCCACCGGCGAGTCGCCCACCGCCAAGAAGATCGAAGCCGCCGGCCTCCCCGGCTTCGAGTACACCGTTCCGCTCGACATGCCGAAGGAGGGCGAGAGCCGGTTGATCTTCCTGTTCAAGGACAAGACAGAGTTCGAGCTGAACTGCCAGTCGACGCCGAAGCTCCGTGAGCGCATCGCCGAGGCCTGCGATCAGGCGTTCGAGACGCTGAAGGTCAAGGAGTAGGCGCGCCCGGGTGGTGCACGGCCGGGGCCGAGCAGGCAGACTGTCGGCCATGGACCCTCTCGACCGTGACTGACGGCCTCACCCGCCGCGGCTTGATCGGCGGAGCTGCCGCGGGCGCCGCCGCCGCAGCGCTTCCGACCGCAGCCGGCGCGCAGTCATCGCCGCCCGCGGCCGCCCCCGTACCCACCCGGCGCGCCGACGTGGTGGTGATCGGCGCCGGCTTTGCGGGGCTCACGGCCGCGCGCGAGGTCGTTCGCTCGGGGCGCTCCGTGGTGGTGCTCGAGTCCCGCGACCGCGTGGGCGGACGGGTCCTGAACGCGCCGATCACCGGCGGGGAGATCGTCGAGGTCGGCGGCCAGTGGATCGGCCCCACCCAGGACCGGATCGCCGCTCTGGCGGCCGAGCTCGGAGTGGGGACCTTCAAGACCTACAACGAGGGGCAGAACGTCTACTTCCGGGAGGGCCGCAAGCAGCGGTTCGACTCCTCGGGACCGTTCGGGCCGGTTCCCCCCGACCCCGGCGTGGTCGAGGTGGCGAACGTGCTGCGCGACCTGAACGAGAAGGCGCTCGAGGTGCCGCGCGACGCACCCCAGACCGCCCCGCGGGCCGCCGAGTACGACGGGCAGACCTTCGAAACCTACAAGCTCGCGAACACGGTCTCACCGGGCGCGCGCTTCCTGCTCGACGTGGGGATCCAGGCGGTGTTCGCCTGCGAGCCCCGCGACGTGTCGATGCTCTTCGTCCTCTTCTACATCATCGCCGCCGGCAACGAGAGCACGCCCGGCACCTTCGAGCGGCTGATCAACGTGACCGGGGGCGCTCAGGAGTCGCGCCTCGTCGGGGGCTCCCAGCGGCTGCCCATCGAGCTCGCGCGGCGGCTCGGAAGCCGGGTCGTCCTCAACACCCCGGTGCGCTCTATCCAGCAGCGGGCCGGCGGGGTGACCGTTCGCTCCGACGCGCTGGTCGTCGAGGCTCAGCAGGCCATCGTGGCCATGGCCCCGGCGATCGCCGGCAAGATCGACTACGACCCGCCCCTGCCCAGCGCGCGTGACCAGCTGCACCAGCGCTACCCGATGGGTTCGGTGATCAAGTGTCAGGCCGTGTACGAACGGCCGTTCTGGCGCGACGACGGGCTCAGCGGGCAGGTGGTGAGCGATACCGGCCCGGCCAAGATCACCTTCGACAACTCGCCACCCGACGGCTCTCCCGGGGTCATGCTGGGCTTCATCGAAGGCCACGAGGCCCGCATCTTCGGCGAGAAGTCCGCGGCCGAGCGGCGTGATGCCGTGATCGGCAACTTCGTCACCTACTTCGGCGAGCAGGCGCGCTCTCCGCTGGAGTACGTCGAGCGCGACTGGCAGGCGGAACAGTGGTCGCGCGGGGGATACGAGGGATACACGGCGCCGGGGGTGCTGCTCGACTACGGGGACGCGGTGCGCGCGCCGGTGGGACGGGTCCACTGGGCCGGGACCGAGACCTCGACCCTCTGGAACGGCTACATGGAGGGCGCGATCCGCTCCGGGGAGCGAGCGGCCAAGGAGGCGCTCGCCGGCGTGAGCGGCCGAACCCCGACGACCCCGCCGCCCCGGCCCCGGCCCGAGCCCGGGCCCCGGCGTCCGCGCCGCCGCGTGCGCCGCCGGCGGGCGCGGCGACGCCGGCCGTCGTTCACCGGCTGACGGCCACCCATCGCCGCTCGCGGCGATCGAGCCGCCGCCGAGTGAGTGACGCGCCGCGCGGGCATCCAGGCTAAGCTCGCCCGCGGGAGATGAAGCACACCTCGGCCACACCCCTGGCAGGCGGGTCGGCACGGAGGACCGGGACCCGCTCGGCCCTCGCGCTGGCGTTCGCACTGCTGGCGTTCTTCGTCGCCGCGCCGGCCGCGGTCGCGAACCACAGCCCCTCCCATCCGCTCCCGGACAACTTCGATCCGTTCGCGCCGGAGAAGCCGTCCGAGACGCCCGAGCCCGCCGAGCCCAAGCCGGCCCCGAAGCCCAAGCCGAAGCCGGAGCCCCAGCCGGACGGCGCTCCACCGCAGCGCGTCGAGACCAAGACGCTGTCCAACGAGACCACCTCGTCGCAGTGGGCCTACGTCATGCGGCGCACCTGGGCCCGCGGCGCTCCACGGATCGCCCGCGGCAACCGCCTCAAGCAGCTGCGCCCCTACACGCGGCACGGGAGCCAGGAGGTCGTGCTCCTGCTCCGTCAGATGACGTTGAAGACCGGCAAGGTCTGGGTGAAGGTACGGCTGCCGATGCGGCCGGCCAACCGGACGGGTTGGGTCGAGCGCCGGGACCTGGGTCGCTTCTACAGGGTGACCAAGCACCTCGAGATCGATCGCCGCAGCTTCCGCGCGACGCTGTACGACGGTAAGGACCGGGCGGTGTGGTCGGCGCCGATCGGCGTGGGCCAGGGCAGGTGGCCGACGCCCAAGGGCAACTTCTACGCGCGCGAGCGGCTGATCGTGTCGGGCTCGGCGCGCGGCGTGTACGGGCCCTTCGCCTTCGGGACGAGCGCGTACTCCAACGTGCTCAAGGGCAGCGAGTGGGCGGGCGGCCAGATCGGAATCCACGGCACCGGCCAGCCGGGGCTCCTTCCGGGGCGGGTGTCGCACGGCTGCGTGCGCATGAGGAACGACAACATCCAGCGGCTTCGCAAGCTCATGCCGCTGGGCACGCCGATTCAGATCCGCTGAGCGGCCGAGCGGCGCACCACTGAGCCGGATCGGTGAGAATGCCGCGCCAGTGAGGGGCGCCCGAGCACTACTTCTCACGGCCACGGCGGTCGCCTGCCTGCTCGCCGGCGCGTCGAGCGCGGCGGCCGGCCCGGTCGTCCACGCCCACCGCGGCGGATCGGTGATCGACGGCGTGCCCCGCTTCCCCGAGAACACGCTGCCGGCCTTCCGCAACGCGGCGCTCGAGCAGCAGGCCGTGCTCGAGCTGGACGTGAAGCTCACGAAGGACAACGTCCCGGTAGTGATCCACGACGCCACCCTCGACCGGACGACCCCCTGCACCGGTCCGGTCAGCGCCCGCACGCTCGCCCAGCTCGACGGCTGCCGGTCCGACGTGCTCGGTAGCCCCGGGAGCCAGCTCCCGTCCAAGGAGACGAAGGCCGAGACGCCGATCCCCACCCTGGCCGCCGTGCTGGCCTTCGCGAAGGGGGCGGGCGCGCGGATCAACCTCGAGATCAAGAACCTGCCGACCGACAATGACTTCGACCCCACCTCCGCCTACGCCGATCGCGTGCTCGACGTGGTGGACGAGAGCGGCATCCCCCGATCGCTCGTGCTGATCCAGAGCTTCTGGCCGCCCAACCTCGACGTGGCCGAGCGGCGCGGCTTCGAGACCTCCTTGCTGACGCTCCAGCAGACGAACTCCGGTGGCCCCGAGTTTGCCAAGTCGAACGGCTACGAGTTCATCTCGCCGGCCTTCCCCGTGGACCAGGCCTACGTGTCACGGGCTCACGCACTCGGACTGCGGGTGGTGCCGTTCACGCTCGACACCGCCGCCGACATCAGGGCCGCGGCGAGCCTGGGGGTGGACGAGATCATCACCAACGACCCCGGCCTCGCCCGGCGCGCGCTGGCCGAGGTGGAGCCCGCCGCCGCGCCGCTGCCGCCTCCGCCCAGCGCCGAGCAGTGCCGCGCCACGCGCGCGAGCCGGTCGCTGCCGCCGCTCGAGAACCTGCTCGAGCGGCCCGGCACGCCGCGCGTGTTCGCCATGCAGTTCAAGCAGGACGCGCGCCACGTCGAGACCTACGACAGCTTCCGCGTGAAGATCGAGTGCATGGTGCGCGAGTACGTGGTGCCGCGCATGGCCAAGGGCCGTCCGAACGTGGTGGCCTTCACCGAGGACGTGGGGCTGTTCACGATCGCCACCGGCTCGCGGGGACAGGCCACCCGGACCATCTTCGCCGACCCCGAGACCTCCTCCACCTGCTCCTCGGCCGGTACCCCGCCCGCGTGCGCCTTCGGGGCGCTGGCGGCGATCGGCACGAGCTACGCGCCGCAGATGGCGGCCTACGAGGCGCGCTTCCCGGGCCTCACCCCGATCACGCCCGGCGCCTTCGTGGCCACCACCGACACGCTGGCGCGCTCCTTCATGCAGGCCTTCTCCGACATCGCCAAGCGCTACGGCGTGTACATGCTCGGCTCGAACAACCAGGCGCCGTTCCGGGAGTCGACCGACCCGGCGGAGATCGAGGCCTTCCGCGATCCCGACCTGCCGCGACCGAGCTCGGTCTTCGTGGCCACGAGCCCGCAGGTGTTCAACGAGGTGTTCCTGTGGGGGCCGACCGACGTGCGCCCCGACGGCCCGCGGCCGCTGCGCAACGTGGTCACGAGCAACAAGAAGGTGCCGCTCACCTCGACCGAGGAGCTGCTGCGGCTGACCCCCGGCGCGGCCAGCGGTCCCGACGCCATCCAGAACGTGAGCCCCTACGCCCTGCCCGGCACCAAGGCCCGTCTCCAGTTCGCCACCAGCCTGCCCGCCTTCGTGTACGGGGCGCTGCCGGCGGGCGTCGATCCCTGCTCGGACGTGGCCAAGTACTACATGCGTTGCCTCGACAAGCTCGGCACCAACCTGGTGATTCAGGACGAGGCCAACCCCGGCGCCTGGGCGGGGTTCACCGACCCCGAGAGCGTCGATCGCGGCGCCTGGCAGGCGCTCAGCTTCATGAGCTCGACCTGGCGGGCGGTGGTCGATCCGAGCGTCCGGTTCGACTACAACGTCGTGCCGCACATGGTGGGCAACCTCGCCGATCTGCCCTTCGACGGGCAGACCGTGATCACCCAGCGGGGGCTCGGCGGGAGCTCCGCGAACGCCGCCGGCGCGGCCGGCAGCAGCGGCCGCGCGTGCAACTACATCGGCACGAGCCGCTCGTTCCCGGAGGACCCGGAGCGCTTCGACATCGGTGGCGAGTCGCAGGACGTGAGCCAGTACGCCGGCCCCAAGCGCGAGTTCCTGGCCATGGTGCCGTGGGTCACGCCCGACGCCCCGCGGCCGGAGCTGCAGGAAACGGCGAAGAAGCTCGGCCCGGGATCCGGGGACCCGCTCGAGAACGACTACGTGGAGGGCGCCGCGATCGCCGACCTGCCCTTCCCGCCGGTGGCCGGCCGGCAGTCGTGCGCGGCCGGACCGGCCGGGCCCGTGGCGCTACCGCGCATCCGGCTGCGGGTCACGCCCGCGCGCACGCGCGCCGGACGGCGCACGCGCTTCACGTTCACGGCCACGGCTGTGGTGGGTGGCGAGCGGCAGGCCGTCGACGGAGCGCTGGTCCGCTTCGGCGGATCGCGCGTGCGCACCGACGACCGCGGCCGCGCACGGCTCGTGCGGGTGCTCCGCCGGCCGGGGCGCTACGCGGCGCGCGTGACCGCGGCGGGCCTGCGGGCGGGATCGGCGTCGGTGAGGGTGACGCCGGCGCAGCAGCGGCGTGACCCGGGTGGCCGGCGTCGCGGACGCCAGCCGCGCTTCACCGGTTAGCCACCCGCGACCGGCTCAGTGGTCGGCGACAACCGCGTCCGGCCGGTCCAGCGGCAGCCCGGCGTCCACCCACGCCTGGATGCCGCCGGCCAGGTTGTGCGCCCGGTACCCGGAGGCGGCGAAGGCCTGCGCGGCCATCGCCGAGCGTGCGCCCAGCCGGCACTGCAGCACCACCGGGCGCTCGCGATCGATGGTCTCGGCCTGCGATGCCAGCCGCTCCAGCTCGATATGGCGCGAGCCGGGTATGTGCCCGGCCTCGCGCTCGTATGGCTCGCGCACGTCGATCAACGTGATCTCATCGCCCTCGAGCAGCTCCGCCACCCGTTCCGGCGTCAGGTCGATCTCGCTGTTCGAGAAGGTGCCCACCGAATGGAAACGTTAGCCCGAGCGCTACCCCGACCGTGACGCGGCCGCGCCTCGCCGGCGTCCACCTCGGTGCGGGCGTCGTCGCGCGGCTTGGCCTCCTTCTCCACGATCTGCTTGAAGGCCTCGAGGGCGCGCTGCACCTTGTCCTCCGGATCGTCGAACAGCTTGGCGACGATCTCGCCGGCCTTGCCGGCCGGGGGCGAGAACGCGAGGGCGTACTCCATGTCTGTGGCCCCGTCGCGGTCGTCGAAGCGCACCACGCCCGAGTTCTCCACGTTGCCGCCGACCGACTTCCAGGCGAGCTTCTCGTTCGGGACGTCCTCCACCACCTCCGAGTCCCACTCGACGGTCATGCCCATCGGCCCGTCGACCTCCCAGTGCCAGCGGTCGCCCTTGGCCTCGACCCTCTTCACGTCGGGCATGAACAGCGGGAACGCCGACGGGTCGCGCCAGAGCGCGTAGACCTGGTCGCGCGGCGCTTCGATGCGGATGTACTTGCTGACTGCTCCCATGAAAGGCCTCCTTTGGTCGTTTCCCCTCGTACGCGTGTGCGGGCGGACAGGGACGATTCAGGGCCGCAGTCCGCGCCCCTTCGGCCCACTCCCGAGCTCCTGCACCACCAGCTCGTGTGCGCGCTCGGCCCAGTCGCACAGCAGCGGGCGGGTGTCGCGCGGGTCGATGATCTCCTCGACCCCGAAGCGCTCCGCGGTGCGGAAGGGCGAGCGCACGGCGTTGAGGCGCGCCTCGATCTCCGCCCGCTGCGCCACGGGATCGCCGGCGGCCTCCAGCTCCCGGCGGTAGGCGGCCTCGATGCCGCCCTCGATCGGCAGCGACCCCCAGTCCCCCGACGGCCAGGCGTAGCGGAGGTTGAGGCCCGCGGCGTTGCCGTGCCCGGCGCCCGCCACGCCGTAGACCTTGCGCACGAGTATCGACACCCAGGGCACGGTGGCCTGGTAGGCGGCGTAGAGGGCGCGGGCGCCGCGGCGCATCGTGCCCTGGCGCTCGGCGTCGGTGCCGATCACGAACCCCGGCTGGTCGACGAAGTTGACGATCGGCAGGCCGAACTGGTCGCACAGGTCCACGAAGCGCACCATCTTCTCGGCGGCGTCGGCGGTCAGGCCGCCGCCGTAGAAGCGCGGGTCGGAGGCGAGGACCCCGACGGGCCGGCCGCCGAGGCGCGCGAGCGAGGTCACGAGCGAGCCGCCGTGGCGGGCGCCCATCTCGAACACCGAGCCGCGGTCGAGCACGGCCGCCAGGATCTTCCGCACCGGGTAGGGCTTGCGCCGGTCGCGCGGCACGATCGACACGAGCTCTTCCTCGCGGCGGTCCGCGGGGTCGCCGCTCGGGCCGCGCGGCGGGCTCTCCCACACGCTCGTGGGGAGGTAGGAGAGGAAGCGCCGGATCTGGGCCAGGGCGTCGTCCTCGTCGGCGGCCTCGTTGTCCACGGCCCCGGCGCGCGTCTGGGCCCGCGCGCCGCCGAGGGTCTCCTTGTCGGGCGACTCGCCCATCGCCGCGGCCACCACCGGTGGTCCGGCCACGAACAGCTGCGAGGTGCCGTTGACGATCACCGAGAAGTGCGAGGCCACCACCCGCGCGGCGCCGAGCCCGGCCACCGGCCCGAGCGCCGCGGCCACCACCGGCACGCGCGACAGGTTGGCAACGGTCAGCTCCCACCCCGGGACGAACGGCACGTAGGTGAAGCCCATCGTCTCGAGCGACTTGACGCTGCCGCCGCCACCGGTGCCGTCCACGAGCCGGACGAGCGGCAGGCGCAGGTCGTGCGCCATGCGCTCGGCGTACGTCCACGAGCCGGACGAGCGGCAGGCGCAGGTCGTGCGCCATGCGCTCGGCGTACACCATCTTCTGCCAGATCGCCGCGTCGGCGGCACCGCCCCGGACCGTGAAGTCGTCGCCCTGGACCACCGTCCGGCGGCCCTCGATCCGGCCCTGGCCGACGAGCATGTTGGCCGGGACGAAGTCCGCGAGCTCACCGTCCTCTCCGTAGGTCGCCTGGCCGGCGATCGAGCCGGTCTCGCGGAACGTGCCGGCGTCGAAGAGGCGTTCGATGCGCTCGCGCACGGTCAGCCGGCCGCTCGCACGCTGGCGCGCGACGCGCTCCTCGCCGCCCATGCGCGCGGCGAGCTCGCGCCGTCGTTGGAGCTCGTCCAACTCGGGTTGCCAGGTCACCGGGCGCCAGGATACGGCCGTCGATCGGGCCACTGGCTACGTCGTGGGTAAAAGCCTGCGAAGATGCACCACCACTGTCCAGCCTCTCAGCGGGGGAGAGCAACGTGTTGAAGCCTTTCGGGCCGAGGGCCCTAGCCAGTTTCATTGCCGCCGTCGCGGCGCTCGTCGCGCTGCCGGCCTCCGTCATGGCCGCGGCTCCCGCGCGCCACCTGGACGACCTCCAGGCCGGAACGGCGCTCCTGAGCTACGACACCGAGCTCATCGGCCGCGAGGTGCTGAGCGCCCAGCTGGGCGCCACCGGGGTCGGGCTGGTGAGGAACTTCGACGGCCTGGAGGTCGTGGCCGTGCGCGGCACCGCGTCGCAGTTACGCGCGGCGGCGGCGCTGCCCGCCGTGACGGGCGCCCAGCCCAACTCGAAGCTCCGCTTCTACACCTACCAGTCGTCGCCCCTGGTCTACCGCGGAGTCGAGCAGCGCAAGAGCTTCTTCGACCAGGGCTTCAACGGCGCGGGCGTGACGGTGGCCGTGGTCGACTCAGGCACCTTCGGACTGCACCCCGACCTGGCGAAGCGGATGAAGAAGAACGTGAAGTTCGAGAACGCGACGGGGGCCCCGATCGAGTGCCCGGGCGCCGGCCAGTGCCAGACCGACACGTCGAGCGGCCACGGAACGCACGTGTCCGGAACCGTGGTGGGCGACGGCACGGGCTCGAGCGGGTTCTTCCAGGGCGTAGCCCCGGGCGCGAGCCTCGTCGGCCTCGGCGTGGGCGACGGCCCGGCGATCATCAGGGCCGTCGCGGCGTACCAGTACATCTTCGCGCACCCGGAGCTCGACATTCGGGTGGTGAACAACTCCTTCGGTCCGATCGGAGACGACAACCGCTTCGACTCGGAGATCCCGCTCAACAAGGCCGCCAAGAAGCTGAACGACGAGCGCGGCGTCCTGTTCGTGTGGGCGGGCGGCAACAGCGGATCCGCAGATCCCGAGGCCGAGACCGCGCCGGGGGAGAAGGGCGCCTCCGACTGCTCGACGATGGAGTCCGGCGGGGAGCGCGTCGAGACCGAGGGCTCCTGCCTGATCAACACCTACTCGGTGGCCCCGTGGGCGGTCTCGGTGGCCGCCGGTCGCAAGGCCGACCCCAACACGGTGAAGACCGTGGGCGGGCCGGGTGACCAGACGCTCGCCGAGTTCTCCTCCCGTGGCGACTTCCGTCGCCAGATCGCGCTCAGCGGCGAGATGATCGACTACATCCCCACCCTCACCGCCCCCGGCGTGAACGTCCGCGCGCCACGCAATCCACAGGGCGACAGCAACGTGGCCGGTGCCTTCTCGGCGGAGCCGCCCGCAGCGCAACCGCCGCGCAACAACCCACAGGACGAGGCTCTGTACCTCGCACTCTCCGGCACCAGCATGTCCTCACCGCACGTGGCCGGGGCCGCGGCGGTGGCGCAGTCGGCGGCCAAGGCCAAGCTCGGGCGCTTCCTGACTCCGGCGGAGGTCAAGCAGCTGCTCGCCGAGTCGGCAGCCCCGATGCCCGCCAAGGACCTGTTCTACGACTTCCCCTGCGGGTCGAGCCCGATCTTCGTCAGGTGCGGCGCGCGCGCCTTCAACGGCATGACCGGCCAGCCCTACCAGGCGTGGCAGGTCGGGACGGGCTACCTCGACATGCCGGCCCTGATCGGCCGCGTCGACGCCCTTGCCCAGGCGCAGTCGCAGACACCGACGGCACCTCCGCCGCCCCCCGCCGCCTGCGGCGACTCGGCCGACAACGACGGCGACGGGAGGGCCGACTTCCCGGCGGATCCCGGCTGCACCAGCACCGCCGATACCGACGAGGTCGATCCGCCCCGGTCCGCGGCGGCGCCCGCCGCGCCGTGCGACGACGGACTCGACAACGACGGCGACGGCAAGGTCGATACCGCCGATCCGGGCTGCGCCGGTCGCGCGGACGCCGACGAGGCCGACGGCACGCTGCCGCCTAAGGTCGTGCCCGCGCCCACGTGCCTGCCGCCCGCCCCGAAGATCAGCCGCCGCGGCATCGGTCCGGTCCGCATCGGCGACACGCGCGGGCGCACGATCCGCCGTGCGGGAACGCCGACGCGCCGCACCGGCAGGAGCTTCACCTACTGCGTTCGTCGCGGAGGCCGCGTTACGGCGACGTTCTCCAGGGCCGGGCGGATCGACTTCATCGGCTCCTCGGTCACCCGCGGCGCCCGCCGCGGGCTGGGGCTCGGGGGCCCGGTTAGTCAGGTGCGCCGCTTCTACGGCAAGCTCCTGCGGTTGGATCGCGACCTGGTGGCGGGCGGCCGCGCGAAGCGGATCGCCTTCGGCGTTCGCAGGGGCCGGATCACGTTCGTGAGCGTGTACGACCGTTCGAGCCTGAAGACGCGGGCCCAGGTGCGGCGGCAGCGGCGGCTCGCCGGCTTCTGAGCCGGCTCCAGCGGCGCTTGCTCCGCGGCGCGGGGGTACAGTCCAGAGCGTGAGGCGCACGAGGGGGGCATCCTTCGCGCTGGTGCTGGCTGCCCTGCTGGCGTTGAGCCCCGCCGCTCAGGCACAGTCCGGCGGCTCCGGCCAGAACTGCTTCGGGGAGGTCGAGGCCGACGGCGTCGAGCAACGCCCCGGCGCCCCGCTGCGGTTCGGGATCACGCCACGCGTGCAGGCGGGCCAGGTCGGCCCCATGGCACAGCCCGCGGTGCCCGACGATCCGCCGCGGACACTGGAGGCCCTGGGGACGCTTCGGCCCACGGGCCGGCCGCTGGTGCTGCGGCTCAACCGCTTCTTCTGGTCCGAGGAGGAGAAGGCGATACAGGAGTTCCTGGCCCTGGCCGAGCGCTATACGAGCCGCGGCTTCCTCGTCGAGCTGCAGCTGCGCTACCACCCGCGCCCCGATCAGGAGGGCAACATCGCGGCCTGGACCGAGTACGTGCGCGAGGTGGTGCGGCGCTTTGGCCCCAACCGCCGGGTGGTGGCCGTGCAGGTGACCAACGAGGTGAACTTCGCCTTCTCCCAGGACTCGTCGGACGGCGGCTACCGCGGCGCGCGCGACGCCCTGGTGCAGGGCGTGATCGCCGCCAAGGACGAGGCCGACAAGGGCGGCCACGAGCAGCTCGAGATCGGGTTCAACTGGTTCTACCGCACCGACCCGAACAACGAGTCGAGCTTCTGGCAGCACCTGCGCGACCGCGGCGGGCCGCAGTTCGTGGCCGCCCTCGACTGGGTCGGCCTCGACGCCTACCCGGGCACCTTCTTCCCGCCGGCTGAGCCGACCGGCGACGACTTCCGCGACGGCATGGTGAACGGCCTGAGCACGCTGCGCTGCCTGATGGCGGTGCCGGGGATACCGATGAGCGTGCCGGTGCACGTCGAGGAGAACGGCTACCCCACGAGCCCTCCCTCGCGCTCCTACGAGCAGCAGGCCGAGGCGGCGGAGGCCATGATCCGCGCCGTGCACGACTTCCGCGGCACCTACAACGTGAGCGACTACCGCTGGTTCAACCTGCGCGACGCCAACTCGAGCGACCCGAACTTCCAGCAGCAGTACGGGCTGCTGCGCGACGACTACACGCCCAAGCCGGCCTTCCCGCTGTACTCGCGGCTGATCGAGGAGCTGTCGGTGCTGAACCCGGAGCCGGACATTCGCATCGACTTCATCGCCTCGGAGCGAAGCGGGCGGTGCGGACGCGCGGCCGAGGTGGAATTCCAGGTCGGCGGTCCGGACGTTCACGAGGTTGAGCGCGTCGAGCTCCTGCGGGGAAGCCGGGTCGTGGCTGCCGACTCGACCGCGCCGTTCAACGTCGGCGCGCGGTTCCGGCGGTCGCCCTCCACGAGATATCGGGTGGCGATCTTCTTCTTCGACGAGCGGGTCCGCCGCTCGGCCTTCCCGCGCTTCGTGTGCTCCTCACCCGAGCAGTCCCCGCCGCGGTCGGGAGGTGGGGACCGAGACGGCAGGCGGGCTCGCTGCCGCAGAGCGGTTCTCGTGGAAACGGCCACCACCGTGACGCGAACCTCGCGGGGCCGCGGCGTGTGCGCTCGCAACCACCGGAGCACGAGCCGCTGACCCTTCGGGCGGGACCGGCCGTGGCCCTGCTCGCGCTCGCGCTGGCCGTCCTGGCCGCGTTGCCGGGTGCGGCGGCGGCCCAGTCGTCGCCCTGCGCCGGTGACTTCCCGGCCTCCAGCGTCGAGCAGAAGCCCGGACCCCCGCTGAGGTTCGGCATCACGCCCTCCGGCGCCGCCGGACAGGTCGGGGCCTCGCCGTCGGTCTTCTTCCCCGACGACTACGCGCAGATCCTTCCCCGGCTTGCCGAGCTGCGGCCGGTCGGCGGTCCCTTCGTCACGCACGTCTACTCGAGCTGGGGGAACGACAGCCCGGCCGAGACCGCCCGCCTGCAGGACATCGTCGACCGCTACAGCCGTGAGGGCTACCTCGTGGAGCTCGTGCTCCGCTACAAGCCGCGGCTCGAGCAGGAGGGCGACATCGCCGGCTACGCCGACTACATCCGCCGGATGGTGCGCACCTTCGGTCCCAACCCGCGCGTGATCGCCTTCCAGGTCACGAACGAGGTGAACCTGACCTTCTCGCCCGACTCCTCGGACGGGGCCTTCAGGGGCGCCCAGGACGCGCTCGTGCAGGGCGTGATCGCCGGACACGAGGAGACCGAGCGGCTTGGCCACGAGCAGCTCGAGCTCGGCTTCAACTGGTTCTACCGGCTCGACGACAGCAGCGAGCGCAACTTCTGGGAGGGCCTGCGGGACCGTGGCGGGCCGCGGTTCGTCGCCGCGCTGGACTGGGTCGGGCTCGACGCCTATCCCGGCACGTTCTTCCCGCCCGAGACCCCGCCGGGCGGCGTGCCGGCCGACGACCGCAGTGCGATCGTGAACGCGCTGAGCACGCTGCGCTGCTTCGCCCGGATCCCCGGAATCCCCAGGACCGTGCCGATCCACGTGCAGGAGAACGGCTACCCGACCGGCCCCGGCCAGCGCAGCTACGAGCGCCAGGCCGAGACGCTCGGGCGCATGGTCGACGCGTTCCACGACTTCCGCGGCACCTACAACGTGACCGACTACCGCTGGTTCAACATGCGCGACGCTGACACGAGCTCGCCCAACTTCCAGCAGCAGTACGGGCTGCTGCGCAGCGACTACCAGCCCAAGCCCGCCTTCGGCGTCTACCGCGACCGGATCGCGCGGCTCTCGGCGAAGAGCCCGCCGCCCGCGCTGTCGCTCACGCTCGCACGCCGGGGCGCGCGTGGGGGCTGCGCGGCGCGCGGGGTCATCGCCACGGCCGAAGGGCCGAGCGTGCCCGATATCCGCTCGGTCAGGTTCTCGCTCGACGGCGCGGCGCGGGGGCAGGATACGACCGCCCCGTTCTCCGATGCGTTGCGTCCCGCGGCTCGCCGCAACGCGAGGACCCACCGAGTGAGCGCGGCCGTGACCCTGCTCGACGGCCGCGAGCTCCTGCTAGAGGATCGCTTCACCGCCTGCGCGCGGCGGGCGGGCCCGATCCGGCCGCAGCAGCCGTCCCGCCCCGGCGGCAATCGCCCGCGCAGGCCGCGGTCAACGCCCTGTGGATCGCCGGACGGCCCGGGCGTCTGTGCGCGGAACCAGCGCGGCGGAGGCCGTAGCTAGCAGCTCGCGACCCGTTCTCGGCGGGATAGGCTGGCGCGCCCGTGGACGGCGCCGACCTCGTATACGCCGGAATCGCGCGCCAGGCGGAGCTCATCCGCTCCGAAACGGTGTCCTCGCGAGAGCTCGTGGAGGCGTGCCTGGCGCGCATCGACCTGCTCGACACCGGTATCAACGCCTTCCGCGTGGCGCGCGGGGAGCTCTCGCTCGCGGAGGCCGATCAGGCCGACGCTCGTACGAAGGCCGGTGAGGAGCGCCCGCTGCTGGGGGTGCCCGTGGCCATAAAGGACAACGTCGACATGGCCGGCGAGGTGACCACGCACGGCACGCGCGCCCACGGGGGACCCGCCACGGCCGACGCCGAGGTGGTGGCGCGGCTGCGAGCTGCCGGCGCGATCCCGATCGGGCGCACGCACCTGCCGGAGCTGGCGAGCTGGGCCTTCACGGAGTCGGCCACCTACGGGATGACCCGCAACCCGTGGTCACTCGACCGCACCCCCGGCGGGTCGAGCGGCGGCTCGGCCGCCGCGGTGGCCGCCGGGATGGTGGGCGGGGCGCTCGGCTCCGACGGCGCCGGGTCGATCCGGATACCCGCCGCCTGCTGCGGGCTCTTCGGGCTGAAGCCGCAGCGCGACCGCATCGCGCTGAGGCCGTTCCTCGAGCACTGGCACGGCCTGTCGGTGCTCGGGCCGCTCACCCGCACGGTGGCGGACGCCGCGCTCTTCCTCCAGGCGACGGCGGGGGGCGAGGGGGGCCCGCCGCCGCCCGTGCCCTCCTTCGTCGAGGCGGCCGGGACGCCCCCGGGGCCGCTGCGCATAGCCATCTCGCTCAAGGCTCCGGTGCAGGGAGCTCGCGTCGACGAGCGTGTGAAGCGTCCCGTGCACGAGACGGCGGACCTCCTGCGCTCCCTCGGCCACACCGTCACCGAGTCGAACCCGGACTGGGGCACGATCCCCAACGCGGTCACGGTTCGCTACCTCTGCGGCATCCGCGACGACGCCGCGGAGATGGCCCACCCCGACCGGCTCGAGCGCCGGACCCGGGGGGTGGCCCGGCTGGGAGCCCTGATACATCCTGCGGTGCTCGAACGCACTCGGCGCGCCGAGGCGGGCCAGACAGCGCGCCTGAACGCGATCTTCGGCGAGCACGACGTGCTGATGACCCCCGTGCTGCTGCAACCGCCCGTGGAGGTGGGCCGCTGGGAGGGAAGGGGGGCGCTGGCCACGGTGATCGGCCTGGCCACCACCTTCGCCGGCGCCTTCACGAGCCCCTGGAACCTGACCGGCCAACCGGCCGCATCGGTACCGGCCGGCCTCGACGCCGACGGCGTGCCCCAGAGCGTGCAGCTGATCGGCCGGCCGAACGACGAGGCGACATTGCTGAGCCTCGCCGCCCAGCTGGAAGCCGAGCGGCCGTGGGCGCACCTGCGGCCGCCATTGCCCTGAGGCTCGAGGACAAAGAGGCGCTCCGCACAGCCACCCAGCTAAGGCCGTAACCGAAGTGAGGCGAGACATGAGGCGGGTGAAGGTGGTCCTGAGGCCATCCCACGAAGCGAGCGCAGCGAGCGAAGTCCCAGGCCGCAAGGACCACCTTCACCCGCCTCCAAGGAAACACCGCTACTCGTACATCACCAAGTCAGGCCGTGGGTTCAGCTGCAGCACCTGCTTCGGAGTCATCAGGTTCGTGTCCTCTTTGTAGAAGAGCTTGAACCCGTAGTGGAAGCGGTCTGGCTCCTCCGTGAACTCGGTGTACTTCGACACCTTCGCGGGGATGTCGCCGAAGCCGTCGACGTTGAGCGTCAGCGCCACACCCGGCCGCTTCTCGAGCCGGTCGCGCCCGACGATCATGTCGTCGGTGAACTGATGGATGAGAAGCATCTTCTGCGGCAAGTCGTTCTTCTCGACGATGCCGGATAGGTACTCCGAGACCTTGTTCACCTCCGCGGCGTCGACCGAGCCGATCGTCTGCCCGGGGATCTCTCCGGGATCCATGCGCCACTCGGGGTCGAGGGCGAGGCTCACGTCGGGCTCCTTCAGGTACTTGGCGAGCTTCCTGGTCTCGGTCAGGAAGTCGGCCTGTCCGGGCTGGATGTCCAGCACGAGCAGCGCCTTGGCCTTGCGGGCCGCCTTCAGGTAACGGCTCATGACCTTGTCGGTCTGGCGGTTGCGGTACTTGCCGTCGGCGCCGGGTGCGCCGCTGGCGATGGTCGCGAGGAGCTCGAAGGCCGGGAGGATGGGGCGGTCGCGCGCGCGGTAGCCACGCGCCTGCTTCTCGAGCTTCGGGCCGACCGAGTCGGGGTCGCCGATGCCGAGGATGCCGAGCTCCTCGGCCTGCGGCGCGCCGTAGAAGCCCACCACCCGGTGCTTCGGGAAGATCTGGCGCCCTCCACGCGGGAGCTCCGGCGGAGGCGGAGGTTTCGCGACAGCGTCGCGGGCGGCGCGCTCCACGAGCCCCCCGCCACCGCCCCCGCCGCCGAGGGCCGCGAAGGCCACGCCGCCCGTGAGCAGCGCCGCGGTACCCAGGGCGGCGGCCGCCAGGCGCCGCTGGCGGGTCACCTTGTGCCGGCTGTCCAGCCGGCGCAGAACGCGCGGCTCAAACGGGTCGTCGCCGCGCGGCGCCATCGGACTCACCGGCCGCTTGCTGTCGAGGTCTCGTGCATGTCTGCCGCCCGAGTGTCTCAGCTTTCCCTTGCGGGGACCGCCGCACGCCGCTGCGTGATCGGTAAGACTGCGCGCCAGGGGATGGATGCGCGGCGGCGGACACTGCTGATGATGACCCTGGCCGGTGCGGTCGTCGCGCTGGCGTGCGCGCCGCCGGCACTCGCGCAGGGCGGCCAGGTCAGGGCCGGCGCCGTGGCGCTCGACGCCTCGTGGCACGTCGGCGCCTCCGCCGGCCAGTACGCCTCCGACCCGCAGGCCCAGGAGCGCTTCGACCCGTCGGCGCACGCGATCGCCCGCGCCGGCTCGTACGGGATCCAGTCGCGCCTGCAGGTCCGGGCGCTGGTGGTGCAGGGCCCCGACGGCAAGCGCGTGGCCGTCGTCAAGAACGACCTGTACATCCCGCAGGACCTCCTCTGGCGCCGCGCCGCGCAGATCCTCGAGGACGGCGACTCCGGCATCGGGCGCGGGAACTTCACGATGGCGGTCACGCACAACCACTCGTCGCCCTTCTACTCGTCCACCTCTCCGGGCGTCTGGACCTTCCAGGACGTCTTCGACGTGCGCTTCTACGACTACTACGCCAAGCGCATGGCGGCAGCCGTCGAGCAGGCCGCCGACCAGCTCAAGCCGGTGCGGGTGGGCGCTTCGGTGAACTACTTCGACAAGACCCACCGCAACTCGTTCGGCCCGGCCGTGGCCGAGACCGAGGCCACCGCCGGCACCCCGGCGGGCTATCCGAACAACGACGCGGACCACGACATGACGGTGGTGCGCTTCGACGACGTATCGGACCCGGCGCGGCCAAAGCCGCTCGCCAACCTCGTGAACTTCAGCCTGCATCCCGAGTTCCTCGACGGCAACAACCTGATCAGCGCCGACTACCTCGGGCCGCTCGAGCGGATGGTCGATCGGGAGACCGACGCGGTCACGATCTACACCCAGAACGCGGTGGGCACCGCCGAGCCGGAGCGGAGCTCGTTCCACGATGTCTCGGAGCGGCTGGAGTTCACCCATCGCGAGTACGGCCAGGCCGACTACGGCGCGCGGCTGATGGCCGACGCGGTGGTGGACACCTGGCGCGACATCGAGCGCGGCACCCCGCCGGCCGAGTACCGCGACCGCTTCGTCCCGTTCAGCACCTCGTTCCCGGTGGCCATGGAGGACCGCTTCTATCCGGGCCCCTTCTCCCACCCCTTCCCCACCGCGCAGAACTGCACCTTCTCCGGCAACCCGCTCGACCAGAAGGTGGGCGGCGTGCCCACCTGCCAGAGCCCCAGCAGCGGCCTGCGGGAGATCTTCGAGCTGGGTGGCTTCGGCGGCGAGGTGCCCCAGCCGCCGACGACCGGCATCGACCCGGGCATCAGCGCGCAAGACCTGCGCGACGCCGGCATCCCGGTGCCGGACAACCTCTCGGCGCCCAGCTACACGGCGTTGGAGGAGGACGTGAGCGTGCACCTGCAGGCCTTCCGCCTCGGCGAGATCCTGTTCACCGTCTGCTCATGTGAGCAGTGGGCGGACCAGAGCCGCAACATCAAGACCCGGACCAACGCCGCGCAGGGGGACCAGTACCTGGGCTACGACTGGTCGAAGCCCGACCGCACCGCGCCGGACCCGCTGGCCCGCCACAACGGCTGCCGGCAGAACCCGGACGGCACCTGGACCTGTCCCAACCCGCGCGCCGACCGGACCAAGCCCGACGAGCCCCGCACGCTGCCACCGATCTCAGACGAGAAGTACCGCCGCTTCAGGGCGCAGGTGAACAACGCCGCCGACGGCTGGAACGACGCGGAGAACGCTCCCACCGCCGAGTCGGAGCCGGCGGACCCGGAGCAGATCAAGGGCAACTACACGCAGGCGGGGGCCGAGCTGCCGCCCGAGCTCGGCTACCGCCTGACCGTGCCGATCGGCATGGGCAACGACTACAACGGCTACATCGCGACCTACCGCGAGTACCAGCGCGGCGACCACTACCGCAAGGCGCTCACCGGCTGGGGGCCGCACTCGAGCGACTACATGGCCTCGCGCCTCGTGACGCTGGGCGGACTGCTGAAAAACCCGTCGATGCCGCTGCCGAGGGATCAGGAGCAGGAGCGGATCCTCGATCCGAAGGTGCAGGCCGACGTCGCGCTGAACGACGAGCGAGCGGCGGTGCTCGGCCGCACCGGTGAGACGGCCATCGTGGCCTTCGAGCGGCTGGTCCGTGACGACGCCGGCCCCGTGGAGGCCGTGAAGCAGCCCGCCGACATCCGCCGCTTCGACGCCGCCCTGTTCACCTGGAACGGCGGCAACAACTTCGTGGACAACCCCGAGGTGCGCGTGGAGCGCCGCGTGGGCGCGAACTGGGTCGAGTACGCCGACCAGTCCGGCGAGCTGCCCGTGACGCTGAAGTTCCCGCGCGGCGAGGAGGCGCCCTCGTACCTGCAGGGGAGCTACCGCTGGGAGTGGACCGCGCACTTCGAGGCGTTCACCTCCGACTTCGACACCGGCGAGCGGCCACGCTCGACGCCGGTCGGCGAGTACCGCTTCGTGGCCCGCGGCCAGCGGCAGCAGGGCAACCGTCCCGTGCCCTACTCGATCACCTCCGAGCCCTTCCGGGTCGGGCGCTGGGACGGGGTCACCGTGCCCTCGATAGTCGCCAACCGGTCGGGGCGAGTGCGCTTCGCCGTCGGGCCCACCCGCACGCTCGAGGTCAAGAAGGTGAAGGAGCCGAAGCAGCAGCCTCCAGACCTCGGAACCGGAGACGAGGGCGGCGCGACGCCGAACGCCTCCGCGGCGCAGGCGGCCGACCCGGCGCCCACCGGAACGGTAACGTCGGTGATCGGGCCGATCGATTACCCCGACAGCTACGACTCGCCCACGCCGTTCATCAGGGCGTCCCAGAAGGAGGGTGAGTTCAAGAACGGCCGCACCGTGGTCCGCGATCCGCTGCGGCCGAACGACGCCGGCCGCTTCGAGTGGTACTGCTTCGGCTGTGCCTTCCGGCCGTGGGCCGATACCGCCGAGGTGTCGTGCGCGGAGGCCACCGTGGTGCGGGCCCGCGGCGGCGTGAGCCGCGTCCGCGCCCACCGCCAGGGCGACGGCTTTGCGCTCGGCGCGCGGCTGCGCAGGGGCGACGTGGCGTTCATCGCCCCCGGCGGCATCCGCGACGCTAACGGCGAGGAGAACGCGGCGCCCTCGGCGCGGGTCACGCGCGGCGAGGCGAGCCCTCTCGCGATCATGCGCGCGGGGACCCTGAGCGCTCGGCGTGCCCGCTGCGGCGCCCGGCCGAGTCAGCGCCCGAACACGGGCCGGGGCAACGGACGGTCGCGAGGCGACCGGGGCGGCCGGCCGCGAGGCGACCGCGGAGGCCGGGACCGTGGCCGCCGGCGCCCGCCGCGGTTCACGGGATGAGCGTGCGGCTGATCGGCGCCGGCGCGGTGGTCCTGGCCACCATGGGCGTCACGGCGGTCAGCGCTTCGGCCGCCGCGCCGCCACCCGACCTACGGGTGCTCACCACCACGCAGACCGACGCGCTCAACCGCGGGAGCCTGCGTGTGCGCGTCGCCGTCAGGGCACCGGCGCGAGTGGACCTGACCGCTCGGGTCGCCGACTTCGTCCGCCTTCCGTTTCCGAGTGCCCGCCGCGCCGGCGCGGCGGCCATCCCTCCGGTGACGGTCGCGAGCCGCCGGGTCGACTTCAATATGCGGGGACAGCGCGTCGTCGCGCTCCGGCTCACGGCCGCCGGCCGCCGTGCGTTCGAGCGCTGCGGTGACCGAGCGCTGTCGGTGGCCGGCGAGTCGTCGGCCCGCCCGTCGGGGCGCGGGAGCCCCCGCCGCCGCCCGGGCCCGGATGGCCGCGGCCGGCCGCGTCGCCGCGTGCCGGCCTTCACGGGCGCCAACCGCTCGCGCTTCGTCGAGACGACCCTGCGCGGCGACCGCGACGGGTGCTACCGGGTGGGCGTGGCCTCGCGCTCGATCAACCCCGGCGCCGACGGCCGGTTCGCGGGTCAGCCGGTGTACCTCGGCGGCTACGGCGCCGGCAACAGCCCGTTGATTCCGGGCCGCGCGGCCACGGGCATCCTCGGCGAGGGCATCCACGTGCGGGCGATCGCGGTCAGCGGCGGGGAGGGCGCCACCGCGATTGCCGACATCGAGACCCAGGGTTGGTTCACCGCCACCAAGGACGGGCCGCTCGGGATCGTCGACATGCGCAAGGCCGTCGAGCAGCGCACGGGCGGGCGGCTGCCGGCGCAGTCGGTGGTGATCCAGTCCGACCACAGCCACAGCGGTCCCGACACCATCGGCGTGTGGGGCGGGGTGCCGATCGAGTACCGCCGCTTCATCTTCGACCGGACCGTCGAGGCCATCGTCGAGGCCTTCGACACCCAGCGCGCCGGAACCCTCCAGTACGGCACGGCGGACGGCGCCGACCTGCTCTCCAACCAGTTCTCGTACGACGAGGCCAACAGGGTCGTCGATTCCGACGTCCGCGTCCTTCGGGCCGTGGACGGCGACCGGCGGCCGTTCGCGACGCTGCTCAACTTCTCGGCACACACCACCGTGCTCGGCGCGAGAAACACCAAGGTGAGCGGCGACTGGGTGCAGGCGGCGAACACCCTGCTCGAGGAGCGCTTCGGCGGCGAGGCGCTGACGGTCGTCGGCACGCTCGGCCGCACGCAGCCCGCCGACCGCGGTTGCCCGGACGACATGGGTCCGGGCGGCGACCGCGACAACAGCTTCACGGAGGCCGATCGCAAGAGTTTGTGCTCGATCGGCGCCTACGCCAAGCGGGTCGTCGACCGCGCAGAGCAGGCGGTGGCGGCGGCGCAATCGGTTCCGGGCAATCCGGTGGTGGCGGCGCGTTCCTTCCTGATCCAGGACGCTGGTACCAACGCCGTGATCCTCGGCGGCAACATCGGCGCGCCCGCCACCGGAGTAGACATCAACCGCGCGCTCACGCCCCCGTGGCTGACCGGCAACGTCGTGGGAACGGTCACCGCCACCATCCGCATCGGCGACGTGCTGCTCTCCACCCTGCCCGGCGAGGCCTACCCTCAGATACCGCTGCGCGTGAAGGAGCTCGTGCCGGCGCGCGGGTACATGACGGCCGGGCTCGCGAACGACCAGCTCGGGTACCTGATCGCCCCCTACGAGTCCTACCCCGAACCGATCCGCCGCTCGTTCTTCAACCAGCGCGGCGACGAGGTGAACCCGATCAGCAACGACAACTTCTTCTTCAACGTCTCGCCGACGATCGGCGAGCGTGTGACCTGCTCGCTCCTGCGAGGGGCGGGCGAGGTGTTCGGCCGCGGCCTCGTGTTCCGGGAAGCGGGCGGGGAGCGCTGCGTCCCGTTCGCCAACGACCTGCTGCAGCCGGCCGGTGCCGACACGCGGTAGCGGCCGCGGCCGGCTGGCGCTCGCCCTGACGCTCGCGGCGGCGGCCCTCGCCACCTGCCCCGCCGCCGTCGCGGCACCCTCCGGCGAGTGGCTCGCCGGCGACCTGCACATCCACACGACCTACTCCCACGACTCCTACGGCGGCCCCGGCGACGACAACACCGGTCCCGACGACTTCTTCTCCCTCGGGTTCACGGTCGCCGGCCAGTTCACGCAGGCCCGGACCCGTGGGCTCGACTACCTGGCGATCAGCGACCACAACGACATCCGCTCGCAGACCGACCCCGGCTTCGGCAGCGGCGGGGTGATCGGTGTGCGCGGCTACGAGAACTCGCTCGAGGGTCACGCGCAGATGCTCGGCGCGGGACGGCTCTACGCCAACGGGGAGAGCACCGGCGCCGATGTCCAGCGGCTGGCCGACGAGGTGCGCGCCGACGGTGGGATCTTCCAGGTGAACCACCCCGCCAACGGCTCCACGAGCTTCCCCGACGACCCGGACTGGGGCTACCTGTACGAGGTCGTGCCGGACACCGTCGAGACCTGGAACATCTCGCGCCTGTACCAGCCGCCCTTCCCGTCCGGCTCCTCGAACGACGACGCCGTGCGCTTCTGGGAGGGCTTCCTCGACCGCGGCCACAGGGTGGGGGCCACCGGCGGGAGCGACAGCCACGGTGTCTTCACGAGCGCTCTTCAGGGCGCCGGCCAGCCCACCACGCACGTCTTCGTGACCGAGCGCAGCGAGCGCGGGGTGCTCGAGGGCCTGCGCGCCGGCCGCACCTACATCTCCGTGCAGCCTCCCGCGTTCGGCGGGCCGGGCATCTTCCTGGAGGCCGACGCCGAGCGCAACGGCAGCTTCGAGTCGATCGTCGGCGACACCGTCGCGCCGGGGTCCCCTCTACGCGTGCGCGTGCGGGGCGCACCGGGCACGTTCGTCCGGGTGTTCAGCGACGGCGGGAAGAAGGCCTTCGCCGACGTGCCGGTCACGGGCCCGGACTTCCAGCTGCAGTTCGAGTCGCCCGCCGGCGCCACCTGGGTCCGCGCCGAGCTGTTCGACCCCGACGGCGCCGACGCGCGCCGCGCCGCCTGCGAAGTGCAGTTCGGCTCGCAGACGACCTACTGCCGCAACGAGCTGCTGGTGACCGCGATGACCTCGGCCATCTACCTGCGTGAGGCGCAGGCGCCGCCGGGGGCGCCCGGCGCCGGCGGTCCGCCACGCCCCGGCAACCTTCCCGCGACCCTGCGCACCCCGAGTGGCTGCCACCGCCGGCCCTTCAAGGCCACGGTCACGGGCGAGGGCATCGAGGCCGTTCGCTTCTCGGTAGACGGACGCCCGAGGGGCGCCGCGGTACGGCGCCCCGACGCTCGCGACCGCTACCGCGTGACGGTCGACCCCCGGCGACTCAGACGCGGCCGCCATTCGGTAACCGCACGCGTGTCCTTCGCCGGTGCGCCGGCGGGCGCCCTTGTCGCCAGCTTCCGCGTCTGCCGCGCCCAGTCACGCGGCGGCGACGAGTCGCGACGCTCACCCCGCTTCACCGGATGAGGCAGTGACCTGAGCCGGAAGTCCGCCTCACCGTTGGGCGCGAATGACGACCCAGGTGACTACGTCGACGGCTGCTGACCGCCGTCCAGGCGGTCGAGCACACGCAGGACCGCCTGGGTGTTCGCGCGGACCTGTTCGCCCATGTCCTCGAGTCGCGCCATGAAGCCTTCGAAGCT
Source organism: Thermoleophilaceae bacterium (assembly GCA_030446485.1). Classification (GTDB taxonomy): domain Bacteria; phylum Actinomycetota; class Thermoleophilia; order Solirubrobacterales; family Thermoleophilaceae; genus JAUJNF01. The sequence goes on along the minus strand of JAUJNF010000001.1, from coordinate 307,345 downwards.
GGCCTTCAGGATCGCTGTGGAAGCCGAGAGGCCGCCTCGAGCCGGTCGAGCGCCGCAGCCTGACGATCGAACGCCTCGGCCTGCCGGTCGAACGCCACGGCCTGACGATCGAGCGCCTCGACCACGCGACGCGGTGTTGGTGGCCGTCGCGATAGCCTCCCCTCGCCGGCATGCAAGCGAAACGGGGGCAAGCACAGTGAGCGACGCGCAGCGAAGCGCCCGCCGCCGCACGCGCACGCAGCCGTCGACAAACGGCCACGGCACCCCGCGCCAGCGCCAGGACCTCGCCTCACGGATCACCGCCGCGGTCTCCGAGCAGGTGCAGCGACGAATCCCGCAGGCCGACCTCGACGAGCGCGACCCCGACTACATTCGCGAGACGCTGCCCGGGCTGTGGATGCTCGTAAGCTTCTACTTCCGCGGCGAGGTCAGGGGCCTGCACAACGTCCCGTCCACGGGGCCGGTGCTGCTCGTCGGCAACCACTCCGGCGGCAACCTCACCCCGGACACGCTGCTCTTCACGCTGGCCTTCGCCACCTACTTCGGCGTGGAGCGGCGCTTCTTCCAGCTCGCCCACAACCTGGTGCTGTCCTTCCCCGGGCTCTCGATGCTGCGCAAGCACGGAACCGTTGCCGCCTCCCCCGAGAACGCCGAGCGCGCACTCGACACCGGCGCCGCGCTGCTGGTCTATCCGGGCGGGGACCACGAGGTGCACCGCCCGTCGTGGGAGTCCGCGCGCGTGGACTTCGCCGGGCGCAAGGGCTTCATCAGGCTGGCGCTTCGCAAGGACGTGCCGATCGTGCCGGTGGTGTCGATCGGCGGCCAGGAGACGGCGCTGTTCCTCAGCCGGGGCGCCTGGCTCTCCAGGCTGCTCGGCCTCGACCGGTCCCTGCGGCTGAAGGTGCTGCCGATCTCCATCGCCCCGCCGTGGGGCCTCGTGATCGGCGACGTGGCGGGACGCATCCCACTCCCCGCCAAGCTCACGACCCAGGTCCTGGCCCCGATCGACCTGCGCGAGGAGTTCGGTGACGATCCCGACCTCGAGGAAGTGTACGGCGAGGTGGTCACCCGCATGCAGGACGCCCTCGACGCGCTGGCCGCCGAGCGGCGGCTGCCGATCGTCGGCTAGGAGCCCCAGGGTGAGGCTCGAGGAACAGATCGTCGTCGACACGCCGTCCGAGCGGGTGTGGGAGTTCCTTGCGGACCCCTCGAACTACCACCGCCACCTGCCGAGCATCACCCGCTGGGAAGTCGAGGGCGACAGGGCCAGCGGCCTCGGCGCCCGGCACTCGATGCGCATGCGGGTCGGCTCGGCGGAGGTGGGGGGCCTGATCGAGATCGTCGAGTGGGACCCGCCGTGCGACATGGCCTGGAACAGCGTCACGGGCCTCGACCAGCGGCTGCGCTTCAGGCTGCGAGAGCGGGACGGGCGCACCACCGTGACCCTGCGCCTGAGCTACGTGGCCCCGGGCGGCCTGCTGGCCTTCATCTCCGAGCGCATCTCGGGCCCGCTCGTGCGGCAGAACCTGCGGGACATCCTCGCGCAGGTCAAGCACCAGGTCGAGGGCACCGGCCTCGGGCCGGATCCCGCCGAGCTCGCCCCCTCCCGGCTCGAGTGGGTCGGCCACCAGATCGGCTCGGTGCGGGTGCTCGCGGAGGCCGGGCTGATCCGTCCGATCCGCCCGGACCGGCTGGCCCGCACGATCCTCGCCCTCAACCGCTGGGGCCCCTCGCCCGCCGCCGGCTACGAGGCCTCGGCGATCCGCTACCCGAACGAGGCGGCGATCATCGACGAGCGCGGGGCCGTCACGTTCGCGCAGGTCAACCTCCACACGAACGCCATAGCCCACGCCTTCCGGTCCGAGGGCATCGGCGAGGGGGACGGGGTGGCGATCATGTGCCGCAACCACCGCTACTTCATCTACGCCACGCTGGCGGTCTCGAAGCTCGGTGCGAGCGCCCTCTACCTCAACACCGGGTTCGCCGGACCGCAGCTCGCCGAGGTCGTGAAGCGCGAGAAGCCGAAGGCCATCGTCTACGACCAGGAGTTCGAGGCCCTGCTGAAGGGGGCCACGCGGCGCAAGCGCTTCATAGCGTGGCACGACGGCGACACCGGGCGCACTCCGACGCTCGACGCCCTCGCCACCGGCGGTGACCAGTCAGCGGTCGATCCGCCCGAGGAGCAGGGCCGCGCGGTGATCCTCACCTCGGGCACGACCGGGACGCCGAAGGGCGCCGCGCGGAAGCCGCCCGAGTCGATCGAGCCCGCCCTCAGCATGCTCGACCGCATCCCGCTGAAGGCCCGGGGCGTGACGCTGATCGCCGCGCCGCTCTTCCACTCCTGGGGCTTCGCGCACTTCACGATCGGGTTGCTCCTGTCCTCCACCTACGTGCTGCAGGGCAGGTTCGATCCCGAGCGGGTGCTCGAGGGCATCGAGCGCCACCGCGCCACCGCGGTGCCGATGGTCCCGGTGATGCTTCAGCGCATCCTGGAGCTGCCCCCCGAGGTGCGCCGCCGCTACGACACGTCCTCGCTGAAAGCCGTGCCGGTGAGCGGCTCCGCCCTGCCGGGGGACCTGGCGCGCCGCTTCATGGACGAGTTCGGGGACGTCGTCTACAACCTCTACGGATCCACCGAGGTGGCCTGGGCGACGATCGCGGGGCCCGAGGACCTGAAGGCGGCGCCGGGCACCGCCGGCCGCCCTCCGCGCGGCACGATCCTGCGCATCCTCGACGAGCGTGGGTCGGAGCTGCCGGTGGGGGAGACGGGCCGGATCTTCGTGGCCAACGAGATGCTGTTCGAGGGCTACACCGGCGGCGGCAGCAAGGACATCGTGAACGGGCTCATGAGCACCGGGGACGTCGGCTTCCTCGACGAGGGCGGGCGCCTCTTCGTCTCGGGGCGCGACGACGACATGATCGTCTCCGGGGGAGAGAACGTGTTCCCGCGCGAGGTCGAGGACCTCCTGGCCAACCACGCGGCCGTGGCCGAGGCCGCCGTGGTCGGGATCGACGACGCGAAGTTCGGCCAGCGGCTGAAGGCCTACGTGGTGAAGAAGCCCAAGGCGAAGCTCACCGAGGCCGACGTGAAGGGCTACGTGAAGGAGAACCTGGCGAACTACAAGGTGCCGCGCGAGGTGGAGTTCATCAAGGAGCTTCCTCGCAATCCCACCGGCAAGGTGCTCAAGCGCGAGCTGCAGCAGGCCGCATAGTGGCCGCCCCCGCCGCGTGAGCACCCGGCTTCGGAGCTGCCGTTCGTGAAGGTGGGCCTCGTGCTCGGGGCGGGGGGCGTGTTGGGCGGGGCGTGGCTCGTGGGTGGCCTCGAGGCGCTGGCTCGCAAGACCGGCTGGGACCCCGCGAGCGCCGACTACATCGTCGGTACCTCGGCAGGGTCGATGATGGGGGCGCTGGTGGCCGCCGGCGTGCCGCCGTGGTTCATGGTCGCGCACTCGGCGGGCGAGGACTTCGACGGCCTTACTGACGCGCACGGCAGGCCGGTCGGGGAGGCCGACCGCAACGCCGGCGCGCGCTTCCGTCGCGAGGGCGGCCTGCCGCTCGGGCCGGGGTCGTGGGGCCTGGCTCTTCGCACGTTGCTTCGTCCGCACCGCCACACGCCGGCCGCCCTCCTCGGCGGCTGGCTGCCTCGGGGCTTCATCTCCACCCAACCGCTCAAGGACACGGTGCGCAGCGCCGTGCCCGCCGGCTGGGCCGACCATCCCAACCTGTGGATCATGGCCTGCGACTACTCGACCGGCCGGCGCGTGGCCTTCGGTCGCCACGGGGCGCCGCCGGCCGAGCTGGCTGACGCCGTGGCGGCCTCCTGCTCCATCCCCGGCTTCTACCGGCCCGTCGACATCGGTGGGCGGCGCTACGTTGACGGTGGTCTGTACTCGAACTCCAACCTCGACGTCCTGCGCGGCGAGCGGCTCGACCTGGTGATCTGCCTCAACCCCACCTCGTCGCTGCACCCGATGAAGGCCTGGAACCCGGCCGAGCGCCTGGCCGCCGTGTTCCGGACGGCCGCAGGGCGGCGGCTGGGCAGCGAGGCCAAGAAGCTGCGCGCCACCGGCACCGAGCTCGTGCTGATCCAGCCGACCGACGAGGACCTGGCGATCATGGGGCCGAACCTGATGAGCAGCAGGCGCCGGCACGAGGTGATCGAGGCCGCGCGCGTAACCGTCGGCGGCCAGCTGCGCGACGAGGACACCCACGACCTGCTGTCCGCGCTCCCCCCCGGCGAGGCACATCGCATCCGCCGCCCGGACGGCCCGCCGTCCACCTGGCCGCCGCTGGTGGCGGAGCCGGCGGCGGGCGTGGCGTAGCCCCCGGCCGCTAGGTCTGCCGGGCTCCTTCCGCGCCACCCGTTGCGTCAGGGTCGGTTGGCCCACCGGGGATCGGGTCGCCCTTGTACTCGTCGGAGTCCTCCACCTTCTCGCCCTCGATCGTCACCTCACCGCCCTCGAGGTGGCGAAGTGACGACGGGCCGAGCTTCGCCTCGGGTCCCTCCTCGTACGAGTGCTCGCCCTCGGGGCCCCCGAAGGTCTCGTACTTGGCCTTGCCCGACGGCCAGTCCTCGAGCTTCTGAGGCGGATCCTCCTCCAGCTTCCTGATCTCCTCCTTGGCCTCCTCGCGCTCCTCCTCGGCGGACTGCGCCTTGGCCTGCGCGTCCGACTTCGCCTCGCCCTGCTCCTCCGGCTTCGCCTCGCCCTGCTCCTCCGGCTGCTCCTGGTCGTCTGTCATGTGCCCTCCCCGTGGTCTCTGACCCCCGGCACCCTATTCGACCTCCGGGTCAGGAGCGGCCACGCCCGGTCTTCTGCTGCAGCTCGTCGATGCGGCGGGAGGCGTCGGCCTTGTTCAGGTTCGCGTCGAACTCCTCACCGGCCTGCTCGGAGAGCGTCCTCAGGTAGGAGGCCTGTGCGCCGGTCATCGGCTCCTCGCCGGTCACCCAGTCGCTCGGGTCCTTCTCGACGTTCGAGCCCTCCTGCTCGTCGGCGGCCGCCGGGCTCGTCCCCGCTTGCGGATCGCCGGTCGGGTTCTCGGTCACGCGCTCTCCTCGTCGTCTGGATCCGGGTTATGGCCCGGGGCGCTCTCGTTGGGCGGCAGGTCCAGGTCGAGATCCTCGGCCGCCTGGTCGGCCTCGTCGGGCTCCTGCACAGGGCTTTCCGGCTCGCGTTCGGCGGTCGACTGCATTGAACCTCCTGTTGGCTCGGAGTGGGCCGGGTTTGGCCGTGTCCCGGTAGTACCCACGCGTCGGCGGTCTAACCGATCCCGTCGCGGTTGGCGCCTGAGATCTTCGGGTAACTCGATACGGAATACGGTGCCGATCGTCGGCCCCGCCGCCGTTTGGCGCCCAACCCCCTTCAAGGAGGTCCACTTGGACTTGGTCATCGCCTCTAACCACCGCAAGGTCGACACCTTCCTCAACCCGATCGTCGAGTTCCTGCCGAAGCTCATCCTGTTCCTCGTCATCCTCGTCGTCGGGTTCATCGTGGCCCGGCTCGTGAAGGCGGCGCTCACCAAGGCGTTGCAGGCCGCGGGCATCGACCGCGCCCTGCACTCCGGGCAGTCGGGCCAGTACGTCGAGAAGATCAGCCCCGGGGCAAGCCCCGCGGCGCTGATCGCAAGCGTCGCCTACTACGTGATCATCCTGGCGGTGCTCGGCATCGCGATCTCGACGATCGGCGGCACCGCGGCCGACAACTTCATCGGCTCGATCGTCGCCTACCTGCCAAACGTGATCGTGGCCATCCTGATCTTCGTGCTGGCCGGCGTCGTGGCCACGGCGATCGCCGGGCTGATCGCCCGCACGATGGGCGACACCCCGACCGGCAAGGTCGTCGGCTCGGTGGTGCCGATCCTGATCATGGCCATCGCCACCTTCATGATCCTCGACCAGCTGAAGATCGCCGAGGACATCGTGCGCATCACCTACATGGCGCTGATGTTCTCGCTCGCCCTCGGGCTGGCGCTTGCCTTCGGCCTCGGCGGCCGCGACCTGGCGGCAAACGCCCTGCAGTCGGCCCAGGACAAGGGCAAGGAGCAGAAGGACCAGGTCAAGCAGGACTTCCAGAAGGGCCGCGACCAGGCCCAGCAGGACGCCCAGCAGGCGCGGGAGAAGGCGCAGCAGCGGATGGGCGGCGGCGGCTCGGAGACGAGCAGCACCGAGGTGCAGACTCAGCAGCCGCCCGCGCCCCAGGGGTAGGCGCCCAGGACGGCTACTGGGTCTCGAGAGGCCGGTCGGGCGCCAGCCCGGCCGGCGGCCTCTTGCATGAGGGGCGGGCTCGATCGGGGACGGCCTTTCTCCCAGCGGGACGTCCAACCGCTAGCGGGAAACGCAAACGGCCGCCCGACCCGAGGGGGCGAGCGGCCGCGGCCAGCGCGGAGGCGGAGGCGACCTCTAGCTCTTCGCGAGCTCCCGCTCGGTGGCCTGCAGAACGCCCTGACGCTTCTTGTGAGCGGTTTCGTACCCGCGCACGGTCTTCACCACGTCTTCGTTGGCGGCGTCGAGCGCCTTGCGGATGTCCTCGACGCTCTGCTCGTCGTACCCGGGCCACGGCTCATCGCCGCGGAGGTTCGAGATCCGGTTGAGGACCGACGTGCGGTTGCGGCCCTTGCGCTCGTAGGCATCGATCTTGGCGAGGTCGATCTGCGAGAGCTCGGTGAGCCGCTTGTTGATGTCGGCGACCTTGAGGTCGTCGTAGCCCGGGATTGCGAGGTCCTCCTCGGACGCCACCGCGCCCTTGATCTCGCCCTCGACCTGAGCGACCCCGGGGACCCGGCGTGCCTGGCGGGCCGTCGTGCGCGCCCGCTTGCCGGCCTTCTGGGCCGTCTCCTTGACGGTCTCCTGGGCGTCCTTCACCACGTCGGCGGCGCCGGTGGTGCTCGGGTCGTAGGAGGAGTTGCCGTCGATCTCGGCGCGCACCACGGCGTCGACCAGGTTCGGAAGCTCCTTGCGCAGGCGCTCGAGCATCTTCTCCTCGTCGGCGCGGATGTCCGCGGCCAGCTCCGCCGTCTCCTCGTCACCCACTCGGCGGGCCAGCGCCTCCAGGGACTCGTAGGTGGCGATCTCGAGGGCCTCCGTGGCGCACTCGTCCTTGGCGTTCTTCAGGAGCTTCTCCTCGGGGCTGCCACCGCGCACCAGGTCGAGCGGACCCTTGGTCAGGGCGAGCACCTGCCCGAGCACACCCTGGACGACTCCGACGCCGAGTTGCACGGGGCTGCGGCCGACGCCGAGGTCCCCGAGCCGGCGCTCGACGCGCTCGGCGTGCTCGCGCGTCTCGTCGAGATGCCGGTCGAGGCCCCGGCGGTAGCGCCCCGCCGGCGTCATGGCGATGTGGGCCTGAAGGGTGCGCACGATCGCGAGCTCGGTGGCGTGCGCCTCGTTCAGGTGCTGGATGATCTTCTGCTGCTCTGGAATAGATGTCATGGAGGGCAGCCTACCCCCCGGCGGGCGGCTCTAATCGGGCCGGCGGCGGGCGCGGGCGAAGCGGGGCGGCCTCAGGCGAGCTGCCGCTCGAGGGCGGTCTCGAGCACCGGGCGCCCGGTGTCGTCCGCGGTCGAGCGTTCGATGCGAAGCGAGGCGTGGCGGCCGTCGAGCTCGAGCGTGGCCACCTGGTTGTCGAAGGTGGGAGCCTCGGAGATGCGCCAGCGGATGGCGGGATCGGCCACCCCCGCGGCCCGCGCCAGCCGGCGCGCGACCGCCGCCGTCGGGGCCGAGGCCGCGGCCTGGATGAAGCGCCGCTCGCGGGAGTCGAGCGGATTTCGGATCGGCGAGCACACGGCCTGGTAGACGGCGCTCTGGACCCCTGCTTCGCGCCGGAAGGCGACGTCGGCCAGGTAGGCGTGATGGACGTCGCCCGACAGGGCGACGATCGAGGCCGGTGCCGGGCCGCGGTCCCCTGCTCCGACCTGCTGGAACAGGCCGGCCATGCGCTGGAAGGACTCGCCGAACGCCGCCCAGTGCTCGAGATCGAGCGCCTGGCGGAGCTTCTCGCCGAGCTTGGCGGCCGGTGCGCCCCAGGCCCCGGCGCAGACGGCCTCGTTCCAGGCCTCCATGTGGTGCATCCCCGGCGCGAGCAGGATCGGCAGCGTGGAGGCCAGCAGCAGGTGGTCGAAGTCGCCGGTGGAGCAGTCCTCGATGTAGCGCCACTCGTCGTCGTCGGTCATGCAGCGCCGGCCGTTGTCGAGGATGCGCCCCGCACGGGAGTCCATGACCACCAGGCGGGTGCGGCCGAAGTCGCGGTAGTAGGTCCAGCGGCTGCCCTGCACCTGGCGGTCGGCCCGGTAGGCGTACTCGCGCAGCATCGGCCCGGCGTCCACGGCGTTGCGCACCCGGGTGAGCAGGCCGTTGTTCTTCAGCTCGGTGGGGGACAGGTTGCCCAGGTGCTGGTAGATCCAGTAGGACATGAGCCCGCCGACGATGCGCTCGTCCCACCACGGCTTGGCCCGCTGGGCCTCCAGCCAGTCGATCGACGTGTTCCAGTCGTCGTGCACGTCGTGGTCGTCGAAGATCATGGCCGTCGACACCGTCGAGAGCAGCCAGCGCAGGGTCGGCTCGCTCCATGACTCGAGGTAGAGGCGCGTGTACTCCTCGAAGTCGGCGATCTGCTCGCCGGGCGGCTGCTCGATGTCGCGGCGACCGCGGATGAACTCGAGGGTCTCGGGTGAGACCTCGTCCGCATACACCTGGTCGCCGAGGAGAAGGAGCGCGTCGGGCCAGCGCCCGTTCGGCTCGTCCTGCATCCGCAGCGACATCGCGTACAGCGCGTCGATCTCACGGCCGCGGTCGTCCTCGTCCTTCGTGAGGGTGTACGGCGGCTCGTGTGGCACCGACACCCGGCACGATCCGAATACGAACCTCAGCGGCTCGTCGGGGCTGAGGGTGCGGATGACGCTGGGCGGGAGCTCGCTTCCGGCAGGAGGCCAGCGGGGGGCTCCGTTGAGGGTCACGCCGTACTCGTAGGTCTGGCCCGGGTCGAGGCCCTGGACCACCACGATCGCGTAGTGATGCCCTTCGACGTGGAACGTGTGCGCACGGCGCCCGAGGACCTCGACCTCGCACGCGGAGTCCGTCTCGACCCAGAGGGTGGCCTCGGTCTCTCCGACGTAGCGGAGAACGGGTCCCAGTGTCAGTTCGGCCACCGGCGTGGAGGCTATTCGGGGGCTCGCGCGAAGCGGGCGCCCCGGCGGCTCTTGCTCTCCTTCTGGGCCATCAGCGCGGAGTCCGCGGTGCGCACGATCTCGACCTCGTCACCCTCTGCGGCAAGTTGCGACACGCCGTAGGTAACGCCCAGTCGCGGATCGGCGTCGGCTGCGTTCGCTTCGCGGACCTCGGCTGCTATCCGGGCGCACACGGCCTCGGCCTCGTCGACCGCGGTGTCCGGGAAGAGCACCGCCAGCTCGTCGCCGCCCCACCGGAAGCAGCGGTCGCCGGTGCGCACCGACGCCTTGACGGCGTCCGCGAACCTGCGCAGGTACTGGTCACCGACCACGTGTCCATGGAGGTCGTTGATCCTCTTGAACCCGTCGAGGTCGAGCAGGGCGAGGGACAGCGGCGAGCCCGCTCTCCGCGTGCGTCCGATCTCCGATCGCAGCGCCTCGTCAAAGGCGCGCCGGTTGCCAAGCCCGGTGAGGGTGTCCTCGAGCGCGAGCTGTCGTGCGCTCTGCTCGCCGGCCTGCAGGCCGAGGCGCTGGGCGCGCACGTAGACCATCAGCACGAGCAGCGCCCCGCCTGCCGCAAGGGTGAGCAGCACGAGGCGCACCACCCCCGCCATGTCGTCCGCATAGAGAAGCGGCAGCGAGGCGGCCACCGCGACCACGGCCATCAGCACGATTGCCCGCCGGGGGATGCACTCCGACCCCGGCGCAGATCCAGAGCACGAGCAGGCCGCTGTAGGTCACGCTGCCCCCGGCCGCCAGCCAGTCCAGGACGGCCACCTGGACGACGCCCGCGTAGGTCACGGCCAGCAGCTGGTCGAAGCTCACCGCCCGTCGCGTATCCAGTAGCCACCACGCGCCGAGGGCGCCGCCGGCCACGATCAGGGCGGCCACGACCCACCCGGCCGAGCCGAGGTTCTCGGTCGGGGGAGAGAACGGCAGGAAGACGGCCGTCAGGACGGAGCTGAGCAACCACAGCAGAACGACCATCCGCCGCGCGTTGCTGAGGTCCGCGCCGGCGTATGGATCCGGGCCGCGCGCGAACAGGCGCCTCAGGCCCTGCGGACCCGTGCCTTCCACCGTTTCCCTTCCCATAGGCCCGCTATCGGCATCTTGCCCAGTTCAGTGTAAAGACACTTGTGCCTGCGGACACAAACACAAATGGGCGGCGGCGCCAGCCGGCGCTTCCGGGCGCAGGGCTCGGCTCGCGCCCCGCCGGCCCACGGACTCCACGCGGGGCGGCCGTGGGTATCCCAGGCTGGCTCTTCGTTCACAACAGTCCGAAAATCGAGCCAATCAAGGACGCAGGGGTGAACGCTTGGGGGGCCAAGCGTTCACCCCGAGGACGCCGAGTGGCGACGGTTTGCAGGGCTGTTAGCCATCAGCGCGGCGTCGGCGGTGCGCACGACCTCGACCTCGTCGGCCTCGGCCGCTAGCTCGGCCACGCCGTAGGTCACGCCCAGCCGGGGATCCTCGTCGGTCGACGCGTTGGCGGCGCGCACCCCGGCGGCCACTCGGGCACACACGGCTTCCGCCTCGTCGACCGGGGTGTCCGGGAAGAGCACGGCCAGCTCGTCGCCGCCCCAGCGGAAGCACCGGTCGCCCGTGCGGACCGAGCCCTTGACGACGTCCGCGAACTTGCGCAGGTAGAGGTCACCAGCCACGTGTCCGTGAACGTCGTTGACGCTCTTGAAGCCGTCGAGATCGAGCAGGGCCAGCGACAGCGGGGAGCCCGCTCGCCGCGTGCGTCCGATCTCGGACCGCAGCGCCTCGTCGAAGGCCCGGCGGTTGCCGAGGCCGGTGAGGGTGTCCTCGAGCGCGAGCTGCCGCGCGTTCCGCTCGCCGGCGCGGAGGCCGACGCGCTGCGCGCGGACGTAAATCATCATCATGAGCACCGCGCTGCCCGCCGCCAGTGTGAGCAGCACGAGGCGGGCGACCTCGGCCAGCTCGGCCCCGTGAAGCAGCGGCACCGACGCGGCCACCGCGACGACGCCCATGAGCATGATCGACCGCCGGGGCGGGTGCAATCCGACCCCGGAGCAGACCCAGAGCACGAGCAGGCCGCTGTAGGTCACGCTGCCTTCACCGGCGAGCCAATCGAGTAGGGCCACCTGCGCGACGCCGCCGTAGGTCACCGCGAGCAGCTGGTTGAAGCTGACCGCGCGTCGAGTGTCGAGCAACCACCACACGCCGAAGGCGCCGCCGGCGACCACGAGCACGGCCACGGCCCACCCCGCGGAGCGGAGATTCGCGCTCGGGGGCCAGAACGGCAGGAAGACGACAGTCAGAACAGAGCTGAGCGTCCACAGCAGCGCGATCATCCGCCGCGCGTTGCCAAGATCCGCGCCGGCGTAGGGATCGCCGCCGCGCGTGAAGGGGCCCTTCAATCCGCGGGCACGCGTCCCGGACACAGTTCTCCCTGTCAGAGCCCTGCTATCGACACCTTCTCACCTCAGTGTAAGCGCCAACTTGTGCGAGCAGGCACAAATTGGCGCGGGGTTATCACCGAAGCTTCGACGGGGCCGGGCTTCAGGGCATCCGAGGACGCGGGTCAAGCGGCGATCACGATTGCCACCGTGCTCGACCCCCACCCGACGCGCCCCCGGCGCCTCGGGCGCCGGGGGCCGAGGATAACACCAGATCGCTTCTGGACGAAGCCGCTTTCCTTGAGATAGTCAGCGGCGACCTTGGCCGGCTCCTGCTTGTCGAGATCGACACGGGAGTTCAGCTCCTGCATGACCTCCTCGGTGAGCGGCTCCTGCACGCGCTCGAGCACCTCCTGGCCCTCGGGCCCGATCTCCTCCAGCTTCTCGTCCCTGATCCCGAACGAGATGTTGTAGGGCGGGAACAGGCCCTTGTCGTCCTCGATGACGGTGTACTCGTCGAGGGTCAGCTCGCCGTCGGTCGAGAACACGAAGCCGAGGTCGGTCTGGTCGTTGTTGAGCGGCTCGTACTTGGACTCGGTGGAGACGAACTTCAGCTTCAGCCCGTAGGTGTCCTGCAGCCCGAGCAGGCAGTCGGTGCGCTGGCGGCACTCGGGGAACCCGGTGATCCTCAGCATCTTGTCGACGTCCGCGAGCTCCGAGAGCTTGGTCGCGCCCCCGAGCAGGCTCTCCTGCTTCTCCTTGGTGGTCGCGATCCGGAACGTGTTCTCGAACTCCGTGCGCGGAAGCGCGGTGATGCCCTCCTTCTCGTACTCCTTCCTCGTCAGCTCGTAGGCCTCGTCGGGATCCTTCGGCACCTCGTCGGTCTTGACGTCGAAGAACGACGTCAGCGACGTGCCCGTGTACTCGGGATAGCCGTCGATCTGCCCCGACTTCAGCGCCTTGAAGGCGATCTGCTCCGAGCCGAGGTTGAGCTCCTTCTTGACCCTGAAGCCGGCGGCCTCGAGGGCCTGCGCGTAGATCTCGCCGAGCACGAACTGCTCGGTGAAGTTCTTCGATCCCACCGTCACGGCCTTGCCCTCGGCACCGGGGATCTTCTCGATCACCTCCGCCGAGGCATCGCCGCCGCCTCCACCCCCACCGCCGGGCGCGGGTGTGCTCTCCTCGTCGTCTCCGCAGGCGGCGACGGCGAGCGCCATCACGAAGGCGGCCAGGGCCGCCACGATAAGTCGCATTGCCTTGCTCATGTGGGTACTTCGCTCCTTCGCTTTAGGGGTATGGAAAAGCGGTGCCCGCGCGGCGTCTCGGCCTGCGTGAGCTTGAGGCCCTTCGGCGTGACGGCGCGCTGCAGCGCGCCCAGGCCGACGTCGGCGGCCAGGGTGATCAGCGCCACCACGATCGCCGCGCCGATCTGCCCGGCGGTGCCGTAGGTCTGGGGGGTCACGATCGGCTCGCCCAGCGTCTGCACGTTGGCGAGCGGGGCGATCGTTGCCGTGGCCACGACGTTCACCGTGGATGTGCGGATGCCCCCGAAGATGGTGGGGAGGGCGAGCGGCAGGCGCACACGCCGCACGATCTGCGTTCCGCTCATGCCCATCCCCCGGGCGGCGTCGACGGCATCGTCGCTCACCTGGCGAACGCCGACGTAGGTGTTGGTGAGGATCGGCGGTATGGCCAGGAGCACCAGCACGGCGCACACGTTCGCGAAGCCGATGCCGAGGAAGGCGATGAAGAAGGCCAGCAGCGCGAGGCTGGGCACGGCCCGGCCGACGTTGGACGTGCTGATGGCCAGGAACTCGCCCCGGCCTATGTGGCCCAGGTACAGCCCGAGCGGGATCGCGATCGCCGCCGCGATCAGCACCGCCACCCCCGACAGGAGGAGGTGGGTGGCGGCCAGATCCGCGATCTCGGCCAGGCCACCGATCTTCACGTCCCCGCCGACCGAGTCGCGCTCCTCGAAGATGAAGCGGAAGGCGTCGCCGAAGTCGCCGAGGAACGCGAGGATCATGCGGCGGCGCGCCTCCAGGGCCTGCAGCCGGAGGAACTCGTTCTGTAGGCGTTCGCGGTTGATCGGGTCGATGGCTCCGAAGGGCTCGTCCATCAGCATCAGCGGCGGGTCGGCGGCGAGGGCCCGGGCCACGCCCACGCGCTGGCGCTGGCCGCCGGAGAGCTGGCCGGGATAGCGGTCGCGGGTGTCGGCCGGATCGAGCGACACGAGCTCGAGCAGCTCGTCCACCCGAGCGCGGATGCGCTGCTTGTCCCAGCCCAGCAGTCGCGGCACGGTGCCGATGTTGTCACCGATCGTCAGGTGCGGGAAGAGGCCGATCTGCTGGATCGCGTACCCGATCTGGCGCCGCAGCTCGGCCGGGGTGCGGTTCTTCACGCTCTGACCGTCGACCAGGATGTCCCCCTCGGTGATGTCGATCATGCGGTTGACCATGCGCATCGCGGTGGTCTTGCCGCAGCCCGACGGGCCGACGAGCACGCAGATCTCGCCCTTCGGGACCTCCAGCGAGAGGTCGTTCACCGCCGGCTCGTCCTGGCCCGGGTAGCGCTTGACAACGTGTCGGAGCTCGAGACCGGCGGCGGTGCTCGCTCCGGCCGGGGGCCCCGCTGGGTGTTCTGTGTTCGTCGTGGCCAAGGGGAGTCCTGGGACCGGAGGCGCGGTGATGTTAACCGGATGGTCTTACGAACGCTCGCTCGAGCCGCTCGTAGGACGCAAACTGCGGCCTATGCTGGCCACGCGCCGGCGGCAGTGCCGGCACCACCCAAGGGAGGCCAACATGAAGCTTTACGTCTGCTGGGGCACCTTCGCCACTCCGCGGCCCGGCGGGCACCCGTGCGGCAACGCCCATCGCGCGCTCGTCGAGGCGGGTCACAGGCCAGAGGTGGTGAAGGCCTACGGCCTGGCTCCCCTACCCGACGCGGTCTTCAATCGCACCCGGGGGCGCCAGGAGGCCAAGCGCCTCACGGGGAGCAGCCAGGTGCCGGTGCTGGTGACCGACGACGACGAGGTGATCGCCGACTCGGCCAACATCGTGGCGTGGGCGCGGGCTCATCCTGCGGCCGGAGCCCGGGCGCCTAGGAGGTCGTCTTCGGGCGCTCGCCCGGCGCGCCGTGCCCACTCGAGCGGCCGCCGCGTCGAGGGCCGCGCCCCGCTCAGGCCGCCGCGGCGTCCCGGGGCTGCGCGCCCCGGCGGCGGACCGGCCCCTGGCGCCGGTGCGGCTTCGCCGAGGCCCGGGCCGCGGGCCTAGGCTCCACGTCGCGCTCGCGGTAGGACTCAAGTGAATCGGCCACCGCTCGATACGCGCGCGAGTTGACGCTCATGCCGCAGTGGCTCGCCGCCACCTCGAGGTGCTCCGCGTCGGGATCGAGGCACGAGCGCCAGTCGACGATGCCGTCGCCGCGCGAGTAGATGGAGAGGTAGCCGACACCGGCGGGAAACTCCGACACGAGCTCCCCGGCGAATCTCCGGCAGCAGTCACCGCTCAGGCAGTTGTGGCGGAAGAGGCCGGGAGTGCCGAGCGAGCCGAGCACGCCCACGGCGAAGACCTGCGCGCGCACCAGCGGGTGGATCGATGCCGCGCTGTAGGTGGGAGTCCCGAGCGTGACGATCCCCGACACCAGCTCGGGGCGCCGGACGGCCAGCGCTCTGGCGAACTGGCCACCGCGGCTCTGGCCGACGATGGCCACTCGGCGGCCGTGGCGCTCGGCCATCTTCTCGAGACGCTCCTCGAGGCAGTCGACGGCGGCGCCGGAGCAGTTCACGTTCATCCGGATGCCGGCCTTGCTCGTGTGGTGGCCGGTACGCCTGAGCCAGCCCGTCATCACGGCCAGCGAGCTGTCGCCGGCCAGGAAGCCGGGGATCAGGAGAACCGGCTGGCCGCCGGCGTCCCGCACTCCCTCGCCCCGGAAGACCGGGCTGCGCAAGAGCGAAGCGGCCTCGAGACCGAAGCGGCTCTCGCGCCAGATGGGGGGGAAGGCTGGGAGGTGGGGAGCTCTCATCTCACTACCGCCGCGCTTCCGACCGGCCGGTGCGCGGACGTATATCAGGTGCCCCGGGCGTCCAAACCGATTCTGAACGGCCAGGCCGGGGCACCTACGATGCCGCGATGCGCGCCGTGGTCGTCCGCGACCGGAACCTGGTCGTGGAGGAGAGGGCCGACCCCGAGCCGGGCTCCCACGAGGTCGCGATCCGCGTACGGGCGGCCGGCCTGAACGGCGCGGACATGCTCCAGCGCCAGGGCCGCTACCCCGCTCCGCCGGGCTCGCCGCCCGACATTCCCGGGCTCGAGTTGGCCGGCACGGTGGCCCGGCTCGGGCCCGCGGCCACCCGCTTTGCCGAGGGCGACCGGGTGATGGCGGTGGTGGGAGGAGGCGGCCAGGCCGAGATGGCGGTGGTACACGAGCGCGGCCTGATGCGCGCACCCGAGGCCCTCGGGTGGCCCGAGGCCGGTGGGGCGGCGGAGGTGCTGACGACGGCCCACGACGCGCTGTTCACGCAGGCCGGCCTACAGCCGGGCGAGCGCCTCCTCGTGCACGGCGCCGCCGGAGGAGTGGGCACGGCCGCGGTCCAGCTCGGCCGGGCGGCCGGCGCCCGGGTCGTGGCGACCGTGCGAAACGCCGAGCTGCGCGACGGCGTGGCGGCGCTCGGCGCGACGGTGATCGCCCCCGAGGGCTTCGAGCAGCACGGACCCTTCGACGTGGTGCTCGAGCTCGTGGGCGCTCCCAACATGGTGGCCAACGTCGCGGCACTCGAGTCCCGCGGCCGGATCGTGGTGATCGGCGTGGGCGGCGGCGCCAAGGCCGAGCTCAACCTCCTGGCCCTGATGGGCAAGCGCGGCCGCATCTCGGCCTCGACCCTCCGCGCGCGCTCCCTCGAGGACAAGGCCGACGCCATGCGGCGCGTCGAGCGCCACGTCCTCCCCCTGATCGAAACCGGCTCGATAACGGTGCCCGTAGCGGCGACCTACCCCCTCGAGGCAGCAGCGGAGGCCTACGACCGCTTCACGGCGGGCGGGAAGCTGGGGAAGGTCGTCCTGACGATGGACGCCTGAGGCTGTTTTCCGACCTGCACCACGGCCGCATAGCTCGGCGTAACGAGGCGCAGAGGGTCGATTAGGGTGCGAAAACCAAGCTGAGGGAGGACGCAGGGAGGGGTCAGTGCTCCGCACGACCCCGACCGAGGACGATGCTCAGCGCCGGTTTGCAGCCCCCCTAATCGACCCTCTCGATGATCATGGCCATACCCTGCCCCCCCGCCGCGCACATCGTCTCGAGCCCGACCTGCTTGTCGCTCGTCTCGAGGCCGTTCAGCAGCGTGGTCATGATGCGCGCGCCGGTCATGCCGAAGGGATGGCCGAGCGCGATCGCGCCGCCATGCGGGTTCAGCTTGTCCATGTCGATGCCCACCTCGTCGGCGATCGGCAGCACCTGGGCCGCGAAGGCCTCGTTGAGCTCGACTATGTCGATATCGCCGATGGTCATGCCCGCGCGGTCGAGCACGCGCCGGATGGCCTCGATCGGGGCCACCCCCATGATCTCCGGCTCGAGCCCGCTGGTGGCCGACGCGACGATTCGCGCGCGCGGCTTGAGCCCGAGCTCGCGAGCCCGGTCCTCGGACATCACGAGGACGGCGGCGGCACCGTCGTTCAGCGGGCACGAGTTGCCGGCCGTCACCGTGCCGTCCTCCTTGAAGACGGGCTTCAGTTGGGCGAGCTTCTCGACCGTGGTGCCCGGGCGCGGGCCGTCGTCCTTGTCGACGCTGCCCTCGGGGGTCTCGACCGCCACGATCTCGCGGTCGAAGTAGCCGTCGTCCCGGGCCTGGACGGCGCGGTCCTGCGAGCGCTTGGCGTAGGCGTCCATGTCCTCGCGACTGACGTCGTACTTCACGGCCACGTTCTCGGCGGTGAGGCCCATGGGGATGTAGGCGTTGGTGCGACCGTCCTCGCCGTTCACCTTCGGGTTCTGCGTCTCCGGGAGCACGGTCTCGCTGTTGGGCCCGACCCGGGTCACGCTCTCGACTCCGGCGGCGATGAACGTGTCACCCTCGCCGACCTTCACGCCGTGGTAGGCGATGCGGATGGCCTGGAGGCTCGAGGCGCAGTAGCGGTGCACCGTGGCGCCCGTGACCGTGTCCGGCAGGCGCGAGAGGAGCCCGATGATGCGCCCGACGTTGTAGGCCTGCTCTCCCTGCGGCAGGCCGCAACCGCAGATCAGATCCTCAACCGTGGCCGGATCGACCTCCGGGTTGCGGTCGAGCAGCGCATCCACCACGTGGGCGCCCAGGTCGTCCGGACGGATCTGGGTGAGCGAGCCCTTGAACGCTCGCCCGATCGGGGAGCGGACGGCATCGACGATCACGGCTTCGGGCATGTTGGCTCCTTTGGCTGCGGTACGAGGGGCCGCCTGGGGCGGCGGCGCCGGTGGCGGCCGATGCTAAGGGGCGCTCGCCTTCGACCGCTTCCCATTCCAGGACTAACGGTCTAGTCGAGATATAGACTGGGCCACTTGATACCTATTTCGGACGTATTCTTGCGCACGGGACTTGGGTAAAGGGCTAGAACGGCCGACAGTGTTGAGAGCAATGAAGCACCGCCCCCTCGTAATCGCGCTCGTGTGCCTCGCCGTCGTGCTGGCGTCGTCGGTCAGCCTGACCATGCCCGCGTCGGCGGAGGTTCGCCAGTTTACGGTGCGCATGGGGGACGGCACGGTCGTGACCGTGGCGGTCGACGTGCCCCCCGGCACGCCGATCGACCAGATCGACCTTCCGGGCGTGCCGCTGTTCGAGGGCGCCGCGCCGGTCGAGGGCAATTCGGAGCAGCCCGCCTCGGATCCCACCGCGCCCGCGGAGACGCCCGTCGCGCCCGACGCAGAGACGGGCCCTGTGGTGCCCTCGGTAACCGAGCCCGGGGAGGCTCCCGGCCAGCCGGCGCCTGACGCCGCGGGTGGAGAGGGTCAGGCCGGCAGCGGCGACCGTCGGCCGGCAAGGCCTGACGCCTCCCGGCCGCGCCGCGACAGGCCTCGAGCGAAGGACGAGGGTCGGAAGCGCCGGCGCGCCGGTGACCGCCACCATGCGCCCGTGCCCCGGCCCGCGCTGCGCAAGCCCGACGGTGCCCCCACCCCCCGCAACCCGACCTACTTCGATGCGCTGCCCGGTCCGTCGCGGGCCACCGGCGTTCCCAACTTCGTCATCCGGAAGTTCCGCGTCCCCCTCTTCCTGCTGCCGATCTACCAGGCCGCCGGCATCCAGTACGGCGTGCGCTGGGAGCTGCTCGCCGCGATCAACGAGATCGAGACGGACTACGGCCGCAACCTCAACGTCTCCTCCGCCGGCGCCCTCGGCTGGATGCAGTTCATGCCCGCCACCTGGAAGGCCTACGGAGTCGACGCCAACGACGACGGCCAGAAGGACCCGTACAACCCGGTCGACGCCATCTTCGCCGCCGCCCGCTACCTCGACGCCTCGGGGGCCGACACCGACATTCGCGGAGCCATCTTCGCCTACAACCACGCGGACTGGTACGTCGATTCCGTGCTCATGCGGGCGCGCCTGATCGCCGGTGTCCCGGAGGATGTCGTCGGATCCCTCACCGGCCTCACGGAGGGCCGCTTCCCGGTTTACGCCCGGGCCCGCTACGCCGACGATCTCGCCGAGGGCGGCGCCACCAAGACCGTCGCGGTGGGTGAGAACGCCGCCAACCTGGTCGAGGACGACGAGGACCGCCGCGGCATCCGCATCTTCTCCCGCAGGGGCGCGCCGGTGATCGCCGTGGGCGACGGCGTGGTCAAGAAGATGGGCGTGTCCGACGAGCTCGGGCGCTACCTGGTCCTCCAGGACGTGTACGGCAACCAGTTCACCTACTCGAACCTGGGCTCGCTCGCGCGCCTGCATCCGGTCGCCAAGGGCGACGCCGCCGGCCGCGGACCGAACACGGCCGATGCCATGTCCGCACGCGACCCACGGCCGACCGCCCCGGCCTCGGCCGGGCGCCAGCCCGACTCCTCGGACGCGGGCGCGGACACCACCGGCCGCGGCAAGAAGCTGCGCCTCTTTGCCCATCCGCACCGCCCGCGCTCACAGCGGGCGGGAGGGCTCATGCAGCTCTTGGACGCGGGCGTGAGCGGCGACCCCGCGGGCCTCGAGCCCGTCGGCTCCCTGGGCGGCTGGGAGCGCTTCCGCAACTACTTCTCGCGGCCCCTCAACTTCGATCCGGAGACCATGCGCCTCGAGCGCCTGCGCCCCGGCGCGCGCGTCATCGGCGGCACCATCCTCGGCAGGCTCGGCGCCCAGAGGCAGGGCCTCGGCTCGCACCTGTACTTCGAGATCCGCCCCGCCGGTCGCGGTGCACCGCTGATCGATCCGAAGCCGATCCTCGACGGCTGGAAGCTGCTCGAGTCCACCGCGATCTACCGTGCTTCCGGGCGCAACGCGCTCTACGGCGCGGATGGCTTCTCGATCGGCCAGATCCTGCTGCTTCCCAAGCCGCTGCTGGAGCGGCGGGTGCTGAACGACGAGCGCATCCAGATCTACGGCTGCGGGCGCACAGACATCGCCTCGCACCAGATCGACCGTCGCGTGCTGGCCACGCTCGCCTACCTCTCCGAGTCGGGCCTGCGGCCGACCGTGACCTCGCTCAAGTGCGGTCATAGCTTCCTGACCGCCAGCGGCAACGTGTCCCACCACTCGTCGGGCAACGCCGTCGACATCGCCGCCGTCAACGGCGTGTCGATCATGGGTCACCAGGAGCGGGGCGGGATCACCGAGCAGACGGTGAGGCGCTTGATGCGCCTCCAGGGCACGCTCGCGGCCGACCAGATCATCTCGCTGCTCGACCTCGGGGGCGCAACCGTCTCGATGGGGGACCACGCCGACCACATCCACGTGGGCTTCCGTCCGATGTTCGGCAGCAACGAGAAGCTCGGCCAGCAGACCCAGGCCGTGCTTCAACCGGGCCAGTGGTCGGACCTTCTCTCGCGGCTGCGGGAGATCGACAACCCCGCGGTGCCGCACCGCGTCTCGCGCTTCGCGATCCCGGCCAAGCGCGGGAGCAGGGCTCACACCGGCGACTGAAGCGTCGCCCACTAGCGGGGCGGCATCCGCAGCGCTCCGTCCAGCCGGATCGTCTCCCCGTTCAGCATCTCGTTCTCGGCGATGTGGCAGGCCAATGCGGCGTACTCCTCCGGGGCGCCCAGCCGCGGCGGGAACGGCACCTGCCGGCCGAGCGCCTCACGCGCCGGCTCGGGGAGGGCGGCGAGCAGCGGCGTGTCGAAGGTGCCCGGCGCGATCGTGCACACGCGGATGCCGCTGCGGGCGAGATCGCGCGCGGCCGGCAGGGTGAGCGCCACGACGCCGCCCTTGGAGGCCGAGTACGCGGTCTGGCCCATCTGGCCGTCGAAGGCGGCGATCGAGGCGGTCATCACCACCGCGCCGCGCTCGCCCCCGTCGTCAGGCTCGCCCGCGGCGATCGCCGCGGCACCGAGACGCAGCACGTTGAAGGTGCCGATCAGGTTCACGCGCACCACCGTCTCGAACGGCGCGATCTGCGCCGGCCCGTCGCGGCCGACAACCTTCTCCGCCCAGCCGATGCCGGCGCAGGACACGGCCAGGCGCAGCGGGCCACCGAGCCCGGCCATCGCCTGCTCGACGGCGGCGGCCACCTCCTCCGCGCTCGTCACGTCGGCGCGCAGCCCGAGCGCTGCGTCGCCGAGCTCGGCGGCCAGCGCCTCGGCGCGCGCGCCGTCGCGGTCCACGATGGCCACGCGGGCACCGCGCTCCACCAGCAGCCGCGCGGTGGCCGCGCCAAGCCCGGACGCCCCGCCGGACACGAGCGCCGTGGCTCCGTCGAGCCTCACGCGGCGGGAAGGCCCTGCGCCGGGGTGGGCGCGGCCGCGCCTCCGGGCGCCGGCGTTGGCTCCGCCGCCGCGCCCGGCACGGGCGCCAGCGACTCCACGAGCGGCCCGTAGACGTCGGCGGTAGCCGGTGTCCCCGGCGGCACCAGCGGGATGGGCAGGAGCACCGGAGTGGTTATTCCGCCGTCGCGGTAGGCCTCGAGCCGTGCACGCTGCGCGGCGGCGTCGCCGAGAATGAAGATGTCCTCGATCAGCTCGCGCGGCGCGAGCTCGACGGCCCGCGCCCGGTCGCGCGCCCGCCATGCCTCGACCAGCGGATCGATGGCCTCGCCGTGGCCGAGCCAGCGGAAGAACTGCTCGTACACCGGCACGGTGGCGTACGCGGCGAACATCCAGCTCGCGAGCGCGAACGCCTGATCGGGGTCGCCCTGGATGCAGAAGAAGCGGCACAGCACGTCGGTCGAGCCCTCCTCCTTGCCGGCCTCGCGCTCGCCGGCGCGGATCGCCGCGATCACCTGCGGCAGCGAGGCGAGCGGCAGGAAGTTCACGAAGGCGCCGTCGCCGAGCTCGCCCGCGGTGGCGAGCATCCGCTCGCGCAGGGCCGCGATGTAGATCGGCACGGGGGCGGGCGGCGGCTGCTCGAGCTTGAAGCCGCCGTCGCCGGCCCGCTCTCCCGCCAGCGCGGCGCGGAGGAAGGCGACGGTCTCGCGCACGCGGGTGCGCGGCCGCTCGAAGGGAATGCCGTTCCAGCGCTCGACGATCACGTTGGACGACGACCCGATGCCCAGGCAGAAGCGGCCGTTGCTCGCGTTCTGGAGCGCCGCGGCGTGCTGGGCGAGGACGGCGGGGCCGCGCGTGAACACGTTCACGACCCCGGTGCCGAGGCGCATGCGCTCGGTCCAGGCCGCCGCCAGCACCAGCGACGTGAAGCCGTCGTGCCCGCCGGTCTCGCCCGACCAGGCGTCGGTGTATCCCGCCGCCTCGGCCCCCCTCAAGACGGGCTCGTGCTCGGGCAGGGTGAGCCCCGGCAGCTCGAGGGATAGCGCCCACCGGCCGGACATCGCCGCGGGAGGCTAGATGAATCAGTCATCTAGAGGATCGCCGTCCGGCGCGACGCCGTACTGCGATCCGCGCTTGCGTTAGGTAGGGTCCGGCGCGGTGGAGGAGAGGGTGCATCTTCTGCGGTCCCGGCCGGTGCCGCTCGCACTGGTCCTGGCCGTGGTCGTCCCGATCGTGTTCGGGGCCATCTGCGGGTACCTGCTCGGCGTCAACGAGACCGCCTACGTGGTGGCGTCGCTGCTGGCGCTCGCCGGTGGCTACTTCGCCGGGTACGAGCACGACGGGGCGGGAGAGGGGGCTCTCCGCGGCGTCGTCGGCGGGTCCCTGTTCGCCGGCTTCATCCTCCTGACCAAGGAGGTCACGGGCGAGGAGCCGAAGGCCGAGCTGCCGGATCCGGAGATCCTGCTGCTGCCGCTGATCACCGCGGTCGCCGCGATCACGGGGGCGCTCGGCGGGCGGCGACGTGCCAAGGACATCCACGAGCCCGCCGAGGCCAAGGAGAAGCCCGAGTTCTCGCTCGCGCGGCTGAACGCGTCCGAGTTCGTGGGCTTCGCGGGCGCCGGTGTGCTGCTCGCGTCGCTGTTCATGCCGTGGTTCGGCACCAGCGAGACCAACGAGAACTCCACCCTCTGCATGAAGAGCGGCGGCGACATGTGCAGCGCCTGGGAGACCTTCGGGGTGCTCGACTACCTGCTGCTGGCGGCGTGCGTAGCACCGTTCGTGCTCGCCTACATCCTGGTCCGGGGCCACCAGCTCACGTGGCGGCCCGGCGAGGTGACGATGATCGTCGGCATGGTGGCCTTCGCGCTGGTGCTCCTGAACGGCATCATCCTCGGCCGTCCGGGCGAGCGCAGCGTCGACATCAGCCTGGAGTACGGGTACCTCGTAGGCCTCGCCGGCGCCTTGGGAATCACGATGGGCGGGCTCGTCCGGCAGGCGCGGGGCGGCCGCGGGCGCAAGCCGCCCGGCACCCTCTAGGGGTGGACCCACTGGGGGTGGCAGCCGAGCCGGCGGGCGGGGCCGCCGCCCAGGCCCCGGACCGGAACCTCGCGCTCGAGCTCGTGCGCGTGACCGAGTACGCGGCGCTCGCCGCGGCGCGCTGGGTCGGCCTCGGCGAGAAGGAGTCCGCCGACCAGGCCGCCGTGGACGCCATGCGTCTGATGCTCGACAGCGTGCGTATGGACGGCACGGTCGTGATCGGCGAGGGGGAGAAGGACGAGGCGCCCATGCTCTACAACGGCGAGCGCATCGGCGACGGGTCGCCGCCCGAGGTGGACATCGCCGTCGATCCCCTAGAGGGCACGACGCTGGCCGCCGAGGGTTGGCCGCGGGCGCTGTCGGTGATCGCGCTGTCCGGCCGCGGGCAGATGTTCGACCCGGGCCCGTGCGTGTACATGGAGAAGATCGCCGCCGCCGAGGAGCTCGCACACCTGCTCGATCTCGATCGCCCGCTCGGCGAGACGCTCGAGCTCGTGGCCCGCGAGAAGGGCACGGGGGTCGGCGAGGTGACCGTCATGATGCTCGACCGGCCCCGCCACGCCGACGCCGTCGAGGAGATTCGCCGCGTGGGCGGGCGCATCCGCTTCATCTCCCACGGGGACGTGTCGGCGGCTCTGCTGGCCGTCACCTCGGGCTCCCCCGTGGACATCCTGTGGGGCATCGGCGGCACGCCTGAGGGCGTGATCTCCGCCGCCGCGATCAAGTGCATGGGCGGTCAGATCGTTGGGCGCCTGTGGCCGCGGACCGACGGCGAGCGGCGAGCGGCGCTCGACGCCGGCTACGACCTGGAGGAGATACTCGACCGCGATCGCCTGATCGGCGGCGACGACGTGTTCTTCGCCGCCACGGGGGTCACCGACGGCGACGTGCTGGAGGGCGTGCACCTCGACCCTCGGGGGGCGACCACCGAATCGCTCGTGATGCGCACCCGCTCGCGCACCGTGCGGACGGTGAAGGCTCACCACGATCGAGCCAAGCTGCGCGAGATCAGCGGCGAGCGAATCGGCTAGCGCACCGCGCGAGACGCGAGGCCTGCAGCTAACCCGCGGTTGCCTGCTCCCCGACCGGGGAACGGTCCCCGCGGCTGGCCCGACGGCGCTCCACCCGCTGCGCCTCGCGCAGCGCGCCCACTCGCGAGGGGGCGAAGTCGAGGTTGGCGAGCGAGCGCAGGAAGGCGTGGGTGACGAGCACGTGGATGCGCAACTGGGTCTCCCGGTACAGCACGCGCCCGAGACGCGAGAACCAGCCCCACCCGGCCAGCAGCGGGTAGAAGTTGGCCACCTCGGAGCTCACCGTGACCGTGGCCTCGCCTCCGGCGTGGCCCTCCGGCGGCCTCGCGACCGAGATGCGCAGGTACCCGCGCCCGCGGCCGCTCGGCGCCACGAGCAGACCACGGTCGATGCGCCAGGTCACGGCCCCGCGATCGGCGCCGGTCTCGTACTCGGGGGCGTGGAAGCGCAGGAGCACGAGCGGGCGGCCGAGCACCGCGATCTCGCGTGAGTCGGGTGTGTACAGCACGCGCAGCAGCCCGAGCGAGATGCGGGTGAGGTAGCGCCAGTACGTTCCGGCCAGCCGCTCGAGGTACTCGGGGGTCCACATGCGCTCGAGATCGGCGCGAGGCAGCGTGATCTCCGCCACCTGGACGGAGCCGACGCTTCCGTCGGCCGAGGAGCTGCCCTGGCGCCCGTCCGGCCGAAGGGTCACGCGTGCCTGCGCGCGCCGGCGACGCGCCGACAGTCGTCTTGGGTCCCGCGGGCGCATACCGCAACGCTACCCCCGAGGTCCTCCCGACCGTTCGGGATGGTCGTCAGCCGGTGCGGTCGGGTCCGCGCGGCCCCCGGGGCTCCAACAGCGCGCGGCTCAGACGACCGGCAGCAACTCCACCTCCACCCGCTCGCCGGCGGCGACGGTGCCCTCGCCGGCCGGCACGAGTGCGAACGCAGCTGCCCCGAGCATCGACGTCAGCCGGTGGGAGCCCTGCTCACCCGTCGGTCGCACGTGCCAGCCATCGGGCTCGGCGGCCAGGCGGCAACGCACCACCTGCTCGCGTGACGCGTTGCGCGCGAGCGGGGAGTCGGCGATCGCCCACGTCCTCGTGTCGGTGGGCTCGGCACCCTGCAGGCTGCGCAGTGCCGGACGCACGAACAGATGGAAGGTGACCATCGAGGACACGGGATTGCCGGGAAGGCCGAACACGAGCGCCGCGGGCGCCACCCCGAACCACGTGGGCTTGCCCGGACGCAGGCGCACCCCCCAGAAGCGCTCCGCCACTCCGAGCTCGGCGAGCACCGGCTTGACGTGATCGTGTGCGCCCACGGAGACGCCGCCGGAGACGCACACCACGTCCGCCGCGTCCAGCGCGGCGCGCAGCGCCGCGCGCGTGGCGTCGGGGGTGTCGCCCGCGATGGCCTCGCTCAGCACCTCGGCGCCCGCGGCGCGCGCCTGCGCGGCCAGCGCCACGGAGTTGGAGTTGTAGATCTGACCCGGCCGCAGGTTCTGTCCGGGCTCGCGCAGCTCGTCGCCCGTGGCCACGATGGCCACGCGCGGCCGCCGCGCGCACGTCACCGCGCCGAGGCCGAGCGCCGCCAGTACCCCCAGCGCCGGGGGATCGAGGGCCGCGCCGCTACCGAGCACCGTCGTCCCGGCCGAGAGATCCTCTCCGGCGCGGCGAACGTTCGTGCCCGGCTCGACGGCCGGGCAGCGCACGCGGTCCGGCTCGACGGGCTCCGTGCGCTCTACCGGCACGACGGCTTCGGCGCCCGCGGGCATCACAGCCCCGGTGGAGATGCGCATCGCCGCTCCCGGCTCGAGGGGCGCCTCCGAGGGCCGTCCCGCCCGCGACTCGCCCCGCACGGCGAGGGTGCGGAACCCGCCGGCCGTCACCGCGTAGCCGTCCATCGCCGACGAGTCGAACGGCGGCAGGTCCAGCGTGCTCACCACGGGCTCGGCCAGAACCCGCCCGAGGGCTGCTCGCACCGGCACCGGCTCGGAGCCGAGCACGCCCGCGGCCGAAAGGACGCGCGTACGCGCCTCGGATACGTCGATCGATCCCTCGCTCGAGGGAGAGCCCGGCGCGGTCAGCGCCGGGGGAGGACCCGGAGGGCGGTGAGCTCGCGAAGCGCCTCCGGAGCCTCGACGGGCTCGCCGTACGGCTCGGAGCGCCGGTCCGCAGCACGGTCGAGCCGCTCTTCGGCGGTAGCCAGAAGGTCGTGCGCCGACGTGCCGTCCTCCGGACAGCAAGCAAGGCCCGCCTCGGCCAGGCGGCCCTCCTCGCCCAGCAGGCGCCAGGCCGACACGCGCAGGCGGTCCACGGCCGCGCGAGCGCTGTCGGCGCTCGTGCCGGGGAGCACGACGGCGGTGGTGCCGTGCTCCGCGGCCAGCACCACCTCACCCTCGCCGGCGGCCGCCGCGAGGGCGGCCGCCCAGGACGCGGGCGCCGGCGGGGACGCGCGGTTGGCCCGCCCGAAGCGCCTCAGCGCCGGATGGTCGCCCTCACCAACGGGCCGTGGCCCTCTCGCGGTCGGCGCGCTCTGCGCCGTGGCCACCAGGGCCACCGCGAAGGGCTCGCCGCCCGAGCGGTGCCTGTCGAGCAGCGCCTGGATCCGCCCTCGCAGCCCTCCGTCGAGCGGGGCGCCGGGACCGGCCGCCGGCTCCCCCGGATCGAGGGCCTCGAGCAGCAGCCGCGCGTCGGAGATGCGCGCGCCCAGCGGCCGCTCGGAGAGCTCCGCGAGCGACGAGCGCTCCACCACCGTCGCCAGCCAGCGGCGCACGGCGCTCTCGTGCTCGGGACTCAGGTCTGGGGTCGGACCCTCCGGTGCGGACGGGGTCGGCACACGCATATCAAACTCCCGTTCGCGGACGGCTCACGCTTTCCTGCCCGGCTTTGTCCGCTGATTGCGGCGTTTCCCGGCGCCCCCGGTGCCCGTCTGGAGGGTCGCTCCGCGGGTCCAACTAGCATCGCCGGGCCGCCCGACCGGAAAGTTCCGTGCCAGACCGTCAGGTTCGCCACTCCCCTCAAGCGCTGGACGCGCCGCTGTCCCGCCTCGCGGGCGCGCCCGACGAGCTGGTCAAGGCGTGGCTGCTGCGGCTCGTCGAGCGCGCGTCGCTGCAGGAGATCGAGCGCCTACCGACCGACCGGATGGCTCGCGAGCTGCCCGAGATCGTGGCGGCGCTGCTCGGCAGCCTGCAGTCCACGCACGCCTCGAACGGAGCGCTCAGGGCCGTGGCCACCGAGCAGGCGGCGCGCATGGCCGACTTCCGTGCGGGCCCCACCCACGGCGGCGGGCCGTCGGAGCTCGCCCGGGACGTCGCCGCGCTGCACTCGGTCGTCCTCGGGGCGCTGGGGCGCGAGCTCGGCAGCCGCGAGCCGGAGACCGTTGTGGCGGCGGCCGAGCGCCTGGCCGAGCTGTTCGGCGCCCTGCAGGCCGCCGCCGTGGAGGAGCTGGTGCGGGATCGCTCGCGCGAGCTCGAGTGGCTCGCCAACACGGACGCGCTCACGGGCCTCTACAACGTGCGCTACCTGCGACAGCACCTACGTCATCTCGTTGGCGTGCAGGGTCGCTACGGGCACCCCTTCGCCGTCCTGCTTCTGGACGTGGACGGCCTGAAGCGCGTCAACGACGCGCACGGCCACGCCGCGGGGGACGAGCTGCTGATCGCGGTGGCGGCCGCGATGCGCGAGACGGTGCGCAGCATCGATACGCCCGTGCGCATGGGTGGCGACGAGTTCTGCGTGCTGGCGCCGCACCAGACCGCCTCCCGGGCGCGTCAGCTCGGCGAGCGGCTCGCCGTGGCCGCCGAGCGCCACGAGACGCCCACCGGCTCGCCGGTGGCCCTCTCCATCGGCGTGGTGTCCTGCCCGCAGCACTCGGTCGATCCCGAGCGCCTGCTGGCGCTGGCCGACGAGGCGATGTACCGAGCCAAGTCGGCGGGCACGGGCGTATCGGTGGGTGAGCCGGACGCGACCGCGGTCGCCGACGGCGAGCGCAACGGCCACTGACTCGGCGTCCCCGCGTCAGGGCGAGGCGGACGCTTCCTGGTCGGGCCGTCCCTCCGCAAAGCGCAGGGCGTTCACCACGGCGCCGGCCAAGAGGATCAGCGCGAGCGCGTAGAACCACAGCAGCACGATCACGATGAACACGAGCGAGGTGCCGAGTCCGGCGATCGTGGAGACGTTCGAGAGGTAGAACGGGAACGCATAGTCGACCACCCCGATCGCCACCGTGGCCATCGCTGCTCCCGGCCATATGGCCCGCCACGGCACCGAGCAGTTGGGCACGGTGCGGTAGATGAGCGCGAGCACGAGGAACAGCAGGATTCCGGCCGCGATCAGCGACACCACGAACACCAGCCCGTGCACCTCGGACAGCCCCAGCGGAAGGTCGTCGGTGCCCTTGGCCAGGATGCTCTGCAGAGTCGGCACCGCCACGGTGGCCGCCATGAACAGCAGGACCACCACCAGCATCGCGAGCGCGAAGCGCTTCTGCTGGAGCCACTTCCGGCAGGTCACGTGGTACAGGCGGCAGAAGGCGGTGTCGAGCGCGCCCCAGAAGGAGGCGCCGATGTACACGCTCGCGAGCAGGGCGATGATCCCGAAGCTCGTCGAGGATCCGCGCACCCGGGAGAGGGTCTGGCTCAGTGTCGACTCGGCCGCGCTCGGGAAGATCTGCCGCAGGTCCTCGAGCACGCTCTTCTCGAGCTCCGCACTCTCGAGTATCTGGCCTGCGATGAACAGGGCCACGAGGGCGAGCGGGAAGATCGAGAGCAGGAGGTTGTAGGCCACCATGCCGGCCAGACCGGTCACGTTGTCCTCGTACGCCTTCCGGTAGAAGCGGGCGATATAGCGCCCGACCCCGGCGAGGGGCGCCGCGCGTCGCCGCGCGCTGCGGGGGATCACCGCCACGGCTCGCTCCTAGGGCCGCGGGACGCGGCCGAGCACGCCGCCGGCCACCCGTGACGCCGCGCCCAGGGCGGCGCCGGCCGCCTGACCGGCCGCCCTCAGGGCACCGCTCAGGGCCTCGCCCTCGGTTGTGCGATCGGGATGGTCGCCGGCCCGACCGGGCGGGCGACCGCCCGGTGGCCCGCCGGCGCGGCGTGGGCTGCGGTTGGCCGCGCGCGACCGGGGCAGGTTGCCCAAGACGCTCCGCTCGTCGCTCACCGAGGCACTCGGCGCCGTCGCGCGCGGGTGAGGGCGAGGGGCGGAGACAGGGGTCTCATCTGCGGATGCAGGCCGGTCTCGGATGCCGGCGCAGCGCACCGGAGGCCGCCGGGGCCTCGTAGACTGACCTCGACATTGTCTCTACACTGAATCGGCATTGTTTCGATGGGTTAGCTGCGCATTCTGCGACCCACCACCCGAGAGAATAGGACGGAATGTCAGTAGCTGAGCTACAGGAGCTCGACGAGGTCAAGCTCCTACTCACGAGAGGTCAGCAGGTCGGGGTGCTCACCTACGCCGAGGTGGCCACCGCGCTCGCGGAGGTGGATCTCGACGAGTCCGACATCGAGGATCTCCACGGCTTCCTCGAGAAGTCCGAGATCGAGCTGGTCGAAGAGGTGGACCCCGCGGTGAACGCTGCCAACGAGGAGCGGGCGGTCGAGACCAAGGGGCGCAGGCGCCGGGCCAAGGCCCAGGTCGACCAGCTCAAGCCGGACATGACCACCGATTCGCTCCAGCTCTTCCTGAAGGACATCGGCAAGGTCAGGCTGCTCACCGCGGCCGAGGAGGTCGACCTGGCGCGCCGCATCGAGCGCGGGGACCTCGACGCCAAGCAGAAGATGGTCGAGTCCAACCTGCGGCTCGTGGTGTCGATCGCCAAGAACTACCGCAATCAGGGCCTGCCGTTCCTCGATCTGATCCAGGAGGGCACCCTGGGCCTGGTGCGCGCCGCCGAGAAGTTCGACTACCGCAAGGGCTTCAAGTTCTCGACCTACGCCACGTGGTGGATTCGCCAGGCCATCGCCCGCGCCCTGGCCGACAAGGCCCGCACGGTGCGCATCCCCGTGCACGTCGTCGAGAAGCTGAACAAGATCGGCCGCGCCGAGCGCAAGCTCGTCACCGAGCTGGGGCGCGAGCCCACCCCCGACGAGATCGCCGAGGTCACGGGCATCGACCCCGAGGAGGTCGACTCGATCAAGCGCTCGGCCCAGGCCCCGATCTCCCTCGAGAAGCCGGTGGGAGACGAGGAGGAGTCCGAGTTCGGCCAGTTCATCGCCGACGAGCGCGCCGAGTCGCCGTACGAGCGCGCGGCGGAGATCCTCACCAAGGAGGCCCTGCGCGAGGCGCTCGAGAACCTCTCCTATCGCGAGCGGCGCGTGCTCGAGCTCCGCTACGGGCTGGGCGGCGAGCACCCGCGCACGCTCGACGAGGTGGGCCGCACCTTCAACGTGACGCGCGAGCGCATCCGCCAGATCGAGAACCAGTCGCTCAAGAAGCTGCAGTCCCTCGCGGAGGCCCAGAAGCTCCGCGAGGTGGCCTGAGCCCCGCACCACCGCGCCCCTCAAGGCCGACCGCCCCCCGTCCGATAGGAGGAGGGTGTTCGACCTTCACAGTGCTCTCCAACGCGTGGTAGAGGTTGGCGGGTCGGATCTGCACCTCAAGGTGCCTTCCGTGCCGCTGATCCGCGTGCACGGCAAGCTCGAGCCCATACCGGGCGTCGACACGCTCAAGCCTGACGACACCGAGGGCGTTTTCCGTCAGATGGTCACCGATCCGGCCCGGATGGAGGAGTTCAGCGAGGAGCACGAGGTCGACTTCTCCTACAGCGTCCCCGGCTACGGGCGCTTTCGCGTGAACGCTTTCATGCAGCGGGGATCGATCTCCCTCGTGGCCCGCGCGATCCCCCACGACGTGCACTCCCTCGAGGAGCTGGGGCTCCCGACGGTCATCGCCCAGATCGCCGAGGAGGAGCGCGGCATCATCCTCGTCACCGGCACGACCGGCTCCGGCAAGTCGACGACGCTCGCCACGATCATCGACCACATCAACACCCGCGAGTCGAAGAACATCGTCACCGTCGAGGACCCGATCGAGTTCCTCCACCGTGACAAGCGCTCGATCATCAACCAGCGCGAGGTGGGGCAGGACACGGGCTCGTTCAAGCGCGCCCTGCGCCGGGTGCTGCGTCAGGACCCCGACGTGATCCTGATCGGCGAGATGCGCGACGAGGAGACGGTGAGCACCGCCCTGACGGCCGCCGAGACCGGACACCTGGTGCTCTCCACCCTGCACACGCTCGACGCCGCCGAGACCGTCAACCGGATCATCGACTTCTTCCCCCCGCACATGCACCAGCAGGCGCGCGCGATGCTGGCGAGCACGCTCCGGGGCGTCATCTCCCAGCGTCTGGTGCCCACCCCCGACGGCGACGGCCGGGTGGCCACCTGCGAGATCCTGCGCATGACCGGGCGCGTCCGCGACATGATCATCAAGCCGGAGGAGACGAGCCGGCTGCCGGAGGCGATCGCCGAGGGCGAGTACTACGGGATGCAGACCTTCGACCAGGCGCTCATGCATCACGTGCAGGCCGGCCGCGTGTCGATGGCCGACGCGCTCAAGGCCGCCTCGCATCCGCACGACTTCAAGCTCCTCGTGGCCTCCGAGGGGCAGCGCTCGACCTCGGTCGAGCAGGTCTACGCGGCCTGACCCAGGCGCGGGGGCTTGACAGCGGCGCTCTTGGCGCGGAGGGTATGCCCTCACCGCCCCCGCGACCAAAGGAGAGCCACCACATGCAGAGCACCCTCGGCGAGTTTCAGGAGACCGCCTCGCAGGAGGCGTTCGCGCTTCAGAACTCCAAGCTGCTGAAGATCTCCCTCAACCAGATCACGATCCAGGCCAAGCTCGGCTCGATGGTCGCCTACCAGGGCGACGTGAAGTTCGAGCACGCCGGCGCCGGCGGGATGAGCCGCTTCATCAAGAAGGCCGTGACCGGCGAGGGGACCCAGCTCATGAAGGCCGCCGGGACGGGCGAGCTCTTCCTGGCCGACACCGCGCAGGACATCCACCTGATCAAATTGGAGAACGACCAGATCACGTGCAACGGCGCGAACGTGCTGGCCTTCGACGCCGGGATCGACTGGGACATCAAGAAGGTGGAGGGCGGCTTCGCCGGGGCGATGGCCGGCGGGCTCTACAACATGGCCCTCGCGGGCACCGGGTGGGTGGCGATCATCTCCGACGGCCCCCCGGTGCTGCTGAACACCGGTGATGCGCCCACGTTCTGTGACCCGAACGCCGCGATCACCTGGTCGAGCGGCGTGCAGACCCAGATCAAGACCGACGCCAACCTGAAGACGCTGATCGGCAAGGGGTCGGGCGAGACCATCCAGATGGGCTTCGTGGGCGCCGGCTGGGTGCTGGTGCAGCCGAGCGAGGGCCGCATCGCGGGACCGACCGCCGGCAGCAGCGGCAGCGGAGGCGGCGGGCTGCTGGGGAACCTGGGCGGCTGATCCGCGGCGCCCCGGGCAACGTCGCCGTCTGAAGCTACCTGGTGCTTCATTAAGTGAAGCACCAGGTAGACTTGCTGCTTGTATATGACGGCCGCAACCGCCGAGACCTGCCCCGTGTGCGCCACCGCCGAGCTCGTCTGCGCGAAGTGGACGATCCTGCTCGTGCGCGATCTCGCCAGCGGGCACAGCCGCTTCTGCGAGCTCGAACGATCGCTGGCCGGCATCAGCCCCCGGACGCTGTCGCTGCGGCTGCGGGCGCTCGAGGAGCACGGCATAGTCGAGCGCCGGACCCTTCCCGAGGTGCCCCCGCGGGTCGAGTACGCGCTCACCTCGAAGGGGCTGGCGCTCCTGCCGATCATCGACGACATGCGCCGCTTCGGGACGGAGTGGCTGTGCGGGGTGCCGGGGAGCGGCGAGTCGCTCGCGGTGCCGGCCGGCGCCGGGGCCTGAGCGGCGCCATCCGCGCCGTGGTCGCGGCCCTTCCTGGGACTGGCTGAACGCTTTCCACAGCCGCGTGTGTCAAGCCGTTCGATCGATCGAACGGTGGTCCGATCTGCGATCTGTTGAACGCTCTCGGACCCTTGGGGGTCCCAAGCCGTGCAATCGTTTGCCGCGCGCGGTTGCAGGACCAAACCCGCCCGCGGCGAAAGCGCCGCCATGCGGAACCGGCAGCTGCACGACGCCCTCCGGGACTTCGCGCTCGAGGCCGCGTCGTACCTCACCGGTGAGCTTCGCTCCGGCGCCGAGATCGGCTTCGACCTGGACGAGGAGCCCGGGTCGGGCTCGGTGCTCTACCACTACCGGCCCCTCACCGAGGAGTTCATCGCCGAGCGCTGGCCCATGCTCGCGGGCCTACCGGGTTGCCGCCGGGCGGCCGTCGCGCTCGGCTCGGGCGCCGACGACTACCTGCGGCTGAAGGGCGTTCCCGGGACCGACGCCGAGCCCGCGCTGCAGGCCATGCTCGAGCGCCTCTACGAGGGCCAGACCGACCTGGCGTTCCCGGAGGAGCGGTTCGAGCGCGTGTACGCCGAGGTGGAGCGCATGCTCTACGAGGACACCCACGCCACGACCGTGATCGCTCCCCTGCACGGCCTCACGCTGGGCGGCGACGAGCCGGTGCCGGTGGGCGACGGGTTAACGCTCGTCCCCGCCGCAGAGCTCGATCCGCCGCCCGAGGCGATTCGCCCGCATGCGGTGGCCGGCGTCGAGGGCCGCCCAACCGTCATGGCCGTGCTCACCCGCGGCGTGGCGGCCGGCGAGTCGCTCCCCTTCGAGGAGGCCGGCGAGCTGTTCGCTGCCCTCGTGCGCGCGCTGCGCCTGTTTCGGTCCGGCGGCGTGGTGCTCGGAGGCGCCGCCTATGCGCGAGTGGACGAGGGCCCGTGGCGCTCCGCGCCGCTGACGCCCGCCGGGCGCTCGCGGGGCGAGGGGCTCCATCTCGACACAGGCGACGGCGAGGAGCTGCGCGAGCTCGTCGAGCAGCTCGACGGCCCCCGGCGCGCCGGTGCCATCGGCTGGGCCCTGGCCCGCTTTCAGATGGGGGCGGAGCGCGAGCTTGCCACCGAGGCGCTGTCGGACTACCTGCTCGCCCTCCGGGCCCTCCTCGACGGAGGCGACGCCGTGGGGCGGGCCAGCCTGTCGATGCGCCTGGCCGCCCTGTGCGCGGAGGAGCCCGACCGGCGCGCGGTGGCCCGCAGGGTCGAGGCCGCGTTCGCACTCGAGCGGTTCGTGATCGGCGGCGGCAGCGAGGACGGCTACCTGGAGACGATCGGCTCGGACACGCCTGCGGCCCTCGTCGGCGAGCTCGAGAGCCACCTGCGCGCGCTGCTGCGCGACGTGCTCTGCGGCTACCTCGATCCGCACCTGAAGGCCGCCGCCGACGACGTGCTGCTCACGAGCTCCGAGCCGCTCGAGATCCGGGCGCGGGACCTGCGGAAGGACGGTGGACGGTGGACGGGGGACGGTGAGCGGGCCTCCGAGACCGAGCCGGCGGAGCCGACGCCCGCCGACCCGCGGGACTTCGAGGACGCGGCCGGGGTGGCGCCCGCGGAGGAGCCCTACGTCCCCGCGGTCACGCCCTCGATCGACTGGGACTTCGAGGACGATCCGGGGAGCTACTCGGCGCCGATCTGAAGCGGGGGCATCAGGCCCGCAGCTCCTGGATCCGCTGTAGCAGCAGGAAGGCCGCGAGTGCGATCAGGCTGCCCACCAGCACGTACTTCCCGAAGTGCACGACGAGGATCACGCTCGCCACCAGGGCGAGGATCACCGCGACCCGATTCACGGTCCGCACGAACGTCGCGCGTAGGATCGACTCGCCGAGCACGAGGGCGATAAGCAGCACGGTCGCGCCCGCCCACGCGTCGCTGGGCGCGAACAGGATCAGCGCCACCACGCCGACCAGCAGCAGGCTGAGGCTGATGGCCGCGAACAGCTCCGCCACCCGCGTGAAGCGCAGCTCGGCCGGCGCCACCGGCTGGGCGGCCTCGGCGATGTGGGCTCGAGGGTCGTCGCGGCGGCCGGCCCGCATGCGATCGAGACGCCGCGTGAGCCCCTCGAGCACCGCCTCGTTCTCCGAGCGCTCGCGGCGGAGCGCCCGCACCCGGCCGGCAAGCTCCGCAACCTGTCCCTCGAGCCGCCGGTGTTGCGCGGCCAGGTGCGGGTTGCCCTCCATGCTCTCGAGCCGGATGCCGACCTGCTGGAGGGTGGCGGCCTCCTTCGGGATCGACTTCTCCAGCTCGTCCTGGCGTGCGGACAGCGTCCCGGCCTCGGCCGACAGCAGGTCGAGCTCGACGGGCGGTGGGGGCACCCGGTCGAGCCCGGCGAAGCCGAGCGGATCGAACCACGACGACCTGGGGGAGCCGTCGCGGTTGTACATGGGACCCGCCGGTGCGTTCTCCCCGGAGATCGGGTCCTGGGCGTAGAAGCCCCATAGGCCGCGATACGCCGAGGTCCACGGCGTCGCCTCGGAGATCTGGTTCGGCGTCCATTCGCTCTCCTGGCCCGGGCCGACGCTCAGGCCGTCACCGCGCGCGAAGTCGATGAACGGCGCGCGGAACGGGCGGGTGCCCGCGCCGGCCTGCCCGAGCGTGTCACGCCAGAACTTCGACAGCACGTCCAGGGCCTGCCGGGCGCGCGTGGGGATCGGCAGCGGCACCTCCGCCTGGTACTCCCCGGCCGTGAAGTAGGAGGCGTGCGATCCGGCACCCGCGTAGACGACCGGATGGAGCCCTTCGAGGGTCAGCTCCTCGCTGTCGTCGAAGCGGCGGCGCAGGTCGGCGCCGTGGAAGTCGTGCGACGCGTAGGCCACCCACTCCGGCCTCAGGCGACCGTCCTGCTCGTACAGGTAGACGGTGACGAGCTCCCAGTCGGATTCGTGGTCGTTCACGCCGTAGAAGCCCGAGCGCCAGTTGTTGTAGGCGTAGAAGAACCAGTACTGGCAGATCGTCCAGCCGCTCTGGCGCACCACCCGCCCGTGGTACACGTAGCTCCTCTTGCGCTCCTGCATCGCCGCGTACTCGAGCGCCGCCGAGGCCGCCGTGGCCTTGGGCACACGGCCGCGCACGAGCAGGGTGGCCGAGAACAGCGCGTCGATCAGACGCGGCAGCAGGCCGCCGCGCGCAAGGCGGCCGAGGCCGGCCCGGAAGCGGTGGTCCTGGGTGCGCTTCAGGCGCTGGAGGCCGGCCAGGGCGCGGGCGCTCTCCTCGATGCTCAGCGGGTGCACGAAGCGCAGGTAGAAGACCGAGCCGAACCGTGCCGTCCGCGGCTCCGTCAGCTTCTCCATCGTCATCGCGCCCTCGGGCACCACCTGCTCGTCGCGGTCGTCGGGGTGGTAGAGCCAGAGGCCGCAGGACCGCACGTAGCGCTCGACGTCCATGGGGAAGAACTGCTCCCCACCCGTGAAGCGCACCACCGGCTCGAACTCCCGGAGGAGCTCCAGGTCAGCGGCTGACGACGCTACGCCGGGTTGCTCTGGTGGGCTGGACATTCCCCGTGTGCCGGACCCCGAAGGCGACCTGGACATCGGCCGGGCTGAGCGCGAGCACGGCGAAGGTGTTGACGGCCATGCTCACGTAGTTCGGGTCCTCGAAGAAGAAGTAGCGCAGGATCTGGTTGGTCAGCCCGATCACGGCCCAGATCATGAATGCGGCCCACGCCCACGACCGCACGTTCAGAGCCCCGATCGCCGCGGCCAGCGCGCCGAAGGCGAGGACGACCTGGAAGAGGCCTTCGGCGATCCGCGCGTTGCCGCCCTCCTGCACCGTGAGTGCCCCGTTGGTCAGGCTGTAGCTGCTCACGGCCACCGCCAGCAGCGCCACGAGCGTGACCTGTACCGGCCGCCTTCGCTTCTCCGCGTGAGCGCTTCGCGGGCTCACGCGAAGAGGTGCTCGTTCATCACGGCGAGCCCCGCGACGTCGTGCACGTCGTCGTCGAGGTAGGGGACGATGATGAGCGGCTCGCCCTTGAGCTCCGCGGCCAGCCGGGTCACGTTCTCGTGATCGCGCTCGGCCAGCGCGCGGTAGTCCTCGAAGTTGCGCGCCACCCGTTGCGCCAGCGCTTCGTCGAGCACGCTCGCGAGGTCGTCGCCGAGCGCGCCGTTCGAGCTTCTCGATCCCGCCTCGGTGTGCATGCGGTTCACCACCACGCCGCCGAACGGCATGTTGCGCTCCCGCAGCCGGCGATTGAAGAAGACGGCCTCGTCGATCGAGTCGCGCTGCGGGGAGGTGACGAGCACGAAGGTGCTGCGCGGGTCCGACAGCAGCTTCGACACGCGCACCGCGCGCTCGTTGAAGCCCTCGGCCAGGTCGCCGAAGGCCTGGAAGAACTCGGACAGGTCCTGCAGGAGGTCCACTCCGGTCACGCGCTTCAGCGCCGCGAACAGCAGTCCGGTGCCGCGACCGAACACCTTCAGGCCGGTGCGTCCCGGCTTGAGGAAGAACTGGAGGGAGCGCGAGTCGAGGAACCTCGACAGCCGCTCCGGCGCGTCGAGGAAGTCGAGCGCGTTGCGGGTGGGCGGGGTGTCCAGCACGAGCAGGTCGTAGGTGCCCTCGGCGTGCAGTTCGTAGAGCTTCTCCATGGCCATGTACTCCTGCGAGCCGGCCACCGCGTTGGACAGCTCGCGGTAGATCCGGTTCTCGAGGATCCGGTCTCGGGAGCGGGTGTCCGGCGCATAGGCCTCCACCAGGTCGTCGAACGTGCGCTTGGCGTCGAGCATCATGGCCCACAGCTCGCCCTTCATCTCGAGCCCCGCGGCGGCGAAGCGCTCGGCGCCCACCTGCGTCGCCTCGTTCCCGAGCTCGGACAGTCCAAGTGAGTTGGCCAGCCGCTTGGCGGGATCGATGGTGAGCACCGCGCAGCGCTTGCCCCGCGCCGCCATGCCCATCGCGATGGCCGCCGACGTGGTGGTCTTGCCGACCCCGCCCGCGCCCGCGCAGACGCAGATCTCCTTGCCCCGAAGTATGCGATCCAGAGCGGCGCTCACGACCCTGCCCCCAACATCCCGCAGAACCACCCTGCCAACTGCCAACTGCCCACTGCCAGTCCCTTCACAGCTTCTTCTCCAGCTCACGCGACAGGCGCTCGAAGTCGTCGAAGTCGAGCTCCGGCTCGAACAGGAACGGCAGCGTGGCAACCTCGCCCTTGGCCTCGCGTCGCAGGCGGCGCAGCTGCACGCGCTGGGCGCGGGCGCGGTGGTGCTCGGAGAGGGCGGCGCGCAGGGCGTCGGCGGACCCGTCGACCGCGGCAAGCTGGGCGTCGGCGATCCGCTCGGCCTCGGCGCCGTTGAAGCGCTCGGGGTACAGCCCGTTCACGACGATCGCGTCGAGGTCCATGCCCATCTCCTCGTCGAGCATCCGGCGGAAGTCGAGCGTCTCGTTCACCGGCATCTCCTCGGGAAGGGCGACCACCACCACGCCGGTCTGCTTCGGGTCGACGATGAAGGCGTGGATCTGGTCGGCCTGGCGACGGATCGGCCCCGCACGGGCGATGTCCCGGAAGGTGCGCGGGGTGCGCAGCATGCCGAGACCGTGGCCGGTGGCCGGAGCGTCGACCACCACGAGATCGTACGGCGCGGCCTTCACCCACCTCCGCTCGAGCTGGGCGAGCTCCCAGATCTTCCCCATCGTGACCATCTCCCGGAGGCCCGGAGTGGCGGCGGCGAGGTACTGGAAGATCCGGTTGGAGAAGAGCACGCTGTAGAGCGCCTTCGAGCGGATCTGCAGGCGCAGGTACTCCTCCTGGGCCCGCTGGGGGTCGATCGAGATCGCGTTCAGGTTGGGGGCGAGCTCCGTCTCCTCGAAGCCGACCCCCTCGCGCCGGAAGGCGCGCGACATGCGCTCCTGCTGCGACACCTCGCACACGATCGTGCGCTTGCCCTGCCGCGCGGCCATGAGACCCAGGGCCGCCGCGGCGGTGGTCTTGCCCACGCCGCCCTTGCCGGTGACGAAGACCATGCGCTTGTCGAGGAGTCCGGGCACGGCGGCAAGGCTAACCGCGCGCGCATTCTGGTCCACCGTCCTGCCTTTCACCCCCACCAGGGGTGCTGGCAGGACGGTGGCGAAATCCGCCGCCCTCGGCGAGGGGGATTCCGGGGGCGCGGGGCGGTCTGAGGGAGGACTCCCGCCCGCCTGTGCGAATAGGCACTTCGACACTGGGTCCGC
The DNA here is from genome assembly GCA_030446485.1 of Thermoleophilaceae bacterium. Taxonomy (GTDB): domain Bacteria; phylum Actinomycetota; class Thermoleophilia; order Solirubrobacterales; family Thermoleophilaceae; genus JAUJNF01. Next base: position 267,792 of record JAUJNF010000001.1, on the reverse strand, counting down.
GCCGCCATCCGGCGGCGTCCCTTCTCCCCCTGGATCAGGAGCTCCGCGCAATGGCAAAGGCCAAGGTGATCGCGTTCGCCAACCAGAAGGGCGGCGTGGCCAAGACGACGACCACGCTCAACCTGGCCGCCGCCTTCGTCGAGTCCGGCCACCGGGTGCTCTGCGTGGACATGGACCCGCAGGCCAACCTCACGATGAGCCAGGGCATCGACCCCGACTCGGTCGAGAAGTCGATGTACGACGTGCTCGTGCACCACATCCCGATACGGGAGGTGATTCGGCACCGCGAGGCCGACATCGCCTGCGCCTCGATCGACCTCGCCGGCGCCGAGATCGCGATGTCCACCCAGATCGGTCGCGAGCGCTCGCTCGAGAAGGCGTTCGGCCCGATCAAGGACGACTACGACTTCATCTGCATCGACACCCCGCCGAGCCTTGGGCTGCTGACGATCAACGCCCTCACGGCCGCCGACAAGGTGATCGTCCCCGTCCAATGCGAGTATCTGTCCATGCGGGGGCTTATGCAGCTGAACACCACGCTCACGATGATTCGCGAGAACCTCAATCCCAAGGTGCAGATCGAGGGGATCCTGCCGACGCTCGTCGACAGCCGGACGGTGCACGCCAAGGAGGCGATCGAGCTGCTCGAGGAGAACTTCGGCGACCGCGTCTTCGCCTCCCGCATCAACAAGACGGTGCGCTTCGCCGAGGCGCCCGTGAAGGGCATGTCGGTCCTGAAGTACGACCCGGATGGCAAGGCGGCCTACAGCTATCGCCAGCTGGCAAAGGAGGTCCTGGGCAATGGAAAGGGCTAAGCGAGCGAGCATGCGCGAGGGGCCGCTGGCCGACCTCTTCCGCCGGACCGAGGAGGGCGAGGACGCCGCTCCGCGCGAGGCCCCGAAGGAGCCGGCGCCGCGGGTGCGCTCGCCGGAGGACCGCCTGCGCGACGTGTTCTCCGCCGACATCCCGGAGAACATCATGGAGCGCACGGACGCGCCCCCCCGCCCGCGCTACGGGCGCGAGGAGCCCCAGGTGCCCGCCGGGCCGCAGCCCACCCACAAGCCGGTGCTGCGCGTGATCGGCGTCGGTGGCGCGGGCGTGAACGCCGTGGACCGGATGGTCGAGGCGCAGCTCGAGGGCGTCGAGTTCATCGCGGTGAACACCGACATGCAGTCGCTGCAGCGCTCGAGCGCGCACCAGACGATCCAGATCGGCACCGACGCGACGCGAGGTCTCGGCGCCGGCTCCGACCCCGAGAAGGGCCGCCACGCGGCGATGGAGGACTACGACCGCATCAAGGCGGCCCTGAAGGGCGCCGACATGGTGTTCGTCACCGCGGGCGCCGGGGGCGGTACCGGCACCGGCGCGTCACCCGTGGTGGCTCGCATCGCGCGTGAGGTGGGCGCGCTGACCGTGGGCGTCGTGACCAAGCCGTTCGGCTTCGAGGGCGCACGCCGGAGCGAGCAGGCCGAGGCGGGCATCGAGGACCTGGCGCGCGAGGTGGACACGCTGATCGTGATCCCGAACGCGCGGCTGCTCAGCGTGCTCGACCGCAAGACCTCGATGGTCGAGGCCTTCCGGATGGCCGACGACGTCCTGCGCCAGGGCGTTCAGGGCATCTCCGACCTGATCATGTTGCCGGGCCTGATCAACCTGGACTTCGCCGACGTGCGCACGATCATGTCGAAGGCCGGCACGGCGCTGCTCGGGATCGGCATGGGCGCCGGCGAGGGGCGGGCCGTCGAGGCCGCTCAGCGCGCGGTGGCCTCGCCGTTGCTCGAGACCTCGGTGGAGGGCGCGCGCTCGATCCTCCTGTCGATCACCGCGGGGCGCGACCTGTCGCTGTGGGAGGTCAACGAGGCCGCGAAGACGGTGGCCGAGGCCGCCCATCCGGACGCCAACATCATCTTCGGCGCGATGGTCGACGAGAAGGTGGTGGATGAGGTGTGGATCACCGTCGTGGCCACGGGCTACGGCGAGCCGGCCTCCGCTTCGGCGGAGCCGCAGTTCGTGCCGAGGCCGGCACGCGTGGGCGGCGCGAGGAGCGTCGCGCTCGGGGCGCGGGAGGCCGATCGCGAGCCGCGGGTGGTTAGGAGTCCGCGCTCAGGGGACGGCGCACTGGTCCCGGTGGACCTCGACATCCCGGAGTTCATCCCCCGCCGGTAGCCGTAGCACGGATCGTGCTACGGTGAGGTGATGGGTCGCTCGCTGCACGTTCGCCTCGACGACGACGCGGTTGCCGCCCTCGGCATCGTGCGCTCGTCGCAGAGCCTGACGGATTCCGAGGCGGTGCGCGTCGCGCTGCGGGAGGCGGCCACGCGCCGGCGCAAGGGCGCGGCGATCCGGGACGAGGTGGCCGCGCTCGTCGCGGATCCCGAGTACCAGCGAGAGACGGCCGAGATTCAGGAGCTGATCGAAGACCTGAGGCCGGACTTCGATTAGTGGTCCGGGGCGAGATCTTTCGACTGCTTCCCCGACGTGGGGCACGCGGCCACGAGCAACAGGGAGGGCGCTACGGGGTGGTCGTTCAGGCCAACGAGCTCCTGGGTCTGAGCACGGTGCTGATCTCGCCCACCTCGACGGGCTCCTTCGGGGCGAGCTTCCATCCGGAGATCGATGTGAAGGGCACGGCGACGAGGGTGCTGGTGGAGCAGACCACCGGCGTCGACACCCAACGCCTCGGCCCCTCGGCCGGGCGCCTCGACGCGTCCGAGATGCGCGCCGTGGACGAGGCGCTCGGCCTCGTGCTGGGCCTCTGACGCCCGGTCAGAAGTAGAGTCGCCCGCATGAGAGGGGTCGTCGCAGCCGGCCATGGGCTGACCGCCGAGGCGGGCGCACGAGTTCTTCGCGAGGGTGGCAACGCCGTCGATGCCGCGGTGGCCGCCGTTCTCATGTCGTGGGTGGCCGAGCCCACGCTCACGGGGCCGGGGGCCGGCGGGTTCATGCTCGTCCACACCGAGGAGGGCGAGAACCACCTGCTCGACTTCTTCGTGGCCGCGCCCGGCAGGGGCCTTGACGGCCGCGCGCCGGCGGCGATCGAGTCGATCGAGGTGCGCTTCGCCGAGGAGGGGGTGCAGAGCTTCGGCACCGGGCCGTCGTCGTGCGGCGTCTACGGGACGCCGGCCGGCGTGGCCCAGGCGGTCGAGCGCTTCGGGACGATGCCACTGTCGGCACTTGCGGAGAGGCCCGCCGCTGCGGCGCGCGCGGGCGTGGAGGTGGCGCCGATGCAGGCCTTCTTGTTCGAGATCCTCGCTCCCATCCTCCGATCGACGCCCGAATGCGCCGCGATCTTCGCGCCCGGCGGACGGCTGCACCGCGCCGGCGAGCGGCTGGCGATCCCCGAGCTCGGGAGCCTGCTCGAGCGCCTGGGCGCCGAGGGGCCGGGCTTCCTCTACCGGGGCGACACCGCGCGAGCGGTCAGCGCCTGGGTGCTCGATCGCGGGGGCCTCCTCACCGAGGAGGACCTGCGCTCCTACGAGCTGGTGGAGCGCGAGCCGGCGCGGGCCGTGTACCGCGGGCGGGAGATCCTCACCAACCCGCCGCCCTCCTCCGGAGGCATCCTGATCGCCTACGCGCTCGACCTGCTGGAGCGGCTCGACGAGCCGGGTGACCTGCGCGGGCTCGTGCGTGTGATGGACCAGGCCAACCATGCGCGCACCGACGAGTTCACGACCGGCCTGCACACCGAGGGCTACCTGGAGCGCTTCCTGGCGGCCGACGCGCTCGAGTCGGCGGCGCACGAGATGAGCGGACGGCTGGGATCGACCACGCACATAGCGGTGATGGACGCCCAGGGCGCCTGCGCGAGCGTCACCTGCTCGAACGGGTCGAGCTCCGGCGTGGTCGTGCCCGGCACCGGCATCCACCTGAACAACATGCTTGGTGAGGAGGACCTCAACCCGCTCGGCCACCACCGGCACACGGCGGGCAACCGCATCCCCAGCATGATGGCCCCGACGGTGGTGCTGGGCGAGGGACGGCCGGAGATCGCCCTCGGGTCGGCCGGCTCGAACCGGATCCGCTCGGCGATCCTGCAGACCATTCTCGGCATCGTGGACGACGGCCTGGAGGCGCAGCGCGCCGTCACCCGGCCGCGGCTGCACTACGAGGGTGGGGTGGTGGAGGCCGAGCCGGGCGTGGATCCCGGGGCGCTGGACGCCCTGGCGGCGGACGGCTGGCGGGTGCAACGCTGGGCGGAGCAGAACCTGTACTTCGGCGGGGTCCAGGCGGTGGCGCGCGACCCGCGTACCGGGGAGCTGAGCGGCGGTGGGGATCCGCGGCGGGGCGGGGCGGCGGTGGCGGTGTAGATGCTCAGGGATCGAGCGGGCGGGCGCCTCGGCGCCCTTCCTTCACCAGCGTGAACTCCATCCAGCCCTCGAGCCGGCGCTCGGAGTAGCCGTGACCCTCGCCCACCGCCCAGGCGGCCAGGTCGATGGGCGCCTCGGGGTCGGTGGCCAGCACCGTCAGGGCGCCGCCGTCCGGCAGCTTGACCATGCGCCGCCTGGCCATCGTCAGGGGCAGCGGGCACGCCAGGCCGCGGGCGTCGACGATCGTCACAATCGGGATTGTGGCGTCTGAACCCTCCCTGGCCGTGATCCTCTCATCGGGCGAGCCCGAGCGGCTCTACGCCGGGCTGTCGCTGCTGGTGTCGGCCGCCTCCGGCGGACAGAGGTGCGCCGGTCTCGCCACCTTCCGCGCGCTGGACCTCATGCTCGACGAGGATCTCCTGCGCCGGGTCCAGGAGCCCGAGGCCACGCCGTCGCTCTCGTGGGCGGGGCGAGAGACGTTCGCACGCTCCCTCGCCGAGCTCAGGACCACGGCCTTCGAGCTCGAGTCGCTCTGCCTGTATGCCTGCTCCGCGTCGGTCGAGACGATGGCCCTGAGCGCGACCGACCTCGAGGATCGCCTCGACGGCGTGATCTCGACACCGCGCTTCCTGAGCCAGGCCGAGGGCGCGCGGCTCCTGTTCGTGTGAGGGCGGCGTTCGGTGGGCTCGCTGTCGCGTGCCTGCTGCAGGCTGCGTGCGGAGGAAGCTCGGGTGACCTGATCGCCTTCGAGGTGACGGGTGGCCGCGGACCGGCCACGACCCGCCTCGTGCTCACGAGCGACGGCCGCGGCCGGTGCGGCGAGGGCGATCTGCGGACGATCTCGAACGACCGCCTGATCGAGGCCCGAGCCGTCGAGCGCGACCTCAGCGAGCTGGCGACCGCCGGGCGCGAGTTCGCCGGCGGCGATGACCCCCGCTTCGTGGCCCGCACGAAGGACGGCATCGTGCGCTGGGGCCAGGGCGCGGAGGGGCTGCCGGAGACGCTCCCTCGAGCCGCCCGGCTGGCGCTGCTGCTCGAGCGCGACCTCTGCGGCAGCGGCTAGGGCCGCACCTTCCCGTTGGAGCGCGCGCGCTCGACGGCCTTCTCCGCGTAGTCGATCCGCTGCATGGTCGTCCTGAACAGCTCGGCCACGAGCTCCATGCGCGTCGCCGCCGATCCGGCCTCCAGCAGCTCCTGCTTCCCGTCGGGGGCGAAGTCGATCGTCGCCGCCATGCCGTAGGCGTCCATGCCCGCCAGCTCCTCCTCGTCGGGGCGCGAGTCGGTCACGCGCTCGACGAGGTCCGCGTAGCCCTCGCGCGCGGCGTCGGCGACCTCCGGGTCGGGCTCCACGCCGTCGTCCTCGAGCAGCTCGACGTCACCTGCGGGATAGGGGAGGGTGTCGATCCGGCGCAGCAGCCGGAAGGGGCGCGTGCCCTCCACCACGATGTTCATCCGGCCGTCGTCCATGCGCTCGAGCACCTCGGCGATCGCTGACGAGCAGCCGATCTCCTTGAGCTCGTCGTCGGCGAACCACACGATGCCGAACTCGCGCTCCTCTTCGAGGCACAGCGCGATCATGATCCGGTAGCGCTCCTCGAAGATGTGCAGCGGCACGCGCTCACCGGGCAGCAGGACGAGTCCGAGGGGAAAGAGCGGGAATTCCTCGAGTAGCTCTCCGATGCGGCAAGGCTAACGCTTCATCTCGGGCCCCCTCGGCGCGCGTAGGGTTGGCGATGCCCGCCCTCGTCTGGTTTCGCCGCGACCTCCGGCTGCACGACCATCCAGCGCTCTGCGCCGCGCTCGAGCGGCACAAGGAGGTCGTTCCCGTCTTCTGCCTCGACGACCGCCTGCTGCACGGTCGCTTCTCCTCGGGGCCGCGAGCGCAGTTCATGCTCGAGTCGCTCGCAGGGCTCGACCGAGCGCTCCGCGAGCGCGGGGGTCGGCTGGTGATCCTGCGCGGCCGGCCGGAGCACGAGCTGCCGCGGCTCGCCCGCCTCGCCGGCGCAGCGGAGGTGCACTTCACGCGTGAGGTCACACCGTACGGTCGCCTGAGGGGCACTGAGCTGCACGGGGCCTTCGAGGCGGTGGGCGTCGCGCAGCACGGCCATCCGGGACTGAACGTGGTCGACGACGTGGCCGCTCTCACCACCAGGGACGGACGGCCCTACAGCGTCTTCTCTCCGTTCTACCGCTCGTGGATTGCCGCGCCTCGCCGGGAGGTGCTGGAGGCGCCCGCCCGTGTGCCGCTGCCCAGCGGCCTGGACGAGGTCGCGAGCCCGGTGCCGACGCTCGCGGAGCTCGGTCTCGAGCAGGAGGTCGAGGAGCCGCTGCTCGGCGGCGAGGAGGAGGGCCGCCGGCGGCTGGAGGACTTCCTCGGACAGCGCGTGTACGACTACCGCGACAACCACAACGCGCTCGGCGCCGACAGGACCTCCCGGCTCTCCCCCTACCTCCACTTCGGCTGCCTGAGCCCGCGGACGATCGAGCATCGCCTCGGCAGCTCGGAGGGCGAGGGCCCGTTTCGTCGCCAGCTCTGCTGGCGCGACTTCTACCACCAGGTGATCTACCGCTTCCCGGAGAACGCCCGCGCGGAGTTCCAGGAGCGCTACCGCGGCCACCATCGAGTGGCCGGGCGACGATGACGACTTCAGGGCCTGGACCGAGGGCCGCACCGGCTTCCCGCTCGTGGACGCCGGCATGCGCCAGCTACGGCGCGAGGGGTGGATGCACAACCGCGCCCGCCTCGTCACGGGCTCGTTCCTCACCAAGGAGCTGGAGGTGGACTGGCGCCGCGGCGAGGCCTGGTTCATGCGCCTGCTGCTCGACGGCGACGAGGCCAACAACAACGGCAACTGGCAGTGGATCGCCTCGGTCGGCACCGACCCTCAGCCCTTCTTCCGCCGGATGTACAACCCGGCGTCGCACATGGAGCGCTTCGACCCCGACGGGGATTACGTGCGCCGGTACGTCCCCGAGCTGGTGCCGGTGCCCGACGCGTACCTCCGCGAGCCGTGGACCATGCCGGTGGCGACCCAGGAGGCGGTCGGGTGCGTCATCGGCTCGGACTACCCGGCGCCGATCGTCGATCGTAAGGTCGCTCGCGTCCGGGCCGCCGAACGCTACCGGGCCGCGGCCGCCGCCACCGGCTGAGGCACCGCGTGAGCCGCAGCGCTCGCCGGTGCCCGTGCCGACACCAGCAGGTTGTAGAAGAGGGTCGGCGGAAGCCGCGGCTCCAGCAGCGCCCGGTCCAGCCGCTGCAGGGCCAGGTAGCCGCGGTAGGCGTACTGGTACCAGAGGCGTGGAAGGCCGAGCGGCTCGGCCGTCGACTCCAGCGTGCGGTTGAGCCACCCGAACCAGCTCGCGGCCAGCTCCTCGCCGCTCACCCGGACCGTCTCGAAGCCGGCCCGCCGCAGCGGTCCCTCGAGCTCGACCGGGGTGAACGCGTGCACGTCGACCGAGAACTCCAGCGCGTGCTCGACCGCCGACCGCTCCTCGGCGCCTCCGGTGCGCGCGGCCGCGCGCATCGCGCGTCGCCACAGGGGCGCAGCAGACATGGCCACGCGCTTGGGCACCTCGGCCAGCCGGTTGCCGTAGCGCGACGGCTCGCCACAGAACACGACGGTGCCGCCCGGCCGCAGCACGCGCCGGAACTCGGCGAAGGCGGCGTCGAGGTCGGGCAGGTGGTGCAGCACCGCGTGCCCGAGCACCAGGTCGAAGGAGTGGTCGTCGAAGGGGAGCGAGTCGGCCTCGCAGCGAGCGGTCTCCACATGCAGCCCGAGCCGCCCGGCGGAGGTGCAGAGCTCGTCGAGCATGCCCTGCGAGATGTCGGTGGCCACCGCTCGTTCGATCACGCCCGCCCGCAGCAGGTTGAGGCTGAAGTAGCCGGTGCCCGCCCCGATCTCCAGTGAGCGGCCGAAGCGCGGCGCCTCGTGCCCGAGGGCCTTCTGCAGCTTGCCGACCACCTGCCGGCGGCCCTTGTCCTCGTAGTCGATCCCCCACTTGACGTCGTAGTCGCCCGCGGCCACGTCGTGGTAGCGGACGTTGACATCCTTGATGTGGTCGGCCCGGTTGTCCAGCATGCGGCCGGGGACTATAGGTAGGGGCAAGTGTCCGCTGGGACTCGCCAGCGGCCTACACTCGCGCCCCTTTGCCCCCGGCCGCCGAGCACACCCAGCAGCACCAGCCCGCGGGTGTGCCGCCCCTCAGCCTCACGGGCGAGCGAACCCTGCCCGACGTTCCGGCGGAGAACTACTGGTACCGCCGGCACCTGGCCGTCTACGAGTGGATCGCCGCGCGCTGCGCCGGCCTCGAGGTGGTGGACCTGGCCTGCGGAGAGGGCTACGGGAGCGAGGTGCTCGCCCGCCGCGCGGCCCTCGTGACCGGCGTCGACGCCAATCCCGAGGCCCACGAGCACGCCCGCCTGCGTTACGGGCGCCCCGGCCTGCGCTTCGTGCGCGAGCTGGTCGAGACCTACGACCAGCTGTGCGACGCCGCCATCTTCCTCCAAACCATCGAGCACGTGCAGGATCCCGAGGGGCTCCTGCACCACATCCGCTCCCTGCTGCGGCCCGGCGGCACCGCCTACGTCTCCACTCCCAACCTGCTCACGCTCGCCCCCTCCGGCGCCGAGAAGTCGGACAACCCCTGGCACGTGCGCGAGTACCGGGCCGAGGAGTTCCGCGCCCTCTGCGAAAGCGCCTTCGAGCGAGTGGAGCTGCTCGGCCTGTTCCACGCGCGCAAGCTGCGGCTGCACGAGCTCGCCATCGAGCGCGGGTGGGACTCACTTCATCCCAGGGTCGGCGCGACCAAGGCGTTCTACGACCGCTTCGTGCCGGCCATCTCCGCCCGGGACTTCGCGCTCCGGCCCCGCCCCCTCGAGCGGGCGCTCGACTTCGTGGCCGTCCTCCGGTGAGGCCTTCGGCGCCGGCCCCCGAGCGTGGCGCCCTGGCGCTCGTGCTGCACTCGCACATGCCGTACGTCGAGGGCTTCGACACGTGGCCGTTCGGCGAGGAGTGGCTGTGGGAGGCCGTGGCGTCCGTGTACCTCCCGCTGCTCGAGCAGCTCCGAGGCGCACCGGTCACGCTCGGACTCACGCCGGTTCTGTGCGACCAGCTCGAGGCCATGCGTGGGGCCGCCGGCGAGCGATTCGTGGGCTTCCTGCGCGACGTACGGGCGCCGGTCCACGAGACCGACGCCGCCGGCCTAGACGCCGGCCACGAGCACGAGCTGGCCACCGAGGTGAGGCGGGCCTCCGCCGACTACTCGTGGGCCGACGAGGCCTTCGAGTCGCACGGTCGTGACCTGATTGCCGCTTTCGCCTCGCTCGGCGGGCCATCACTGTGGACCTCGGCGGCCACGCACGCCGTGCTGCCGCTGCTTGCCACCGACGCGGGCCGGCGGCTGCAGGCCGCCGCCGGACCCGCCTCTCACGAGCGGCGCTTTGGCCACTTCGACGGCGGCTTCTGGCTGCCGGAGTGCGCCTACGAGCCGGGCCTCGAGTACCTGCTGGCCGAGGTCGGCACCAGCGCCTTCTGCGTCGACCAGACCGATGCGCTCGGCCTCGGGTCGGCCGAGCAGCTCGAGCCCGTGGCCACGCCCGCCGGCCCGCTGGCGCTTCCGATCGACTGGGAGACGATCCGGCTCGTCTGGGACCCGGCGGGCTACCCCTCCCACCCGACCTATCGCAACTACCACGGACGCACGGTGCACGACCTGAAGCCGTGGTCGAACGAGGGGGAGCCGTACCGGCGCGAGGCCGCCGTCGCGCTGGCGCGCGAGCACGCGCGCGACTTCGTGCGCCACGTCGCCGGGCGGCTGGACGCCTACCGCGCAGAGCGTGGCCGTCCGGGCCTGCTCACGTGCGCGCTCGACACCGAGCTGCTCGGGCACTGGTGGTACGAGGGCCCGGTCTGGCTTCAGGCGGTGATCGAGGAGGCTCGGACGTGCGGCCTCCCGATGGCCACGCTGCCGCAGGGCGCACGGGGCTTCGAGGCGGTCGAGCGCCCGCTCGCGGCGTCCAGCTGGGGCATCCCCAAGGACCTCAGCACGTGGGACTCACCGGCGGTCGCCGAGCTAGCGTGGACGGCGCGCCGGGCAGAGCTTGCCACCGTGGCGGCGGCCACGAGCGGTCGGCGGGGGGTGCCCGCCGCGGCCCGCGCGCGCCGGAGCACCCAGGCACGCGACTGGGCGTTCCTGACGTCGGCGCGGCTGGCCCACGACTAGCCGCAGCGCCGCGGGGCCGCCCACGCGGCGGCCCACGCCGCCGCGCTGGCCGGCCCCGCCGCCGCCCCGGGGCTCCGCGGGCTCGCACCCGACCTCGACACTGCGCCGCTCGCTGCGCCGGCGTGACCCGGCGCGCCGGCAGTGTGCCGGGTCGGCGAGCGATCCGGCGCCCGCGGGCCACCGTGACATGATGCCCGCGCCTTGACCCGCGTCCTCATCCTCTCCTGGGAGTACCCGCCCCTCATCGAGGGCGGCCTGGCGCGTCACGTCCGCAAGCTGGCCGAGAACCTGGTCCGGCGCGATGTGGAGGTACACGTGCTCACGCGGGGGATGGAGGAGTCGCCCGAGGAGGAGGAGTGCGGCGGCGTGCTGGTGCACCGCGTTCGGGAGCCCAAGCGCCCGCGGGAGCTCGGCGAGTTCGTGACCTGGGTCGAGCACATGAACGCCGACATGCTGGCCGCGGGCGTCGAGCTCGGGGACCAGTACTCGTTCGACGTCGTGCACGGGCACGACTGGCTCGTGGCCGTGGCCGGTGACCACCTCGCCAAGCGCTTCCGCTGCCCTCTGGCGGTAACCATCCACGCCACCGAGTACGGGCGGCATCAGGGATGGGTGGACAAGCATCCTCAGTCTCACATCCACGGTGTCGAGCGGTGGATGGCCAACCGCGCCGACCGGCTGATCACCTGCTCCGCCTATATGCGCGACCACGTGGCCGACGTCTACGGGCTCGAGGAGAGCCGCATCACGGTGATCCGCAACGGGATCGACCCGTCCGAGCTCGTGCCCGTGGCCCGTCTCGACGAGCTCCGGGCACGGTACGCCGCGCCCGACGAACGCCTGGTGCTGCTCGTGGGCCGACTGGTGTACGAGAAGGGCTTCCAGCTGGCACTCGAGGCCCTCCCCGGCCTGATCGAGCGAGTCGGCAACGTGCGCTTCATCGTCGCCGGCTCGGGCACCCACGAGCGGGAGCTGCGCGGGCAGGCCACCCAGCTCGGCCTCGACGAGCACGGCACGTTCCTCGGCTGGATCGGCGACGACGTGCTGCATTCGCTCTACCGCATCGCGGACCTGACGGTGGTCCCGTCGATCTACGAGCCCTTCGGCCTGGTGGCCCTCGAGGCCATGGCCTCCGGCTGCCCGTGCCTCGTCGCCGACACCGGTGGCCTGCGGGAGGTGGTGCCGAACGAGTCTGTCGGCCTGCGCTTCCGCTCGCGTGACCCGCGCTCGCTCGGCGCGATGGCGGAGCGGCTGCTCACCGATGCCGAGCTGCGCGACCGGATGGTGGCCGAGGCCTCCGAGCACGTGCTCACCTTCGACTGGGCCGACGTGGCCCGGCAGGTGGCGGGCGCCTACCGCGAGCTTGCCCGGGTCGACGCGCGGGTGGTGCGAACGGACTGATCAGCCGACCGCGACGGGTGCAGGGCTAAAGCGCCGCGCACTCCACGTCGATGCTGATACATGGCGAGGACAGCGCCCGACCGGCCAGTTCCTGAGCACGAGTCCCTGAACGCCTTCCCTCCCGGCCTGCCAGTCGGCAGCCGGACCGCCTTCCTGCTGCGCGCCGGCGAGCTGCTGGAGGCGTCGTTCGATTACGAGGAGAGGCTCGCCACCGTCGCTCGCATCGCGGTGCCCGCCCTCGCCGACTGGTGCGTGGTCGACATGCTCGAGCCGGATGGCAGCATCAAGCGGCTGGCGGTGGCTCATGTGGACCCCGAGAAGGAGGAGTTCGTCTGGGCGCTCGAGCGGCGGGCGCCGATCAAGGCGGACGACCCCACCGGGCCCGCGCAGGCAATACGCGACTCGCAGTCCCAGCTCGTGCCCGAGATCCCGGACGACATGCTCCAGGGCGCCGCCAGGGACGCCGAGCACCTGCGCCTGCTGCGCAATCTGGGCATGACGTCGGCGATGGTCGTCCCGCTGCGCGGCCGGGAGCAGACGCTGGGCGCCCTGACCTTCGTCAGCGCGGAATCGGGCCGGCGCTACGGCGAGGGGGATCTGGCCTTCGCGGAGGATCTGGCGCGGCGCTGCGCGCTCGCCGTGGACAGCGCGCGGTTGTATCGGGATGCCCGTGCGGCGGAGCAGCGGGCACAGGAGTCATTCGAGCGCCTGCGAACGACCGAGGAGCGATTCCGGCTCCTCGTGGACGGCGTGCGTGACTACGCCCTCTTCGTCCTGGACCTCCAGGGCCGGGTCGTGAGCTGGAACGCCGGGGCCGAGCGCATCAAGCGCTACACGGCCGACGAGATCATCGGACGGCACTTCTCGGCCTTCTATCCGGCGGAGGACGTCGCAACCGGCAAGCCTGAGCGGGCACTGAGGATCGCGATGTCGGCCGGCCGCTACGAGGAGGAGGGCTGGCGCGTGAAGCGGGACGGCGAGCGCTTCTTCGCCCACGTGGTGGTCACTGCCCTGAAGGACGATGCCGGCCAGCCGTACGGCTTCGCCAAGGTCACGCGCGACATCACGGAGCGCAGGCAGTTGGAGCAGCAGCTGGCCCACCAGGCCATGCACGACCAGCTCACCCGGCTGCCCAACCGCGGCCTGTTCCTGGACCGGGTGGCACTCGCGCTGGCGAAGACCGGCAGGAAGGACTCGACCGTGGCGCTGCTGTTCCTCGACCTCGACCGCTTCAAGGTGGTCAACGACAGCCTCGGTCACGCCGTCGGCGACGAGTTGCTGTGCGCCGTGGCGGCGCGACTGAACGACGCCATGCGGGGGGGCGATACCGTGGCGCGCTTCGGTGGCGACGAGTTTGCGATCCTCTGCGAGGATCTCGACGACGCCCACGGAGCCGTGATCGTGGCCGAGCGCGTCGAGGCCCTCTTCGAGACTCCGTTCCACGTTGCCGACAGGGACCTCTTCGTGGGCGTGAGCATCGGCATCGCGCAGGCCCACGATCTCGGTGAGTCGGCCGAGGAGCTGCTCCGTGACGCCGACGCCGCCATGTACGAGGCCAAGGCGGGTGGCCGCAGCCGCTACGCGCTCTTCCACGAGCGCATGCGCCACCGGGCCTCCGAGCAGCTCAGCGTCGAGGGTGGCCTACGCAAGGCGATCGAGAACGATGGCTTCGTGGTGGAGTATCAGCGGCAGGTGGACGTGCGTACCGAGGCGATCGTCGGCGCGGAGGCGCTGGTGCGCTGGAACCATCCGACGCGCGGCCTGCTGGCCCCCGCGGACTTCATGCCGGTGGCCGAGGAAACGGGCCTGATCCGCCGCATCGGCGCGTTCGTGATCGACCATGCGTGCTGCCGGCTCGCCGAGTGGGCAGCCGAGCGCCCGGATCGACCGCCGCCGGTGGTGGCCGTGAACCTGTCGGCGTCCCAGTTCGCCGAGCCCGAGCTCGTGAACCTGGTTCACGGGGCGATCGACGAGACCGGGATCGACCCCACCCGGCTCTGCCTCGAGATGACCGAGGGGGCGCTCATGAGCGACGCGCGCTCGACGATCACCACCCTGATGGGGCTCAAGGGCCTCGGTATCCGGTTGGCGATCGACGACTTCGGGACCGGCTACTCGTCGCTCGGCTACCTGAAGCGCTTCCCGGTGAACGTCCTCAAGATCGATGCGTCCTTCATCGAGGGCCTCGGGCGGCGCGCCGACGACTCCGCTCTGGTGGCAGCGATCGTTCGGATGGGCCAGGCCCTGGGCCTCGAGGTGATTGCCGAGGGGGTCGAGACCGCCGCGCAGTTCACCGAGATCCGCAACCTCAAGTGCGACCTCGCCCAGGGCTTCTACTTCGGACAGCCGGAGACGGCGGCCTCGTTTTCCGCGGCGCTGCGCGCCGGTGCTGCCCCGCTTCACGGGGTGGGGGCCGGCCGGGGCGGCCCCGGTCTCAGCGGTTGACCGTCGACATGTCCGCGTAGCGGTCGCCGGCCGCGGCGCCCACGGGAGCGGCCTCGTCGATGCGCTGGAGCTCGTCCTCGCTCAACTCGACCTCGGTGGCCTCCACGTTCTCCTCGAGGTACTTGACGCGCTTGGTGCCGGGGATCGGCACGATGTCCTGGCCCTGGTGGAGCAGCCAGGCGAGCGCCAGTTGTCCGGGAGTGCAGCCCTTCTCCTGAGCGATCTCCTTCACGCGGTCGGCGAGCTCCATGTTGCGGTCGAAGTTCTCCTTCTCGAAGCGCGGGAAGCGCTGGCGGCGGGAGTCGCCCTCCTCGATGTCGTCGGGAGACTTGAAGCGCCCGGTGAGGAAGCCGCGGCCGAGCGGGCTGTAGGCCACGAAGCCGATCCCCAGCTCGCGCAGGGTGGGGAGGATCTCCTCCTCGGGCTCGCGGCTGAACAGGGAGTACTCGGTCTGCAGCGCGCTGACCGCGTGCACGGTGTGGGCGCGGCGGATGGTCTCGGGCGCCGCCTCGGAGAGGCCGAGGTAGCGCACCTTTCCGGCGTCGACCAGCTCGCTCATCGCGCCGACGGTCTCCTCGATCGGCACCTCCGGGTCGACGCGGTGCTGGTAGTAGAGGTCGATGGTGTCCACTCCCAGGCGCCGCAGGGATGCCTCACAGGCCGAGTGCACGTACTCGGGACGCCCGTTCACGCCCAGGAACGAGCCGTCCTCACCGCGCTGGTTGCCGAACTTGGTGGCCAGCACCACGTCGTCACGCCGGCCCTCGATCGCCCGGCCGACGAGCCGCTCGTTGGTGAAGGGGCCGTACATGTCGGCGGTGTCGAGGAAGTCGACGCCGAGGTCGAGGGCACGCTGGATCGTGGCGATCGCCTCGCCCTCGTCGGCGGTCCCGTAGAACTCGGACATGCCCATGCAGCCGAGGCCTTCGGCCGAGACGGTGAGGCTTCCCAGGGTGCGGTGTTCCATCGGTACGTCCCTTCACTTGGTGGACGGTGCACAGTGCACGGTGGACGGGGTGGTGGCCTTGCCCGTCCACTGTCCACAGTCCACCGTCTTTTCTCTACCCCCACCGTAAACGCGTCGGCTCCTCACGCATCCGTATCACCCGCGCCGGCACGCCGCCCACCACCGCGTTGGCCGGGACGTCCCTCGTGACCACGGCTCCCGTGCCGATGATCGCGTTGTCGCCGACCGTGACCCCGCGCAGGATGCAGGCCCCGTAGCCGATCCACACGTTGTGGCCGATCCGCACGTCGCGCTTGTAGATCCCCTGCAGGCGCACCGGGCGGTCGACCTCCGCGGCGCCGTGGTCGAAGTCGATCAGCATCACCCGGTCGGCGATCACGCACTCGCGCCCGATCGACACGTGCTGGAAGGCCGACACGGTGCACTCCTGGCCGATCACGGTCTTCGCCCCGACCGAGACGCGCCCCTCGTGGCAGCGGATCTTGGTGCCGTGCCCGAGCCACGACCAGCGCCCGAGCGACAGCTCGCCCTTGCGGCCGATCTGGAGCACCACGTCGGGCGCCAGGAAGGCCAGGCCGTCGAGCCGCAGACGCGAGCCGTAGCTCGTGAGGTAGCGCCGCCGGGCGAGCGTCACGAGCATGCGCGCGTACCGGGCGTTCAGCATGCCGTTGCGCCGCATGAAGCGCAGCAGCGTCAGCGGGCCACCATGGCGCGGCGGTGGCGCGGTGCGGAGCTCGGGTGGGGCGTCGGTGGGAGGCGGGCCGGCCACCGCGGGTGTGTCGTTGGCGGACGCGGCCTCCACGGGCCGCGAGATGTTATTGCTCGTCGCCGGCCGATTTCCCCCGGGGCGCTCGCCCTACACGCCGAGCATGCGCTCGACCGCGGCCACGAAGCGCTCGGCTGAACCTCCAGGGGTTCGCGTCCTCGGCCTCCGCCACCTCGTGCACCAGCTGGTTCACCCGTTCGGCATCGGCTCGTCCGCCGGCCGTCACCACGAGCAGGTCCACGTCCGAGTCCGCGTCCCTGGCCTCCTCGCCGCGGGCGCGCGAGCCGAAGAGCCACACCGAGCGCGGCGCCACGGTCTCCTCGAGGCGCCGCACGAGGAGGTCGAGCACGCGCCGCGCGACTTCGCTGAGCGTGGTCTCGGCCAGGGCCGGCATGGACTCAACGGTACCGGCGCTCGCCCGCGCTCCCCGTACCATCCTGCGCCCGTGGCCGCCCCCGGACGCACCGCCGCCGAGCTTGCCGAACGCCTCCTCGGCGGGGACCGCCGCGCGCTCGCCCGCGCGATCTCGCTGGTGGAGAACGACGACCCCGAGGGCTGGGCGCTCGTGCGCGAGGTCTACCCGCACACGGGCCGCGCCGCGATGGTCGGCTTCACGGGGCCGCCGGGCGTGGGGAAGTCGACGCTCATCGGCGCCCTGGTCAAGAACGCGCGTGGACGCGACCGCGAGGTCGCGGTGCTGTCGATCGATCCTTCGTCGCCCTTCACCCACGGGGCCCTGCTCGGGGACCGCATCCGGCTCACCGATCACTTCCTCGACCCCGGCGTGTTCATCCGCTCGATGGCCAGCCGCGGCTCGCTCGGCGGGCTGTCAGAGGCCACGCTCCAGGCCGCCCTGCTGATGGACGCCGCCGGGAAGGACGACGTGTTCCTCGAGACCGTCGGGGTCGGCCAGGCCGAGGTGGACATCATCGATCACGCCGACACGGTGGTGCTCGTGCTCATGCCGGGTTCCGGCGACTCGATCCAGGCGTTGAAGGCCGGCGTGATGGAGATCCCCGACGTGATCGTCGTGAACAAGGCCGACCACCCGCTCACCGACACGATGGTGCGCGAGATCCGCGGCGTGCTGTCGCTCGGCCCCCAGGAGGGATGGCGCGTCCCGATCGTGCGCACCGAGGCGTCGAAGGGCGCGGGCGTGGAGGAGGTGGTCCAGAGGCTGCACGACCACCGCGCGCACATCGAGGCCGAGGGCACGCTCGAGGAGCGGCGACGCCGCAACCTGATGAACGAGGTGATGGCGCTGGCGGCGCTGCGGCTGCGCCGGCGGCTGGAGGAATCGGTCGGGCGCGATCCCGACGTTCAGGCGCTCCTCGACGAGGTGGTCGGGCGGCGGCTCGACCCGGCGAGCGCGGCCGCGCAGCTCCTCGAGCGCAACAGCGGCTGAGCCGCTCCGGTCGCGGGCTAGGTACGCCGCGCGGCGGTGGACGGTGGCCGGTGGACCGCGGACAGGGTCGAGGGTTCATTCCCGTCCACCGTCCTCTGGTCCCCGTCCACCGTCCTCTGTTCCCCGTGCGCCCGCTGCTCCCGGCCGGCCTCGGCGGCCACCCAGCCGAGCACCGCGTCCACGAACGGCAACGGTCGCTTGGGCACCCCGCCGAGGGCGTCGACCAGGGAGCGCCCGGCGGGCAGCAGGGACGGTCCGGCGCCCAGGTCGTCGAGGGCGGACGCCGCCTCGGGCACCGACGGCACTCGTCGCAGGCGGTGCAGCACCCGCCGCGACACGTCGCGCAGGCCGGGAGAGCCGGCCGCCGCCCTCAGCCAGGTGGCCACCATCACCAGCAGCGCCGCGCGGGTGGCGCGCCGCAGCGCCTCGTCGAGCCCGAGGCCGCCGAACATGCTGAAGCTGAACGCGCTGAGCGCCAGCGCGGCGGCCAGCACGGCGCCGGTGGGCAGCACCTCGGGGTCGGAGCGGGCGGCGAACCAGCCCACGAGCAGCAGACCGGCCACCGCGGCCAGCACGGCCCACGCGGTGCTCGACAGCAGGACCACGAAGCCGACGAGCGCCACGAGCGACACGAGGCGTGGGTCGAAGCGACCCGGCTCCGGGCTCGGGTCGCGCCGTTCCACGCCCTCCGCCGCCTGGCCGCTCCCCTCGGGCCAGGTGCGCAGGCCGCGCCGGTACACCAGCACCTGGACGATGCTCGCAAACACGGTCCACGCGAGCAGCGTCACGCCGGTGAGCACCAGGGCGGCCGTCACCCCACCGGGGAAGAAGGGAAGCGCGTCGTAGGTTCCGGCGTAGGCGTCGAGGCCTCCGAGGATCACCCAGATGAAGAAGGCGGTGGTGGCGAGGTTGTGGATGATCCGCACGAGCGCGCAGGCCACGACCTCGGTGCCCGCTGACGCACCGCGGGCCTCGAGCCGTCCTATCCACGGGGCGCTCATGGCCTGGGTGAGCGGGACGCCGAACCGCGCCGGGCCCATGATCGCCACCGTCTCCAGCATCGCGGCGAGGCTCGCTCCGAACCCGCGCCGGGCGCCGTTTCGCTGGGCGCCACGCGCGAGCGCCACGCCTCCGGCCAGCGATATCCAGAAGCCGCCCGACGGCGCGGCGCGGGCGGCCAGGAACGACACCGTCGCCACCCGGGCAAGGCCGGACGGCTCGGCGGACGAGTCCGCATCCCGCGTGGGAGGCAAGGCGTCCGTCTCGACGCTCTGAACAGATCCCACGCCCTGACCGTAGCGCTGGACCACGTCCGGGCCAGGTCGGCCGGGTCGCGATGGGCTCAGGCGCCGGTGCGTGGCCCCAGGGCGGCTCGCCGCCACCGCCGCCACTCGAGCAGGGCGAAGACTCCCGCCGCCACGGCGAGACCGGCCGCGAGCACGAAGGGGAGCACCGCATCGGGCGCGAAGCGCGGGAACACGGCCTCGACCGGCCCCCAGGGGGCCCGCGGCCTCCCGGCGGCGAGCCCGCCGTCGCCGAGCCGCACGTCCACGTAGAGCCAAACCGAGGCCACGAGTCCGACCAGGGCGAGCGCCAGGCCCGCTCGCGGCACGCGCCGAAGAGCCCAGGCCATCAGCGGCACCGCGAACGGCAGCGCCGCCACCAGGTGCCGGGTCGGAAACCAGAAGCCGGACAGGGTCGGCGCTGCGAAGACCGCGACCAGGTAGTGAGCCGCGAGGACGGACAGGCACAGGGCCGCGGCGAGCTGGGCGGCGTGGTGCCCCGGAAGGGCAGCCTCGAGCCGCTCACGGCGAGCTCGCAGGAGCAGCCATGCCCCCACGGCGGCGGTGAGCGCGAACACCGGCGCCCAGCGCAGCAGCCCGTAGTCGCGGTCGATGGCGAGGGCCACGAGGCGGTAGGCGCGGTCCGCGACGTCGCCGGCGCTGATCGAGCCGGTGGCGGTCGGGCCGCCGGCCTCGGCGGCGTACGGCGTCGCCCCGCCGTAGAGCCGCTGGTTCACCGACACCCAGAGCACGGCGCTCACCCCCAGGATCTCCGCGCCGCCGAGCGCCAGCAGCCGGCGGTTTCGGCGCAGCAGCCAGCGCGCCGCCGCCACGCCGATCACCGCCGCCGCCGGCACGAACTTCACTCCGAGCCACGGCACCAGCGCCAGCAGCGCGAAGCAGCCGATGGCCGCCCGGTGAGAGGTCCGCTCCTCCAGGCGCAGCGCGAGCAGCGCCGCTGCGGCGAGCACGGCAGCCGCCGCGAGCTCGGGGTAGACGGCGCTGCCGTAGGCCACGAGCGGCGGGGACAGCCCGGCGGCGAGCGCCGCCCCGAGCGCCCAGGGGTCGGGGGTGACTCGCCGTGCGAGCACGTAGGCCAGAACCCCGGCGAGCGCGGCGACGGCGGCCAGGAACAGCTCCACCCCGGTCGCGCCGGCCAGCGCATAGGCCGGCGCGATCAGCACGGGGAAGCCGGCGCCAAGGGGCTCATGCAGGCGCCCCATCGTCTCGACGCCCTGAGGCTCGAGCTCGAGTGGGTAGAAGCCGGCGTACTCGCGCGCGGCGTACTGGCCGGTCAGGTCGAGGTTGCCGTCCTTCACCAGCGACTTCGCGGCCAGCAGGTAGTGCGGCTCGTCGCCGCCGTAGTCGGAGGTGGCGAAGGCGTCCAGGCCGAGCGTCGCGGCGTACACCGCGAACAGCAGGAGCCCGAGGAGGGCGGCGCGGACCTTCAGGCCCCGAGCGCCCGGGCGATGATCATCTGCTGCACCTCGTCGGTGCCCTCGCCGATGGTGAGGATCTTGGCGTCCCGGTAGAAGCGGCAGATCGGGTACTCCTCGATGTAGCCGTAGCCGCCATGGATCTGCACGGACTCGTCGCAGGCCTTCACGGCCAGGCGGCCGGTCTTCAGCTTGGCCTGCGCCGCGGCCAGGGTGAACGGCTTTCCGGCGTCCTTCAGCACCGCCGCCTTGTACGTGAGAAGGCGCGCGGCCTCAATCTCGGCCGACAGGTCGGCGAGCTTGATCTGGATGGCCTGGAACTTGGAGATGGGCCTGCCGAAGGCGCGTCGCTCGCGCGCGTAGGAGAGCGCCTCGTCGAGCGCCCGCTGCGCGCAGCCGATCGACAGGGCCGACACGCTGATCCGGCCGCCGTCGAGCGTCGCCAGGAACTGCCTGAAGCCCTCGCCGCGCGGGCCGAGCAGGTTCTCCTCCGGCACCTGACAACCGTCGAAGCTCAGTGGGCGGGTGTCGGAGGCGTGCCAGCCCATCTTGCGGTACGGCTCGCCGACCGAGTAGCCGTCGGTGCCCTTGGGGACGATCAGGTTCGACACCTCGTCGTCGCCCGTGCGCGCGGTGATCGTCACCGAACCGGAGATGTCGGTGCCGGCGTTGGTGATGAACTGCTTGGCCCCGTCGATCGTCCAGTGGCCGTTATCGCGCTTGGCGGTGGTGCGTGCGTTGCCGGCGTCCGATCCCGCCTCCGGCTCGGTCAGGCCGAAGGCGCCGAGGCGGCGACCGGCGCACATGTCGGGCAGCCACCTCTCCTTCTGGGCGTCGCTGCCGAAGGCGTAAATCGGATAGGTGCCGAGCGAGGTGTGCGACGCCACCGTGATCCCCACCGACTGGTCTGCTCGGCCCAGCTCCTCGATGGCGAGGGCGTAGGACAGCGTGTCGGCTCCACCGCCGCCCCAGCGCTCGTCGTAGGGGATGCCCATCAGCCCCAGCTTCCCCATCTGCGCGATCAGGTCGTAGGGGAAGCGCTTCTCGCGGTCGAGCTCCTCGGCCACCGGCATCACCTCGCCCTCGGCGAAGTCCCGTGCCAGGCGCTGGATCGCCCGCTGCTCGTCGGTCAGTTCGAGGTCCATCGGCGGCGGCCGATCGTACCGGCGGATCCGTCCCAGAAGTCGATTCTGCGGCTTGGGGGGGCGAAATCGCTACCATGCCGCCCTTCGACATATGTCAGCCGAGTCCTCACCGCCCAGGCGGCGGGGATCGGGGGACCCGCTTGGGTCGGCTGTTGGCCGGCCCCGGGGCGAGTCGCCGCACATGCGGCGTAGCGCAGTCCTTCTGCGCGAGCCCGACAGCTAACCCCGTAGGCGCCTACCGAAGGAGACTTGCGTTGTCCCGCCGTGCCCTAGCCGTGCCCATCCTCGCGCTGTCCATCGGCGCGCTGGCTCCGAGCGTCGCTCAGGCGAACCACCCGATCGTGCTTCCTCCGGCGCCCGACCGCGCCGGCGCCGCGGCTGCCTCGAAGCAGTCGGACCCCAACGCCGCCCGCGGCGGCGCCCAGGCGTTCGCCGCCAGCGCGCTGCGCATCGGGTCGCGTGGTGGCTACGTGGTGCGCCTGCAGCGGCGCCTGGGGATCACCGCCGACGGCCAGTTCGGCCCGCAGACCGAGCGGGCCGTCAAGGCCTTCCAGCGGCGCCGTGGGCTCGCGGTCGACGGCGTGGTCGGGCCCCTGACGGCGCGCGCGCTCGGCCTGACGCTGCCACGGCCCAGGCGGGTGGGGGGATCCCGGCAGGGTCGTCTTCCCGCCGTGCTCGAGAAGATCGCGCAGTGCGAGTCGGGCGGCAACCCCCGCGCGGTGTCGCCGAGCGGCCAGTACCGCGGCAAGTACCAGTTCGACCGGGCCACCTGGCGCGCCATGGGCGGCAGGGGCGATCCCGCGAAGGCCTCCGAGGCCGAGCAGGACCGGCGGGCGCTCGCGCTGTACCGTCAGCGCGGTACGGCGCCCTGGCCGAGCTGCGGCTGAGCGCCACCTTCGTCACGCAGTAGGCGCGCGGGCGGCACACTCGCGTCGTGCACTGTCGCTCGCGCGTGCCTAGCGTCGGGCGGCATGAGATGCGAACGCGGCGTGGCCACCGTCGAATGGACGGCCTTGATGCTCGTGGTCACGCTCGCGCTCGGGGCACTGCTCACGGTCGGCCCGCGGGTCGACGGGCGGGCCTTCGGGGGCTTCCTCGCCCACTCGGTCCTCTGCGCGGCGCGCGGCGGCTGCGACGAGGGCGACGACGACCTGGCGGCGGCCTATGGGCCCGGCAACGCCGCGCTGGTCCGCCGCCACGCGCCCAACCTCGTCTACGAGCCCGGAACGTTCAGCCTGCCCGTGGACTGGCGCGAGTGCCGTTCGCGCCGCTGTTCGGACGCGCCCGACGATCCCGACCTCGACGCGCACCGCTCGGCGCGCGGTGGCCACCGCGCCACGGCCTTCACCCGCGTGGTGCGCGAGGGCGGCGAGACCTTCATCCAGTACTGGCTCTACTACCCGCAGTCGCGCACCTCGGTGGCCAACCTCTCGGGCGCGTTCGAGACGGCCGTGAGTCCGCTGGGCCTGGTGGGGATCGAGCCGCCCCGGCCGCCTGGCTACCACCCCGACGACTGGGAGAGCTACCAGGTGCGGCTCGGCGCCGACGGCCGGGCGACGGTGCGCGCCTCGTCCCACGACGGCTACCAGGGCTGCAAGCAGCGCCGCTGCCGCGACCGCTGGACGCCGTGGACCGGTTGGACACGCGTCTCGTGGGGCAGCCACGCGGGCCACATCCCCCTGCGGTCGCAGCGGACCGACACCCGGCTCGACCGGCGGCCGCCCTTCGTGCACGGCGACTACCGCTACGAGCCGCAGTACCCGGGCCGCGACCTGCGCGAGCGCACGAGCACCGGGCCGGGCCTGCGCCTGGTGCCGCTCGAGTCCGTGGACCGTGGCGCCTACCGCCCGCTGCCGGGCAGCGGCGTCAGCCCGCCGTGGGAGAAGGAGGTGTACGACAACCCGCGCAGCCACTCGACGGGGTGACGAGTGGATCTCCCGGCCCGCCGGGCTCCAAACTGGCCGGCGGTGGATAGTCTCGCGGCCGCCGATGCCCATCGACTTCTACCGCACCCCTGACGAGCGCTTCGAGAGCCTCCCCGGCTTCCCGTAGCCGAAGTACCGCGACTGGCAGGGCCTGCGGCTCGCCCACGTCGACGAGGGGGAGGGATCGCCGGTCGTGATGTTCCACGGCGAGCCGACGTGGTCGTTCCTCTACCGCAAGG
Organism: Thermoleophilaceae bacterium; assembly: GCA_030446485.1. Lineage (GTDB taxonomy): Bacteria > Actinomycetota > Thermoleophilia > Solirubrobacterales > Thermoleophilaceae > JAUJNF01. The sequence continues at coordinate 244,251 of JAUJNF010000001.1, read as the reverse complement.
TGATGGATCCGCTGTTGGCGGCGGGCCACCGCTGCATCGCGCCCGACCTGCCCGGCTTCGGCCGCTCCGACAAGCCCATCGACGACGGCTGGTACTCGTACGACAACCACACCGCCGCGCTCGTCGCCCTCTTCGAGGAGCTCGACCTCAGCGACGTGACGATCGTCGTCCAGGACTGGGGCGGCCCGATCGGCCTGCGCATCGCCGCCACCGAGCTGCCCGACCGCGTGTCGCGCATCGTCGCGATGGACACCGGCCTCTTCACGGGCCACCAGGAGATGAGCGACGGCTGGAAGGCCTTTCGCGACTTCGTCGTCCGCACGCCCGACCTACCGGTGGAAATGCTGGTGGCGCGCGGCTGCAAGACGGAGCCGCCACCCGAGGTGGTGGCGGCGTACGCCGCTCCCTTCCCGAGCCAGGAGTCGAAGGCCGGCCCGCGTACCTTCCCGCCGATGATCCCCCTCACCCCCGACGCGCCCGGCGCCGCCGCGGGCCAGACGGCGGCCAGGGCGCTGGTGGAGAACCCCCGGCCGTCGCTGCTCCTGTGGGCGGACTCCGACCCCGCCCTGCCGCTCGAGCCGGTGGGGCGCCAGGTGCAGATGCTGTTCCCGACCGCCGACGAGCTCACCGTGATCGAGGACGCCGGCCACTTCCTCCAGGAGGACAAGGGCGAGCAGATCGGCGCGATCGTGCGCGATTGGCTGGCGGGCTGAGCCCGGCGCCTCGGTAGTCTCCGGCGCACAGGAGCACCCGAGGGAAGAGAGAGGTTCGTCATGGCCGTAAGCGTCACCCTGTCCGAGGTCCAGCGCGCCGCTCTGACCGCCGCCTGCGACACGTTCGCCCCCTCGCTCGATGTGCCCGACGACCCCCACGGGCTGTTCGCGCGCGCCGGCTCCGACATCGGCGTGCCCGACGCCATGGAGCAGAAGCTCGCCACCCTTCAGGAGGAGGAGCTCGAGGGCATGCGCCAGCTCCTCGACGGCCTGGCGGCACAGGGCCTCACGCCCGAGGCGCCGCAGGAGCTCCGCGAGCAGATCGTGCACGGGGTGGCCGAGTCCGGCCCGGACGGCCTTGCCGGCATCTCCGCGCTGAAGGGGCTCGCGCTCATGCTCTTCTACGCGCTGCCCGACCCCGAGACGGGCCGCAACCCCAACTGGCCGGCGATCGGCTACCCGGGTCCGGTGTCGGCCCCGCCCGACGTGCCCAAGCCGATCCAGCCGATCGTGCCGAGCGGCGAGGAGATGACCCTCACCGCCGACGTGTGCGTGATCGGGTCCGGGGCGGGCGGTGGCGTCGCCGCCGCAAGTCTGGCGGCCGCGGGCAAGGACGTGATCGTGCTCGAGGCGGGCGGCTACTACAACGAGTCCGACTTCAACCAGCTCGAGCTGTGGGCCTACGAGAACATCTACCGCGAGGGCGGGGTCACCCAGACCGCCAACGGCTCGATCACCATCCAGGCCGGCTCCAACCTCGGCGGCGGCACCACCGTCAACTGGACCAACTGCATCCGCACGAACGGCTGGGTGCGGGACGAGTGGGCCAATCAGCACGGGCTCGAGGGCCTCGACGGCCCGGACTACGACCGCCACCTCGACACGGTCTTCGGCCGCATCGGCGTAACCGACGCGTGCAGCGAGTACAACGGCCCCCACCAGCGCCTGGAGGAGGGCTGCAAGAAGCTCGGCTACCCCTTCCGCAGGATCACTCGCAACACCGACCCGTCCACCTACTCGCCCGACACCGCCGGCTTCCTCGGCTACGGCGACCAGTCGGGCTCCAAGCAGGGCACCCTCAAGACGTTCCTGATGGACGCCCACGAGCACGGCGCGCGGTTCGTGGTGCGCTGCCGCGCGGACCGCATCCTGGCCGAGAACGGCCGCGCCACGGGCGTCGAGGCCACCTACACCGGCCCGGAGGGCGACCAGACGCGCGTGACCGTGAAGGCCCCGCAGGTGGTGGTGGCGGCCAGCGCGCTCGACTCGCCGGCGCTGCTGCTGCGCTCCGGGATCGGCGGGCCGGCGGTGGGCGACTACCTCCGCCTGCACCCGGCCACCGCCGTGCTCGGCGTATACGCCGAGCCGCAGAAGTCCTGGTGGGGGCCGCCGCAGAGCGGGCTCACCGACGTCTACTCGAACCTCGAGGACGGGCACGGCTTCCTCATCGAGGGAGCGCACACGAGCCCGGGCCTGTTCGGCTCGGCCGTGCCGTGGGAGAGCGGACGCCAGCACAAGGATTTCATGTCCACCGGCGCGGAGCAGGCGTCGTTCGTCTTCCTCATCCGCGACCGCGGGCACGGCCGGGTAACGATCGACCAGCGCGGCAACGCTGTCCACCACTACGACATAACCGACGAGCTCGACGAGCGCATCTTCCGTCGCGGCATGGAGGAGATGGTGAAGCTGCACGACGCCGCGGGTGCGCGGGAGATCCTGACCTTCCACCGCAAGCTCCTGCACTGGAAGCGCGGCGAGGATGTGGACGCCTATCGCCAACGCGTGCACGACGCCCCGGTCACCCCCTACGATTCCGCGATCTTCGCCCTCCACCAGATGGGCTCGTGCCGGATGGGCAAGGACCCGTCCACGAGCGTGGCCGATCCGTGGGGCCAGCTCCACGACACCAAGGGCGTGTGGATCGGGGACGCCTCGTGCTTCCCCACCGCCACCGGCACCAACCCGATGGTCACGACGATGGCCATGGCCCACCGGACCTCAGAGGCGATCGTCGCCTCCTCCGACTGACCCCAGAAAGGGGACCCGCACGACATGAAGACGCTCTACACCGCCGAGGCCACCGCCACCGGCGGCCGCCAGGGCCACGCACGCACCTCGGACGGCCACCTCGACGTGGACATCGCCGTGCCACCGGAGATGGGCGGCTCCGATAGCGACGCCACGAACCCGGAGCAGCTCTTCGCGGCAGGCTACGCCGCCTGCTTCGGCAGCGCCCTGCAGGTGGTGGCCGGCAAGCAGGACAAGGACGTGAGCCAGTCGAGCGTGACCGCGCGCGTGGGCATCGGGATGATCGGCAAGGGCGCCTTCGGACTCGAGGTCGAGCTGCAAGTGGCCATTCCCGGCATGGACGAGAGCGAGGCCCGGGCGCTCGTGGAGCGCGCGCACGAGGTCTGCCCCTACTCGAACGCCACCCGCGGCAACATCCCGGTGGAGCTGAGCGTCGAGGTGGGCCAGGCCGCCGGGGCGACCGCCTGATGGCCGCCGAGCGGTTGAAGGCCGGCGACGCCTTCCCGAAGATCACCCTCCAGTCGGTCGACGGTCCGGTGGACGTGAGCGACCGGTGGCGGGACGGCCCGCTCATCCTGGCGTTCGAGCGCCACTTCGGCTGACCGCACTGCCGCGCGCACCTCGCTCAGTTGAGTGAGGCCCACGAGGAGATCCGGTCCGCGGGCGGCGACGTGATCGCCGTCTTCCAGTACCGCGCCCAGCCGGTGCGCAACTTCTGCCGCCAGCGTGGGGCTACCGTCGACTGCTACGGCGATCCCGACCGCGAGGCCTACCGCGAGTTGGCGCTGGCCGAGTACTCGGCCATGGACTTCATCGGGCCGAAGCAGGCGCTGACCACCCTGAAGGCCGCCACGAAGGGCCACTTCGTGGGGCTCCCGAAGGGCGGCGACGTGAAGCAGTCGCCCGGCACCTTCGTGATCGGCAGCGACGGCCGCGTCCTGCTCGCCCACTACAACGGGGACTCGGCCGACAACGCGCCGATGGACGAGGTGATGGACGCGGTGCGGAAGGGGGCCGGGGCGCCGGCCTGACCCGAGCCGCGCGCGAGCCCTCCGAGTCAACCGTCAGGCGGCATAATCGCGTCATGCCCCGCATCGGCCGCTACGCCCGGGCCGTCGCCGAGCCCGGACAGGGTGACCGCCTGGCCGAGATCCTGCTGGGCGAGGCGCGCGCGGCGGAGGGCCAGCCGGGCTGCGAGCTGTACGTGATCAACCGCGTCGCCGGCGAACCGGACACGGTCTGGGTCACGGAGGTGTGGAGTAGCCAGGAGGACATGGACGCCGCCCTGGCGGACGCACGCAAGCGCGGGGCGATCGAGGAGGCGCTGGAGGTCATCGAGGACTTCGCCGAGCCGATCGAGCTGATCCCCGTCGGCGGCAAGGGGCTCGCAGGCTGATGGCCGGCGCGACCTTCGTCACCGGCTTCCCGGGCTTCCTCGGCACCCGCCTCGTGGCCTCGCTGGTCGCGGGCGATCCGGACGCGCGCGTGACCTGCCTGGTCGAGCCGCGGATGCTCGACCAGGCCACGGCCGCCGCCGCCGTGATCGACCAGCGCGTGGAGGTGCTCCCCGGCGACATCGCCGACCGGCACCTCGGCCTCGACGCCACCGCCTACGAACGACTTGTGGGAGAGGTCACGACCGTCTACCACCTCGCGGCGATCTACAACCTCGCGGTGCCGCTCGAGATCGCGCAGCGGGTGAACGTGGAGGGCACCGGCAACGTGATCGAGCTGTGCGCGCGGGCGGAGGGGCTCGAGCGCTTCAACTACGTGAGCACGGCCTACGTGGCGGGCCTTCGCAAGGGCGTCGTGTACGAGCACGAGCTGCTGATGGGGCAGCGCTTCAAGAACCACTACGAGTCGACCAAGTTCCAGGCCGAGGTCTGGGTTCGCGACGCGATGGGCAGCGTGCCGACGACGATCTACCGGCCGGCGATCGTGGTGGGTGACTCGCGCACCGGCGAGACGCAGAAGTTCGACGGGCCCTACTACCTGCTGCGCATGCTGCAGAAGCTGCGCGAGCACAACATGCCCGTGCCGCAGGTCGGCCGCTCAGAGGCGCCTTTCAACGTGGTGCCCGTGGACTTCGTGGTGGACGCGATGGTGGCCGCCGCCCGCGACCCGCAGTCGATGGGGGAGACCTTCCACCTCGTCGACCCCGAGCCCCTGCGGGCGTCCGAGCTGCTCGGCATGCTGAGCCACGAGTACCTTGGCAAGGGTCCCGATTACCGCGTGCCCGGCCCGGTGGTCGCGGAGTCGCTGCGGATAAAGCCGCTGCAGCGGTTCCTGGGGGGCACCCCGCGTGAGTCGATCCGCTACCTCAATCACGAGGTGCGGTTCGACACCCGCCGCACGGGCGACATGCTCGAGCGCCAGGGGCTGCGGTGCCCGAAGTTCGGCGAGTACGTCAAGCCGATCGTCGACTTCTTCCGCCGCCACGAGAACGATCCCGCCTTCTCGGAGCAGGCGCTGCCGGAGAAGGCCGAGGCGTCGGAGAAGGTGTTCGCCTAGCCGCGCCGACCGAAGAGGCGCGGATGCTCGATCGCCGGGCAGCGGTCCATCACCACCTTCAGGCCGGCGGCGCGCGCCCGCTCGGCCGCGGCCTCGTCGATCACCCCGAGCTGCATCCACACCGCCTTGGCACCGATGGCGATCGCCTCGTCCACGTGCTGCCCGGCCTGGTCGGCGCGGCGGAAGATGTCCACCACCTCCACGGGCTCGGGGACGTCGGCCAATCTCGGGTAGCAGCGCTCGCCGAGCAGCTCGCCGTCGACCGCCGGGTTCACCGGCACCACGCGGTAGCCCTTCGACTGGAGAAAGCGCGACACGCGGTGGCTGTCGCGCGACGGGTCCGGCGAGCAGCCAACCACCGCGAAGGCGTGAAGGCCGAGGATCTCCCGCACGCTGTGGGAGTCGGCGTCGTCCACCGGCAGCTAGCGGACGGCGCGCACGATCGTCTTGTCCCGGTGCAGTCCCGCCTTGCGGGCCACGGCCCCGTAGCGATCGGGCCGCGGGAAGCGCGCACAGATCCTGGCGCGGCCACGGGCGTCGCTGGCGGCGGTGCGCTGCCTGAAGCTGACGGTGGCACCCTCGAGCGGCCGGCGGCCGACCCTCGCATGGAACCGCACGCACGTCCTGCGCCCGGTCCGCACCCGGCGGGGCGAGGCAGAGAGGCGGATCCGGCGTGCCCTGGCGGGCGGGGGCGACGGGCCGGGCGGTGGCGCCGAGCCGGCCGGCGGCGTGAGCTCACGAACCGCGCCGTCGAAGCCGCTCACGTACAGGTTCGCCTCCGGCCACCCTGGCCCGCGGCCGAACTTGACCGCCGACGGGTTCCGCAGTCCCGCGGCGATAACGCAGGAGGCGCCCGTCGCCGGGTCGAGCCGGATCACCTCGCCGGCTCCGTTGGCCGTGATGTAGAGGATGCCGGCGGCGTCGATCGTGAGGTCGTCGAGGCCCTTCGGGACGCCGCCCCCACCCAGCCGGGCCACCACCTCGATCGTCCGCGGGTCGGCGATGCGGATCCGGCGCACCGTCGACTCGAGCGTGAACGTCTCGTCCACGTACAGCCACGTGCCGGTGGGATCCACGGCCAGGCCGTTGGTGTCGTCGAGGTCGGCCCAGCGGAACTGCGGCTGCGACGGATCGGCGACGGGCACGCGGGTCAGCCCCGTGCCGGTCCCGACCGAGCGGCTCACCACGGCGTCGCCGTTCGGCAGGAACACGAGCCCGTTGGGCATCGTGAGCCCACGGGCGTAGGTGCTGCGCACGCCGGTATCGAGGTTCACCGTGTCGAGCGTCCCGTCGTTTCGGCCTAGTGCCCCGGACTGCGACGAGTCACCGGTGTTGAAGAAGAGCGTGGCTCCCCGCACGCGCAGGCCCCCCGGGGCCTCGACGTCGGACACCACCCCGCTCGTCTTCCCGTCGGGCGTGAGCCGCTCGACCGCCCTCCTCGACGAGGCGGAGATGAGCATTCCGCCGCGCCCGTCCGGCTCCAAGTTCTCGAGGCTGCCGAGCCCGGAGGCCACGGTGCGCATCGTCCAGGGCGTGCAGTCGCCCTCAGCGGCCGCCGCCGCGCCGGGAGCCGCGAGCAGCGCCGTGGCCGCCGCGGCGAGCGAGAAGAGGCGCCTGTGCATGGCCGCGCGAGTCTAACCCCGCCGCTGGCCGACCTCCACCCCGCCGCCGGCAGGGCGGGCGTCCTACCGGAGACCGGCCTGGGCGATTCGGGTCGTGAACGGCACGCACCAGATCACCACCGTGCCGTACTTCTTCAGGTCGATGTCGCGCGGGATGTCGTACTGCTGGTCGCCCTTCGTGCCCTTCAGGCCGCCGATGTCCTTGAAGTCGCGCACGTCGGCGTCGCTGCCCGGGTTGCCGGCCGTGAGGTACACGCGCAGCCCGCCCGCTCCGGGGTCGACATCGAACTCGCTGAAGGTGAGCTTGCGCGCACCGGAGGGCAGCTCCACCACGGCCGCCCTGCCCTTGCCGCGGTGGTTGCTCTCGCCGGTGAAGCTCCCGCTGAGGGTCTGCACGTTGCCGGTGGGCCTGGCCGGTGGGCGGTCGTCGGCCGGGCTCGGCGCGCCGCCTCCGGTGCCGCGATTGCCGCCGGCCGCCGCGGCCTGGCCGTCCGGAGCGGCGGCGACCTCACCGGCGCCGCCATTTCCGGGGGAGCCGCCCTTCCGGTGCCGGTCGTTCCGGCCGCGCCCCGCCGCTGAGCGCTTCCCTCCCGCGCTCGCCCTCCGGCCGCCGGCGCGAGCATCGCCGCCCGCCGCCGTGGAACCGCCATCCGCCTCGGCACCCCCCTCCGAGGACGCGGGCGCTGCGACCGGCGCCCCGGTCACGATCTTCTCGTCCACCTCGTTCCCGCGGGAGGTGGCGAACAGCACCGCACCCAGGGCGAGGCCGGTGACCGTGACGGTGGCGAGGACGCCCCTCTGCTCGGTCCGCCGGCCGCGGGCGAGGAAGAGGAACCCGGCGCCGGCCACGGCGAACCACAGCAGCCCGGCGCCGATGGCCACGAGGCCGCCGGTGTTCACGTTGCGGGATATCAGGACGAAGCCGCCGACGAGCAGGGCGGCCATGGCCACGACCGCCGCTACGCGCATCAGGATTCCGCCGGTCGACCGGGGGTTGCCCGGGAGGAGGTTGGATCGCTGCATCACTTCACCGAGTCTCACACTCGCGGGTGAACGAACCCTTACGCCCGCCGCGTGCAGGTGTCGCACCCGTGTGGACCGGTGCTACACTCGCCCCCCCGTGCCCACCACGCGTCCCCGCTACACGGTCACCGACACCGGGGAGGTGAGCGAGATGCTCGACCTCGCGCGACGGGCGTGGCCCGACGTCAGCGAGCGCAAGGAGCTCCTCTTGTTGCTCGTGGGGAGGGCCGGGACGCCGTGAAGCGGCGGCTCGACGAAGCCGACGGTGCGGTTCGCCGAGCAGCCCAACGGGATGCGCTGAAGCGGGCAGGAACGCTGCTCGACACCGATGCGCTGCTCGCAGACGTTGCCTGGCAGTGAGCAGGCTGCTGCTGCTCGACAAGTCCGCGTACGTGCGCGGAGCCGATGCAGCGGACGTGAAGGGTGAGCTGTGCCTGTGCGCGGTCACGAGGATGGAGCTCCTGTACAGCGCCGGGTCTGGGTCCCACTACGCGACGCTCGACGCCGATCTCGCGCTGTTCCGCGACCTCCGGATGGATGCCGAGACGTTCGCTACGGCCGCCGGCGTCCAGAGAGAGCTCGGCGGGACCGGTCGACACCGCGTGCCCGTCCCGGATCTCCTCATTGCGGCATGCGCACAGCAGCACGGAGCCGATGTGGTCCACGTCGACCGACATTTCGACGTGCTCGCTTCGGTGCTGAGCTTCACGGCCGTTCGGGCCTGAGCGACCGCCGTCTACCCTCACGCGCGGTGATGCCGGCGCCCGACGAGAACGCGCCCGGGCGGCCGCCACTTCAGCTCAGCGTGCTCGACCAGTCGCCCGTCTCCGAGGGCTCGACCGGCGCACAGGCCCTCCACAACACGCTCGACCTCGCGCGCCTGGCCGACGCGCTCGGCTTCCACCGCTACTGGGTCGCCGAGCACCACGGCACGCCGATGCTGGCGAGCGCGAGCCCGGAGGTGCTGATCGGGCCGATCGCCTCGGCCACCGAGCGCATCCGCGTCGGCAGCGGCGGCGTGATGCTCCTCACTACAGCCCGCGCAAGGTGGCCGAGAGCTTCAGCATGCTGAGCGGGCTCTACGGCGAGCGGATCGACCTCGGCCTCGGCCGCGCCGCCGGCACCGACCCGATGACCACCCACGCCCTGCAGCGCGAGCGGCGCGTGCCCGGAGCCGACGACTTCCCCGAGCAGCTCGCCGAGCTGCTCGCCTACCTCGAGAACCGCCCGCCGCCGGACCGGCGCTTCGCCGGGCTCGCGCCGCTGCCCGCCGCACCGGCTGCGCCCGAGCCGTGGCTCCTCGGCTCCTCACTGCAGAGCGCGATCTGGGCGGGCCAGCTCGGCCTTCCCTACGCGTTCGCCGACTTCATCAACCCCGGACACCCGGAGATCGCCCACTTCTACCGCGAGTCCTTCGAGCACGGGCACCGCCTGGCCGCCCCGCGTGTGGCCGTGTGCGTGGCGGCCATCTGCGCCGACACCGACGAGGAGGCGGAGGAGCTCGCCCTTAGCGGACGGATGAGCAGGTCGATGATGAACCGCGGCCGGCTGATCCCCGTCCCGCCGGTCGACACGGCGCGGCGCTACTTCGAGGCGAAGGGCCCTCGGCCGCTCCGAGCGGGCGCCGCGCGGTGATCGGCTCCCCCGACACCGTGCGCGCCGGCCTGGAGCAGGTTGCGCGTGACTACGGCGCCGACGAGGTGATGGTGGTCACGATCACCTTCGAGCACGAGACGCGGCGGCGCTCGTACGAGTTGATCGCCGAGGCGTTCGGCCTGGCGCCGTCGGTCACGGCGGCGCCCGCGCTCGCCGAGGCCGTGCCGGGAGGCTCGTAGATGGATCTCGACGGCGCCCGCGACTTCATCCGTGAGAACCGTCGCGGGGTGCTGGCCACGCGCCGCTCGGACGGCGGCATCCAGCAGAGCCCGATCATCGCCACGGTGGACGACGCCGGCCGGGTGGTCATCAGCACCCGCGAGACCGCCTACAAGACGCGCAACCTCCGGCGCGACCCGTGGGCGCAGGTGTGCATGTTCCCCGACCGCTTCTTCGGCCCGTGGGTGTTCGCCGAGGGAAAGGCCGAGGTGGTCTCGCTGCCCGAGGCCATGGAGCTGCTCATCGACTACTACAAGCGCTTCCCGGGCGAGAACCCGGACTGGGACGACTATCGCCAGCGGATGGAGCGCGAGTGGCGCGTGCTGGTGCGCATCGAGCTGGAGCGCGCGGGGCCGAACCGGCAGGGGTAGCTCCGATGGGTCTCGATCAGCCCGCCAGCTCGGACTCGGGCGGCATCTCCAGGCCGTGCTCGGCGGCCAGGCGCGGCACCGAGTCGAACTCCATCACGAGTCCGTAGCGCTCGGACAGTGCCGCAAACGCGTCCATGTCCGGCGCGCCGGCGAACAGGGGCTCGGCCTCGGCGAAGTACTGCTCGAACCCCGCCGGCGAGATGATCTCGAGGAAGCGGGCCGGCTCGTCGGTTGCGTTCCAGAACGCGTGCCGCTCGCCGCGCGGCTTGTACACCAGGTCACCAGGCGAGGCCTCGATCACGTCACCGCCGAGCATGAAGCCGACCCGCCCCTCGAGCATGACGGAGTACTCGTCCTCGCGCGAGTGGGTGTGGATCGGCGAGCCGAGCGTGCGCGGTGCGATCGGATGCTCGACGAGGGAGAAGCCTCCGCCGGTGCGTGCGGCGTCGAGCATGAAGCGAACGCCCACGCCGGCGAGGTCGACCGTACGGCCGTCCTGCGGACCGAGGATGTGAGTTGCCATGGCGGCGCCAGCGTAACGCCCGCCGGGCACGCGTGCCGGGGCGCTCGTGAGTCACAATCGGCGGGAACCGACGCGACCGAGAGGAGCGGCAGATGCTGTTTGGCCAGGAGCACGTGCAGCGCTACGAGGAGACCAACGGGGAGGACGGGCACGACTGGAACGGCACCACGGCCCTCATCCTCACCACCAAGGGCCGGAAGTCCGGCCAGACGCGCCAGGCGCCGCTGATCTACCAGGAGCACGACGGCAGCTACCTCGTGGTGGCCTCCAAGGCCGGCGCCGACGAGCCGCCCGCCTGGTACCTCAACCTCGAGGCCGAGCCGAACGTTGAGGTGCAGGTGCGCGCCGACCGCTTCCGCGTCCGCGCCCGCACCGCGACGCCCGAGGAGAAGCCCGAGATGTGGCGCAAGATGACCGGCGTGTGGCCCGACTACGACGAGTACCAGAAGAAGACCGAGCGCGAGATCCCGGTGGTGGTGCTCGAGCGGGCCTGAGGTAGCCGCCGCGGCCGCGCCGGCCGCGGCGGCTCAACCCTTGTGGGGATCGAACACGGCGCGACCGGCCGCCCGGAGAAGCTGGCATGCAGAATGCATGCGATCAGCATGCTACCGTGCCACCGCATGGGCGCCATACAGGTCAAGAACGTCCCGGAAGACGTGCACGCCGCGATACGAGACCGCGCCGCCGACGAGGGCATGAGCGTGGGCGAATACGTGCTGGGAGTGGTTCGACGGGATCTCGCGCTTCCCACACAGCGCGCGTGGTTTGCAGATCTGGCGTCGCGCGACGCAGCGGAGGGAATCGACGCGGCCCGTGCGCTGAGCGAGTCACGCGCCGAGCGGGAGGAGAGCCTCGCCTCAGCCGATAGTCGTTGACGCGTCCGCCCTCGTCGAACTGCTCCTGAACAGCACGCGTGCAGGCGCGGTGAGGCAGGCGGTGGGCCAGTCGGCGATGGTGAGCCCGGACCTCGTGAACGCGGAGACGATGTCCGTGCTCAGACGGCTCGAAGCAGGCGGGCTGCTCACGCCTGGTCGCGCCGCCCAGGCGGTTGCAGACCTGGAGCGGGCACCGCTACGAAGGGTGCCAACGGCGCCGTTGCTCCGGCCCGCCTGGGCGCTGCGGACCACCGTGTCGAGCTACGACGCGTGCTACCTCGCGCTGGCCCAGCAGCTGGCGTGTCCTCTCGTCACCGCCGACCTGCGCCTGGCTCGCGGGGCGGGTGCGGCGGTGCCGATGGTGGCCGTCTGACGACGAGCGCCTACGGCGGCTTATCGCACGCCCACCGTCGCCATCGCGCTGCTCACGGCCGTGCGCACGATCTGCTCCGGCTCGACCTCGAATAGCTCGGGTACCCCCGGCGTGCGCTGCCGCACGCCGGCGCCGATGCGGCCCAGGTGCGTCATGCCCAGGATCTGGGTCCACAGTGCGCTGGCCATGAAGTCGGGATCCTCGACCCCGAACACGCCCGCCTCGTTGCCCGCGCGCAGGAGCTGCGCGAGCTGGTCGACGCAGTTGGCCATGCCCTGGCCCAGTCGCAGCCACACCGATCCCGACACCACGTCCTGGAGCTCGCGCGCGGGACGCCTCATCAGCGAGAGCGCGCAGTCGAGGAAGGCGGGATAGCGAAGGCAGAAGCGCGCGTAGGCCTCGGCCAGGCGCTCGAGCTGCGCCACGGGGGTGTCCTGGGAGGAGGTCGCCGCCCGCAGCACGCCGTCGAGCTCGGCCAGGTAGTCGGTGACCGTGAGCACGTAGAGCTCCTCCTTGGAGGAGAAATGCCGGTAGATGAGCCCGCGGGCGATCCCCACGTTCTTGGCGATCTCCTCGATCGGCGCGTCCTGCAGGCCGCGTTCGTCGAAGAGCGCGCGCGTGGCCCGCACCAGCTCCCGCTCGCGCACCCGGCGCAGGGGAGTGGGCTGCGTCGCGGCCATGAACCACATCCTAAGCGGTTCCCGGGCGTATGAGAACACGGAGTTGACAGTCGTTCTCATCCCTCGCTACAGTGCTCGCCTTGCGCGGCCCGAGGCACACGTATGGCTGAGCGCGGCGCCCGCCCCCAGGTCCCCGTCCTGCAGCAGAAGCTGCTGCGCGGCATGCGCGCGTTCTTCACACCGCTCATGCCCGACGACTACCTGGAGCTGATCAACCCGCTCTGGTCCACCCAGGAGCTGCGCGGCCGCGTCGAGCGCGTCGAGCGGGAGACCGAGGATGCCGCCACCGTGGTCATCAAGCCGGGCTGGGAGTGGCCCGGCCACGAGCCCGGGCAGTACCTGCGGATCGGCCTGGCGGTCGACGGCATCCACCACTGGCGCGCGTACTCGCTCACCTCCGATCCCGGCCGCCCCGACGGCTGCATCACGATCACCCCGAAGCTCGTCGACTCCGGCAAGGTGTCGCCGCACCTGGTGCGCGAGGTGAAGCCCGGCGCCATCGTGCGGCTCGGCGGCGTGGAGGGCACCTTCGTGCTCCCCGACCCGCTGCCCGGCAAGTTCCTGTTCCTGAGCGCCGGCAGCGGGGTCACGCCGATCATGAGCATGCTGCGCGACCTCGAGCGCCGCGAGGCCCTCGAGGACGTGGTGATCCTGCACTCCGCGCGCGACCGCGACGACGTGATCTTCGGCGACCGCCTGCGCGAGATGGACCGTCGTCACCCGGGCTTTCGCCTGCACGAGCAGCTCACCGGCGAGATGGGTCGCATGGGCCCTGCCGACCTCGACACGCTCTGCCCCGACTGGCGCGAGCGCGAGACGTTCGCAAGCGGCCCCGCCGACCTGCTCGACGGGCTGATCGAGCACTGGGAGCGCGAGGGCGTCGACTCCGAGCGCCTGCACATGGAGCGCTTTCAGCCGATCGTCGGAGAGGGCGACGCCGAGCAGGGCGAGGGCGGCACGATTCGCTTCATCAAGAGCGAGCTCGAGGCCACGAGCGACGGGTCCAAGCCGATCCTCGTGGCCGGCGAGGACGCGGGCGCCGCTCTTCCCTACGGATGCCGCATGGGCATCTGCCACACGTGCGTGGGCGAGCTCTGCTCCGGCAAGGTGCGGGACCTGCGCACCGGCAAGGTGTCCGGCCAGAACGGCGAGGTGGTGCGCACGTGCGTGAACGCGCCCGAGGGACCCGTGGAGATTGCCCTATGACCTTGACCCCATCCGAGAGGACCGCATGGCGACCATGACCGAGATCGAGAGCCCCCTGGCTCGACTGACCGACGAGCAGATCGAGGAGCTCGGCAAGGAGTTCGACGCGATCCACGACGAGGTGTTCGACGACCTCGGGGACCGCGACCGCCGCTACATCACGAGCATGATCTCGATGCACCGCCGGCTGCTCGTGCTCTCGCGGGTGATCCTGCTGGGCTCGCGCTACAAGCCGGCCTGGATCGCCGGCACGTCGATGCTCTCGCTGGCCAAGATCCTCGAGAACATGGAGATCGGCCACAACGTGATGCACGGCCAGTGGGACTGGATGAACGACCCGGTCATCAACTCCTCCGCCTGGGACTGGGACTCCGCGTCGACCGCCGAGGCGTGGAAGCACTCGCACAACTACGTGCACCACACCTACACGAACATCCGCGGCAAGGACCGCGACCTCGGCTACGAGATCATGCGGATCGACCCGCACCAGAGGTGGAACCCCGTGTACCTGGCGCAGCCGTTCTACAACCTGGTGCTGGCGGCGTTCTTCGAATGGGGCGTGGCCGCGCACGACCTCGACTTCGACGCCATCAAGGCCGGCGACAAGTCCAAGGCGCAGCTCACGCGCGAGCTGAAGGGGATGGCAGGGAAGGCGCGAGGCCAGATCGTGAAGGACTACGTCGCGTTCCCGGTGCTGAGCGGGCTGGTGGCGCTCGGGATGGAGGCGGCGTACGCGGCGACTGTCGGGCAGCAGCGCAGGTCGCGCTCGCGGCGGGTGGTCGACGGGTTGGCGCGCGCGGCGCGGCCGGGGCGCTCTTCGTCCTCGCAGCGGGCCAGGGCGATCGTGGGCGAGCTCGTGGAGCGCAAGTCGTTTCGCCGCCCGTTCCGCACCACGGTGACCGCGGACTTCACCGCGAACATCGTGCGCAACGTGTGGGCCTACGCGATCATCTTCTGCGGCCACTTCCCGGACCAGACCTACACGTTCAGCCAGAAGGAGACCGTCGACGAGACGCGCGGCGGCTACTACGTGCGCCAGCTACTGGGCGCGGCCAACATCGAGGGCGGCCCGACGTTCCACGTGGTCAGCGGCAACCTCGGCTACCAGGTGGAGCACCACCTCTACCCCGACATGCCGAGCACGCGCTACGCGGAGATAGCCCCTCGCGTGAAGGAGCTGTGCGAGCGCTACGACCTGCCCTACAACACCGGCCCGTTCCTGAAGCAGCTGGCCACGGTGCAACGGACGATCCTGCGGCTGGCGTTCCCGGGCGGGGAGCCGCGACCGAAGCCCGGACCCTATCGGGGTGGGGATACGGCGCCGGCTTCGGTCAATGGGAACGGGTCGCGGAGGGGGCCGACGGGGCCGAATGGCTCGGGGCCTGAGCAGGCGAGCGATGGGGTGCGGGTGGAGATGCCGGCGGGGGGGTAGGCGAGCCAGTGGCGAGCCTGACGTCGCCGCGGGTCGGCTCGGGTCCGTCGCGGTCGCGCCAGTGCTCTTCGGAGAGGATTCGTCCCCCAAGCAGCTCCTCGGGCTCGCGCGGCACCTGTACCACGACGAGACGCTCCCAACCGAGTTGGCAGACGCCTCCGGGGAGGGGTAACGTCCCACCGATGGATCGAGAAGCCATCGAGTCGATCGTCAGAGCGTGGTTCGAAACCAAGGTGGCGGCTGAGCCCGAATTCGCTTGGTTAGGGGACGCTGACCTGACCGCCCACCCCGCGTTCCTTGTTGATGCGCAGACCAAAGAAGGCGACGATTACAAGGCCGGGGCAGTTTCGATCGTCGTCAAACCTCAAAGCGCGCCACGCTTAGCCGACATCACGAGGCTCCATGATGCTGTCGTGGGTGATCGCACGCTTGGGAACCGGGCAAAGCGCGCGGTCTTCGAACCCCCCACGGGTGAGCACTACGCGGGGACGGTTGTTGTCGTCCCGCGCTGACGCGCAGACGTAGTCCGGGCCGGGAGCCGCCCGAGCACCCCAGGCGCGACGCGCGAAGACAGACTGACGGGTTGGCTAGCCGTTGAAGATTGCTCCCTGGCGGGCGTCTCGCCATGCGCGGCGGGGAGCGCCCGCACGTGTGACCCCGGCGAGCGCAGGCGGCGCAGACAATGCCATCCGCCTCGATATGAACGGGCTGAAGCCTGGCCGCTCACCGAGCCGCGTACTACGAGGCGTCCGGCTGCGACTTTCGCGCTTCCTTGTTCCGGTAGAGCTCTTGGTCGGCGGCTTGATACAGCTCTTCCGGTGTAGCGACATCTGGCGAGATTCGGGCGATCCCGCAGCTGAATTCGGCCACGCCGCGATCCCGCAGCGCGCCGACAAGCTCTTGTGCGGAGCCGCTCACGTTGTCCGGAAACAGAGCGCAAAACTCGTCGCCCCCCGTCCGGTATGCAGTCGCGTCCTCCGGCAACTCGTCCCTCAGGGCGGCCGCGAACCCGCGGAGGATGTCGTCCCCTGCCGGATGCCCCTCCGTGTCGTTGATCTGCTTGAAGTTGTCGAGGTCGAAATGAGCCAGAACGAGCGAGTTCTCTTGGTCGAGCGCGGCTCGAGTGCCTGCCGCAAGGGCCTCGTCAAAGGCCTGACGGTTAGGGAGCGCGGTCATGTGATCGCGCTTAGCGCCAGCTCCGGCGCGGGTAACCAAGCCGGTCGAGAGCGATGCGCAGGCCTGGCCCAGCGTCGCGACGAGGCTTCGGATCTCCGCTCCCGATCGGGCCCCGATCTCATCGACAAACGTCTCGACCAGCGTCGTGACTACTCGTATTGAGGTCGTTGGATTGAGCTCTTGGGCGGCTAGGAGCTCGCACGCTTCTTCGAGCGCCTCCTGCGCGTCGCCCGTCAGCGCTTCATTGAGGGCGTTTGCGAGCTGTCGCATGCTCGCCTGGTCGATCGCTCGCATTTCTGGGTCAGTGAGCACCGTCCTGCGCCAAGCCAAGTACACACGCTCAAGGGGTTCGGCAGTCAGAAGCCCCGGCATCGGGCAACCTCAGACCCAGGCGCTCAGAAGGGTCGTGGCCATATCGCCACCGCTTGCTCGGCCATGCGTCGCTGACGATCTACGATGTCGTCCGGTCCGAATACGTCCGGAGAGGCGAGGTCATCGCCGACGGGCGCGCGTGCTCCCTGCGAATCGCTCACGTACTGGTTCCCGAGGCGCAGAGCCCATTGGCGCAGCTCATCGGCAGGAAATCCTTGCCACTCCTCAGGGTTCGGATTGCGGGGGATCACCGCTTCAAGCCGATAGTCCTGATCGATCTCGTCCGACACAAAGAGAGGGCTCGCATTTCCATCCTCGGATTGCGCTAGAGCGATGAGGTAGTACTTGGCCAGCCTGGTCCGGTTGACGCGCCGCTGTGCGAACGCCTGTATGAACGACTCGTCTGTGGGGATAACTGACGCGAGCTCGACGAAGACATCTTTCGTCGTGGAGATCGTCCGCTCGCTAACAAGGACCGCCGCGTCGGCATAGGCACGCTCCGTACTGCCTCCACCGATACCGCCCACGATGAGGCCCCGTACCGACCACGAGATGACGGCACGCAGGAGCTGCGCGAATTCGGCTGACTCGAACCGCCGCATTGCCGCGAGGAGCAACGGTCGGTTCTGCTCAAGGCCGAAGCGCAGAAGTGTCTGCGCGGCCGGCTGCAATTCCGGAGAAGCCGTCCAATGCTCGTGATCCGAGCTAAGCAACGCCGCATAGGAAGGGGCGGCAGCGTCTAGGTCGTCGGCGAACGTCAAGGCAGCGGAAGAAGTCGTCAGGCCAGACTTCATGCGCGCATAGAGCTCTCGCTCGCGAGTCGCGCCCCTGGAGGAGCTCCAATGGTGCCGAACGAATGTGGTGAAAATTTCCTCGTCGGCCGTGGTTTCCAGGGCCCTGATTGCCGACAGCCAGTGCTCCTGTACCGCCTCAAGCTCGTCCCGCGCGAGTCCGAACAGGTAGTTCTTAAGCACATCGGCGACCGTAAGCTCTCGGCCCCGAGCGTTGAGAGTCTCGAAAATGAGGAATGCGTCCGCTTCCGACGACACATCTACCGTGATCACCCTGGCGCGCTCTTCGAGGAAGTCGACCCACTCGACGAGCCGCTCGGCCCAATGTCGCCCGGCGGCGTGGGCTTCCTCATCGACACGCGCAGCGAGGAAGCCAAACGCCTGATCCATTAGAGCGTTCCGCTCGCCGTCTTGACCGCTCGAAGTAGCGTCGGGCGGTGCGATCACGAGCTCTCGAAACTGTGTTCGATCTGTGACGTTCAGCGTAAGGCGCGGTTCGAGATCCGTTGTCCTTAAGGTCCTTGACGCGATGTAGTCGCGCTCGAGCACCTGGGCCCTGTCGGAATCTCCGCGCGTCACGAACTGATTGCGGAATGCCGCGAGCAGCATCACCGTGGTTGCGAGGCGCTGCTGGCCGTCGATGACGGTGCTGCCGCCACTCTCCGTGTCCTCAGTGATGACGATCGATCCAAGGAAGTACTGCGACGCTTTAGATCCAAACGCCGCGCGTAGGTCCCACCAGAAGTCAGCGACCTGCGGTTCCCGCCAGGAGTAGGCGCGCTGATACGAAGGGACCGCGAGCCGCCGGTCCCGCAGGACATGCCCTATTCCTTCCAACTCAGCATGGATTCGCGCTAGCTCAGTCGGCGTCACCGTCCGTCCTTTCTCCCCATCGAGTGGAGCATGTCACCTCCGGCAGGGCCCGGATTATCCCAGCCTGCCTCGTACAGCTCAGGACCTCCCTGGCCGACGCGGAACGACCCCGAATAGACGCTAGTCGGGGTACCGCTGCTGTCCGGACTGCCCTCTGGCAAAAGCCCGGACGGGCGGCCGAGCGGTTGAATGCGGGGGTCGCAAGACCTGTGCCCGCCGTCGTCATGAGGCAGCACATTCGTCCCTTGGGACTCGCCGAACACGGAGGAATAGCCCTCAGTCTGGACCGAGGTAGACGGAATGAAGGGGTCGGAACGTCGTCTCCCGGCCGTGATCTAGGCTCGCGGACGTGCTTGGCCTAACTGCCCAGCCGAGTGTGAGAATCACGACACAGAGGACCGCCTGATGGAAACGCACGTCCGGACTCCGCAGGACGTCTTCATGCAGCCGCAGCACCTCGTGGTGCCCCCGTTCCAGCGCCCGTATGTTTGGGAAAAGGAGGAACAGTGGGCGCCGCTCTGGCAGGACGTCCGACGCCTGGCGGCTATCCGGATCGCGCAACCGGCTGCCGAAGCCAAGCACTTCCTCGGCGCGATCGTCGTACAAGCGCAGGAGCCGATACTCGGCGGCCTCCAAGCGAGCAGCATCATCGACGGGCAGCAGCGGCTGACCACACTTCAGCTGCTCATGGATGCAGCTGCTGCGGCACTTGAGACGATCAGTCAAGACGCACTTGCGGGACAACTCGATCGCCTCACCCACAACGAGAACATCTACGTCCCGGGCGCTGAGACACGACTCAAGCTCCGCCATAGCAATCGGGACCGGCACGCCTTTGACGAGGTGATGGACGCCGAGGCTCCCATCGCCCATGAGACCCTCCTTCACTCGGGAGGTCGAGTGGTTCGCGCGCACGAGTACTTCACCGAAGTCGTAACGGAGTGGTTGGATCCGGCGGCCGACGGAGTCGCGGAGCGTGCGCAGGCGCTTACGGGGGTACTGACCCGCGGATTGCAGCTGGTCGCCATCAACCTAACGATCAACGAGAACTCGCAGGAGATCTTCGAGACGCTGAACGCGAGAGGGACACCTCTCACCGCGGCGGACCTCATCAGGAACTTCGTTTTCCAGCGCTTGGCCGCCGAGGGGGCGGACACGCGTGCCCATCTCGACGATTGGCCCTTTGAGACCGAGTTCTGGGAGAAGGAGGTCAGCGTCGGTCGCTACGCCATGCCGCGAAGCTCGCTCTTTTTCAACCAATGGTTGATGACGCGTCTTGGCGAGGAAGTCAGCCTCCGCGCCACGTTCACGCGCTTCAAGCAGTACGTCGAACAGATCGAGCTCGAGACAGGAACGAAGGTCGCGGATCTGCTTTCGGTGATTCGGAAGCAGGCGGAGACATACGAGCGTTGGACGACGGTGGCGGACGAGGGCGACCGACAGCTCACCCGGGTTGAGCTTGCCGTCTACCGGATGAAGGCGTCGGGCACCGAGCTGCTGAAGCCGTTGCTGATCTGGTTGCACGAGCCCGGCCGCGACGTGCCGGCCGACGTAATCGACCGCGTCACGTCCGCAGTCGAGAGCTGGCTGGTCCGACGACAGATCCTGCGCCTGGCTGTCGCGGACATGGGACGCATCGTCGCGGACATCATCCGCGCGCATGAACCCACCCCGCCGGCTGGCCTGGCTGAGAGTATCGAGGGATACCTGTCACGGCTCAACGTGACCAGTACGTACTGGCCTGGGGACGATGAGATTCGGGGAGCGCTTCGCACTGAGCAGGTCTTCCGCCGTTTCAAAAAGTCTCGTCTACGGATGCTCTTCGAGGCAATCGAGGACGAATATCGACGTTCGACGAATCAGCCGCAGGTTCCACGTCGTGGATACCCGATCGAGCACATTCTTCCCCAGAAATGGCCGGATCATTGGCCCGTCAGCGACCCAGTCGCCGAGGAGCTCCGAGCCGAGCACGTCCATAGGTTTGGAAACCTGACCCTGCTCACCGCATCGCTGAACTCCAAGGTCTCTAACGGTCCGTGGGAATCGAAGCGCACGGCACTGCAAGCTCACGACACGCTGCTTCTCAACAGCCGACTTCTGTCGACGCTCGACGGGACCTGGGATGAGGCCGGTATCGACGCGCGGACCGAAGCCCTGATTGACGTGCTCCTGGAGAAGTGGCCGGTACCGAATGGCCACGAAGGCATCGTCGTCGACCCGCACGAGAAGTCAGCGGGTTGGATCCAGGTCAAACACCTCGTCGATGCGAGGCTTCTTCCCCCCGGGACGGTGTTGACCCCTCGCGCCGGCGCGTGGGAGACTCGTAGCGCGCTCGTGCGGTCTGACGGGCTCCTTGACATCGACGGGAAGACCTTCGATTCGCCGTCGGGCGCCGGCCGATACGTCAAGGGGGGTTCGGTCACCAACGGCTGGCGGTTCTGGAGCCTGCCTGATGGCCGCAGGCTTCTCGACGTCCGAGCCATATACACCGGCGAGGACCCTGCGAAAATGGCGCCAAGCTTCGATTGGTCAGCCCTCCACACAATCCTTGCGGCCTTGCCTGTGGGTCATTGGACCACCTATGGCAGTCTGGCGGACGCGGTGGGGACGGCCGCTCAGCCGCTCGGCGCGCACGTGACCACCTGCCGGCAGTGCACGAACGCTCACCGCCTCCTCAAGAGCAACGGGACCGTCGCCCCGAACTTCAGGTGGACCGATCCCGAAGACACGCGTGATCCGGTGGAGATGCTGCAAGCCGAGGGCGCGGTCGTGAACGGCCAGGTCAACCCGGCTCGCGAACTGAGCAGCGACGATCTTCAAGCCCTAATCGAGCAATAGCCGACTGCGGAGGGGGTCGGTCGTCGCCTCGGGAGAATCACGAAGGGCGGTCTTGACGCCCCGCGACACCCCGGTCGCGGGATAGAGGCGCGGGAAGGGCTGGTCTGCGGGGACCGCCAGCGCCGGAGTTGGGCGGCTAGAACTAGTCCGCAGCCCGTAGCGATGGAGGGCCTCGAAGACCAGCTGCGCAACCAGGGCCACTTCGTGGACGCAGCGGTGAGTCTCTCGTAGGAAGAGGCGGCCGGCGCTTGAACCTGCGGTTGAGCGCCGGGCGCGAGTCGCCGGGCTGGACGGAGCAGGCGCGCGCCTTCGTCACGCGCGTTCTCAGCCTGCCAGGCGCTCAGGATGCGGTGTCGCGCTAGCGCAAGCGGCGAGCGAAGCGGATAGACGACCCTGGCCTGTAGCGAGTGGCTCGCGCGACTAGCTGCGAGCGGCTAGAAATACGAGTGCTGGCGCGTACCCGCGTACAAGGTCGCGGCCATGCCGCCCGTCCTATGCCTTCCACCAACGGCCACGTCAACTTCATTTGGTCAATCGCCGAGCGACTGCGCGGCGCATTCAAGCAGCACGAATACGGCAGCATCATCCTGCCGCTGACGCTGCTGCGTCGCCTCGACCAGGTGCTGGAGCCGACCAAGGAGCACGTGCTCGCTGAGGCGGCGAAGTACGAGGGCCGTGGGCTGAACCTCGACCCCATCCTCAAGCGCGCGGCGGACCAGCGCTTCTACAACGCGTCGAAGCTGTCGCTCGCAAAGGTCATGGCCGACCCCGACCACGCGGCGACGCACCTGCGCGAGTACCTCGCCGGCTTCGACCCAGTCGTGCGCGAAATCTTCGAGGCGTTCGAGTTCGACGCGACCATCACGCGCTTGGAGAAGGCCGACCGGCTCTACTCGGTGCTCGGCAAGTTCCTCGACCCCGACCTCGACCTCCACCCGGACACCGTCCCGAACGAGGTCATGGGCGATATCTTCGAGGAGCTGATTCGGCGCTTCTCGGAGGTCTCGAATGAGACGGCCGGCGAGCACTTCACGCCGCGTGAGGTCGTCCGGCTCTGCGCCGAACTGGTCCTCGCCGGTGACGAGGAGCTGCTTACGACGCCGGGCATCGTCCGCACCGTGTACGACCCGGCATGCGGCACCGGCGGGATGCTCTCTGTAGTCGAGGAGTTGGTCCGCGACCGCAACCCGAAGGCCCGACTGGTTTCTTTCGGTCAGGAGCTCAACCCGGAGTCTTGGGCCATCTGCCGCGCCGAGCTGCTCGTCAAGGGGCAGGACCCCGGTCGCATCGCTCCTGGCAGCACGCTGTCGGCGGACGGTGCTGAGGGCCAGCGCTTCGACTTCATGCTCGCCAATCCGCCGTTCGGCGTGGACTGGGCAGCCGACCACGATGCGGTCATCGCCGAACACGAACAGAAGGGCTACGACGGCCGGTTCGGTGCCGGGACCCCGCGAAAAAGCGACGGCGCTTTGCTCTTCCTTCAGAACATGCTCGCGAAGATGAAGCCGCCGGAGCAGGACGCCGGCAGCCGCATCGCCATCATCTTCAACGCGTCACCTCTCTTCTCGGGTGATGCCGGCTCGGGAGAAAGCGAAATCCGGCGCTGGCTGTTGCAATTGGAGAACGACTGGCTTGAGGCCATCGTCGCGCTGCCTGAGCAGCTCTTCTACAACACCGGCATCTCGACCTACCTCTGGGTGTTGACCGACCGCAAGGAGACGCGCCGCAAGGGCAAGGTTCAGCTGATTGACGCACGGGAGCTGTGGGAGCAGATGCCCAAGAGCCTCGGCAACAAGCGCCGCCGTCTCTCGCTCGACCACATCGAGCAGGTGCTCGGCCTCTGGCGAGGGTTCGACGCGGAGGACGAGCGCTCCAAGGTGTTCGAGAACCACGAGTTCGGTTACCGCCGGGTCGCGGTCGAGCGCCCCCTGCGATTGCGCTACCGCGCTGGCGAGGAGGCCGTCGAGCGGCTGCAAGCACTTGCCGCCTTCCAGAAGTTCGGCATGGAGCTCCAGGACCAGCTCGCCGCAGGGCTGAGAGCATTGAATGGTCTCAACACGACAGCCCGTGTCGAGGCCGGACAGAAGCTTGCGCAAGTCATCCCGAGCAAGCTTGCCGCGCCCGCAAAGAAGGCGTTGTGGGCAGCGCTCAGTACCCGCGATGCCGCTGCGCCGGAGGTTCGCAACAAGAAGGGCGACATAGAACCGGACCCAGACCTCCGTGAGTACGAGCTAGTCCCGCTCGGTGAAAGCGTCGAGGAGTACATGGAACGCGAAGTTCTGCAGTTCGCCCCCGACGCGTGGGTCTCGGAGCCACAAGGACGCGAGGGATGCGAGCTTCCGTTCACGCGAGTGTTTCATCGCGATGAGGTCCTACGTCCTTTGGACGAGATTGACGAAGACCTTCGGCAAACCGAACACGAGGTGCAGCGGCTCCTGGAACGGGTGGCCGAGAGCTCGTGACCACCCAGACTCGCCGCGTTCGCCTGAAGTACCTGTTCGAACCACCGGTCGCTGGCCTCTGGGGAGAGGACCCGACTGGCGGAGACGATGACGTCGCGTGCGCGCGAGTAGCCGACTTCGACCGAGCGAAGTTCATGGTGCGCGAAGACCTCGACACGACGCGTGCCGTGCCCGCCTCGGCCCAGCGGGGGCGGCTACTCGAACGTGGAGATATCTTGCTCGAAAAGTCAGGCAACGTCGGATTCCCAGCACTGTTTGAGGGAGCAACCCGCGCCATCAGTTCAAACTTCTTGGTTCGGCTACGTTCGCGTGAGGGCGTGGACTCACGCTTTGCCTGGTACCTGCTTCAAGCGCTCTGGGCGCGAGGTGACGGCAGACGGTTCGCGAACGAAACGACGCTGGCGAACCTCGACCTTCGTCGGTTTCTGGCGACGTGGGTCGAGGTTCCACCGACGGCGGCGCAGCGGGCCATCGCAAAGGTGCTGGACGTCGAGACGCGGCATCTCGACGCACTCTCGGAGCTGAAAGGCCGACAGCGCCAACTCGTCGCTGAGCGGCACCAGGCGCTGACCAACGCGCTCATCGTAGGGGCGGAGGACACGGGGCGGCGCACGCCCCTCATGTACCTCGTGGACCCGGCTCGTCCGCCGATGTACGGCATTCTTATGCCCGGGCCGTCCGTCTCAGAAGGCATCTCCGTCATTGATGCCGGGGACGTCGAAGCAGAGCGCCTTCACCCCGACAACCTTCGACGTACGACGCCTGAGGTTGAGCAGCCCTACGCGCGCGCACGGCTGGAAGCAGCGGACCTGGTGATGTCCATTCGAGGAAGCTTCGGCGCGGTGGCCGAGGTGCCGCCGTCACTGGCCGGGGCCAACGTGTCTCGTGATGTTGCCCGCATCGCGCCGGCTACCGGAGTCAGCACACGATGGCTTTACCACGCGTTGCGTTCGCAGTTCGTGTTCACGCAGCTGAACGAGGGCGCGATGGGAAGCGCCGTTCGCGGCATCAACATTCGCAACCTGAAGCGCGTACAAGTTCCTGTCCCGGTCGGCGACGCGCAGGACGACCTCGCTCGGCGGTTGGACGACGCACTCGATACGACCCGCACGCTGACCACTCAACTCGACCATCAGCTCCGGTCCCTACACGAACGTCGCCGACGCCTTGTCCTTGACCAAACGGTCCTCGGTGCGAAGCACGTCGCGCAGAGGTCTGCCGCATGACGGGCCCGTACAAGGAGGGGGACTTCGAGCGCGCCATCGAGGCGTATCTGACCGACCCCGCTCGCGGCCAGGCCCGCTGGCTCTCTGGCCACCCGGCAAACTACGACGCCAAGCTCGCGCTCGATCCCGTCAAGCTGGACGCGTTCATCGCCGCGACTCAGGCCAAGCAGTGGCAGACGCTCGTGACCACGCGCTTCGGCGGCGACGAGGGCAAGGCGCGTGCCACCTTCCACCAGACGGTCGCAAAGATGCTCGACAGCCAGGGCGTCTTGCGCTGTCTGCGCGTCGGCGTCTCGGTCATGGGCGTGGACTTCGAGCTCGCATACTTCCGTCCCGAGCACGGGCTGACCAAGGAGCTGACCGAGCTCTACGCGGCGAACAGGGTCACGGTCGTACGACAGCTCATCTACTCCACGAAGAACACGAACGAGCTCGACCTAGTGCTGTTCGTGAACGGTCTTCCGGTAGCGACCGCTGAGCTGAAGAACAAGCTGACCAAACAGACGGTCAAGCACGCTATGAAGCAGTACCGCTCCGACCGCGAGGCGTCGGAACCCATCTTCGCCCGCCGCGCCATCGCGCACTTCGCGGTGGACACCGACGAGGTTTATCTGGCGACCAAGCTCGCCAGCCAGGACACCGTCTTCCTGCCGTTCAACCGTGGCCACAACAACGGCAAAGGCAACCCGCCGGGCACCGGCGGCAAGTACGCGACCTCGTACCTCTGGGAGGAGGTCTGGCAGCGCGACAACTGGCTAGACATCCTGCGCCGCTTCGTTCACGTCTCCAAGAACGACGACGGCGAACGCTCGGTCATCTTCCCGCGCTTCCACCAGTGGGACGCCGTCCTCCGACTGCTCGCGCACGCTCGCACCAACGGCGCCGGGCACAACTACCTCATTGAGCACTCCGCCGGCTCCGGCAAGAGCAACACCATCGCCTGGCTCGCGCATCGTCTGGCTGTCTTGCACGCCGACGACGAGCCGGTCTTCGACAAGGTCATCATCGTCACCGACCGGCTCGTGCTCGACCAGCAGCTCGGCGACACCGTGTACCAGTTCGAGCACAAGACGGGCCTCGTGCAGAAGACCAAGGGCGGCAGCTCGGAGCTGGCGGCGGCGCTCTCCTCAGCGACCAGCCGCATCATCATCTCGACGCTCCAGAAGTTCCCCTTCGTAATCGAGAAGCTCGGCGAGCTGCCTGACCGCAACTACGCGATCATCATTGACGAGGCGCACTCGTCACAGGGCGGCGAGGCGGCGAAGGCGCTGCGGACCGCCCTCGGTGCCGGCGCCGCTGCGGCCGTGGACGAGGAGGACAAGAGCGAGGACGAAGACGAGCCGTCCGAAGCCGAGGTCCAAGACCTCATCGCCGCTTCGGTGAAAGCCCGGGGCAAGCAGCCGAACCTCTCCTACTTCGCGTTCACGGCAACGCCGACGCGGCGGACGCTGGAGCTGTTCGGCTCCGCCGTCGGCGGTGACCAGCGCGCGCCGTTTCACCTGTACTCGATGCGCCAGGCCATCGAGGAGGGCTTCATCCTCGACGTGCTCCGGCGCTACACGCCCTACAGCGTCCTTTGGCAGGTCGCCTCGGAGAGCGGGGGCGACCAAGAGGTCGAGAATAGCAAGGCGACGCAGGCCATCGTCAAGTGCGTCAGCCGCCATCCCGAGACGCTGGATGAGAAGGCGCGGGTCATTGTCGAGCACTTCCACCACGCGGTCGCGCCAAAGGTCGGCGGCCACGCCAAGGCGATGGTGGCCTGCGCCTCTCGCGAGCTGGCAGTCCTGACCTACTTCGCGCTCACGAAGGCGGCGAAGGCCCAAGGCCACGAGAGCTTCAAGCCGCTGGTCGCATTCTCCGACGCCGTCTCGGTCTCCGGCACCTCCTACACGGAGGCCGAGCTCAACGGGTTCGGGGAAGCGGAGCTGCCGGGCAAGTTCGCGTGGGTGCCGACCGGCGACCCCGAGAAGGACGCCGGCCACGAGCTGCATCGCCTGCTCGTCGTCGCCGAGAAGTACCAGACCGGCTTCGACCAGCCGCTGCTGCACACGATGTACGTGGACAAGAAGCTCCGCGGCATCCGCGCAGTGCAGACGCTCTCGCGGCTGAATCGCATCCACCCGGAGAAGGACGACACATTCGTCCTGGACTTCGTGAACGCCGGGGCCGACATCCGCGACGCGTTCGAGGACTTTTACGAGGCGACGATGACGTCCGCGACGTCGCCGGCGGAGATGTACGTCGCGCACGGCGCGCTGACGGCCTATCCGGTGATTGACGTTGCCGACGAGCAGGCGTTCGCGGGCGTGTTCCTCGGCTCAGACCCTTTGGAGCCCACCGCGCACGCGCAGCTGATCGGGCACCTGCAAGGCGCGGTCGAGCGCTTCGCCCAGCTTCCCGACGACGATGAGCGCAAGGGCTTCCGCGCTGCCCTCTCGAAGTTCCTCGACATCTACGGCTTCCTTGCACAGGCGGTCGCGTTCAACGACCCGAAGCTCGAAGCGACATTCCTCTACGGGCGGCACTTGCAGAACGCGCTGCCCACCCAGGAGGGCGGCTCGCTCGACCTCGGCGGCGACATCGTGCTCACGCACCTGCGCATCGAGGCCCTAGCTGAGCAGGACGTCTCTCCAGGCCAGGGCGGCACTGTCTCTGACCCCGAGAGCGGCGAGGTCCTGCCGCCGGTCGAGCCGACCAAGGACCGGCTCGCGGTCATCATCGCCGACCTCAACACGCGCTTCGGCGCGGAACTCGGCAGCGGCGACCGCATCATCCTCGAACAGGTGCTCGGCGAGATGGCCGAAGACCCGGAGCTGGTCCAGGAGGCGAAGGTGAACTCGAAGGACAACTTCCTCCTCGTCTTCGGCGGCGCGTTCGAGGAGGAGATGCTCAAGACCGATAACACGAACAAGGCGTTCTTCGAGCGGTTTTTCTCCGACGAAACCTTCCGCGCCGACCTCATCGCCGGCGTCGGCGAGGAGTTCCACCGTCGCAGCGGCGGCGACGAGCTCGCTGCCTGAGGTCGGGTTCCAATGCTTCGCCCCCGCGCAGGACGAATATCAGGGATGGTCGTGCGTCGACGAGTGGCACCGGCGCGGAATTGCTGCGGAGTAGACGCGTCGATCGGGGGGCGAGTTCTGATCGCTCAAGAATCTCCCTGGACACCGGGCGAGCCGGAGACGATCACGAACCATCCCTCAATGCGACCCGAGGACCTCACCAACCGTTTCGACGGCAAGCTTGACGTTGGCGATCTTGCGATCGTGGAACGACTCGTCGGCGTGATGCTCAAGGATGACACGGTCGTCCAGGCGGCCAAATCTGGGAGTAGCGGCACCTTTCCGGTCGCGTTGGAGAACGCGCTTAAAGACGAATTGTTGAGGATGCACACTACGAGCCGCAAGCTGTTCGAGCGATTCTTCGCCGATAAACAGTTCCGGGTCGCCGTCCAGGAAGCGATGGGGGCCGAGTTCCGTCGTCGGCACGGCGGTTAGAGCGGGCACGAGCGACTCCAGCGCTAGCTAGCAGCGCGGCGCCTGCCGCAACCTGAACCGGCGTGAAGGACGATCACGACCGCGGGAAGCTAGCTTCCCGCGTATGCCGACAATGTGGGGCGTGCACAACGATCAGCCGCAGCTCCACCTGGTCGACAACGGCTTCAATCTCCATCGGCTGGGCGGAGATGGGCGACCTCTCGGTCATCGGCAACGACGAAGAGGCCATGAAGCGCAGGTCGCGGCTGCTCACCTCGGCGCCAAGCCGGGAGCCATTCCGAACATCGCCGGAACGGTGCTTACTTTTGCGTACCGGATCCAACCGGCTGACCTGGTCGTCTACCCGCACAAGCCCGACACACGCTGAACTTAGGGGCGCATTGAGAGCGACGATCACTACTTGCCGAACACACCTCTGCACCGCAACCGCCGCAAGATGACCTGGCTCACGACCGGCGTTCCGCGCATGTCCTCGAGTTCGCACAGGATCACGACGGGCGCCTTTCCCGTGCAAAAGAACCTCTGCGTGATCGTGACCCCCAAGACGTGACGTTTCCCTTCGTCAAGGGCGACGAGGTCGTACTGAGCGCGCGCTCCGACGTAGGCGTCGGCGTCATCACCGACGTGCTCCTCTCCGCGGCCGAACCGCGGTACAAGGTGCGCTTCGGCAACGTCGCTCAGCTCTACAGCGCACGTCATCTGGAACTTGCGGCAGGAACGGACGACACGGAGATTGACCCTGTCGCCCTCCTTCGCGCGGGCGCACTCGCCAATGCAGAGACCTTCAGAGCGTTCATGACGCTCGCAAAGCTCGAGAAGCCGCTCGCCGACAACCTCCCGGGATCGAGAGGGCTGGATCGTGCCTGCCACGTGACGCGACCGCTCCGGGAAGTGGCGTCAGGCAAGTCGAGCAAGGTCTGTTTGGCGTGTCCGGTCGCGGGGCCTAGCCGCGCGCGTGTTGTCGGACATCAGCGCCGCTCTGACCTGATCTACCGTCTTCCGCGTCTTCCGAGCCCAGGAGCGCCCGCTGACCGCTCGCGCTCCCAGGGCTTGCGAGGCGGCGCCTGCTTGGCGGGGGTCAGGAGCGTATGGCAGCCAAGGCAGCGCTCTTTCGCATCAAGCCCCTTGACCTTGTAGAGCCGGTCGCATCGTGGGCACACGTAGTCAGCCATAAGCGGGCACGTCTCGATCGTATGCGCTGCCGAGGCGAAACGATTCTACGACGACAGACCTGAGGCACGAGGCTGTCGCGAGCGGGTCCGAGACGCGGTCGGTATCGACGCAGCGGGCGTGCGTTCGCGGGAGGATCCTCTCGAACCCTTCGCGCGTGTTACGGGCGACACGCGTCCGTGGTCACCTTGTGGGGTCGCCGCCGGAGGAACGGCGCGTGACGACGCCACTCGCCGACCCGGCTAGAGCTGTGCGGGCCGGTACGCCCACTTCCGACGCACTTTTGCCCGCTCGAAGTCGTCCTTCCACGGTGAGTCGCCGACGGTGATCTTCTGGCTAAACCAAGCAATCATGTTCGACGTCAGATCCTCCAGACTTCGCTGAGGGCAGCGGCTGTGGGCGTCCTCGATCACTGCCACTGCTTCTGTATCTCCGAGCAATGCCCGAAGAAGGTCGTCGTGCTCCACGTAGGCGCCCGGCTCAACCTCGGTTTCCCCGATCAGCCGCGCGATGATTGGGAACACGTCGTCGAGGTCAAAGCAACTTCCCATCCGCGCGTGAGCCTACAAGCCTGATTGGCGAGACGCGCCTCGCGCCGCCGTTTGGTGACCCCGGCAGCCTCGTCCCTCACGCCTTCAGAACTGCGTTCGGGTACCAAGCGGTCGCCGCCGCCTGCTGCGGCCTTGCGCTCAGCCTGGCTCTTGACGTCCGCGTCGTATCAGCGTGCGCGGTGCATTGGGCCACGCGGGGACTGCGGGTCTCGCCCGCGGCGCTCGGCTACTCCTCGTGCCCGTCGCGCTCCTCGAACCACCGGGCCCTCGCCAGCCACGTTCGTGGTCGACTGAAACAGCGACTCGCCGAAGCTGAGGCCCACCGAGGTCGTCCTAGTCCTCGCGCGCGTCAATCCAGTCCGCTGATTGGGCGTCGAGGTGCTCGAATAGGAGGGCCTCGGAGTGGGGAAGCGGATCGGGCACGTGCGGATGCACCCTGGCGGCCGCACCTATCGCGGCGATCGCGAGGCGCAGGAAGCAGACAGCGACATCGAAGTCCGTTCGCTCGGTACGGTCATTGGAGGTATCCGGGGAGGTCGCCCTCAACGACCGCTCGGCAGAACGCCGCCTCGGCGAGGTGCTCGGTCACGCGGGCGAGCAGGGCGGAGGGCAGGCCGTCGGCAATCGCCCGAAGTGCTCCTCCTCGAGCGGGACGAACTTCGTCAGCAGTTCGACGCCGGGGTACGGCGCTCGACACCCGATTCGCCTAACAGCTCGAGAAGGGGAGCGACTGGACCGTCGACATTCGCGTGAGTCTCTCACCCAGCCGCCCGCGACCGTAACGCTTCAATCGATCCGGCTCCGAAACGACTCCGCCCCCTCAACCGTCGCGCCCTCGGCCCGCACCCGGTCCGCCAGCCAGTGATCCGACGTCACAACGCGCACCTCGCGCGGCTGAGGATCCGCCACCACCCGCCGCACGATCTCGTCATCCGCGGAATTGGCGCGCGCGCGTCGGGCGAAGCCCACCTCGATCACCGAGGACCTGATCGGAGGCGACGGCGGCTTCTCGAACACCACCGTCACGTCGTCCGACTCGCCCGACGCCCAGCGCTCGAGCAGATTCACGAGCCGGACCATTGCTCCGTGGCGGTCCTTCCACCAGCCGTCGGGTCGGGTACCGATCACGTTCATCCCGTCGATCAGCCAGCGCATCCTGGTACCTACGACGCCGGCTCGGCCTCGGGGATTGGAGCGCGCTTGGGAGTGGCGGCCCGGAACAGCGCGTAGACGGCGACCGCCCCCGCCACGACGTAGCCGGTCGTGTCCCAGTCCCAGCGGACCAGACCGCCTATGAACCAGGCGGCGAGGACGGCCGCCGTGGCCCCCAGCCGGTAACGGATGCGCCGGGCATGCGGCAACGATCGAAACGGGCCGACCAGGACCATTCCGAGCATCGTGGCCAGCAGGAGCCCGACGCCGCCGCCCTCGATGTCGCCCTGGGTGAGGAGACCCACGGATCCCACCAGGAGCGTCCCGAAGATGGTGACCGTGCGGACGGGCCGGAACACTCTGCGAAGGCTAGGAAGGAGCGGTCACGAGACGGGCCCTGCGGCCAGCAGAGCCAGCTTCTCTACGCGCGAGAGGCCCTTGATGCGCGCCTCCTCACGGCGCGCGCTCGCGGCGTCGGGGAACTCGAACGACATCGCGAGCTCCACGGGCAGTCGGCTGCGCGTGTAGTGGCCGCCGCGACCAGCGCGGTGCGCGGTCAGCCGCCGGTCGAGGTCGAGCGTCCATCCGCAGTACAGGCTGTCGTCGCGGCAGCGAAGGAGATAGACGAAGGCGCGGCGCTCGGCGATGGCGCCACGGTATGGAGCGGCGCGGCGGCGCCGCGTACCCTCAAGCTCCTTGCCTGAGCTCGTTCATGTAACCGATGTCGAGACGCTCGGCAATCACCGACTCCGGCTTCGATTTCAGGACGGCGCCGAAGGCGAGCTTGATTTCTCGCGGCGAACCTGGCGAGGGGTGTTCGAGCCGCTTTCTGACCCCGCGTTCTTCGATCAGGTCCACCTGGACGAGGAGCTTGGCACCATCGTCTGGCCGAACGGCGCGGACATGGCGCCCGAGACGCTTCACGGCTGGGTGACTGGTTCGATCCGGAGAACTGCCGCTTAGCCGCCTCGGCGCTGCCGGAGGGAGTGCGAGCTAGGCCGCGTACCGCTCCGCCGCGCGAGCCTTCGCCTTCGCCTTCGCCGCCTCGACCTCGCGGTCCTTGGGCGGGGCCGCGGTCACGAGCTCGCTGAGCAGCTGAGCGGAGACCTCGGCCACGGCGTCCACCGCGCGCTCGAACGCCTCGGCGTTGGCCTGCGACGGCTTGGTGGAGCCGCTGATCTTGCGGACGTACTGCAGGGCGGCCGCTCGCACCTCGTCCTCGGTGGCGGGCGGCTCGAAGTTATGGAGCTGGCGGATGTTCCGGCACATGCCAGCCAGCCTAACCGCTCGACCGCCGCCAGTGACAGTCGCTAGCCGAAGCGTGCCGCCACCGCCGCGGCCACCTCACCGGGCGCGTCCTCGACGAAGTAGTGCTTGGCGCGCGGCAGCTCCACGATCTCGAGGTCGGTGAAGGCAGCGCGCATGCGCGGCAGGATCTCGCGTGCCGGAAACGCGATGTCGCGCATCGGAAAGGTGACGAGCACTCGCTTTGCCCCGAGCTCACGCGGCACGGCCTCCGCCAGCTCGGCGAGCCAGGGCGCCGCGGCGTTGAGCTGTCGCGGCAGCTCCGCGACGCCGATGCGCGCCGCGGCCGTCGGCTGTACGCGCCGATAGTGCTCCATCTCCTCCGGAGACAGCTTGCGGTCGGTCGCGTTCGGCATCAGCCGCTCCACGAAGAAGTTCCGCTTCAGGATCGCCGACCGCAGCGGCCTGCTCGACATGATCCTTCCGAACACGCGCGCGCGTCGCTCCGACGGCCAGAACCAGGTGTTCCCGAGCACGAGGCCCGACACCCGGGAGGGATCGGCGCAGGCCACCGACGTGCCGATCGGGCCGCCCCAGTCGTGGCCCATGACGATCAGATCGGAGAGATCGAGCCGGCGAACCAGCTCGCCGACCACCGTGGCGTGCTCGGCCGGGGTGTACCCGTACCCGGCCGGCCGGTCCGAGAGGCCGAAGCCCGGGTAGTCGACCGCAATGCAGCGGAAGCGATCGCGCAGCGAGCGGATCACATTGCGGTAGAGGAAGCTCCAGGTCGGGTTGCCGTGGCACATCAGGATCGGCCGGCCCTCGCCCTCGTCCACGTAGTGCACGCGGCCCGCGGAACTGTCGAGCCAGCGCGACTCGAACGGGTACAGCTCGGGTGAGGGCCTGAAGTCCATCGCACCTCCTGCGTCGGGGTTGGCAGCCGTGAGCCTGCCTCATCTCCACGACGCGCTGTTTCGAAGCCTCAGGACAGAGCTTCGTTCGTCGCTGGAGCTCAGGCGCGCGCGCCGCCCGGCTCGCCCAGGGACTCCGTCGCCTCGCCCTTCTCACCCTCGGCCTCCGCCAGCCGCCGATGCAGCCGCTCGCGCAGCTCATCCGGGTCGTAGTCCCGCTGCGCGCGCCGCCTGCGCGCCACCACCACGCCCGTGGCCGCCACGCCCGCGAGGCCGGCGAGTCCGAGGTACTTCCAGGGCACGGGCATCGTCTCGTAGGTTACGGCCGGTGAACGCCACGGCTCTCTCGCTCGAGGACGCCGTGGCCGCGGCGTCGACCGGCGACCTATGGCTCTTCCGTGGGCGGTCGCTGCCCGATCGCGCCATCCGCGCGGTCACCAACAGCCCCGTGAACCACGTGGGCATGGTCGTCGCCCTGGACGACCTGCCTCCGCTCCTCTGGCACGCCGAGCTCGGTCGCTCCCTGCCCGACGTGTGGACCGGCGCGCGCCAGCGCGGAGTGCAGCTGCACATGCTCGGCGAGGCCGTTACCACCTGGAACGAGCGCTACGGGCAGCGGGCCTGGGTGCGCCAGCTCGAGGGGGCGATCGAGCGCCATCACGAGGATCGCCTGATGGAGGTGATCGACCGCTTCGACGGGCGCCCGTTCCCCACCACGCCGGGGCTCGCCCGGCAGTGGCTCACCGGACGCTACCGCCGGCGCGAGTCATCGCTCGAGACGGTCTACTGCGCCGAGCTCGTGGCCACCACCTTCCAGCACATGGGCCTGCTCCCCAGGCGCCGACCGGCGAGCTGGTACGACCCGGGGCGCTTCTGGAGCGGCGACCGCGTCGAGCTCGTGCCGCCCTTCGCGCTGGCGGGGGAGGTGGCGGTGCAGTGACCGTGCACGAAGAACAGCGCCGCCGGGAGCGCCGGCGCTTTCTCTTCGCCCTGGCGTTCTTCCTCGCGTGCCTCGCGGTGTTCGTGTTCTTCGCCGCCGGCGGGCTCTTCCACTGAGCCGAGCAGGGCCGCACACCCCCGGGAAAGCAGAAGAGCCGGCACATGCCGGCTCTCCTGGCTAGATCGCGCTGTAGTTGTTTGAGTCCCGGGTCGGTAAGCCCGGCGGCTTCACATTCCCGACGCTTGCGTCGAGTGGGCGGTCTGCCCTCCCAGTATCGGCAGGCCGGCGCGGGCCTTTAGCGTGGCCGCCCGATCGGGAGGGTTCGACGGCCAGCCGGTCCGGGTACGTGCCTGCGTGCCAGCAAGCGACACCCAAGGAGGCCCCATGCCCGACAGTCCCGTGAAGGACCCGACGTACAACCTCATCGCCTTCCTGTCCCAGGCGCTCAGCAACGTCTACCAGCTCGAGGAGTGGGCCTCGGACGCCGAAGGCGATGGCGACAACGACCTCGCCGAGTTCTTCCGCAAGGCCCAGACCGACAGCAGGAAGGGCGCCGACCAGGCCAAGCAGTTGCTCGGTTCGCGGCTTCAGGGCTAGGCGCCCCCGCCACCCGACGAAAGGCCAGACCCCGGCGTGCGAGTCGCCGGGGCGCCTGGCTATCGTCTGCGACCCGTCATGGACGACCGCACCCGCACCGAGCTCGAGGCCTCCGCCTACCGCCGGCTGGTCGAGCATCTGCGCGAGCGCACCGACGTGCAGAACCTCGATCTGATGAACACCGCCGGCTTCTGCCGCAACTGCCTCTCGAAGTGGTACGCGGAGGCCGCCGCCGAGCGCGGCATCGAGGTGACGAAGGACGGCGCCCGCGAGCTCGTGTACGGCATGCCGTACGAGGAGTGGAAGGCCCGCTACCAGCACGACGCCCAGGCCGCGACGGCCGGCGCCGGGGCGACCGATCGCTCGTAGCCACGGGGCCCGGGGCGGCGGCACCGCCGCTGCGCCCAGCGCCGGCACCGACGTCGAGCCGGCCCCCGACCTCCATGAGCTGAGCGCCCTCGCCCGCACGGGCGGGCGGCTCGGCATCGACACCGAGTTCATGTCGGAGTCGCGCTACTACGCGGACCTCTGCCTCGTTCAGCTGGCGGTCGACGATCCGGAGGCCGCTGATGGCACTCGCATCGAGGTGCTGGATCCTCTCAACACCGAGATCGACCCGAGCCCGGTGGCCGAGCTGCTCGCCGATTCGGAGATCGAGATCGTGATGCATGCCGGGCGCCAGGACGTCGCGATCTTGAGGCGCGTCTGGCGCACCGAGATCCACACCGTGTTCGACACCCAGGTGGCCGCCGGCTTCGTCGGCGCCGGCGCCCAGCCGGGCTACGGACAGCTCCTGTCCGTGATCCTGGGCGTGCAGCTCGACAAGTCGGCGAGCTTCACGCGCTGGGACGTTCGACCTCTGTCGCGCGAGCAGGTGAGCTACGCGCGCGAGGACGTGGAGCACATCCTGCAGCTCAGCACCGAGCTGCAGAACCGCCTCGTGGACAGCGGGCGGCTCGAGTGGGCACGGGAGGAGTGCCGGCGGCTCGAGGGCGCGACCGACGAGCGCGACCCCGACACCGCCTACGAGCGGCTCGGCCGCGTGAACCAGCTACGGCCGCGTGCCCGCGCGGTGGCGCGCGAGCTCGCCGCCTGGCGCGAGCGGACGGCCAAGGCCGAGAACAAGCCGGTCGGCTCGATCGTGCAGGATGCGCCGCTCGTGGAGATCGCCAAGCGGCAGCCGGCGGACATCAGCGCGCTCGAGCAGATTCGCGGGGTGCACGCCGGCATCAGCCGGCGCCGCGGCCGGGAGCTCCTCGATGCGGTCGTGCGCGGCGCCCAGGCGGAGCCGCCCCCGGCCGAGGAGCGCGAGCCCCTGAAGACCACCCCTGACGACCAGCCCGTCGTCTCGCTGGCCGAGGCCTTCATCCGCGCGCGCGTGATGGAGGCGCAGCTCGCCTACGAGCTGGTGGTCACGCGCGCGGACATGACGGCGCTCGTGGCCACCGTGCGGCGGGGCGCGCCCGAGCCGCGGCTGCGGATGCTCGAAGGCTGGCGGCGGGAGCTGGTGGGCGAGGAGGTGCTCGAGCTGCTGTCGGGGCGACGGTCCCTGCGGGTCGGTCCGAAGGGCCGGCTGGTGGTGGAGGAGCAGTCGTAGGCGCTGCGCCACTCGTACTCTCCTCAACCCATGCAATCGCCACTAGAGAGGCTCCAGAGCCGCCGACCCACCCGAGAGCGCACGCTGCGGCAGCTGAACACCGTGCGCGTCGTGGCCGTGCTGGACGCGCTGCTGCTCGTGCCGCTCGTGTACGCGGCGCTCACCGACGCCGAGGGCGCGGTGGACGTGCTCGGTCCCCTCCACGGAGTCGGCTTCCTCATCCTCGCGGCGCTCACGGCTCGGGGCGCGCTCCTGCGCCTCTGGGGCTGGTGGTTCCCGGCGCTCGTGGTGGTCACGCTCGGGCCGCCCGGCTCGTTCATCGGCGACGTGCGGATTCGCCGCCGGGCGCGGCACTCGCGGGGGTAGGAAGGCTCCCTACTCGCCGGCGCGGCGCGCCAGCTCCACGAGCGTGCGCACCCCGTACCCGCTGGCCCCATTGCCCACGTACGTGCGCCCGAGTCCCCATGCCGTGCCGGCGATGTCCACGTGCACCCACGGCCGGTCGCTCACGAACTGCCGCAGGAACTCGGCGGCGTAGATCGAGCTCGCCTTGCGCTGCTCGGACGCGTTCGTGAGGTCCGCGTACTGGCCGCGCGTGAGCTCGAAGTACTCCGGGTGGAACGGCAGGCGCCAGCCCAGCTCGCCGGTGGCAGTGCACGCGGCCTCGACGGACGCGCACCAGTCGTCGTCGTTGGAGAAGAGGCCGGCGTGGGTCGAGCCGAGCGCGACGATGATCGCCCCCGTGAGCGTGGCCAGGTCGATGATCCGCTCGCAGCCCTGCTCCACGGCGTAGCAGAGGGCGTCGGCGAGGATCAGTCGGCCCTCGGCGTCGGTGTTGTTCACCTCGATCGTCTTGCCGTTCATGGCGGTGACGATGTCGCCGGGCCGCATCGAGCGGCCGCTCGGCATGTTCTCGGTGGAGGGCACGATCGCGGTGATCGTCGCCGGCAGCCCGAGCGCGGCGATGGCGCCCATCGACTCGATCACGGCGGCCCCGCCCGACATGTCGAACTTCATTTCCTGCATCTTGGCGCTGGGCTTGATGGAGATCCCGCCGGTGTCGAAGGTCACGGCCTTGCCCACGAAGCCGAGGTGCGGCCCGCTCGCGTTCGGGGCTGCGTAGCGCAGCACGATGAGCTGCGGCTCGGCATAGGTCCCCTGGGCCACCGCGCCGAGCGCGCCCATGCCCATCGCGGTGATCTCGTCGCGGCCGAACGCCTCGACGGTCAGGGTGTCGTGCGTGTTCGCCAGCTCGCGGGCGCGGTCGGTGAGGAACGACGGGGTGGCCACGTTGGCCGGCAGGTTCTGCAGGTCGCGAGCCGCGTTCTGGGCCTCGGCCACCGCGCGGGCGCGCTCGACCTCGCCGGCCAGGTCGGCGTCTGAGGACACGAGCTCGAGGGAGCTCACGCGGCCTTCCTCATCCGGCGCCGTCTTGAAGCGGTCGAAGCGGTACAGGGCGAGCAGCGTGCCCTCCACGAGCCCGGTGGCGGCGCCCTCCTCCTCGGCCGGGACCGCCCAGGACAGCCACGTCGAACCGATCTCCTTCGCCCGGGTGGCGGCCGCCGCGGCGGCCACGCGGGCGCGCTCGGGGTCGAACTCGTCCCGCTTGCCGAGGCCGGCGATGATCACGCGGCGCCAGCTCTCGCCGCCGGCGGCCTCCTCGTGGGCGACCGCCACCTTGCGCAGCGCGCCCTTGGCCTCGCCCGCGCCGACCAGCATCTGGAGCAGCTGGTCGCTCAACGCCTCGCCCTCGAAGAGCCCGACCACGCGCGTGTCGGCGTCGGTGTCCTCGGGGGCGCCGCGGCGGGCGCTCACGTCGATCGGCGGCACGGCCGCGGCAGTCTATTCCTCGACCGGCGGAGCGGCGCTACGAGTGCAACCGCGGCCGGAGAGCCCGCAGGCCGGTCGTGGCGGTTCCGCACGGGTGGCCGCGGTGTGTGACAAATCGGTGTTCGGGCGCATCATCTCTCGCCGGTTCGTGACAGTCACGCACCGTTATCGCCCGGGCCTCGGCTCGAGCGGCCATCCTCGGCCCTTCATGGAGCCTCGCGAGCGTGCACAAACGCAATCCCGGGTTCCCGGGGAAGAGGCCAGACGCCTTGTCCATCCAGACGATGCACAAATGGTCAACCAGTCTCCGCGAGACCCCGCGCGACGAGTTATGCACCCAGTCCCGGTCCGATGGGACGCTGCCATCGCTCGGATCGCCGCTTCCCAGCATGGCGTGATCTCCCGGACGCAGCTCGAGCACGTGGGACTCGGCCGCGGCGCGATCACGCACCGGATTGCGGCGGGCCGCCTCCATCCGGTGCAGCGGGGGATCTACCTGGTCGGCCATCCCGCGCCCGGCCCCCTCGCGCTCGAGACCGCCGCCCTCCTCGCGTGCGGCACCGGTTCGGTGCTGAGCCACTTCACGGCTGCCCGGGTGCTGAAGATCCTCCCCGCCGCGGACGACGACATCGACGTCACGGTCACCCTCGGCCGCTCCGGCCGCCGCCCGGGTATACGGGCGCATCGTCGCCCGCCGCTTGCGGCACCCGACGTGACGCGCCGCCATGGACTGCCCCTGACCGCACCCGCGCTCACCGTCCTCGAACTGGCGGCGGTGAGCCCGATGCGCACGCTCGAGCGCGCCGTCGCGGAGGTTCTGGCACAGCGGCTGGTCCGCCGCCGCCAGCTCACGGACGTCCTGGCGCGGTGTCCCGGCCGCCCGGGTACGCGTCCGCTGCGGAGCCTGCTCGCTGCCGAGATAGAGCCTGCTCTTACTCGGTCCGACGCCGAGGAGCGCCTCCTTGCGCTGGTGCGCGCCGCGGCACTGCCGCCGGCGGAGGCCAACGCGCGCGTCGGCCGGCATGAGGTCGACGTGCTCTGGCGCTCGGCCCGGCTGGCGGTCGAGGTCGACGGGTACGCGTTCCACTCGAGCCGGACCTCATTCGAACGTGACCGCCTCCGCGACGCCGAGCTCCAGGCCGCCGGCCTGCGCGTGATGCGCGTCACGTGGCGCCAGATCGTCGATGAGCCGATGGCCCTCGTCGGGCGGCTCGCCCAGGCCCTCGCAGCCGCGCCCCTCAGGCCTGCCTAAAGGGCCCACCGCTATCGTTCGCGCCCCTTCCGCGACCTGAGGAGCCCAGACCTTCCCCATGCCCCAGACCGTGATTCTCGGCGCCGCCCGCACCCCCTTCGGCAAGCTCGGCGGCGGCCTCTCGTCCCTCGACGCCACCGAGCTCGGCGGCCGGGCCATCGCGGCCGCGCTCGAGCGCGCCGACGTCGGCGCCGAGGAGGTCCAGCATGTGGTGATGGGCCAGGTGCTCCAGGCAGGCCAGGGGCAGATCCCCTCGCGTCAGGCCCAGATCAAGGCCGGGATCCCCAAGGCCGTGTCCTCCGAGACGGTGAACAAGGTCTGCGCCTCGGGCATGCGCTCGGCGGGGATGATCGACCAGTCGATACGCGCGGGTGACCTCGACGTGGCGGTGGCGGGCGGCATGGAGTCGATGTCGAACGCGCCCTATCTGCTCAAGAACGCGCGCTTCGGCTTCCGCATGGGGGACGGCAAGGCTCTCGACGCGATGCTGAACGACGGCCTGGTCAACGCCTTCACCGGCAAGCACATGGCCCAGGAGGCCACCGAGGTGGCGGCCGAGCTCGAGATGACGCGCGCCGACATGGACCAGTTCTCGCTGCTGAGCCACCAGCGCGCCGTCGAGGCCACCGACGACGGGCGGCTGCCCGAGGAGATCGTGCCCATCACGGTCAAGGCGAAGAAGGGCCAAACGGTCGTCGAGGTGGACGAGGCGCCGCGCCGCGAGACCTCGCTCGAGTCGCTCTCCAAGCTCAAGCCGATCTTCGTCGAGGACGGCACCCACACCGCCGGCAACGCGCCGGGCGTGAACGACGGCGCCGGCGCCGTGGTGCTGGCCTCCGAGGAGTGGGCGAAGAAGAACGGCAAGGAGGTGCTGGCCAAGATCGTGGCGCAGGCCGCAGTGGCCGACGACTTCGCCTACCTGGCCCGCACGCCCGCCAACGCCACCAAGGCGGCGCTCGAGAAGGCCGGCCTGACCGTCGACGACATCGACCTGTTCGAGATCAACGAGGCCTTCGCCTCGGTGGCCATCAACTCGATGCGCATGCTTGGCATCGACGAGTCGAAGGTGAACGTGAAGGGCGGCGCCATCGCTCTCGGTCACCCGATCGGCGCAAGCGGCGCCCGTGTGCTCACGACGCTCGCCTACGAGCTGCGCCGGCGCGGCGGGGGCCTCGGCGTGGCGGCCATCTGCTCCGGCGGCGGTCAGGGTGACGCCGTGATCCTCGAGGTGAACGGCGGCTGAGGACGGAGGCGCGCCCGGCGCCGCCTTCTTCGATCTCGACCGGACGCTGATAGAGGGCTCCAGTGCCCTGCCGTTCGTGCGCGCCGCCTACCGGGCCGGCATCATCACGCGGCGCCAGCTCGTGGAGGGCGCGTGGGCCAACCTGCGCTTTCGCCTCGAGGGGTCGAGCGACCAGGGCACCGAGGAGCTGATCGCCCGGATCCAGGAGGCGCTTGTCGGTCTGCCTGCGCTGCAGCTCACGCGCCTGCGGCCCGAGGTGGTGGCCGGGCTGCTCCCGCGGGTGTACCCAGAGATGCTGCAGACGGCCTTTGCCCACCAGGACGCCGGCCGGCGCGCCTACATCGTC
Organism: Thermoleophilaceae bacterium; assembly: GCA_030446485.1. GTDB lineage: Bacteria > Actinomycetota > Thermoleophilia > Solirubrobacterales > Thermoleophilaceae > JAUJNF01. The sequence goes on along the minus strand of JAUJNF010000001.1, from coordinate 202,950 downwards.
ACGGCGGCTTCGCACAACGTGGCCGAGCTCACCGCCCACGTGCTCGTGCTCGACGGGGGGATCGGTACCCACTACGAGGTCGAGGACGGCGTGTACACGGGCCGCCTCATGGGCCCGATGAACTACGGCGAGGGCAAGGCGGTGGCCATGCGGCGGATGGCCGCCGACGAGGGGATCGACCTGGCGGCCTCGTACGCGTACTCCGACTCGGTGTCGGACCTGCCGATGCTGCGGGCGGTGGGCCACCCGGTGGCGGTGAATCCGGACAAGGAGCTGCTCGCGATCGCCCGCGAGGAGCACTGGCAGGTCATGCGCTTCGACAAGCTCGGGCGCCGGCTGCGGATTGTCGCCGGCGTGGGCGTCGCCGCCGCCGGCGTGGCGCTGGTGAGCGCCGGCAGCGGATACGTGGCGGCGCGCCTGCGGCCGGAGGCGCGGCCGTGGCACCGGCGGCTGCGGTCCTGACCGCCTCGACGCGCGCGTCGCGTCCCAGCGCTTGAGCCTGCGCCCCTGAGCGCGGCGCAGCGCCACCCTCGGGGCGCGGAGGCCCCCGCGCGGCTCAGTCCCGCGGCGCCCGCTCGAACGCGATCCGCTTGACCTCGCTGATCGAGTTGCCGCTCAGCCGCAGGGAGGTGTCGAAGCCCTCGGCGCCCATCTCGCCCGCGCCCAGGCGGCGCCGGAGGTCGTTCAGCGCGGGGCGGTCCTCCTCGTCCACCTGGTCGCGCGGGGTCTCGAGCAGGATCACGTGGCGCGGGCGGCGGAAGCGGTGCGCCATCCGCACGTAGCGCTCGCGCTCCTCGGGCTCGAGGCCCTCGGCGGCCACCACCACCGTGTCGCCGGCCTCGAGGCGCTTCAGCACAGCGGCGTTCAGCACCTCGCCAGCGCGACCCTCGAGCTCCTCGTCGGCCACCCGGCCGCGGAGCAGGCCGCGGACCTTGTCGAGCGAGAGGACCGAGCCCTTGTTGTCGATCAGCCGCTCGGTGAAGGCGTCGCGCTCGCTGGGCGAGGAGGACACGACGATCAGCAGGCTTGCGGGCGAGTAGCGCAGGCTGTCGGTGGGCTTGAGCAGGCGGCCGCGTACCGAGACGTCGGCCGGGCGCGGAGGGGCGCCGTCGCGGCGGGGACGATCGGAGGACCACCCGCCCCGCTCGTCCCGGTCGATCTTGACGCTGCGTGGGGGCGGTGTGGTTGACATACCCCCATCCTGACCGATGGCGAGGTTGGGCCACGCCATCGGCTTGCCCGCGGCTACCTCCTACCGCAGCTGCCGAGCGCCGTGACCCGCCCCGAGCGCAGCTTGAACCGCACGCTGAGCGCCCGCCGGCGCTTGTCGTAGCGCCACGCCGTCCGCTTGAGCGGACGCCCGTTCAGCAGCACCCGACAGGGACGCAGACGGCGCTCGAGCGTGGACATCGAGGCCTCGAGCGAGTAGGCGGTCCGCCGCTTGCCGTTCACGCTCAGGGTCCAGCGATCGCGCCCTTCGGTCGACTCGAGCTGCCCACCGTCGGCGAGCGGCGTGGACGACTGCCCGCGCGGGAAGGCCAGCAGCCGCAGCTGGTTGCGCCGGTCGGCGAGGCGCACGTTGCCCGGAGCGCCCGCCCCGTAGTCGGCAAGCGTGTCCACGTCGGCCGGCAGCATCGGCAGCACCGCTCCGGCACGCACGAGCATCGGCAGCTCGCCGAGCGAGGCACGCAGGGTCACGTCGCCGCCTCCGTCCCGCACCCGCGTGCTGCGTACGGCGAACCCACCCTCCTTGGGCTGGAAGCTCACGCCGCCCCAGAAGCTGACCCACTTGCCCTCCGGGAGATACAGCTGCCGCGACCGCTGGCCGTCCGCCACCACCGGCGCCGCCAGCAGGTCGGGGCCGAACATGAACTCGCCCTCGCTCGCCACCGCGCGCTCGTCGTCCGGATAGGCCAGTGAGAGGTGCCGCATGATCGGCAGGCCGTTGCGCTGGTACTCGCCCTCGGCGGCCGCGATGTAGGGGTAGAGCTGGGTGCGCAGCTTGGCGTAGCGGCGCCAGTGACGCAGCACGGCGGGATCGGAGATCTGCGCGCGCGGTGACGCCGGGATGTGGAAGCCGTTGGCCTGGGTGCGCATCACGCCGGACACCGCGCCGAACTCGAGCCAGCGGATCAGCAGCTCGGGGGAGAGCCCGGGGTTGTTGCCGAGCGCGAAGAAGCCGCCGATGTCGGAGCCCCAGGTGCTCACGCCCGACAGGCCCATGGTCAGTCCGTTCTTCACCGCGGACTCGAGGCCGTCGAAGCCGAAGCTGACCGTCGGGTCGCCGTTCCACACGATCTGCGAGCAGCGCGCCGAGCCCGTCCAGCCCGAGCGGTTGAAGCGCGCGAACGGCTTGCCGCGGTTGCGGGTGAGGTCGTAGAAGCCGCAGTGGTAGTCCTCGACGTAGTCGTTGTGGGCGGCGGTGCCGGTCTCGCCCTTCGAGTTGACCGAGTCCAGGGGCGTGTACTCGCCGAAGTCCTCCATCCAGCCGTCGTGGCCGTCGGCGATCGCCTCGCCGAGCAGGCGGCCCATGATGTTCATCCCCGCGTCCGTCGTGAAGTCGAACTGGCCGACGAAGAACGGCTCGCTGCCGGTGTAGCGGTACTCGTAGGCGTTGCCCTGGCGGTCCTTCGTGAGCGCGCCGCGGGCCTTCGCCTCGTCGTACACCGGCTGGTAGCTCGTGCAGATCATCGGGTTGAAGTAGGTGGTGATCGCCAGGCCGGCCTCGTGGAAGCGGCGCACGCGCTCGCGCTCGGCCTCCTCCCGTCCCCTCTGGTCGGCGCAGGGGAGGTAGTGGGTGTAGGTCTGCGCGAGCGACAGGGGCGTGTCGGCGTCCTTCAGCTGCTTGAGCTCCACGAACGGGTCGACGCCCCTGCGCGGCTGGTACCACGGGCCGAAGTAGAAGGACGCGGCCGCCGGCGGCTGGCGCCCGACGCTCGCGCTGAAGCGGCGGACGGCGTCGGCGGGCTTGGGACCCGCGAAGATCCGCATGCGGAGGGTGGGGGCATCGACCTCCACGCTCCAGGCGCCCGGATCGTCGCTGCCGAGGCGGTGGCGGCTCTCCTCGTCGTTGTCCACCAGCACGCCGTAGCCCCGGGTGGAGAGAAGCCAGGGGATGGGGAAGTAGGTGGCGTCGTCGCGCGGACGGAAGCCGGGCGGGGGAACGAAGGCGGCGATCACCGGACGCTCCTCGCGCTGGTAGGGGCCCTCGGCCACGTAGTGCTCGACGGTGTTGCCGCGCTGGTCGACGGCGTTCGAGCGCTCGCCGAAGCCGAGGTAGCGCTCGCCGGGCGCGGCGCCGAAGGCGATACCGGAGCCGTTCACCTCGCCGAGGAGCAGACCCTCGACGCGCGACTCGAGGCGGATCACGCCCTCGGCGTCGGGCTCGATCCGCACCGCCAGCGTGCGGCCGAGGGGATCGGTGGTGGCGAGCGTGGCGGTGTACGCGGGGCCGTCACGCCCGCTCACAATCACCCTCGTGGCGTGAAACCAGGTGCCGGCGTTCGTACGGAAGCCGAGCGTGCCCGTCGGGCTGGGGCCCGTGCCGGCGGCCTCACCGAGCACGAGCTCGCCGCCCGGCCCCGCGAAGTCGAGGTGCCACGGGTCGGCGTCCACCCGGGCCGTCAGCGGGCCCGACGAGGCCACGGTTTCCGCCGCCTGCGCACCCACCGGCGCGGCGATGGCGAGGGCGAGCGCGAACAGCGTCAGGCGCCCGGCCTTTCCTCCCATGCGCGCCAGGGTAGCCAAGCCTCCGCATTCGTCGGCAGTAACGATGAGCCTTAGAACTACTAACACGGTGCCGGCCTGCGAAGCGGTGTATACCCACTCCCGCTATAGACACTTGGAAAGGACCGTTGATGGCGATTCAGGTCGATCAGGAGATGGCTAGGGAGAAGGTCGTGCGGTATCTGCAGAGCGCGCATGCCATGGAGCAGCAGTCGCTCGACTCGCTCGAAAGCCTCGCGAAGCTGACTGAAGACGAGCAGTTCGAGCACGCTCTCGCGCTCCATGCGAACGAGACTCGCGAGCACCTTCAGTTGCTGGAGGGTCGGCTCGCGGAGCTTGGCGAAGGAACCTCTTCCGTGAAAGACGCCCAGAACAAGCTCATGGCGGCGATGAGTGCGGCCACGGCCAGCATGCGCCCGGACAGCGAGGGCAAGAACGCGCGCGATGCCTACATCGCCGAGCACCTCGAGATCGCGTTCTACGAGATGCTCGAGCGGCTTGCGCTACGCGCGGGCGACGAGGGGACGTCGGACGTCGCGCGGCGCATATGTCAGAACGAGCGGGCCACCGCGGAGAAGATTGCGTCTATGTGGGACCACTTCGTGGAGCTCTCGCTGCGCGAAACCACCATGGGTTAGCCGTGGCGGCTCGCTGATTGCTCTCCGAGGGCGGAGACTCCAGGTCGCGCGGGCAAGCAACACGCCGGCGCACCGGCGACCACCTAAGCCACTAGCTGTACTTACGGTACCGGCGAGTAAACGTAACGCTTTCTTTCGACCCGCGCGGGGTAGGTGTCCCTCGGCTTCTTCCTCGGCTGGAAGTAAGCAACACCCGACAACTCGACGAGGGAGGACCCATGGAAAACCCTTTGAAGTCCAAGAACGCCGACGGGGACGCTTCCGCGGAGCGCATCCGTGAGCTCAACGAGCGCATCATCGAGAAGAGTCAGAAGGCGGGGCTCACCTCGCTCGATCTCTACGAGAAGACGCTGAAGAGCATCGCGGACATGCAGCAGGCGGTGGGCAAGGCGAGCCAGGTGCAGTGGTTCTCGGCGATCGCCGCAGCCCAGGCGAACTTCACCCGCGAGATGACCGAGACCTACACCTCAGCGGCGCGTGAGCTCCTCAAGTAGTCAGCGACGATCGCGTCGGGATGGCTGATCGTGACGGACGCAGGCGCGCGTCGCTTGCTCGAAGAGGCAGAGGCGGACGTGGCGCGCGCGACGGAGCGCCTGGTGGCGAGCGAAGGGTTCGCCGAGCTTCTGGCCCGCGTCGTGGCGAACCTCGTTGCGCTGTACCGCGTCACGTCGACGGCGCTCGATCTTGTGATCCGCCATCTCCGGCTCGCCGGGCGACAGGACGTGACGAGGCTCGGCCGCCAGATCGGCCGCGCCGAGGACAAGCTCGAGCGGGTGCTCCAGGAGGTCGAGACGCTGCAGGAGCGCCCGCCGGCGGAAGCCACCGGCCCGGCCGGACGGTCGAACCGGCAAGCGGCGGTGGGGGGCTCGGCCGTCACGGCGCTGGTCGTGGCCACCGTGCTCCTCGTCCTGCATCCCCCCTCGCTCTCCGGCGGCGGGGAGGTCGTTGCCCTCGCGGTCGGCGTGCTCGCCCTGGTCGTGACGACCGCCTGGGCAACGCTCTGGGTGGCAGGGCGCTCCAAGGGCGGGCCGAGGTGATGCGGCCCGCTGAGGCCACCGCAGCGGTCGAGTTCGGACACATCCTGCTGACCCAGGACGAGGCGGAGATCGGAGCTACGCCCAAGGACATCGTGTGGACACACCGGTCGACGACGCTGTACCGCTACCGCAGTGAGCGGCGCCAGTACCCGGTGCCCGTGCTGCTCGTGTTCGCGCTGATCAACCGGCCCGAGATCTTCGACCTCCGCCCCGGTAGCTCGTTCGTCGAGTTCCTGCTCGAGCAGGGCTTCGACGTCTTCCTGCTCGACTGGGGGCGTCCGGGCGACGAGGACGCCGACGTCGGGCTCGACGATTACGTCTGCGACTGGCTGCCGTGGGCGATCCGCGAAACGCTGCGGGCCGCGGGCCAGCAGGAGCTCACCCTCACCGGATGGTGCATCGGAGGTGTGCTCTGCGCGATGCACGCGACACTCGAGCGAGCACGGCATGTGCGCAACCTCGTGCTTCTAACCACACCGATCGACACCGACGGGTCGCTGTACGCGCATTGGGTGCGGCGCCAGTCGTTCGACGTCGACGCCCTGACCGAGGCGCTGCCCGTGATCCCCGGCGCCGGCATCGATTGGGCCAACAAGATGATGAAGCCCGTAACCAACTTCTGGACGACCTACCGGAAGCTGTGGGACGACGTGGTGGCGGGCAAGCCGCGGCGCGTCGCCTACCAGTCGATGGCGAAGTGGGTGGCCGACAATCCCCCGTTTCCCGCGCGGGCGTTCCGCGAGTGGATGACCTGGATGTACAAGCGAAACGACCTCGTCGCCGGGCGAATCCGGCTGCGCGACCGGCGCGTTGACCTCGGCCGCATCGATCACAGCCTCCTGGTCGTGACCGCCGGCGCCGATCACATAGCGCCCCGCGCGGGGACCGTGCCGCTGCTCGAGCTCGTGTCCTCCCGCGACATTACCCATGTCGACCGGCCGGGCGGGCACATCGGCCTCATGGCGGGGTCGAAGGCACGCGCCGAGATTTGGCCGCAGGTGGGCGATTGGCTGAAGAAGCGGTCCTACGCGAAGGAGGACGTATGACGGTATCTGCTGTGCGACAAGACCCGCGAACGGGCGAGCGGGGCAGCCCGCTGGCCGGGAGGGTGGCGCTCGTCACCGGCGGGGCGCGCGGCATCGGCGCGGCCATCAGCCGGCAGCTGGCCGGCCAAGGAGCGGCCATCGCCGCGGGCTATCGGCGGGGCCGCGACGGGGCGCTGGCGCTCGCGGGCGAGGTCGAGTCGAACGGTGGAGTGTGCACTGTCCACCAGGGCCACGTGGGGTCGGCGTACGACTGCGAGCGGGTGGTTGGGGAGGTTCTCGATCAGCACGGCCGGCTCGACATCCTCGTCAACAACGCCGGCATCACCGTGGACAAACCGGTTCTGAAGATGAGCCCCCAGGACTGGAACGAGGTAGTGAGCGTCAACCTCTCCGGGGCGTTCTACCTGTCCAAGCCGGCTCTCGAGCACATGGTCGACCGCGGCAGCGGCCGGATCTTGAACATCTCCTCGATCATCGGGCAGATCGGCAACGTCGGGCAGGCGAACTACGCCGCCGCCAAGTCGGGGCTGTTCGGATTGACGATGACAATGGCGCGTGAGGCCGCGCACGCGCTGGGCAAGGCCGGCAAGCTCGACGACCGGGGCCCCGGCCTCACCGTGAATGCGATCGCCCCCGGTTTCATCGACACCGAGATGGTCGCGGACGTCCCGGAGCGGGTGCTCGACCGGGTCAAGCAGCAGATCCCGCTCAGGCGGCTCGGCCAGCCGGAGGAGGTGGCGCGCGTCGTCGCCTTCCTCTGCGAGGACGCCTCGGCCTACGTCACCGGCCAGGTGTGGGCGATCAACGGCGGAATGGAGATGTAGCATGATCATCGAGGAGCAGTTCTCTGACGTCATCGAGGAGCGGAAGGTCGCCGTCGACGGCGTGATCTCGCAGGTCCTGACCGCCGGCGAGGGGCCGCCGGTCGTGCTGCTGCACGGCGACGGCGACAGCGCGGCCGTCTGGCAGCGGGTCATCCCAGCGCTGGCCCGCGACCACCGTGTCTTCGCGCTGAGCCTTCCGGGCCACTCCGACACCGACAAGCCGCGGGCCGACTACACCCGCGAGTACATGAGGCGGTTCATCAGCGAAGTCCTCGACGCGCTGGAGATTGACCGCTGCGTGTTCATCGGCAACTCGATCGGCGGACAGGTGGCGATCCATCTTGCCCTCGCCGAGCCCGAGCGCTTTCGCGGGCTCGTGCTACTGGATAGCTCGGGTCTGGGCTGGGCGGTGAACCCCAGCCTCGCGATCGAGACGATCCCCCTACTGGGCGAGCTCGCAAAGGCGTTCTCGCAGGCGCCGTTCGGCGGCGTCCTGCGCCAGGTGTCGCGGGTCTCGGAACTGTTCTGGCGCAAGGACCACGCTCCGGCGAGCTGGCTGGCTGAGCAGGCGCGGCTCGCGAAGGTGCCCGGGTTCCTCGACGCGGCGATCGCCGCCAAGCGCACCGTGGTAGGTCCCTGGGGCCAGCTCGAGGTGCTGCTCGACCAGCTGCACCGCCTGACGATGCCGGTCCTCGTCGTGTGGGGCGCGAACGACCTCGTGCTCCCGGTCGCGCACGCCCATGCCGCCGTACGCGAGCTGCCCAACGCCGAGCTCGCCGTTATCCCCGACTGCGGACACATGGCGCAGGTCGAACGCCCGGACGAGTTCCTTGGTGCGCTTCTCCCCTTCCTCGCGGCACACCGCGACGAAGCTCCGGCCGCTACCGCGGCCTCAACCGAAGAAAGGATGTGAGATGGACTTCGAACTCGGACCCGCTGTGCTCGCGGGCTTCATAGCCGGCCTGATCATGGAGGGCCCCGTCTACATGCAGAAGGCGATGGGGTTGCCGCTCAAGCAGAACATCTTTCGCACGTGGGGGCAGAACCTCCTCCGCGTGAAGGGCGGTGCGGGATATGTCGCGGGAATGATGTTCCATCAGGGGATCGCGGTGCTCGCGGCGGTGCTGTACGCACTGTTCTTCGCCCTCGTCGGAGCAGACAACAACCTGTGGCTGTGGGGGCTGATCGGCGGCCTGATCCACTACACGATCGCCGGACCGGTGGTCGCGATGATCCCGTCGCTTGATCCCGCAACCGGCGCGGTCGGCGCGCAGGGGTTCGCGTACCGGAACTACGGGGCGCTCGATGTGGCCACGTCGTTCGTGGGTCACATGATGTTCGGGCTCTCGACCGGCATCCTCTACGGCCTCCTGCATTCGCTGGGCGGCTCCAACCTGGCCTTCTAGCGGGGCCAGAGATGCGGAGACCCCTGGCAGACCAAGTCGTCGTCATTACCGGCGGGTCGTCGGGAATCGGGCTCGTAACGGCCAGGGAGCTCGGGCGGCGAGGCGCGAGCGTCGTGCTCGCCGCCCGCGGCGCCCTAGCCCTCGAGCGGGCGGCAGCCGACGTGGAAGCTGCGGGCGGACGGACCCTACCGGTTCCGACCGATGTCGCTGACTGGTCGGAGGTCGAGGCGTTGGCCGCGCGGGCCGTAGAGGCGTTCGGCCGCATCGACACGTGGGTCAACGGCGCTGCGGTCTCGGCCTACGGGCGCATGGAAGAGCTGCCGGTGGAGCAGGTCCGACGGGTGATCGAGGTGGACTTGATCGGACACGTCCACGGGATCAAGGCCGCGCTGCCGCACATGCGGCGGCAGGGGAGCGGCACGATCATCGGCATCTCCTCCGGCCTCGGCGGCCGTGCGGTACCGCTGCAGGCGCCGTACTGCGCGGCGAAGGCGGGCGTCGTCGGGCTCATGGACGCCCTGCGCGGCGAGCTCGAGCACGATCGGACGGGCATCGCCGTGACCACGATCCTTCCGTCGTCGATCAACACCCCGCTCTTCGACAACGCGAGCTCGCGACTGGGCGTGCGGCCAGCGCCGATCCCGCCCGTCTACCGGCCGGAGGCAGTCGCCGAGGCCATCCTCTACGCCGCCGAGCACCCGGTCCGGGACATCTTGGTCGGCGGAGGCGCCAGGGCGCTCACGGGCTCCCACCGCCTCGCGCCGAGGCTGACCGACCGGATGCTCCTCTTCGGTGGTCAGGCGTTCGCCCGGCAACGAAGCGATCTCGATGCCCCGACCGGCGACGGAAACCTCTTCGAGCCAGGGACAGCGAACTCGGCCACGGGTTCCTACGGACGCTTCGCCCTGCGGACCCGTGTGTACACCCCGTTGCTCGAGTATCAGCCGAGTCGGAGACGCGCACTCACCGCGGCTCTGTTCTTGGGCGCGATAGCGGCGGGACGGCGGTGAAGGAACCCCAAGGCACCTTCGCCGAGACCAGATCAAGTCGTTCGACCGGCGCATCGAGCCTGTGATGAAGTGACCAGTTAGGAGTCCGGTCGCGCCTAAGCTACCCGGCGCAGGAGGAAAGTTGGCGCGGATGTTCCAAAACCCGGCCGTAAGCGCGGCTTGCTACTCGTGGTGTCCGGGCGAGCGCTGACTGGGGTACGTGCGAGGCGTGCTCGATGTCAAGCGCATGCGGATCCTGCGGGAGGTCGCGCGCCGCGGCAGCTTTGGCGCTGCGGCGAAGGCGTTGTCGTTCACCCCCTCGGCCGTGTGGCAGCAGATGGAGGCGCTCGAGCGGCAGTGTGGCGCGCAGCTCTTCGACCGGGGTCCACGCGGCGCGCGCCTGACACAGGCCGGCGAGAGCCTGCTCACCCATGCGGAGCTCGTGATCGAGCAGCTCGATCGCGCCGAGGCGGAGCTGTCTTCGATCGCCCGCGGAAAAGGTGGGCGCGTGCGCTTTGGGTCGTTTCCGACGGCGACGGAGGCGTTCGTGGCCCCCGCACTGGCGACATTCCAGGCGAACCATCCCCGCGTAGAGGTTGAGTTTGTGGACGGTGAGCCCTACGAGCAGGTGCTGCGGCTGGAAGCTCTCGAGTTGGACTGCGCGGTGGTTTTCGACTTGGATGGATGGCCTGCGGCGCGCGCGTACGACGGCCGCCTCGTGTCAGACCGCGACGATGTCGAGTACGAGCACCTCTTCGACGATCCCTACCTGATCGCCTTGCCGATCTGGCATCCGCTCGCGGCGCACGACAGCATCGCCCCCGCGCAGCTGGTCGGGAAGACCTTCCTTGGCAGTGGGTCCGAGTGCGCGCCGTGGGGCGTAGAGCTTGCCCGGTTGTGTGAAAGCGCGGGGTTCGAGCCCCGGTTCGAGTCCCGCTACCGGACCGTCGACTTCCACTCGGTCCAGGCCCTCGTCGCGAGCGGTCATGGCCTCTCGCTCCTTCCCCGGCTGTCGCTCGGCTCCGTCCGCCGCGACCTCGCTATCCGGCCGCTCGAGCCCGCGCCGGTGCGCCACGTGAAGCTGGGCTTCCCGCCGACGTCGTACCGCTCGCCGGCGTGCGAGGCGCTCGTCGACACCCTTCTGGAGCGGCTCGGCCGGGCCGACGGCCCCAGCGCCGGGCTCGCCGCGGGAGAGCCGGCCGCCACGTGACCTTCCGCGCCGCGTGGCCCTGGCGACCGAGGTCGCCAGGGCCACTGTCCTCGTTGCGCGTGCCCTAGCGGCGCTCGGTCTGCCCGGTGTTGTCCCCGGGGTCCGTCTCGCCGCGCGTGCTCACGCCGGTGTCCAGGCCGGCGCGATCGGTGTTGTTGGCGGCGGTCTCCCGACCGGTGCCCTGCGTCTGCTCGGTCTGGCCGGTGTTGTCCCCGGGGTCCGTCTCGCCGCGCGTGCTCACACCCGTCTCCTGGCCGCCGACGTCCGTGTTGCCGGCGGTCTCGACCCCCGTGCCCTCGGTGGCCTCGGTCTGGCCGGTGTTGTCGGCGGTCTCGGTCTCGCCCCGCGTGCTCACGCCGGTGTCCTGACCGCCGCGGTCGGTGTTGCCGGCGGTCTCCGGGCCGGTGTTCGTGTCGGTGTCCTCGTCGCCGCGAGCCTCGTCGTCGTCGTCATCATCGTCCTCGTCGCTCTTCCCGTCGTCGCCGTTGTCGGACTTGGCGGCTACGGCCAGCGGCTGATCGGGACCCGCGGCCCTTGCGGCCGTGGCCCAGTACAAGGGCGCGGAGAGCAAGAGGAGCAGTGCGGCCAGCAGCATGAAGGCCTTGCGCGGCGCCGAGCGCTGGTCCGGCGCGATCGCCGATGCCTCGGGCGCCAGTTGCAGGAAAAGGCGCGAAGCGACGCCCGCGCGGTTCTCGTTGTCCATCGGGTCCCCCTTTTGAAGTGCGGTTACATCTCGTTAACGCCTCGACTGGGCGCAAGTTCCAAAGTTCGACGAACGGCGGGCGGAGCCGGCGGACCGGAGGTCAGCGCCGGCGGGTGCCGCGGCGACCGAAGGCGAGCCTCCGCGGCAGCGCCGCCACCAGCGGCTCGAGGCCCAGAGCGAGGTCAGCGGCCGAAGGGCGCTCCTCGGGCCGCCTGTCCAGGGCCCGCAGGATCAGCTCGCGCAGCACGTCGGGCACGGTGTCCGGCAGCACCGCCGGCTCTTCCACGAGTTGCGGGAACCGCACTGCGGGGTCCTCGCTGTGCCGTGCGCCCTTCGGTCGCGGGAACGGGACCTGGCCGGAGGCCGCGTGGAAGAGCGTCGCGCCGAGTCCCCAGACGTCCGCCGGCGGTCCGATTTGCCCCTCGAAGGCCTGCGGGTCGCACTGCTCCGGCGGCATGTAGGCGTCGGTGCCGATCGCGCCCCTAAGCCGTGCCGCGCGCTCGAGGCTGCGGGCGATGCTGAGGTCGATGAGCCGCGGCGGCACGCTCACGAGGATGTTGTCCGGCTTGACGTCGAGGTGCACCATCTCCTCGCAGGCCATGTAGTGCAGGGCGGCCGCCACGTGCAGGGCCAGCGGAAGGAACTGCTCCAACGGAAGGGCGCCGTGGCGCCTGATCAGCCGGCGCAGGGTCGGCCCCTCGAGGTGCTCGATCAGCAGATGCGGGTACGGGCCGTCGAGCACCGCGTCGAAGCCGCGCACCAGAACGGGGTGCGCCAGGCGCTCCAGCGCCTCGGCCTCCTGCCGGAGCTCTCGCAGTGCTCCCGGATCCTCGACCTGGTCGGGGCGGATGAGCTTGGCCACCGTTAGGGCGAACAGCCGGTCGTCCCAGACCAGGTGCACCTCGTAGCGGCTGCCGCCGCCGAGTGCTTCCAGCACCGTTCGGCCCGCGGCGATCGTCGCGCCCTCCTCGAACTCCCAGCAAGCCGGCGTTGGCCGTCCCTGCTCGGGGGCGGAAGGGTCCCGCTCCGGGCCGGTGGGCACCGGGGGCCCGTCGGCCTCATCGGCGGCGAGCGCGGCCGCGTCCGGTGGGTCGGCACCCTCGTCCCGGTCGGCTCGGATGAGGCCGAGGCTGCGGAACGCCCGGTGGCGGAGGGATCGTGGACTGCTCACGCGGGACTCACGCCCATCCTAGGACGCCCGCGCCAAAGAGGCGCCCCCGACGTGCGGTCGAAGCTCCCGGTGACGAACGCGTGGGCCCGGGGTTGGTGGGGGCCGACCCTACACTCCGCTCATGGCCGCACCGCCGCGGGCGATGACCGACGCCGAGCGCTGGTACCGGGAGCTGTATGCCCGCACGCCGGAGCGCGACGCCCCCTTCACCACGATCTCCGGGGAGCCCGTCGAGCCGCTGTACACCGCGGACGACCTCCCCGGCGACGCCGCCGAGCGCATCGGCTTTCCCGGCGAGCACCCCTACACGCGCGGGGTGTACCCGTCGATGTACCGCGGCCGGTTGTGGACGATGCGGCAGTTCGCCGGCTACGGCACCGCCGAGGAGACCAACGCGCGCTTCCGCTACCTCCTGGGTCACGGACAGACCGGCCTCTCGACGGCGTTCGACATGCCGTCGCTCATGGGCTACGACTCGGACCACGCGCGCTCGGAGGGCGAGGTGGGCCGCGAGGGCGTGGCCATCGACACCTCCGACGACATGGACACGCTCTTCGGTGGCATCCCCATGGGCGAGGTCTCCACCTCGATGACGATCAACGCCCCCGCGGCGATCATGCTCGCCTTCTACGTCGTGGCCGGCGAGCGCCAGGGCGTGCCCGCCGAGCGCCTGGCCGGCACGATCCAGACCGACATCCTCAAGGAGTACATCGCCCAGAAGGAGTGGTGCTTCCCGATCGACCCGGCGATGCGGCTGGTCACGGACATGATCGAGTACTGCGCGCGCCGGATGCCGCGCTGGCACCCGGTCTCGATCTCCGGCTACCACATTCGCGAGGCCGGATCGACGGCCCAGCAGGAGCTCGCCTTCACGCTGAAGGACGGCTTCACCTACGTCGAGCGGGCGCTCGAGCGCGGCCTCGACGTAGACGACTTCGCCCCGCGCCTTTCGTTCTTCTTCAACGCCCACATCGACTTCTTCGAGGAGATCGCCAAGTACCGGGCCGCGCGCCGGATCTGGGCGCGTGAGCTGCGCGAGACCTACGGCGCGCGCGACCCGCGCTCGATGCTGATGCGCTGCCATGCGCAGACCGCCGGCGTGTCCCTGACCGCCCAGCAGCCGCTCGTGAACATCGTTCGCACCACCGTGGAGGCGATGGCCGCAGTGCTCGGCGGCGCGCAGTCGCTGCACACCAACTCGTACGACGAGGCGCTGGCGCTGCCGACCGAGGAGGCGGTGCGGGTGGCCCTGCGCACCCAGCAGGTGATCGCCGAGGAGACGGGCGTGGCCAACACCATCGACCCGTTCGGCGGCTCGTACGCGCTCGAGGCCATGACCGACCGCATGGAGGAGGCCGCCTACGAGTACTTCTCGAGGATCGACGAGCTGGGGGGGATGGTCGAGGCCGTGAAGCTGAGCTACCCGCAGCGCGAGATCGCCGAGGCGGCCTTCCGCTACCAGCAGGAGGTCGACCGCGGCGAGCGGATCGTGGTGGGGGTGAACGGCTACCGCGTGGATGACGAGGAGCCGATCCACACGCTGAGGATCGACCCGGCCCTGACGCGCAAGCAGCTCGACCGCCTGCAGGGCGTGCGGGCGCGCCGCGATGGCCCGGGCGTGGAGGCCGCGCTCGCCGAGCTCAGGCGCGCGGCGGCCGGCGACGACAACCTCATGGAGCCCCTTCTCACGTGCGCGCGCGCCCACGCGAGCGAGGGCGAGATCGTGGCGGCCCTGCAGGAGGTGTTCGGCACCTACACCGAGACACCCGTATTCTGAAAGGACCATGCGCAAGCTTCTGATCGCCCTCACGCTCGTTGCCCTGTTCGCGGCCGCCCTGCCCGCCACGGCGGCCACGCCCACCACCAAGGTGGTGAAGCTCGAGTCGACCTACTTCCAGCAGGGCTCGCGGGTGCTCGGCACCCTGACCCTCAAGCGCGGAGACTCGATCCGGTTCCGCTGGCTGAACGACGTGACCCACAACGTGCGCGGCACCACCCGCGGCCAGCGCTTCGACTCGGGCTTCAAGACGAGTGGCACCTACACGCGCCGCTTCCCCAAGGCCGGCAAGTTCAAGCTCGTGTGCGACGTGCACGGGTCGATGGTGATGACGGCGCGCGTCAAGTAAGTACCGTTCGGCGCCTTGGAAGGCACCGCCGAGACCCCTGCAGGAACCACCTCGACGACGGCGGGCCCCACGACCGCCGCCGGCCGCAAGATCCGCGTGGTGGTGGCCAAGCCCGGCCTCGACGGGCACGACCGCGGCGCCAAGATCATCGCGCGCGCCCTGCGCGATGCGGGCATGGAGGTGATCTACACCGGCCTTCACCAGACGCCCGAGCAGATCGCCGAGACGGTGATCCAGGAGGACGCCCACGCCGTCGGCCTGTCCATCCTCTCGGGGGCGCACATGACGCTCGTGCCGCGCGTGGTGGCGCTGTTGAAGGATCAGGGCGCCGACGACGTGGTGGTCACGGTGGGGGGGACGATCCCGCAGGACGACATCCCGGAGCTGAAGGAGCTGGGCGTGGCGGCGGTGTTCACCCCGGGCTCCTCGACCCAGGAGATCATCGACTTCATCCGCTCCGCCGTGGGGTGAGCCGGGGGCCGGTCGGTCCTCTCCGCCCTGAGCCGTCGGTCTCCGGGTGAGCGCTACGAGATACGGCCACGAGTGTTGGCCTGACAGGCCAACATCTTGCCTCCGGGCAAACTTCTTGCCATAGATGACAGCGGCTTCTGGGACCGTGCCCGTGCGGGGTCGGGCAGGCGCGGGCGGGCACGCGCTGGGCGCGCGGGCACACCTCGGGCCGGTGAGGCCCGGCCCTTCCCGCGGACGCCCGTGGGCCGTAGTCAGAAGACACGATTGACTAATCAGTCAACGACCTCGGTAACATCCCCGGCCCCCCGGGAGCAGCGGCAACCGAAGGAGACGACTTGAAGATCTGCGTCCTAGTCAAAGAGGTCCCCGATGCGGCCGTCGAGAAGCGCATGGACCCCAACACCAAGCGCATCGACCGCAGTGGCGAGAAGAACCTGAACCCGTTCGACACGCACGCCATCGAGGCCGCCATGCAGGTGAAGGAGGGCGGCATCGTGGACGTTGACGAGGTGGTGGCCGTGACGATGGGCCCCGAGACCGCGGTGCGCGCCCTACACAAGGCCGTCTCGCTCGGCGCCGACCGCTCGGTGCACCTGACCGACCCGTCGCTCGCCGGCTCCGACTGCTGTGCCACGGGCTACGCGCTGGCGCGCGTGCTCGAGCAGGAGGCGCCCGACCTGGTGCTGCTCGGACAGCAGTCGGACGACGGCGAGTGCTACACGATGGGCGCGATCATCGCCGACCACCTGAGGATGCCGTCGCTGACCCAGGTGATCAAGATGGACGTGCAGGAGGGCTCGCTGCGCTGTGAACGCCAGGCCGAGTACGGCTACGACACGGTCGAGATCGACCTGCCGGCGGTGATCTCCGTGGGCGACGCCATCAACGAGCCCCGCTACCCGTCGCTGAAGGCGATCATGGGAGCGAAGAAGAAGCCGCTCGAGAGCAAGTCGACCGCGGACGCCGCGATCGAGACCGACAGGGTTGGCGAGCCCGGCTCGCAGACCGCCGTCCTCGCGATCAACCCGCCGCCCGCCAAGCAGGCCGGTGAGATCATCGAGGACGAGGACACCGACGAGACCATCCAGAAGATCATGAGCTGGATGGACGAAAGGAAGCTCCTGGCATGAGCGGAATCCTCACCTACGCCCTGCACTACCAGGGGGCGTTCAACAAGAACTCGCTCGGCGCCGTATCCGAGGGCGCCCGGCTGGCGCAGCAGCTCGGGGTTGAGTCGGCCGCCGTGGTGGTCGGCGGCGACGACGTGACTGAGGAGATGTGCGCCTCGCTCGGCCAGTACGGGGCCCAGAAGGTGTTCCGCGCCAACGCGCCCGAGGGCCTCGGCGCCCCGGTGGTGGACGTGATGGCCACCCTGATCCAGGAGCGCGGCTACCGCTACGCCCTGTTCGGCGGCGGCCTGCTCGGTTTCGAGATCGGCGCGGGCCTCACCGCTCGGCTGCGGGCCGGCGTGACGATGGAGGTCACGCGCGTGAAGGTGCAGGACGGCAAGCTGGTGGCCGAGCGGCCGATCCTCCAGGACTCGGCCATCGTCGACTCCGGCTACGTGAACGAGCCCGGCATCATCATCGGCCGCCTCAACGCGTTCGAGATCAGCCCGGCGGCCGACGGCGCTTCCGCCGAGGTGGAGACCCTCGACGTGCAGCTCAGCGAGTGGTCGACCAAGGCCCGGATGGTGCAGCGCGGCGAGCAGCGCGGCGAGCAGGTGAACATCGAGGACGCCGACGTGCTCGTCGCCGGAGGCCGCGGCCTGGGCAAGGCGGAGGGCTTCGAGATGGCCGAGGAGCTCGCCGAGGCGCTTGGCGGCGCGGTGGCCGCGACGCGCGCGGTGGTGGACGCCGGCTGGTACTCGTACTCCGCTCAGATCGGCCAGACCGGCAAGACGGTCGCGCCGAAGTTGTACCTGGCGGCCGGCATCTCGGGCGCCATCCAGCACAAGGTGGGCATGCAGGCCTCGGAGAACATCGTCGCGATCAACAAGGACCCCAACGCGCCGATCTTCGAGTTCTCCGACCTCGGCGTGGTGGGCGACCTCAACAAGATCCTCCCCAAGCTCACCGCCGCCGTGAAGGCTGCGAAGGGCGGCTGAGCGCCTCCGATGGCGAGCCATAACGGCAACGGCGCGGTGGCGCCGGCCGACTACCCGCCGCCGGTGAAGTCCCCCGACGAGTTCGTCAAGCACGGCCTCGACGCCGAGGACGAGCTGATCGAGGTGGGGGTGGCCATCGTCGGCGGCGGCACCGCGGGCCTGGCCTGCGCCACGCGCCTGCTGCAACTGCTGGCCGACGACCCGCAGCTGATGGAGGCCCTCGGCGAGGTGCCGGTGGCTGTGATCGAGAAGGCCAAGACCTGCGGCGGGCACAACCTGTCCGGCGCGGTGATGCGCCCGGGCCCGCTGCAGGAGCTCTTCCCCGACCTCAGCCGCGAGCAGTGGCGCAAGGAGGGCTTCGCCTTCGGCGAGGTGGACAAGGAGGCCATCTACGTCCTCCCCAACGGCAGGACCAAGATCAAGATTCCCACGCCGCCGCCGCAGCACAACAAGGGCAACGAGGTGGTGTCGGTGTCGGCGCTGTGCCGATACATGCAGCAGCAGGCCGAGGACGCCGGCGCCTACGTGCTCACCGAAACCGCCGCCACCAAGCTGATCGTCGAGGACGGCCAGGTGAAGGGCATCCGCTCCGGCGACAAGGGTCGCGACAAGGAGGGCGGCGAGCTCGGCAACTTCGAGCCCGGCAACGACGTTGCCGCCAAGGCCACCGTGCTGGCCGAGGGCTGCTGGGGCCATCTCACCGGCGCGGCGATCCGCGAGTTCGACCTCGGCGAGGGGCGCGAGCCCCAGGTGTGGGAGCTCGGGGTGAAGGAGGTCTGGAAGGTCCCGAAGCCGCTCGACCGCGTGATCCACACCCTGGCCGGGTGGCCACTGAAGATCTCGGCCAAGTACGGCCACATCGGCGGCTCCTGGATCTACCCCATGAAGGACGAGAAGACCGGCGACGACCTGGTGTCGATCGGCTTCGTGCTGGACCTCGACTACGCGGGACGCCACCACCTCACCGCACGACATCCTCCAGCAGTTCAAGACGCACCCGATGGTGCGCGAGATCCTCGAGGGCGGCGAGCGCGTGTCGTGGGGCGCGAAGGCCATCCCGGCCGGCGGCTACTGGGCGATGCCCAAGCTCACGATGCCGGGCGCGGTGCTCGTGGGCGACGGCGCCGGGATGGTGAATCTGGCGGCCCTGAAGGGCGTGCACTACGCGATCAAGGCCGGGGCGCTCGCCGCGGAGTCGATCTACGCCGCCCTGAAGCGGGACTCCGTGGACTTCTCTTCCTACGAGGACACCGTCGAGGAGTCGGTGATCGGCACCGATCTCTACGAGCAGCGCAATACGCGGCAGCCGTTCCAGATGGGGCTGCTCCGCGGCGGGCCGCTGGTGAACCTGATGATCGCCACCAAGGGACGCTTCCCGGGCGGCCGCTGGAAGATCCACCGCAACGACGCCAAGCCGATGTTCATCGGGAAGACGAAGAACGGCTACCCCAAGCCCGACGGCAAGTACATCTTCGACAAGCTCTCGAGCGTGTTCATCTCCGGCAACGCGACGCGCGACGACGCCCCCAACCACATCCGCGTGCAGACCAACGTGCCGCGCGAGCTGGCCGAGACGTGGGCGTGGATGTGCCCCGCGGGCGTGTACGAGATCCCCGAGGACGCGCCGGAGCACGGCGACGTGGACGTGATCGTGAACTACACGAACTGCGTGCAGTGCGGGGCGATCACCGCCAAGGTGGGCGCCTGACGACGCCCGAGGGCGGCGACGGGCCGCTGTACCGCAACACTTAGACGCCGTGGGGAGACGTGAGCTGACACGTCTTGGTGAGTTCACAGCGGCCAAAGCCCGCCTGCGGCGCGGGCGGTGCTGGAGCCAGGGCGGCCGCGGAGCTCAGTATGCCTCTCGGGAGAGGACTTGAGGCGACGGTGCCTCCCGACCGGCGCCCGCGCCGTCCGGGAGTCGGGGTCCATCGCGCGAAGCTCGCCGACGAACACCGGACCGTGCGCCACGGGATCCCGGTCACGACCCCGGCCCGCATGCTCGTGGATTGTGCTCCCGATCTGTCTCGCGGGGATCTCGAGCAGGCGGTCAACGAGGCCGATCGGCTCAACCTCATCGATCCCGAGGAGAAGCTTCGGCAGAGCCTCACGATCTCCGGGGCATACCGGGGCGGGCAAGCTCCGCACCCTCATGGACCGCCGCTTCTTCACCCGACCGATTCCGCCCTCGAGCGCGGCTTCATTCCGCTCGAGCCGCCGGGCTCCCAACCACATCCGCGTGCAGACCAACGTGCCGCGCGAGCTGGCCGAGACGTGGGCGTGGATGTGCCCCGCGGGCGTGTACGAGATCCCCGAGGACGCGCCGGAGCACGGCGACGTGGACGTGATCGTGAACTACACGAACTGCGTGCAGTGCGGGGCGATCACCGCCAAGGGTGGGCGCCTGACGACGCCCGAGGGCGGCGACGGGCCGCTGTACCGCAACACTTAGCGGCGCGGCGGCTGAGCGCAAACGGGCTTCTCTAGAATCATTCGAATGAAGACCGAGACCCACCCCGAGTACGTCGAGTCCCACGTGCGCTGCACCTGCGGCAACGAGTTCACCACTCGCTCCACGCAGGGCGAGATCCGCGTCGAGATTTGCTCGAACTGCCATCCCTTCTACACGGGCAAGCAGAAGCTCGTGGACACGGGTGGCCGCGTGGAGCGGTTCCAGCGCCGCGCCGCCAAGCGCGGCAAGTAGCGCCGTCTGCAAAGCGTCGCCTGCCTTTGTCCTCGGGGTTCGGCTCAGCCCACTGAGCCTTCACCCCTGCGTCCTCGGCATGCTCGCTTTTCGGCGGCGCGGCCGCCGGGCTCACGGATCACCCGCGGCCCGTCGATAGCATCAGTGCGGTGAGCGAGCACAACGGCCAGGTTTCGGGGAACGGCGACGCTCCCGTCCCAACCGGCGGCGTTCCCGGAGAGATCACGGCCAACGGGGACCAGGCGCCCGACCAGCCCTGCACGCCCCGCGGCGACGCCCCCATCGGCGGCCAGGCCGTGCTCGAGGGCGTGATGATGCGCGGGGTCTCCACCTGGGCCGTCGCGGTACGCAAGGCGCCGCCCGAGGACGCTCCGGAAGGTACCGAGGGCGAGATCGAGGTCTCGTCCGAGCCACTCGTGTCGGTGCTCAAGCGCCACCGCGTGCTGCGCTTCCCGGTCATCCGCGGCGTGGTCGCTCTCGTCGAGTCGATGAAGATCGGCTTCAGGGCGCTCGGCATCTCCGCCAACGCGCAGGTGCCGGAGGGCGACAAGGAGATCGGCGGCGGCACCTGGGCCGGCACGATCGCGCTGTCGCTGCTGTTCGCGGTCGGCCTCTTCTTCCTGCTGCCAACCGGCATCGCGAGCCTGTTCGGGGACGCGCTTCCGAACTCCGTGGCCTTCGTGATCGTCGAGAAGACGATCCGCATCGGGATCTTCCTGGGCTACCTGGTCCTGATCTCGCGCATCCCGGATCTGCAGCGCGTCTTCCAGTACCACGGCGCCGAGCACAAGGTGATCTCGTGCTACGAGGCCGGCATGCCGCTCACGCCCGAGAACGCCCAGCGCTTCTCGCGGCTGCACCCGCGCTGCGGCACCAGCTTCCTGCTGATCGTGATGATCGTGAGCATCATCGTGCTGGCCCCGCTCGGGCGGCCCGAGTGGTACATCCTCTTCCCGTCGCGGGTGATCGGCATCCCGCTGATCGCCGGGCTCTCCTTCGAGGTGCTCAAGTGGTTCGGTCGCAACCGCACGAAGCAGTGGGCGCGGGCGCTCATGTGGCCCGGCATGCAGCTCCAGAAGCTGACGACGCGCCCGCCCGACCTGGCCCAACTCGCCGTGGCCATCGCCGCGCTCGAGGCCGTGCTCGCGGTGGAGAACCCCGAGCAGGCCAGCGACGAGGACCGGGTGGGTATGGAGGTCGTGGCCTAAGTAGGCGGGGGCGGCCATCGCGGCGCCCCGAAAGATTCCGTTCGACGACGTTTAGCGACGGATCCCTATGGGAAACGGGCCGTGCGACAGCCCAACGAACCTCGAGGGGGCCTATCGGATGCTCAGCCGTCTCTCGATCCTTGTAGCCACCGCCGTGGCCATGCTGGCCTTCGCCTCGCCGGCGTTCGCCCATCACCAGCTGCCGAACCAGCAGACGGTCTTCGACCTCCTCTTCACCGCCGGGCTCGGCTACGGAGCCGTGCCACTGGCCGCCATGTCGGCGCTGGTCATGGGCGCCGTGTTGCTGGTGCAGCGCCGCCGGGCGCAGGATTAGTCGCACGACAAGGTGAAGGCGCCGCGGGTCGAGGGCTCGCGGCGGTGGCCACAGGCGCGGCTGCCGCAAAACGCGTTCGGGAGTGTTAGCGTGCGCACCCTGAAAAGCTGTCGGCACGGGACGGGGGGAGAGCGGTGAGCGCGAGGTCGCGTAGGACAGAGAGCGCGCGCAGAGCGCGCTGGGGTTTCACGTTCGCGGTGCTCGCCGCGCTGTGCTCGGCGCCCGTCGCGCTCGCCGACCATTCGCAGCCGGCGCCCGACATCACCCAGATGGACTACACGCCCGTGGGCGCCTTCGGCCCTGACGGCCAGCGGCAGCTTGCC
The DNA here is from genome assembly GCA_030446485.1 of Thermoleophilaceae bacterium. GTDB lineage: Bacteria > Actinomycetota > Thermoleophilia > Solirubrobacterales > Thermoleophilaceae > JAUJNF01. The sequence goes on along the minus strand of JAUJNF010000001.1, from coordinate 180,927 downwards.
CCCGGCTTCGCCGGCACGGCCCAGGTTCCGCCGACCGGGCGGTCCTTGATCCCCGCCCCGAACCCCATGCCGCTGGCCCCGGTCACGGGCCAGTATCCGACGGGCCTGTTCAACCCCTCGGGCAAGTGGGTCGCCTACGACAGCAACGTGTTCACCGCCATGAACTTTCCGGACCGCCATCCCGACGATCCGGACGAGAACACCGAGCAGGACACCGGCCCGTACAACCCTCCGGGCGAGGGACCGGGGAACCCTCCCGGCGGTACCGACATAGGCCCCGGTGGGCAGACCACCTACGGCATGTGCCGGCCCCGTCCCGAGTTCGTCTCGGGCGACTGCGGCAACCACCAGCGCGAGTACGGCCTCTACTACGAGGCCGCCATGAAGTCGATCCTCGGCCCCTTCGGCGTCCAGTTCAAGCGCTACGGCTTCGACTCCCCCGGCACCGGAGGCTCGCGCGGCGGCTACCTCGACGCCTCGGACGGCAAGGCGGTGAACATCGCCGCGGTCGTGCCGGGCGCCGACCACCCCGAGGAGACGGTGCTCGTGAGCGGCCACTACGACTTCACCGACTCCGGGCCCGACGCCGGCTGGGACTCGATCGAGGGCCACCAGGAGGTCCTCCGGATGGCCTTCGTCATGGCCGACTACTGGAGGAAGACGGGCACGCGCCCGTCCGCCACCGTCAAGTTCATCCCGTGGGACTCCGAGGAGTCGGGGACCTTCGGCTCGATCGACTACGTGAAGAACAACGTCCCGCCCGGTGAGGAGGACGAGATCCGCGGCTACTTCAACGTGGATCCGTGCGCGGGCGCCTATCCCGCCTACAACCGTGGGAACCCCGCCAATCGTGCCCCGGAGATCCTCCAGCTCACGAACCCGGAGAACGTCGAGGATCCCACCGTTCGTGCCCGCGTCGAGGGCTTCAACGCGCGGGCGGAGACGGTCATAGACGAGGTCTTCGGGAACCTCGGTGTGAACAAGAACGCGACCCTCGGCTCGCCTACCACCGGCAAGCCCGGCGAGGAGATCTTCGTCGGCGATGAGGAGGCGGCTGCGGACGGGCCCGGGGGCAAGCAGTCCCAGCGCGACGAGATCCAGACGGCGCTGGGGGGGCTCTTCCTGTTCTCGAGCGACTACCGCAACTTCGAGGCGATCGGCGTGCCGATCTTCAACCTGTTCCCGGATTACTTCGGCCCCAAGGCCGATGGCACCACGCGGCCGGGCGACAGCGAGGGCGTTGGCATCCTTCACACGCCCAACGACAACCTCACCACGATCAACAAGCTCACGAGCCTCGACCAGACCGGGTACTCGGCCTCCGAGGGCTGGGCCGAGGGCATGGAGATGTGCGCCCAGATCAACAGCTGGTACATGCTCCAGCCGCAGATGGGCGGTGCCCAGCGGGTGGCCACGAACCAGAACGACGTAGTGGCCTACTTCGAGGCGCTGCCCAACGAGGCGATCACCGGCCAGAACGTGACCTTCGACGCGGGCGGCTCGTACGAGTACGCAGATGTCGCCAACCGCGCGGTGAACACCGACCTCACCTACACGTGGGACTTCGGTGACGGCACGACAGGCAGCGGCGCCGTCATCCAGCACGCCTATCCGCGGATCGGGAAGTACACCGCGACCCTCACCGTCCGCAGCAAGGCGAACGCTGCGAAGACGGACACGATGCAGGTGCCGATAACCGTGATCGGTTCCAACTTCCAGCCGCCCGTCTTGAAAAAGCCGGCCGCCGAGGATCCGGACGGCACCTTCCCGCTGTCGTACGAGTACGCGAAGCAGAGCGGCTTCCGCAAGTTCGTGATCGAGGAGTCGACGGACTACCAGACGCTTTTCGCCGACGCTGCGGAGGGCCGCATCGACCGGCTGTGGGCACCCCAGAAGCCGACGGACAACCGGATCGAGCCCTGGCAGAAGCAGACCGACGAGCCCAACCGATTCCCCACCGAGAACGATCACCGTTCGGGCACTGGGAGCTACTGGACGGGCACCACGGCAACGCCTCCGCGGCCTACGGAGGTGATCAAGGGCGAGTCGGTCCTCGACTTCAAGGGGCCGATCCAGCTCCCGGCAAGGGGCAGCGCGGACCTGCAGTACTTCTCGGTGTTCACGAACGAGGGCGACGACAACGGCTTCGTGGAGGTGGCGCTTCCGGACGAGAACGACCCCACCAAGCCCGGTGAGTACGCCATCGTCGACCAGGTCAATCGACTGCGCTCGCGCGACTTCTACCCGGGAAGCACCGGGGGCACCGACAGCAGGGACGGCATCGAGAGCGACTTCGAGCTGCGGCAGGTGGACCTCGAGCCGTTCGCCGGCAAGCAGGTGTACCTGCGCTTCCGGTACGTGCTCGGGGACGCGAACCGGATCGTCACCCAGCCGGCGGGCTGGTACATCGACGACCTTCGCCTGGGCAGCGGGACGTTCGGCGAGATCGGCCGCACGACGGAGAAGACATTCCAGGTAACGGACCGCCGGGCCGGCGAGTTCGCCTACCGGGTGCTGGCGCAGTTCAACGACGGCGTTCGCACCTCGGCCAGCAACGTGGAGATCGTGAAGGTCACCCGCCCGGACGCCGGCGGCGGGTCGGGCCCCGTCAGCGGCGGCGGTCCTGGAGGCGGTGGCCCCGGCGGAGGCGGCGGCCCCGGCGGAGGCGGCGGTCCCGGCGGCGGCGGTGGGCCGGGCGGGGATGGCCCCGGCGGCACCCGAAGCCTCGTGGTGGCCGGGCGGAACGTGGTCATCCGCGGCGGGGAGGGCCGGGTACGAGTCCTGTGCCGGTCGAGCACTCGCTGCGTCGGCACTATCCGCATCCGCACCGCTCAACGCATCAAGCGCGGGAAGAGCCGCAGGCGGATACTGCTCGTCAGCCGCAGGGTCGACGTTCCGGCGCGAAGCGCGCGGCTCGTGCGCTTCCGCCTCTCGCGGCCGAACGCTCTGCTCGTGACCCGGAGGCGGAGCCTCCGGGTGAAGGCCCAGGCGAACCTGCGTGCGAGCGGGAACGCCGTTCGGACGGTGCCGCGCAGGACCACCGGCTTCAAGTTCCTGCGGCCGCGACGCCGCTAGCGCGGCCGAAGCGAGCGATCGCGGCGATCCTCGTGGTCGCCGCGTCGTCGCCGGCGGGCTGCGGCGGCGGTGAGGACTCGACCACGCCGCGCGTGCCGGATGCCCCCTCCTCGGCACGCGCGGACTACGTCGTGGCCGCCGACCGCGTGTGCGCGGAGAACGCTCCGCTCCGCGAGCAGGCGGTCGAGGACCCCTCCGAGTCGGGCGAGGCGGCTCGCGCGCAGCTCTCGTCGCGCGCGAAGCTCGACACGCGGCTCCGTGCGCTCACCCCGCCGCCCGAGCTCGCCGCGGATGTGGCCACCTTCCACGATCAGACCGCCCGGGTCATCGGCCTGCTCCGCGAGGAGATAGTCCTGGCCGAGTCCCCCGGGGGCTTCGACGACGAGCGCATCGACCGGTTCAACGAGATCGCCACCCGGGTCAGCCGGGCCCTGATCGAGCGCGAGCGGACCGCCGCCCGGATCGGCTTCTCCGTCTGCGGGGCCGCCGAGGCTGGGCCTTCCCTCAGCTCTCCGGCCGGGGGCGCGGCAGGCGCGCCCGGGACCGGCTGAGCCGCCGCGAGGCCCCGCTCGACCGCGCCACGTGGCGCGCCGGCAGCGGGCCGAGCGCGAGCGGCGGTCATCAGTACCCGTGACCACCCCCGTGCCCGTCTCCCTCGGGCGCGGGCTCCTCACCCCCGTGGGCCCCGGGCTCCGGCGCCGTCCCGCCGTACTCGGCCGCGCGGAAGGCGTTCATCTCCTCGATCTCCCGCTTCTGGGTGTCCACGATGCCCTGGGCCAGCTCCTGGAGCTCGGTGTCCTCGGTCACCGCGAGCACCGCCTCGGCCATGCGTATCGCGCCCTCGTGGTGGGGAACCATCTCGTCGACGAAGGCGCGGTCGAAGGGGTTCGCGGTCTCGAGCTTGGCGGCGGCGTCCTCGTGGCCGGATCCTGCCTCCTCCGGGGACAGGCCGAGCTCCTCGTGCGCGCCGGGATCGGGCACGAGCGGTGAGGCGAAGAGCCGCTGGTGGATGTCCTGCATCTGCTGGATCTCGGGCTCCTGGGACTCGGCGATGCCCGTCGCGATCTCCTTGATCTCGGGAGACTCGGCGCGTTCCTCGGCGACCTCGGTCATCGTCACCGCCGACTCGTGGTGCGGGGTCATGGCCTCGAGGAAGGCGCGCTCCTTCGTGCGAACGTCGGCGCTGGCCGCCGCCTGGTCGCCGCCGCCGGCCGTCTTCTCGCCACTCTCGTCGTCGTTGCCGCAGCCCGCGACGAGCAGCGCGGGAACCAGCAGCACCATCAGGACCAACCGAGACGGGCGTGTTCGGCTCAGGACGTTCATCGGTAGGCGACTCCTTGGGCTCGTGGTGGTAACACTTGCTTACGCGGACGGCAGCGTCCCGGTTCAGTGCGAATGAGGACCGGGCCGGGCACTATAGCGGTTACCCCCCTGGGGTATGAGCGAGGAAGCCATCCCTCCGGGCGCATCGCGCAGACCAGTGCGCGCCCGCGGGTCCACTAGCCTCGACCGGCCATGATCGACCGGCTTGTTGAGCAGATCGAGAGCCGCTTCGCCGAGCTCTCGGAGCAGATGTCGGACCCCGAGGTGATCGCCGACCGCGCGCGCTACGCGGAGGTCGGCCGCGCCTACAGCCAGATCGAGGCCGCGCACCGGCTGGCCGTCGAGTACCTGCACGTCGTCGACGACGCCGCCGGCGCGCGGGAGCTGCTGGCGGACGCCGACGATCCCGAGCTTCGCCAGCTGCTCGAGACCTCGGAGGCCCGCCTGCGAGAGCTCGAGGAGGAGATCCGGCTCGCCATGGTCGAGGCCGACCCCAACGACGACAAGAACGTGATCGTCGAGGTGCGCGCGGGGACGGGCGGCGAAGAGGCCGGCCTCTTCGCGGGCGACCTGTTCGGGATGCTCACCCGCTACGCCGAGCGGCGCGGCTTCAAAACCGAGGCGCTGGCGGTAGCGGACGGCGACTACACGTTCGCCGTCAAGGGCGCCGGCGCCTACAGCATCTTCAAGTTCGAGGGCGGCACGCACCGCGTTCAGCGCGTGCCGGAGACCGAGTCGCAGGGGCGGATCCACACCTCCACCGCCACGGTGGCCGTGCTGCCCGAGGCCGAGGACGTGGATGTGCACATCGACCCGAGCGACCTGCAGATCGACGTGTACCGCTCCTCCGGCCCCGGCGGGCAGTCGGTGAACACCACGGACTCCGCGGTGCGCATCACCCACCGGCCCTCGGGCGTCGTGGTCTCGATGCAGGACGAGAAGTCCCAGCTCCAGAACCGCGACAAGGCGATGCGCGTGCTGCGGGCGCGACTGCTCGAGGCCGAGATCGCCGCGCAGCAGGCCGAGCTGTCGGCGGACCGCCGCTCGCAGGTGGGCAGTGGCGAGCGCTCGGAGAAGATCCGCACCTACAACTTCCCCCAGGACCGGGTGACCGACCACCGCGTGAAGGTCACGAAGAACAACCTGGAGGCGGTGCTCGCCGGCGAGCTCGACGACTTCACCGCGGCCCTCGAGGCTGACGAGAGGCGGCGCAAGCTCGAGCAGGCCGCGCTCGTCGGGGGCTAGGCACGGGTGTCGTCCCCGACCCGCCGGCGCGGCGCGACGGCGAGAGCGCTCGTGCGGGAGGGCGTCCGGTCGCTGGAGGCGGCGGGCGTGCCGACGCCGCGCCTCGACGCCGAGCTGCTCATGGCCGAGGCACTCGGCATCGACCGGGGCGCCCTCTTCGCCGCGCCCGAGCAGGAGGTCTCCGAGGATGCGGCCGAGGCGTGGGCAGCCCTGCTGGAACGCAGGTGCGAACGCGAGCCGGTGGCCTACATCCTTGGCCGCAAGGGGTTTCGCTGGATCGATCTCGAGGTCGATTCCCGCGTGCTGATCCCGCGACCGGAGACCGAGCTGCTCGTGGAGATCGCGCTCGACGTCCCTCGGCACGCGCGCGTGCACGAGGTGGGCGTCGGCTCCGGCGCGGTGGCCCTGGCGCTGAAGCACGAGCGCCCGGACCTCCAGGTGAGCGGCTCGGACGCCTACCCGGGCGCTCTGGCCGTGGCGCGCCGCAACGCCGAGGTGCTCGAGCTCGAGGTCGAGCTGAGTGAGGCGCGTGATCTGCCGGCGGGCGACTACGACCTGGTGGTGGCCAACATGCCCTACATCCGCGACGACGAGTGGCCGGGGCTCGCTCCCGAGCTCGGGGTCTACGAGCCGCCCGAGGCATTTCGGGCCGGCGCGGACGGCCTCGACGCCATTCGCGGGCTCGTGGCCTCGTGTCCGCCCGGAACCCGCCTGGCCCTCGAGCACGCGCCGCCGCAGGCCGCCACCGTGCGCGGGCTCCTGAGCGGGGCGCGGTCGCGCTGCAGCCTGGGCGGGGAGGAGTACGCCACGGTTGGCGTCGTGCCGTGACCGCCCGCCAGGTGGCCACCTTCAACCGCTGCATGGCCGTGGGCGGCGTGGCCATCTTTCCCTCGGACACCGTGTACGGCCTGGCCACCGAGCCCGAGTCGAAGGAGGGCGTGCGCCGCATCTACGCGCTGAAGGGCCGCCCGCCCGAACGACCGGCGGCGGTGATGTTCTTCCGGCTCGAGCTGGCGCTCGCCGCGCTGCCGGAGCTCGGCGAGGACACGCGCGCGGCCCTCGGGCGCCTGCTGCCGGGTCCCCTGACCGCGCTGTTGCCGAACCCGGAGCGGCGCTTTCCGCTGGCGTGCGGGCCCGAGCCCGAGCGCCTGGGCCTCAGGGTCCCCGCGCTCGCCGGCGGCCTCGAGCCCCTGCGCGCCGTCTCATGGCCCGTGCTCCAGTCGAGCGCCAACCGCTCTGGTGAGCCCGACGCCCGCCGGCTCGCCGACGTCCCTGTCGACATCCGCCGCTGCGTCGACCTCCAGCTCGACGCCGGCGAGCTGCCCGGGACGCCGTCGACGGTGGTGGACCTGACCCGGTACGAGTCGAGTGGCGAGTTCTCGATCCTGCGCGAGGGGGCCCTGCCCGCCGCCCGGGTGAACAGCCTGCTGTAGCGGCGGCGGCTCGGCCGCGACAGGGCCGGCGACGCGCAACTCGACGCCGCGCTCCGCGCACGGGGGGCTGCCGCCCGGACCGTTGGTACGGTGGACGGGTGACGACCATCGGCCCCGATTACTTCAACCGCCCGGTCGACGAGGTCGACCCGGAGATCGCCCGGGTGCTCGAGGACGAGCTGCGGCGCCAGGACTCGACGCTCGAGATGATCGCCTCCGAGAACTTCGCCCCGCAGGCCGTGCTCGACTGCCAGGGCTCGGTGCTCACCAACAAGTACGCGGAGGGCTACCCGGGGAAGCGCTACTACGGCGGCTGCGAGTACGTCGACGTGGCGGAGGAGCTGGCCATCGAGCGGGCCAAGGCGCTGTTCGGGGCCGAACACGCCAACGTGCAGCCGCATTCGGGGGCCCAGGCCAACGCCGCCGCGTACCACGCGCTGCTCCAGCCGGGGGACACGATCCTCGGGATGCGACTCGACCACGGCGGCCACCTCACCCACGGGATGAAGATCAACTTTTCGGGGCGCCTGTACGACATCGCGGCCTACGGTGTGCGCGCCGAGGACTCGCTGGTCGACATGGAGGAAGTGGCGCGGGTGGCCGAGGAGCGCCGGCCGAAGCTGATCGTCGCGGGCTGGTCGGCCTACCCGCGCGAGCTCGACTTCGCCGCGTTCCGCGAGATCGCCGACTCGGTGGGCGCCTACCTGATGGTGGACATGGCGCACTTCGCGGGGCTCGTGGCCGCCGGCGAGCACGCGAACCCGGTGCCCCACGCCGATGTGGTCACCACCACCGTGCACAAGACGCTCGACGGCCCGCGCGGCGGAGCGATCCTGTGCCGGGAGGAGCACGCCAAGAAGATCAACTCCGCGGTCTTCCCCGGGCAGCAGGGCGGGCCGCTCATGCACGTGATCGCCGGCAAAGCCGTGGCCTTCCGGATCGCCGACAGCGACGTCTTCCGCGAGCGCCAGCGCCGCACGCGCGCGGGCGCGGAGGCGGTTGCCGAGCAGCTGCTCGGCACCGGCGTGCGTGTGCTCACGGGCGGCACCGACGTGCACCTGGTGCTGGTGGACCTGCGCGACTCGGCGCTCGACGGCCAGCAGGCCGAGGACCGGCTGGCGGACATAGGGATCACCTGCAACCGCAACGCCGTGCCTTTCGACCCGCGCCCACCGGCCGTGTCGTCCGGCCTGCGCATCGGCACGCCGGCGCTCGCCACCCGGGGCTTCGATATGGACGAGTTCCGTGAGATCGGAGCGGTGATCGGCCGAGCCCTGACCGGCGACTGGAGCGAGGACATCCGGAGCGAGCTATCCGAGCAGACGCGCGCGATGGCCGAGCGGCACCCTCTGTATCCGCACCTCGGCGCCGCCGCGACCGTATAGCCGAGGCGCTCTTCGAGCTGACGGGCGTCTGCGCCGCACGCGGCGGGCACACCGTCCTGCGCGATGTCGACCTGGTGATCGAGCCCGGGGCGACGGCTCTGCTCGGGCCCTCGGGAGCCGGCAAGTCAACGCTCCTGCGGCTGCTGAACCGGCTGGCCGAGCCGGAGAGCGGCACCGTGCAGTTCCGCGGACAGGACGTTCGCACGCTCGATGTGCTGGACCTCCGCCGCCGGGCGTGCCTCGTGCCCCAGCTTCCCGCTCTGCTCCCCGGTAGCGTGGTCGACAACGTGCGTTACGGACCGCGGCTCGCGGGGCGGCGCGCCGACGTGCGGGGCGCGCTCGGGCTGGCCGGCCTCGGCGCCCCCTACGCCGAGCGCGAGGCCGGGCGCCTGTCGGTGGGCGAGCAGCAGCGCGTGATGCTGGCCCGCGCCCTCGCACTCGAGCCCCGGGTGCTGTTGCTCGACGAGCCGACGTCCGCTCTCGACGAGGAGACGAGCGCCGGTATCGAGCGCACGCTGTGGGACCTCCAGGAGCGGCTCGCGGTATCCACGGTGCTGGTGACCCACGATCGCGGACTCGCCGCCCGCCTGGCGACTCGTGTGGTGCAGCTGCGCGAGGGGCGCCTGTTGGCGACGCGGGCGACCGTCATGTGAGGGCGGCGCCGACGGCATGAGCCCGGAGCTCGATATCACGCTCGTCGAGGTGGCCGCGAGCCTCGTGCTCGTGGCGCTCGCCGCCGCTCTCTCGCTTTTGCGTCGCGCCGAGCTCGAGCGCGATCTCGGCATCGCCGTACTGCGCTCGTTCGTGCAGCTCACGGCGATCGGCTACGTGATCCAGGCCATCTTCGACTCGGACAGCCTCTGGCTGGTGGCGCTGCTGCTGGCCGTGATGGTGGGCTTCGGGGCGTTCACCGCCCGCGGTCGCGCTCGCGAGGTGCCCGCAGCGCTGCCGGTCCTCTTCCTCGCCCTCGCGGGCGCGGCGGTCGTGACGCTCGGCCTCGTGCTGGCCCTGCAGGTGTTCGAGCCCACCCCCCGGTACCTCGTGCCGGTGGGAGGCATGGTGATCGGCAACGCCATGACCGCGGCGGCGGTGTCGCTCAACCGCCTGGGCGACGAGGTGCGCGGATCGGCCCCGGAGATCGAAGCCACGCTGGCGCTGGGCGCGACCTCGCGGCAGGCCGCGGCCGGGCTCGTGCGCCGCAGCCTCCGGTCCGGCCTCATCCCGCTCGTGGACTCGACCAAGACTACGGGTGTCGTCTTCTTCCCGGGCACCATGGTGGGCATGCTGGTGGCCGGCGCCGACCCGCTCGACGCCGTGCGGCTGCAGCTGATCCTGCTGTGGACGCTCCTCGGCAGCGTCGCCCTGTCGGCGGTGGTGGCCACGACGCTCGGCTATCGCGGCTTCTTCACCCGGTCGCATCAGCTTCGCGAGCTTCCGGCGGCTCGGTGATCCGACCACGCCTGGATCGCCTGCCCTACTCGTGGCCCGCGGTCACAGGCACGCCGCTGCGCGGAGCCGCGTGAGGCCGGGGTAGGCTCAGTCGGCGGTGGAACCGATCGACGCCCTGTGGGCCTTCCTGGTGGCGGCCGCCGTTGCGCTCGTGGTCACGCCGCTCAGCGCGCGGCTGGCCTACGCGGTCGGCGCCGTCGACCAGCCCAAGGAGCGCGGGCTCCACGGCCGCCCGATGCCGCGCCTAGGGGGGCTCGCCATCCTGCTCGCGGTGCTCGTGGGCGGGGCGCTCTTCCTGGCCCAGACCGACCAGACGCGCGGCATCCTGCTGGGCGCCGCCGCCATCGCCGTCATCGGGGCGATCGACGACGTCTTCGATCTGGCGGCGCCGATCAAGCTGGCCGGGCAGTGCGTGGCGGCCCTGATCCCGGTGCTCGCCGATGTCCGGGTGGAGGCCTTCACGCTGCCGTTCATCGGCGCTGTCGATCTCGGCGACGCCGGCGGCGCGGTCACCGTCCTCGGCATCGTCGCGGTGATGAACGTGGTGAACCTCACCGACGGCGTCGACGGCCTGGCGGCCGGTGTGTGCACCATCGCCGCGGCCACCTTCGCGGTCATCGCCCTGTCGCTCGACCGCGTCGACGCCGGGGTGCTGGCCGCTCTGACCGCCGGTGCGTCGGTGGGGTTCCTGAAGCACAACTTCCACCCCGCCTCGGTCTTCATGGGCGACGCCGGCTCCAATCTCCTCGGGCTCCTGCTGGCCTGCATCGCCATCCAGGGGGTGCTGAAGACGGCGGCCGTCGTCGCCCTCTTCTTCCCGCTCGTGATACTCGCCGTGCCGATCCTCGACACCGGCTTCGTGGTGGCCAAGCGCATCAAGTACCGCCAGCCGGTCTACCGGGGCGACCGCGAGCACTTCCACCACCGCTTCGACCGCATCGGCTTCTCGCAGCGCCGCTCGGTGCTGTACCTGTACGGCTGGACGCTCGCCCTCGCCGCCCTGGGGCTCGCTCTGCGGTTCGTGCCCTACTCCGACGACCGCGGCAACTTTCACACCGGTTGGACGGTGGTGATCGTGGCCTTCGGCGTCTTCGCGGCCACGGCGAGCGTCTATCTCGTGTACGTGCTCGAGATCCTCAAGTTCCGGCGCTTCCGCGAGATCCAGCTCAGGCGCCAGGCTGCCAAGCTGGACGGCCCGGTGCCGAGCGACGAGGAGATCCGCGCCGAGATCGTTCGCGACGTGGAGACGGGCGAGTTCGAGGCGGTGGGCCGGTGAGCGCGGCGCCGGAGGGGGTGGGGAAGCTGCTGCAGCTCTACTCGATCCCCTATTCGACCAACGTCGAGCGGGTGATGCTCGCCCTCGGTCACAAGAGCCTCGAGGCGCAGCTGCTCACGGTCGACCCGGTCGATCGTCGCGACGTGCGCCGGGTCAGTGGGCAGCCGCTCGTGCCCGTGCTGGTGGACGGCGAGGAGGTGGTGGTCGACTCGATGGACATCATCCGCCACCTCGACGCCCGGCACCCGGATCCACCCCTGTACCCGAGCGCTCCCGCCTCGCGCGCCGAGATGCTGATCTTCATCGACTGGTTCGACCGGCTCTGGAAGACGGCGCCGAACGCCCTGGTGGCGGAGCTGCGACTGATGTCTCCCGACCCCGACCGGGTGAGCTCCCTGGCGGCCTCGATGCGCAGCGCCCTCGACCGGTTCGAGGCGCTGCTCGAGGACCGCGAGTACCTGTTCGGCGCGTTCAGCGCCGCCGACTGCGCGGCATTTCCGTTTCTGCGTTACGCGCTCGGGCGCGCCGAGGACGACGACGAGCCCTTCCACCGCGTGCTCGAGGAGTACCAGCGCATCGACGGCACGCACCCACGGCTGGAGGCCTGGATCGCACGGGTGGACTCCCGGCCGCGCGGTTCGATCGAGCCCGGGAGGGGGACGGCGCCCGCGGCCGGGCCGGTCTCCGACGGGCGCACGCGGGCCTAGCCTCGCCGCTAGCGCTCCGGCCGCTCCCGCGTGACGCCGGCCATCACGGCCATGATCTCGTCGGCCAAACCCGGTCCCTCGGACGCCCTGGCCGGCGTGGCCGCGATCCGGACCACCGTGTTGTCGGCGTCCATCTCCTCCAGGCCGATGTGCGGGTTCGAATGGGTGGGCGTGGTCACCGAGCTGTCGAGCAGCGCCTGAATGTCGCTCGGCTTGACGCCCGGGCGGAGCCGCGCGCGAAGGTCGACTGACGCCGGCTCGCGCAGCGGCACCACCGCCGAGCCGAGCACGATGTTGTTGGGCACGAGCATGCTGTCCTCGCCGCGGGCGAGCGTCGTGTAGAGGAGGCCCAGCGACGTGACCTCGCCCTCGACCTGCCCGGCCAGGCCGCCACCCTGGAGGCGCACCTGGTCGCCCACCTTGAAGGGGCGGGCGCTGAGCGGCCGCGGGCAGGTCAGAACAGAGACGCCTGAGCGGGTGGCTCCCGCGCCGCCTCCGGTTCTCCTCCTCCTCCCGCGGGCGGGACCGGATCGACGCCCCGCAGGAAGCGCTGTGGCGCCACGCCGGGCAGCCGCACCATCGCCGCGAGCCGGCGCCGCTCCGCGCGCGGGGCGTAGGCGCCGCGGCGGTACAGCTCTTCGTAGCGGTCGACGAGATCGGGCCGGTGCTCCCGCAGCCAGCCGAAGAACACGTCGCGCACCTCTCCGCGCAGGTGCAGGGCGACGCCTCCGGCGCTGGTGGCTCCGGCCTCCGTCGCCCGGGTGAGGATGGCCTCGACCTGCTCGGGAGCGTCGTTGATGCCGGGCATCAGCGGGGCGATCAGGATGCCGGTGGGTACGCCAGCGCGGTTGAGCTCCGCGACCGCCTCGAGCCGCGCCCGTGGGTGCGGCGTGTGCGGCTCGGTCGAGCGCCAGGCGCGCTCGTCCAGCGTCGGAATCGAGAGGTTGGCCGTGACGCCGGTGCGCGGGCGGATCTCCTTCAGGATCTCGATATCGCGGAGCAGCAGCGGCGACTTGGTGAGCACCGAGCACGGCGTGCCCGACTGGCCGAGCGCTCGCAGAATGTCCGGCATCAGCCGGTAGCGCGCCTCGACCCACTGGTAGGGATCGGTGTTGGTGCCGAGCGCGACGTGCTCGTGTTTCCAGGACGGTCGCCCCAGCTCGGCGCGCAGGACCTCCGGTGCGTTCACCTTCACGACGATCTCGCGCTCGAAGTCGCGGCCGGCGTTCAGGCCGAGGTAGGTGTGGGTGGGGCGGGCGAAACAGAAGGTGCACGCATGGGTGCAACCTCGGTACGGGTTGATCGTCCAGCGGAACGGCATCGCCGACTTCTCGGGAACGCGGTTGAGCGCCGAGCGCCCGTGCACCTCGTAGAAGCGGATGTCCATCGCCTCCGGGGCGTCGAAGGTGCGAACGGTGGCGGGCTCGCGGTATCCGGGGAGGCGTCGCTCCTCGTCGGCCGCGACTGAGAGGTTGTTCCAGCGCACGAACACATGTTCGCATATGACCAGGCTGGACGCGGGGCGCCCCCGGCCTCCGCCTGCTCGACTCGCCCGCCCGCCCTCAGGCCGCCCTGTCTTCACCCCACAGCGTGACCACCACCTCCCGCGACGAGGCCGAGTCGCGGTGCTCGCACAGGTAGATGCCCTGCCAGGTGCCGAGCGCCAACCGGCCATCCGCCACCGGGATGGTGAGGGAGCTACCGAGCAGGGCCGCCTTGATGTGCGCGGGCATGTCGTCGGGCCCCTCGAGCGTGTGGGTCCAGTAGGGCGCGTCCTCCGGGACGGCGCGGTCGAACCACGAGCCGAAGTCGCGCAGCACGTCGCGGCTGGCGTTCTCGTTCAGCGACAGCGAGGCGGACGTGTGGCGGATGAACACATGCGCCATGCCCACGCCGAAGCGCTCGAGCTCGGGCAGCGCCGACTCGATCTCGCGGGTGATCAGGTGGAAGCCGCGCGGGTGCGCCTCGAGCCGGATGAGGTGCTGCGCCCACACCAGGACCTACCGTAGCCCTACCGAATGTCGACGACTCCGGCCTCACCACCAGTCCCGCCCGCCGCACCGCCGCGTGCCCATGAGGCCTCCCCGCGGCCGGACGGACGACTCCTCACCCTCCCCGTGGTGAGCTGGGTGCTCTACGACTTCGCCAACACGATCTTCTCGTACGTGGTGCTCACCCGCTACTTCAACGACTGGGTGATCATCGAGCGCGGGCGGCCCGACTACTACATCGGCGTGATGGCGGTGTGCGTGTCGCTCGTGCTCGTGGTCACGCTGCCCTTCTTCGGTGCGCTGGCGGACCGGCTCGGGCGGCACAAGCCGTTCCTCGTGGCCTTCACGCTCACCTCGGTGGGCGCCACGGCGGTGCTCGGCCTGGTGGACGCCGTGATTCCGGCGCTCGTGCTTGCCGGCGTGGCCATCTTCGCCTTCAACAGCGCCGAGGCCCAGTACCACCCGCTGCTCGCGACGGTGGCGGAGCCCGAGCGGCGCAGCCGTGTGTCGGGCCTGGGCGTGGGGGCCGGCTACGTGGGCGTCCTGCTCGCCCTCGGGGTGCTGGGCGCGATAGTGGCCGACGGCCACAACCAGCAGGCCTTCCTGCCCGCGGCGGTGCTCTTCCTCGTGTTCGGGCTGCCGTGCCTGCTGTTCGTGCGGGACACCAGCCGACGTGGCAAGGGCGCCGGAGCCGGCGTCGGCCGGGTCACGGGCCTTCCCGGCCAAGCGTTCAGGCAACTTCGCGCCAGCGTGCGGGAAGCCCGCGGCCAGCCATGGGGACGCTTCCTGCTCGCGCGCTTCCTGTACGTGGACGCCATCGCCACGGTGATCGCCTTCATGACCGTGTACGCGCGCAGGACCGGCGACTTCACCGGCGGGGAGATCAGCGTGCTGCTCGCGATTGCCACGGTGGCAGCCATCGGGGGGGCCGTGGCCGCCGGGATGCTGGCCGAGCGTTTCGGGCCGAAGCGCGTGGTGGAGGCCACGCTGTTCGGCGTGGTGGCCACGCTGCTCGTGACCGGCTTGTCCGGCGCGGGGTTCTTCCTCTGGATCGCGGGGCCGCTGGTGGGCGCGGCGCTCGGCAGCGTGTCGGCGAGCGACCGCATCTATCTGTTGCGGCTGGTGCCTGCCGAGCGGCGGGGCGAGGACTTCGGCCTCTACTCCCTGGTCGGGAAGGTGTCGAACGGCTTTGGGCCCCTGGTGCTGTGGAGCGGGACGATCGCGCTGTTCAGCCAGGTGCTGGACGTGACCGGGCGCTTCGGCGCGAGCCGTATCGCCATCTGCGTGCTGGCGTGCACCGCCCTGGCCGGGGCGCTCATCCTGCGGTCGCTGCCGGAGGCCGAGGATCCTGCCGGAGTGGGTGCCGTGTCCGGCTAAGTGGCGCTCTTGGAGGGGTCAGGCCGAGGCGTCTGTGCGCCGGAGCCCGCTGAGTGCCGAGCCGTCGACGCGTGGCCGGCTGCTCAGTGGGTCGTCGCGGCCCACGACTGAGGGCGCGCCCGAGGGCCGGGACCCGCCGGCGAGCGCCCGGGAACCCCAGGCGACCACGAGCAGGGTGAAGATGAGGGCGGCGGTGAGCATCGTTTATGCGCCGGGCCGCTCCCTCGGGTGACGGACGCGTTACCCAGCACGGAGTTCTTCGACCGCTCGAGGACGTGCCTTTAGCCGCCTGACCAGGGTCCCCGAGCGCGAGACGTGCGCGCGGCGTTGGCCGGCCGGGCACATCGGCCGGGGCCGCCTCCTAGACGAAGACAGTCGGAGCCGGATCCTCGGGGCGAGCCGCGGGCGAGTCCCCCACGCGTTCCCATAGCCGGGCGAGCCGTTCGACGCCCTGGGAGAGCTTCTCGGAGTCAAGCATGAACGCCAGCCGCAGACAGTCACGGTGGCGCTCCTCCGTCGAGAGCCGGGGTCCGGGAACGACGGCCACTCCGTTGCGCAGCGCGGCGGCCGCGAAGGCGGTGGCGTCGGAGCCGGCGGGCAAGCGGGCCCACAGGGTGAAGCCCCCGGCCGGGGGGATCCAGCTCCAGTCCGGAAGGCGTTCGGTCAGGACCTGCGTCAGCCGCTCGAGCCGGGGTCCGTACTGGGCGCGGCGAAGCCCGCGCGCCTCCTCGGTCCGTTCGATCAGCGCGGTGGCGACGAGCTGGCTGAGAAGTGGCGTGGCGATGTCGGCCATGAGCTTGAGCCGCACGAGCTGCCGGATGACGGCTCTCGGGGCGCGCACCCAGCCCACGCGCAGCCCACCCCAGAAGAGCTTGCTCATGGACCCGATCAGCAGGATCGGCCCGTCGGGCCGATGGTGGGCGACAGCCGGGGGCGCCGGTTCGTCGCCGAGTGGTATGTCGGCCAGAGCGGTGTCTTCCAGGATCGGCACGCGGTAGCGCTCCGCAACGCGCGCCAGCTGTCGCCGTCGGCTCGCCGCGAGCACTGTCCCAGTCGGGCTCTGGTGGGTCGGCGTGATGTATACGAGGCGCGGCGGCCGGGCCGCACACATCTCCTCCAACGCGTCGACGCTCACTCCCTCGCCATCCACCGGCAGGGCGAGCAGCTCCGCCCCAGCGGCCCGGAAGACATCGAACGCGTTGGGAAACCCCGGATCCTCGAGTGCGACCGCATCGCCCGCACGTAGGTAGTACGCCGCCAGCAGTGACAGCGCCTGCTGCGCGCCGGTGGTCACGAGCACCTGGTCGGCGGTGGTGGGCACACCCTCGCCGGCGAGCCGCCGCGCGATGGCGCTTCGAAGCTCGGGCGTTCCGGCGGGCACGTATCCGTGCGCGGGGGTCAGATCTTCGAGCGACAGACGCGAGAGGCCGGTCAAGGCCTCGCTGACCATCGGCAGGGGCGGCGGAGCATCGAAGGTCAGGTCGATGTGTGCGCCTCGCCCACGCGCGAACGGGCGCATCGCGCCGTCACGGGCGAGCATGGCCGCCCGTGACTCCGGCTCCCCGGCGGCGACCCCGCTGACCCAGGTTGCGCTTCCCCGCCGGCTCTCGAGCCACCCGCGCCGCTTGAGCTCGTCGAGAGCGGAGACCAGGGTGGTCCGGCTCACGGCGAGCGACTCGGCAAGCGTCCGTTCCGCGGGCAGCACCGTTCCCGGCTGGAGGTCACCTCGCTCGATCGATCGCGCGAGCGCATCCGCGAGCTGGCGGTAGAGCGGCCCCCGCCCGGCGGCCCACGTTCCAAGGTGCATCCCGATGTCCAAGTCCAATCTGACGATACACGCCAATTCGCCGGAATTGGCTCTTGATCTGAGCCGCCTCGGTGCCCATAAAGGGACCAATCAGCACCAACACGGGGGGCCCCATGATGATTGGACGGACAGATGCGGTGCGCAACACCGAAAGCACGAACCCCACGGTCCTCGGCGCACACGAAGACGGCTCGTACTGCCTGCTGACGACGTTCCGCCGCAACGGCGAAGGGGTCGCGACCCCGTTGTGGTTCGCGACCGAGAACGCGACCATCTACGTCCGGACCGGCGTCCAGAGCGGCAAGGTCAAGCGCATTGCCGTGAATCCGCGGGTGGAGGTGGCGCCATGCACCCTCCGCGGCAGGCCGCTGGGGCCGGCGGCGCGAGCGACAGCCCGGGTGGTGACCGATGCCGACGAGGAGAAGCGGGCCGAGCACGCGTTGTCCTCGAAGTACGGAGTCAGTCGCCCACTCGTGATGCGCTTCCTGCACTGGCGAGGGGTCGAGGAGCTGTATCTGGCCATCGAGCCCGCGGCAGACGCGCCACCGGACGCACGGCGATCGTCGTGAGCCAACGCGCGGACTACGACGTCGTTGTGGTGGGTGCCAGCCTGGCAGGCTGCACGGCGGCGACGCTCCTCGCCCGTCGTGGGCTGTCAGTGGCGCTGGTGGAGCGCCGCGCCGGCGCCGGCGCCTACAAGCGAGTGTGCACGCACTTCATCCAGCCCTGCGCCACGCCCACGCTGCAGCGGCTCGGAGTGGCCGAGGCCATCGAGGACGCCGGAGGGGTGCGCAACTCGCTCAACGTGTGGTCTCGGGCCGGGTGGCTCGTCGGGCGTCATCGCCGGCCCGACGGGGAGTCGTCGTACGGCTACACGATCCGGCGCGAGAAGCTCGACCCCCTCCTGCGGAGCGTGGCTGCCCAGACCCCGGGTGTCGCCGTGTGCCCCGGCCTCACGGTGACGCGACTGCTCGCAGAGCGCGGTCGCTTCACCGGCGTCGTTGCACGTGACCGCGACCGAAGCGAGCGCCGGATACGCGCGCGGCTCGTCGTGGGTGCCGACGGTCGCGGATCTGCGACCGCCGATCTGGCGGGTATCCGTCCGCACACCATCCCCAACCGGCGCTTCCTGTACTTCGCCTACTACCGCGACCTGCCACTTGGCTCGGGTACCGCCGGCCAGATGTGGTTCGCCGAGCCCGATGTGGCCTACGCCTACCCGTGCGATGACGGCCTCACGCTGCTGGCTTGCGCGCTGACGAAGGACCGGCTCGAAATGTTCAAGGCAGCCCCGGAGATCGAGTTCGCGCGGGTGTTCTCACAGTTGGCCGACGGCCCGCCGCTGGAGCGGGCGGAGCAGGTGTCACCGCTGATCGGAAAGCTCGACATGCCCAATGCCCATCGGCGGGCCGCGGTGCCGGGCCTTGCCCTGGCCGGCGACGCGGCGCTGGCCGCCGACCCCATGTGGGCCGTCGGGTGCGGCTGGGCGCTCCAGTCCGCCGAGTGGCTGGCCGACCACGCCGGAGCGGCGCTGAGCGGTGAGGGGCCCCTCGACAGCGCCCTGTCCCGCTACCGCCGGATGCACCGGCGGCGCCTGCTGGCTCACCACCTCGTGTGCGCGAGCTACTCGTCCGGTCGACGGCTGATGCCCCACGAGCGCCTGCTGCTGAGCGCGGGCGTGCGCGACTCGGTGACCGCTGACCGGGTGGCCGCCTTCGGCGAGCGGATGATCGGCGTCCACGACGTCTTCTCGCCACGGTCCATCGCGCGGGCGCTATGGGCCCTCGCCTTCGCCGCCGCCCGACCGCCCGCCGCTATCGCCTGAGTCGCCGGCTGCCGGCGCGCTGCTGACGACCCTGGGTGCCGGGATCGCGAACGTAGAATCCGAGCCCGCGATGGCCGCCGCACCGCCGACCAGGTACGCGCGCAGCGGTGATGCGCGCATCGCCTTCCAGGTCATGGGCGAGGGCCCGCCCGACGTCGTGTTGATCACCGGGCCGGCATCGCACATGGACATCCAGTGGGAGGAGCCCGGGACAGTCCGCGGCCGGCAGCGCCTCGCCTCCTTCGCGCGGCTCCTCACCTTCGACAGGCGCGGCACCGGGCTATCCGATCCGGTCGACCGCCCACCGACGCTCGACCAGCAGATGGACGACCTCACCGCCGTCCTCGACGCCGCTGGGCTCGGGCGCGTGGCACTGTTCGGCGTGGTTGAGGCGGGTCTCTGTGCCATGTACGCGGCGAGCCATCCCGACCGGGTCTCGGCGCTCGTACTCGTGAACATCGGCGTCTCGGGTGGGCTCGTGATGGATGACGAAAGGCGGGCCCTTCTGCTCGACGTGATCGAGAATCACTGGGGCGAGGGACGTTTCCTTTCGCTCTTCGCGCCGAGTCGTGCGAGCGACCGGCGGTTCGCGGACTGGTGGACGCGCTTCGAGCGGTCGTCGGTCAGCCCGTCGACGGCGCGGAAGCTCGTCGATCTCAACGTGAGCGTCGACCTCAGCGGTGTCCTGCCCGCGATTCGGGTGCCGACGCTCGTGCTCCACCGGCGCGACAATCCGCTGATTCCGATCGCGGCCGGACGCGAGGCAGCGGCGCTGATCCCCGGCGCGCGCTTCGTCGAGGCGTCCGGCACTGACCTCTACGACTGGCCGGGCGCCGACGATCCGGAGACCGATCTGATCGAGGAGTTCCTCACCGGACGCCGGCCGCAACGCGGCCCCGAGCGCGCGCTGGCGACCGTGCTCTTCACCGACATCGTCGGGTCGACCGACCGCGCCGCCAGCATCGGCGACCGCGCGTGGCGCGGCCTGCTCGACCGGCACGACGACCTCGTACGGGACTCGCTGGCGCGCTTTCGCGGGCGCGAGGTCAAGCACGTCGGTGACGGCTTCGTCGCGACCTTCGACGGGCCCGCCCGCGCCGTCCGCTGTGCGCGAGAGATCGTCGAGGGGGTCGGCGAGCTCGGCCTCGCCGTTCGCTGCGGGCTGCACACCGGCGAGTGCGAGCTGCTCGATGGCGACATTCGCGGCATCGCCGTCCATATCGGGGCGCGCGTCGGAGCGCTCGCGGGCAGCGGCGGGGTGCTCGTCTCGAGCACGGTCAAGGATCTGGTGGTGGGCTCGGAGCTGGACTTCGAGGATCGCGGCGCCCACCAGCTGCGCGGCGTGCCCGGAGAGTGGCGGCTGTACGCGGTGCAAAGCGGCTAGCGCCGTGTTGCCGGACTCGCCTGCAGCCTCGGGCGCACGTTACGCTCGGGCGCGCCATGATCGTGCGCGACGCAGGTGAGCACTGGGCGGTGGTCCTGCAGACCGACCACGCCGACCTGTCGGGCCAGTTCGCCGAGGCGTGGGGGAGCGCCGGACGATTCGCGAGGCCCCGCTCTCTCGAGTCGGTCGTCCTGGCGAGCCGACGTCACGACGACGGCTGGGCGGTATGGGAGCGCGCCCCGCTGGTGGCCGCGGACAGCGCGCGCCCCCAGGGCTTCCTGGAGGTGAGCGTGCCCACCCACCTCGCCTTCTGGCGAGCCGCCACCGCCGCCGTGGTCGACGAGGATGCTCTCGCGGGCATGCTCGTGTCGATGCACGGCACCGGCCTCTACCGGGGGCGGTACGGGACGCACCCGCCGGCTCAGTTCGAGCCGAGCCTTCAGGCCGAGGTGGACGAGTTCGTGGCCGAGCAGGAGTCGCTTCAGGAGCGCCTGGTGGACGCCACGGGCGTCGGGGAGGGCGAGCGATGGGGCGGGTACCGGCTGCTGCAGGTGGTGGACCGCCTGTCGCTGCACTTCTGCGTGATGGATCCGCAGTCGAGCGAGCGGCAGAGGATCGAGCGGGCGCCGCTCGACGCGTCAGGAGGCGAGACGGCTCTGCTGCTCACCCCGCTCGGTCGCGACCGGGTGCGGCTCGAGCCGTGCCCCTTCGGCGAGGAGCCGCGCCGCTTCCAGCTGCGCCGCCGCGCGGTTCCCAAGCGAGAGTGGCCCGACCATGCGAGTTTCCGGCGCGACCTGTGGGCGACGCCCCCGGAATCGGTGCCGATCACCATCGACGGGGCCGCAGCGGGATAGGCGAAGGAGGCACCCCGCCCGCCGCGCGAGCGGAGTGTCACAAAGTTGTTACAAAGTCCCCGGTGAGATAGTGTGCCGGGTCCGGTGGGGGAGTGACCGGGACGCTCCCGAGGCGCCCCGAGAGTCCCTGCCGGGACCCTGGATGATCCTTCATGCCCAACAAGGCGAACGAGCCACGCGCGTTCAATCCGGCCAGTGCCGGTGGGACGCTATTGGCGAGCGTTCTCCTGTGTGCGGCGGTCGGGTTCGGGGTGGGAACGGTCGTGGGGGCAACCGCGCTGTTCACGATCGTGGCGGTCTTCATCGGCTTCGGCATCGGATTCCGACTTGTCTACACACGCTATAGACACATCTGAGGAGCCCCGGGCGCTGCGCGTCGTGCGCATGCTCGACCTCGCGCTGCTCGCGCTCGCGCTGCCGATCTTCCTGGCGGCCGGCTTCCCGCTGCTCGGCTGGGCTGCAGCCGCGGCGGGGTGGCTGCTCCAGCGCGGCGTGCAGGCCGTCCTTTCGGCGCGTGCCCGCGACTCCGACGATCCCCGCACCGTCGCCGGGCTGCTCGCCGGCAGCATGATCGGCCGCGGCTGGCTGATGGCGCTCTCGGTGTTCGGCGCCGGCCTCGTGGAGAAGGAGGCGGGCCTTGCGGCCGCCGTCCTCGTGCTCGCGCTGTTCACCCTGTACTTCTCCACCAACATGCTCGCCCGACCCCTCGGCCCGTCCCCGCGCAAATCGCGGGCCGTCCCGCCCATGACGAACCGAGAGGCGGCCGGATGAAGAACATGAAGACCCGCACCAAGGTCCTGCTGGCCGTCGGCGGCCTGTTCGCGATCACCGCGCTCGTGGGCATCCTCTTCGGCAGCGCCGGCCGCAACGACGAGTTCCAGCCTCAGAACGAGTTCAAGCTCGAGCCCTGGATCGAGCTCAAGCTCGGGCCGATCGACATGAGCATCAACAAGGCCGTGCTCTACCTCTTCCTGGCCGCCGCGCTCACCTGCTTCGTGATGACCTACATCGCCAAGCGCATGGTCGCCCGGCCCAACCGCGTGCAGGCCGCCGTCGAGGCCGCCTACGACCTCACGCGCAATCAGATCACGCGCACGAACATGGACGACAAGACCGCGCGCAAGTGGTTCGCGTTCACCGCCACGCTGTTCTTCTTCATCTGGTTCTCGAACATGATCGGCTACATCCCGCTGCCGACCAACACCGAGCACAAGGTTGACATCTTCGGGCTGCAGGTGCCGGCGCTCGCGATCTACGCCGCCACCGCGAACCTCTCGGTTCCGCTCGCACTGACCCTGGTCGTGTGGTTCGCCTACCACATCGAGGGCGTGCGGACGCACGGTCCGATCGGCTACCTGAAGACGTGGGTGCCGGCGGGCGTGACCGGCGCGGCCACCATCCCGATCTTCGTGATCGAGGCGATCTCGCACTTCGTGCGGATCATCTCCCTGTCGGTGCGACTGTTCGCCAACCTGCTGGCCGGCCACCTGCTGATCCTGTTCATGGGCGGCGGCCTCGTGGTGATCCTCGGACTGGCCGCGCTCGGCGTGCTCACCGTGCCGGTGGCCATCGCCTTCTTCATCTTCGAGGTGGGTCTGGTAGCCACGCTCCAGGCGTTCATCTTCGCCACGCTGACCTCCATCTACATCGGCGGCGCCACGTCCGCCGAAGGCCACTAGTCCCCGAAACGAAGGAGCACCCGATGCCCGCAGATCTCGTCACCACGATCCTCCCGATCGCCCAGGGGGGCGGAGCAGATCCCACCGACGGCCTCAAGGCCATCGCCCTCGGCGTCGGCGCCGGCCTCGGCACCATCGGCCCCGGCATTGGGGTGGGCTACATCTTCGGCAAGGTGATCGAGTCGGTCACCCGCCAGCCCGAGATGCGGGAGGAGATCACGAGCATCCAGTGGCTCGGCTTCGCCCTGACCGAGGCGATCGTGTTCTACGCCTTCATCTTCGGCCTCATCGCGTTCTTCCTCTAGGCCGGCACGATGTTCGCGCAGCTTCACAACGGGGTCGTACACGTCCTGGCCGCCACCGAGGGCGGCGGCGAGGAGGCGGGTGGCGGCAACTTCCTGGTGTCGCCCAGCGTGGGCCTGATGATCTGGACCCTGATCGCCTTCAGGGCAACGCTGCTCATCCTGCGCAAGCTCGCCTTCCCGCGCATCGGCGAGGCGCTCGACAGGCGGCGCCGCGCCATCGAGGAGTCGATCGAGCAGTCCGAGCGCGTGAAGAAGGAGGCCGACGAGCTGCTGGCCGAGTACCGCGCCCGCCTGAGCGAGGCGCGCGAGCATCAGAGGACATCGTGATCCGCGCCCGCAAGGCCGCCGACCGCCTTCAGGAGGAGTCGAAGGCCGAGGGCCGCAGGCAGCGCGAGGAGATGATGGAGTCCACGCGCCGCGAGATCCAGGCCGAGACCCGGCGGGCGCTCGACGAGATCCGCAAGGAGGTGGCCGACCTCACGGTTATGGCCACCGAGAGGGTCACGCGCAAGACGCTCACCGGCGAGGATCACCAGCGGCTGATCCAGGA
Source organism: Thermoleophilaceae bacterium (assembly GCA_030446485.1). Lineage (GTDB taxonomy): Bacteria > Actinomycetota > Thermoleophilia > Solirubrobacterales > Thermoleophilaceae > JAUJNF01. The sequence continues at coordinate 157,262 of JAUJNF010000001.1, read as the reverse complement.
GGCGCTCGAGGAGGCCGACTTCAAGGCACTGGCCGGGGCCGATCGCGGCGGCGGCGGGTCCAACGGCGGAGGACAGTAGGCCGTGAGGGCATCGACATCTCCGCGGCGTGTAGCCCACGTGCGCGGCGAGCCGGAGGCGAGCTAGCAGTGGAGGAGATTGCCGCCGTCTACTCGCGGGCGCTGTTCGAGGTCGCGCAGGAGCACGACATCCTCGACGAGGTGCACGACCAGCTCGGGAGCTCGCCGACGCGCTGTCGGGCAACCGCGAGCTGCAGGTGTACTTCTTCTCCCCTACTTCTCCTCCCAGGAGAAGAAGGAGGGCATCGCGAGGTGCTGGACGGCGCGAACGAGCACTTCGTCCGCTTCCTCGAGCTCCTGGCCGAGCGCCACCGGATGCCCGCCCTGTTCCGCATCCGCCGCGAGCTCGACGCGCTGTGGGCCGAGGAGCGCGGGCTGCTCGAGGTCTCGGTCACGAGCGCCGTCGACCTGGACCAGGAGGTGCTCGACACCATCGGCCGGCGGATCGAGGAGCAGACCGGGCGCCACGTGGATCTCGTGAGCAGGGTCGATCCGGAGGTACTCGGCGGCCTGGTCCTGCGGGTGGGGAACATGATCATGGACGCCAGCGTCCGCAACCGACTCGAGCGACTCAGACGACAAGTGGCCAAGGCCGCCTAACACGCTTACCCGAAGAGACGAACGAACGCGAAAACCGAGCAGATCAAGGACGCAGGGGTGAAGGCTTAGTGGGCTAAGCCGAACCCCGAGGACACCGAGCTGCGACGGTTTGCAGCGTTCGCCACGGAGGAGACCACCACATGCAAATCAAGCCTGATGAGATCACGAGCATCCTGAAGAGCCGCATCGAGGGCTCGACGACGGTGGCGCGGACCTGTCCGAGGTGGGCACGGTGCTGTCGATCGCCGACGGCATCGCCCGCGTGCACGGCCTCGAAAACGCCATGTCGCTCGAGATGCTCGAGCTGCCTCACGACGTGACCGGCCTGGCCCTCAACCTCGAGTCCGACAACGTCGGCGCCGTGCTGTTCGGCGATTGGGACAAGATCGAGGAGGGCGACGCCGTGAAGCGCACCGGCCGCCTGCTCGACATCCCGGTGGGCGACGAGCTGCTCGGGCGGATCGTCGACCCGCTCGGCAACCCGCTCGACGGCAAGGGCGACATCAACACGACCCAGACCCGCCCGGCCGAGTTCAAGGCCCCCGGCGTGGTGCAGCGCCAGCCGGTCACCGAGCCGGTTCAGACCGGCATCAAGGCCGTCGACGCGATGATCCCGATCGGGCGCGGCCAGCGCGAGCTGATCATCGGCGACCGCCAGACCGGCAAGACCGCGGTGGTGCTCGACACGATCATCAACAACCAGGACAAGGACCTGATCTGCGTCTACGTGGCGATCGGCCAGCGCATGTCGACGGTGGTGCAGGTGGCCGAGACGCTGCGCGAGAACGACGCCCTCGACCGCACGATCATCGTGGCCGCGCCGGCCGATGAGGCGGCCCCGATCAAGTTCATGGCCCCCTACGCCGGCTGCGCCATGGCCGAGCACTTCCTCTACAACGGCCAGGCCGCGCTGTGCGTGTACGACGACCTGACCAAGCACGCCTACGCCTACCGGCAGATGTCGCTGCTCTTGCGCCGCCCGCCGGGTCGCGAGGCCTACCCCGGTGACGTCTTCTACCTGCACAGCCGCCTGCTCGAGCGCGCGGTCAAGCTGAGCGACGAGCTCGGCGGCGGCTCGCTCACCGCGCTGCCGCTGATCGAGACCCAGGCCGGCGACGTGTCGGCCTACATCCCCACCAACGTGATCTCGATCACCGACGGGCAGATCTTCCTCGAGGGCGATCTGTTCCGCTCGGGCGTACGTCCGGCCATCAACGTGGGCATCTCGGTGTCGCGCGTGGGCGGCAACGCGCAGAGCAAGCCGATGAAGAAGGTGGCGGGCAAGCTGCGCATCGAGCTGTCGCAGTACCGCGAGCTCGAGGCGTTCGCCCAGTTCGGCTCGGAGCTCGATGCGGAGACCCAGGCCACGCTGGCCCGCGGCGAGCGACTGGTGGAGATGCTCAACCAGGACGAGCTCAAGCCGTGGAAGGTCGAGGACCAGGTGGCGGCCATCCTGTCGGGTACCGGCGGCTACCTCGACCGCATCAAGGTGTCACGCGTGCGCGACTTCCACGCCCAGATGCTCGGCCGGCTGCACTCCGAGCAGGACGAGCTGATGCGCTCGATCGCCGAGGGCAACTGGGAGGACGACATCGAGGAGCGCCTGCGCGGCGCGATCAAGGAGGCCCTCGACGACTTCGGCGCCGACTTCGACGAGGAGGGACACCCGCTCGAGGAGGGCGAGTCCGAACGCGTGCGCTCCGAGGAGGAGCGTCAGGCACCGGGCCGCACTTCCGGCGGCGACGAGTCGACCAACGGCAAGACCAGCGGCACGCTGGGCGCGCCCGACCAGGCCGGCGAGAACCAGGAAGCCGCGGCTCCGGCGGGGGCCGCGAGCTGAGGCGGTTGGGGGAGCGCGGGATGGCAACGGATAGGCAGCGCCTGGCAACGAATAGGCAGCGGTTGGCAACGAATAAGGCAGCGCTTGGCAACGAATAAGGACATCAAGGGCCGCATCTCGTCGGTCAAGAACATCCAGAAGATCACGAGCGCCATGCAGATGGTGGCCGCGGCGCGGCTGCGGCGGGCCGAGCAGCGCATCGAGCACCTGCGCCCCTACGCGGAGGCCATCCGCAGGATGACGCGGCGCGCCGTGGAGGCCGCCGAGAACATCCCGAGCCTGCCGCTGCTGCAGGAGCACGAGAACGTGGAGCGCGTGGGCCTGCTGCTCGTGACCGGCGATCGCGGCCTGGCCGGCGGCTTCAACTCGCAGATCATCCGGGCCGGCAACCGCCGGCGCCAGGAGATCGAGCAGGAGGGCCATCAGGTGGCCTGGTACGCCTCCGGTCGCCGCGGGGTGTCCTCGATCGAGTTCCGCGGCTTCGAGCTGTCCGGCGGCTACGTCGGGTTCACCGATCGTCCGTCGTACTCCGATGCGCGTGGGATCGCCGACGACCTCACGACCCAGTACGTGGACGGGAAGGTCGACCGTGTCGAGATCTTCTACAACGGCTACGTCTCGCCACTCGTGCAGGAGGTCAGGCACGAGACGCTGCTGCCGTTGCAGCAGGCGGACATTCTGGGCGAGGGTTCAGACGGTGACGAGGGCTCTGACGGTGGACGGGAGGACGGTGGACAGGCCGAGGGCGCGGACGACGCTGCCGACCAGTCGCGTTCCCTCTGGATCTACGAGCCGGATCCGGAGGAGATCCTGCGGAGGCTGGCTCCCGACTATGTCGAGATCTCGATCTACCGGGCGCTACTCGAGTCCACGGCCTCGGAGCACGGCGCGCGCATGACCGCCATGCGAAGCGCCTCCGACAACGCCAGGGAACTGATCGACGATCTCACGCTGGAGGCCAACCGCCAGCGCCAGGCCGAGATCACCCAGGAAATCATGGAAGTCGTCGCCGGGGCCGAGGGCCTCGGATAGACGCTCGAGACAGAACTCAAAGGAGACCACTTGGAAGCCGGAACCGCACCCCAGGGCACAACGAGCCGCGAGCAGACCGACGGACAGGGCCCCGGCACGAACGGCGGCTCCGCCGGCGTCGGTCGCATCGAGCAGATCACCGGCGTGGTGATCGAGGCCTCGTTCCCGGACCATCTCCCGGAGATCTACAACGCGATCGAGGTCGACATCGCGTTCCAGTCCGAGGCCGAGAGCGACGCCGACCAGGCGCACTCGAGCCACGACGGGACGCGTACGCTCGTGTTGGAGGTCGCACAGCACCTGGGCGACGACCGTGTGCGCGCGGTGGCCATGGACTCGACCGACGGCCTGTCCCGCGGCGCCGAGGTGCGCGACACCGGCGGTCCGATCACCGTTCCGGTGGGCGACGCGACGCTCGGACGCATCTTCAACCTGCTGGGCGACACGATCGACGGCGGCGAGGAGCTCGAGAAGGGTGGCGAGCGCTGGCCCATCCACCGCCCGGCGCCGAGCGTCGAGAACCTCACGCCCACGCGTGAGATCTTCGAGACCGGCATCAAGGTCGTGGACCTGCTGGCCCCGTATGCCCGCGGGGGCAAGGTCGGCCTGTTCGGGGGCGCCGGAGTGGGCAAGACCGTGCTGATCCAGGAGCTGATCCACAACCTGGCCTCCGAGCATGGCGGACTGTCGGCGTTCTGCGGCGTGGGCGAGCGGTCGCGCGAGGGCAACGACCTCTGGCTCGAGATGAAGGAGTCGGGGGTCATCGACAAGACGATGCTCGTGTTCGGACAGATGAACGAGCCCCCCGGAGCGCGCATGCGCGTGGCCCTCTCCGGACTCACCATGGCCGAGTACTTCCGCGAGCAGGGCGGCCAGGACGTGCTGCTGTTCATCGACAACATCTTCCGCTTCGTGCAGGCGGGCTCCGAGGTGTCGGCGCTCCTCGGCCGTATGCCCTCGCAGGTGGGCTACCAGCCCACGCTCGAGACCGAGATGGGTCAGCTCCAGGAGCGGATCACCTCCACGCGCGAGGGCTCGGTGACCTCGGTGCAGGCGATCTACGTGCCGGCCGACGACCTCACCGATCCGGCGCCGGCGTCGGTGTTCGCCCACCTGAACGCCACCACGGTGCTGTCGCGGTCGATCGCCGAGAAGGGCATCTACCCGGCGGTGGACCCGCTCGACTCGACCTCCACGATCCTCAAGCCCGACATCGTGGGCGAGGAGCACTACCGGGTGGCCACCGAGGTGAAGGAGGTGCTCCAGCGTTACAAGGAGCTGCAGGACATCATCGCCATCCTCGGCATCGACGAGCTCTCCGACGAGGACAAGCAGACGGTGCAGCGGGCGCGCAAGATCGAGCGCTTCCTGTCGCAGCCGTTCTTCGTGGCCGAGGCCTTCACGGGCACGCCCGGCCAGTACGTCTCGGTCGAGGACACCGTGCGCTCGTTCCGCGAGATCCTGGACGGCAAGCACGACGACCTGAACGAGCGCGCCTTCCTGCTGAAGGGCACGATTGAGGACGTGGTGCAGTCCGCCAAGGGTGAGTCGCGCGAGGAGCAGGCGAAGCCGAGCGGTGGCGACGACACCGACGAGGCCGACACCGCCGCCCAGGCCGGTGGGGCCAGCTCGCAGTCGGACGGGACGGGCTCCGATGGGACCGAGGGCTCCGCGGAGGGCACCGAGCCCGTGGGCCAGGCCGCCGGCGGGGACCGCTAGCCGGTGGCCCGCTCCCCGTTCCCGGTTGAGGTCCTCACCCCCGAGGGGAGGTCTACAAGGGCGACGTCGAGATGCTCTCGACGCGCACGGCCACGGGCTCGATCGGCGTGCTGGCCAACCACGCGCCGCTCATGGCCATCCTCGACCCGGCCGAGCTGCGGCTCTACGAGTCGGAGACCGGCATCGTGCGCTTCGCGCAGGGCGAGGGCTACCTGCAGGTGGTGAACAACAGCGCGCTCGTGCTGGTGGACGACGCGCAGGAGCCCGGGTCGCTCGACACCTCGGACCTCGAGACGAAGTTGAGCGAGGCGGAGAAGGCGGCCGAGGGGGCCGAGGAGGGCAGTGAGGAACGAGCGCGCGGCGAGCGCGACGTGCGGCGCTACAAGGCGTTCATCGAGGTGGCGGGGAAGTCGTAGCGCGGGGCGCCCGCCTAACATCGCACGGCGCCTCCGAAGCCGCCGATGGACTTCGCTGTAGGCAGACCCAACGAGGAGGAACCGAGTTGCGCCGCGCCGTTACCTTGATCTTCGCCGTCTCCCTGCTTGGCTGCCTGGTCCCCGTGGCCGCGAGCGCCGCGCCGCAGTCGTTCCCGCTGGGCGTGGCGGCCGGAGAGGTCACGCCCACCTCGGCGGTGCTCTGGACGCGCACGGGGCGCCCCGGTCGGGTGCAGCTGCAGCTGGCGCGCGCGCGGACCTTCCGCGGACTGATCACCGTCGGCCTCGAGGCCCGCGCGGCGGACAACCTCACGGTGCAGGCCAGGATCGGCCGCCTGCGGGCCGGCCGCGCCTACTTCTACCGCTTCACCGCGGGCAAGCGCCGTAGCGCGGTCGGCAGCTTCCGGACCGCCCCCCCGTCGGGCCAGGCCCGGACGATCGAGTTTGCCTACTCGGGTGACGCCGACGCCCAACGCGCCCCCGGCCAGACCGAGCCGTTCTACAACCGGTTTGAGGTCTACCGCGAGATGGCCGAGGAGGGCAACGACTTCAACATCAACTTCGGCGACACGATCTACTCGGATACCGAGGTCGGAGCCACGATGGAGGGCGGCCAGTTCATGCCGAGCGCCCCCACCGCGCTCACCGTCCCGCAGAAGTGGGCCAAGTACCGGCAGAACATCACGCTTCCCAACCTGCAGCGGCTGCGCCGATCGGCCGGCCTCTACAGCCACTGGGACGATCATGAGTTCATCAACGACTTCTCGGTCGCGGAGAACGGGCGCAAGCTCTACGCGGCCGGCGTCAAGGCTTTCCGCGACTACTCACCGGTGTCGTACAGCTCCCGGGACGGGCTGTACCGCAGCCGTCGCTGGGGCAGGCACCTGGAGCTCTTCTTCCTCGACGAACGCTCCTTCCGCGATGCCAAGGCCTCCGACGGGGGCACCTGCGACAACCCGGAGACCGGCCAGCCCGATCTCGCGCCAACCGCCCCCCAGAAGAACCGCGACTTCTTCGCCATCCTCGCGCCGTCGCTCAAGCAGCCCGTCTCGCCGGCCTGCCTCGCTCGCATTCGGGACGGAGAACGGACGTTCCTCGGGAGCCGCCAGTACAAGCGGTTCACGAGGGAGGTCAAGCGCTCCAAGGCGACGTTCAAGGTGATCATGAACGAGACGCCGATCCAGCAGTACTACGCGCTTCCGTACGACCGCTGGGAGGGCTACGAGGCCGAGCGCAGGCGCCTGATCAACTACCTGCGAAAGAACGTGAAGAACGTCGTCTTCCTGACCACCGACACCCACGCCAACCTCGTCAACGAGGTCCGGCTGCGGACCCTCGAGCAGGGCGGGCCGATCAACAGCGGCATGTTCGAGTTCGTCACCGGACCGGTGGCCACGAAAACGTTCTCGAAGGAGATCGACGACGCCGTTGGTCGTGAGGGAGCTGGCGCCGCCGTCAGCGCCGCGTTCTTCGAGCCCGAGCCGCCGGACGGGGTGGGAATGGACTGCGCCGCCACCAACACCTACAGCTACGCGCAGGTGAGGGTCACCGGCAAGCAGCTGACCATCACCCCGAAGAACCTCAACGGCAAGCCGGTGCAGCAGGACTCCGATCAGCTGTGCGGGCCGTTCACGATCACGGCCGAGTAGGCACACCTTTCCGGGAGCTTCGGCCCGCGAAGCCGGGCGTGAAACGGCTACCGGCTTGAACCGCGCCAGCTATGGCTAGCGTATAGCCCGGGTACGGGGTGCTGACCGCGGCCCGCCACGCCGCCCATGAGCCCTCCCGAGGTGATCACCAACCGTCGCACCGCCGTCGCTGTGCTGGCCCTGGTGGGCGCAGCGGTCCTCGGGCTCCCGGCGGGCGCTGGAGCCGTGCACTGGCCGCTCTTCGGCGGCGAGGGTGGCCGCTCCGGCTACCAGCCGGTCGACGAGGGCGAGCTGCCCGTGGCCTTTGGGTACTCGAAGACGGGGGCGGGCGACCAGCAGGTGAGGACCTCGATCGTCACGACCACCGGCCCGGCGAACGACCAGCGGCTCGCGTTCGGCACCGCCAACGGGGCGGCGCACCTCCAGGTGCTGCGAACGGGGGCGCCGGTCGGTCCGGAGAACGGTACGGCCCTCGATGACGCCGGCGTGGACGATGCAGACACGTTCGGAACAGGTGCGGGAAGCGTCACCTTCGCCGACACCTCCACCGCCGGTCGGCTCGGCCAGCTCTTCGTCGTGCACAACGACGACGACGCCGGGGGCGCCGAGGACATCCAGGTGGCCCAGATCGACGAGGCGAGCGGCGCCCTCGTGGCCCAGCGCCGGGTCGCGGGCACCGACGGCTTCACGGTCAACTCGTCCCCGGTGGTCGGTCCCCCGGACTCGACCGGCGCGCGCGCTCTCTTCTTCGTCGCGGTCAGCGCGGGCGACGAGCGGCTGTTCCGAGTGCCGCTGCCCGGGGGCGCAGACGCGCCGGAGCCGCTGCCGGCTACCTCCACGGCCGATATCGACGCCACGGCGGAGGCCAGTCCGGCGCTCGTGTTCCTGCCAATGGACGGCACACCTCGGCCGTTCCTGGCCGTGGGCGCCGCCGGTCAGCTGCGGCTCTTCGCCGCCGACACGCTCACCGAGCGGCCCGGCCTGGCGCTCGGCGGCATGGTGCAGACCCCGTCCGTGCCGGTGCAGCCAGGCGGCACCACGCCCGGGCCCGACGGACCGGTGACCACCGCGCCGCTCATCTACGTGGCGTCGGCCACCGCCGGCGGGACGACCGTCTACAAGATCCGTCAGAGCTCGGGAGCGCTCACGCCCGAGCAGGCCAGCGACGAGCTGCCCGGCGCTCCGGCGCCAGCGCTGGCCGTCAGTCAGGTGTCCGTGGCCGATCTCGACGACGCGAAGGTGGTGGTGACCACCGGCAGCAACCTCTACCTGCTCTCGACCGTCGACCTCGACCGAGCGGGCAGCTTCAGCCGCACCGCGCTGGCCGCCGGCACCACCGGCTTCGCCCAGACCACGGCCGCCGCCTCCGGTGACCTCGTGTACGTGATGAACGACCAGAGCCAGCAGCTCGTGCTGCGCATGCGGGACGGCAAGCCGGTGCCGGGCGACGAGTTCGCCTCAGCGGCCGGCGCAGCGGGTGCCGCCAGCGGCTTCGGGCAGCCCGCCATCTCACGCGGCTTCGTCCAGTACGGGGGTGGGGGCGGAGTCTTCGTGTACCGCAACCGGGATGTGACGCCGCCGGGAGTCGCCCTCAACGCGCCCGCGGACGGGGCCACGCTCTCGGGAACCGTGATCCTGCGCGCGCAGGCCTTCGACCTCCGCGGCGTGGCGGCGGTGACCTTCGGCCTGAACGGCGCCTTCGGGGGGGTCTCGCTCTCGCCCGGAAGCGGGTCGCCCGATGGGCCGCCCGGGGCCATCTACTCCGCGCAGCTCGACACCACGCGGCTGCGCAACGGCCAGTACGTTCTCGTGGCACAGGCCACCGACGCGAACGGGCTGCAGACGCTCAGCTCCACCCGGCGCGTGACGGTGCGCAACCTGGCGGTCGGCGCGTGCACGAACGAGTCCCGCGGGACCGACGCGGCCGAGACGATCGACGGGACCGAGGCCGGTGACACCCTCCTCGGCCTGGGCGGCGACGACATCCTGCGCGGCCTGCGTCAGGCCGACTGCCTGTTCGGCGGCCTCGGAAGCGACACGCTCCGCGGCGGCGATGGGGCGGACGCCACGCTGTCCGGGCACGAAGGCGTCGATGACATCACTGGCGGCCCAGGAGCGGACGGGCTGTTCGGTGGCGCGGGGCGGGACCGCCTGAGCGGCGGAGCCCAGCCCGATGTCCTATCGGGCGGTGAGGGCTCCGACCGCCTGTCCGGCGGAAAGGGCGCCGACCGGCTGTTTGGTGGCGCCGGAGCGGATGTGCTCAGTGGGGGGCCGGATCGCAACCGCTACTCGGGCGGCGGCGGCCCCGACCGGATCGAGGCCGCGAACGGCGTTCGGGAGGTCATCGACTGCGGGCCGGGGCGCGATCGCGTGCGCGCCGACCGCACGGATCGCCTGCACAAGTGCGAGCGGGTCTCGATCCGGCGGTCTCGTCGCTGATCCAGCTCGTGGCGCAACTCTTAAACCTTGGCAGGGCAAGAGCGTTACGACGGGCGTGCGACGAAGATGTGCAGCTTCGGCGGCTCCCCTCGACCAACCGCCCGAATCTGACGATAGGTAGCTGATGGACGGGGCAGCCGCCACTCAGAACCGCCCGCGGCGCTTTGCGCCGCGCCGCCTGCTGCAGGCGCTCGGCGACGAGCGCCTCGTCGAGCACGTCAGGCGCGGAAACGACGTGGCGTTCGAGGTCCTCTACGACCGCCACCATCGCGGGCTCCTGTCCTTCTGCCGCCACATGCTCGGCACTCGCGAGGAGGCCGAGGACGCCCTGCAGCAGACCTTCTTCTCGGCGTACCGCGACCTTCAGAAGGACCAGCGCGAGATCAAGGTCCAGGCCTGGCTCTACACCATCGCGCGCAACCGCTGCCTCTCGGTCCTGCGGGCGCGGCGTGAGAAGGCCTCGGACGACATCGATCTGAGCACCGCCGGCCTGTCCGAGGAGGTCGAGCAGCGCGCCGACCTGCGCGAGCTCCTGGCCGACATGGCCGAGCTACCGGAGCAGCAGCGGGCGGCGCTCGTGCTCAGTGAGCTCGGTGACCTCTCCCACCAAGAGGTGGCGAGCGTGGTGGGGGTGGACACCCCGAAGGTCAAGTCGCTCGTGTTCCAGGCGCGCACCGCGCTGCTCGAGAGCCGCGACGCCCGGGAGGTCTCGCACGAGGACATACGCGAGCAGCTGTCGATCCCCGGTGCCACCCGTCGCAAGGAGGTCAAGCGCCACCTCGCGGCCTGCCCGAGTTGCAGCGAGTACTGGGAGCAGGTGCGCCGCCAGCGCGCACTGCTCGGAGTGATCCTCCCGGTCATTCCGACGATCGCGCTGAGGGAGGGCGTCCTCGCGGCGGTCGGCGTGGGAGGCACAGGCGCCGGGGCCGTGGGCGCCACGGCGGTGGCCGGCGGCGCCGGCGGCTACACAGCCGCGGCAGGAAGCACCGGTGCGGCAGGAGCCGCCGCCACGGCGGGAGGGGGCGCCGTGGCCGGAAGCACCGCCGCCGCCGGAGGCGCCGCAGCCGTGGGGAGCCTGGGCGCCGCCAAGATCGCAGCGGTGGCGATCATCGCCACCGGAGCCGCTGCCGGGGGCGGTGCCGTGGTGGTCAACCAGGGCGACTCCGACTCCAAGTCCGGCTCCTCGACCAGCGCGCAATCCTCGCGGAGCGGATCCGGTGGCAAGGCCTCCGGGGGGTCCGGTGCCGAGGTCGACCGTGACCGGCGCGGCGACCGCTCACGGTCCCGCGCCGACCGCCGCCGCGAGAAGGCCGCCGAGCGCAGGTCGGCTCGCCGTCGCGCGCGCAGGGCGCCGGCCTCTTCCGCCTCTCCGGCGGCTCCCACCACCGCCTTTGCGTCACCGCCGGCTCAGGCGAGCTCGAGCCCGCGTCGTTCCTCGCCGCCGCCGCAGGCTCAGGCGCGCGGGAACGGCGGTTCCGCCCCGCCGCCCGGCAACTCCGGCGGCGGCTCCGAGCCGCCTCCGCCTGAGCCGGGTCCGCCGCCGGCGCGCGACAACGCACCCAGGGAGTGCCCGCCTCCGGTGAATGTTGCGCCGGACGCCTCCATAACCCCCCAACCCTGCTGAGGCGCCGGGTCCTGCAAAGCGTCGCATCCCGGCGTCCTCGGGGTTCGCCGTATTGACATACGGCTTCACCCCTGCGTCCTTGGCCTGCTCGCTTTTCGGACCCTCGGCGGCGGAGGGCGAACTGCCAACTGCCCAGCCGCGTGCGTCTCGGCGCGCCTACCGGTCAACTGCCAACTGCGTAAAGCCCCCGCTCCCCAGCCGCGCTCTGAGCCCCGGCTACACCACCAGCGCTCGCTCCACTATGTAGCCCGCGTCCACGCCGCTCGGCAGCGTGCCGAAGGCTCGGCCGCCGTCGTTGAGGCGGGCTGCGCAGAAGGCGTCGGCTATGGCGGGTGGGGCGTTGCGGACCAGCAGGCTGGCTTGGAGGGCGAGGGCGAGGCTCTCGACGGCCCGGCGGGCGTGCCACTGGGCATCGTCGCTGGTGAGGGCGGCCAGGTCGGTGTCGAGGCGGCCGAGGTGGGCGTCGAGGTGCGCGTTGGCGCCTGCCGCCAGGTGGCACTCCGCCAGGAAGGCGGGCAGGCCGTCGGGCTCCTTCCACATCGCGCGCAGCACGTCGAGGGCCATGACGTTGCCGGAGCCCTCCCAGGTCGAGTTGATCTGGATGTCGCGGTAGATCCGCGGCATCGGAGATTCCTCGACGTATCCGTTGCCCCCCAGGCACTCGAGGGCCTCGACGGCCAGGGGCGCACCGCGCTTGCAGACCCAGTACTTGGCGACGGCGGTCGCGAAGCGGCGGAAGGGCACGTCGTTCTCGTCGTAGGACCGAGCCACGCGCATGGCCGTGACGGTCGCGGCCTCGGACTCGAGGGCCAGGTCGGCGAGGACGTTGCGCATCAGCGGCTGGTCGGCCAGGCGGGCGCCGAAGGCCGAGCGGTGGCGGGCGTGGTGCACGGCCTCGGCCACGGCACGGCGCATGCCGCCGGCGGTGCCCAGCAGGCAGTCGAGCCGCGTGTGGTTCACCATCTCGATGATCGCGGGCACCCCACGGCCCTCCTCCCCCACGAGGCGGGCCGGCAGGTCGGTGAACTCGACCTCGCTCGAGGCCAGGGAGCGGGTGCCGAGCTTGTCCTTCAGGCGATCGATCCGGAAGCCGGGGCCGCGCTCGACCGCGAAGCACGACAGCCCGGCCGGCGCCTGCGCGAGCACCAGGAAGACGTCGCACATGGGATGGGAGCAGAACCACTTGTGGCCGGTGATGCGGTAGCCGCCGTCGCCATCGGGCTCGGCCACGCTGGTGTTGGCGCGGACGTCAGAGCCGCCCTGGCGCTCGGTCATGGCCATTCCGGCGAGCGCTCCTGACTCGTAGTCCGGGCGGGTCAGGCGCGGCTCCCACTCGGCGGCGAGCTCCGGGGTCCGGCGCAGCGCGGGCACGGCCGAGTAGGTCATGGAGATCGGGCAGGCCGCCCCCGAGCTGATCCCCGTGTACATGTGCATCAGGGCCGCGCGCACCACGTGCGCCCCGGCGCGCGGCTCGCGCCAGGGAAGCGAGGCGATCTCCCGCTCGACGCCCAGCCGCAGCAGCCAGTGCCACGACGGGTCGTAGTCGACCAGGTCCACCCGCTCGCCGTAGCGGTCGTGGGTCACGAGCCGTGGCTCGTTGCGTTCGGCGCGGCGGGAGTGCTCGTCCGCCTCGCCCGATCCGTAGACGGCCCCTAGATCGCGAGCCCGGTCGAGTCCCCAGCCGCCGCCCTCGCGCTCGAGGGCCTCGGCCAGCGCACGGTCGGCGTCAAAGGCGTTGTAGCCCTGGAGCGGTGGTGCCTGGTTGGCTCCCAGCTTCGCTTCCGTTAGCGCCACGGTGCCCATTATGGGCCACCGCCGCCCCGGCCGCGCGCGGGGCCTCACCCTCAGCGTCCAGCAACTCCAGAAGGGCTCCGACCACGGTGGGGTCGAACTGGCTACCACTCCCCTGGATGAGCTGCTCGCGGGCCGCCGCGGTGCTCAGCCGCGGACGGTAGACGCGGTCGCTCGTCATCGCCTCGTAGGCGTCGGCCACGGCCAGGATGGAGGCCTCGATGGGGATCTGTTCGGCCGACAGCCCGTAGGGGTAGCCCGTCCCGTCGGGACGCTCGTGGTGGGCGAGGACCCACCCGCGCACATCCTCCAGGCTGCCGCTCTCGAGGATGCGCGCGCCCGTCTCCGAATGCTTGCGCATGACCGCCCATTCGTGCTCGTCCAGCGCGCCGGGCTTGCGCAGGATCGAGTCCGGCACCCCGATCTTGCCGATGTCGTGGAGGATGCCGGCCAGGCGCACGCGCTCGACCCGCGCGGTAGGGAGCCCAAGCCGCACGGCCATGCCCTCGGCGTAGCGCCCGACGGTATGGGCGTGGGCCGCCGTCCCGCTGTCGCGGATGTCGAGCGCCTCGGCGAGGGACAGCATCGTGGCCAGGTGGCCCTGGCTCTGGGCGTCGCGCCGCCCGGTGGCACCCACGAGGATCGATGCCACCTCCGCGCTGTGGACCACGGACCGGTTGCGTCCGAGCTCCTTGGCGGCGTACAGCGCCTGGTCGGCCGCTCGCAGCAGCTGCTCGCCGGTCTCGCCGTGGTCGGGATAGCAGGTGACGCCGAAGCTCACCGTGAGCGGGACCGCACCGGAGGCGAACGCCTCGGCCACGTCCTGGCGTATGCGCTCGGCCAGCCGCCACGCACCGTCGCTCGTGGTCTCGGGCAGCAGCAGCGCAAACTCCTCGCCGCCGATGCGCGCGGTGGTGTCGATGCGTCGAGCGGCCTTGTCGAGCAAGGCGGCGAAGCGGGTGAGCCCCTCGTCCCCGGCGTGGTGGCCGCAGCGGTCGTTCAGGGCCTTGAAGTCGTCGAGGTCTCCGACGATCAACCCGAGCGCATGACCGCCCCGGCGGGCCCGCTCGAGCTCCGACTCGAACACCTGCTCGAAGCCCCGACGGTTGAGCAGCCCGGTGAGCGCGTCGGTCCGGGCGGCGGTGTCGAGCCGGCCGATGAGCTGCTGGAGGTCTCGCTTGAGAAAGCCGATCATCACACCCGCCACGGTCAGCGTGCCGAGCGCGATCAGGTAGCGCGTCGGCTGCTCCAGCGCCTCGCCGCCGATGGCAAGCAGAGCCCAGCCGTAGGCCGCGGCGATGATCAGGAGCTGGAGCGCGGCCTGGAGGGGGGTGAAGAAGTAGAACGCGTAGAGGGCAACGAGCAGATACAGGAACTCGTTGTCGTTGCGTGGGTCGCCGTTGAAGTAGATCGCCAGGCCGATCAGGGCCGTGCCGCAGGTGGACAGCACCTGAAAGGTCCGGTGCGAGATGCGGTCGAAGCCGGCGATGCAGATTCCCGCGAGCAGGTAGCCGCCCACGATGGTCGCTAGGAGCCCGTTCCTGTTCTCCGTGGGCTGGGACGCGAAGAACAGCACCGAGATCAGCCCCAGCGTCGATCCGCCTCCGTACAGGTAGGCCAGGCAGCGGGCCATGAAAACGCGGTCCGGATCGCCCCCGGGTGCCGCGGAGCCGTCGCGGGTGCGCCAGCTGAGCCGTCGTCGCAGTATCGACAGCATCGCACTCCTGTATCGGCGAATGCGGGCGCCGGGGTTAACGGGGAAAGTGGTCCTCGGTCCGGGGGCTCAGCGGCGGCAGCGCGCCACCGAGTTCTTTCGGCAGCCCTCGAGCCGCCGGGCGACGGTGCGGTAGGCAGCGAGCGCCGGCTTGTCGCGTATCGCGCCGTCCGGAGCGATGCTGCGCAGGCCGGAGTAGTCGAAGACGTCGTCGCGACTCATGTCGCGGCGCAGCCACGACACCCAGAACACGCGGTCGAGGCGCAACTCGCGGCGACGGGCGGCGAGCAGCGTGATGACCTCCCTGAGCAGGCTGGCCTGCTGCGCCTCGGTTACCTCGATGCCGAAGCTGCGGCTCACGCCCTTGCCGGCGGCGGACGCGTAGGTGAGCTCCGTGACGACCAGGCGCTTGTTGCGGTCTCTGCCCGCCACCATCGCCTGGCGCACCAGGCGCAGGATCCGCAGCACGTTCTGAGGCTTGCGCGTGAAGGGGTGGATCGCCGCGACATCGAAGTAGCGCCGTCCGCCGGCGGCGTAGACCTTGCGGATGTGGCGCCAGCTCTGGTTCACGAGGCCGGCGAGCACCACCTGGGCGCCGGGGTCCGCCTTGCGGATCGCGATGGCCGCCGCCTTGAGCAGGCGCACGTAGCCGCGGCCGAAGGGCTGCTCTGACCAGTAGAAGAGCGCGTTCGGCTCGTTCCACACCTGCCAGGAGCGGATCGGCAGCGTCCTCTGCGCCTGCCGCTCGCGGGCAAAGTCGCCGTTCGGCCCATAGCGGCGCACCAGCGCGCGCATGAAGCGGGCGTACGTCTGGACGTCGCGCGGGGGGGAGGCGAAGTCGCCGGGGTCCTTGGCGGCCCATGGTGGGGTGCGCACCACGACGGGCAGGATCTCGATGCCGTGGGCGGAGCCGGCGGCCACCACGCGGTCGCTGACGGCGAAGGTGGTGGGTATGCCGTCGACGTCGTGGTCCAGGGGCGGCTGCTGGTCGGCGGGCACATCGGCCGCCGAGGCATAGGGCTGCATGTCGCTCCAGTCGAAGGCGACCCTCAGCGTCTCGACGCCGTTCCTGGCCATCATCGCCACCTGGGCATCGAGATCCACGGCGGGATCAAGCGCGGGGCCGTCGGCGAACATGCTCATGAAGCCGTGCGGGACCTGTCGCTTTGCGGCGCTCGCCGAGGACGCGGGGGCCAGCGCGAGCACGCAGATCACGGCGATCACGAGCCTGACGGGGGTCCAATGGTTCATGGCCATACCGCCTCAACACTACGCGCGGACACGGGTTGCGGAGAGGTTGGCGCGAGCCTTGACGCGGTGCGGTGCGCGGTGCGCGGTGCCGAGCCCGCCCGGCGCCGGCGGGTCAGCCCTCGATCAGACCGGTCATCACCCGGTCCGTGAGCTCGGCGCTCCGGCGCCAGCGGTAGCGGCCCGCGCGGGCGAGGCCGGCGGCGATCAGCGGCTCGCGCACGCCGGCATCGGAGGCCGCGGCCACGAGGGCCGTGGCCACGGCGTCCTCGTCCTCCGGATCGACGAGCAGCGCCGCGTCTCCGCACACCTCGGGCAGGGCCCCGCGGTCGGACGCCACCACCGGCGTGCCGCTGGCCATCGCCTCCAGGCAGGGCAGGCCGAAGCCCTCGTAGAGCGACGGGAGCACGAGCGCCCGGGCCCCGGCGTAGAGGCCGGGCAGCAGCTCGTCCGGCACGTAACCGAGCGCTCGTCCGGGCGGGCGCTCGCCGGCCCGCATGTAGCCGCGCCCCGAGCCGGCCGTCACGAGCTCCACCCCGACCGCGGCCAGCCGCCGGGCCGCGAGGCGCAGGATCCCGAGGTTCTTGCGCGCGATCCGGCTTCCCACCGCGAGCGCGTAGGGCCGAGGACCGAGCCCCAGGCGCCGATGAGCGGCTTCGGCGTCCGCCTCCGGCGAGAAGCGCTCGTCGACCCCGGAGGGCACCACGTGCAGGCGATCGGCACGCACGTCGAGCGCCTCCATGAGCTCCCGCCTGGAGAACTCGGACACCGTGATCACCGCTCGCGCGCGGCGGGTGATCACCGGCAGCAGCGCCCGCTGCCAGGCCGCGAAGGGCGCGCTGTACCAGCCGGGGTGGCGGAGCGCGGCCACGTCGTGGATCACCACCACGTTGCGGCCGCTCGCCACGGGCGCCAGGCTCGCGGGCGAGTAGATGAGGGCGGCGTCGCGGGCCAGCAGCGGCAGGAGCGCCTGCTCCCACGCCTGACCGGCGCGGTGGGCGAGCTGCGGCGGTGGCTCGATCACGCGGTAGCGGTCGGGCCGCAGGCGGCCTAGCTCCCGGCTCATCACCCGGGCCACGCGCTCGACGCCGCCCACCTCCGGCCGCACCGCGGCGCGTGCATTGATGGCCACCACCTCGCTCACCGGACACGCTCCCGGCGCGCGGCGCCCAGGGCCCGGAGCTGCGCGCGCTCCCGGGCGCCTCGTCCGCGCAACAGCCTATGGCCCGCGGCGCGGGTGGCGAAGGTGAGGGCCTGGGCGGCGTCGTCGAGCACCAGCGCGCCCCGTCCCCGGCGGGCCACGACCTCGCGGCGCCGGCGGGCCCGGAGCTCGAGGGCCTCACCGGCGAACGCGCGCCGCGTCGAGCCTCCGCCCCGGTGCCGCAGGGCGACCTCGGGCACCAGTACGGTCGGTACGCCGGCGTCGGCCGCACGCAGGCAAAGGTCCATGTCCTCGTAGAAGAGAAAGGCCTCAGGATGGAAGGGACCGAGGCGGCGGAGGAGGTCGGTGCGGGCGACCAGGGCCGCGGCGACCGCCCAGCCGACGGTGCGCGCGGTGGTGCTCTGCCACGGCTCGTAGCGTCGCCGCAGGGCCGGCGGCAGCAGGGGTCTGGGGAGGACCGCGGGCAGCAGCGCCTCGACCGTGCCCGGACGCGGATGCGCGCTGTCCTGAACGTCCCCGCCCGGGTCGAGGAGCCGCGGGGCCAGCAGGGCGTTCGCCGACTCGGCCCTGCGGACGAGCTCGGCGAGCCCCCCGTCGAGCAGCTCGACATCGGGGTTCAGCAGCACCGTGACGGGCGCGGTCACCCGCTCGAGACCGGCGTTGCAGCCGGCGCCGAAGCCCGGGTTGCCGCCCAGGACGACCACTTCGGCCCCGTGGTCGTGGGCCACCTGGGCGCCGCCGTCGCGCGAGCCGCTGTCCACCACCACCACGGCGGGCGGCGGCCGGAGGTGACGCTCCACGGATGCGAGCAGCCGCTCGAGGTCCTCCGCCGAGTCGTGGATCACCGTGACCACCGCGAAGCTCACGTGCCCGCCTGCCCATGGTGCGGTCGCGGCTCGTGTCCGGGGACCGACCTCGGGGCGCGAGCGGTGCTGCTGTCCTGCCCAGCACCCCTCCTGGGGGTGCAGGGCAGGCCGGTGCAGCCGAAACCGGGGCGGTGGGCTCGGGTCATGGACCCGCGGAGGATGCCGCGTCGGCGAGCACGGCCCGCGTGCCACGGGCCGCCCGCTCCCAGGACAGGCGCTCGAGGGGCTCGCGACCGGCGGCGACCAGGCGCTGCCGCAGCTCGTCCTCGCGCTCGAGGCGAAGTAGGGCCTCGGACAGGGCGGCGGGGTCGCCGGGCGGTACCCGCAGTGCCGCCTCGCCGAGCGTCTCGCGCAGCGCGGGTAGGTCCGCCACGACGGCGGGCACCCCGCGCGCGACGGCCTCCAGCGGTGTGAACCCGAAGCCCTCCTCCCGCGACGGGCAGGCAAGCGCCTGGGCCCCGGCGTAGACCGCCTCGAGCTGGGCGTCGGGCAGGTGCCCGAGCACGAGGGCGCCGCCCGCCTCGACCTCGGCCCGCAGGGGGCCGTCGCCGGCGAACACCAGGCCGGCCGTGAGCCCGTGGGCGGTGGCGCGCCGGTGGGCCTCGAGAAGAAGGTCGGGCCGCTTACGGGGCTCGAGCGCGCCCACGGCCAGCACGAAGGGCGCGCGAGGTAGCCCCGCCGGCGCGGGCCCGGGCGCAGCCGCCGGGCGCCCCGGCCCGGACGGCACGGTGACCACGCTCTTCGGCTCCAGGCGCCAGCCGGCGATCACGTCCCGCCGGGTGGCCTCGGACACCGCGATCACGCGCTCGCTCTGCTCGGCGAGCCGCCGTGGCCGGGCGATCCGGTGCCAGGCGCGCTCGTAGGGCGTGAAGTCGCCAGGGCGGTGCTCGAAGCTCAGGTCGTGGACGGTGAGCACCACCGGCGCGGCCGCCGACACGGCCACCGGGGCCACGGCCGGTAACCACATCACGTCGCAGCCGCCCAGCAGCCGGTCGGCCTCCGGACGCCCGAGGAGGCCGGCGGCGCCGTGGAGCGCCCGGCTCCCGAGGCGCGTGCGCCACAGGCGGATGTTGGGCGCCGACAGCGCCTCGCGTGCGGACAGGGGATCGCGACCCGGGACCAGCACGGCGTACTCGTCATCCGGGAAGTGACGCGCCATCTGAGCGAGCAGGATGCGCAGGTAGGTCGCGATGCCGCGCCGGCGTGAGTCGGCCAGCCTGCGGCCGTCCACGCCGACCTTCAATGCGGGGACGCCACCGGCCGGACGGCGCGAAGGCTCGGTCAGTCGGGCTGCGGGGAGCCGACGGACGTGGCGCGCGCATCCCGCCGCCGGCGGCGCACGAGCAGGCCCCCGCCGGCCCCCAGGGCCGCCATCACGGCCAGGACCCACGGCAGCCGCGACGACTCGCTCGATTGCGAAGAGGAATCGGCGGCCGGAACCGCGGTCTCGGGCGGCGGCGGAGCAACGGCGCGCAGTGCGTTCAGCGGGCTCTCACCCTCCAGCTGACGCAGGCGCCGTGCGGAACGGTTGGCCGCGACGCCGGGCCGTCGTCCCGCAGATGCGTCCCCGTTGGACGGGGCCGGCTGAGCGGCGCCCGCATCGGTGCCGCCGGGACCGCCCAGCGGGGCGCCGGCCCCACCCGTGCCGGGGTCGCCGCCGGCCCCGGAGGGCCCGTCACGCGGCGGCTCGGGGCCGGGGCTCGGATCGGGGCGTTCCGGAGCCGGGTTCGGCTGACCGGGGCCGAAGGGGTCCATGTACTGCTCGTCGCCGGCGCTCTGGGCGGTGGCCGAGGCCGGGACGAGCAGGGCAAGGGCGACGAGGAGGCGGCCGGTCGGGCGCAGTGAGGGCACTCGCTATTGGTACCAGACCATTTCCCGGGGCTACGCAGGTCGGTGCCAGGTCGCGACCGCCACGGCCCGCTCCGGCCCTCACGTGCGCGGTTTAGACTTCCCCGATGCCGTCGCCCGGAGCCCCTCGGGTGGCTCTCCTCCACGATTTCCTGCTCGACCTGCGGGGGGCCGAGCGGGTGTTCGCGGTGATGTGCGACCTCTGGCCGGAGGCCGACCTCTTCACCGCGATCTACGACGAGGACGGCACGGAGGGGCGCTTCGCCGACCGCGAGGTGCGCACGTCCTTCCTCCAGCGGCTGCGGCCGAGCGCCAGGACATTCCGCACGCTGCTGCCGCTCTATCCCACGGCGATGGAGTCCTTCGACCTGTCCGGCTACGACCTGGTCGTCTCGAGCTCGAGCGCCTGGGCTCACGCAGTCCTGTGTGATCCGGAAACGGTTCACGTCTCCTACTGCCACAACCCGTTCCGCTACGCCTGGAACGATCGGGACCGCACGCTCGCCCGGAGCCCGGACCCCGTGAGCCGGGCGATGCTGCGAGGCCTCTTCCGCCGCTGGCGGCAGTGGGACTGGATTGCCGCGCAGCGCGTCGACCGCTACGTCACGAACTCGCGCACCACCCAGGCCCGCGTCAGGGCCTACTTCGGGCGGGACTCGAGGGTGGTGTATCCGCCGGTCGAGACCCACCGTTTCTCACCCGGACCCGTGGCCGACCACTACGTCGTTCTGTCCGAGCTGATGGCCCATAAGCAGATCGACAAGGCGGTGCGGGCGTTCACCGAGCTCGATCTCCCGCTACAGGTCGTAGGCGACGGCCCCGACGCCGGACGGCTGCGGCGGCTCGCAGGCCCGAACATCACGTTCACGGGACGAGTCAGCGACGCTGAGGTGGCGCAGCGCCTGAGTGGCTGCCGCGCGCTCGTGGTCACGGCGGTGGAGGAGTTCGGCATCGCGGCCGTGGAGGCGCAGGCCGCCGGCCGGCCGGTGATCGCCGCGGGCGCCGGTGGGGCGCTCGAGACGGTCATGGACGGCGTGACCGGCTGCTTCTGGAGCGGGGGTCCGGACGAGCTGGCGGACGCGGTCGCTGCCTTCGACGCCGCCGCGGTAGACCCGCGCGCCTGCGTCGAGAGCGCGGCGCGCTTCGACATCCGCATCTTTCGCGAGCGGCTGCCCCAGCTCGTCGATGAGGCGATCGCCGCCTCGCAGCGAGGCGAGCGGTTCCGTGCCGACGTGCCGGCCGCGCCCTCCCGTCGGGTCGCGCGGCGAGGTCGTGCTCGCCACCCGAGCGCGGGGGAGCGCTGAACCGCCCTGCGGCGTGGGGCCGCGCGCTGGTGGCGCTCACCGCCGTCCTCGTGCTCGCCTGGGTCGGCGTTCTCGTGCGCGACCGGGAGGTGGCCGAGGAGGCCAGAACGGGTGCCTTCTCCAGACCGGAGCTCAGCCAAGCCGAGCGTGACCGGCACGCGGACCGCCTGAAAGCCGCCCGGCTGCTGGATCCGGACAGGTCGCTGGAGCTCGAACGCGCCACCTACTTCCTGCTCAGCGCGCGCCCGGAGAGGGCGGCGCGGATCGCCGAGGCCGTGCTGCGCAAGGAGCCCGAGAACATCGGTGCCTGGGGCGTGCTGACCCAAGCGACGAGGTTGCACGACCCGGCCCGCTCGGCGCGGGCGGAGGCCGAGATAAGGCGTCTCGATCCGCTTGGC
The DNA here is from genome assembly GCA_030446485.1 of Thermoleophilaceae bacterium. Classification (GTDB taxonomy): domain Bacteria; phylum Actinomycetota; class Thermoleophilia; order Solirubrobacterales; family Thermoleophilaceae; genus JAUJNF01. The sequence continues at coordinate 135,516 of JAUJNF010000001.1, read as the reverse complement.
TCCCGTGCGCTGCGGCCCGTCGCCCCGGCCGCGGACTGATCCGGCGCCGCCATCGCCGCCCCCTCGGCCTGCCCGCCCCTATCGGCCGCCCCAGCGTCGTCCCGCTCGGGATGCGCGTCGCTGCCGGCGACCAGAGAGGCCGCCAGCACGATCGTGGGCAGGGTGACGGCCGGGATCTGCCAGGTCCAGTCGATCGACGCGTGAACGAACCACACGGTCACCGCGGCACACGCCCCCGGTGCGGCCGCGGGGTGCCGGCGCAGCGCTCGGCGGCCCGCCACGCCGACGCCGCCCACCAGCAGGCTCAGGCCGAGCAGCCCCACGAGTCCGAGCTCGGTAGCCATCTCCAGGGGAAGTGAATGGACCTCGAGCACGCCCTCCGGCACCGGCCGCTCGCGGAGCCACACGACTCGGAAGCCGCCGGCACCGATCCCCTCCAGCGGATGCCGGGCGAACGCGTCGATGCCAATCCGCCAGTAGTCGTAGCGCCGTGATTCGACCGAGGTGAGTCGGGACGCGCCGGGCCCCGGCGATAGCGACTCGCCCAGGCCCCGCTCGGCCAAGCCGCCCGCCACGAGGCCCGCGAGGCCAAGCGCCACGGCGGCCACGGCCACCGCCCGTAGGTGCCGGGCGACGCGTAGCTGCCCGGTGCGCACGCGTCCCCGGCGCTCACGGTCGCTCCGTCGGCCTGACGCCGGTCGCTGCTCCCCTCGAGCGCCGTCACACCCGAAAACGGGGCGGCGCTCGCCGCCGCGAGGGCGCCGGCGCCGAGCGCGATGCCGGCCGCGCGCAGTTGCGACCACGAGGGAGCGGCGGCCAGCAGCACGATCAACCCAACCACCGCAGCCGCGATCGCGCCGCGTGAGTAGGACAGGTAGACGCCCATTCCGAGCGCGCCGGACGCGGCGGCCGCCAGCACGCGCACGGCCGTGGTGCGGGAGCTCGTGCCCGCCAGGCGCGCGCACAGCACAAGCCCTACAGCGGCGAGCGCGCCCTCGGCGTTCCAATAGGTGATGGGCTGCTCGAGGCGGCCGTAGGCCTTGGAAGACTGGGCCAGGTCGAGGATTCCCGGCAACATCCGCCCGGCCAAGCCGTAGCCGATCACGACCAGGGCACCGAGTGCGAGCGCTGGTTCGACGGCGCGGGCCATCCGTCGATCGCCCAGAAGGCCGGCGGCCGCCAGGAAGGCGCCGAGGTAGAGCAGGAGGCGGACCAGGTTGTCGGTCGCCGGGCCGGACAGCGGCGCCCAGGCGAGCGAGATCCCCGTCCACGCGGCGATCAGGACTAGTCCGGCGAGCGCGACCCGGCCGGGCCGCGAGGTGGGCAGCGGCCGCGGGCCGAGGAGCGCCAACGTCAGAACGAGCGTCCACGCGACGAACGTCGCGACGAGCCGTGGCCCTTCGAAGAAGCCACCGGAGAAGAACGCGAGCGCGGTCGGGCCCGCGAGCAAGATCGCGGCCGCGATCAGCAGGGCGGCGCGGCGCATCCGGGCGAGGGTACGCGCCTCGCCCGCTGGACGGCGGGTAATCTGGCCGACGCTCGGTATGGAGATCGATACGTACGCAAACGACCCGAGCCGCTGGGGCGCCTCCCTGGCCAACCTCTCGGAGTTGATGATCGCGTGCCTCGACGCGCGCCGGGCGCAGTCGGTGGTCGAGGTTGGCGCTTACGCCGGAGACCTGACCGGCGTGCTGCTCGACTGGGCCAGCGGGTCGGGCGCGACGGTGTGGGCGATCGACCCTTCCCCGCAGCCGAAGCTCATCCGGCTCGACGAGGAGCGGTCCGACCTGGAGCTGGTTCGCGACACCAGCCTGGAGGCGCTGAAGAGCATCCCGATCCCGGACGCCGCGATCATCGACGGGGACCACAACTACTACACGGTCAGCGAGGAGCTCCGGCTGATCGGCGAGCGGGCACCGGGAGCCGACGTGCCGCTGCTTATGTTCCACGACGTGTGCTGGCCCCATGGCCGCCGCGACGACTACTTCGCTCCCGCCCAGATCCCCGTCGATTACCGGCAGCCGATGGCGCGGGACGGCGGTGGCCTGGTGCCCGGAGAGCCCGGGACCAGGCCGGGAGGGCTGCCCTACCCGAGGGCCGCGGCCACGGAGGGCGGTGCCCGCAACGGCGTGCTCACCGCGGTCGAGGACTTCGTGGCGGGACGCGAGGGCCTCCGCCTTGCCGTGGTGCCGGCGTTCTTCGGCTTCGGCGTCGTCTGGCACCGGGACGCGCCGTGGGCGGACGCCGTGGCCGAGGTGATCGGCCCCTGGGACCGCAACCCGGTGCTGGAGCGGTTGGAGGCCAACCGCGTCTTCCACGTGGCCGCCGCCCACGCGCAGCTGGTGCGCGCGTCCAGGTCCGAGGCGCTGCTCCGGCGGCTGCTCGAGTCGAGCGCGTTCTCGCTTGCAGAGCGGCTCTCGCGGCTGCGAAAGCGGGCGGGAGTGGCTCCCGAGCAGTCGGCCGTGTCGAAGGATGCGGTGCGGCGGGCGCTCAGCGAATAGGGAGCTTGCGCCGCTGGCGCTTGGCGCCGAGCGCCCTGCGCATGGCGTTCACGCCGCGCAGCGGCGCGGTCAACCGCCAGCTCAAGCTCTCGTTGATCTCCTTCAGGGCCGCCTCCGCCTGAAGGTCGGACGAGACGGCTGCCGCCCGCGACACCGCCGCGTCGGCCTCCGCGCGCCGCGCGCGGTGCTTCCAGTCACCCGGACCGGTGCCCACCCCGGGCATACGCCCGTCCCACTTCTCGGCCACGCGCATGTGCGCCTCGGCCCACGTGTCGGGATTGCTCACGAGCTCGAGCGAGTGGTTGTGGATCACCTTGAAGTCCTGGGTGATCACCTTCTTGCCGGCCTCGCGGACCTGGAGGCAGAAGTCGAAGTCGTAGCCGTGCAGCTCGCCGAGCGTCTCGTCGAAGCGGATGTTGCGAACGGTCCACGGCGGCAGCACCAGCACGAACCCGTCGACCGTGTCCACCTCGCCCAGCTGCGAGTAGGGGGGCGCCTCGGCCGCGTTCCACGAGAACGCGGGGAGATCGCCACCGCCGTGCTCCTCGTAGCGGTGGATGAACGACCCCCACGTGACGGAGCCCTCCCACCAGGCGATGCTGCGGACGCCGACCGCCCCGACGCACCCGACCACGCCCACGTCAGGATCGCCAAGCGCGGCACGCGCCTTGCGAGCGAAGTCTGGGTCCACGATCTCGGCGTCCTGGTGCACCAGCACGAGCGCCTCCAGGTCGTCGCGAGCCGCGGCCTTGTCGAGCAGCAGGTTGTAGCTGCGGAAGATGGACCCCGAGGCCGAGAAGGGCCAGACCTCTGAGTCGGGCTCGGCGGCCAATCGTATCCCCGGCTCCGCATGGCGCCGGTAGGCCTCCGGCTTGGTGATCGACACCGCGAAGGCAATCATCTGCGCGGGCCGCTCGTGCGCCGCGGATCGAAACGGCGCCTCAGCCACGCCCGTGCTCGTCTCAGATCGGAGCCGGGCAGGCTCCGGGCGCCGCCCTCGGCGATGGCCAGGCGCTCTCGGAGCGCGACCGTCTCGCGGACGAGCTCGAGCTCCTCAACCGTTGGGATACGCGGGCTCTCCGGGCGCTTCATCGCTCGCGGTCCGGTCCGGCCGTTCCCCTTCGAACGGAAGCCGGGCGGCGGTATCGGGGCGCTCTGCGACGGGCGCTCCCGGCGCCAGCGGACGCAGGTCCAGTCCACCCGTTGGAGCGGCTCGTCGATCCCCTGCTCGCCGCGGAACTCGTCGACCGCCTGGCGGCACTCCTCCAGCACCTCATAGTCGTCGACGATGAGGTGGCCCCCGACCGACAGGCGCGGGTAGAGCCACTCGAGGGTGAGCCGGGTAGCCTCGTAGCTGTCCCCGTCGAGCCGGATGATCGACCACCTCCGATCCTCGATGCAGGACATTGTCTCCTCGAAGAAACCCGGCAGAAAGCGCACCCCGTCTTCGACTCCGAAGCGGGCGAAGCTCTCCCTGACCTCCTCGAGCGAAACCGCCAGGAAGTCGACCACGGCCAGCTCGTCCTCCTCGGTCGTGGCCGGGAAGCCCTGGAAGGAATCGGCCACCCAGACGGTGCGGTCGCCGGCCCCGAGCGAGTCGAGGGTGGCGCGCATGAAGATCGACGCGCCACCCCTCCAGGTCCCCGCCTCGATGAGGTCGCCTTCGACGCCGTCGCGCACCACCGACTCCACGCACGACTGGAGGTCGTGAAGGCGGTCCAGGCCCACCATCGTCAGTCCGGTGCGCGGCCAGTCCATGCCCAGGGCGCGAGTCTTCACCCAGCCCCCCACCAGCTCGCGCGATGCCACTAGGCCATCGGGCGTACGGTCCACCGACATCGTGCTGGAGCCGCCGAGGTCGCACAGGCACAGCTTCAGCACGCCGAGATAGGCGGCCCGCAGCGCTTCGCCGTCGGGCCGAGGGCCCGGCGCGGCGATCACCGGCGCCGCCGCGTAAGCCGCTTCGAGCTCCGCTCGAAGCGCCGCCCGTGACGGCGGCTGGGGGGCGTCGGCCTTCATGGCGGCCGAGGATGCTATACCCGAGCCTTCTGGTCGCTCGCGGTGCGCGGTTGCCGGCCGACTTCGACTTTCACGCGCGGGGCTCGCGATCTGATGTGGAACGAAAACTCGGTCTCGGTGGTGCTCATGACCTACGCCGAGCGCGACTCGATCCGGGGCGTCATCGAGGGGTTCTTCGCGACCGGGGTCGTCGACGAAGTCCTGGTAATCGACAACAACGCCCAGCCGGGAACGGCCGAGGAGGTCGGTCGGACGCCCGCCCGCCTCGTGCAGGAACCGCGGCAGGGCTACGGCCATGCCACCCGGCGGGGGCTCGCCGAGTCGCGCGGCGATCTCGTGGTGCTGGCCGAGCCCGACGGCACGTTCCGGCCCCAGGACATCATGAAGCTGCTCGTCTACAGCGACGAGTGCGACGCGGTGCTCGGCACGCGCACCACGCGGGAGCTGATCTGGGCGGGAGCGAACATGGCCTTCTTCCTGCGCTGGGGCAACTGGGCGGTGGCGAAGCTGATCGAGGCGGTCTTCAACACGAGCCACCTCAGTGACGTCGGCTGCACGTACCGGCTGCTGCGCCGCGAGCTCGCCGACCACGTGGCGGCGAACATGACGGTCGGTGGCAGCCACGCCGGCGCCGAGATCATGCTGCTGACGATCGCCTCCGGCGCCCGCTTCGTCGAGGTGCCGGTCAACTACCTTCCGCGCGTCGGCGTCTCGTCGGTGACGGGAAGGCCGGTCCTGGCCGTGGCGGTCGGCCTGCGGATGATGCTGCTGGTGCTGCGCTTCAGGCGCCGGGGCCCCCGGCCGCGGGCCGCTCCGCCCACGGCGCTCGACGTCGCCCGCTCCTCGCTACGCGAAGAGCCGTGAGCCACGCCCACTTCAACCAGATCGCGGAGGCCTACGACGATTCGCTGCCGCCCCACGTGGTCGAGCACTACCTGCGCAAGCGCGTTCGGTTCGTGCTCGAGCACTGTCCACGCGGAACGGCACTCGACGTGGGTTGCGGGACGGGCGCCCTCGCGGCACGGCTCGCGGCCGCCGGCTACGAGATGACGGGCGTCGATCCCTCGGAGGGGATGCTCGAGGTCCTGCGGAGAAGGACGCACGGCGTCAGGGCGGTGCAGGGATCAGGCACGGCCCTGCCATTCGAAGGCGACAGCTTCGACGTGGTCATGTGCGTCGCCGTCATGCACCACGTCGCCCGGCCGGATGACGTCCGGCGAACCCTGGTGGAGATGGTCAGGGTGACGAAGCGCTTCGGCCGGATCCTCGTGTGGGACCACAATCCGCGCAACCCGTACTGGAAGCACCTGATGGCCCGCGTGCCGCAGGACACGGGGGAGGAGCGGCTCATCCCCGAGGCCGAGTTGTTGTGCGGCCTCCGCGGCGCAGGAGCGGACGTGCTGGCGTCACGTCGGCTCGGGATGGTCCCCGACTTCACCCCGCGGGCGCTGCTGCGAGCGGCCGCGGCAGGGGAGCGGGCGGCGGAGTGCATCCCCCTGGTCGACCGCTTCTGCGCTCACAACGTCGTCCTTGCGACGAAGCCTGCCGGGCGTAGATCGCCACATCGAGGCTGACGATCCCTGGGTAGCTCCTCCTCAGCACCCGGCGATAGCCCGGAAGGAGCCGTGCCCTGGCCCGCTCGTCGTCGTCGCGAGTGGCAGTGACCATCGAGAGCACGACGATGCGCCGTCCGGCCGCGGCGGCCACGGCCCGGCGGGACACCTCCGCAAGCGACAGCACTGGATCGAACACGGAGAACGGATGGTCCCGCTGTTGAGGCGCGCCGACGCGCAGCACTCGATACGACCGACCGAGGGGAACGTCGATGCCGCCGACCGGTCCGGGGCTGATCACGGCGCCGTCCAGCACCACGTCACCCACGGATGCTTCGCGCTGAATGAACTTGGCCGCGCCGTGGTAATCGGGGCGCTGGAAGCGGGGCTCCAGCATCTTCACCGCGCCGAGCGCGAAGGATGCGACAAGCAGCGCCGCGACGGCGAAGCGCAGCCGTGGCCCGGCCGCCATCAGCAAAGCAGCGAGCGCGAGTGCGAACCCGGGCCAAGAAACCGCGAGGTTCCGCACGCCGAACAGGTTCGTGCCGACGGCGCTCACGAGCGCCTCGCCGACCGGCGCGGACAGCGCCAGCCCGACGATCAGCCACACCCGGCCGTCGACGCGGGCAAGTCGCGACCGGCGGTGCCCATCGGCGCGGGCGAACGCGAGGTCCCCGACCGCCGCGCCCACTGCCAGCACGAGGAACACCAGCGCGACCACCCCCGGGAGGTCGCGCAACGGGACGACGCTGTACGGATAGCCGACCGACCAGTGCTCGAGAGTTATGCGAACGGTATTGGGATTGAAGGGCGACAGCAGGTCGAGGATGTCGGCCGTCGGCGACTGGAAGTCGTTGACGAGCCCCGACAGCCAGGGCAGGAAGCAGACCACCGCAGCGGCGTTTGCCAGCAGCGCCGCCCGCCACGCGGAGCGGTGCGTCCAGAAGAGCCAGCCCACCTGCACCGCCAGTGGGAAGACGGAGGTGTAGTGGGTGTAGACCGCTGCGCACGAGCAGGCGGCGTAGAGGACCCACCAGCGGACCCGCCCGTCGCCGAGCGCGGCCAGCATCGCGAGTGTCGAGAGCGTCACGAGCAGGACCGCGACCCCGTACCCCCTCGCTTCGGCCGAGTAGTAGATCATGAACGGCGCGAGCGCCGTGAGCGCGGCGGCCACGAGCGCGGCGCCGCGCCCGATGGTGCGCAGGCCGAGCAGGTAGATGACCGGGATCGTGGCCGTCCCGGCCACCAGAGCCGGGGCGCGCAGGAGCTCGGGGGTGAGGTCGATCCGGGTCGTGAGCCACGAGAGCAGGAAGGAGAGCGGCGGCGTGATCTCGGCGTCGGTGTGCACGACCGACACCACCCCGGGGAGATCGTGCGCGGAGACGATCCAGTAGGTGGCGAGCTCGTCGGCGAACACGCTCTCGCCGGCCACTTGGAGGCGGATGGCGAACCCCAGCGCGGTGAGTGCGGCCACGACCAGAGCAGCCGTCCTGCGCGAGCCCATGCGGCCTACAACCGCCCCCTCGGCCCGAGCCTTCTGAGCGCGGAGGCGAAGCACGGCGGGGTCGAACCCTAGCGGCGGCCGGAAGGCGGAGGTCCACTAGGATCGTCGCCCGCGCCATGGCGATCTCCTCGGATACCGGGCGCGTGCGGGGCCGACCCTTCCGGAGCCCGAAGGGGCCGCCGGCGGTCGCACCGCTCGCTCCCACGGTCGTTCTGACGGTCACGTTCGCCATCGCGGCCTTCGCGATCGTGCTGGCCTCGGCCGAGCTGCTCGTGAACCCCGAGCCGCTGCCGCCGCCCTTCAACCTGGGGGAGAACCAGAACCTCGAGTCCGCGCTTTACCTGATGGCGTTCGCGCTGCTGTTGCCGGCGGCGCTGATCCTGGTTCCCCGCCTGGCCGAGAGGATCTCGACGACTCCGAACGCGCGCGCGCTGCCGTTTCTCGCGGCGCTGCTCGCGGCGGCCCTCGCGGCGTCGATCATCCTGGCCCGCGTGCTGTCGGGCGATGGCGTGGCCGGGCTGCTCGGCGCGGTCGGCCTCTGGTCGGCCGCGGCGGTGGCCCTGCTCACGCGGGCGCGGCAGTCGCACCCGTGGGACCCGCTGCTGCGGGCCTCCAGGCGGGAAGGATCGACGTGGGCGCTTGCGGGCGCGCTCGTGTTCGGCTCGTTGCTCGCCTTCACCTCCGCGCGGTCGATCAGCCTCGTTCCGGTCGCACTCGGCGCCGTTGCCGTTCCGGCCGTGCTCGTCCTCTACGCGCGACTGCCCGCGGTCCGACGACGGATGCCGGGACGGTGGGGTGTGGTGGCCGACGCCGCGATCGTCGCCCTCATCCTGCTCGCGGTGCCCGACCTCGTGATCTTCCAGCCGGCCGGCCCGCCCGACGCCTTCCTCACCGCCTTCAACAAGTCAGTGATCCTGTTTCACCACAACTTCGTCCTGGGGCCGGCGCAGGTGGTGCTTCACGGTGGCGCGATGCTGGTCGGCACCGCCTCTCAGTACGGCGTCGGTTCCATCTACTTCCTGACCGGCTGGTTCCAGCTCGCTCCGATCGGATACGGCACGCTGGGATTCCTCGACGGGGCTCTGTTCGCGCTCTTCTTCGCCGCCGCGTACTGCTTGCTCCGGCTTGTGCACACCCCAAGGCCACTGGCGGCGGCCGCGATGGCGGTCGCCGTGATAGCGCTGATCTACAACCTCCTCTACTCGGTTGGCAGCCTGCCGGCGCAACACGGCCCGCTGCGTTTCGGGCTTCCCCTCGTGCTGATCCTGGCCGCCGTCGCCGAGGCCCGTTGGCAGCGCCATGGGCGGGCGGCCCGGGCCGGGCAGCTCGCGGTCGTGGGCCTGGCCTCCATCTGGGCGCTCGAGGCCTTTGCCTACACCGTGGTCACGTTCGCCGCGATGGCCGGCTTCCAGGCCTGGACGCGCCCGGCGCCGGGTCGGCTCGCGTGGCTCGCACGCCGCGCCGCCCTGGCTCTGGCCGGGTGCCTGGCCGCTCAACTCGCGCTCGTCGGGGCGACGCTGGCGTTCGCCGGCGAGCTGCCGGACTATGGGTGGTACCTCGCCTTCCTACAATCGTTCCTGTTCGGCATTGTCGGCAACATCACGTACGACTTCTCCAGGTGGTCGCCGGCCGTGGCGGTCGGCGTCGCGTACTCCGCCTCGGCCGCGGCGTTCGTGCTTCTCACTCGCCGCCGTCGAGGCCTGGTCGAGCGGGAGCGGGGCGCGCTGACGGCCCTCTGCGGGCTCACCGCCTACGGCATCATCCTGTTCAGCTACTTCGTCGACAGGTCGGCCGACCACATCGTGCCCTACGTCTCCCTGCCGGCGCTACTGGCAGGCACGGTGTGGTTGAGCCTGTTGCTGCGCGGTGCGCTCGGCGGCTCGCGCTCCGTCCGGCTCGGGGGGCTGGCGTTCGCCATGGCGCTCGCGGTCCTGCTCGTATCCGTCGGCTGGTCGTCGATCGGCGACCGTTTGTCACGGTCGGCGCTCGGCCATGTGGTTCCCGGCGGCGACTCGCCGGCCACCGCCCTCCGGACCCTCTGGAATGCGCCGCCACTCGATCCCCGTGCCGCTCAGGGGGAGGCCCTCCTCGCCCGCTTCATGCCGGGCGAGCCTCGGGTGCCGACCCTCGTCTCGCCCGATCTGGAGGTCGAGATCCTGATCCGAAGCGATCGCACGAACGCATTCCCGCTCAGCTATCCGACGGCGGACAGCTTCGTGCCCTCGCAGTACCTCCCGGACTTGCGCCGCTCCGTGGCGGAGCTGGAAGAGGGCGATCGGTTGCTGACTCAGGTCGACGGCCTGAAGGTCTTCGCCGCGCTACGGTCGCAGCCGTTCCGCGACCTCTTGGCCCGGCCCGTGGCGGGTACCAGCATGGCTCCGCTGCAGGCCTGGGTCCTGCAGCGCATCAGCCAGCGGTTCGATCTCGAAGCCATCCACCGTGACGAACTGGGTTTCGTGGTGGCGACTCTGGTGCCTCGCCGGTGAAGGGCGACCCGCGCGCCCGGAGGGTCAGGGCCTGAACTTGCGCGAGGGAAGCACGCCGTGCCGGTGCAGCACCAGGCGGAGACCGACCGTGAGCGTCTTCAGCCCGTATACGACGCCGCTTCTGAAGCCAACCGAGGAGGCGTCCTCGAAGTAACGGCACCGCGCCGGGACCTCTTTGATCTCGAAGCCAAAGTGCGAGGCCTGCATGAGCAACTCCGAGTCGAACGAGAAGTCGAGGGAGTTGCGAAGGAACGGCACCGCCAGCAACAGGCGGCGGGAGTAGGCGCGGTAGCCGGTGTGGGCCTCCGACAGCTCCGTGCCCATGATCCGGTTCTCGATTGTGGTCAGGAACCGGTTGGCGACGTACTTCCAGCGCGGCATGCCGGCCGCAAGCGCGGCACCGGGCACCAGGAGCCTCGAGCCGAGCACGAGGTCGGCCTCGCCCGCGACGATCGGCTCGATCATCAGCGGGATCAGCTCGGGCTCGTACTGCCCGTCCGGGTGGAGCATCACCACCACGTCCGCGTCGCGTTGGAGGGCCTCCAGGTAGCACGTCTTCTGGTTCGCCCCATAGCCCGTCTGATGGGGGTGCCATACGAGGTGGAGGGGAAGCGCGCTGGCCAGCCGCACCGTCTCGTCCGTGGAGGAGTCGTCGACGAGTATCACCTCGTCGACCTCCTCCTGCGGGATGGAAGCGAAGGTGCGCTCCACCGTCGCCGCCGCCTGCCGGGCCGGCATCACCACGACGACCTTGGGCTTGCCGCGCTCAGCCACGGGGGAGCGGAGAGCGGCAGAGCGCGTAGACGTCGAGGCACTCGTCGAGACGGCTGTCGTGAAGCTCGAAGTCGTCCACACCGATCGCCAGGGCCCGAGGATCGTCGGCGGCGCGGAAGTGACGCAGCAGGCCGTCGTAAAGGGACCGCCGCACGGTGCGCGGCACCAGCCGCCGCAGCCTCAGTGGATCGGATCGCAGCAGCTTCTCGAGCGTCGCCCGCTCCTCCGCGAACAACTCGATATACCGATCGGAACCGAACAGGCCCCTGACCTCCACATCGGCGAACGACTGCTTGCAGAGCCGCCGGAGCTCGTCGGGGTCGAGCTCCACGTCGTGGTAGGGGTCGATGATCTCGTCCGGTCGCCCGAACGTCAGCCGGTTCGGCGTCACGAACACGGCGACGCCGTCGGGCTCCAGCACTCGAGCCGCCTCGGCGACCGCTGCTTCCGGATCGGGAACGTGCTCGACCGAGTGGATGGCGACGACCGCGGAGAAGCTCGCGTCGTCGAACGGCAGATCCCGCATGTCGGCGGTCACCGTGGCTCGTTGCTGACCGGCGAGCGCCTGCGGGTCGATGTCGACTCCGACGGTTTCCCGGGGGGCCAGGCGATGGAAGCTGTGTCCACTGCCGCACCCGAGGTCGAGGACCCTTCCAGGGCCCAGGAACGGCTCGCACAGAAGGTAGGCGGCCGCGTGGCGTTGCCAGGCCGGGTTGAAGCCGCCAGCTCGGCTGGAGACCCGCTCGCCGGTGATCTTCACAGCGGCCACTCTTCGAGTGGGGACGTCCTGGGTGGCCGACCGGCTATGAACCGACCGGCCGCGGCGGCGGGTGCTCAGAACGCGAGTGGCGCGTACTTGGTGGGAAAGCCCGAGCCCCCGAAGAACCAGCTCTCGATGGCGTAGCGAGTCTGGGGCATCTCCGCCTCGGCCGCGGTCGAGTGGAGGAAGAGCTCGTCGAACAGGAGGGCGTCACCCGGCTCGAAGATCGGTCGGAGGATCCCGATGTCGCCCGCTGCCTCCTCGGCGACCGTCCGCGACACCGACCAGTTGAACGTCGCGCCCTCGGTGCCGGTCGGGACGATGTGGTCGAGGCGGCGAGGAACGACGTCGAGCCCCGGCGCGATGTCCCCGCAGCGCGAGAGCGAAAGCCAGACGTTCAGCGCACGCACGTCACGGACGAACCCGTTGTCCGGATTCCAGAACGCGCCGTCCTGATGCCAGGCACTTGGCCGCACGCCCGCCAGCCCGGCGGCCTCGGCGGCGTCCTTGAAGAGCGTGGGGGGCACCTTGCGCAACAGGCTCTTGTTCACGGAGATCGCGGTGCGCTCCCCGAGGTACTCGGTGGCCAGACGTTGGAGCCCCGCGTGCTCGAACGCATCGAGCACGTCGAACATGACCCGCGGAGAGTCCGCGGCGAGCAGGCCCGCACCGCCGCCGCTCACCACCGTCCGCTCGACGTCGAGCTCGAACCTCGCGTCGGCGTCGAAGTCGTTGAAGTAGTCCGTCGCCGAGCCATTCGAGGCCAGGCCGTCGCGCGCCTCGAAGGCACGGTCGATCCCGGCCGCCAGCCCGGCGGCCTCGTCTTTGTCGATCAGGCCACGGATCAACAGGCAGCCGCCGCGCAGCATCGCGGCGCGGAGGAGCTCGGGGGTGACCGCGTCGGCTCGTACCTCCGGGACTCCCGGTCCCTCCGGGAGCTGGTCAAATGCCGGCTCCGGGTGTGGCGGGGGCTCTCCCGGCCGCTCGACGAGCTTCAGACCCGCCTCATGGCGGAGGGTGATGATGCGGCGAGTGACCTCCGGATCGCCCTCGGTCCGGTTGGCTTCGGTGAGCGTCTCAATCTCCTCGAAGAGGGCCGCTACGGGTCTCGGATCGGTCGCCTCGACGCCCTTCGTTCTCCGGAGCCTCTTGGAGAAGATCATCGGCGGAGAGCCTAGCGAGCGGCGACCGCGCGGGCGGGCGCCCCGACGACGGTGGTGGCCTCGAGAACATCGTCGATCACCACCGCGTTCGCCCCGATCTGCGCGCCTGCGCCGACCCGCACCCTGCCGAGAACCTTGGCCCCGGTGCCGATGCTCACGTTGGGGCCGATCGTGGGCCCGACGAAATCGCCCCGCAGGCCGATGGTCACAAACGGGCCGATCACCGTGCCCGAATGGATCTCGACGAGGCCGTCGACGACCACCTGCCCGTGGACGACATAGACGCCGGGGTGGACCACCACGGGATCGCCGATCGACAGTTGGGCGCTGGTCATCGCAAGGCGGTGCGCGACGCGGGGCAATAGGGGGACGCCCAACGCCTGGAGGCGCGCCTTGACGCGGTAGAGCGACTGCGCGAGGAACGCGTCGCTCACCCACATGAGCCGCAGGGCCTGTAGTGCGACGTCGGCCTTGGAGCGGAACTCGTGGCGCTCGAAGCGATGCGCGGCGGTCACCCGGGCATCGGCGGCCAGGGCGGTGCGCAACCGGGGGTGGCGCGCACGGATCTCGGTCATCGAGGAGGCCCCGCGCATGGACCGTTCGTCGTCGCTCACCAGGGCCGCGACCCTATAGCGGACGCATTGCGCCTGCCGGTAGCCTGGTAACGAGCGCTCGCCTCGGCTTACCCGGCCTCGACCCCCTGGACGCTCTTGTCAAGCCCGATCTCCCTCGATGACAACAGTGGGGCGGGCGGTGCCCTGCCCGTGCGGGCTAGCACGCCCGACGGGCCGGTCGTGATCGAGGCCCGGGGGGTCGAGAAGACCTTCCGGATCCCCGAGCATCGGATGGACTCGCTCAAGGAACGGGCGACCCATCCCTTCACCCGCATGCAGTACCGAGAGCTGCACGCCCTACGCAACGTCTCGTTCGACGTGCACCGCGGCGAGTTCTTCGGCATCGTCGGGCGTAACGGCTCCGGCAAGAGCACCCTGCTGAAGAGCCTGGCCAGCATCTACGCGCTGAGCGGCGGAACGATCCGGATGGGCGGGCGGCTGGCTCCCTTCATCGAGCTTGGCGTCGGATTCAACCCGGAGCTCACGGCGCGCGACAACGTCGTCCTCAACGGCGTGATGATGGGGCTCAGCCGGCGCGAGGCCGAGCGCAGGTTGGACGCGGTGCTCGACTTCGCGGAGCTCGAGGAGTTCGTCGAGCTGAAGCTGAAGAACTACTCCTCGGGGATGATGGTGCGCCTCGCGTTCGCGGTGATGGTCCAGGCCGACGCGGACATCATGCTGATCGACGAGGTGCTCGCCGTCGGAGATGCGTCGTTTGCCCAGAAGTGCGTGGAGGTGTTCTACGAGAAGCGGAGGGCGGGCAGGACGGTGGTGCTCGTGTCCCATGACATGGGTGCGGTCCAGACCTTCTGTCATCGCGCGATGTTGCTCCACGACGGGCAAGTCGAGTACATCGGCGATCCGGAGGAGGTCGCCATGCGCTACTTCAGGCTCAACTTCGCTGAGGGCGACGCGGAGGAACAAGCGTCGCGCGGAGGCGTGGTGTTCGATGCCAACGCCCGTCTGGTCGACGGGTGGCTCGAGGGCGAGACCGGCGATCGGGTCGAGAGCATCGAAGAGGGCGAGCCGCTTCGCTTCAGCGTGGTGGTGGAGGCGCGGCGGGAGCTCGACGATCCCATGTTCGGCCTTCACGTGCTCACCGCGAACGGTGTGGGAGTGTTCGCCCTGCGGCAGACGCTGACGGCTTCCGACCGGCACCCGAACCGGGTGCTTGCCGGACAGCGGGTCCGGATCTCCGGCACGCTCGAGAACCCACTCCTCCCCGGGCGCTACTTCGTCAATTGCTCGGTGGCCCGCACCCGCAGGCAGGGCGACGTGGCCCTGCAGGTGCTGCGCCTCGCCGACTTCGTCGTGCATGGGCCGGAGCCGGGCCTCGGCATCGTGTCGGTGCGCGGCCGGGTCGACGCTCTCGTCGAGCCTGCGCCGGAGCCATGAGCGAGGCCGCGGCGGATCTTCGGGACGTCCGTGGCCCCACCGCACTCGGCGGCGGCTGGCGGCGCTCGCTCGACCTCCTGTACCTGATCGCGGTCACCGACTTCAAGCGCACCTACTTCGGCACGGCCCTCGGCTACCTGTGGTCGCTGGCCCGCCCGCTGATGCTCTTCGGCGTCCTGCTCGCGGTCTTCACGCAGGTGTTCCGGCTCGGATCCGACGTCCCCAACTATCCGGTCCTCCTGCTGTTCAACATCGTGCTCTTCGGCTTCTTCCAGGAGGCGACCGTGACCGCGGTGAACTCGATCGTCGGCCAGGAGGGCGTGGTGCGCAAGACCCAGTTCCCGCGCCTCGTGATCCCGCTCGCGGTCGTGCTCACGAGCCTGTTCAACCTGACCCTCAACCTGCTGGTGGTGTTCCTCTTCATCCTCGGCTTCGGAGTCTCTCCGGCGTGGACCTGGCTGCTCTTCCCCATCGTTCTCGCGCTCCTGATCGTGATCACGGTGGCCGTCTCGATGATCGTCTCGTCGCTCTTCCCCCGCTTTCGCGACATGGCCATCATCTGGACCGTCCTCGCGACCGTGCTGTTCTACGGCACCCCCGTCCTCTACCCGCTCGAGGCGGTGCCCGAGACCCTCCGGGACATCGTCCTTCTGAACCCGCTGGCCCCGCTGTTCGAGCTGGCGCGCAACTGGGTGATCGACCCCGGCGCGCCCGGTCCCATCGACGCCGCGGGCGGGTTCGCGCCACTGCTAGCGCCGATGGCCATCTACGTGGCCACGTGCGTGTTCGCGGTGTGGGTCTTCAGGCGCGAGGCTCCGCGCATAGCCGAGGAGCTGTAGGGCTCAGATTCCGAGAAACGACGCCACGCGGGCCATCAGCGTGTGGTCGAACGACGTGTCCCAGTCGCGGCTCCAGCGCACCTGGCTGCCACTCGCGCGGCGCTCGAAGTCCTCCACCCTGCCGGCGGCCTCCCGGAGACCCTGCACGAGGGCGTCCAGGCTCGGCTCGGCGGTGATGATGTTCGAGGAGATCGCGCTCATGGCCTCGGCGGTCTTGTTCTCGAAGCTGTTGGTCACGGTGAGCAGACCGGCCGAGGCCATCTCGATCGGCACCAGGCTGGGGTGGGGGGTGTACATCAGCGCGAGGCCGACGTCGTGCTCGCGTAGGAGCGCGGCGTAGGCGGCCTGGTCCTGTCGCGGGAGCAGCTCCAGCGATCGCCCGCCGCCGAGGTCGAGGCGCCGCCCGGCACCGACGGTCCCGACGCCGTACAGCTCCCAGCCTTCGAAGGCACCGGCGTCGGCCGCTTCTCCCAGCGCGAGCATCCCGAGCTCGAACATGTTGCGGGCGGCGTGCTGCTCGGGCCGGGCGTAGAAGAGGAGCCGGCGGGTCTGCCGGCCGGCCAGCTCGGCGACCGTCGGCGGATCCACCGCGGTGATCGCGTTCTCGAAGGCCGCCGACGCCGCGTCGCCCGCTGCCGCCCCGCCGGCGTAGACGCCGATCTGGTGCCGGCGAAAGTAGTCGCGCAGCAGCTCGCTCGAGAACAACGCGTCGTGTGGGAAGCGGTAGGAGTCGCTCGCCAGCGCCGCGTGGGTGCCCATCGGGTGCGTGAAGGGCTCGTACTCCTGGATCAGGTAGAGGAAGCGGTCGCGGCCGATCGCCCGCACGGCCTGCCTCGCGACGTGCGCGGTCCACCAGGTGGTGGCCACGAAGGCGTCGGAGCGGCTCACCTCGACACCGGGCGACTCCCGGCCGAAGGTCACCTCGACGCGGTCGAAGAAGCCGGCGATCCCGCTGTAGGACTCGAGTGTCCGCCGCCACGAGGGGGGCAGCGTTCTCACGGGGTCTACGGTGACGATCCGTACCCGGGCCCCTCCTTCCGACAGCCGCCGCGCGAGGTTGAGCTTCGCGATGTAGCCCCCGAAGAAGTGGGCCAGGTCGATCGTCGGGATCAAGATGTTCACCCGGCGAGGGGCGTCGTCGGTCACCGTGAGCTCGAGGGGCGCGATCTTCTCGGCCACCGCCCGGGCCGCGACGTCTCCCGGCTTTCGACCGCCGGGGGCCGGGAGGAGGTTGGTGGGCGGCAGCGCCTCGACCCGCAGGCGCGCCCGCGGGCGCTCGAGCCCCCGGGTCGAGGTCACGAGCAGGTGACGCCAGGCAAACGCGAAGAGCAGGCCCAGCTCGGCGCCGAGGGTCTCGGGACGCCCGAAAAGCTCCCGCACCGCCCGCAGGGCCAGTCGTCCGAGGGCGAGGGGCGAGCGTTCCGCCCGCAGGAACTGGTCGAGCGAGCGCCGCTTCGCGGCCGTCATGCGGTGCCCGCAGCGCATGCGCAGGACGGTTGCGAACTGCATCAGCCGGCACGTGTCCACGAAGAAGGTGAACCGCCACAGGCGCACGCGTTCGCCGAGCCCGCGACGCCGCAGCCCGCCAAGCCGCGACCGCAGCGACGGCATCCGGTTGGCGCCCGCGTGGCCGAGCACCGCGCCGCCGTGCTGCACGTAGTCGTAGAGGGGGCGGTCGACGAACTGGATGTCGCCGAGGGCGAGCGCGGTGAGGCCCACCCAGTGGTCGTGGAAATGCGTGAACTGGCGGGGCGGGAAGGGAAGCGCGTGCTCGAGTACCTCACGCGTGAACAGGGAGGCCGCACCGGTCACCGAGTTGGCCACGAGCAGCGAGAGCAGGCTCGTGTGGTTGTTGCGCCGCACGCTCCAGTAGGTGTCGGAGATCAGCTCGCCGCGGCGATCGATGACGCGCGCGTCGCTGTACACGAGCTGCGCACCCCCTATCCCGGCGAGCAGCACCTCGAGCTTGTCGGCGTGCCAGAAGTCGTCCTGGTCGACCATGGCGACGTACTCCGCGGCGACCGGCGCGAGCGACAGCGCGCGCTCGAAGTTCTCGTAGAAGCCCAGCCGCCGCGGGGATCGCGAGAGCACGAAGCGGGAGTCGTTCGCGAGCGCCGCTTCCATCGCGGCATAGCGCTCCGGGCTCGAGCAGTCGTCGCTCACCAGGCAGACCCAGTTGCCGTGCGTTTGGGCCTGGATCGACTCGAGCTGACGCTCGAAGAGATCCATCGGTGGCTCGTGGGCGGCCATGCAGATGGCCACGAGCGGCCCCGCGGAGGGCTGCGGCTCCGCTATCGCGACCGGCTGCGCGGGCCCGCCCCTCACGGGGATGCGGGCGACGTCCACGGCCACCTCGCTCCCGTTCTCGAGCCGGGCACGCAGGCGCAGCTCGCAGTGCGTGCCGTCTCCTCGCGGCGGCACGCGCGCCAGCCCCCAGAAGCCGCTGCGGTAGCTCCGAAACGACGGATCGTCCGCAGAGGCGGGATCGGAGGCCATTCCCGCGGTGCCGAAGGGATCGAGCGCGGGGTGAAGGGCCTCGAACACGTCGCGTCGCGGCATGCCGTGGGCCATCACCGGCTGCTCGTCTCCGTCGACCACCAGCGCGAGCGAGCGCACGCGTCCCTGGGGCGAGAAGCACCAGCCACCCACGAACACCGCCGTGCCGGCGCCGACCCCGAGCGTGGCCGGTAACGAGAAGTCGAGACCGAAGCTCAGGTCTCCCTCGGCCACGAGCGCCTCACCCTACAACGGGCCCGCGGGCGCGGCGGACTCCCATAGCGGTGCGCGGCGGCGCGGAGCCGCTCCGAATCTGCGCGGCGCGTGTTAACACGCGGTACCGTTCATCCCGCAGGCCCAACGAGACCGGCATCCGGTTCAACGACTCAGGAGGAGTTCGACTTGCCCCCCACTCAGAATCTTCGACGGCGAGGCGCCTTGGTACTGGCCGTCAGCATGTTCGCGCTGCTGCTGTCAGCACCGCTGGCCAGCGCCGCCAGCTTCGCCGAAGGCACCACGACCGTCAAGCTGAGCCCGGCCTTCAAGAGGTTCTTGAAGAAGTCGAATGTCAAGCTCGCGGTGAACAACATCGCCGCAAAGAACACCCTCACCTTCAAGATCAGCGACGGCACCGCCACGCTGCAGAGCAACTCGGTCGGGTTCTTTGCCCACAGCGGGAGCTCGCTGCGCTTCAGCGCCGGCACCAAGCGCCTGACACTGACCTCTATCAGGCATACGTTGAGCGGCACGCGTGGCGCCCTGACCGGCGGGGTCAACAGCAAGGGCCTAGCCCTTCTGGCCGAGGCTGCGGCCGGCAAGACCGGCGCCAACGCGGAATTCTCCCAGCTGACCGGCACCAACCTGCCGGCCAAGCTCACGCCCCCGGCCGTTAGGGCGCTCAACAACGCGCTCAAACTCAAGGGCAACAAGGCGTTCAAGAAGAACCAGCCCGTTGGCACGGTCTCCTTCAGGAGCGACCGCCGGCTCGAGGTTCTCGGCACAGGAAACGCCACCACGCGCTTCTCGCCCGAGTACATCGATCAGCTGCAGGCCTGCGGTGTAACCCAGACGGTCATCGCACCCGGCGAGGCGACGGGACCCACTGACGACGCGCCTCGAGGGAGACTGCGTCTTCCCATCGCAGGCGGCAACCTGAACGCCCGCACACTGCTGGGGACGGTCGGCAGCAACGGTGGAGTGCAGCTTTCGAAGGGCGAAAAGAAGCAGTCAGTGGTGAACTTCACCTTCGATTTCAAGGCGAATGAGCGCAAGCTCACAGCCGACGTTCCGGATATAAACCTCACCGGCCTCGCCATCGCGACGCTTGATGGAGGAACCATCACCAAGAACCTCGATCCCGAGGGCGGGACGGTATCCCTGAGCGGAGTTGTCATCCGGTTCGACCCGCTCGCGGCTAATACCCTGAGCGCACAGTTCGGCTGCAACATTCCTCCGGGTACGCCGCTCGGGACGGTCGACGCGCAGGCCGCCGTCAAGTAAGGGGCTCGGGCGGCGGGGGCGCCGTCCAAATACTGCGTGCGGCCCGGGGGCGCCTCGCTCCCGGGCCGCGGCCGTTAAGGCACGGCTCTCGCGGCACCCGGCCGCCAGCGGAGCCCGCCAGTCTCGCCGCTACCCTCGCCCGGTGGACGAACGGGTACTCACCGAGCGCCTGATCACCTACGACACCTGCACCGCTGAGGGCATCCGCAGCGCGGCGGGATTCGTCAAGGGCTGGCTCGAGGCGCGCGACGTCGGCGTCGTGGACGCGCTCCACAACGGCCGCCCGGTTCTGGCCGCCACCGTCGGAGCCGAGCGCGGTCCCACGGTGGTACTGCACGGGCACCTCGACGTGGTGCCCGCCCGCCCCGAGCAGTTCGTCCCCCGGATCGACGGCGATCGCCTGATCGGGCGCGGCGCCTACGACATGAAGGGCGGCCTCGCGGCGATGATGTGCGCCGCGCGCGACCTAGCGGACCAGCGCGCCGTGCGCGTGCACCTCGTGTGCGTCGCCGACGAGGAGACCGACGAGGACACCAAGAAGGGTTCGGACTACCTCGTCGAAGAGGGATACCGGGGTGACTTCGCCATCACAGGAGAGCCGACCGACCTGCACATCGGCGTACAGGCCAAGGGCGTGCTGGCCATGCGCGTCGACGTCAGCGGCACGGCGGCTCACGGCTCCACGCCGTGGCTCGGGGACAACGCGGTGCTGAAGGCCCTCGACGTGTTCCGTCGCATCGAGTCGCTGCCGTTCGCCCGGGAGTCGTCCGATCTCTTCGACCGCCCCTCGATCAACCTCGGCCGCATCCTGGGCGGCGATGCCCTCAACAAGGTGCCCGACCGCTGCGTGATCGACGTGGACGTTCGCTACCTCCCCGGTCAGGACCCGGAGGCCATCCTGTCTGAGGTCCGCGCGCTCCCCGACTCCGAGGTGTCGGTGCTCTTCCACCGCATCCCGGCCATCGTCGACCGCGAGAACCCCTTCGTGCGCGCGCTGGCCGAGGCCGTTGCCGACGGCCGGTCCACCGAGCGAATCTCGGTCGGACGGCACGGGGCATCGGACGTGGTGAGCTTCCTCGACGCCGGCGTACCGGCCGTGGAGTTCGGGCCCACCGGAGGTGGGCACCACGGGCCGGACGAGTGGGTGTCCATCCGCTCCCTCGAGCGCTACCGTGCCGCCCTGGTCCGATTCGTGGAGCTCGTGCCCGGGGCCCTCGCCTCGGGCCGGCTACGCGCGGCCTGACCCTGTGCTTCTCCACCCCAAATACTCACGCCGCGGCTTCTGGAAGCGCCTGGTGGTCGGCACGATGCTCGTGATCGTGGCCGCCGCCTCTGCCACCTCGGTGGCTGCCTTCCGTGAGATCGACGCCTTGGTCGACGCCCTGAAGAACGGGGGCCTGGACCTCGGTAACGAGCTCGTCGAGGCCGAGGCCGGCAAGCCCCAAACGGTGATGCTGATTGGCTCCGACAAGCGCCCGGAGGACCCGGGCACCTCGCTCGCGGAGAAGCCGCGCTCGGACACCGTGATGCTCGTGCGCCTCGATCCCGACAGGGGCGCGGCGCTTATGTCCCTCCCGCGTGACCTCAAGGTGGCCATCCCCGGCTTCGGCACCGACAAGCTGAACGCCGCCTACGCCTATGGTGGCCCGAAGCTGACCCTTCAGACCGTCAAACAACTCACCGGCCTGAAGATCAACCACGTGATCAACGTCGACTTCGGCGGCTTCCGCGAGGCGGTGAACGAGATCGGCTGCGTGTACATGGACGTCGACCGCCGCTACTACAACGACAACTACGAGATCGGCTGCGTGTACATGGACGTCGACCGCCGCTACTACAACGACAACTCCGGGCTCGACCAGTACGCCGAGATCAACGTCAAGCAGGGCTACCAGAAGATGTGTGGCCGGCCCGCGCTCAACTACGTGCGCTTCCGCCACGAGGACAACGACCTCGTCCGCTCCGCCCGGCAGCAGGAGTTCCTACGGTCGGCGCGCGACCAGGTCAGTGTGAGCGACCTCCTGTCCGACCGCAAGAAGCTGATCGAGATCTTCGGACGGCACACGCGTTCCGACATCCAGACGCGCAAGGAGCTGCTGCGCCTTGCAAAGCTCACCCTGGCCCTTGACGACGAGCCCGTGCGCGAGGTGCACTTCGAGGGAGAGATCGGAGCTTCGTTCGTCACCGCCAGCTCCGCGAAGGTGCGTGAGCTGGCGCAGGAGTTCCTCGGGGTCGCGGAGACGAAGGGGCCGCGCGGGGCGCCGGGCAGGAAATCGGCGGGAGCGAGGCCGAAGCCGCGGAAGCGCGCGCCCGCGCCGATCAGCCAGCCGGACCTCGAGGACACGACCGTCGAGGGCCAGGCCCAAGCCCGCAAGGCCAAGCGCGCGGGCTTCCCGGTCTACTACCCCACGCTGCGCACCAAGGGCGCCCTGTTCGGCGGGGACCCGCGCGTGTACCTCATCCAGGGCGGGGGCGCCGAGCGTTACCCGGGCTACCGCATGGTGATCGCCCGCGGACAGGTGGGCGAGTACTACGGCCTGCAGGGAACCACCTGGCAGGACCCGCCGATACTCAAGGACCCGACCGAGACGAAGCGAGTCGGCGGCCGGGAGTTCGAGCTGCACTACGACGGGGACCGGCTGCGGATCGTCGCCTGGCGCACCGGCGGGGCGAGGTACTGGATCTCCAACACGCTGCTCCAGACTTTGAGCGCGAAGCAGATGATGGCGATCGCGCAGTCCACGCGCATCCTGCGCGGCACGCGCGTGGGCGGCTGACCCTCGTGGGCGAACGCGAGCCGATCGGGGTCATCGGGGCCGGCTGGGTCGGGCTCGTCACCGCCGCGTGCTTCTCGGAGCTCGGCCACCGCGTGGTGTGCCGCGACATCGTCGCCGAGAAGGTTGAGTCGCTGCGGCGGGGCGAGGTGCCGATCTACGAGCCCGGACTGGCCGACACGATCACGCGCAACGCCGAGCGCCTGACGTTCACCACCGACATGGACGAGCTCCGCGACGGCGCGCAGCTGCTCTTCTGCTGCGTGGACACCCCGCCCACCTACTCGGGCGACGCCGACCTGTCGCGCGTGGAGCGGGTGCTCGCGGAGCTCGGGGACACACCGGACCACGCCCTCGTGATGAAGAGCACAGTGCCGGTGGGCACCGGGCGCTCGATCGCGCGCCGGCATCCGGAGCTCGGCTACGTGTCGAACCCCGAGTTCCTGAAGGAGGGCACGGCGGTCGCCGACTTCATGCACCCCGACCGCGTCGTGGTGGGCGCCGGCGAGAGGTCGACCGCCTTCGCCGACCGGGTGGCCGCGCTGTACGAGCCGCTCGCGGCGCCGATCGTGCGCACCGACGTGGCCAGCGCGGAGATGATCAAGCTGGCCTCGAACGCCTTCCTCGCCACCAAGATCTCGTTCATCAACGAGATCGCCAACGTGTCGGAGGAGCTCGGCGCCGACGTGACCGAGGTGGCGCGGGGCATGGGACTCGACACGCGCATTGGCCCGAAGTTCCTGCAGGCGGGCATTGGCTATGGCGGAAGTTGTTTCCCGAAAGATGTAAGTGCACTTAAGCAATTGGCAGGAAATAGTGGCTACCACTTCCAATTGCTGACCGCGGTAATCGAGGTGAACGAGCTCCAGAAGCGCCGCACGATCAGCAAGCTCCAGAAGCACCTCGGCTCCCTCGTGGGCAAGGAGATCGCGCTGCTGGGGCTGGCCTTCAAGCCCGAGACCGACGACGTGCGCGAGGCCACGAGCCTGGTGCTGGCCGCGCGGCTGCAGGGCGAGGGGGCGCAGGTGCGGGTCTACGACCCGGTCGCCGGCCGGAAGGCTGAGGAGCTGCTGCCCGGGGCGCACGTGTGCGACTCCAGCCTCGAGGCCTTGGACGGAGCGGACGGCGCGGTGCTCGTCACCGAGTGGCCGGAGTTCCGCGAGCTCGACTGGGCAGGGGAGGGCAAGCGACGAATGGCCCATCCGCTGGTGGTAGACGGCCGCAACTTCCTCGACGGAGAGGCGCTCAGTGCCGCGGGCTACGCGTACGAGGGGGTCGGCCGGGCGGCCGACGGCCCGAGCCCGCGTTCCGGCCTCTTCCCGCAGCGCTAGTTGGACCAGTGCAGGCCCTGATCCTGGCCGGCGGAGAGGGCACCCGCCTGAGGCCCCTCACCCTCACCGTCCCCAAGCCGGTCATGCCGCTTGCCGGGCGGCCGTTCTTGACCTTCATGCTCGACTGGCTCGGCCGGCACGGCGTGGACGACGTGATCCTCTCGTGCGGCTTCCTGGCCGACGGGGTCGAGCGGGTGCTCGGAGACCACTACGGCAGCATGCGGCTCCGGTACGTGAACGAGGAGGAGCCGCTGGGCACGGCGGGGCCGCTCCGCCTGGCCGCCGACGAGGGGGTGCTCCAGGACCGCCTGTTCGTGCTGAACGGCGACGTGCTGACCGACATGGACCTGACCGCGCAGCTGAACCTCCATGGCGACCGCGACGCCCTGGCCACGCTGGCCCTGATCTCGGTCGAGGACACTTCGAGCTACGGCGTCGTGCCCACGGCGGCCGATGGGAGCGTCAAGGCCTTCCTCGAGAAGTCTCCGGGTCCTGCGCCGACCAACCGCATCAACGCCGGCGCCTACGTCATCGAGCCTGAGCTGGTGGACCGCATCCCCGCGGGGCGGGCGGTGTCGTTCGAGCGCGAGGTGTTCCCCGGGCTCATCGCCGAGCCGGGATCCACGCGAATGTTCGGCTATCCGGCCGAGGGGTACTGGATCGACATCGGGACTCCGGAGCGCTACCTCGAGGGCACCTACGACCTTCTGTCCGGCCGCGTCGAGAGCGACCTGCCGGCCCGGGATCCCAGCGAGTCCCTCGTCGGGGAGGGCAGCCAGGTGGCGGGAGCGAAGATCGGGCCGCTCACCGTGGTCGGCCGCGACTGCACGGCCCGCGAGGGCGCGAGGGTCGAGCGCTCGGCCGTGCACGACCGCGTGACCGTCGGGGCCGGTGTGTCGATCGAGCGCGCCATCCTCGCGGAGGAGGCGATCGTGGAGGAAGGCGCGTCGGTGGCCGCCGGGGCCGTGGTGGGAGCGCGTGCGACCGTTGCCCGGGGCGCTCGCGTCGAGCCCGGCGCCCGCGTGCCGCCGGACGCGCACGTCGAGGCCGGAGAGAGGGTCGCGTGACCGAGCTCTCCGCGCACGCGATCGCGGAGCTCGACCCCCAGGGCATGCTGGGTGACGTCCTCGATCAGGGCAACCAGGTGGCTGACGCGCTGTGGCGAGTCGAGTCGGCGAGCCTGAGCGCGCTCGACGCGCCTGCCGGGCTCGTGGTCTGCGGCATGGGGGGCTCGGCGGTGGGCGGCGACCTGGCCGCGGCGGCCATCGGGGCGAGGGCCGCCCGCCCGATAACCACCGTCCGCGACTACACGCCGCCGCCGTGGGTCGGCCCGGACGAGCTCGTGCTGTGCGCCAGCTACTCGGGAACCACCGAGGAGACGGTGTCGGCCTACCGGGTGGCCGGCGAGCGCGGGGCTCGCCGTGTGGTCCTCACGACCGGCGGCGAGCTGGCGGCGATGGCCCGCGAGGACGGCGTGCCGGTGATCGGAGTGCCGGCCGGGCTGCAGCCGCGCGCCGCCGTCGCCTACATGACCGTTGCCGCGCTCGAGTGCGCCGCTCGGGCGGGCGTCATGCCGCCGCTGCGCGACGAGATCGAGGCAGGGGGAGAGCTGTTGAAGACGCTGGCCGCGGAGTGGGGCCCGGACTCGCCGGCCGGCTCGACCGCGAAGTCCTTGGCCGGCTTCCTGCGCGGGAGCGTGCCCATCGTGTACGGCGCGGGGCCGACGGTCGCCGTCGCCTCGCGGTGGAAGACCCAGATGAACGAGAACGCCAAGTGGCCGGCCTACGCGCTCACGCTTCCCGAGGCCGACCACAACGACATCTGCGGCTGGGCGGCCGCCCACGACCTGGGGCCGCTGTCGGCGGTCTTCCTGGAGGATCGCGATCAGGACCCGCGCATCCGCCGGCGGATCGGCCCCACGGCCGAGGCCGCCGCCTCGGGCGCGCAGGACGTCGAGCGTGTCGAGAGCCACGGCGAGAGTCCCGTGGAGCGCGTGATGTCGCTGGTGTTCCTCGGCGACCTGGTGTCCGTCTACCTCGCGATCCTGCACGGCACGGATCCCACGCCCGTCGAGGCCATCGACGAGCTCAAGTCGAAGCTGTCGTAGGAGCTAACCCGCCGCGAAGTGCGCGAGTGCCCGCTCACGCACGAGGTCCGGCTTCTCCTCGGCGATGAAGTGTCCGGCATCGGGCACGAGCTCGACGCGCATGTCGTCGGCGTAGGGCTCGTAGCCCTCCAGGGCGCTCGTGGCGATGGCCACATCGCGCTCGCCGAAGATGAGCAGCGTGGGCGTGGTCAGCCGCAGCGAGCGGTAGCGCCCGGCCAGCATGGCGCGGGCCTCGCGGGTGACGAAGGTGCGGTAGAGCGCGACGGTGGCCGCCGCTCGCGCCGGCTCGCGGAGCGGCTCGGCGAACGCGGCCAGGTCCTCGTCGGTCCACACCGAGCGGTCGTGGGTGCCTAGCCGAAGGGCGGTGCGCACGAAGCCCGGCTGGTTGCGAAGGACCCACCCGCCGACTCCCGGCGTCGAGATCAGGTAGGCGTGCGCCGGGCGCCACGCGTTGGCCAGGCCGCGCAGGCTCGGCGTCTGCCAGGGGTGAAGGATGTTGAGCGCGACGAAGCGCTCGATGCGCTCGGGGTGCTGGAGGCAGAGCAGGAACCCGATGAAGCCGCCCCAGTCGTGGCCGATCAGCCGCACGCGGTCGAGGTCGAGCGCGTCGAGCAGCCGCACGACGTCGCGGGCGAGTGTCTCCTTGTCGTAGCGCCCGGGCGGCGCGTCCGACCACCCGAACCCGCGCAGGTCGGGGCAGATCACCCGGAAGTGCTCGGCCAGGGGGCCGATCAGGTAGCGCCACTCGTACCAGTGCTGCGGCCAGCCGTGGAGGAGCACGAGCGGCTCGCCGGCGCCGGCTTCGGCAACGTGCATGCGGAAGGGGCCGACGTCGATCCAGCGGTGCTCGACGCCGTCGACGTGGGGCATGTCCACGCGAAGCCGTTACCCCGATGCGGGAGGGCGTAGTCCCGGCCCCCGACTCGACCTTCACACGATCGTGGTAAGGTCCACCGCCTTGACCGGGCTCACCATCCACGAGGCCGCCGCGCTCACCGGCTGGTCGCCGCGCATGCTGCGCTACCTCGACGCCGCCCGCCTCGTCGAGCCGCCCCGCACCGCGGCCGGATACCGCGTCTTCGGCCCCGGCGAGCTGCAGCGGCTGCGCACCCTCAGGGAGCTGCTCGCCCGCTTCGGCTGCTCGCTGTCGGACATGGCATTCGCCAAGCGGCTCAGGCAAGAGGCGGCGCTGCGTCAGACCGTCGAGCGCTGGCTTGAGGCCGAGCCGCGCCGCCCCGAGGGCGTCTCTCCCGCCGACTGGCTCGCGTGGGAGCAGGAGAAGCACCAACGCCTCATCGCCGCCTAGAGAACCGCCTTCGGACGGGAACCCCGTCCACGTCCACCGTCCACCCGAGAGGAACACCATCGCCACCACCGTCACCAACTACGACGTCGCCGACCTGTCGCTGGCCGACGCCGGCCAGGCCCGCATCGAGTGGGCCGACACCCAGATGCCCGTGCTCGCACAGATCCGCGAGCGCTTCGAGCGCGAGAAGCCCCTCGAAGGGATCACGCTCGGCGCCTGCCTGCACGTGACCACCGAGACCGCCAACCTGGTGCGCACGCTCATGGCCGGCGGCGCGAACGTGGGGCTCTGCGCCTCCAACCCGCTCTCCACCCAGGACGAGACGGCAGCCGCGCTCGTCGACCGCTACGGCGGCCAGGTCTTCGCCATCCACGGCGAGGACAACGACACCTACTACTCGCACATCGACTCGGTCTGCGACATGCGTCCCCAGATCACGATGGACGACGGCGCCGACGTGATCTCGGTGCTGCACACCCGCCGCACCGACCTCATCCCCGGGATCATCGGCGGCACCGAGGAGACCACCACAGGCGTCATCCGCCTGAAGGCCCTCGAGGCCGAGGGCAAGCTGGCCTTCCCCATCGTCGCGGTGAACGAGGCCGACACCAAGCACCTGTTCGACAACCGCTACGGCACGGGTCAGTCGACGCTCGACGGGATCGTCCGCGCCACCAACATCCTGCTGGCCGGGCGCAAGGTCGTGGTCATGGGTTACGGCTGGTGCGGCCGCGGCGTGGCGGTGCGGGCCAAGGGCGCGGGCGCGCACGTGATCGTGTGCGAGATCGACCCCCTGCGGGCGCTCGAGGCGGTGATGGACGGCTACGAGGTGCTCACCGGGCTCGAGGCCGCCCGCGAGGGCGACGTGTTCATCTCCGTGACCGGCGGCCGCGATGCGATGGCCAGCCAGCACTTCGAGGTGATGAAGGACGGCGCGATCATCGCCAACTCGGGTCACTTCGACGTGGAGATCAACAAGAACGACCTCGACGCCATCACCAAGGCCAAGCGCGAGGTGCGCCCGAACGTGGAGGAGCACCTCACCGAGGACGGGCGGCGAATCAACCTCCTGGCCGACGGACGGCTGGTGAACCTTGCGGCGGCGGAGGGCCACCCGGCGGCGGTCATGGACATGTCGTTCGCCAACCAGGCCCTATCGGCCGAGCACATGGTGAAGAACGGCGCCTCCCTCGAGAAGAAGGTCTACACGGTGCCCGAGGAGATCGACAAGGAGATCGCGCGGCTCAAGCTCGAGTCGCTGGGCGTGGAAATCGACGTCCTCACCGACCTGCAGGACACCTACCTGCACAGCTGGGACCAGGGCACCTGAGGCTCTGCGGCGCGGCGGGGACCGCCCCCATGCGGCCCGTTCCGTCGACCGACTCGAGCTCCTGCCGTCGTAGCGCAAGTGGGACCGAACCCGGCCGCCGAAGCTTCCGCTAGCGTCCCGCGCCGCATGAAGGCAATGGTCCTAGCCGCAGGCCTCGGGACGCGCCTGCGGCCGATCACCTACGAGCTCGCCAAGCCGATGGTGCCGGTGCTCGACCGGCCGGTGATGGCCCACATAATCGACCTGCTCGATCGTCAGGGCTTCGACCAGATCGTGTCCAACCTGCACCACTTCCCGGATCCGATCCGCGAGTACTTCGGGGACCGCGTCGAGTACCGCTACGAGGAGGAGCTGCTCGGCACCGCCGGCGGAGTGCGCAACGTGGCCGACTTCTTCGGCGACGACCCGGTGCTGGTGGTGTCGGGCGACGCCCTCACCGACACGGACCTAAGCGCCCTCCTCGACCGGCATCGCCAGGCCGGGGGCATCGCCACGCTCACCGTGAAGAAGGTGCCCGACACTCGGGAGTATGGGGTCGTCATCCACGACTCCGATGGGCGCATCCAGGGCTTCCAGGAGAAGCCCGAACCGGCCGAGGCGCTGTCCAACCTGGGCAACTGCGGCATCTACTGCTTCGGCCCCGAGATCTTCGACTACTTCCCCGACCGGCCGTTCGCCGACTGGGCCCAGGACGTCTTTCCCGCCCTGCTCGAGCACGACGTGCCCTTTCACGTGCACGAGATCGAGGACTACTGGAACGACGTCGGCTCGCTCGCGGAGCTGCGTCAGGGCACATTCGACGCGCTCACGGGCCGGCTGCGCCTCGAGCTGACCGGCGACGAGGTCGACGAGGGGTTCCGTGCGGGGAGGGGCACCGAGCTGGCCGGCGTTACAGAGGTAGCGCCGCCGGTCTGGATCGGCGAGGAGTGCGACATAGGGAAGGGGGTGCGGCTCATGGGGCCGGTCGTCATCGGGGACGGCTGCCGCATAGGCGATGGTGCCGCCCTGCGCAACTCGATCGTGTTCCCGGGAACCGACGTGTCGGAGGGCGCCATCCTGATCGACGCGATCCTCGCCGGAACGGGAATCGTGGAGCGGATGCGCCGGCCGAGCCGGCCGGTCGGCTAGCTCCGGGTGGCGGCCCGGCGCGTGCCCCCGATGGGCTGCGTGCTGTCCAGCCGGGCGTACACGATGATCCGCTGTGCCGCGCTGTAGAGCGGGTGGCAGGCAGTGAGGGCCAGGCCTCCGAAGTCGCTCGACAGGGCCTCGGGCGGGCCGCCGCCACCCTCGCCGGCCGCTCCAGCGGGTCCCTCAGCGGCCAGGGCGTTCTTCTTGGGCAGCTGGCGACCGGGGAAGGAGGCCGCCGTGAACACCCCTCCGAATGCCGCGTCGACGATCTTCTGACCGACCACCTTGTAGGTGAAGCGGCCGTAGGGCATGGTCACGACGATCTCGTTGCCCGCCTTCAGCTCGTTGATGTTGCGGAATGGGGCCGAGTAGGTGGTGCGGTGCCCGGCGATGCCCATGATGCCGGGCCGCCCCGGCAGCACCGTTTCGGTGTAGTGGGCGGGACCCTTGGTGAGGCTCGAGTCGGTCGTCGACTGGACCATCACCAGGTCCAGGTCGATCTTGTCGATCTTCAGCCGCCCGAGCGCCTCGCCGGGCGGGGTCTTCTCGTTGACCGCCGTGGCGCGCTCGGCCATGAAGGCGTCGATCTTTCGCTGGTCGTTACGCAGCCGGGCCACGCGGGCCTGTGACAGGCGGCGCTCGCGTACCTCGGCGTCGCCGAGGTCGCCGTCGAGCCGGTCCTGCGAGCGCGCCGCCGAGAGCGAGGTGAAGGGCTCCTGCCACGCCACCGTGACGATGCCCTCGGCCAGGAGCAGCGTCCCGAGCACGACCAGCACGATGGGCACCGTGCGGGCCACGCGCGAGCGCTGCGGCGGGGGCGAGGCGCCCTCCCGGGTGCGGAGGCTGCGCAGGCGGGGAAGGCGAGGAAGGCGCGGAGCGCCCCGCTCCTCCACGGGGAGCCCGAATGTGTCGCCCGCCAGCTCGTGTACGAGGGTGTCGTCGACGGGAATCGCTGCCGGTTCGACGACCGGTGCCGGCGGGGGCTCCGGAAGCAGGTAGCCCTTGCGGCGCCCGTCGCGGAAGCCGACGATGGCTCCTTCGCGCTCGAGCCCGCGGATCTTGCCGAGCGCCGTCGACGGGGCCACGCCGAGCGCGTCGCTGATGTGCTGCGCGAGCTCCGCCTGACCCATGGCGCGACCGGCGGCCACCGCCTTGATCACCGCCTCGCGCTCCAAGGGAAGCTGACCCTCAATGAACACGGGGCCGTCCGGGACCTGCTTCACCGTGCCCCGCTTAGCCCGTCCGTTGCCGTTTGCGTTGCCATTGCCGTTGCGATGCCCACTGGCCCGGGTGCCGTTCCGAGACGGACGCGTCCCGTTCCGGGGGGCTCGTGACGGCGAGCTGCCGTTGCCGTCGGGTGCTAAATGCCCACCGTTGCCGTTGCCGTTGCCGTTGCCGTTGCCGTTTCCGTTGCCGTTCGCGCGAGCACCGGCGGGCACCGGTGAGTCGCCCGGAAACTCAGGGAAGACGCCCGGCTCGTCGCGCTCCTCGACCGTTCCGTCGTGATCGTGAGTACGCGCGATTTGCATATCGGTGGGTGGTTGCATGCCGGTTGCGGGTAATGTACCGAGCGCGCGACGGGAACTGAATCTCCCAAAAGGGTTGACTTCCCGTCCGCCGGAGGCTATAGCTTCCGCGTCCTCGTTTCCAGCGGAAGGAGCAGTTCAATGACACACAGGGGCATCTTCAGCCTCGGAAGGCTTGCGACTCTGCTCGTCGCAGCCGCATTCTTTGTTCTCCCCTCGGCGGCGTTCGCCCAGGGCGGCGGTGGCGGTGCCGAGGGTGGCGATCAAACGCTGACCCAGGACCAGACCGGCGCGGCCGGCGACGCCGGCGCGGAGTCGGGCGGCGACGCAAAGGGCGGTGACAACAACCAGATCCAGCAGGGTGCGCAGCAGAACTGCACCATCGGCGGTGACGGCGAGTGCAACCAGTCCATCACCCAGAACGCCCAGATCAACACGGGCGGCGGCGGCACCACCGAGCGTCGCGTCCAGTTCGTGCGCAACGTCCCGCTGGCCCGGACCGGCTTCGACGCCTGGATGATCGCCCTTCTCGGCGGTCTGTCCCTGGCCGGAGGCCTCGGTCTGCTCGCGGCCCAGCGGCGTGGGAGCAGCAGCCGTTAGGCAGTTGGACCTGCGAAGTTGAGGACCTTGACGGGGCGCCCTTCGGGGCGCCCCGTTCTGTTTCCGGCGCTGTCGCTCGCGCTGGCCCTGCTGGCGAGCATGACGGTCGGACCAGATGCCCCGCGCGCGTACGTGCTCGAGGGGAAGCCCGCGCCCGGGCGACTGATCACCTACCACAACGCCGCGCCCCAGCACGCGCGGGCGGTACGTGAGGCGGTCGAGGCGTGGAACACGAGCGGCGCCCTGGTTGAGTTCGTGGCGGTGCCCCGAGCGGACGCCGAGCTCGTGATCCGCACCGGATCACTCGTCGACGGCGGGTCCACGTCGCTGCTCCACCGCTCCACGTCGTCGGGCGAAGAACTGGCTCCGCGCCCCGGCGACGCCGAGATCGAACTGCCCGGCTGGTCGGCCGAAGAGGCGCGCAGGCGCCGCCCGGAGGCGACGCTGGTTGCCGCGCATGAGCTCGGGCACGTGCTCGGCCTGGGCCACGAGGACGGTGGCTGCGCGCTCATGAACTCGGCGATCCTCAACGCCGCGCCGTCGCGGTGCTCTCCACCCGGCGCCGGCGAGTACCGCTGCCGGCTGCTGGAACGCGACGACGTGCGGGGTGCGGTCGCGCTATACGGGGGCAGCGTCGCCCTCCGGCGGGGCTCGTCCTTCTGTGACCTCTATCCCCCGGTCGATCCCCCGACCGGCCTCTCCATCGCCTTCGACCCGATGAGCTCAAGTCGGATCCGGCTGGAGTGGCGCAACGCCACGGCCGAGCGGCTCGCATCGGTGGTGGTGGCCACTTCCACGCGCGGCTGCCCCACCAGCGCCACGAGCGCCGGCAGCACCACGCTCGACGCCGCGTCGGGTGCTCGGCAGGCGGCCGGCTTCGTCCTCGAGCTCGGCGAGGTCTGCTACGCGATCTGGTCGCGCGACACCGATGGACGGCTCAGCGATGTCCCGGCCACGGTGCGCTTCGATCCGCCGGATCTTCCACTTCCTCCGTCGACCCCGTCGGTCACCTTCGCCTCCTCCTCGCCCCTCGGACCGCGAGGGACGTCGCTGCGGTGGCGCAACCCGATCAGCGCGACGCTGCGCAGCGTGGTGATCGAGCGCACCAC
The DNA here is from genome assembly GCA_030446485.1 of Thermoleophilaceae bacterium. Taxonomy (GTDB): domain Bacteria; phylum Actinomycetota; class Thermoleophilia; order Solirubrobacterales; family Thermoleophilaceae; genus JAUJNF01. The sequence goes on along the minus strand of JAUJNF010000001.1, from coordinate 102,701 downwards.
CGGCGGTTGCCCGGCCGCGCCCCCACGGCGTCCTCGGCCCTGGCAGGAGCTGCCGGCCGATTCGGGCGTGCTGCAGGAGTTCACCGATTTCCGCTTCGACCTCGAGCGGGCGGGCGGCTACTGCTATGCGCTGTGGGCGAAGGACCGCTTCGGGCGACTCAGTCCACCCGCCATCGTTCAGTCCACGCTCGGGGCGGGAGGGCCGGCCCGTGCACCGCACCATGCCGGCGATCGAGGCCAGCAGGAGCGGCGCTCTTAGCGGGCGTTTAGGACGCACGGGTACGGTCGCGCGATGAACTCACACCGTTTGCTCTCCGGCGGGCTCATAGCCACCTGCCTCGCCGGCGCCACCCTTGCCGCGTGCGGCGGCTCCGAGGAAACCGACAGCGAGCGGGCGGGACAGACCGTCGAGGGTGGCGCGGCCACGGGCGCGAAGCCTGGGGAAGCCGGCGGCGGCTCGCAGTCCTCCAAGCGGTCGACTTCCGGAGATCAGACGCTCTCCCAGTCGCAATCGTCCTCCGGGCAGTCCCAGTCCCAGTCCGGCGGTGGCTCGCAGTCCAGCACTCAGTCGCAGTCGTGCCAGGGCGGCGACTGCAGCTCGAGTTCCCGCACCTCGGGCGCGAGCAGCGTCCGGACGTTCTCGGGCACCGGTACCCAGACCCTCACCTTCAACGTCGAGGAGCCGTCGGTCCTGAGCTTCACCGCCGCCGGTGGCCGCTTCACGGTCCGCGGCGCGGGAATCGCGATCGACGAGCCGGGCGGCGAGGGCCGGACCGAGCTCGCGCCCGGCGACTACCGCGACGTGCGAGTGGCCGGCGACAGCTGGACGATCGTCATCCGCCCGCGCTGAGCCCGCGGGGCGCCTACTTCTTCAGCTCGAGCGTCTCCAGGACCTTCGAGCAGGCGTCGAGCACGGCCTGGCGGTCGTTGCGCCACTGGCAGTTGATCCAGTAGAGCGTCCGGTCCTTCGGCGTGTAGGTCCACAACGCCTCGGTCTTGGCGCCGCGGCCGCCGTACCTGATGCGGAACTCGAATCCCGGAAGGTCGTCGACGGTCACGCGTCCCTGACGCTCGATCGTGCCCACCTCGCGCGCGGCGTCCTCGAGCTCGGCCTCGACGCGGCCGAGTAGCTTCGGCGTGACGGTCTGCCGCAGCGCCTGGGTCTGGACCGACACGAGCTCGGCTCCGTCTCCCTTCGCGATCACCGTCTCGTTCTCGTACGCCCTGCCGGCGGCCGACTCGAGGTTGTCCCCGCTGACCTCCTGAAACTCGGACGGGAACCCGAACGAATAGGGCAGCTTGTCGTCGTCCACCGACTGGTCGCCGGAGCCGCAGCCGCCGATCACGAGGGCCGCGCCGGCAAGCGCCAGGGTCGTTCGCCGCATCGCGGCGCTACCGATCGCCGCGATCCGCGCCGGCGACCACGACCACCTGTGCGTCGCCGGCCACCGCGCGGTTGGGAGCGTCCAGCGGCCTGACGGCTTCGATGTCGAGCACCCGAGCGACGCTCGCGGCCTGCCGGCGCGCGCCCGCCGCGAACAGCACGAACGACTCGGCCGAGGGGCCGGGGGCGTTTGCCACCTCGACGAGCCGGAAGCCCCGGCGCTCGAGCGTCTGCCCGGTCCGGGCGGCGAGGCGTGGGATGTCGGCCCCGCTCAGCACCGACACCCGTACCGACCCGGCGTTGACGCCCTGGGGCCGCTCTCGCGGCGGCGGATCGTCCGCTCGCCCGGCCGGTCGCGGCTCGGGCGCCGGGGCGTCCGCCGCCGAGGGTGCGCCGGGCTCGACCTGAGCCGAGTCCCCGTCGCCACCGCCGAGGGTCAGCGCCAGGCCGCCGGCGAGCACCAGGGCGGCCACCACGGCTGCCGCGGCGAGCGTTCGCCCGCCCCCCGGAAGGGATCGCCCTGCGATGGAGAAGCCAGCCGGTTCCGCCGCCCCGGACGGTGGCGGGGAGTGGAGTGGTCCGGCGGCGTACGGATCGGGTCCGTCGAAGTCGGCCCCCGCGGCGGCGACCGGCCACGGCTCCGCGACGGCCGGCTGATAGTCGAGGTCGCCGGCCGCCGGAACCTCCTCGACGACGACGGGCGCCTCGTCCCCGGGAGGGTCGAGGCGCGGGGCCGGCACTGTCGCGGCCACCGCAAAGCGCGCCAGGAGCGCCTGCCGTACCTCGGGCAGCGTGCGTCCCTCGCGCAGCGTGCTGAAGGCGCGTTCCGCCTGGTTGAAGCGCGTCTCGGCGCCGCGGCAACCGGCGCAGCGGGCGAGGTGGCGACCCATCCGCTCCTGATCGTTCTGGGAGAGGATCCCCGAGGCACGAGCGGCCAGCAGGCGGGGCATGAGGTCGCAGGCCGAGCTGCGAGCGTGGTCGACCGCGCGGCCGCCCCGCCATGGCGGGGCGGCCTGCACGCCGTCACCCTCTTCGGTCTGCCGGGGCGCACGGTCGGCCGCCGCCACGCGGGCGGCACGCAGCAGGGTGCTGTCCAGATCGGCCCCGCCGCCCGTCTCGCCGCGACGCACGGCCTCGAACAGGTTGGCGAAGGCGGTCTCGACGGCGTCGGCCGTGGCCTCCGGCGAGGCGACGTGCGAGCAGTAGGAGAAGACGGCCGCCGCCCGCTTGTCGTAGTAGCCGGCCAGGGCACCGGAGTCACCGCGGCCGATCGCCTCGGGCGTGGGAGCGGCGTCTCGGCCGTTGGCGGCAGGGGCGAGCCGCTCCGTGCGCGTGGCCGTGCCGGCGCCGGCGGCCCGCTCGGCCGCGAGCGTCTCGGCGAGCACGTAGGCCTTGCGCCGACCACGCCGTGAGCCGAGCACTCCATCCCGCTCGAGCGCCCGCACCGCCGCGAGCACCGCGGACGTCGACAGGCCATGGCGCGCGCGAAGCCTTTCGGTGAGGTCGCCCTGCCCGATGCCCTCTTCCTGGGACACCGCCTCGAGCACCGCCGCGCGAGCCGGGCCGCCGGCCTGGAGCTCGGCCTCGCTGCCCACCGGCGCATACACCTTGCTGCCCGCGCTTCGGCGCGAGGCGACCGCCCCGTCGCGGTCGAGGCCGCGAACCGCCTCGAGGGCCGCGGACGCAGGGGTTCCCGTCTCCTCCTCCAGCCGAGCCAGCAGGTCCCCCTGAGCGATGCCCGGCTGCTCGGCCACTATCCGCAGTGCCGCCTCCTGCGCCACGTCGAGTTGCCCACGCGTGGGCCGCGGGGGCGGCGTTTCCAGGAAGGTCTCGTCCACGGAGAGGGAAGAACTTACTGGAGGGGTGCGTCTTGTAAAAGCGCGCCCCGGCCGGAGCACGCCGGGCGCCGGCGCTCAGACCGCAGCGGCGTCCTCCAGGCGCTCGCGCCGCAGGTCCTGCTGCTCGGAGCTCGCGAGCATCTTCACGAAGAGCACGAGCAGCACGGCGGCCAGGACAAGGGACTGCTCGACCATCATCAGCGCTCCTCCGAGGTTCTGGTCCTCGATCGCGCTCAGCCCCCAGACACGCGGAAGGGTCTCGTAGACGGGGTAGGCGACGGTGCTCGACCACGCCAGGAAGAGGCCGAGGCCGCCGAGCCCCATCTTCGCGGCGAGTATGTAGGCGAACGTGCCCGGGCCGGTCAGGGGGCGGCGCATCGGGATCGGCTGGATGAGCGGCCACCACACGGCCACTCCGGCCGTGAAGAACGAGGCGTGCTCGAGCGCGTGCACGACCGGATTCCCTATGGCCGCCTCGTACATGCTCGGTATGTGCCAGAAGTAGATCAGGGCGAACCACACGACGATGCCCGTGATCGGGTGGGCGAGCGGCCCCAGCGCGCGCTCGACCGCCAGGAGCCGGCGCGTTAGCGGACGCATGATCACCCGCGAGAGGCCGAGCAGAAGCAGCAGCGGCGCGATGTCGCTGAGCAGCACGTGCTGGGCCATGTGCGCGGAGAACAGGTACTCCTCGCCGAGCCCGTCGAGTGGAGAGGCCACGGCAACGAGCAGTACTACGATCGCCGCTGCGAAGCAGAGCGCGTGCCGCGCGCCGGCGCCGCGCGGTCCGGACTCGCGCCGGGCCCTGCGGAAGCGCCACGCGTACACCCCCGCGTAGCCCGCGATCGGCACGAGCACGCTCGGCGCGAGGGTCCAGTGCAGATCGGGCGACACGGGTAACGCCATTGTCGCACCGGCGCGTCATCCGTCACGCGCCGGCCGGGACCATCGCGGGATCCGCCTGGCCTCGCTCGTGACCCTCCTGGCCCCTCCGCTGTGCCCGGCCTGCGGCGCTCACTGCGGCGAGGGGCAGCCGCTCTGCGCCGGCTGTCGCGAAGACCTGCGCTGGCTGTCCGGCGGTCCCGAGACCGTGGCCGGGGTGCCCGTCTGGGCGCCGCTCTCCTACGCCGGTAGCGCGCCCGGGCTGGTGCGCGCGCTGAAGTACCGCGGCGCACTGCAGCTCGCCGACGCCATGGCCGCGCACATCGCCGCCGGCATTCCGGCGGGGCACGGCCGCAGTGCCACCCTGGTGCCGGTGCCGATGGACAGCGGACGCCGGCGCCGGCGCGGGTACAACCAGGCCGAGCGCCTGGCGGCCGCGCTCGGGCGGCGCACCGGTGCTCCGGTCGCGGACTGCCTCGAGCGCACGGGCCCAGCCGGCCCGCAGGTCGGTCGCACGCGGGAGAACCGCCTGCGGGCGCTCGGCGAGGTGCGCGCACGGGCGCACGTGAGCCCACCGCCGAACGTGCTGCTCGTGGACGACGTGGTGACCACCGGGGCCACGCTCGCGGCCTGTGCGCGGGCGCTGCGCGCGGCCGGCGTCCGGCGCCTGGCCGCCGTGGCCTACGCGCGCACCCCGGGAAGGTGACGGCCCGCGACGGATAGGTGGCACGGCCGTGCCGCGCATTACCATCGACGCACCAGTCGAGCGAGGGGGGGGAACCGCATGCGCATCGGTGTCAAGGGCCGCAACGTCGTGGTCAGCGACGACCTGAGGCAGCGCGTCGAGAAGCGGTTCGAGAAGGTCGCGCGCCAGGTGTCCGAGCTGGCCCAGCTCGAGGTGGAGCTGTGCCAGGAGCGCAACCCGGCGATTCGCGACTCGCACGTGGCCGAGGGGACGCTCTACCTGAAGGGCACGACCCTCCGGGCGCGGGAGGCCTCCGACAGCCTCGTGCACGCGATCAACCTGCTCGAGGAGGACCTCGCGCGGCAGGTCAAGCGCCACCGCGACAAGCGCCGTGGGCGGCGCCAGGCGCCGGCCGTACAGCCGCAGCAGATGGCGCCCTGAACGCGGGTCGGACAGCCGAGAAAGGCCCTTGAACAGCGGGTCGAACCCGCCCTCCCGGGGCCCGTCCCACTGCTAACCTCGCCTCCATGTCGATCCTGGACCGCGCCCTCCGGGTGGGCGAGGCGAAGAAGTTCAAGGGCTACGAGCGGCGGGTGGCCGCGATCAACGCGCTCGAGCCCGATCTGGAGGTCCTGAGCGACGAGGAGTTGCGCGAGGAGGCCGACGAGCTGCGCGAGCGCGCCCGTGGCGACGAGCCCCTCGACGACCTGCTGGCGGAGTCCTTCGCCCTCACCCGCGAGGCCGCCCGCCGCGCGCTCGGCATGCGCCACTTCGACGTTCAGCTCATAGGCGGCATGGCGCTGCACGAGGGCACGATCGCCGAGATGAAGACGGGCGAGGGCAAGACCCTCACCGCCACCCTGGCCGTCGTGCTCAACTCGCTCGCCGGCAAGGGCGTGCACCTCGTGACGGTCAACGACTACCTGGCGCGGCGCGATGCCGAGTGGATGAGCCCGGTGTACGAGATGCTCGGCGTGTCGGTCGGCATCCTCCAGGCCCGCGAGCGCGACGAGAACAAGCACGCCGCCTACGCCTCGGACGTGACCTACGGCACCAACTCCGAGTTCGGGTTCGACTACCTGCGCGACAACCTGGCCACGACCCAGGAGGAGAAGTACCAGCGCGGCCACAGCTTCGCGATCGTCGACGAGGTGGACAACATCCTCATAGACGAGGCCCGCACGCCGCTGATCATCTCCGGTGCCCCCGAGCAGGCCGCCGACCTCTACTACAAGTTCGCCAAGCTGGCCCCGCGGCTGGTGGCGGGGAAGAAGCCCGAGGGCATCGAGGCCAAGTCGAAGGACTGGATGGCCGACTACGACTACGAGCCCGACGAGAAGCACAAGACGGTGGCGGTCACCGAGCAGGGCGTCGAGAAGTCCGAGAAGTTCCTGGGCGTGGACAACCTGTACCTCGCCGAGCACGGCAACCTCGTGAACCACCTGATCCAGGCGCTGAAGGCCGAATCGCTCTACAAGCGCGACGTCGACTACGCGGTGATCGACGGCGAGGTGAAGATCATCGACGAGTTCACCGGGCGCATCCTCGAGGGCCGGCGCTGGTCGGAGGGCCTGCACCAGGCCGTCGAGGCCAAGGAGGGCGTCGCGATCCAGGAGGAGAACCAGACGGTCGCGACGATCACCTACCAGAACTACTTCCGCCGCTACGACAAGCTGGCGGGCATGACCGGCACGGCGCTCACCGAGGCCACCGAGTTCATGAAGATCTACAAGCTCCAGGTGGTCGAGGTCCCGACCAACATGCCGATGGTGCGCGCCGACAGGAACGACCAGATCTACAAGACCAAGGACGGCAAGTGGGCCGCCGTCGCGCAGGAGATCACCGCCCGCCACGAGCGCGAGCAGCCGGTGCTCGTGGGCACGATCTCGGTCGAGGTGTCGGAGCTCCTGTCGGAGCAGCTGAGGAAGCGCGGCGTGCCCCACGCCGTGCTCAACGCCAAGCCGGAGTACGCCGAGCTCGAGGGCCAGACGATCGCCGAGGCCGGCCGCCCCGGGGCCGTGACCATCGCCACCAACATGGCGGGGCGCGGAGTGGACATCAAGCTTGGCGGCAACGCGGAGCACCTGACCCACCGGGAGCTCACCGAGAAGCTCGGCATGGACCCCGACTCCGACGACTACGAGCAGATGTTCGACACGATCTTCCCGAAGATCGAGGAGCGTGTCGAGGAGGCGCGGCAGAAGGTGACCGAGGCCGGCGGCCTGTTCATCCTCGGCACCGAGCGCCATGAGTCCCGGCGCATCGACAACCAGCTGCGCGGGCGCTCGGGCCGCCAGGGGGACCCCGGTGAGTCCCGCTTCTACCTGTCGGCGGAGGACGACCTCGTGCGCCTGTTCGCCGGCGATCGGATCTACAAGATCCTCGACAACAAGTTCCTGGCGCAGACGGCCGAGGACGGCAGCGAGCTGCCGATCGAGCACAAGATGCTCTCGAAGCAGATCGAGGGCGCCCAGCGCAAGGTGGAGGAGCAGAACTTCCTGATCCGCAAGCGCGTGCTCGAGTACGACGACGTGATGAACCAGCAGCGCGAGGTGGTCTACGAGTACCGCGACCGCATCCTCGAGGGTGAGGACATCTCCGGCACGGCCAGGGAGCAGATCGCCGAGGCCACGGAGCGTCTTGCGAGTGAGTATCTGGTGGGCGACTACGTGGAGGACTGGGACCTCGGCGGCCTCTTCACCCAGCTGGAACAGATGTACCCGGTCGCCTTGGCCGAGGAGGACCTCGACAAGAACACGCTCGACCGGGTCACGCTGATCGAGGAGCTGCGCGAGGACGTCGTCAAGGCCTACGACGAGCGCGAGGAGGAGCTCGGCGCGGAGCTGATGCGCGCGCTCGAGCGCTACATCCTGCTGCAGATCATCGACGAGCGCTGGCGCGAGCACCTGCACGACATGGACTACCTGCGCGAGGGCATCCACCTGCGCGGCTTCGCCCAGATCGACCCGCTCGTGGCCTACAAGAACGAGGGCTTCGAGATGTTCACCGCGCTGATGAACTCGGTCTGGGAGGAGTTCGCCCGCTACGTCTTCCACGTCGAGGTGGAGGTCCAGGCCGAGAACGGCGACGGCAACGGCGCTGCGCCCACCCCGCCGTGGCCCACCGGCGGCAACAGCTCGAGCACCGCCGGGCGCTTGCGGTACCAGGGCGGAACCGCCGCCGACCAGCCGAGCGCGCTCACGGAGGCCGCGCAGGGCGCCGGCGGAGCGGGGGCCCCGGCGGCCTACGGCGCCACCGGAGGCGACGGAGCGGTGCTGCCGTACGGGGGCATGACCGAGCCGCCCTTGGCCGCGCCGGTGCAGACCCGCACCGTCGACGAGCGCGACCAGGTCGGCCGCAACGAGCCGTGCTGGTGCGGCTCGGGCAAGAAGTACAAGAAGTGCCACGGCGCGGCGGCCTGAGGCGACCCGCCATCACCGTCCACCGTCCACTCTCACCAATGGCCACCCCGCATAACACCACCAGCGACTCAGCACCCCACCGCCTGGCCGCCGTCCGCGAGCAGCTGACCCTGCTCGCGGACTACCTTTGACCCCGCTGCGCTGGCGAAGCGAGTCGCGGAGCTCGAGGCCGAGATGGGCCTCCCGGGCTTCTGGGACGATCAGGCGCGCGCCGCGCGCGTAAGCGCCGAGCACGCGCGCGCCGCGCGTCGGGGTCAGGCCTTCGCCTCCCTGCAGCAGGACACCGACGACCTCGAGGAGCTCCTCCAGATGGCCGACGAGGACGGCTCGATGGACCAGGAGCTCGAGGAGCAGCTGGCGTCGATCGAGGTCCGGCTGGGTGAGCTCGAGGAGGCACGGCTGTTCAGCGGGCCCTACGACGCCGGCGATGCCGTGGTGTCGGTGCACGGGGGCACGGGCGGCACCGACTCGCAGGACTGGGCCGAGATGCTGTTGCGCACGGAGATGCGCTGGGCCGAGCGCCGGGGGATGGCCACCGAGCTGGTGGAGGTGAGCGAGGGGGAGGAGGCCGGCATCAAGTCGGCGACCTTCGTGGCCCGCGGGGAGAACGCGTACGGGCTGTTCTCGGCCGAGAAGGGCGTGCACCGCCTCGTACGCATATCGCCCTTCGACGCCGCCGCGCGCCGGCACACGAGCTTCGCGCTGGTGGAGGTGTCACCGCTCGTCGACGACGCGGTGGACTTCGAGATCGACGAGAGCGACCTCCAGATCGACACCTACCGCGCCTCCGGCGCCGGTGGCCAGCACGTCAACAAGACCGACTCCGCGGTGCGCATCACCCACCGGCCGACGAAGACGGTGGTCCAGTGCCAGAACGAGCGCTCGCAGTCGAGCAACAAGGCCACGGCCATGGCCATGCTGCGGTCGAAGCTGGTCGAGCTCGAGGAACAGCGCCGCCGCGACGAGCTCGCTCGCGAGAAGGGCGAGACCCAGGATGTCGGCTTCGGCTCCCAGATCCGCTCGTACGTGCTGCAGCCCTACACGATGGTCAAGGACCACCGCACCGGGGAGGAGATGGGAGACGCCCAAAGGGTGCTCGACGGGGACCTCGACCGCTTCGTGCGCGCCGAGCTGCTGCGGAGGGCCGGCACGGCCGGGGCCGCGTAGGCGCCCCTCGAGGGCTCAGACGAGCTCGACCTCTTCGGCCGACGGGTTACCGAAGCGCGGTTGCTCGCCGACCTGCAGGCGGGAGGACCTGATCAGGTCGATCAGCAGGTGGCTGGCCTCCGGGTCGAACTGCGTGCCGGAGTGCACGTCGAGCTCGTTCAGGGCGTCGTCGAGCGAGAGCTCCGGGCGGTATATCCGTGGGACGGTCATGGCCTCGAACGCGTCGGCCACGTGGAGCAGGCGGCTCTCGCGGGGCACGGCGCTCGCCACCAGCGCGTCGGGATAGCCGCGGCCGTCGATCCGCTCGTGCACGTGCTTGACCCAGCGAGCGACGTCCGGCAGGCCGGCGGCGACGCAGATGGCGTGGCTCAGCTCGGGCACGTGCCTCATCACCGCGAACTCCTCCGGGCTGAGGCGATCGGGCTTGAGGAGGATGGCGTCCCGGATCCCGATCTTGCCGACGTCGTGCAGCACGCCGGCCACGCGGATCAGCTCGACGTGGTCGCGATCCATCCCCAGCTCGCCGGCGAGCGTGGCCGCGTAGAAGCCGACACGCCGCGAGTGGTCGTGCGTGTAGCCGTCGCGCGCGTCCACCGCTCTGGCGAGCGCCTGGATGGCGTACAGGTGGGGGCCCAGCGGCCCGTCATGCGCGGCGCTGAACGACCCCGGTGCCGCGTGGGCGACACTCGAGGGCAGCGGAGGGGAAGGGGCGTCGCTGGACAGCGGCCGGGACACCCTTCTCTATTCGGCCGGAACGGGCCGAACGTTTAGCCGCGCGCGCCGGCCTGTGAACGCTCCGGGCGCCGCCTCGCAGGCTCGAGGCCGGCAGGTGTCGGCAGACTAGATTGCGGCCCGATGCTCGAGCTGATCGATCGCGCGCTCGCCGAGGACGTGGGGGCGGGTGACCTGACCTCGCTCGCGGTGGTCCCCGAGGGGGCGCTTGCGCGGGCTCGGATCGAGCAGCGGGAGGAGGGCGTACTGTTCGGCCTGGCGGTGGCCGAGGCCGTCTTCCGGCGGATCGATCCGGCCCTGCGCTGGCACGCGCACACTGCCGAGGGGGCGTGGGGTGACGCTCGCCTCGCCGCCGAGGTGGCCGGACCGGCTCGCAGCATCGTCGCCGCCGAGCGCGTGGCCCTGAACTTCCTCGGGCGGCTGTCGGGCGTGGCGACGCTCACCGCGCGCTTCGTGGCCGCGGTCGAGGGCACGGGCGCCCGCATCCTCGACACCCGGAAGACCACCCCTGGGCTGCGCGCCCTCGAGCGGCTGGCGGTGGTGGCCGGCGGCGGGCACAACCAGCGCTTCGGCCTCTACGACGGGATCCTCGTGAAGGAGAACCACTCCGCTCTCGCCGGCGGCATCGGGCGGGCCACGGTGGCCGCCCTGGCCGCGGGCGCGGGCGGCGTCCCCGTGCAGGTGGAGTGCGCGTCGCTCGACGAGGTCGACGAGGCGCTCGCGGCCGGGGCGACCCGCATCCTGCTCGACAACATGGCCCTAGACGAGCTGCGCGCGGCGGTTGGCCGAGCGGCGGGAAGGGCGGAGCTCGAGGCCTCGGGCGGCGTGACCCTCCACACGGCCAGGGCGGTGGCCGAGACGGGTGTCCAGCGCATCAGCGTGGGGGCGCTCACGCACTCCGCCCCGGCGCTCGACGTCGGGCTCCTGCTCGGCCCTCTGTAGACTTGCTCGCACCGCTCGGGCTCCCCGCAGGCCGGGCTTCATTTCGACTCGATCGCGAGGCCGAAACATGCAGTTGCTTCCCACGCTGTCGCCGGCGGCCGACCTCACGACCTCGAGTTCCGACGCGGTGGCGGAGCTGCTGCGTGAGGTGCGCGCGCTCGCCCTCGAGCGCGACGCGGTGATCCTCGCCCACAACTACCAGCTTCCGGAGGTGCAGGAGGCGGCGGACTACGTCGGCGACTCGCTCGGCCTGTCCCGGCAGGCGGCCGCGGCCGGCGCCCAGACGATCGTGTTCTGCGGCGTGCACTTCATGGCCGAGACGGCCTCGATCCTCTGCCCCGAGCGCACCGTGCTGATCCCCGACCTCCGGGCGGGCTGCTCGCTGGCCGACTCGATCACCGCCGAGGAGCTGCGCGCCTGGAAGGCCGACCACCCCGGCGCGGTCGTGGTGATGTACGTGAACACCACGGCCGAGGTCAAGGCCGAGACCGACTACTGCTGCACCTCGGCCAACGCCGTGCAGGTGGTGGAGCACGTGTGGCGCGAGCACGGCGAGGACACGGAGATCCTCTTCGGACCCGACATGTTCCTGGGCGCCTACGTGGAGCGCGTCACCGGCCGGCGGCTGACGGTCTGGCTGGGCGAATGCCACGTGCATGCCGGCATCCGCCCGGGCGACATCGCGACGGTTCGCGACGAGCACCCGGGCGCCGAGTTCCTCGTCCACCCCGAGTGCGGCTGCTCGACGTCGGTGATGGAGTACGTGGCGGCCGGCGACGTCGACGCGCGCAACACGCACATGCTCTCCACCGGGGGAATGCTCCGCCACGCCGCCGAGTCCCCCGCTGAGACGTTCGTCGTGGCCACAGAGACCGGCATGCTGCACCCGCTCCGCGAGGCCAACCCGGCCAAGCGGTTCGTGGCCGCCAACGAGGCGGCGGTCTGCGGCTACATGAAGATGATCACGCTCCCGAAGTTGCGCGACGCGCTGCGGGACGGCGGCCCTGCATACGAGGTCAAGGTGGACCCGGCGGTGGCCGAGCGCGCGCGGCTGCCGATCGAGCGGATGGTGGCCATCACGCCGTAGCGCGGCGGCGTCAGTCGTCGTCGTCGTCGGAGTCCGTCGACCAGCCGGATCCGGAGTCGGAGCCGGAGCCCGAATCGGAGCCGGAGCTGGAGCCCGAATCGGAGCCGGAGCCAGAGCCCGAGCTGGAGTCGGACCCCGATTCAGAGCCGGAGCCGGAATCCGAGCCGTCGTCGAAGTCGTCGCTGTCGCTGTCGCCGCCTCCCGAGTGATGGTCGTCGTAGGAGCCCATGCTGGGACCGGGGCCTCCGTCGTGATCGTCCCAGTCGCCGCGGTCGTGCCCGTCGGTCTCGGCGAAGTCATCGCGGTCGCCGCCCTCACCGTCGCCGCCCCCCACGACGGTTTCGTCGTCGCCTCGATCCCCGTCGTCGCCGCCCGAGCCGCCACCTTCCGCGCGCTCTGCCCGGCCGCCGGTGTGACCCCCTCCTCGTGCCTCACGCCGACCTCGCGCGTTCGACTGGGCCCGCCGCTCGTCGCGTCCGGCCCCCGGTTCGCCCAGCGCCGTGTCCGCCGGCCCAGAGCCAGGCGGTCGCGCCCGGCCCCGGTTCGCTCCACCTTCGCCCGAGGGGCGCTCGGTTGCCGCGGCGATCGCGCGGTGGGAGTCGGCCCCCGGCAGTGGCGGGCCGTGAACGGCCCCGCCCACCAGCGCGCCGGTGGCGAGCACGGTCGCCGAGACCTTGACGACGGTGGCTCCGACGCCCGCCCCTCCCACCGACAGCTCGGCGATGCGAGTGGCCATCGGCTGGGCCATCTGAGCGGCCTGGGCCTCGCCTGATCCGCGGAGAAAGACGCCGATCGGCAGGATCGCCGTGGCCGCGGTGCGCAACTGAGCGCGGGCGCGGCTCAGGAGCTGACGCACCGCGCCGCCGCTCACGCCCAGCTCGACGGCGATCTCGTCGTAGCTTCGCCCTTCCAGCTCACGAAGCACGACGGCCTCGCGCTGGCGGTCCGGCAGGCTCTTGACCGACGCGACCACGGCGCCCAGCCGCTCACGGCGCTCGATGGCCTCTCCGGCTGCCTCGACGCCGTCGTGTCCCTCACCCAGCTGCTCGTGGTTCCAGCCGTTCTGGCGCAGGGCGCTGATAGAGGCGTTGTGGGCAATGCGGTAGAGCCATGGCTTCAGCTCGATGGGACGGTCGTCGGCGACCATGGCCCGGTAGGCGTTGACAAACGCCTGCTGCACCGCGTCCTCGGCGCGCTCGCCGGGCAGTATCCGTTCGCAGTGGCGAAGGAGGGGCCGCCGGTAACGCTCGACGATGGCCTCGAAGGCTCGCTCGTGGCCGGCGCGCGTCAGGTCGATCAGCCGGGCGTCGGTCTGGGTCCGGAGCAGCGCAGCGCCGGCCAAGCGCGCGGGCTCTATCAGGGAGCGCGGAGTCACCGCTTCGTCATCGGCTCGTGGGAGGGACGCTCGTAATGGAGTACCGCTCTCGTGGACGTATGGAAGCAGGCCGGCGCGCGATCGCCGGAGCGCCTCGTGAGCTGCAACGCCCGCGGAAGCGGAAACGTCACGGCGCCTCACGAGCCGCGCGACGTTTTCCCTGCAATGTGCAGGAAGCGTTGCACCGCTGGCTCCGGCCTCTCGGCTTCGATAAGAAGGACGGCCGAATGAGGTCGTCACCCACCAGGGCCGAGGTCGAGCGCTCGCTCCAGGCCGACCGGCGCCCCGCGCAGCCTGCGCCCACCACCTCGGTCCCCGTGGTCGAGCTGCGCAACGTGTCGAAGGTGTACGACGGCGGCTCGATCGGCCTCGACCGCGTGTCGCTCGGCGTGGAGCGCGGCGAGTTCGTCTTCCTCGTGGGTCCCACCGGCTGCGGCAAGTCCACGTGCCTCCGCCTCATCCTCAAGGAGCTCGAGGCCTCGGACGGCCAGGTGCTCGTGTCCGGCCGCAAGCTTGGGGAGATGCCGCGCAAGAAGGTGCCCCGGCTGCGGCGCAACGTGGGCGTGATCTTCCAGGACTTCAAGCTGCTGCCGAACCGCACCGTGTACGCCAACGTGGCCTACTCGCTGGAGGTGATCGGCGAGAGCCGCCAGTCGATCCGCCGCAAGGTGCCTTCGATCCTGCGCCTGGTCGGCCTCTCCACCAAGCTGCACAACTATCCCGACGAGCTGTCGGGCGGCGAGCAGCAGCGCGTCTCGATCGCGCGGGCCTTCGTGAACCATCCGCCGCTGCTGCTGGCCGACGAGCCCACCGGGAACCTCGACCCCGAGACCTCGATCGGGATCATGCAGCTGATCTACCGCATCAACCGCACGGGCACGACCGTGATCGTGGCCACGCACGACCGCGAGATGGTGGACAAGATGCGCCGGCGCGTGATCGAGCTCGAGAGCGGCCGCGTGGTGCGCGACCAGCGCTCGGGCCGCTACCGCCCCGACGAGTCCACGAGCGAGTTCGCCATCCGGCTGCGCGGCGAGCTGGGCGTCGGGGTCGAGGGCCACCCCAATTAGGCTCGGCTTCTTCTTCAAGGAGGCGTTCCGGGCCCTCTCACGCAACGCCGCGCCCAGCCTGGCCGCGATCCTCACCGTGTTGCTCACGGCGCTCGTGCTCGGCGTGTTCATCCCGATCGTGCAGGCAACGACGGGCACCGCCAACGAGGTGCGCAGTCGCGTGGTGGTCGACGTCTACGTGGCCGAGCGCACGAGCAGGGAGGGCGTGGCCACCCTGCGGGCGGCGCTCGAGCGCACGCCCAACGTGAAGGGCGTCGAGTTCATCTCCAAGGAGCAGGCGTTCGAGCGTGAGCGGCGGCGCAACCCGGACGCCTTCGACATCCTGGGACGCAATCCGCTCCCCGACTCCTTCCGGGTGACGCCGGTGGACCCGGGCGCCGTCGACTCGATCGTAGCCCGGCTCGAGCCGCCGAAGAGCGGCCTGTCGCCACGGCCGGAGCTCGCCGCGATCGACGAGGTGCGCAACCGCGAGGACGAGACCGACAAGATCCTCTCGGCCACGAGCTTGGTGAAGCTGCTCACCGCCGGCCTCGCCGCGCTCCTCGTGCTGGCCTCGATAGCGCTCGTGGCCAACACCATCCGCCTGTCGCTGTTCGCCCGTCGCCGGGAAATCGAGGTCATGCGGCTGGTGGGAGCCACGGACTGGTTCATCCGCTGGCCGTTCGTGATCGAGGGGGTGTTCGTGGGCTTCATGGGCGGCGTGGCGGCTATCGGGCTGCTGACCCTCGCCAAGGAGACGCTGATCGACCCCCTGTCGGATCGCTTTGCGCTGCTGGCCGCTCCCGACACCATCGACTTTCCGGTGCTAGCCCTGCTGCTGCTTGCCGCCTGCGTGGCCGTGTCGGCCGTCGGCAGCGGGCTCACGCTCAGGCGCTTCCTGCGCGTCTAGCCGGCGGGACGCAGCGGCGGTTTGGACTGCGGGCCCGGGAGGGCTCGTGGCTACCCTCTGAAGAGGCAGGTAACGCCCCCCGCGGCGTCCGCACGAACCTCTTCTCGTCATGCATCCCTCAGTTCGCACCGCAGTGATCGCGCTCGCCAGCGGGATCCTCTTCCTGTTCGCCGGGATGTACCTCGGCGGGCACCCGAACCGCCTTCCGGACTCCCTGCGCGACGCCTTCGTGGCCGACAAGGAGGCCTCGCTGCGTGGCGAGCTCATCGACGAGATCGACAACGACTTCTACCGGGCGATCGACCGCAAGAAGCTCGAGGAGGCGTCGCTGCAGGGCATAATCGCAGCGCTCGACGACCCGTTCTCGCACTACTTCACGCCGGACCAGTCGAAGCTGTTCGAGCAGTCGGTGAGCGGCGAGTTCGAGGGGGTGGGCATGAGCGTCGACCAGGTGAAGCGCGGCCTGCTCGTGGTCCAGGTGTTCGAGGGGTCACCGGCCGCCAGGGCCGGCATTCGCAAGGGCGACATCGTGACCGAGGTGAACAGCGATCCCATCGCCGGCGAGCCGAGCGACGTGGCCGTGGCCAAGATCAAGGGCGAGTCGGGCACCATGGTCGAGCTGAAGATCACCACCCCGGGCCAGGGCGACGAGCGCACCCTCGAGGTGGAGCGCGAGCGGATCGAGGTGCCGGTCGTCGAGGGGCGCATCGTCGAGCGCGAGGGGCGCAAGCTCGGAATCGCGCGGTTCCTGAGCTTCAGTCGCGGCAGCCACGGCCTGCTTCGCGAGGAGATCGACCGGCTGCTCGACCAGGGGGCGGAGGGGCTACTGCTCGACCTACGCGGCAACGGCGGCGGGCTGCTCGACGAGGGAATCCTCGTGGCCAGCACCTTCATCGAGGACGGCGAGATCGTCAGCACGCGCGGGCGAACCCGCGCGGAGAAGGAGTTCGAGGCCGAGGGCGACGCCATCGAGGAGGACATCCCGGTGGTGGTGCTGGTGGACCGCGGCTCCGCGAGCGCCTCCGAGATCGTGGCCGGGGCGCTCCAGGATCGCGGTCGGGCCACGGTGGTGGGCACGAAGACGTTCGGCAAGGGAGTCGTCCAGGAGGTGGAGACGCTGTCGAACGGCGGCACGCTCAGCCTCACGGTGGCGAGCTACTACCTGCCGAGCGGGGTCAACATCTCCGACAAGGGCATCGAGCCCAAGGTGCGGGCGCGCGACAAGCCGCGGACCAAGCGCGACGAGGCCGAGCCCGTCGCGCTCGACACGCTGCTCGAAGCGCTGAGGTGAGCGTCCCCGCACGGGCGCCCCGGTCCGGCGGTCGCGCCGCGGCCGCGGACGCCCGCCCCGAGCCACTCGTTGCCGTGCTCGAGAAGCGCGGGCGGCTGCTCGTGGCCGAGCCGCTGTTCGAGCGCGGTGGCCGCATCGCGATCGACCCGCGCGGCCGCGGCGATGCTGGCCCGGGCGACATGGTGCTGCTCGGGCGCGGCAAGCGCGGCGTGCGGGTGACGCGGGTGCTCGGGCGGCCGGAGGTGGCGCGCGAGGTGGTGGAGGGGTTGATGGTGGAGCGGGGGTTGTGGCGGAGGTTTCCTCGGGGGGTGGAGGAGGGGGCCCAAGAAGTGACTGCGCCTTCGGTGGACGGTGGACGGTGGACGGTGGACAGGGCCGAGGGATCGGCCGCCCGTCTCGATCTCACCGCTCTTCCCACGTTCACCATCGACCCCGCTTCGGCACGGGACTTCGACGACGCGATCTCCGCCGAGCGTGAGGACGACGGGCGGGTTCGGGTGTGGGTGCACATCGCCGATGTGGGCGCCTACGTCAGGCCGGGCGCGCCGCTCGACGCCGAGGCGTTTCGGCGCGGTACGAGCGTGTACGTGCCGGGCGCCGTCGAGCCGATGCTGCCCGAGGTGCTCTCGAACGGCGCGTGCAGCCTGGTGCCGGGGGAGGAGCGCCCGGCCGTCACCGTGGAGATGCTGATGGACGGTGCCGAGCTGCGCGAGAGCCGCTTCCACCGCTCGACGATTCGCAGCGACGCCCGGCTGACCTACGACGAGGTCGACCGCATGTTCGCCGGCGCGGAGCCCGCCGCCGACCCGTGGGGCGGCCCGCTCGAGGTGGCGCGCGGCGTGGCCGCGGCGCTGGCGGAGCGGCGCTCGCGGCGCGGTGCCCTGGCCGTGAGCTCGCCGGGGGAGCCGCAGTTCGAGTTCGACGCCCGGGGAAATGTCGAGGGCATCCACTGGGAGGTGCAAACCGAGTCCCACGGGCTGATCGAGCAGCTGATGATCCTCGCCAACGAGGCCGTGGCCGGCTACCTGGCTGACCGGCGGCTGCCCACTCTCTACCGCGTGCACGAGCGGCCCGATCCCCAGGCCATCGTGTACCTGGTGGAAAAGCTCGCGAGCCTCGACGTGCCCACGCCGCCGCTGCCCGAGCACCTGAGCCCCCAGCAGGCCGCCGATCTGGTGGGCGAGGTGAGCCGGCTGGCGGCCGCGCACGTCGAGCGCACGGGCCGCGGGCGGGCGGCGATCACCTCGCTGGTGCTGCGCTCGCTCAAGCAGGCCTACTACACGCCCAAGAACCTCGGCCACACCGGGCTCGCCAGCCTGCGCTACTGCCACTTCACGTCGCCGATCCGCCGCTACCCCGACCTCGTGGCCCACCGCGCCCTGCTCGCCGGGCTGGGGCTCGACGACGCCGCCCCCCGCGCCTCCGATCTCTACGACGCCGGCGTGGCCTGCTCGGCCGCGGAGCGCGAGGCGATGCGGATCGAGCGCGACGCCGACGACATCTGCCGCGCCTTCCTGCTCGAGCGGGTCCTGGTCGAGCGTGGGGGAGACGAGGCGGCGCACTTCGAGGGCGAGGTGGTGGGCCTAATCGGCGCGGGCGCCTTCGTGCGCTTCGGTGACGAGGGCTTCGAGGGGATGCTCCCGGTGCGCCGGCTGCGCGGCGACTGGTGGAACCTCAATGAGGAGGGCACCGCGCTCGTGGCCGAGCGGTCCGGGCGCCGGCTGCGGCTGGGCGATCCGGTGGAGGTCGTGGTGGGCCGCGTGGAGGCGCCGCGCGGACGGGTCGACCTCTACCCCGCCGACGCAGGAGACTGACGCACCATGGCCAAGAAGGGCAAGCGCAAGGCCGCGGCGGGCGACATCGCCACCAACCGCCAGGCGGCATTTCGCTACCACCTCACGGACCGCTGGGAGTGCGGCATCGTGCTCCAGGGCTCGGAGGTCAAGTCACTGCGCCAAGGGAGCGCGCAGCTGAAGGACGCCTACGCTGCGCTGCGCGGGCGCGAGGTGTGGCTTCACAACATGCACATCCCGCCCTACGCGCCAGCCGCGCGCGACAACCACGAGGCCGAGCGGCCACGCAAGCTGCTGCTGCAGAAGCGGGAGATCGAGCGCATGATCGGCAAGACGGCGGAGAAGGGGCTGACGCTCGTGCCGACCCGTCTGTACTTCAAGGGCCCGGTCGCCAAGGTCGAGATCGCGCTGGCCCGCGGCAAGGACGTCGGGGACAAGCGGCGGGCCCTGAAGGACCGGGACCAGCGGCGCGAGATCGACCGCGCGCTGGCCGAGCGCCAGCGGTAGACCGGCTCAGCGACGGCGCGGCTTGGACAGCGTGAGTACGTACGCGTCGTGCGGCCGGAAGCGCCGGAGGGTGAGGTTGGCGGTGGTCACCGCCAGGCGCTGGTCGCTGACGGGCTCGAGCCCGCGACGTCGGGGATCTGGTCCGGGGAGGTCGACAGCTCGTGTCAGGAGAGCACGTTCAAGGCGCCCCCCGCCAGCCGCTAAGCGTCGCTCAGCTCGCGCTCGAGGTAGGTCAGGTCCATGCCCACGATCAGAAGCGCGGAAAGGCCGATGAACACGGCGGCCACGATGAGCCGATCGCGCGGCCGCACCTCGTTGTAGCGCTTCGACTCCTCCGTCTTGCGCGCCTTGAAGCGCCGGTAGGTCTCGAACCCGCCGAGCAGGATGATCAGCAGCAGGATCGGGTTGGGGAACACGAAGGCCATCACGATGATCCCTGCGAACCCGACGATGGCGATCCACGGACTGAGCGCTGCCATGGCGCGGCCCCCGTCGAGCGGCAGCACGGGGGCGAGGTTGAAGAGGTTCAGGAAGAAGCCGGTGTAGGCGAGCGCCTGGAAGAGCTGCTCACCGGTGGCGAGCCAGAGGCCGAGGGGCACCAGGCACCCCACCGTGCCGAGGATCGGTCCGGCGAGCCCCACGCGCGCCTCGGCGGCGGCGTCCTTGGGCAGCTCCTTCATACCCACCACCGCGCCGAGGAAGGGGATGAACAGCGGGGCCGTGGCCTTTATGCCCTCGCGCCGGAGCTGCAGCACGTGCCCCATCTCGTGCACGAAGAGCAGCAGCACGAACCCGATGGCGAACTTCCACGTGAAGATGAGCGCGTACGCCGCCACCGACACGAGCGCCGAGGCCGACGTGGTGAAGATCTTGAGCTTGGGCAGGAGGAGGAGTAGGCCCTTGAGCTTGGCCCCGTAGCTGAAGATCAGGATGGCCAGCGCCACGAGCGCGCCGCCGGCGCGCTTCCAGAACGGCTTGCGGTCCGGCTCGAGCGGCGGGTAGGGCTCGGGCGTCTGCGGCTCGGGCGTCGCGTACTGGGGCGGCAGGTAGGCGGGCGGCGCCTCGGTGCCGTACGCGGGGGTGAGCGGCGGGCGATCCGCGAAGTTCGAGCCTGAGTCCATGTCCTTCATTGTCGCAGCGAAGGGCTCGGGACTTGAGCGCTTCACGAAGCCGTTAGGTCGCTATGGCGCCCGCGACAGGCTGGCGCAGCCCGATGCTCGGCCTTCCTAACAGACGAAAGCGCCCCGCCCGGTGGGCGAGGCGCTGGGATGGAGGCGGCCGGTACTGCCCCGGCGTCCGCGGAACATCATCTCGGTGCTTGCTACGAGCGTTCCCGGCAGAGTCAGCTTCTCGGCTACCGGCTCGGTCGATCTGCGGGATACGTAACCGGCGCCACACCCTCCTGTTGATGTCCCCCCGAAGCCAAGGGTCCTGCCCGAGGGTCAGCCCGCTGTATGAAGCCGCGGTCCGGGTCGCGGGCTGCCCGGTGCGACTCCCTCAGACGCTGTTAAGCGGCGAGGGCGAACTCATGGTTGGAGTCCGCACTTATTGGTTCCGGGATCATTTAACGAGGCCAACCCGGGTCCTCGGCTCGCTACATCGAGACGACACGCTCCACGTCGAAGCTAATTCGCCCCCTTGCTGCGTGCGAGTCTAGCGTCGGATGGTCGGCGCGAAACCGCGTGGCTCCGAACCCACCCTCCGTGACGATCAGGAGCGCCCATCTCTCGCGTGTGCTGATCGTGGAACCGATGCAGCTCCTCGTTCGGCGCCGACCGGTCGGCCCGCGCTCGACGGCGCGGTCGCTCACGGATAGACGGCGCGCAGACGTGCCGCCTCTGCGAAGCGCTGAATCGCAACCATCTGCGCTGCCATCCGCCACGTGACCCCGCGCTCGTCGGCGAGGGTCAGGACCCGGTCGAGCGCCTCGAGCACCTGACCCCGCATGCGCTGGGCGACCTCGTCGGCATCCCAGAAGTACTTCTGCTGATCCTGGACCCACTCGAGGTAGCTGACCGTCACTCCGCCGGCGTTCGCCAGCACGTCGGGCAGCACGTTGATCCGACGGTCGGTGAGGATTCGGTCGGCTTCGGGCGTCGTCGGCCCGTTCGCCGCCTCGACGACGAGCCTGCACTGCAGCCGGGGTGCGTTCTCGGCGGTGATCTGAGCTTCGAGTGCGGCCGGGATGAGGATGTCACAGGGGACCTCGAGCACGCCGTTCTGCGTTTTCGGCTCCGCTCCCGGGAAGCCGCGCAGGAAGCGGTGCTCGGCCACCCACGCGTGCACCGCGTCGATGTCCAGGCCGTTGGGCGCCACGATCCCGCCCGCCACGTCGGCCAGCGCGACTATCGATGCTCCGCGGCGGCTCAGCTCGCCCGCGACGACCGCGCCCACGTTGCCGAAGCCCTGGATCGCGACCCGCTGTCCGGCGAGCCGCCATCCGAGTCGCTCGACCAGCGTCTCGAGGGAGAAGACGACGCCGAGGCCGGTGGCGGCCTGGCGGCCGGCCGTCCCACCGAGGACGACCGGCTTGCCGGTCACGCTCTCCGGCACTCCGTGACCGACCTGCTGCGAGTAGGTGTCCATGAACCACGCCATCTCGCGCTCGCCGGTGGCCATGTCCGGTGCCGGGATATCCCGGTCGGGTCCGATGATGGGGAAGATCTCGGATGTGTAGCGACGCGTCAGCCGCTCGAGCTCCGCTGGTGACAGGCGGGTCGGATCGCAGCGGACGCCCCCCTTGGCACCTCCGAAGGGGAGGCCGAGCAGGGCGCACTTGATCGTCATCCACAGGGCGAGCGCGGCGCACTCCCCGAGCGAGACGCCGGGCGCGTAGCGGATCCCTCCCTTCGTCGGGCCTATCGCAAGCGTGTGCTGCACGCGGTAGCCGGTGAAGATCTCGATGTCGCCGTTGTCACGGCGGACGGGGAAGTTCACGGTCAGGGCTCGTCGCGGGTCGAGCAGCCGCACGCGCACCTGCGGGTCCAGGTCCAGCCGGTCGGCCGCGCTGTTGAACTGCTCGCTGGCGACGGCCCAGAGCGCGGAGCGCCATTCGCTGCCCGGGGCGACGAGGTGCTGCTCGTGGGCGAGGACGTCCGCCCAACCGCCGCTCCCGCGCCGCTCGCGCCCGGGCTCGCTGCCGTTCGGGCGCATCATTCTGGACGCGCTCGATCAGTTCGGTAGGGGAGTCGGCCCCACATTGGGGCCTCTTCGCGGTGGGACTCCGCGCTCCTGCCCTGGGGCGTCCCCTCCGGCTCGGGCTTGCCGGCGCCTGCGGACGGCGGAAAACAGGTCGCCGCGGCCGGCCGCCCGAGGACGGCCGGCCGTGGCTGGAGGTCAGGCGGTCGGAGCGGGCTCCGTCGGGGCCGGCTCCGTGGGAGCAGGCTCGGTCGGTGCGGGCTCGGTCGGCGCAGGCTCCGTGGGAACGGGCTCGGTGGGAGCGGGCTCGCTCGGGGCCGGGGCCGGCTTGACCTTCTTGGCCTTCTTGTTCGCCTTCACGCACTGGCTGAACGGCGTGCCCTTCTGGCCCTTCACGTGCTTCTTGCTCACGCCCTGGCAACGCTTGCCGTTGGCCTTGGCGTGGTCGGGCGGAGCCGCCTGAGCGGCGGGCGCCGCCATCATGGCGACGGCGGTGGCGAGTGCGGCTGCGGTCTTGACGATCCTCATGTACGGCTCTCCTTTGGTAACTGGGCTGTCTCGCGACGCGAGACCCCTGGCTTTGCGCGGCCGCCTCACGGCGGCTTTGCCTTTGTCGACGAGGCGTTGGCCTCGCATGTACAAACGCCGGGGGTGAGGCCAGGTTGTGCTCTCGGGGGCCCGCTGGACGAAGAGACCACTCGCGCGGTCCGCCGCTCAAGTCTCGGCTGCTAGGTGCGGCGCGCCGGGCCCGGAGCCGGTAGCTTCCTCGCTACGCGCCCGGGGAGGAGAACAGACCGCCGAGGACCTGCACATCTCGCAGCGCTGGCTGTGGTGGCGGCGCTTGTGCTGACCGGTCTCGTCGCGGCACCCGCCCGCGCCGCCTCGCCGCTCGGCCTGGACAGGTGCGAGCCCGTCCAGGGCGTTTATCAGTGCTCCGGCCTCGTCCGCACGTGGGACGGGATACCGCTGGACACGACGCTCACGCTGCCGTCGGCAGGCGCGACCGGCCTGCCGCTGGTGGTCGAGCAGCACGGCCTGGGCAACAGCAAGTACGAGTACCTCGACCCGGAATCGACCGCCTACACCGACAACGCGTACGGCTGGGCGAAGGAGGGCTACGCCGTCCTCACCTACACGGCTCGGGGGTTCTGGGGCTCGTGTGGCACGCCGGAGTCGCGCCTCGCGAACCCGGAGCCGTGCTCGCGCGGCTACATCCATCTCGCCGACGCGCGCTACGAGGTCCGCGACACGCAGGAGCTGATCGGCCGCCTGGTGGACGACGGTGTGGCCGACCCCGCCCGCATCGGCGTCACGGGCGACTCGTACGGCGGTGGCCAGTCGTTCATCCTCACCGCCCTGAGCGACCGCGTGATGCTGCCCGACGGGCGGCTGGTGCCCTGGCGCAGCCCGCGGGGCACGGCCCTGCGGCTCGCGGCCTCCGCACCTGTGATCCCGTGGACGGACCTGGTCTACGCGGTGCTTCCCAACGGCCGTACGTTCACCAACACGGTGGTTCCCCCGGAGGCCGGCGCGACGCCCGTGGGGGTCTTCAAGACCACGTTCGCCAACGCGATCTTCGCGGCGGCCCAGTTCGCGATCGGTCCCGGACAGCCGACCGGGGAGCCATTCGTGCCGGGCCGCCCGATCGGCTTCCTCGTGCCGCCGGGGGTCGACCCGGAGGCGGACGTTGCGACCGCGGTGGCGCGCGCCGACGCGGGCGAGCCCTACGACGACGCTATGGCGAGGTCGCTGGTCGAGCGCTTCCAGCGCTTTCGCTCCGCCTACTACATCGACCCGACCAGCCGGCCCCCGCCGCTGTTCGTAGGAAGCGGGTTCACCGACGACCTCTTTCCGGTGGACGAGACGCTCCGGTTCGTGAACCGCACGCGGCGCGATCACCCGAGCACGCCGATCTCGCTCCTGTTGGGCGACTTCGGCCATCAGCGCGCCTCGAACAAGGCGCCGGAGCGAGCGCGCCTCATCGAGGCCATCCACGACTGGTTCGACCAGCACGTCCGCGGCGATGGCGCGGCGCCGGCGCAGGGCGTCGAGGCCTTCACCCAGACGTGCCCGCGCAGCGCGCCCTCTGGCGGGCCATTCCGGGCGCCCGAGTTCAGCGCGCTGGCGGGCGGCGAGGTGCGCTACTCGTCGACCGCTCGCCAGGCGATCCTCTCCGGGGGTGGCGATCCGGCCGTGGGCCTCGCGATCGATCCTGCCACCGGCGGCGGCGATGCGTGCCGGCGGACGGGCGCCGACGACGCCCCCGGTACGGCGAGCTACCGGCTGCCGCCGGCGCCGGCCTCCGGCTACACGCTCCTCGGCGCGCCCACGATCGCGGCGCGCCTCGCGGTGAGCGGACAGCCGAGCGCCACGCAGGTGGCCGCGCGCCTGTGGGACGTGGCCCCCGACGGCCGCTCCCAGACGCTGGTGGCACGGGGCCTCTATCGGCCCTCGGGCGGCTCGAGCGACGTCTTCCAGCTCCACCCCAACGGCTGGACGTTCGCCGCCGGCCACGTGCCGAGGCTCGAGCTCCTCGCTGCCGACCCGCCGTACGGGCGGGTCTCGAACCAGCCGTTCCAGATCCAGGTGGAGCGGCTGGAGCTGAGGCTGCCGGTGCGCGAGCGGGCCGACTGCCAGGTGGTGCTTCCAACCGCCACGCCCGTCGTGCCGCCGGGCCAGGCGCTCGCGCCCGGCGTGGCGGCGGCCGCGGCGCCGGCCTGCGGATCGGGCGGCGACCCCCGCCCGTCGCCGTCGCCCTCGCCCCGGATGCGGTTGCGCGCTCGCTGCACCGGCGACGGCGTTCGCGCGACGGCGATCGTCCGCGGCTCCTCCGCGCGGCACGTCGACTTCTTCGCCAACGGGCGGCGGGCGGGCCGCGACCGGCGCGCTCCCTTCAGCCGGATCGTGGCCGAGCGCACTCGACAGGGGGGCTCGGTGCGGGTCTTGGCGCGCGCGTCGCTGCGGGGTGGAGAGAGCGTCCGCGGGGCTCGAACGGTGCGGGCCTGCGGCCGCGCTCGCGCCCCGCGGTTCACCGGATAGGGCGGAGCCGGATCGGCCCGCGCTCGCGCGGGGCCGACCGGAGGGCTGGCTAGCTTCCGGGCATGCTGCAGGCCGCCCGAGGGAACCCCTCAGCGATCCTGCTTGCCGCTCAGCTCGGGGGGGTGCTGCTCTACCCCTACATGGAGGGCAGCGATACCGGTCGCGCGCTGTTCAGCGTGTTCGGCATCCTGATCCTCGGGCTGGTGGTGCTGACCGTGCGCAGCTCACCGGCGGGTTCTTGGTTCGTGCTGGTGCTCGGCGCGCCGGCGACCTTGCTCCTGCTGATCCAGGTGGTGAGCGGCAGCGACGATCTGCTGCCCTACTCGTCGGCCCTCGAGGCGGTTCTGTACTTCTACGCGGCCGGGGCGCTCATCGCCTACATGCTCGCGGATCACTACATCTCCCGCGACGAGCTGTTCGCGGTGGGGGCAACCTTCACGCTCGTGGCCTGGGGGTTCGCCTACCTCTACACGGTCTGCCAGGCGCTCGATCCCGGCAGCTTCACGGCGGCGATCGACCCCACCGGGGAGCGCACGTGGATGGAGTTGCTCTTCCTCAGCTTCACCACCCTCACGAGCACCGGCCTGAGCGACGTGGTCCTTCGTCAGGGCCCCGGCGCGTTCGCTCGTGATGATCGAGCGGGGGGCCGGGGTCCCATTGGGGGCCTGGGTGTTCTCGGGGGTGGGGGCCGTGGTGGTGCGGCGCCGGCCTGATCCGCACTCCTCGCGCGCCCGGCCCGCCCCGAGGTTCTAGCTCGGCTCGTCGAAGCGGGCCACGACCGTTCCGCCGGGCGCGAGCCACCTTCGGACGATGTCGTGAGCACGATCCGGGTTCCGGTGGAAGAGGCCGACCCGGACCGCGAAGATCTTGTCGAAGCGGCGTTCGCCCAGATCGAGATCCTCGAGCGTCGCCACGAGGAACTCCGCCCTGCCGGCCTCGACGTGGACGGCGTTCCGGCGTGTCGCGGCCTCGATCATCTTCGCCGAGCGGTCGACCGCCGTCAGACGTCCTTCCACGAAGCGCTCGCACACGAGCGTCGCCGCCACCCCGTGCCCGCATCCGATCTCGAGCACCCGGTCGTCCGGCCGGATCTCCAGTTGCTCGACGACCGACCGCAGCCGCTCGCTCATCCGGGCTCCCCGACCCGCAGGTTCACGAGGATCGTGCACACGGGGGCCGGTGCCCGCTCAGGCCCCGGCCTGAGCAGCCGGCAGCCGGCGGGCCGGTAGGCCGGGTGCAGCAGCGAGGGATCGGCTCGCCGCCGGGTGTGACCCGACGGGGAAGGCGCCTGCTCGCTGGTGACCTGAGTCGTCATTCCGCGCACCTCCCGCGGCCTGCCCCTCGGGAAGCTGGAGCCGGACTTCCGACTCAGGTCACTAGACGCCCAGCTCCTCTGAGGCCATCCGTGCCCCCTCGATCCGCGCCCGGATCTTCTGCATCGCCACGTCGCGCGCGAAGTCGGGCGACCCGTGCCGCGGCTTCTCGTCGCGGCTGAACGGCGAGAAGCCACAGTCGTCGGTGGCCCCTAGGCGCTCGACGGGGATGTACCTGGCGGCCGTCACCAGGCGGTTCTTCACCTCCTCGGCCGTCTCGACCTCGGGCGTGAGGGGATTGATCACCCCGATGAAGCACACCTGCGGGACGCCGTTGGCGTCGTCACGGCTGTTGTCACCCACCAGCTTGTAGACCTTCTCCTTGTCGTCCTCGCTCGCGCACTGGATGAGGAAGTACCCGGCGTTGAGCTGGAACATCTTGGTCAGCAGCTTCTCGTAGGGCACCTCCTTGGAGTGCACCGAGTCCATGTCGCCGCCGGGGCAGGTGTGCACGCCGATGTTCCGGCGCTCGTCGGCCGAGAAGCGGTCGAGGACGCGGTTGTTCAGGTCGATGAACTCCTGCAGCATGTCCTTGCCGGTCCAGGGGTTGCGCGCGTCGTTCTTGTTCGCCAGGCGACCCTCGGTGAAGTCGATCGACACGCGCTGGGCGCCCGCCGCAAAGCAGCGGCGGATGTCCCGCTCCACCTCGTCGACGACGTCCTCCAGAAACTGTTCGCGCGGGTAGCCCTCGATCTCCTCCTCGAGCGGATAGAGCAACATCATCATCGAGGCCGAGATCACCGCCTGCTTGACCGGCCTGTCGGTGAGCTGCCTGTTCTTCTCGACGTACTCGGCAGCGTGGTTCTTGTAGCGAAAGGGGCCGCTCGTGAGGCGCGGGAGCTGGCGATGGTGGCCGTCGTCGAAGATCGCGAAGTACTGGCCGTCCCCGGCCATGTTCTCGGCCAATCCCGTGCCCGCGAGCGTGTCCGTGATCGGGTAGGTGGCGAAGCTCGACTCGCGCTGTTCGCCGTCGTTGACGTAGGTCTCGCCGGTCTGCTCGAGCCTGCGGATCGAGTCCTCGGCGGCCTCATCCTGCTCGGCCTGGAGCTGCTCGAAGGTGATCTGCCCCTGGTCGTAGGCCTCGTAGGCCTCCTGCAGCTTCATCGGACGCGGGAGCGACCCGACGGTCTCGGTGGGGATCGGCATGCGTGCTCCTTACTCGTAGCGCTGCCGCGAGGCACACCCCCGAGGCGCGGGTGCGATGGTATCCGGGTCTTGCGGGGTCGTATCCCGGTCCTGCGCGGGGGGCGAGATCGGCACGGCTGATCGCTTTCGCCGGTGATGGCTCGCCCACGGGTTCGGACATCGAGCGTTTCCCTGGTACGTCTCGCCGGAGGGCAACATGGCGTCGGCACCAGGCAGCAGCTCCGCGGAGAGCCGACCACGAAGCCGATCGCCAGCCCGAACGGCAACGCCAGCAGCGTCGTGCCCATCCCGGGTCAGCGCAGGGAGAGCACGTGCCCGGTGGCCGGGTCGATGCGGCCGTCGAGGAGGTCGAGATAGGTGCGCTGGAGCGCCTCCGCGCCTCGCTCGTGCTTCACCGCGAGCCACCCGTCCGTCCACTCGACGTACGGCTCCCATGCCTGCGCGAGGCGCCGCTCGAGACCATCGCGACCCCAGTCGTCGCCCCGCGTGCGCACGCGATCGGGCGCGAAGAAGAAGGTCGGGCTCGTGCCGGGCGGCGGGTCGGAGTCCGCCCCGACCCGGTCGTGGTGGGTGGCTCCCACCACCGCGCTGTGCCTGAGCAGCTCGCCGTAGTGCTCGTGAACCGCGCGGCGCGTGTCCGGGTCGCCCGCGACATCTACATAGACGGCGCTGTCGCGCGGAAGCGCCGGGACCTCGTCGTAGCCGACCACGCGGTCGAACACGCCGAGGCCTTCCGCGAACGCCGTGCTTCGCGAAGAGGTGAGGCCAATCACCTGGACGTTCTCCCGCTGGGCGAGGAGGAACGCCGTGCCGTGGGCCGTCTTGCTCGAAGCGCTCGAGATCACCACCGTCTCGGCGCCGAACAGCCCGCTGTCGGCCAGGAAGTCGTCGAGCAGGAAGGAGGTGAAGAAGAGGGGGCGCAAGAGCATCTGCTGGTCCTCTCGTTCGGGCCGGTGGGAGGGATCGGCGGCCACTCGGGTGTAGGCGTTGTAGGCCGCCGGCAGGGCCGCGCGGTGTGGCGAGGCGTCGGTGAAGCCGTGCCCGCTCATCCGCTCCGGCGTGACGACGAGGTGCGTGGAGGGAGGCAGGTAGCCGAATACCCGCGCGCCCTCCTCGAGCCCCTCGTCAGGGGAGGCGGCCACCTCGGCAAAGCCCCAGACCGGCACCCGGCCCCAGCCCTCGTCGGCCGGGAAGAAGTCCCAGTAGCTCATGGCCTCGCCGAACACGGCGTAGGTGATGTTGTTCGAGGTGAGCCCGAAGGCGCTCACCTCGAGCAGCGCCTGGCCGGGCGCGACTTCGGGCACCGGGCCGTCGGTCACGCGGCAGTCGTGCAGGTCGTCTCGCCTGACGACGAAGTCCGTCGCCCCGGCCACCTGCTGGGGCTCTCCGCCGCGCGCGCTCAGTCGTACGGGGTGTAGCGGTGGTGCAGCATCAGGTCGTTCCCGTCCGGGTCGTTGAAGAACGCCATGTGGCAGACGCCCGTGTCGAGCGTGTCCCCGGCGAACACGACGCCCTTGCCCTCGAGCTCCGCGCGCGCGGCCACGTCGTGCACGTGCAGGGCGGGTGTGCGTTCTTCTGCGCCGCGAACGGCATGCCGAACTTCTCGGGCTCCCAGATGCCAAAGCAGGTCTCGCCCGCCCAGGCCTCGAAGCGCGAATGCTCGTCCGGGCGCAGCCCGAGGGTCTCCACGTAGAAGGTGCGTGAGCGTTCGGCGTCCTGCGATGGGACGCCGATGAAGTCGAGCTTGCTGATCACGGCGCGGATCCTACCCGCGGCTCGCCGCACGTGAAGTCGCCGGTCCATCGGAGATCTCCGCCCGGCGAAGGCAAATGAGATGCTGGAGGACCGATGGAACGAGTCGCCGCAGATCCGACTGACCAAGTGAGCTCCGCCATCGAGCTCCGCGGCTTCGTCAAGCGGTTCGGCGCGATCACAGCGGTCGACGGTCTCGACCTCGACGTGCCGTTCGGCACGTGCGTTGGGCTCCTCGGCCCCAACGGCGCCGGCAAGTCGACGACGATGAAGGCGCTCACCGCGCAGGTGATCGCCGACGAGGGCGAGCTGGAGGTGCTCGGCTACCGGCTTCCGCACGATTCCAAGCAGGCCCGCGCGGAGATGGGGGTGGTGCCGCAGCTCGACAACCTCGACGTATCGCTGACGGTCGAGCAGAACCTGCTGGTGTTCGCGCACCTCTACCGCGTGCCGGCCGCCGACCGCCGTGCCGCGATCGAACGCGCGCTCGGCATCGCCAACCTCGCCGATCGCCGCACGTCGAAGGTCGACGAGCTCAGCGGCGGCATGCGGCGCCGGTTGCTGGTGGTGCGCGCCCTGCTGCACGAGCCGCGGCTCGTGCTGCTCGACGAGCCGACGGTGGGCCTCGATCCGCAGGTGCGCCAGGAGCTCTGGGCGCTGATCGACCGGCTGCGCTCGGAGGGCGTGTCGATCCTCATGAGCACCCACTACATCGAGGAGGCCGAGCGCCTGTGCGACACCGTCACGATCATGTCCCACGGCAGGGCGGTGGCGGTGGGTGCGCCGCGCGCGTTGATCGGCGAGCACGCCGGCCCCGAGGCGGTCGAGGTCTACGGATCGCCCACGCGACTGAACGAGGTCGAGGTGATGGCGCACTCGCGCGGCTGGCGCACGCGCCGCACGGGCACGTCGGTGTCGGTCCTCCACGCGAACGGGGACACCGACCTCGACGGTGAGCGCCGGGTGACCAACCTCGAGGATGTGTTCGTGCTCCTGACCGGTGAGGAGATCGCCTGATGGCCGCCCGCGCGCAGCCCCGCCTCGGCCGCCTCGAGCGCGCGGCCCTGCAGGGCGTGATGGTGCGCGAGGTCGTGAACTACTCGTCGTTCTGGCGCTCATCGACTTTCTCCTCGACGATCGATCCGACGATCTACCTGCTGGCGTTCGGCTTCGGCTTCGGGTCGCTCGTGAGCCAGGTCGCCGGCTACGAGTACATCGACTTCGTGGGCACCGGCATCGTGACGGTCCTGTTCTCGGGCGCGTTCCCGGCCATGTACTCGACGTTCGTGAAGTACCAGTTCCAGCACACCTACGACGCGATCCTCGCGGCGCCGGTGGACACCGAGGAGCTGGTGAGCGCCGAGGCGCTGTGGATCGCCGCCCGGACCGGCACCTACGGCTGCGTGCCGATGCTCGTCGCCGTGGCGTTCGGGCTCGACCCGAGCTGGGGATGCTGCTCGTGCCGGCGATCGCCGCGCTGGCCGGATTCGGGTGGGCGTGCTCGGCATCTTCATCGCCGCCAGGTCGAAGGCCATCGAGAGCTTCTCCTACTGGCAGAGCGGGCTGCTCACGCCCATGTTCCTCGTGGCCGGCACCTTCTTCCCCCTCGGCGAGCTGCCCACCTGGGCACAGGTGCTCGGCAACGCCAACCCGCTGTTCCACTGCGTCGAGCTCGTGCGGCACGCCGTCTTCGGGTTCGAGGGCTGGGCGGACGTGGGGCACCTCGCGTTCCTGATCATGTTCGCGCTCGTGTCCTGGCGCCTGGCGATCCGCTTCATGGAGCGCAAGCTGATCCTGTAGGTCCGCCGGCCCGGCGCGCCCGCCTACGGACGGTTGCGCCCGTACAGGTCGTGCGACTCGACCCACTCCTCGGCCACGATCGCCGACCCGAGCGAGATCTCCCCGCACAGCACGGTGGCAGCGACGACCTCGGCGAGCTTGCGCACCTTGCCGTCGCCGTAGCAGCCGAGCATCTCCAGGCACTCGCGCT
Organism: Thermoleophilaceae bacterium; assembly: GCA_030446485.1. Lineage (GTDB taxonomy): Bacteria > Actinomycetota > Thermoleophilia > Solirubrobacterales > Thermoleophilaceae > JAUJNF01. Next base: position 71,199 of record JAUJNF010000001.1, on the reverse strand, counting down.
GGGTGGCGAGGCCCGTGCCACCGCCGTAGGTCGCGACGATGAGCGACGGGATGGTCACCGAGTAGTAGTAGTCGCCGTTCGGCCGCAGCTCGGTATACACGAACGCCGCCGAGGACTCCGCCACGTTGGCCACGTCCTGCCCGGTGGCGATGAACATCGCCGTGATGCCGTTGGCCGAGTGGGCGCCGTTGTTGTTCACGCCCGACATGAAGCCGCCGAGGTTGGACACCTGCCGCGCGCGGAACATCATGTCGGTGCTCGAGCGCATCACGCGCTGCACCAGCTCATTGGGGATCACGGCCTCGGCCACCACGCGCTTGCCGCGGGTGTGCAGCATGTTCACCTGCGAGCTCTTCTTGTCGGTGGCGAAGTTCGACTCGAGGAAGAAGTGCTCGATCGGCTCGTGGTTGGCGACGATCCAGCGGCAGGCTTCCTGCGTGGCCTTGCCGGTGAGGTTCTGGCCGGCGGCGTCACCGGTGGTGTAGTTGAAGCGGGTGAAGAGCACGCGGCTGGCCGAGTACTGCTCGATCTCCTGGAGGCGGCCGGAGCGGGTGGTGCTCTCGGCCACCTCCTTGATCTCCTCGAAGTGCTCCACGAGCCAGCCGCTGAAGTCACGCGCCTCGCGCGCGCTCGGGAAGAGAAAGGCGGGGGCCCGCTGCATGCGATCGCCGATGACGGTGGTCGTGACGCCGCCCGCCTCGTGCAGCAGCCGCATGCCGCGGTTGTAGCTCGCCACCAGCGTGCCCTCGGCGGTCGCCAGCGGCACGTAGAACTCGCCCTGGGCGTGCTCGCCGTGCACGAGCAGCGGTCCGGCCAGGCCGATCGGCACCTGCGCCACGCCGACGAACTGCTCGACGTTGCCGGTGAGGATCGCGGGGTCGAAGGAGTAGCTGCTCACGTGCTCGCCCGCGACGCCCGTGCGCTCGCGGAGGAAGTCGAGACGGCCGGCGGCGGCCTCACGCGTGTAGTCGTTCTCACGGTCGCGGGGGACGGGGACGCGCTCACCCGGGGTGGCTGCCGGCATTGGGGTCTCCTCTGGTGTGGGACGGTGGCGGGTGAATGTCCCGCACCGGGTCCGGCGACGATCCTCAGCGGGTGTAACTACAGACTACGAACGTCAACTCGTGACCGGGCCGGAGAGCACCCCGGGCCGGCGCGAGCGCGCCTCGGCCGTGGCCACTCGCTCGGGCGCGCGCACGGCTCGGTCCTTGCCCGTGGCCTTCGCCTTTCCGAGGGCCACATCCGCGCTCGCGAACAGCTCGTCGAAGTTGCGCCCGTCATCGGGCGCGACGGCCCAGCCGACGCTCGCGCTCAGGTGGAGCCCGGGCATGTCCAGACGCCCTCCCACCGCGCGGACCTCCGCCAACAGCCGGTCGGCCAGCGTCCGCATCTCACTTTCGTCCAGGCCCGTGAGCACGATGGCGAACTCGTCTCCGCCCAGTCGCGCCAGGAGGTCGGCGTCACGGGTGGAGCGCTCCAGTCCAGCGGCGATCTCGCAGAGGACCCGGTCGCCGCCGGGGTGCCCGTAGAGCGTGTTGGCGCTCTTGAAGCCATCGAGGTCGAGTAGCACGAGGGCTACCGACTCCGGCGGGTCGCTGGTGTGGAGCTTGGCGTCGAGTAGGTCCGCCAGCGCGCGCCGGTTGGGTATGCCGGTGAGCGAGTCGTGGCGAGCGAGCGCGTGCGCGGTCTCGTGCAGGTCCACGAGCAGCTGCTTGCCTCCCGCCATCAGCGCGGCCAGCACGACGAAGGTGGGAAACAGGATCAGCAGCTCGCCGAGCAGTCCGTCGGAGACGGCGGTCCCGTCGTAGGCGAGCGGCAGCGCGAGCACGGCCACGCAGGCCAGCACGTACGCCATCACCTGCCTGCGCGTGTAGAAGTAGGCGGCGTAGATCACCACGAAGAAGAGGTAGAACCGCGCCGGCGACGTGGCTCCGCCCGTGAACGCCACGGCCAGGGCGGTGGTCGGGAAGCCGGCGATCGACGAGGCGTGCGACACCACCGGGCTCACCCGGTCCCACGGAACGAGGACCAGAGCCGCGGTGCCCCAGAGCGCGCCCAGCACGGCGATCGCGAGGATCCACCACGGGTGGGTGATGTCGATCCCCGGAAGGAAGATGAGGACGATCGCCGTGGCGGCGCCGATCAGGTAGAGCGCGCCGGCCAGTCTTCCGGCCAGCGGACGTTCCTCGGTTATGTCGAGAGCCCCGCGGGTTTGCACTCTTCGTCCCCTTCGGTCCCCTATCGGCAGGCGCCCGAAGTTACTCGATCTCGGGACGTTCAGCCCGCCCCGAGCTCCTTCCGCAGCGCGTCGAGCGACTCGCGCAGAGCCGCCACCTCGCCTTCGAGGTGGCTGATGCGCGCCCGGAGGTCGTGCTCGTCCGCGCGAGGCGAGGGGGAGGGGCGGGGTCCGCTGGACGGAGCATCCGGGGCCGCCGCGGGGTCGGGACCGGCGGACGGTGCCGCGGGGCCTCGCGCGCCGGTTGCGGCTCCCTCGGGTCCGAGCTGATGCGCGTAGCGCTCCTCCTTCTGCCCGGGCCGGCGCGGCAGGCGCTCCACGAGCTCGCGAGCGATCAGCCGCTCGACAGCGTCGTCGACGGCGGCCAGGTCCGTGAACGGGTGCATGCGGTCGGAGCGGCCCTTCAGCTCCCCGGGGGTCTGCGCGCCGCGCAGCATCAGGACGGCGAGCACCACCAGCTCGTCGTCGGCCAGTCCGACCGCCTCGCCCAGCACGTGCCGGTACTTGGCGGTGCGGCTGCCGGCCCCGCTCGTGAACCGCGCCCACCCGCGGCGGCCGAGGCGCTGGGCCGCCTCGCGCACGACCGCCTCCTCGTAGTCCACAACCGGGTTGCGGTTGGTGGACTGGTTGCAGGCCAGCCGGAGCGCGTTGATGGTGAGCGGATAGGTGTCGGGCGTCGTGCGCTGCTTCTCGACGAGGCAGCCCAGCACGCGAATCTCCTCGGGGGTGAGCTCGATCACCGGTGCGTCAGGCGCGGCGGCAGAGCGTCTGGTAGATCGAGGTGAAGCCGTTCTCGAAGCCGTTGCGCGCGGCGCGGAGATAAAGGCGCCACACGCGCGTTCGCTCGGTCCCCGCGAGCCTGACCGCCTCGTCCGCGTGCTCGTCGAGGCGCCGGATCCAGTGGCCCAGCGTCTCGGCGTAGTCGGCGGCGAAGCCCTCCACGTGCTCGGTCACGAACCCGGCGCGCTCGAGGGCGGCCTGCGAGCGGGAAAGGTGGGTGGGCAGCCCGTCGGGGAACACGTAGCGGTCCGAGAAGGGGCCGGCCTTCCCGTCGCCGGGGCGCAGGCGCGCTATGCCGTGGTTGAGCAGCCGCCCGCCGGGACCGAGGAGAGCGGCCAGCCGACGCGCGTACACGTCGATCTGCTCCTCGCCGACGTGCTCGACCATGCCGATGCTCGCGATGGCGTCGAAGGGCCCGTCGCTGAGGTCGCGGTAGTCCATCACGCGGATCTCGACGCGCTCTCCGACGCCGGCCTCGGCGGCTCTCCGGCGCGCGAGCGAGGCCTGCGGCTCGGACATGGTGATGCCCACGACCCGGGCGCCGTGGCGGGTGGCGGCGTGGGTGGCGAACGAGCCCCAGCCGCAGCCCACGTCCAGCACCCGCTCGCCCTCGCGCAGGCCGAGCTTCTGACACACGAGCTCGAGCTTCGCCTCCTGCGCCTCCTCGAGCGTCGTCGCGCCACGCGAGAAGATCGCGCACGAGTAGGTCATCGAGGCGTCGAGGAACAGCGCGAAGAAGTCGTTCGACACGTCGTAGTGGTGGCGCACCGCGCGGCGGTCGCGGGCGCGGGTGTGACGGCGGCCACGCAGGCGGAGCTCGGTGGCGGGAGCGGGCGGGGGACGGGTCAGCCCCGTCGCGCTCACGGCGGCGAGCGCGAGGCGCGCGCGGGTGGCCGCGTCGAGCGGGGGCGGCTTCCAGGCGTCGAGCAGGCGGACCACCCCGTCGAGGTCGTCGGGCTCGAGTAGGCCGGACACGTAGGCGCGGCCCAGGCCGAGCTGGCCCGGTGCCCGCAGCACGTGGGCGATCGCCTGCGGCGAGCGGACCGAGAAGGTGGGGGCCCGGCCGTTGCCGCTCGTGGCGGGCAGCTCGGTGCCGTCCCAGAAGCGAACCGCGAACGGGCGCTCCGGCAGCGCGCTCCCGATCTCCCGTCGCAGGCGGCCGGTGCGAGTGTGGGTCAAGGCGGGCCGGGCGTAGGGCGCCAGCGCCTCAGACGGGGCGGCCGACGCTCACGCCGGCGCGCAGCCAGGTGCGAACGATCGCCCCTCCGAAGCCCAGCCCGTAGCGGAGGTTGGCCGGCTTGCGCGACTTGCCGTGCAGGCGCTCGACGATCGTGACCGGGATCTCACGGAAGGAGTAGCCGCGCCTGATGGCCTCGAGCAGGAACTCGGCGGTGTGGTACTGCTCCTGCCGGAAGATGAGCATGGGCAGGATGTCGGCGCGGATCGCCCGGTATCCGTTCGAGCAGTCGGTGGTCTTCACGCCGGCAAGCACGGAGACGATCTGGTTGAAGACCACCGAGCCGAGCTCGCGCACGAACTCGTTCTTGAAGGCGCTGCCGAGCACCCGCGAGCCGTGGGCGATGTCGACCTCGCCCTCGAGCACCGGGCCGGCCAGGAGGGGGATCTCCTCCGGCAGGTGCTGGCCGTCGGCGTCGAGGGTGACCACCACCCTGGCCCCCGACTCGGCGGTCAGCCGGTAGCCGGTGCGCAGACAGGCGCCCTGGCCGCGGTTCACGATCTGGCGCACGACGGTGGCGCCGTGCTCGCGGGCCACCTCGGCGGTGCCGTCCTGCGAGCCGTCGTCCATCACGAGCGCCGCCGTGGGTACCCCGCAGACCTCCTTCGGCATCCGCGCCAGCACCTCGCCGAGGCTCTCGGCCTCGTTGTAGGCGGGTATGACGATCGCGACCGTGTCCCGGAAGCGCTCGGGATGCCCCTCCAGCCGGAACTCCTCCCAGGCGAGCCCCTCCATCACCGCGGACAGGCTGCGATGGTTGCGACCGCTCGCGGTGAGCGAGCGGACGTTCATCACGAACAGCAGGACGATCGCGATGACGGCGAGCCCGAGGATGCGCTGGCCGCCCCCTCGTTCGAACGAGAGGAAGGCGAGCAGGGCGTCCAGGGCGTTGGTCGCGGACACCACCAGCAGCGCCAGGGCAGACGCCAGCAGGATCAGTACGTCGGCGTTGCGCAGCACCCGGCGACGCCAGATGGCGTAGCCGATCACTGCGACGCCCGCGACCAGCCCCACGATGCGCAGGGCGGACAGTTCCATCAGCGGCGGGAGGATAACGGCTGGGTGCGCGGCGGGGCTCGGCGAGCGCCGCTGCGGCGAGCTAGCTCCGCACCAGCTTCTTGTACGTGATCCGGTGCGGCCGGTCGGCCTCGGCCCCGAGCCGCTCCCGGCGCCAGGCCTCGTAGGCGTCGAAGTTGCCCTCGAACCAGGTGACCTGCGAGTCCCCCTCGAAGGCCAGCACGTGGGTGGCGATGCGGTCGAGGAACCAGCGGTCGTGCGAGATCACCACCGCGCAGCCGCCGAAGTTGAGCAGCGCCTCCTCGAGCGCGCGGAGCGTGTCGACGTCGAGGTCGTTGGTGGGCTCGTCGAGCAGGAGCAGGTTGCCGCCGCGACGCAGCAGGGTGGCCAGATGCACGCGGTTGCGCTCGCCGCCCGACAGCGTGCCCACCTTCTTCTGCTGGTCCGAGCCCTTGAAGTTGAAGCCCGACACGTAGGCGCGCGAGTTGAGCTCGCGGTCGCCCACCTTGATCTGCTCGGCCCCGCCCGAGATCTCCTGCCACACGTTCTTCTCGGGGTCGAGGGCGTCGCGGCTCTGGTCGACGTAGGCCAGCTCGACCGTCTCGCCGATCCGCAACGTGCCGGAGTCGGGCTCCTCCTGGCCCGTGATCATGCGGAACAGCGTGGTCTTACCCGCGCCGTTCGGGCCGATGACGCCGACGATCCCGCCGCGCGGGAGCGTGAACGACAGGTCGTCGATCAGCAGCCGGTCGCCGAAGCCCTTCGTGAGCCCCTGGGCCTCGACCACCAGGTCGCCCAGCCGCGGTCCGGCCGGTATGTGGATCTGCACCTGGTCGAGCTTGACGTTCTTCTCCTCGGCCAGCAGCGCCTCGTAGTTCTTGATGCGGGCCTTCGGGGCCGTTCGGCGGCCCTTCACGTCCAGGCGCAGCCAGCCCAGCTCGCGCTGGATCGTGCGCTGGCGGGCCGACTCCGTGCGCTCCTCGCTCGCCAGGCGGATCTGCTTCTGCTCGAGCCACGAGGAGTAGTTGCCCTGGTAGGGGATCCCGTGGGCGCGGTCGAGCTCGAGGATCCAGCCGGTCACGTTGTCCAGGAAGTAGCGGTCGTGGGTCACGGCCACGACGGTGCCCCTGTAGTCGTGCAGGTGGCGCTCGAGCCAGGCCACCGACTCCGCGTCGAGGTGGTTGGTGGGCTCGTCGAGCAGCAGCAGGTCGGGCTGGCGGAGCAGCAGCCGGCAGAGCGCCACGCGGCGGCGCTCGCCGCCCGAGAGGTTGGTCACCTCGGCGTCGCCGGGCGGCAGCCGCAGGGCGTCCATGGCCGTATCGATCATGGTGTCGAGGTTCCAGGCGTCGGCGGCGTCGATCTGCTCCTGCACGCGGGCGAACTCGTCGGCGGTGTCCTCCGAGTAGTTGGCCGCCAGCTCGTTGAAGCGGTCGAGCAGGGCGCGCAGCTCGGACAGCCCCTCCTCGGCGTTCGCGCGCACGTCCTTGGTTTCGTCGAGGTGCGGCTCCTGCTCGAGCATCCCCACAGTGGCACCGGGCGCCAGCGTGGCGTCGCCCTGGTACTCGTGGTCGATGCCGGCCATGATGCGCAGCAGGGTCGACTTGCCCGAGCCGTTGTAGCCGAGCACGCCGATCTTCGCGCCGGGGATCATCGACACCGAGATGTCCTTCAGCACCTCCTTGTCGGGCGGGTAGAGCCGCGACAGGCGGTGCATCGTGAAGATGTACTGGGCCGACATGGCCCCGCAGGCTAGAGAAGGCGGGACCGGTTACGGCGTGGCCGCCGTCGTCGGCGCCCCGGCGACCGCTACTCGAAGGGGATCCGCACCTTGCGATTAGCCACCGGTCAGTTCGCCGGTTGGCGCGCCGAAGCGCCGATCGCCAGCGCCTCCCCGAGCTCCATCAGCTCCGCGTCGGCTGCGAACGCCCGCTCCACGCCGGGCCGCGCGAAGACGAACACGACCTCGCTGATCGGCAGGCCCGTCGAGCGCGCGACGGCGTGCGCGTACAGCGCCGCCTGCTCGCGGTGCCGCTCGCTGTGCTCGTCGACCGCGGCCTCGGCAACCGTGTCGGTCTTGTAGTCGACGATCACGAGCTCCCCGCCCTGGCGGAAGACCAGATCGACACGGCCCGAGGCGAGCGCCCCGTCCGTGCCGGCCACCATGAACGCCACCTCGCGCGGGAAGGACCCGGAGGCCAGTGCGCGCTTGACGGCCGCGCTGCCCAGGCAGCGCCGGGCCATCGCGGTCACCGCGTGAAGGTGCTCCTCGACTCCTCCCTCGGCGCATACGGCGCGAGCCACGGCGTCGAGGCTCGCGGCCGCGGGGAGGTCGACCAGCTCCAGGATGCGGTGCACCGCATCGCCGATCTCGAGGGCGGCGGCGCCGGGCGAGACCACGAACGAGCCGTCGTCGGCCACCGGTGCCGCCAGGGGCCGCTCCCAGACCTTCTCCACCGCGGTGGCCGAGGCGATTGGCCGCTCACGGGCCGCGTCCGCCAGGATGCCCCCGAGCTCGAGCGCGAAGGCCTCGCGGCGGCGATCCGCGGTCGCAATGCGCGCGTGCTCGATCGCGCCGCCCGCTTCGAGGTCGACCGCAGGCGCCTGCTCGATCAGCGCGGGGTCGTACACGAGGCAGCCGCGCTCGACCGTGCCTGGCGCGGCCTCGGCACCCGGCAGGTCGTGGCCGAGGACCTCGAGCATCGGGCCCGGCCTCTGCTTGCCGGCCACGATCGGCACGATCAGGTGGTCACGCGCCCGGGTGGCCGCCACGTACAGCCACCGCCGCAGCTCGGCGCTCGCGAGCGTCTTCTCCTCATCGCGGGCCCTGTCGTAGCCGGGGGTCACGAACGGGCCCGAGCCCCTCGTACCCACTCTAAGGTGCAGCCGGTTCCGGGCGGCCTCCGGGATCGGCGCATGGTGATTCGGCTGCCCCGTGTTCAGGTTGGCCAGGCCGACGATCGGGAACTCGAGGCCCTTGGCCGCGTGGATGGTCATGATGCGCACGGCGTCGTCGGTCTCCTCGGCCACCACGGCGTCGGCCTCCGGCGACTCCTCGTCGCGCACCACGGCCAGCCACTGCGCAAAGGCCCGGAGCCCGCCGCCCTCCGAGGCCGAGAAGGCGCGCGCCTGGTCGGCCAGCTTGAGCAGGTTGGCCGCGGCCTGGTCGCCGCCCGGCAGGGCAAGCGCCACCTCGACCATGCGCGTGCGCTCGATCACGCGGCGCACGAGCTCAGGCAGCGACAGCCCGCGCCGCTCGCGGTGCAGCCCGTCGAGGATCGCGAAGGCCTCCACCACGGCAGCGGGCGCCTCATCGCTGTGGTCGCGGGCCGCGGCACGGTAGTCGAGCGTGCCGTCGCTGACCGAGAACAGGAAGATCTCCTCGTCCGAGCAGCCGAAGGCCGCGGAGCGCAGGGCCGCCACGAGCTGGATGCGGTCGGTGGGGTCGTCGACGGCGAGCAGAACCGACACCAGGTCGCGCACCTCCTGGCGTGAGTTGAAGCCGCGGCTGCCCTCGTGGCGGAAGGGCACGCCGGCCGCGGTTAGGGCCTCCTCGTACAGCTGGATGTCGGTACGCCACGGGAAGAGCAGCGCCACATCGCGCCACTCGGCATCTCTCACGCGCTTGGTCTGCCGGTCGCGCACCTTCCAGCGCTCCTCCTTCACCGCCCGGCGGGCAATGCGGGCGAGCGCCTCGGCCTCCGCAGTCCTCACCGCGCGAGCACTCGCCTCGGGGAGCTCGCGCCGCACGGTCACGACCGACGGGCGGTCGAGCTCGAGCTCCGCCGTGGCGGGCACGAGGCGCACGTTGGCGGGCTGTACCCGCGGCACCGGGTCGAACGCGCGGTCGAACACCGAGTTCAGCCAGTCGAGCACCCCGTGCAGCGAGCGAAAGTTCTGGACGATCACGCGCTCGCCACCGGCGAGCATGCCGGCCTTCACCTCGTCGTAGATGGCGATGTCGGCGCGGCGGAAGCGGTAGATCGACTGCTTGGGGTCGCCGACCACCACGAGCTTGCCGGGGCTCGGTCGGAGGTCGGTCCAGTCGAAGCCGCCCGAGCCCTCGGGACTCACCAGGTAGGCGACGATCTCGGCCTGGATCGGATCGGTGTCCTGGAACTCGTCCACGAGCAGATGGCTGAAGCGGCGCCTGAAGTAGTCGCGGACCTCGACGTCGTCGCGGAGCACGTCGCGCGCCCAGATCAGCAGGTCGTCGAAGTTGGCGCGGCCCCCGCGCCGGCGCTCGGCCGCGTAGCCGGAGACGAAGCCCTCGGCGAGCGGCAGCACGGCGGCGAGCGCCTCGGTGCGCAGGTCCAGCCTCAGCGCATCGAGCCGGTCATTGATCTCGCGCACGAGCTCCTTCACCTGCGCGCACACGCCGTCGTTCCAGTTGCCGGCCTTGCCGGCGCCCGCGCTGAGCCGTGGCGCGCGGAAGAGCACCGTTCGCTCGAGCTCGGGCAGGTCGTCCCCGGCCTCCCGGCACGCCTCGGCGAAGGCGGTCACGAGCGCGATCTGGGGATAGCCGAGGTCGTCGTCGGGGGCCTGGCATCCCCCGCCCAGCAGCTCGAGCTGGTGCGCCGCCGACGCGAGCCATCCGACGAAGCCCCGCGGGTCGGGTCTCGGCGCCGGCGCGGTGGCCAGCGGCAGCAGGTAGCGATGGGTGTGCAGGGCCTCCGCCGTCTCGCGCATCTCGCGCAGGTCGAAGCCGCGCTGGAGGGCGAGCCTCAGGCCGGCGTGATCGCCCTCCAAGAGCTGCGCGACCCAGCCGCGGTAGGCGCGGTCGAAGTCGACCTCCGCGGCCACGCCGTCCAGCACCTCGAACTGCGGGTCGAGGCCGGCCTCGCGCAGGCGCTCGCGGCGCTCGAGACCCGCAAAGGCCAGGATTGTATACACGATCGCGCGCTGCAGCACGGCGCGGGCACGCTCGAGGTGGTCCCGCTCGCCGGGGTCTGGCGCCACCGCGCGGCGCTCCTCGAGCCGCTGCCGGATGCGGGCGGCCAGCTCCCGGCGGCCTTCTCGGTGAACGTGATGACCGCGATGCCGTCCACGGACGCGCGCCCGCGCGCGAGCAGCTCGACGATGCGGTCGACGAGCACGGTGGTCTTGCCCGTGCCGGCGCCGGCCTCCACGCACAGGTTCGCGTCCAGGCTCGAGCGGACGTCGTCGCGGACCGCCTGGTCGACCGGGCCACGGGGCTGCTTGACCGCCTCAGTAACGCTCATTCGAACTCCTCGAGCTCCGCGAAGGCCACGGCCGCCGGGTCCCCGGCCTTGCGCTCGGCTATCCGCTCGCGCTGGGCGGGGCAGAGCCCGTCGTAATCGCACCACCGGCACTTCTTGCGCAGGTCGGGAGCCGCCTGGAAGCGCCCGGCGAGGATGCCGTCGGCCATCCGGCCGAGCAGGTCGTCGAAGTCGGCCTCGCGCTCCCGCAACGCCTGGCCCTCGAACCGGGCTCGCTTGAAGCCTCCCTTCCGGGTGGCGTAGTGGTAGTGCGCCTCGCCCGCCTCGGGCGGCATGCCGAGGATGCGCGCCGCGGCGAGCAGGTACAGCGGGAGCTGCAGGGCGCGGCCGCCCGACAGGCGGTTCTCGCCGTGCTCGTCCGGCCGGCGACCGGTCTTGTAGTCGGTCACCCGGAAGGCCGGCGTGCCCTCGTTCCAGTTCACGCGGTCGATGCGGCCCTTGAACTGCAGCTCGCGACCGCCGGCGTCGACGGTCAGCGGTTCGTCGGTGGAGAGCGGGCTGGCGTCCTCGCCGGGCGCGAAGGCCGGCCCGAACGTGACCTCGAACGCGCCACGGTCGAACTCGCGCAGGCCCTCGTCGCGCAGCTCGTGCTCGTACCACAGGCGCAGGTCGTCGCTGATCTGGCGCCGGTCGAGTTGCCAGAGCAGGCCGTGCCCGGTGAGCCCGCGGCGCTCGAGATCGTCGAACTCCTCGCGCGCTATCGAGCTCAGCAGCTCGAGGTGCTGCTCGCGCCGCTCGGGCCGCGGCGGATCGTCGTCTCCGCAGCGGGTGAGGAAGCGCTCGAGCACCCGGTGCACCAGCGTTCCCTTCTCCCTGGCGTCGATCCGCTCGAGGCGCTCCGGATCCTCGACGGGCTTCAGGCGCAGCACGCGGTCGAGGAAGAAGCGGTACGGACAGGCGGCGTAGTTCTCGAGCGAGCTGGGGGATAGGGGTCCCGCGAGGCCGGCCCGATCGGCGAGCCCGGCGCGGGCGGCCTCCCCGAGCACGCCGTCGTAGGCCGTGAGGCGGTCGTCCTCGTAACGCGCCCGGTGGGCTCGCAGCGCCCGGGCCACCGTGGGCACCCGGGCCGCCAGCACCGCGGTGCCGAGCGGGCGATCGGCCTCGAGCAGCGTGCGGTCGAACTCCTCGACGGTGAGCGACTCCTGGAGCGTCGCGGCACCGAGCCGCCCGGCCGGGAGCCGCGTGACGGCAGGGCTGTCCAGCGCGTCGAGGCCCTCCGCGCTCACCGGCTCACCGGTCAGGGCCGTGGCCGCCTGGCGCAGGAAGCCGGACGGGAGCTGTGGGCGCGGGTCGCCGTCGCGCGTGCGCGCGTAGGAGAGCAGCAGCCGTTCCTCCGCCGCATGCACGGCGAGGGCGAACTGCAGGGGCTCGGGGTCGGGACCGAGCGCTCGCAGCGGCAGCTCGAGGCCGCCGGTGCCGGTGAGCGCCCGCCGTTCCTCGTCGAGTAGCAGCGCGTCCTGACGCGGCGGCGGAGGGAAGGAGCGCTCGGCCAGCCCGAGCACGGCCACCGCGCGGAAGCGGAGCCCGCGGGCGGAGTTGGCGTCGAGCACGTTCACGCCCCGGCGCGCGAAGGAGCCCGGCCGGGTGTTCAGGACGTCGGCGCTGCGCAGCGACCGGAGCGAGTCGAAGAGGACCTCGCGGAAGCGCTCGAAGGTCACGTCGGTGGCCACGGAGTCGAGAGTGGTTAGGGGCTCGAGGGCGGCGAGCAGCGGCTCGGCCTCGTCGAGGTAGGTGTCGAACAGCTCCCGCACGAAGGCCAGGTGGCGGGACCACGGGGCGCGGTCCGGCCGCGCCTGGAGGCGGTCCGCGAGCTCGGCGGCAAAGGCGCTCAGGCGGTCGATCGACAGAAGCCGCTCCGCTAGCCGCTCCGGCCCTCCCTCCGAGCCCCGCGCCTCCTCGATCTCGCGGTGGCGTGCCAGCCGGTCGAGCCACTGGTCACGGCCCTCGACGATCCCCGCCCGCCGCGACAGGGCGTCCCAGGAGGCCGCGGGCACCCCGCCGTAGCGCTGCCAGGTGGCCTCCGGCAGCCGCGCGTCGGTGAGGAAGCGCATGACCGCAGTCCGCTCGAGCGACGAGCCGACCAGCTCCAGCAGCGCCACCGCCCGCCGGCCGAGCGGGCGCTCGACGAGCGGCGTGCCACCGTGCAGGTAGACCGGTATGCCGGCCTCGCGGAAGACCGCCTCGGCGAGGCCGCGGTACGGGTCGTCCTGCCGGTACACGAGCGCCATCTCGTGGAAGGGGATGCCCTCGCGCGCCCACCCCAGACAGGCGCGGGCCGCGGCGCGGACCTCGCGCGAGGGATCCGGGGCGGAGAGGAGCCGGACGCTCGGGCCGGGCGGCGCGGCGCCGTCGTGGACGAAGAGGTGGTCGCGAAGGTGCGCGAGTCCGGCCGGTGTGGTGGCGCCGGCTCGGGTTGCGGGCAGCCGCCGCTCGGTCGCGTCCAGGTCGCCCACCAGCCACGAGCGAAAGGTCTCGTGGGCGGTGTCGGCGGCCGGATCGACGCTGGGCAGGTGCACGACGAGGTGGGCGCGGGCGGCGAGGGCCTTCAACAGCTTCCTGAGGGCCAGGCTCGGGTCCCACAGCCCGTACACGAGCAGCCGCGAGCCCTCGAACAGGGCCGGATCGGCCGCGAGCAACGCGTCGTCGGCTCCGTAGGTGCCGGCACGCCTGCTCCGGTAGCTCTCGTAGAGCGAAGCGAGCTCCCGCTGCTTGGCGCTCGTGGCAACCCGGCGGAGGTCGGCGGCAGAGGCGCCGGCCTGACGCAGCTCCCTGAACAGGCGGTGCAGGGCGGTGGCGAACCCCGGGGTGCCGCCGACCGGCCTGAAGTAGCCGGCGCCCGCCTCGGCCACCTCGCGCGCGAGCACGCGGTCGGCGAGTGGCGAGAGGGGGGGCGAGACCCCGCTCCTGCAGCCCCCGCTCGCCGAGCGACAGGGCCAGCTCCGCGGGGGTGACCAGCCGCAGGTTGAGGTGGCCGCCGGTGAGCTCCGCCAGCCGGCGGCGCAGGTAGGGCCGCAGGAGAGTGCCGCCGACGAGCACCGTGAGCGGCGCGAGGGGGTCGTCGGCGCGGTGGGCGTCGAGCGCCTCGGCCAGCGCATGTTCGAGCGCGGCGGGAGGCCCGGTGATCAGGCTGGGAATGGGCACGGCCGATGAACTGTGCGGCATTGCGCGGACGAACATGCCGGTTCAGTCGGGGTGGCAGCGTGGACCTGACGCTCCGTGCGCGAATCCGCGGCCCGGAGGGCTGAACCGACTAGGGGAGACCGGCGGTCTGGTCCGAGAAGTGCTTGCTCAGCATGCTCGTCTGTCCCTGGTAGTTCGATCCCAGATCCTCGCCGTAGAGAACATCGGGCGGCTCGGCCATGCGCTCGAACGCGAGCTTGCAGATCGGCTGGCCGTGCTCGACCATGAAGGCCACGTCGCGGGCCCGAACCTCGAGTGCGGCGCGGCTGCCGTGGTTCGACCCGTGCTTGTCGAACCCGAACCCGGGGTCGAAGAAGCCCGCGTAGTGTGTTCGCAGCTCCCCGGCGGTCGGGTCGTAGGCGGTCATCTCCGCTGCCAGGTGAGGCGGAATGCAGACGCCCTCCCGCGAGAGAAGCAGGTAGAAGGTCTCTGGCTCGAGCACGATGCGGTCGCCCTCCTCGGGGTACACGGGCTCCCAGTAGTCCCGTGACCGCAGGCCGCGGATCGTGCTCAGGTCCACGCCGTGGCTGTTCTTCTTGGCGCGATAGCCGACGGGCGTCTGGCTGGAGGTCTCGAGATGGACGCTGAGGAACAGGCCATCGGCGATCGCCACCTCCGACCCCGCCAACCCGTGGGACTCCAGATAGAGGAGCGGGCTCTCGTCGTACACGTCCCTGTCGCTCAGCCGCGCTTCTCCCGACACCAGCCGCAGTTGGTTCAGCGCCAGCAGTGGCTCGACGTGGATCGCGAACGAGCGCGGAACCACCTCCAGGTAGAGCTTCCCGCGATAGCCCGCGGGGATCTCGTCGAAGCGAGCGTTCTCGTCGGTGATCACCCGGGTGAAGACGTCGAGGCGGCCGGTGGAGCTCTTCGGGTTGGTCTTGCCGCGAACGTGGTCCGGCAGGCGCAGCTCCTCCACCAGCGGAATCAGGTACGGCCGATCGCGCTCGAGGATGGCCCCGTTGCGGAGATCGACCCTCTGCATGGTCAGGTCCCGGGCCTTTTCCTCCACCGTGGAGTCGCTGCCGGGCAGGAAGCTGCAGCGCAGCGCCAGCGCGTGGTCCCCGAGCCGCAGGTCCAGGCTCGCCGGCTGGTAGGCGCCCGGCGGTATCTGATAGGGCATGGCGTCGATCCAGCCCTCTGCGACCGCCTGGCGCAACTGCTGCGCCGCCAGCACCCCGGCCCCGCTGGACGCGCCGCGCTCGCCGTTGCTGGGCTCGGTGCTGGGGAGGCCTTCCCCGGTCCCTGCGTGTGCGGAGCTGGTCGGCATCGAAGGCGGCCTGGAGCCTAGGCTACGCGCGGGCCCCCAGCGCCTCCCGCGCCGCCGCCTCGGCGGCCTCGAGCTGCCGCTCCACGAGCACCAGCCCGTTGTCCCAGAAGGCCGGATCGGTCAGGTCCACGCCCACGATCCTGCCGAGCTCCTCGGGCGCCATCGAGCCTCCCGCCGACAGCAGCTCGAGGTAGCTCGGCACGAAGTCCGGGCCCTCCTCGACGTAGCGCTGGTACACCGACAGCGCCAGCAGCTGCCCGTAGGCGTAGGCGTACACGTAGCCGGGCGTGGATATGAAGTGCGGCACGTAGGACCACCACGTGCGGTAGCCGTCGGTGAGCTCGACGGAGTCGCCCAGCATCTCGGTCTGCGAGTCCGCCCACAGCTCGCCGAGCCGCTCCACCGACAGCTCTCCGTCCGCGCGGCGCGCGGTGTGCACCACGTCCTCGAAGCGGTTCATCGCCACCTGCCGGAACACCGTGGCGATCGAGTCCTCGATCGACGAGGCAAGCAGCGCGAGCCGCGAGGACGGCGCGTCGGTCTGCTCGAGCAGGCGCCCGAACACGATCTCCTCGCCGAACACCGAGGCGGTCTCGGCCAGGGTGAGCCCGGTGCTCTGGTGGAAGACTCCCTGGCGCTGGGCGAGTGCCGCGTGCACCCCGTGGCCGAGCTCGTGCGCGAGGGTGAGCACGTCACGGCGCTTTGCCGTGTAGTTGAGCATCACGTAGGGGTGCACCGACGGCACGGTGTAGGCGCAGAACGCGCCGCCGCGCTTGCCGGGCCGGACCGGCGCGTCGATCCAGCGCTCGTTGAAGAAGCGCCCGACCAGGTTGCCGAGATCCGTGGAGAACGAGCCGTAGCAGTCGAGCACCAGCTCGCGGGCCTCGCGCCAGGTGAAGCTCTCGTCCTCGTCGGTCACCGCCGCCATGCGGTCGTAGTCGGCCAGGCGGTCGATGCCGAGCAGCTCGGCCTTCAGCCGGTACCAGCGCTGCGGCAGGTCGTAGCGGCGGCGCACGGCCTCGACCAGCGCTGCCACGGACTCGTCGCTGGCCTCGTTGGAGAGGTTGCGCGAGGCCAGCCAGTGCGGATAGCTCCGCAGCCGGTCGTCGACGGCCTTGTCGTGGAGAAGGGTGTTGAAGAGGTAGGCGCGCGTGCGCAGGCCGGGCTCGAGCGCCCCCGTGACCGCCTCGGCGGTCGTGCGCCGCACGTCGCGGTCCGGGGACTGAAGCTGGCTGAGGGCCACGTCGAGGGCCACGCGCTCGCCCGCGGACTCGCCTCCGGCGGGCATCTCCACCTCGATCGCCGAGGTCAGCTCCGAGAACAGGCGCGCCCAGGCGCTCCTGCCGGTGATCGACTTCTCGCTGAGGATGCGCTCCTCCGGCTGCGAGAGCAGGTGCGGGCGGTAGCGGCGCTCGCTACGCAGGTGGTGGCGGCAGAAGTCGAGGCCGTCGGCGGCCAGCAGCTCCTCGGCGCGCTCGTCGGGCAGCGCCGCCCACTCGAGGTCGAAGAAGAGCAGCTTCGTCTGGATGGCCGTGGCCTTCTCCTGGACCTTCTGCAGCAGGGCGCCGTTGGCGGGATCGGCGGTGTCGGTCGAGAAGCGCAGCGCGGCGTAGGAGCCGACCCGGCCCACCAGCTCGCTGATCCCGCCGAGCTCGGTCATCGCGGCCACGAGCGCCGGACCGTCGTAGCCGCTCACGCCCCCCTCGTTGTGAGCGGCGAAGGCCTCGGCGCGGACGCCGGCCTCGTCGAGGAGGCGATCCACCGCCTGCTCGCCGTCGCCGTCCACCAGCGGGTCGAGGTCCCAGGCGGTGGCCTCGAGCTCCGGATCGGCGAGGGCTTCGGGGCTCGCAGGCATCTGCCGCGACTGTACCGGCCGCCCGGTCCCTCCTCTGGCGCCGTCTACGCCACGGTGGCACGGGCGACCGGAGCGTCCTCCGCCCGCACGGCCAGCACGGTGAGCTCACCGCCGTCCACCAGCTCCACCATCGCGTCGACGATCGCCGGCTCGAACTGCGTGCCGGCGTGCCGGCGCAGCTCGGCGAGGGCCGCGTCGACCGGCATGCCGCGGCGGTAGGGGCGGTCGGAGGTCATCGCCTCGAACGCGTCGGCCACGAACATGATGCGCGCCTCGAGAGGGATCGCGTCGCCCTCGAGCCGGTCGGGGTAGCCGGACCCGTCCACCCGCTCGTGGTGGTGTCTGACCCACGCCGCCTCGTCGCCCAGTCCGGCATGCTCGAGCATGGAGCCGCCCACCGGCGCGTGGAGCCGCATCTGGGACATCTCGGCATCGTCGAGGGCGGCGGGCTTCTCGAGGATCCGCGCGCTCACGGCCACCTTGCCGATGTCGTGAAGGAGGCCGGCACGGCGCAGCCGGACCACGTGGTCGCGGTCGAGGCCGAGCTTCTGCCCCAGTGCCACCGAGTAGGAGGCCACGTTCTCGGAGTGGTCGCCCGAGTGGAAGTCCTGGGAGTCGATCGTGGCCACCACCCCGTAGAGATGCGCAAGCGTGTGCGTGCCCTCGAAGTGGCCCTCCTCGCCCGTCACCTCGCTCGCCACGGCGCACAGGTTCTTGCCGTTGCCCTTGGCCCAGTAGAGGGCGGCGTCGGCGCGGCGAGCCAGGTCGGCGCTGCTCACGCCGTCGCCCGGGCACGAGCTCACCCCGCCGCTGATCGTGACGCGGCGCTCGCTGAGAATGGGATGGCGCGCGACCGCGGTGCGGATGCGCTCGGCCACCAGCAGCGCGTCCAGCTGACCGGTCTCGGGCAGCAGCACGCCGAACTCCTCGCCGCCGATTCGGGCGAAGGTGTCGGAGGGCCGGAGCACGCCGGTCACGATCCGTCCGATCGCTCGCAGCACCTCGTCCCCAGCGGCGTGGCCGTAGCTGTCGTTCACGGACTTGAAGTCGTCGATGTCGAAGACGACCAGCGAGCCACCGGTCGCGTAACGCTCGTGGCGACGGATCTCCTGCTCGAGTGCCTCGTAGAAGAAGCGGCGGTTGTAGAGGCCGGTGAGCGGGTCGCGGATCGCCTGCTCCAGGCGGTCGTGGTAGTCCCTGGCGTTCTGCACCGCAATGCCCAGTTGCCCGGCCAGGAGGGTCAGCAGCGCCAGCTCCTGCGCGTCGAACGCGTCGTCCTCGGGACGGACCAGCGTCAGCACTCCGAGCGCCGCACCGCGCGCAGTCAGGGGAATGCGCAGGATCTGCCGCCGCCCGCGGGTCAGGACCAGCGGGCGCTCGGGCACAACGTCGGGGCGCCCCGCCCAGGCCCGCTCCGTGTGCCACTCGCCGGTGACCGCGCGCAGCTGGAGCCCGTCACGCGACGCGCAGTGGAGCGCGGAGCTGGACGCCCGCGCCGCCAGGCGCAGCACGTCGAGCCCACTCTCGACGATCGGGTCCTCCTCCAGGGTCTGGGTCATCGTCGTGGCAAGCCCGGTCAGCGCCTCGAGCTCCTCGTTTCGTCGGACGGCCTGCTCCCGCAGTCGCCGCTCGCGCGCCACAGCGCGCTGGTTGTCGACCAGTAGGTACGCCTGCCGGCCGAAGGCCAGTACGAGCGCGGTGATGAAGAAGCCCGAGAAGTAGACGAGCTCCCAGGCGCTGAAGCCGCCGGTTAGGCCGATGACGATCACGAGCGCAGGGAAGGACAGAACGGCCACGAGCGGCATGCCGACCCGGATGACCATCGATATGGGTCGGCTGCCCCCGGCGCTCGGCTCCCCCTCCCGCGCGTCGTGGCTCGCAGCCACGAGAAGGCCCACGCCCGACAGCAGCCAGAACAGCGCCGTGAGCGGGGGATGAGACGCGATCACGGCAGCGCTCGCGGCGGCCACCAGCGCGTCGCCGGCGGCGATCGCGGCACAAGCGGCGATGATCGACCAGCCCACGCGCCGGTGTGCGGCCTCGGAACGGGAGAACACGGAGACCAGCGCGAGGGCGAGCGCCACGAGGTCGACGACGAACACGGCGGTGAGGAGGGCGTCACCGCGCGCGAGGCCCGGGATCACCACGAAGTAGATGCCAACCGCGCTGACGAGCAGGGCGACGAGCAAGGCTTCGACCACCCCGTCGAAGCGCGCGACCGACAGGTTTCGGCGGGCCAGGTCGCCGACGGCCACCAGCAGGGCGACCGACGCGGCAGAGCCGACGTAGAAGGGCACGCTGCCCGATTCGCCACCCACCATCGCGACCAGGGCCAGGCCCGAGGCCACTGCGGTGAGCCCGGCGCTGGCGCTCAACCCCGCCCAGGCCAGTTGCCCGCAGGTGCGCCCGCGGACGGTGCCCGCGATGCGGACGGAGGCAAGGGAGAGCACGATCAGCGGAACCGCGAAGACCAGGTCGCCGAGGTCGGCGATCAACGGCAACAGGAAGGGCGCGCCGACGAGCACGGCGAACAGCGCCGTCACGTCGCCTCCATCCGACGGCGGGTTCCAAGACGGATCTCGTCTCTTGCCTCCCATGGGCTCCCGTATCGGCTCCTGGTTTGTGAAGATTGAATCGATCAAGGATTTGACCGTTGCTGCCGAAAGGCAGCACACGATGGCGCGCGTGCACAAGTGCCTCTTCTGCGGCTGGTCCCGTCCCGCGCCTTCGGGGGCGATGCTCACGCCGCTGTGCGCGACCTGTGGAGCCGTGATGAGATGCGAGGACGGTGAGGACCCCGCTGCGGGCGCCTCCGGCCCGGCCGAGGCCCGTGGACGACGCATGACCACGCGGCTCGCGGGCGCGGCGGTCGGCATCGTGCTCGTGCTCACGATGACCCGCGCGGGCTTCGAGTACGGCGGCGTGCCGATCGCGCTGGCCGCCCTCGGCGTGGCGGTGCTCCTGGTGATTCCGCTGGTCGCCTCCGTCGGGCACGCCCGCCGGGACGCTGCGCGCCGCTGAGCCGTTCCGGTCAGCCCTCGCCGAGCCGGCTCCGCAGGTCGAGCGCGTTGCGCACCGCGAAGCCCTCCCAGTCGTTGTTGAAGTAGGCGAAGACCTCGACCGACGAGCGCCACTCGGCGATGCGACCGGCCCAGGCGTCGAGCTCCCGCTGCGAGTAGTTCCCCCGCCGGCCGCGCCGTCCGTAGTGGAAGCGCACGAGCGTCCACTCGGCCGTGAGCTCGAAGGACTGAAAGGGGCGCTCGGGGTGGTCGCCGAGCACGAGGGCGGCGCCGTGGGCGTGCAGCAACCCGTACACGTCGCTCGTGAACCAGCTCGGGTGGCGGAACTCGAAGCAGTGGCGCCCCGACGGCAGCTGGAGGAGGACCTCGGCGAGGCGGTCGTCGTCGCGACGAAACCACGGCGGGAGCTGCCAGACCACCGGGCCGAGCTTGTCCGCGTCCACCAGCGGCTCGATGCGCTCGTAGTAGCGCACGACGCCCTGCTCCATGTCGGTCAGCTTCTTCATGTGGGTCAGGTACCGGCTCGCCTTGGCGGCGAACACGAAGTCGGCCGGCGTCTGGCGCACCCAGCCCTCGACCGCCGAGCGCGAGGCCAGCCGGTAGAAGGTGCTGTTCACCTCCACCGTGTCGAACAGGCCCGCGTAGTGCTCGAGCCAGCGTCCCGTCGGCAGTCCCTTCGGATAGACGCGCTCGCGCCAGTCGCGGTAGTTCCAGCCCGAGCAGCCGACGCGGGTGGGATGGGTGGCCATGGCTCGAGGCCTACTCGAACGGGACCACGAGTCGCATGCGCTCGCCGTTGTCCAGCGTGATCGCGTCGAGCGTAGCGCTCTCGCCGCTCTCGACCTCCGCGGTGGCGCGGCAGTAGCCGGGGAACCCGCCGGCGAGACGCTCGCCGTCGATCGCCGTCACGAGCAGCCTGCCGCGCCGTTCGGGCAGCGCCCCCGTGACCACCGGAGCCGCCACCACGCCGCTCGGCCGGCCGGTGCGCCTGCGAGCGCTGCGCGACGGGAAGACGAGACCGGTGCCGAACCAGGCCCGTGACTCTCCGGTGCGAAGCACGCCGATGACCTCGGTGGCCCGGTCGATGCCGATCGCGTAGCTCCGGGTCTCCTGCGGCGTTGCCGGAGCGGCCGTGGCGATCACCGTATTCACCCCCACCACGCGCCCGCCGGCATCGAGCAGCGGGCCGCCCGAGTATCCGGAGAGGAGGGCCGCATCTGTCTCGATCATGCTTGCGTAGTCGGGAAGGAACCTCGCCCCGGGGTGTCGCAGGGTGCCGCCCCCGGCGGCGAGCGCGGTGTCGACGGTCGAGACCGTGCCGGGCGTCTCGGCCCGCCTGGGCGCCACCGCCGGGACGCCCGGGAAGCCGACCGCGAGCACGCGTGCGCCGGCTGTCAGCGTGGGCCGGTCACCCAGGCGGACCTCCCTAAGGCCCGCCCGGTCCCGCACCCGCAGCACCGCGAGATCTTCGCACGGAGCGGCGCCCACGATGTCGGCGCCGCGAGCCCTGCCGTCGACCACGACCGAGAAGTCCGTACCGCCGTTGATCACGTGGAAGTTGGTGGCCACGAGGCCCTCGGAGGCGTCGAAGACGAAGCCGCTGCCACCGCCCCTGAGCGTCGGGCTCGCGGCGATCACGGCCACGACGCCCGCCCGCGCTGGGTCCACCCGCGGAGCGCCGCCCTCGTCGCCGGCGCTGCTCCGAAGGACGATGACGACCACGACGGCCGCGAGCGCCAGCGCGCCGGTGATGAGCGCGACGCCCCGCCGGCTCGCACCCTCGCCCTCGCCGCGGTTGGGTCGGAGCAACATGGCCCCAATGGTCGCGGACGGGCCGGTCCGCCTCCGCACGACGGCTCACGCCTACTGTTCGATCGATGGCCTACCAGGACGCCCGCCCACCCGCGACGCTCGACGAGGAGCTTCTCGAGGCCGAGGCCGCCGGCGTCCTCACCACCAAGACCGACGACGATCGCGTCGCCCAGATGCGGACCGATCTCGAAGAGGGGTTCCGCGCGCTTGCGCACGTCGGACGGGCGGTGTCGGTGTTCGGCTCGGCCCGTACCGCCGAGGACGATCCCGAATACGCGCTGGCACGCGAGGTTGCGCGCACGCTCGGCGACGCCGGCTTCGCGGTGATCACGGGCGGCGGCCCGGGGATCATGGAGGCCGCGAACCGGGGCGCACGCGACGCGGGGGCGTTGTCGATCGGCCTGAACATCGACCTCCCGTTCGAGCAGGGGCTGAACCCCTACGTCGACCTCGGTCTCGAGTTCCACTACTTCTTCACCCGCAAGGTGATGTTCGTGCGCTATGCGAGCTCCTTCGTGGTGTTCCCGGGCGGCTTCGGCACGCTCGACGAGCTGTTCGAGGCGCTCACCCTGATCCAGACCCAGAAGATCCACGAGTTTCCGGTGCTGCTGGTGGGCAGCCGCTGGTGGGCTGGGCTGGGCGAGTGGATGCGGGAGCGGCTGCTCGACGAAGGCAAGATCTCGCCGGACGAGCTCGACCTTGTGCGGGTGACCGACGACCCCGCGGAGGTGCTCGACGTGGTCAGCTCGGCCTCGCACCGGCACGCTCGGATCGAGGCTGACGGGGCCGGCGGAGCTCGCGAGTGACACAATCGCGCTTCGCGAGAGGGAGAGAGCTCATGGCCGGGGGCGAGGACAGCAGCGTCGGACAGGGAGTCACCCGTCGCCGGTTGATCGGCGGAGCCGCGGCCGGAGGCGTGGCCGCGGCCCTGCCCGTGTCCGCCTCGGGCGGGTCCCGCACGCGTGCCGGCGGGCGGCGCGCCGACGTGGTGGTGGTCGGGGCCGGCCTGAGCGGCCTGGCCGCAGCCGAATCGGTGGCTCGCGCGGGGCGCTCCGTGGTGGTGCTCGAGGCGCGCCCGCGGGTGGGTGGACGCATCCTCAACGAGCCGATCGGCGGCGGGGAGGTGATCGAGGTTGGTGGCCAGTGGATCGGCCCCACCCAGGACGCGGTGCACGAGTGGGCGCGCGAGCTCGGCGTAGAGACCTTCCCCACCTACAACGAGGGCAGCTACGTCTATCACCGCAACGGCCGGCGACTCACCTACCGCCCGGACACCCCGCTGCTCGGCGCGATCCCGCCCGACGAGGGAGCTGCCGAGGCCGGCGTGGCGCTCGCGCGGCTGAACGACATGTCCACAGAGGTGCCCCTCGACGCGCCCTGGCGCGCGCCGAACGCGGCGCAGTACGACGGCCAGACCGCGGAGACGTTCGTCCGCGAGAACACCGCCAGCCCCGGTGGTCGCTTCCTGGTGGACCTCGGGATCGGCGCCCTCTACGCCGCCGAGCCCCGCGACGTGTCCCTGCTGCATCTGCTCTTCTACATCCGCGCCGCCGGCAACGAGGCCAACCCGGGCAACTTCGAGCGGCTGATCAACACCGCGGGCGCCGCGCAGGAGACGCGCTTCGTCGGCGGTTCGCAGGAGATCGCCCTCAGGGCCGCGCGGCGGCTCGGGCGGCGGGTGGTGCTGGATGCGCCGGTGCGTCACATCGTGCAGGAGCGCGGACACGTGATGGTGCACAGCGACCGCGGCACGGTGCGCGCCCGGCGGGCCATCGTCACGTTGCCTCCGGCGCTTGCGGGGCGCATTCGGTACTCCCCCGTCATGCCGGCCCGGCGCGATCAGTTCACCCAGCGCATGCCACAGGGCTCGGCGATCAAGTGCCAGGCGATCTACGACCGCCCGTTCTGGCGCGACGAGGGCCTCGCCGGCCAGGCGGTGAGCGACCGCGGGCCGGCGCGCATCACCTTCGACAACTCTCCGCCCGACGGGGGACCCGGCGTGCTGCTCGGCTTCGTCGAGGGCCAGTTCGCGCGTGCCCTCAGCAGGCGACCGGCAGCGGAGCGCCGGGCCGCCGTGCTCGAGAACTTCGTCGAGCTCTTCGGCGAGCGCGCACGACACCCGCTGCGCTACGTGGAGCGCGACTGGTCGCAGGAGATCTGGACGCGCGGCTGCTTCGTCGGCTTCACCGCGCCGGGCGTACTGCTCGACTACGGCGAAGCGCTGCGGCGGCCCGTGGGCCGCATCCACTGGGCCGGATCCGAGACGGCGACGATCTGGAACGGCTACATGGACGGCGCGGTGCGCTCGGGGCGGCGGGCCGCGGCCGAGGTGTTGGCCGAGCGCTGAGACGCAGGCCGGCGACGCGGATCGGGGGTTCGCCCCGGCCCCAAGCGGGGAAGTATTCCCCCGAGGCTAACCACGAGGGGGAGGCACAATGAGCGGCAACCTGGCACAGATCCTGACCGACACCGTCGAGCGGCACGGCGACCGCGTGGCGCTCAAGCTCGACGACGTGGAGGTCACCTACGAGGCGCTCAACGAGGGCAGCGCCCGCGTGGCGGGCCTCCTGAAGGGGAAGGGCGTCGAGCCAGGCGACCGCGTCGGGCTGATGGTGCCCAACGTCCCCTACTTCGCGATCGCCTACTACGGCATCCTGCGCGCCGGCGGCGTCGTGGTGCCGATGAACGTGCTGCTCAAGGGGCGCGAGGTCACCTTCTACCTCAAGGACCCGGAGGCAAAGTTCGTATTCGTCTGGGGAGACTTCGCCGAGGGCGCCCAGCAGGGCGTCGACGAGGCGGGTGCTGAGCTCATCCCGGTCGCCCCCGGCGAGTTCGAGAAGCTCCTGGCCGGGGCGGACCCGATCCACGACGTGGCCGAGCGCGACGGCTCCGACACCTCGGTGATCCTCTACACCTCGGGCACGACCGGCACCCCCAAGGGCGCCGAGCTCACCCACGACAACCTGCTCAGCAACATCGAGGTGGCCGGTCCGGAGTTGGCGCAGCTCACCGCGGAGGACCGGCTGCTGGGGGCGCTCCCGCTGTTCCACTCCTTCGGCCAGACCTGCACGCTGAACGCCAGCGTGCACGCCGGGGCGCTGCTCTCGATGATCCCGCGCTTCGACCCCGGCAAGGCCCTCGAGATCCTGCAGCGCGACAGGATCACGATCTTCCAGGGCGTGCCCACGATGTACGGCGCCCTGCTCAACCACGACGATCGCGAGAGCTTCGACGTGTCCTCCCTGCGGCTGTGCATGTCGGGCGGCTCGGCCATGCCCGTCGAGGTGATGCGCGGGTTCGAGGAGGCCTTCGGATGCAAGGTGCTGGAGGGCTACGGGCTGTCCGAGACCTCGCCGGTGGCCTCCTTCAACCACCCCGACCGCGATCGCAAGCCGGGCTCGATCGGCACCCCGATCCGTGGCGTGGAGATGAAGGTGGTGGACGAGGACGGCAACGACGTGCCCGCCGGCGAGGTGGGCGAGATCGTGATCCGCGGCCACAACGTGATGAAGGGCTACTGGAACCGGCCGGACGCCACCGAGGAGACGATCCGCGCCGGCTGGTTCCACTCCGGCGACATGGCCAAGATCGACGAGGACGGCTACTTCTTCATCGTCGACCGCAAGAAGGACATGATCATCCGCGGTGGCTACAACGTGTACCCGCGCGAGATCGAGGAGGTGCTCTACGAGCACCCCGCCGTCGAGGAGGCCGCCGTCGTCGGCGTCCACGACGACAGCATGGGCGAGGAGGTCGGCGCCGCGGTGGTGCTCAAGAAGGGGCAGGACGTCGATGCCGACGAGCTCAAGGCGCACGTGAAGGACCAGGTGGCGAGCTACAAGTACCCGCGCAAGATCTGGTTCGTCGACGAGCTGCCCAAGGGGCCGACCGGCAAGATTTTGAAGCGCGAGATCGAGGTACCGGAGGCGGTGACCGCGGCGTAGCCCGGCGGGCGGTGCCTCGAACGCCCGTCGACGTCACGGCCGGGGGTCGCAGCCCGTCGTAGGCTGAGGCGATGCGCCCGCGCGCCTACGGGCGCTGAAGCGCTTGAGCGGGGAGGACTTCGAGGTGGTGGACACCAGCTCGCTGCCGCGCCCCGGCGGGTGAGCCTGTGCGTGCCCCTGCCTCATAAGTGATCAAGCGGGGGGATGGAGGACGCCATCCCGAACCCCGTGCCATCCGTAGCCGGCAGAGAACATCAAACGACGCGGAGGCAGGCGATGGCTGATCTGAAGAAGGGCGACAAGGTCGAGTGGAGCACGCCGCAGGGCAAGACCACCGGCAGGGTGGCGGAGAAGGTGACGGGTGAGATGACCGTGGCCAACAAGGGCCAGAAGGGCACCAGGGTCAAGGGCTCGAAGGACGATCCGCGCTATGTCGTGGAAAGCGACAAGTCCGGCAAGCGGGCGGGGCACAGGGGCGAGGCACTGAAGAAGAAGGGTTGAGGCCGGCGAAGGCGTGGCGACGGGGGGATCAACAGGGCTCAGAGTCTCCGGTTGAGCTGGCTGGCCAGGGACGGTCTGGTCTTTGCCCGAGTTGACTCGTGGTAGGTGCGCTGAGCACCGCGGCGCAGCGCGACGATCTCGTGAGCCCACCGGTGGAGAATGTTCGCCTTCGCCCGTTCGACGGCGGCTCCGGTCAGACCTTCGCGAAGGACGATCCAGGCCATGGCGTACCGGTCCCAGTCGAATCCGCGGTGATCTTCAACGATCGTTACGTCCATCGTCACGAGCACCCAATGCCCGGCGTGACGATCGCCAACGGTGCGGACGACGTCCGGGTCAGTCCCGTGCGTAACCCCGAAGTCCCTCACCGTCCTAACGTCCAGGCCGCGCGATCGCAGTCCGTCCACCAGGCTCCTGGCGGTGAGCTGCTCGTCGAGGACGAGGAGCGCCACCCCGGCTACCTACTGGGCCTTCTCGCTAGAGGGCAGCGGCGGCGGTGGTCCAGCGGACGGACTCCTCGATGTCGCCTTCGTCGAGCTCGTACTGCTCGACGAGCAGGGCGCACCCTTCGGCGTCGGCGGCGACTCGGGCCACGCGTTCGACCGGCCAGCGGTGGCTGCGGAGGCTGGGCGCTCCCCCGAGCTTCTGAGGATCGACCTCGATGCGCTTCAGACCGAGCTCGCGCGCCAGCCATCCCCCCGCGCGGAGGAGGTCAGAGGCCTGTGTGAAGAGCTCGGGTCTCCGAACGATCTGGTCCCCCGGTCGTCCGATCTCCACGTAGTGGCCCTCCGGAGCTCGAAGCGCGATCACTCCGCGGTCGTCGGTCACGGCGTCGCGGGCCACACCGAGCGGCGCCTCCAGCAACGGCCAGCTTCGGTACTCCGTTCCCGCCGTCTCGATCGCGGTGTGGATCTCCTCGTAGCTGAAGCCCTGGTCATGGAGCCAGCGCACGACGATGGCTTCCGCCACGTCGTAGAACGCGTAGCGGTTCGCCGGCCGCCCGTGGTAGATCGTGGGCCGGATCAGTCCATGACGAGCCCACTGCCCGATCTGATCACCGCCGACGCCCGCGAGTTGGCCGGCCCGGCGCGGCGAGAACACTCCGAGCTGCTCGGGGCGTTCTGCGATGGTCGAACTCGAGACCGTCATGCTCGAAAATCTTCGCAGTTGATCCGGTTGTCGTCCGTGGTGGCGCCCGTCGGATAGCGTCCCCGTATGGCTCGCAAGAACGCCAACGGAGCGGCCGCCGAGCTCGACGCGGTGGTCGTGGGTGCCGGCCTGGCCGGACTCACCGCCGCGCGCGAGCTGCGGCGCGCCGGACGGTCGGTGCAGGTGCTCGAGGCGCGCGACCGCGTCGGCGGCCGGCTACTCAACGAGCCGATCGGCGACGGCAAGGTGGTCGAGGTGGGCGGGCAGTGGCTCGGGCCGACGCAGTACCGGATGGCGGCGCTCGCCCGCTCGGTGGGAGTCGACACCTTCCCGACGCACACCCACGGCGACACGCTGGCGGAGTTCGGCGGCCGCCTCATCAACTTCCGCGGCTCCATCCCGCCGCTCAGCCCCCACATCCTGCTCGACTTCGGGCGCGCGCAGCGCAAGCTCGAGGCGATGGCCCGGCAGGTGCCGCTCGAGGCGCCGTGGGAGGCCCCCCACGCGCGGGAATGGGACAGCCAGACCTTCTCGTCCTGGGTCGAGCACGTGACCTTCACCGACGGCGCCCGGCGCATCTTCGAGGTGTTCGTCGAGGGGGTGTGGTCGGCGCAGGGCGAGGACCTGTCGCTGCTGCACGTGCTCACCTACGTGCACTCCGCCGGCGGCGTTGACGCGCTCATCGACACCGGCGGCGGCGCCCAGCAGGACCGCTTCGTCGGCGGCTCCCAGCGCGTGGCCGAGCGCCTGGCCGAGGACCTGGGCGACGTCGTGACGCTCGGTGCGCCGGTGCGTCGCATCGAGCACGGTCTGGACCACGTGGTGGTGGAGTCCGATGGGGCGAGCGTGCGTGCCGCCCGGGTGATCGTGGCCATCCCGCCGACGCTGACCGGCCGCATCGTCTACGACCCGCCGCTGCCCGGGCGCCGCGACCAGCTCACCCAGCGCATGCCGCAGGGCACCGTGATCAAGTGCATGGCGCTGTACGAGAAGCCGTTCTGGCGCGAGCGGGGCCTGAGCGGCGAGGCCACGAGCGACGTAGGGCCGGTGAAGGTGGCCTACGACAACTCGCCACCCGACGGCCGCCCCGGCGTGCTGCTCGGGTTCCTCGAGGGCCGGGTCGGGCGCGAGCTCGGCCGCGCCACCGAGGCGGAGCGCCGCGCCGCGGTGGTCGAGTGCTTTACGCGCTTCTTCGGACCCGACGCCGCCGAGCCCTACCGCTACATCGAGCGCAGCTGGGCCGAGGAGGAGTGGACCCGCGGCTGCTACGGCTGCTACTTCGGGCCCGGGGGGTGGACCTCGTACGGGTCAGCGCTGCGCCAGCCGATCGGCCCCATCCACTGGGCGGGCTCCGAGACCGCCACCGTGTGGCTCGGCTACATGGACGGTGCCGTGCAGTCGGGCGAGCGGGCGGCGCGCGAGGTGCTCACGAGCCGGCCTTCAGCCGCGGCCTCAGGATCCCCACCCGCCGCAGCTCGGCCTCGGCGAGGGGCACGTGCCGCCCCTCCTCGAGGTCCAGCCACGGCCGGTCGCTGACCCTTCGGAGCTCACGGTAGGAGAGCCGCTCGGTGGCGCGCCGGGCGAGGAACTCGACGAAGACCGGGTCGTCCCCGGCCGTGCCGCGCATGCGCTTCACGGCGCGGATCTCGCGCCCGCGCGTGAGGCGCGGCGGGAGGTAGTGGAGGAGCACGGGCAGCATCGGAATGAGCGCGAGCGCGACGCCGAGGAGCCGCGCCAGGCTCTCGATGTCCTCGCGGCTCGACTCGCCGCCGCCCTGCACCTCACGGCCGGCCTCCGAGATCTCCTCGCCCACACCCCCGAAGGGCTTGCCGACCACCGGCAGCTCCGCGCCGCCGATGGCCTCCCCCGAGCTCACCACGGCACCGCCCGCGTCGGAGATGCCGTCGCTGAGCACGGTGAGCTCCTCGACTCCGTCGGCGACGAGCACGCCGAAGGCGATGCAGGCCACGATCCAGGCCGCCACGAGCAGGTCGAGCAGGAGGGTGATGGGGGCGCTGGCGAAGGGGCGGTTCATGGGTCGTGCGTGCTCCTCGGGTGGTGGGTTGGGCCGTGGGCCGGACCGGGAGTCTGGCGTCCGCACGGACTCGTAACTTCCGAGAGTGCCCGCGGCGGATGGCAACGGCGGCAAGCAGCATGCCGTCGTCGTGATCGGCGACGGGGATCTGAGCGAGGAGACGGTCCGCGCACTGGAGGCGTCGAGCGCCCGAGTCACCCACCTCCGGCAGCCGAGCGAGGAGGACGTCCGTAACGCGCTCGACGGCGAAGCGATCGACTCGGTGGCGGTGGTGGCCAACGAGGACGCGATCGTGCTGCGGATGGCGTTGATGATCCGCGCGATCTCGGAGGACGTGCCGCTGCTTCTGACCATCTTCGATCCGACCATGGCCGAGCAGGTGGGCCGGCAGGTGAAAGGCGCGCACGTGACCTCGCTTGCGGAGATCGTCGCGCCGTCGCTAGCCGGGCCATGCATCGATGAGCGCTTCACGGCCGTGCGGCTTGACGGCGATCGACCGTTCGGGATTGTCGAGCGCGACGGCAGCGCTCACGAGGAGCCGGTGCCCCCGCTCAAGCGGCACCGCGCCGAGGCCCTCGCCCGGGCGCTCTTCACGCCCTACGACAAGAGCGCCGGCCTGCTGCTCTTCGGCGCCATCGGCCTGCTCGGAGTGCTCGCCCTCGAGGCCGTCACGGCGGTGTTCGTGCTCGATCAGGGGCTGATCGATGCCATCTACGGCTCGGCGAAGACGCTAGTGACTGTCGGGCCGAACCCGGAGGTCTCCAAAGGCCCCGGGTGGTACAAGCTCTTCACCTCGATCACCATGCTGGTCGCGCTGCTCTTCGTCGCGGGCTTCACCGCCGGGCTTGTGAACCGGGTGGTGGACCGGCGGCTGACCGGCCTCGTGGGGCGAAACGCCGTGCCGCGGCGCGACCACGTGGTGGTGGTGGGGCTGGGGCAGGTCGGGTTGCGCCTGTGCCTTCTGCTGCGCGAGTGCGGGATCGGCGTGGTGGCCGTCGAGGCCGACGAGGACGGCGAGAACGTCGGCCTCGCGAAGCACCTGGGGCTACCCGTGGTGATCGGCCGCGGCGCAGACGCCTCGCTCCTGGGCCGGCTGTCGCTGCCGAATGCTCGGGCGGTGGCCGCGGTCACCTCCGAAGACCTCGGGAACATCTCGGTGGCCATGGCAGCCCGCGCGGTCCACGAGGAGACCCGCGCGGTGCTGAGAGTCGGCGACGGCAACGTGGCGAATGAGACGCGCTCGCTGCTGGCGGTCGGCTTGATCCGGGACGTGCACAAGATCGCCGCAGTGCTGTTGGCGGCCAAGGCCCTCGGCGGCGAGGCCGAGAGCGTGGTCTGCCTCGGCGACGACGTGCATCTGCGCTTCGCGGACGGACGGCTCGAGGCGGTGGAGCTGGAACACGGCACCGGGATCCGCGCGGTGAGCGACTGAGCGCCGGTTCTACGCACATCCCAGTGGCCGGGGCCCACCGTTCAGGCGGCGAGCAACTCCACGTCGCGCCCCTCGGCGAGCGCGACGATTCCGGCGTCGAACGTAACCAAGCGGGTACCGTGACGCCGCGCGAGCGTCAGGAGCAGCGCATCGGTCACTTGCCGCTGGCCGACGATCGGCGGGACGTCGGCGTCGGCGACCGACACGTCGTTGGCCAGGAAGCGGTGGCCGCCGACCTCGCGGAGCGCCGAGAGGACCCCGAGGGCCGCTTCGACGGCGATGAAGCTCGGAAGCACCTTCGGGTTCGCGGACACGCGTACGAAGCCGCTCTCGGTCACCGGGCAGGTTGCCCATCCTGCGGCGCTCTGCGCCGCGAACCACGCGCGCACCGCTTCGTGGTGGACATGCGAGTCCCACGCGAGCGCGACCAACGCGTTCACGTCCAGCAGCGCCATGAGCCTCTCAGTCCTCGTCGAGGGCGCGCCGAACCATCTGTGGGGTGATCGCCGGCGTGCCGGCCGGCACGCGGATCACCGGCAGGCTGCCGTCGGCCTCGACCCGTGCCGGAGTGAGCCCGCGCTGCGCCAACTCCGAGATCACCGAACCAAGCGAGCGGCGCTGGGCGGCGGCCAACTCACGAGCGGCGCTGACGAGGTCGTCGTCGAGGTTGAGAGTGGTGCGCACGAGTACTGATGCTAATGCACCAGCGCATCACTCCGGGCCGGTCAATCGACCCACCGCGCGTCAAAGACGTCCGGCCCGCAGCGTCAGGCGCTCAGCGGCTGTCGGTGACCGCGCTCGGCTCTGAAGTCGCCGAAGTTATGGCCGAGCTCATACCGCTGGCCGAAGACCGAAGTGAGACCAGGACTCGTTGAGGGTCGACCGCGGTGGGGGACCATCAGGTTCGATGCGCCACGTTTTGGCATCGCTTCCAGGCGGTAGTTGTCGATGAGGGCCCCAACATTGAAAGGATCACCATGCCCGAAGACCTCACCGGCAAGAAGATCGCCTTCCTCGCCACCAACGGCGTCGAGCAGATCGAGCTCACCGAGCCCCGCAAGGCGGTCGAGGGCGCGGGCGCCGAGGTGCACCTGATCTCGCTCGAGGAGGGTGAGTTCCAGGGCCTCGATCACCTCGACAAGGGCGAGACCTTCACGGCCGACAAGGCGGTCGCCGATGTCTCGGCCTCCGACTACGACGGCCTGGTGCTGCCCGGCGGCGTCGCCAACCCCGACTTCCTGCGCGCCGACGAGGACGCGGTGCGCTTCGTGCGCGAGTTCGTGGAGGCGGGCAAGCCAGTGGGCGCGATCTGCCACGGGCCGTGGACGCTCGTCGAGGCCGATGTGGTGCGCGGCAAGACGCTCACGTCCTTTCCGAGCATCAAGACCGACATCCGCAACGCCGGTGGCGAGTGGGTCGACGAGGAGGTTCACGTCGACGCCGGTCTCACCACCAGCCGCAGGCCCGACGACCTGCCGGCCTTCTGCGCGAAGATCGTCGAGGAGTTCGCCGAGGGGCGCCATGAGGAGCTCGCGGCGAAGACCGCTGCGGCGGACCAGGCGGCCGACGCGGAGTCGTTTCGGACGAGCGGGGCGCAGGTACCGGGCTAAACGACCGGCGACATCGCGGCGCCGTGCGCGTCCGGCAATGATTCGCATGCCCGCGGGGCGGCCTGATACGTGGGCCAGACTCCCGGGGCCCGGTACCGTGGCGGGGTGCGCGAAGCCGCGGACCAGCCGGGCGGACCCCTGGAGCCAGACTCACGGCCGCGCCGCGGTGCGGTGCTCGAGGCGACGGCTCGAGTGCTGGTGGCGGAGGGTCCGCGCAGTGTCACGCACCGGCGCGTCGCCAGGGAGGCCGACGTGCCGCTGGCGGCGACGACCTACTACTTCTCGTCGAAGGACGACCTCCTCGAGGAGGCGCTCCGGCTGGTGGCCGGACGTGAGCTCGAGTTGCTGGAGCGCCGGGCGGCCGAGCTGGGCCCGGCCTTCACCTCTCCCGGTGCGCTCGGGCGCGCGCTCGCTGCAGCGCTCGTGGATCAGGTCGAGCGGGAGCGCGACTCCGTTCTCACCAAGTTCGACGTGTACCTGGAGTCGGCCAGGCGACCGGCGCTGCGGGCGGCGTCCAGGCGGTGGATCGAGGGCTTCACTCAGCTCGCTGCCTCCGCGCTCGAGGCGGCCGGCACCGCGCGCCCGGCCGACGCCGCCGAGCTGCTCGTGGCCGGGGCCGACGGCCTGCTCATGCATCACCTGGCCACCAGCGGGAGAAACGCGGACACGAAGGCGCTTCGGGCGCGCCTGGAGCGCTTGGCCGACACCCTGACCACCGCGGGCGCCTCAGCCGTTTGACGTAGGTGGTACGGTCGTACCAACTTCGAGGGGGAGAGGGTTCGATGCGCCAGCGACGCGACGGATTTCGGGCAACCACCACGCGGCTCGTGCTAGCCGGCGCGCTCCTCGCGCTGATGGCCCTGGCCGCCGTGCCGCTCGGAGCAGGCGCCCATCCCGAGCGCCCGACCGCGTTCCCCGAGGGCACGGGAGAGGTTCCGTCGGTTCGCCACAGCGGCCCGGCTCGCGTGGTCTGCAAGGGCAAGTCCCGCAGTCGCATCATGCGCATCACCGGCAGCCCGGCGAACGATCGCATCCGCAAGCGCAACCTCCGCCTGCTCAAGCGCTGCCGCTACCGGCACATCCAGCAGGCGGTGAACGCGGCCCGCAACGGCGATCGGATCCTGATCCTGCCCGGCGTGTATCGCGAGCAGCCGAGCCGCGCGGTGCCGAACCCGGATCCCAAGTGCCAGGACATGTACTCGGAGGCCGAGTCCAACGGGAAGCCCACGCCGAACTACGACTACGAGTGGAACTGCCCCAACTCGCGCCAGCTCGTGGCCATCCTGGGCGACTCCCCGAGCGATCCGGACAGCAGGTGCGACCGCAAGTGCAACATCCAGATCCAGGGCACCGGCCGCGACCCGGCGGACGTGCGCGTGATCGGTGACAAGAGCAAGCAGAACGTGTTCAAGGCCGATCGCGCCGACGGGATCGTCTTCTACAACCTGAGCGCGGAGGTCTCCGACTACAACAACTTCTACGTCCTCGAGACCGACGGCTTCCGCTACGAGCGGATACGGTCGCGGTGGTCGAACGAGTACGGCTTCCTGTCCTTCGTCTCCGACCACGGCCTGTACCAGAACCTGAACACCTACGGCGCGGGCGACGCCGGCGTGTATCCCGGCTCCGGGCCGCAGCGGGCGCAGTGCGGCATCACGCTACGGAACGTCAACTCGCACCACAACCTGCAGGGCAACTCCGGGTCGGCCGGCGACAACCTCTGCTTCTACAACAACCGCTTCCACCACAACGGGGTGGGCGTGGTCGTCGACTCCTTCTCGCGCGGGCACCCGGGCACGCCCCAGGACAGCGCGGTGTGGAAGAACAACCGCATCTACTCGAACAACGAGGACTACTTCACGCCCGAGTACGACGAGTACTGCAAGAAGCCCTACATCGAGCGCGATCCGAAGCGCGTGTGTCCGGCGATCCTCATCCCGATCGGAACGGGCCTGCTGATCGCGGGCGGCAACACCAACCTGATCGAGGACAACTTCATCTACGACAACTGGCGCTACGGCACGATGCTGTTCTTCGTCGAGGCCGCCTTCCGCGGCGACGAGGACCCTCTGATCCAGAACGACACCTCGAACGGGAACCGCTACCTGAACAACCACATGGGCGTGAACCCTGACGGCGCGCGGGATGCGAACGGCGTCGACCACTGGTGGGACGAGGCCGGCGGGGGCAACTGCTGGCAGGGCAACACCGGAGCGGGCGGCACGCCCGCCACCGGCGACCCGAGCCCGCTGCCGTCGTGCCCGGGGCTCGAGGTGAATCGCCCGGTCAACCCGGCCAAGCACAGCGTTCTCGTGCCGTGCGCGACCTACGACCCGCTGACCAACACGGATCCGCCCGGGTGTGACTGGTCGACGCTCCCGCCCGAGCCGAAGTGAGGGCGGGCTTCGCGACCGCCGTGGCGCTGGCCGCGGTGGCGGGGGGCTGTGGCGGCGCGGAGGACGGTGGACCGAGCTCCGAGCGGCCCGCGCTCGTCTGGCAGGAGGAGCCGAGCGTGCTGCGCCGGTCGGCACCCGAGCCGGCCGCAATCGTGCAGGGGGTGATCAGGAATCAGTCGCGCCGTCAGGTTGAGCTGACGGGGGAGGCCATGGTCCTGCGCGAAGCCGACGGCGATCCGGTGCCGGGCAGCGCTGTCTTCCTCTCGGGCTACGTCAGGCCCGGCGAGGCCCAGAACCGCGGTCGAGAGACCCTGTCGGCGCAGGAGGAGGAGCGGTTGGGCAGAGTGGCGCGCATCGACCCTGGCAAGACGGCCCCGCTCGTGGTCTCGTGGCGCGCGCGTGACGGGCGGCCGGTCCGGGTCTCCCACCCGGAGGGCTCGCTGGAGATCCCGGGCGGCTGAGAGCGCCCCGTCCAACGGCACTAGCCGATAATGCCCTGGTGGCCTACGACGAAGATCTCGCCAACCGCATCCGTGAGCTGATCGCCGGCGAGCCCGACGTCACGGAGATGAGGATGTTCGGGGGTCTCGCCTTCCTCGTCGGCGGCCACATGTCGGTGGGGGCCAGCGGCCAGGGCGGCCTGATGGTGCGCGTCGAGCCCAAGGACACCGACGTGCTTGTTACGAAGCCCCATGCGGGACCGTTCGACATGCGCGGCCGCCCGATGCAGGGCTGGTTACGAGTCGAGGCCGACGGCCTGCGGACCAAGCGCCAGCTCGAGCCGTGGGTCAGGCGCGGCGTCGCGTACGCGCGCTCTCTTCCTCCGAAGCGCTGAAGCCATTCGGCCGCGACGCCGCGGCCTCGTGCTCACTAGCTTCGAGTCGAAGAAGCACTTCGGCGAGGCCACGCAGCGCCGCTACGCCGCCATGGCGGAGACGACCGCCCTGGTGGCGGCCCTGGGTGCCGATATGGGTCCGGACCCGGCGCCGGGCGTTCGCGGCGTTGATCTCGAGGACGAGGACCCGGCCCTACGTGACTGGACCGTCGTGGTGGTCGGCCACCACTTCGCCGCGGGCGCTGGCCAGCCGTAACGACGACGTCGGGGAGTCCGACCTCGACCGGGTGCTCTCCTACATCGTCACCTACGACCGTGGGCTCGTGCTGGAGGCGGCGCGGTTCCTCATCGGCAAGATCCTTCCGGTCACCATCCGGGCGGTGCCGGAGGGTTAGTTCGGCGGGGCCTCCTGGCCGTGCGGTCGTCACCTCGATTTCACCGGCGCGTAATGTCCGGAGACCTAGCATGGCCGGTGTGCTGGTGACCCCGGTCGAGCCCGCCCAGGCGCCGCTGCTGGCCCGCCCGCACTACCGCGAGGGGGGAACGAGCCCACTGGTCAGCTCGCTGGCCCACGTGCCGGAGGCGCTCGAGGTGACGATGCCGTTCATCGCCACGGTCCTCGGTCCCTCGGCCATCGCCGCGCGGACCAAGGAGCTGGTGATCCTGCGCACCTCGGCGCGGCTCGAGTGCTCCTACTGCGTGCAGACGCATTCGAGCGTGGCGCTCGACAGCGGCCTCTCGGTCGCCGAGGTGCGCGCGCTGCGGGGGGAGGAGTCGTTGGAGGAGGCCTTCCCCGCCGAGGACGAGCGGATGCTGCTCGGCTGGGTGGACGCCGTGGCGGGCACCGTCGACCCCGTCCCGGCCGGTGCGGGCGTTGAGCTGCGCGAGCACTTCTCGGAGCCGGAGGTGGTCGAGCTCACGCTGCTGTGCGCGGCGACGGTGATGCTCAACCGCTACTGCACCGCGCTCGAGCTCCCCGCCAGCCCGGCCACGCTGCAGCGCCTGGCCGCCGAGGGCCTCTTGTGAGCGCCGTGGCCGAGGCCATCGCCGAGGGGCGAGTGGGCGAGCGGCTGTGGCTGTACCCGAACTACCACTGCAACCTGCGCTGCACCTACTGCCTCACCGAGTCGGCTCCGGGCGTACCCCGGCGGCTGCTCGAGCCCGAGACGATCCTCGAGCGCGCCCACGAGGCGCGCGCGCTCGGGTTCACGGGGGTGGGCATCACCGGCGGTGAGCCGTTCCTGCTCGACTGGCTGCCCGAGCTGCTGGCGGAGCTCGCCCAGATCCTCCCGGTGATCGTGCTCTCCAACGCGACGCTGTTCACCGGGCGGCGCCTGGCCGCGCTCGAGCCGCTGGGCGGCCTGCCCATCCACATCCAGATCTCGCTCGACAGCGCCGAGCCGGACGCCAACGACGAGATGCGCGGGTCGGGCAACTTCGCCGAGGTGGTGGCCGCGATCCCCGAGCTCCTGCGGCGCGGGATCGGGGTACGCGTGGCCACCACGCTCGAGGACCCGGCGAGCCATGACCCCGCGGAGCTCGACCGCCTGTGCGAGCTGCACCGCTCGCTGGGCGTGGGTGACGAGGACCACGTGGTGCGGCCCGTGATACGCCGTGGCCGGGCCGCAGCCGGCGGCATGGGGGTGCCGGCGGGGGCCGACGAGCTCGACCCCGAGCTGACCATCACCGCGGATGGTGCGTTCGCAAGCCCGTTCGGACCCACCGTGCGCGCGGGTGCGCTGGACACCGACCTGCTCGTGACCCGCACCACCTCGCCGCTGGCCGTGCCCGCCGGCGCGCTCGTGCGTGCGCTCGGAGGCCGGGCCGCGGGCCACGACGCGCGCCTCGGCATCCGCTGAGCGTGACCTGGGCCGCGCGGTCGCGCGCCGAACCGAACGAAAGGGGCCGGTGTTGAGCACCCACAGCGAATCAGTGTCGGATCCTCCGGCAACACGAGGGTCGATCGGGCGAGCGCTCGATGAGGCCACGCTCGGGCGCGGGCTTGCGGTGCTGCGCATCTTCGTCGGTGTCATCGCGTTCAGCAACGGCCTGGCCAAGCTGTTCTCGTTCCGCGAGATCAACGTCGGCCCTTACTCGGGTTCGTTGATCGACCGCTCCGAGGCACGGGAGATCCTCGAGATCGAGATCGGTCGCAACGACCTGCCGCTGCTGCCCACCGTCGTCAACGACGTCATCCTGCCCAACTACGCCTTCTTCGGCTGGCTGCTCACGTTCACCGAGCTCGCCACCGGTGCGCTGCTCATCCTGGGGCTGCTCTCGCGCGGCGCGGCGCTCGTGGTCTTCGCCCAGCACTTCTTCCTGCAGCTCCTCTACTTCTCCAGCGGGCGCTTCGCGTTCGAACAGCCGCACGAATGGCTGCCCCCGCTGATCCTCGCCTTCGTCTCGGCAGGCATGGTGTGGGGCCTCGACGGGCGCCTGGCCCGAAACCGCGAGGGCCCACGATGGCCGTCGTGACGCGGGCGGCGTCGCGGCCGCGCTTGGGCCTGGGGTGACCGTGCGAGCCCACCTTGTTGCGCGCGCAACCAATTGCTATCGTGGCTCGCGTGGAACTTGGACTGGCAACGTTCGCTGACCTAGCGGCCGGCATCTCGCCGGAACGCCGGATGAAGGACCTCATCGAGGAGGCGGTCCTCGCCGACGAGCTCGGCCTCGACGTCTTCGCGATCGGCGAGCATCACCGCCGGGACTTCCTCGTCTCCTCGCCGGCCATCCCGCTGGCCGCGGCCGCGGTCAGGACAGAGCGCATCCGGCTGTCGAGCGCGGTGACGGTGCTCAGCTCCGACGACCCCGTCCGCGTCTTCCAGGACTTCGCGCAGGTGGACCTGCTCTCGGGCGGCCGCGCGGAGATCATGGCCGGACGCGGCTCGTTCATCGAGTCGTTCCCGCTGTTCGGCTTCGACCTCGACGACTACGACGAGCTGTACGCCGAGAAGCTCGACCTGCTGCTCGAGCTGCGCGACGAGACCTTCGTGACGTGGTCGGGCCGGCACCGAGCGCCGCTCGACCACGCCGGTGTGTTCCCGCGGCCGGTGCAGGAGCAGCTTCCGGTGTGGGTGGCCGTGGGCGGTTCGCCGCAATCCGTTATCCGCGCCGGCACGCTGGGGCTACCGCTGGTTCTCGCCATCATCGGTGGACAGCCGGAACGCTTCGTCCCGCTCGTGCAGCTCTACCGCGAGGCACTCGCCGCGGCCGGCCACGAGCCCGGCGCCGGAAGGGTCGCGATCAACACCCACGGTTTCGTGGGCGCCACCAGCAGCGCGGCCGACGCGGCGTTCGCGGCCCCGTACCTGCAGATCATGAACCGCATCGGCCGCGAGCGCGGCTGGCCGCCGTCGGGCCGGCGCGAGTACGACTCGCTGCGCTCGCCCAGCGGTGCGGTGGCCGCCGGCTCTCCTGAGCAGGTGGCCGAGAAGCTCCTCTTCGAGCACGAGCTCTTCGGCCACGACCGCTACATCATGCAGATCAGCGTCGGCGCCGTGGCCCACGCCGACGTCCTGCGCTCGATGGAGCTCTTCGCGACCGAGGTAGCGCCGGTGGTTCGCGCGGAGGTTGCGCGGCGCGCGGCTCCGGCGCCTGTCTGACCCTCGGAAGCGGCCGGGGTCGCGCAAGAGACCTCAGTAGCGATCAGGCCGGCGCGGAGGGCGCCCTGGCGCTCGCCCCGCTCAGGACCGGCGGGCTCGCCGGAGCCGCTCTGGTGACCGCCGCCCGCTGCGTGGCGACCACGCTCACCAGCACCACCACCGCGATCGCCACCGTGAGCACGCCGAACCGCTCGCCCAGCAGCAGCGCCGACCAGGCCAGCGTCAGCAGCGGCTGCAGCAGCTGCACCTGGCCGATGCGGGCCACGCCGCCCAGCGCGAGGCCGCGGTACCAGGCGAAGAAGCCGAGGAACATGCTCACGAGGCTCAGGTAGGCAAACGACGCCCACGCGCTCGCGCCGGCGTCGAAGGACGCGCCGGCCGCTCCCAGCCAGACGACGGGCAAGAGCAGCGGCACCGACAGCACCAGCGCCCACGAGATGACGCGCGGCCCGCCGAGCTCCCGCGACAGCGCGCCGCCCTCCGCGTACCCGAGCGCGGCCAGGGCGACGGCCGCCAGCACGTAGAGGTCCGCCGCCCGCGGCGCCCCGGCGCCCTCGACGGCCGCGAACGCAAGCACCGCGGCAAGGCCGGCACCCGCGGCCAGCCAGAAGCGAAGCGACGGCCGCTCGCCGGCCCGTGACACCGCCGCGATGGCGGTGGCCGCCGGCAGCAGGCCGACGATCACCGCGGAGTGCGCCGAGGGCAGGTCCTGCAGGGCCAGCGCCGTGAACAGAGGGAAGCCGAAGACCACACCGAGCGATACAAGTCCCAGCCGCGCCGCCTGCCGACGCGTGGGCAGCGACGCGCGCACCGCGAGCAGGTACAGCCCCGCGAGCACGCCAGCCGCCAGTGCCCGTCCCAGTCCGACGAAGACCGGATCGAGGTCCTCCACCGCGACCTTGGTGAGCGGAAGCGAGAGGGAGAAGCCGAGCACGCCGAGCAAGCCCCATGCGATGGCCGCCCAGGGCGGTCGGGCGGCGTCAGGCAAGGCGGCCCGCGATGGCAGCGGCCAGAGCGTCGGCGGCCTCCGGCGCCGACCTCAGGAACAGGCGCGGCTCGATCACCTCGAGCTCGATCAACAGCAGCTCGCCGGCGCCGCCCCTGACCATGTCCACCCGCGCGTACAGGAAGTCGCGTTCCGCGGCGGCGAGCACGGCCTCGGCGGCCTCGTGCTCCGCCCGAGTCGGCTCCACCCGCTCGACGCTGCCGCCCCACTCGGGCTGCACGCGAAAGTCGCCCGAGCTCGGGCGCTTCCGGACGGCGTGAGTGACGCGGCCGTCGACGAAGACGATCGACAACTCGCCATCGCGTTCGACCGATTCGAGGAACGGCTGAACCATCACCGCCCCGTCGCCGGCGAGGAGCGTGTTCACGTGTGCCTGGGCGGCGCCAGCGCCTGCCGCGCCCGGGCCGACGCGCAGCAGGCGCCGAGCGCCGCCGTCGATCGCCGGTTTGATGATCGCCGCATCCCAGTCACGCACGGCCAGCTCGTGGGCGATGTCGATCTGCGAGCCGGGCTCGAGCCAGAGCGTCGGCACCGTGGGTACGCCGCGGCCCTCGAGGTCGAGGAGGTAACGCTTGTCGCTGTTCCAGCGCACGGTCTCGGCGCGGTTCCACAGGTCGGTCACGCTCCCCGTGGTATCGGCCCAGGCGCGGAACTCCTCCGGGTGGTCGAAGTAGTCCCAGGTGGAGCGGATCAGGCAGACCGGCGCGGCGGTCCAGTCACTCAGCGGGTCGTCCCACACGAGCGGGCGCGGATCCAGCTCCCGCCGCTCGAGCGCCGCTACCAGCGGCGCGTCGTCCGGATCCAGGTCGCGGAACGCGCTGCTGGTGGCGAGCGCTACCTGCACGGGCGGCGTTCCATCAGTGGCGCGCGTCCGCCGGGGTGAGCGCTCGGAGGGAAAGCCGCCGGGCGCGCTCGCGCGACTCGCCCATGGCCATCTGGGCGGCGCGGAGCTCGAGCAGGCCGACGAGGTCCGCGGTGAGGCGGAAGGGATCCGCCACCGCCGGTCCGCCGCCCAGCGCAAGCGCGGCCACCACCTCGCCGTCGGTCTCCGCCACCAGGGCGGGGCCGGCCGGCGGCCGCCTGCTGTCCAGCGCGGCGAGCCGGCGCAGCGCGGCATCGTCGCCGTGGCGGGCGAGACGGACCACCACGGTTTCCTGGCTGGTATCTGCGTTGTGCTGCGACATGACAGAACTCCTAGATATTGTGTGGAACTGATTGTCGTACAAATGCAGGCTAGCCGCTAACATGGCGTTTTCAATGTCGTACAAAGTGGATTTGTCCCGGCTCGACAGGGCGGCCAGTGAGTCCCTCACGCAGCAGCTCGTCGACGTGTTCGCGGCGGCCATCGAGGGCGGCGAGCTGCAACCGGGCGAAAAGCTGCCCACCACGCGCGAGCTCGCCGCCGACGCCGGCGTGAACCACCTGACCGCGGCCCGCGCCTACCGGCGCCTCGCCGAGCTCGGCTTCGTGACCGCTCGCGTGGGGCGCGGGACCTTCGTGCGCGACCTGCCCCCGGCCGCGGCCGAGGAGCGCGGAGACGACTGGCAGCTCTACGCGCTGCCGGACGACCCGCCCGACTACCGGAACCAGGTGCTGGGAGACGCCTTTCGACTGGCCACCGAGCCCGGCATGGTCTCGCTGTCCACCGGCTGGCCGTCGCCGCGCCTCTACCCCACCGAGGAGCTCGCCGAGATCAGCGCGCGGGTGTTCGCAGAGGAGGGCGGGGAGGCGATCTCGTACCTCACCGCCGAGGGCCTCCCGCGGTTGCGGGAGCAGCTCGCGGCGCGCGGTCGCACGGCGGGCTACGCGACGGACGCCGACGAGATCGTCGTGACCTCCGGCGCCCGCCAGGCGATCGACCTGGTGGCCCGTTCCGTGCTCAGGCCCGGCGACGTGGCCGTGGTGGAGTCGCCGACCTTCGTCGGCATCCTCGGCTCGCTGCGCGCCACGGGCGCGCGGGTGATCGGAGTGCCCTTCGACGCCGACGGCCTCGACGTCGATGCGCTCGAGCAGGTGCTGGCCCGGCACGAGGTGCGGCTCTGCGCGCTTCAGAGCTCGTGCCAGAACCCGACCGGGCGGGACCTATCGCCGGAGCGCGCCCGGCGCCTGGCCGAGCTGGCGGTGGAGCGCAACTTCTTCGTACTGGAGGACGGCGTGTACAACGAGGTGCGCTACGAGGGCCGTAGCCCGCGCCCGCTGCGCGAGGCCGCGCCCGGGCACGTGATCTACCTCGACTCGCTGTCGAAGACGGTGGGCGGCGGCCTGCGCGTCGGCTGGCTTGCCGCCCGCGGGCCGGTGCTCGAGCGGCTGACGGCGCTGAAGCTCGCCTCCGACTTCCACACCGCCACGCTGCCGCAGCACATAGCGGCGCGCTACCTCGAGTCGGACGGCTACGAGCGCCAGCTCGCCGGCTCGCTGCCCTTCTACCGCGAGCGCCGCGACGCCCTGATGGAGGCGCTGGAGCGACATCTCGCGGGCGAGTACCGAGCCGACAAGCCGCACGGCGGCCACCACGTGTGGGTGTCGCTAACTCGCCCCGTCGACGAGCGCTCCCTCTACTCGGAGGCCGTGCGGCACGGGATGACGTTCACGCCGGGCGGGGTGGTCACGGCCGAGCAGCCGCGCGCCCGGGCCTCGCTGCGCCTGTCGTTCTCGCTGCTCGACCCGGACGAGCTCGACGAGGGGGTGAGGCGGCTGGCGCGGGCGCTGCGCGAGGTGCGCCGGCGGGAGCGGCACCGGGCGACGGCGCCCGTGAGCTGATCACCCTGAACACAGGGCTTGCGCGGAGCGTCCACCCCTTTGGCGGCGTGGTGCTGAGCTAGCGAGTTACCGTCCGGCGCAATGCTCGACGCCGCCGTCATCGGAGCCGGCCACAACGGCCTGGTGGCCGCCGCCTACCTCGCGCGCGCCGGGCTCTCGGTCGAGGTGTTCGAGCGCCGCGACGTGGTCGGCGGCGCGTGCGTGACCGAGGAGCTGTGGCCGGGGGTGAGGGCGTCGCCCGGCGCCTACACGCTCTCTCTTCTCCTCACGCGGGTCATCGACGAGCTCGAGCTCGCGCGCCATGGCCTCCGCGTGGACGTGCACGACCCGTACCTCTTCGCGCCGCTCCCGGACGGCCGGCGGGTGGTCACCTGGTCCGATCCCGCGCGCACCCACCGGCAGATCGAGAACGACTGGACGCGCGCGGACGCCCACGCGTATCGCGAGTGGTCGTCGACCCGCGAGCGGGCCGCCGCTCGCGCCCGGCCGCTCATGCTCGAGCCCAGCCGCGAGCGCTGGCTCGAGGCCGTCGGGCCGGCGCTGCTCGAGGGATCGATCGCCGATGAGCTGTCGGCGATCCCCTCGGAGGAGGTTCGCGTTCCGCTCGCGATCCAGGGGCTGATCGGCACTCTCGCCGGACCTGAGGACCCCGGCACGTCCTTCGTCTCCCTGTACCACGAGCTCGGCGAGGCCACCGGCCGGCCGGGCGCCTGGGGCTACGCGCGTGGCGGGATGGGCGCTGTGACCGCGGCGCTGCGTTCGGCGGCCGAGGAGGCGGGCGCCGGGGTGCGCACCGGCGCGGCGGTCGAGGCCGTGACCGGCGAGAACGGGCGCGCCCGAGGACTGGTGCTGGACGGAGGCCGCGAGGTCGCCGCCCGCGCCGTGCTGTCGGGCGCCGATCCGCTCACCACCGCCCGGCTCGCCGGCACCGAGCCGCCCGCCGGCTGGCGCCAGCAGGGACCGGTGGTGAAGGT
This sequence comes from Thermoleophilaceae bacterium, assembly GCA_030446485.1. GTDB lineage: Bacteria > Actinomycetota > Thermoleophilia > Solirubrobacterales > Thermoleophilaceae > JAUJNF01. Next base: position 27,311 of record JAUJNF010000001.1, on the reverse strand, counting down.
GATGGTGCTCCTCGACGGGCTGCCCGACTTCCCGGCCTGGCCCGGTCTCGAGCCGTGGCGGGGGACGGTGGACATCGGCTTCTCGCTCGCGGATCTGACCGCCGCGGCCGACGACGCCCGCGCGGGACGCCCGGCCGCGCACCCGTGGATCGAGGCCGCATGCCAGACGGCGGTGGACGAGACGCTGGCGCCGCCCGACCGTCACGTGCTGTCGCTCTTCTGCCAATGCTTCCCGCCGGGCGCGGACGCCGAGCTTGCCGCCGACGCCGCCATCGCCCGTTTCGCAGAGGTGTGCCCGGGCCTTTCCGACCGCGTGGTGGACCGGCTGGCCCTGGGCCCGCGCGAGCTGGAGCAGCGCTTCGGCATCGCCGGCGGCCACATCTTCCACGGGGAGATGCTCCCGGGCCAGCTATTCGAGGCGCGGCCGGGGCCGCGGCGCTACGGAGGCCTCGAGGGCCTCTACCTCGCGGGCTCCGGCGCCCATCCCGGCGGCGCGGTTACGGGTGCGCCGGGGCTGCTGGCGGCGCGAGCGGTGATCGAGGATCTCGCGGACGGGGCACTAGGCCCTGGTTAGCCCAACGCGAGAACCGCTCGCAGCTTCGCCGCCGTCCTGCTTCGCTGTCGCAGGAGAGCAGCAAAGCAGGACGGTACCGCGCGGGAGTGGCTGACCACCGCACCCCCGCGGCCGCCCCTACGCCGCCGCGGCCGCCATGTCCACCCCGATCACCTTCAACCGCCGGTTGAGCGCCTTGAACGCGAAGCCGTTCGTCTGCTCGCTCGAGTAGCCGAGGATCTCGAAGTTGTACGGGTCGGCCCCGGGCGGCACGAGCACGCCGGCCGCGATCGGGATCAGGTGCATCAGCCGGTCGGCGATCCGGCGCCTCAGCGCGGGGTCCCGGGCCTTCTGCTGGAGGAACCAGGTGCCGTAGGCGACGTGCCGGTGCTCGTCCTGCGATATCAGCCGGAAGCCCTCCACGAACCCGGGCAGGATGCCCTTCTCCTCCAGGTACTCGGTTATGAAGAACTGGCCGGTCAGGGCGAGCGTGCCCTCGATGATCATGTGGTAGAGGGTCACGAAGTCGACCTTGGCCTCGATGTCGGTCGGGTCCGCGATCAGGCGCTTGCCGCTCTGCACCAGCTCACCGTCGAAGAGCTGAATGAAGGCCGGGTTGAGGTCGTTGCGGGCCCGCTCGAGGCGCGCATCGAAGGTGCCGTCGAGCCCCACGACCTGCTCGTAGAAGCGGTTGAAGTGCTGCGCGTGGCGTGCCTCGTCGACCTGCTGGGTGGTGAGGTAGGCCTCCTCGCTCTGGTCCTCGTAGGCCTGCACGAGCCCGGAGAACTGGGTGGTCACGCGCTCCTCGCCGATGAAGAACGACGACAGGTTCCAGGAGAGGTGGGCGCGGTCGTCCTCGGAGAGCGCCATCCAGTCCTCGCGGTCCTGCGACAGGTCGATCACGTGCGACTGCCACTGCTGGCGCTCCCACAGCTCGTAGAGCTGCTGAGGGGTCTGCAGCGTGTAGCTCGCGGAGAGCTTCGACTCGTCGGTGATCGTGCCGACGTCGCCCTGTGAGGTCAGGTCCAAAAGGGTGGGCATCGTGCGGTCTCTCCTCGCGCTCGCGGTGGGTGGCCGGACGGGAGAGTAACGGGGATTATCCGAGCGCGGCGGTGGAGGCCGAGCCGGTGAGGAGGTCGTAAGGTGGCTCGCGTGGGGGACACGAGGACCGAGGCCAGCACCGCGGGGGTGCAGGACACCGCGGTGGTCGGGCCCGGGCAGGAGGGCGGCGACGACGCCGCGCGCGCGATCGACCCGGCCGTGGCCGAGCGGCTCGTGCTCCAGCTGCGCTCGATATGCGGCGAGGAGCACGTGGTCACCCATCCGCACCAGCTGCGCACCTACGAGTCGGACGGCCTGCTGCAGTACAAGGTCTCGCCGAGCGCCGTGGTCCTCCCCGCCGACGGGGACCAGGTGCGCCGCGTGGTGCGCGCGTGCTGGGAGGCCGGCGTGCCGTGGGTGGCGCGCGGCGCCGGCTCCGGCCTCTCCGGCGGCGCGCTGCCGGTGGCGGACGGGGTGCTGATCGCGCTCTCGCGGCTGCGGCGCGTGATCGAGGTCGACCTGGACAACCAGCGCGTGGTGGTCGAGCCCGGGGTGACCAACAGCGCCGTGTCCGATGCCGTCGGCCCGACCCACTTCTTCCCGCCCGATCCGTCGAGCCAGATCGTGTGCTCGATCGGCGGCAACGTGGCCGAGAACGCCGGCGGCGCGCACTGCTTCAAGTACGGCTTCACCACCAATTACGTCACCGGCCTCACGGTGATCCTGCCCGACGGCGAGCTGGTGGAGCTCGGGGGCAAGGAGATGGACCGGCCGGGCTACGACCTGCTCGGCGCCTTCGTGGGCTCGGAGGGAACCCTGGGGGTGGCGATCGAGATCACGCTGCGGGTGATCCCGGTGCCCGAGCACGTGCAGACGATGGCCGCGTTCTTCGCGACCACCGAGGAGGCCGCGCGCGCGGTGTCGGGCATCGTCGCGGACGGCGTCGTGCCCGCGGCCATCGAGATGATGGACCAGCTCGCGATCGAGGCCTCCGAGCAGGCGGCGCACGCCGGCTTTCCCACCGGCGCCGGCGCCGCCCTGATCGTCGAGCTCGACGGCTCGGCGGCCGAGTGCGAGGCGCGCTTCGACGGCGTCGTGCGCGTGTGCGAGGCCGAGGGGGCGACCGAGGTGCGCATCGCCGGGGACGAGGCCGAGCGGGCCACGTTCTGGCGCGCGCGCAAGGCGGCCTTCGCGGCCATGGGAAGGATCGCCAACCACTACTACGTCCAGGACGGCGTGATACCGCGGACGAAGCTGCCCGAGGTGCTGCGCCGCATCTACGAGCTGGGCGACGAGTACGGGATGCGGGTGGCCAACGTCTTCCACGCCGGCGACGGCAACCTGCACCCACTCGTGTGCTTCGACACCGCCGAGGAGGCCGAGCGCGCCGAGGAGCTGTCGGGGCGCATCGTGGAGGCCTGCGTCGAGGCCGGTGGCTCGATCACCGGCGAGCACGGCGTCGGCTTCGACAAGAAGCGCCACATGCCGGCGATGTTCGGCGAGCCCGACCTGGCCGCGTTCCAGCGCCTGCGCTGCGCGTTCGACCCGGACGGCCTCGCCAACCCGGGCAAGGTGATGCCCACGCCGCGACTGTGCGGTGAGGTGCCGGGCCTCTACCGCGAGCACCCGCTGGAGCGCGACGGCCTGGCGGAGCGGTTCTGACAGTGGTGCCCGCCGTGTCGTCGCCACGCAGGGAGGCGCCGGCCGCACAGGCCGAGGTGGCCGACCTATTGGCCACCTGCGCGCGCGAGGGCTGCCGGGCACGCGTGGCCGGCGGCGCGACGAAGCTCGGCTGGGGCCATCCGCTGCCCGACCCCGACCTCGAGCTCTCGACCCGCGCCCTCGACCGCATCGTCGAGCACAACGAGGGGGACTTCACCGCCGTGCTCGAGGCCGGCGTGCCGCTCGCCCGTGCGCGGGCGGCCTTCGCCGCGAGCGGCCAGATGCTCGCCCTCGACCCGCCCCTGGGCGACGGTGCCGCGGCCACGGTCGGCGGCGTGGTGGCGAGCGGTGACTCGGGGCCGCTTCGCCACCGCTACGGCGGGCCGCGCGACCTGGTCCTCGGCGTGACCATGGCACTCCCCGACGGCACCCTCGCGCGCGCGGGCGGCCGCGTGATCAAGAACGTGGCCGGCTACGACCTCGCCAAGCTGAACACCGGGGCCTTCGGCACGCTGGGGGCGATCGTGCAGGTGGCGGTACGCCTGCATCCCCTTCCGCAGGGGACGTGCACGGCGGTGGTGCGCTCCGCGGACCCCGAGGCGCTCGCCCCGGTCTCCGCGGCGTTGGCCCACGCGCAGCTGGAGCTCCAGAGCCTCGACGCGCGCTGGGGCGGTGGCGGCGGAACCGTGCTGGCGCGCGGTGGGGGTGCGGCCGCACGCCAGCAGGCTGAGGCCGCGGCGCGGGTGGCGGAGGAGCGCGGGCTCGCCGCGGAGCTCGTCGAGGAGGACGACCAGCTCTGGGACGATCAGCGGCGCGCCCAAAGCTCGGCCGATGGGGTGTTGGTGCGCGTGTCCGGCGTGCAGGCGCAACTCGAGGCCGTGTGGCGCGCGTCCGAGGCGGCGGGCGCCAGGTCGGTGGCCACCCGCGTGGCCGCCGGAGTGTCGTACGTGTGCGTCGACGACGGCGAAGGAGCGGCCGCCGCGGTCGAGCATCTGCGGCGCGCGCTCGCGCCCTCGCCGTGCGTGGTGCTCGACGCGCCCGCCGCGGTGCGGGAGGCCGTCGACCCGTGGGGCGTGCCCGAGGGTGCCGAGCTCCAGCTCATGCGGCGGCTCAAGGCGCAGTTCGATCCGGCCGGCGCCTGCAATCGCGGCCTGTACGTCGGCGGTATATGACGGGGGGCGTCGACACCAAGCGCGCCTTCGACGCCCACCATCCGCCGCAGCTCGACCTGATCGAGGACTGCGTGCACTGCGGCTTCTGCCTGCCGACGTGCCCGACGTACGTGCTGTGGGGCGAGGAGATGGACTCGCCGCGCGGGCGCATCGTCCTGATGCGCAACGGGCTCGAGGAGGGCAGCGAGCTGTCGGCGCCGATGATCACGCACTTCGACCGCTGCCTGGGCTGCATGGCGTGCGTCACGGCGTGCCCGTCTGGCGTGCAGTACGACAAGCTGATCGAGGACACCCGTGCGCAGGTGGAGCGCAACTTCCCGCGCTCGCGCGCCCAGCGGTTCGCGCGGCGGCTGATCTTCGCGGGCTTCACCCATCCCGCGCGCCTGCGCGCCGGCGCGCCGCTGCTCGCGGCCTACCGCCGGAGCGGGCTCGACCGCGTGGTCGGCGCGAGCGGCGTGCTCGACCGGCTCCCGCGCCTCAGGGCGCTCGAGCAGCTCGCGCCCGACGTACCGCTGCGGTCGACCCAGCGGCGCCTGCCCGCGGCGATCCGGCCGAGGGGCGAGCGGCGGGCGCGGGTGGGCATGCTCCAGGGCTGCGTGCAGCGCGTCTTCTTCGGGCACGTGAACGTGGCCACCGCCAGGGTCCTGCAGGCCGAGGGCTTCGAGCTGCACGTGCCGAGCCGGCCGCGCTGCTGCGGGGCGCTGATGCTCCACACCGGCGTGCAGGACGAGGCCATCGCGCTGGCCAAGGCCAACATCGAGGCCTTCGAGGGCTGCGACTACGTGGCGGTGAACTCCGCGGGCTGCGGCTCGTCAATGAAGGACTACGGGCACGTGATGCGCGACGAGCCGGGCGTCTGGGCGGAGCGCGCCGCCACCTTCTCGGGCAAGGTTCGCGACGTGCACGAGCTGCTCGCGGACTTTGAACCTGTCGCCCGGCGGCGGCCACTGCCCATGCGCGTGGCCTACCACGATGCCTGCCACCTCGCCCACGCGCAGGGCGTGCGGTCGCAGCCGCGCGAGCTGCTCCGCTCGATCCCCGGGATGGAGGTGCTCGAGCCCGAGGGCTGGGAGATCTGCTGCGGCTCGGCCGGCATCTGGAACATCCTCGAGCCGGAGGCGGGCGCCGAGCTGGGGCGCCGCAAGGCCGAGAGGCTGCTGGCCACGGGCGCCGAGGCCTTCGCCTCGGCGAACCCCGGCTGCACCCTGCAGATCACCGCCCACCTGAAGGGACTCGGGCGGCCGCTCCCCGTGTACCACCCGTTGGAGCTGCTGCGGATGTCGATCGAGGGGAGCTGAGCGTGGAGGGCGTCGAGCTGAGGGGCTCAACGGAAGGGCGCTACGGGGAGGTGCTGAGCGAGCCCGCGCTCGGATTCGTCGCCGAGCTGCAGCGACGCTTCAACCATCGTCGCCTAGAGCTCCTCCAGCGTCGCGTCGAGCGGCAGGAGCGCCTCGACGCCGGCGAGCTGCTCGACTTCCTGCCCGGCACCGTGGGCGTCCGGGAGGGCGACTGGCAGGTCGCGCCGCCGCCGCCCGACCTCATGGACCGGCGCGTCGAGATCACCGGCCCGACCAGCGCCAAGATGCTCATCAACGCGCTGAACTCGGGTGCCCGCGGCTTCATGGCCGACTTCGAGGACTCGAACTCGCCGACCTGGGCCAACCTGATCCAAGGGCAGGCCAACCTCACCGACGCGATCGAGCGGCGCCTCGAGTTCACGGCCCTCGACGGCAGGGAGTACCGCCTGAACGACGAGCCGGCCACGCTGCTGGTGCGTCCGCGGGGATGGCATCTGATCGACCAGCACGTACTGGTGGACGGCGAGCACCTCTCGGGCTCGCTGATGGACTTCGGCATCTATCTCTTCCACAACGCCAGGCGTCTCGTGGACCGCGGCAGCGGGCCCTATCTCTACCTGCCCAAGATGGAGAGCCACCTGGAGGCGCGGCTGTGGAACGACGTGTTCGTGTGGGCCCAGGACGCGCTGGATCTGCCGCACGGCACGATCAGGGCCACGGTGCTGATCGAGACCGTGCCCGCGGCCTTCGAGATGGACGAGATCCTGTACGAGCTGCGCGACCACTCCGCGGGGCTCAACGCCGGGCGGTGGGACTACATCTTCAGCATGATCAAGCGCTTCCGCACGCGCCCGGAGTTCATGCTGCCGGACCGCGCCAAGGTGACCATGACCGTGCCGTTCATGCACGCCTACACCGAGCTGCTCGTGAAGACCTGCCACCGGCGCGGGGCGCACGCCATGGGCGGGATGGCCGCGGTGATCCCGTCGCGCACCGATCCGGAGGCCAACGCGCGGGCCGTCGCAGGGGTCCGCGCCGACAAGCGGCGCGAGGCGGGGAACGGTTTCGACGGCACCTGGGTGGCCCACCCCGACGCCGTGGCCGCGGCGCTGGAGGAGTTCGACGCGGTGCTGGGCGAGCGGCCGAACCAGGTCGACCGCCGGCGCGACGAGGTCGAGGTGTCGGCTCTCGACCTGCTCGACGTGCCGGCCACCCCCGGCGAGATCACGGAGGCCGGCCTGCGCGGCAACGTGAACGTCGGGATCCAGTACATCTCGTCGTGGCTGCGGGGCAACGGGGCCGCCGGCATCTACGGCCTGATGGAGGACGCTGCCACGGCCGAGATCGCGCGTTCGCAGGTGTGGCAGTGGCTGAGTCACGGCGCCCGGCTCGAGGACGGCCGGCCGGTCACGCCTGAGCTCGTGAGCCGGCTCGAGGACGAGGAGCTCGCCCGCATCAGGGAGGAGGTCGGCGACGACGAGTGGTTCGACACCGAGGGCCGGCCCGACCAGTCTCGCGCGCTGTTCGAGCAGGTGGCCACCGCGGAGCGCTTCGTCGAGTTCCTGACCATCCCGGCCTACGACGAGCTGGAGGACTGAGCCCGGCCCCGTCCCAGGTGGGCGGGCTGGTTGACAGGAACGTTGCAGGCTGGACGAGTGGCCCATTGGGCCGCTGGCCGGGGGGGCCGATACGGAGGCGATGGCGCGCCGCCGCATACGCATCACCCCGGCCCCGCGGATCACCGCGCTGGCCGTTGGCGCGGTGATCACGGCTGCCGTGGCCGTTCCCTCAACCTCCGCGGCCCAGACGCTGCCCGTGCGGCCGCCGGCCACGGGCGTCGAGCCGGTCGACGACGCCGTGTCCACCGGCGACCAGGCGGTCTCCGACGTGATCGCTCCGCCCCCGCCCCGGCAGGACGACTCGGGCGGGGCAGCGCCCAGCGGGTCAACCTCCTCGCGACCGGCGCGTGACCCGGCGCCCCGATCGTCTCCGCCGCAGGACGGTGGCTCCTCGTCCGGGCGCGGCTCGGGCAGCGCTCCCGCGCCGGGCGCTCAAAGCGCTTTCCCGCGCGCTCGGAGGGGGCGTGGAGCTTTTGGTCGCTCGAAGCGGCCCACCCGAAGAAGCGCTCGTCGCGCCGCCCGCCGGGCCCGGCTGGCGGCGAGGAAGCCGTCGGCACGCCGCTCACCCGGGGCGACCACGACCAAGGCGGACCCCGCGTCGCCCGCGGAGCGCAGTCAGAACGCCGGGGGCGTGCTTCCGCCGGTCCTCAACGTGATCAGCGGCATCCCCGACACGGTGAAGTTGGCTCTGGCGGCGCTCACCGGCATGCTCGCAGCGCTGGGTCTCGTCTACTGGCGCAGCCGGCGGCAGCTCAGGAGTGCGCGCAGGGCGGCCCACGAGGACAGTGTCACCGGCCTTCCCAACCGGGCCTCTCTGGACGAGTCGCTCAAGCGCATGGCGGGGCACGCCGCCCGCACCGACACGCCGCTGGCGGCGGTGATGATCGACCTCGATCACTTCAAGGCCGTCAACGACGTGTACGGGCACGCGAAGGGAGACGAAGTACTGGCCTCCGTCGGTCCCATCGTGCGCGCCGAGCTGCGCGCCGGAGACGCCGTGGGGCGGTACGGCGGGGAGGAGTTCATGGTGCTCCTGCCCGACACCGACGAGGAGGGCGCCCTGGTGGTGGCCGGCAAGCTGCACGCCGCGGTCCGGAGCGTGCGTATTCCCGGCATCGACGAACCGATCACCGCCAGCTTCGGCGTCGCGGCCGCACGGGGGAGCATGGAGCTCGAGCGGCTCGTTTCGACAGCCGATGCCGCCCTCTACCGGGCGAAGGACGATGGGCGGGACCGAGTGACGGCCGCAAGCGACCTGCCGCTGCCGGCCCTCGCGCTGGCCTGAGGACCGAGCGACGGGGCGGTCGCGCGCGTCGTGCTCCCGTCAGCCGGCGAAGCCGCGGATCAGCTGCACCAGACGCTCGGGCTGGTCCTCGCTGACGAACGTGTAGGAGTCGTCGACCCACTCGAGGCGGGCGTTCGGCAGGATCTCCGCGAGCCGCTCGGCGTGCGCCGGAGGGAAGAAGCGGTCCTCCCGCGCCCACGCGATCAGCGCCGGGCGGTCGAAGTCCCGCAGGCGCGTGGCCGCGGCGAGCGTGTGGCGCGGGTTCAGGGCCCCGAACGCGGCACGCGCGTCGCGCCGCACGCCGGCGCTCGCGCCGGACGGCAGCGCGTAGGAGTCGGCGACGCGGCGCTCGAACGGCTTCTTGGCAAGCCACCCGTAGGCGATCGGCAGGCGCCGCACGGGGCGCAGCCTCATTGGAGCCATTACCGCCTGCAGGACTCCCGGCACGCCGGACGCGAGCCGAACCAGCGGCCGGAAGGCCTTCGGCGGGAAGTTGTCGAAGGCGTCGCACGAGGTGAGGACGAGCGAGCCGAGGCGCTCGGGGTGGTTGGCGGCCACGATCTGCGACAGGCCGCCGCCCGTGTCGTTGCCGATCAGCACCGGGTCCTCGAGGCCCAGCTCGCCGATCACGTCGGCGATCAGGCTTGCGAGCCCTGGCGGGCTGAGGTCGGCGCCCGCGCGCAGCGGCAGGCGGTGCGAACCGAGTGGTAGGTCGGGTACCACGCAGCGGAAGTCGCGGCCGAGCGGCTCGATGACCTTGCGCCAGAGGTTGGCGTTCACGAGTGCCCCGTGCACGAACACGAGGGGGCGCCCCTTGCCCCGCTCGTGATAGGCGACGGTTCCGTGCGGCACTTCGACCACCCGGGCGGGCCCGAGCGAGTCGGCCCGCCAGCCGGCGCGGCCCGTCAGCGTCTGCGCGGGCAGCGGCCCGCTCGTGGTCGCCGTGGTGTCCTGCTCAGCTGCTGTGGCCATGTTCGAGCCCTCCGGTCGCATACAGTGTGTACGGAACACGGCCAGCATGACATACAGGCTGCACGTATGTCAACCATCGGTGGGTAGGTTTGGGGTGTGGAGGGAGGGACGAGGCAAACCGAGCGCTCTGAGGCGACCCGCGGCGCTCTGTTGCGCGCCGGGCGGGAGCTGTTTGCCGCGCGCGGGTTCGCGGCGGTCGGCACCGAGGAGCTGGTGCGAAGCGCGGGAGTCACGCGCGGCGCGCTCTACCACCACTTCGTCGACAAGCGCGACCTGTTCCGCGCGGTGTACGAGGACGTGGAGGAGGAGCTCGTGCGCTCCATCGGCGAGGCCATGGGCTCTGCGCGGGATCCCTGGGCGCTGCTCGAGACCGGCGTCCGCACGTGGCTCGAGGCGTGCGCCGATCCGGCGGTGATGCGGATCATCCTGGTGGACGCGCCGGCGGTGCTCGGCTGGCAGGAATGGCGCGAGATCAGCGCGCGCTACGGCCTGGACCTCGTGTCGCTGGGCCTGCAGGGAGCCATGGAGGCCGGCGTGCTCAGGCCGCAACCGGTCAAGCCGCTCGCGCACCTGCTGCTAGGGGCCATGAGCGAGGCCGGGATGGTGGTGGCCGGAGATCCAGCCGCCCGCGGGGAGGTGGAGGAGGCGCTGGTGGCGCTGATGGAGGGTCTGCGCGCCTGACGGCCATGGCGCGCTGTCTTGTCACCCGGCTCCTGCCCGGCGAGGTCCTCCGCCGCATCGCGGCCGAGCACGAGGTGGACGTCTGGGCCGAGCGCCTGCCTCCTTCGCACGAGGTCCTCGTCCAGCGCGCGCTGGGATGCGAGGGCCTGCTCTGCCTGCTCACCGACCGGGTCGACGCCGCCCTGATCGACGCCTGTCCGGACCTTCGCGCGATCTCATGCTTCGCCGTGGGCTCCGACAACGTCGACCTCGCTGCCGCCACGGCGCGCGGCATCCCGGTGGGCACGACGCCCGGGGTGCTCACGGAGGCCACGGCGGACCTCGGCTTCGCGCTGATCCTTGCCGCCGCGCGCCGCCTGGAGGAGGCGACGGGCGAGGTGCGCTCGGGCGAGTGGCTCACGTGGGAGCCCGCCCGCCTGCTCGGCGAGGACGTGCACGGCGCCACGCTCGGGATCGTCGGCCTGGGCCGCATCGGACGGGCGGTGGCCCGCCGCGCGGAGGGGTTCGGGATGCGGGTCGTGCATCACGGACGCGGCGATGGCCTGCCGCTCGAGGACCTGCTCCGCGAGTCCGACTTCGTGTCCCTGCACTGTCCGCTCACCCCGGCGACGCGCGGCCTGATCGGCGAGCGGGAGCTGCGCGCGATGAAGCCCACCGCGTCGCTCGTGAACGTGGCCCGCGGGCCGATCGTGCAGACGGCCGCACTCGAGCGCGCGCTGCGGGAGGGCTGGATCGCCGCCGCGGCGCTCGACGTGACCGACCCCGAGCCGCTGCCGGCCGGCCACTCACTCCTGAGCGCGCCGCGCCTCACCGTCGTGCCCCACATCGCCTCGGCCACCCACGCGGCCCGCGGGGCCATGGGCTCCATGGCCGCCGACAACCTGCTCGCCGGGCTGGCCGGGCGGCGCATGCCGCACTGCGCCAACCCGGAGGTCTACGGCTGAGCGGCCTGTCGCGGCCGAAACGACATTCGCGAGGCGCCCAACGCGATCTCGTCGCCCGCGACCAGCACTTCACGGCTAACCCGCAGTCCGTTGACGAATACGCCGTTCGTCGACTCCAGATCCTTGATCGTCCATCGTCCTTCTTCGAACCGCAGCCGGGCGTGATGGCGCGAGACCGACGGGTCCGACAGAACGAAGTCGCAGCGTGCCGATCGGCCCAGCACGAAGCGCCCTCGCCCCAGCGCCCCGTGGTCGCACTGGCTCACCTCGAGGCGCGGCAGTGCCGAGGGCTTCTCACGGCGGGTGGCCGTCGCGGCTGCGGCCCCCAACGTCTCGACCATCCGGGACAGCAACCCGGGCGGACGCTCCGGCAAGTCGGCGACGAGGGCGTAGAGCTCGTCGCTCGTCTGTGCTTCGTAGGCGGATCCGACCCGGTAGGAGAAGGTGTCGAGGCTGAGGTAGCCCTCCCCGTGGCGCTCCAGAAGGAGCTGCGCGATGCGTTCGCGGTCAGCGTCCGACGCCCGAAGGGCAGAGCCCATGGAGCCATTGTGCTCCTCTCGTGATCTGCTGTCCAGTCGGCCAGGCCGCGGTCGACGGCGAACGCGCGCCGCGGGGCACAATGCACGCATGGACCTGGGTATCGGCGGCCGCGTCGGCATAGTCACCGGCGCCAGCCGGGGGATCGGCCTGGCCACCGCGCGGCTGCTCTGTGCGGAGGGGGCGAGCGTGCTCCTCTGTGCGCGCGACGATCAGCGACTCGCGAACGCGCTGGAGGAGTGCCAGGCGGCGGCGACGGGCCCGGCGGGCGCCCAGGCTCTGGCTCTCGACGTCACGGCGCCGGACGCCGGCGACCGGGTGGTGAGGGCGTGCGCTGAGTCGCTGGGGTCGCCGGAAATCCTCGTGAACAACGCCGGAACCAGTCGCCACCGACCGCTGGACGAGCTCACCGACCGCGACTGGCAGGAGCAGTGGGAGCTGCACGTGATGGCCCCCCTGCGGCTGATGCGTGCCGCGGGCCCGGCGATGTCTGAGCGTGGCTGGGGCCGGATCGTGAACGTGTGCTCCTCGTCGGGCAAGCGCCCGTCGCAGAGCAACGCGGCTTACTCCGTCACGAAGGCCGCCCAGCTGTCGCTGTCCAGGGCGTTCGCCGATGCCTACGCGACGCAGGGGGTCCGGGTGAACGCGGTGGCGCCCGGCCCCGTGGACACGCCGCTGTGGCTCGAGTCCGGTGGCCTCGCCGACCAGGCCGCCGAGCGCTCCGGGATCACCCGCGACGAGGCGCTGGAGGCGGCGCGCAGGAAGGTGCCGCTCGGCCGGTTCGGGACCGAGGACGAGGTGGCGGCGGTGATCGCCTTCCTCTGCTCCGAGCGCGCGTCGAACGTGACCGGCGCCGCGTGGTCGGTCGACGGCGGCTCGGTGCCGGTGATCATCTGAGCGCCGCGCCGCCTGGGCGATCGGGACGCGTGGTGATGGGGCTGATGTTCTTCCCCCGGGGAGGCTCGGCGCAGGTCGCCCGCTATTTGGCAGGCGCGCTTCCCGCCACCGGCTGGAGCCCCACACTGGTGTCGGGCTCGGTCGGCGCCAGTGGTGACGACGGCCATGCCCCCACCTTCTTCGCGGGGCTCGACGTGCGGGCCGTGGACTTCACCGGCGCGCTCGCCTCCGACGATCCTCTGGCTGCCGACCCGCCGTTCCATCCCTCCTTCGAGGATCGCCCCGGCGCCGCCGATCGGGTGTTCGCAGATCTCGACGATGCAGCCTTCGAGCACCAGGTCGCGGCCTGGACACGAGAGCTGGCGGCAGCCGGCGCCGCGGAGGCCGATCTCCTTCACCTCCATCACCTCACGCCAATGAACGAGGCGGCGGCGCGCGCCTTCCCCGACGTGCCCGTCGTCGGCCACCTGCACGGCACCGAGCTCCTAATGCTCGCGGAGATCGACGAGGGCCGCCGCCCCGACTGGGCGCACGGCGCCGAATGGGCCGAGCGGATGCGCCGCTGGGCGCGAGCGTGCGCGCGGGTGCTGGTGCTCTCGGAGGACGCCGCCCGGCGCGTGCCCGATCTGCTGGGCGTGGATCCGAACCGCGTGGCGCAAGCGCCCAACGGCTTCGATCCCGGCCTCTTCGACCGCCGGCCACTGCGCGGAGCCGCGCGCGAGGAGCTCTGGCGGCGGTGGCTCGTCGAGGATCCACGCGGGTGGGACGAGTCCGGGGTGCCGGGCAGCGTGCGCTACTCCGAAGACGCGCTCGCCGCCCTCCGGCACGGCCCGGTGCTGCTCTACGTGGGCCGCTTCACGGAGGTCAAGCGCATCCCGCTGCTCATCGGCGCGCTCGCTCGAGCGCGCGAGCGCTTCGGCCGCCCGACGCCGCTGGTGCTCCTGGGCGGCTACCCCGGCGAGTGGGAGGGCGTGCATCCGCTGGGAGCCGTGGAGGAATCGGGGGCGGAGGACGTGTTCCTGGCCGGCTGGCGCGGCCACGCCGACCTGGCGCTTGGCCTCAACGCCGCCGACGCCGTCGTCCTGCCCTCGGTCCACGAGCAGTTCGGCCAGGTCCTCGTGGAGGGAATGGCCTGCGGCCTCCCGGTGATCGCCGTGGACGCCCACGGGCCCGCGACCATCGTGGACGACGGCCAGACCGGCTGGCTCGTGCCGCCCGACGACGAGGCGGCGCTCGCCGACGCGCTCGTGGAGTGCGCGACCGATGACAGCGAGCGCGCTGGCCGGGGGGAGGCCGCCTACCGCGTCAGCCGGGCCCGGTACTCCTGGCCGGCGCTGGCGGAGGGCGTGGCGGCCGTGTACCGCTCCGCCCGGGCCGGTACCTAACCTGGCCGGCTCCTGATGGAGCCAATTCCCTATTCGGTCAGGCGCTCGGGTCGGGCGCGCCACGCGCGGGTCGAGGTGCGCCCCGAGGGGGTCGAGGTGGTGCTGCCCGAGCGGATGGCCCTGCGCCGGGCGGCGCCCTTGGTGGAGGAGAAGCGCCGCTGGATCGAGCGCACCCTGCGCCGCCTCCAGGCCGTGGCGCCCGCGGCGGTGCTCGAGGACGGGGGGCGGGTGGGTTACCTGGGGCGCGACCTCGAGTTGCGCGTGCGTGTGGAGCCCGGCCGCATGCGCCCGCACGTCGCCCGCAGAGGTGACGTCCTGCACGTGAAGGTGGGGCGGTCCGAGGCGGACCCCATCCGCGCGGCGCTCGAGGCGTGGTACCGCCGCCGCGCCAAGGCGGAGATCGGGCCGCGCCTCGACGCCGCCACCGCCCGCGCGGGCACGGGCTACTCCCGCCTCTCGATTCGCGCCCAGCGCACGCGCTGGGCCAGCTGCTCCTCCTCGGGGTTGATGAGCTTCAACTGGCGGCTGCTGCTGGCCCCGGAGGAGGTACTGGACTACGTCGTGGAGCACGAGGTGGCCCACCTCGACGTGCTCGACCACTCGCCGCGGTTCTGGGCGCTGCTCGGCGAGCGCTGCCCGGGCTACCGCGAGCACGAGCGCTGGCTGCGGGTGAACGGGACGGCACTGCGGCTGTAGGCGCCGTTCCGGTCCGTCCCCTTGATCTGCGCGCTCATCACCGGTTAGGTTCAGGGCGCGAGCCAGGCCGCGAGCCGATGATCGCGGCCGCGAACGAAGGAGGGTGCCGTATGGGAGCCAAGGCCGACTTGCTGAAGCAGCGTTATCAGCAGTTCTCCGCCGGCGATCTCGAGGCTGCGTTGTCCAACTGGACGGACGACTTCGTCTGGGAGGGCGGCAACGCCGAGGACATGCCTGGCGGGGGCACTCACGAAGGGAAGGAGAAGGCGCTCCGCGTACTGCAGGAGACCGTCGGCACCTGGGACGAGTTCAACCTCGTGGCGGACGAGTTCTTCGAGGACGGGGACAGCGTCGTGGTCCTCGGCCACAACGACGTGACGAAGGGCGGCCAGGCGGCGACCCTCCCCGTCGTGCACATCTGGCGCTTCCGCGGCGAAGACCAGGTCTGCCGGCTGCAGCTCCTCACCGACACCCTGCAAAGCGCGAGGATGCTCGGCAGGGCCTGAGCTGACGGACCCGGAGGGCCTACTCCCAGCGGAAGAAGCGCACGGCGAGCAGAAGCCCCGCCATCGCCCAGGCCGCGAGGACGGCAACCGCGGTGAGGTTGTCGGCGAGGCCCGTGCCGTCGACGATCGCCCCGTGCAGCCCGTCGATCACGTGCTTGAGCGGCAGGGCCTGGGCGGCCGCCTCGAGCACGGGTGGGAGTGAGTCGGCCGAGTAGAAGACGCCCGAGATGAACAGCAGCGGCAGGAAGATCGCGTTCACGTACGCCGGCGCGGAATCGAAGTTGGGGATCGCGTGGGAGAAGGCGATCCCGAGCGCCCCGAACGTGATCACCCCGAGCGCGCTGAAGGCCACGAGCGACCAGGGCTCCCGCGGCCAGTCGACGCCGTAGACGAGGTGGCCGATCACCACCACGAGCACCACCTGCACCGCGGCGTTGGCCACGCTCGACCCGAGCAGCCCGCCGAAGTAGGACACCGGCGGCAACGGCGTGCCGCGCACGCGCTTGAGCACCCCCTGCTCGCGCAGATAGGTGATGTTGAAGGCCAGCGCGGTAAAGGTCGTGGCCATGATGCTCATGCCGGCGATGCCAGGGATGAGGATCTCGAGCTGGTCCTCGTCGTCGGCGAACACCGAGGCGAACAGCAGCAGGAAGACGAGCGGCAGCAGGAAGTTGAAGAAGGCGGCACTCGGGTTGCGCCAGAACAGCCGGCGCTCGAAGCGGAACTGGCGCCACAGGAGCGCGGCGGTGCTCATCGGCCCTCCTCCTCGGTGAGCTCCAGGTAGACCTCCTCGAGCGACGGCCGGCTCACGGTCAGCCCCTCGAGCCGCTCGCCGCGGGCCAGAGCGTCCGAGGTCAGGCGGTGCAGCAGATCGGTCGGATCGTCGGTGTCGAGCTCCACCCGGCGGCCGTTCGAGTCGTAGGCCACGCGGTAGCGCGAGTGGGTGGGGGAGAGCTCGGCGGGCGGCCCCTCGGCGACGATGCGGCCGTCCTTGACGATCGCGACCCGGTCGGCGAGCGACTGCGCCTCCTCCAGGTAGTGGGTGGTGAGCAGCACGGTCTTGCCGAGGTCCTTCAGCGTGCGCACGATCTCCCACGCGTTGCGTCGCGCCGCCGGGTCGAAGCCGGTGGTGGGCTCGTCGAGGAAGATGAGCTCCGGGTCCCCGACCAGCGCCAGGGCCAGGTCGAGCCGGCGCCGTTGGCCCCCAGAGAGCTCCGTCGCCCGGGCCTCCGCCCGTTCCTCGAGACCCACGAGCGCGATGGTCTCCTCGGTGTCCCGCGGCCTCCGGTAGGCCGCCCCGAAGTGCTCCACCGCCTCGCGCACGGTGGCGCGCGGGTAGAAGCCCGAGCCCTGGAGCACGATGCCCACGCGCTCGCGGAGGTGGCGGTCCCGCGACTCGGGATCGTGGCCCAGCACGCTCACCTCGCCCGCCGAGCGCCGGCGGTAGCCCTCAAGGATCTCCACCGTGGTGGTCTTCCCGGCGCCGTTCGGTCCGAGCAGGCCGAAGATCTCACCCTGCGCCACGTCGAAGGACACGCCGCGCACGGCATCGACCGTGCCATAGCTCTTGCGGAGCCCACGCACCTCTATCGCCGTCTCGGCCACCGGTGGGACTATGGCAATCCGGGCGCTCGCCGCGCCGATCGCGCGACTAAGGTGGCGCCGTGTCGCTCGCCACGCGGGACCACCGCTGATGGGGGCCGATCCGTCGGCGCTCCCCGAGCCGCCGTCTCCGCCGAGCAGTCCCACCGAGGCCGTGGCTGCGGCCCGCATCCGCGCGCCCACGCGCGGCAACCGCAAGCTCGACTCGCTGATCGAGGCCGCCAACGCCGACGAGCAGCTGAGGGCCTGGTGGCACGTCACGGCCGTGAACGCCGGCCGGCTGGGGATGTCCGACCACTCGTGGGTGCACATCCAGATCGTCGTGAACATCGCCCTGCGCCTCTTCCGGCTGCTCAGCCGGCGCGGGGTCGAGGCCGGTGTCGTCCGCGACTACGGGATGAAGCCCCACGACGCCGAGGTGGTGATCACCGCCGGAGCGCTCCTGCACTGCGTGGGCATGTCGATCCACCGCAACGACCACGAGGCCTTCAGCCTGTTCCTGGCCGCCGACAAGCTCGACAGCCTGCTGGCCGGCGCCTACCGCGAACCGGCCGAGCGATCGGTCGTGGCCGCCGAGGCCATGCACGCCATCATCGGCCACCGCCGCCGCGGCGAGCCGTTCACCCTCGAGGCCGGCATCGTGCGCGTGGCCGACGCCCTCGACATGGCCGAGGGCCGCTCGCGCGTCCCGTTCGAGGGCGGCCGCACCAATATCCACTCCCTGTCGGCGGCGGCCATCGACAACGTGTCCATCGACGCCGGCGAGGAGCGCGCCGTGCGCATCGAGATCGCCATGAACAACTCCTCCGGGATCTTCCAGGTCGACGAGCTGCTGGCCACCAAGCTGCGCGGCTCGGGCCTCGAGGACCACGTCGAGGTGATCGCACGGATCGACGCCGAGCACGAGAAGCGCCTGGTTCCGGTGTTTCGCATCTGAATCCTCGGGACGGTAGGGTGCGCCCGCCCCGACGGAGACCCTAGGAGAGACATGATCGAGACGGCGAAGAGGCTTGGCACCCGGCGAGCGACCGCGATGGTGGTCTTGGCGTTGCTGGCTGTCGCCCCGGCGGCGCTTGCCGCCACTCCCGGCCGCTACGTGGGCAAGACGTCACAGAAGCTGCGCGTGACCCTCGAGGTCACGAGCGCCTCGCGCGCCGACATACAGATCAAGTACCGCGGCCAGTGCACGAACGGGCGCACCTTCACCGCCGAGACAACGACCGAGAACGCCCGGATCGATGACGACGGCGAGTTCTCGGTGGCGATGGGCGGAAAGGCGACGTTCATCGGCATCGGCAAGGGCCGGTTCAACTACACACTGGCCGGCGACATCCGGAAGAACGTTGCGGAGGGCAGGTTCCGGTCGACGTTCACCTCCGGGTCGGTGACGTGTCGCAGCGGCAGGGTGACGTTCAAGGCGCGCCGCCGGTAAGTCGCACTTCGGTTTCCCCGGGTCAGGCCCCGGTGCCCGCCCCGCCCCGTCCCTCACCGGCGGCAAACCGCGCCGCCCCCCGCTGCGCCACCTCGAACACCTCGCGGCCGATGGCCGCCTCGCGCGCCAGGCCTTCCTCGAACGTCAGCCCGATGCCCTCGAGCGCGGATTGGCGGTCGGACAGCATGGTCTCCTGAGGGAAGCTGGCCAGCGCCTCGGCCATCTCGAGCGCGCGCTCGAGGTGGCGGCCGGCGGGCACGATCTCGGTGAGGAGGCCCATCGCGAGCGCCTCCTCGGCCTGGACCATCCGGCCGGTGAGGATGAGGTCGAGGGCGCGGCCGAGGCCGACGATCCGTGGCAGCCGCTGGGTGCCCCCGTCGATCAGCGGCACGCCCCAGCGGCGCTCGGGAAAGCCGAGCGTCGAGTGGTGGGTGGCCACCCGCAGGTCGCACCACAGCGCTAGCTCCAGCCCACCCGCCAGGCACCAGCCGGAGATCGCGGCGATGGTCGGCTTCGAGGCCGTTCGGCGCGTGAAGCCGAGCGGCCCCTCGGGCGCGTCGAGCCGGGGCGCGAAGGTCTCGATGGCCTTGAGGTCGGCGCCGGCGCAGAACGCCACCTCGCCGGCTCCGGTGAGCACAAGCACGCGCGCCTCGTCATCGGCCTCGAAGCGCTCGAACCCCTCTCCGAGCAGCGCCGCGGTGGGCCCGTCGACCGCGTTGCGCCGCTCCGGCCGCTCGATGGTGAGAACGGCGGCGGAGCCCTCGCGCCGGTAGCTCACGGTGTCGGGCACGGCCCGATCCTCTCAGACGGGCCGGGCGGCCGGCCCCCGAAAGCCGTCAGCCCTCGCAACTCCTACCAGCCGATGCGCTGCCGCATCCGCGCGGCCTGCCGCTCCTCCTTGCGCTTCTCCTTGCGGGCCTGGAGCACGCTCAGGATCCCGACGAAGAGCACGAAGAAGGCGATCACGCCGAGCGAGAAGAAGGTGACGACCTTGTCGTTGGTCTCGCCGGCGAGGCCCTCGCCGTTGTCCCCGGCTAGGGCGGGTGCGGCCACGACCAGGAGGGTCACGGACACCATGGAGAGAACGGCCGCTGCGCGCACGAGAGGCACTGTACCGAAGGCGTTTGCGTCTACTCTGGCGGCCTTGGCGGAGGCACCCCTCACCTGCTTCGTGGAGATCCCGAAGGGAAGCCGCAACAAGTACGAGTACGACCACGAGCTCGGCGCGATCAAGCTCGACCGCTTCCTGTTCTCCTCAATGGTCTACCCGACCGACTACGGCTTCATCCCGGACACCCTCGGCCTCGACGGCGACGCGCTCGACGCCATGGTGTGCGTTTCCGAGCCCACCTTCCCGGGCTGCGTGATCCCCGTCAAGCCGATCGCCCTGTTCAAGATGGAGGACGACAAGGGCATCGACGACAAGGTGCTCTGCGTCCCGCTGCACGACCCCACCTGGAACCGCCTCGAGACCCTCGAGGACCTCGGCGACCAGCTCCGCGACGAGATCGCCCACTTCTTCTCCGTCTACAAGGACCTGGAGCGCAAGACCGTCACCGTGGACGGCTGGTACTCGCGTGAGGACGCGCTCGCGGAGATTGACGCGGCCCGCCGGCGCCGGGCCGACCACACGACCTCCTAGGGTCGTCAACCCGTGTCCCTCCTCGAGGCGATCGTCCTCGGGATCGTGCAGGGCCTGACCGAGTTCCTGCCGATCTCGAGCACCGCGCACCTGCGCATCGTGCCCGCCTTCGCCGGATGGGAAGACCCCGGCGCGGCGTTCACCGCGGTCACGCAGCTCGGCACGATGGTCGCGGTGCTCATCTACTTCCGCGAGGACCTTCTGCGCATCACCCGCACCTGGCTCGCGAGCCTGCGCACGCCGCGGCTGCGCAAGGAGCTGGATGCTCGCATGGGGTGGTACATCCTGCTCGGCACCATTCCCATCGGGATCTTCGGCCTGGCCTTCAAGGACCAGATCGAGACGGGCGCCCGCGACCTGTACCTGAACGGCACGGCGCTGATCGTGCTGGGCCTCGTGCTGCTCCAAGCCGAGCGGGTGGGCAAGCGCAACCGCGGCGTCGAGTCGATCACGACTCGCGACGGCCTGGTGGTCGGCTTCTCGCAGGCGCTCGCGCTGGTGCCCGGCGTCTCGCGCTCGGGTGCCACGATCACCGCGGGGCTCTTCCTCGGCCTCGAGCGGGCGGCGGCGGCGCGCTTCTCCTTCCTGCTGTCGATCCCGGCGGTGGTGCTCAGCGGGCTGCTGGAGCTGGGGTCGATCTCGAGTGGCGAGGAGGGGCAGAACACCAGCGTGCTGACGCTGATCGTGGCCACGGCGCTCGCGTTCGTGGTCGGGTACGCGTCGATCGCCTTCCTGCTGCGCTTCCTCGCCACGCGATCGACGGTGATCTTCGTCGTCTACCGGGTGGCGCTCGGAGTGGTCGTGATAGTGCTCGCCGCGAGCGGCGTGATCTCCTGACCGGGATCCGGAAGGCCCTACCCTGGACAGGGTGAAGACCGCTCGCAACTTCGGGCTGATCGCCGTGGTGGCCCTGGTGCTGTCGCTCCCCGGCGGCGGCGGGGTCCTCAACGTGGTGCTCACCACGCTGTCGATCGCCTTCTTCACGGCCATCGCCCTCTTCGGATACCGGCTGTTCCGGGAGCACAGCTTCACGATCGACTCCCTCAGCGAGCGCCAGCGCCTGGTCCTCTACGGGTCGGTTGCGCTCGCCTTCTTCACGTTCACGGCGGCGCAGCGGCTGTTCGACTCGGGGCCCGGCGTGCTTGTCTGGCTGGCCATGCTCGGGCTCGCCTCGTACGGCGTCTACTGGGTCTACACCCAGGCGCGCGACTACGGTTGAGCGGAGCCGCCGCCGCACCCAGCCCGCGCAGCAGCCGGGCGAGCGTGTGGCTTGCCGAGATGCACGAGGCCGAGACCGTGGCCGATTTGCTGGTCGAGTTCCGCGACTTCCTGGGGCGTGACTGGCCCTCGCGGAACGCCTTCCACGCGGGCGTGGAGCGGCTGATCGAGGGTCGCGACGCGGAGTTCCTGCTGGGCGCCCCGGACGCCGACTCGCCTCCGTCGGGCGTGTGCCAGATCCGCTACCGGTTCGGCGTGTGGATCGCCGGCGGCGACGCGTGGCTCGAGGATCTGTTCGTCCGCGAGCGGGCGCGCCGGTCCGGGCTGGGGGCGGCGCTCGTGGAGGCGGCGATCGATCGCGCCATCAAGCGGGACTGCCGGCGCGTCGAGCTCGACGTGAACGCCGGCAATGGAGCAGGGAGGGCGCTGTACGAGCGGTGTGGCTTCAGCTCGCGCAGCGACCCTGCGGGCGAGGACGACCTGCTGATGAGGCTGCGCCTGCCGGACGCGCCGTAGGGCGGGCCGCCGCTCGGCGGTCGTGTCGAGGGCCTTTACGGCGTTGTAGCGCGGTCGTAACGCTCCGGCGTTGAGCCGTCACGCGGCGAGCGGGAGCCTCGGCGCATGCTTTGTCGACTCTCGCGCGTTCTGCCCCGGGGTGAGGTCGGCCAGGCCTCGGTGGAGGCCGTCGCCGTCCTGCCTTGCGTGCTGCTCGTGACGGCGATCGTCTGGCAGCTCGCGCTCGTGGGCCACGCGGCCTGGGCCAGCGCCAACGCCGCGCGGGTGGCGGCGCGCGCCGCGGTGGTGGGCCGGGATGCCGAGTCCGCCGCGCGCAGCGCGTTGCCGCGGCGGCTCGAGCGTGGCCTGCTGGTGCGCGGCGCGGGGTCTGGCCGGGTGCGGGTGAGCGTTCGGGTGCCGCTCGTGCTCGGCGGCGGGCGGTCCCCGCTGAGCGTGGGAGCGACGGGATATCTCGGGGCTCCACCGTGACCGGCGCGCCTCGACTCCTACGTTCGCCGGACGGCGCTTGTGCGGCCCGTCGCGGCCTCGGAAGCGAGCGTGCTCAGGCGAGCGTCGAGCTGCTGGGCGCGCTGCCGGCGCTGCTGCTGCTCGGGCTCGTGCTCCTCCAGCTCCTCGCCGTCGGCTACTCGGCCACCCTCGCGGGGAGTGCCGCCGAGGCGGGCGCCCTGGCCCTCGCGGCCGGAGACGACGGCCACGAGGGCGCCCGGCGAGCGCTGCCCGGCTGGTCACGCGACCAGACCGACGTCGACGTGGCGGGCGGCAGGGTCACCGTCGTGCTGCGGCCGCCGTCGCTGCTCGCGATCGTGTCTCGAACGCTCGCGGTGGAGTCGTCGGCCAGGGTCGGAGGAGGATGATGGTGACGCGCGAGGCACGCCGGCGCGGGGTGGTGCACGCGGTGCTCGAGCGCGCCGGCTCGATGCTGCTGCAGGCCGCTGAGGCCCGGCGCGTCGAACCCGCCACGACGGTGGTGCCGGTGCGCCCGGTCGTGGCCACCGTGGCGCTCGCGCCGCGCTGCGGCGGCACCACCGTGGCCCGCGCGCTCGCCGTCGAGCTCGGCAAGCGCGATGCGGCACGGGCCGCAGCCGTGTGCGGGCCGAGCGGCCCGAGCTCAGTCGCGCTCCCCACTTCGTCGGCCGGACGGCTGGGTCGGGCCCTCGAAGCGTTCGCGGACGACGGCATGCGCACCGCCGGCCGGCTGTGCCTGCTCGACGCCACCGACCCCGCTCCGCTCGCGGCCGCCAGCAGGTACACCGCGCCGCTCGTGATCGACGTGCGGCACGGAGAGCCCGCCGGACGACCGGTGGCCCTGGCCGATCACGTGGTCCTCGTTGCCGGCCTCGACGTCGAGCCCTCGCTGTCAGAGGCGGTGGCGGCGTCGCTCGCCCGCATCGGGCCCGAGCCTCTGATCGCGGTCACGCGGGTGATCGAGCCCGGCGCGTGGGCTGGACGGGGTGCGCTGCTCTTGCCGGAGTCGCGCGCGGGGGCCCGCATGGCGCTGGCGGGGCGGGAGCCAAGGGGCGGCCTGGGTTCGGCGATCGCCGAGCTGGCCGATCTGTGTGAGCGCTGTTGAGCGGGGCGGGCGCGGCACTCCGGGGGTTGCCATGCGACCGTGATCGGGCGCAGCGCGCGCCTACGCCGGAGCTCCGTCGCGAACGGCCCGGCCTCGGGTGCGAGCGGGGCCAGGCCACGGTCATGCTGCTCGGCGCAGCCGCCGTGGCCATTGCCGGCACGCTCATCCTCGCCGCCATGGGCCAGGCGCTCGGGGCCAAGGGCAAGCACCAGCGCGCGGCCGACCTCGCCGCCGTGTCGGCGGCCCGAGCGATGCGCGAGGCCTATCCACGCCTCTTCGAGCCTGCCTACCTCGAGGGCGGCGTCGCCAACCCGCGTCACCTCGACCGAGCGGAGTTCCTCGCGCTTGCGCGTGACGCGGGCACGCGCGCGTCGGTCGCCAACGGCGTGGCGCCGAGCGCGACCGACGTGAGCTTTCCCGACCGGTCGTTCGCGCCGACGCGGGTGGCCGTTCGAGTGCGAGGGGAGCCCTCGGTGCGGATCGCTGGTGGCGACGACGCGGGCGCGGTGCGCCCGGTGCCGGTCGAGGCGCGCGCCGTCGCCGAGCTTGCTCCCGCCGAGGGGGTGGGCGCCTTCCCGGCCGAGGCCTCGGGTGGGGGCTACACCGGCCCGCTGGCCTATCGCCAGGGCAAGCCGATGCGCCCCGACGTGGCCCTGGCCTTCGACCGCCTCGCCGCCGCCGCGCGGGACGCCGGGTTCCTGCTCACCATCACGAGCGCCTTTCGCTCCGACGCCGAGCAGGCGCGCCTGTTCGCGGCGCGTCCCGACCCGCGCTGGGTCGCGCCGCCGGGCAAGAGCCTGCACCGTCTGGGCACCGAGCTCGATCTGGGCCCGCCGGCGGCCTACGGCTGGTTGGCCCGCAACGCCGGTCGCTTCGGCTTCCTGAAGCGGTACTCCTGGGAGCCCTGGCACTACGGCTACACGCGCAACGCGGGCAGCCGCTCGGTGGGCTTCGGCCGCCCCGAGGGAGACGGTCGCGGCGCGCTTCCCTCATTCGTGCCCGCCCGCTACGCCCCTCTGCTTTCGCGAGCGGCGCAGCGCTGGAACGTGTCGTCGGCGCTGCTTGCCGCCCAGATCTACGCGGAGTCGAACTTCAACCCGTTCGCGCGCTCGCCCGCCGGCGCGCAGGGGATAGCCCAGTTCATGCCGGGCACGGCCCGCGCGTACGGCCTGCGCAACCCCTTCGACGCCGGTCAGTCGATCGACGCCCAGGCCCACATGATGCGGGACCTCCTGCGCCAGTTCGCCTCCGTGCCGCTGGCGCTGGCCGCCTACAACGCGGGGCCCGCGGCGGTGTCCGCGTGCGGATGCATCCCTCCCTACCCCGAGACGCGCGCCTACGTGGCCAGGATCCTGGGGCTGCTGGGCGGGGCGGGGGAGATCACGGGCGCTGGGTTCGAGGTGAGGCTGGTGCGGTGACGTGGGCGGCCCCGCCGGTACTGTCACCCCCCATGCCCTTTGCCGTCGGCGACCGCGCGGTTCGTCCGCTCACCGCCGACGAGGTCCTGCGGATGGTCGACGTGGGCATCCTCGGCGAGGACGAGCCGGTCGAGCTGCTCCACGGGGTGCTCACGGAGGTGAGCCCGAAGAGCCCGGATCACGAAGCGGTGAAGGCCCGGTTGATTCGCTGGCTGGCGCTTGCCTCGGCGGCGGGTGGCCACGAGGTCAGGGTCGAAGCACCGATCGTCGTGCCGGACACCACCTCTCTGCCCGAGCCGGACGTCCTCGTGGTGCCCGCCGGCCAAGACCCGACCCGGCACCCGACCACCGCACTGCTGGTCATCGAGGTCGCCGTCAGCTCGCTGAGGACCGATACGACGGTCAAGCCCGCGCTCTACGCCGCTGCCGGCGTGCCGGAGGTCTGGGTGGTCGACGTCTGCGCTCGACGCGTGCACGTGCTCTCCGATCCCGGCACGGGCGGCTACGCGATCGAGGTCGTGGTCGGGCCGGACGGCCTCGCCGCGCCACGACAGGTCGAGGCCGAGCCGCTCGACCTCGCCGGGCTGTTCGCCGGCCTGTAGGTAGCGGCCCCGCCGGGCCAAGTCTCTGCGGACCGATCACGCCCTGCGTCCGGCCACGGGAACCGCGTGGCCGCGTTCGCTCCGGTCGTGTACAGTCTCGCGCCGTGCCGGCCCGCCTTGCCAGGAAGCCACTCACCGCCGCCGCCGCTCTCATCGGCGCGGTCGCGCTGCTGATCCTCGTGGTCAGCCCGGCGGTCGAAGGGCAGCAGGGTCAGCCGGAGCTCCAGCTGACCGGTCTGCTCAGCAAGGAAGTGGTGGTGCGGCCGGGAGAGACGCGGACGGCGGTGGTCCAGTGCCCGCGCGACTTCATCCCGATCAGCGGCAACGTGGCGCTCGGTGCGATCACGCCGGTGTTCGACGGCCCATCGGCGAACGGCCGCGGTTGGCGGGCCATCGGCCTGAACGCCAACAGGCGGCGCTTCGACTTCGCGGTGGGCGTGGTGTGCGCTCGCGGGGCGGGAAGCCTCCGGCTCCGCACGGTCAGAGCGAACAACGCCGCGGCCGCCGAGGCGCTACGCGAGGCCAAGAGCGCCGCTGCCGCCGGTTCGGCGGGAAGCCCTCGGCTCAGGACGGCCGGCGGGCCGAACGCCGCGGCGGCCGAGTCCGCCCGCGAGGCCGGGCGCGCGCAGGCCGCCGGCTCAGCAGCGCGCTGAGCGCCGGTTCCCCCGCGCGCTGAGTTCCACCGCGCCCTGAGCCGCCGCAGGAAGCCGCCGCCGGGGCGCTGAGCGCGCCGCCGGCCCCGCTGGGGCGCCGCGCGCACGCCCACCGCACGCGGGTCAGTCCAGCCCGACCCCTTCACGCACCAGGTCGAGACCTGACTTGTTGCGGCGGCAGTCCTCCGGCGGGTCGTTCCATGGCGCCACCACGGAGTAACGCGTCTCGCGCTTGCCACGGTCTCCGCCCTCGCGGCACTCGGACTGGTAGAGGGTGAAGAGCGGAATGCTCGCCAGCACCAGGATCACCACGATCGTCACGAGCACGCCGGCCCCCCCTCTCACCCGCCTCATGACGGGTACGTATAGCCGACCCGGGGGATGACCGCGCCGCCCCGGCTCGCCCGGTCGACCGCCCGCGCCGAGCCCGCGCCGGGCGCGCCGCGCCTGAACCTATCCTCGATGAGTGGCCCCCCGCCGAGGGCCACACCGCCATGGCCACCACCGAGACCACCGACCACAGACCCGACCGCAAGGCCCGCATCGGCGCCCAGCGTCGGGCGCTGCCGGACGGCCCGGGCGTCTACATCTTCCGCAACGCCAAGCAGCGCGTGCTCTACGTGGGCAAGGCCAAGTCGATCAAGAAGCGCGTGTCCGGCCACTTCTCGAACCCCTCGACCAAGGGCGCCTACGAGCTGATCGACCAGATCGACCGGATCGAGTTCATCGTCACCCAGACCGAGGCCGAGGCGCTGCTCGCCGAGCAGAACTTCATCAGGCAGTACCGGCCGGTCTACAACGTCAAGCTGCGCGACGACAAGTCGTACCCCTACATCGCCATCTCGCTCGACGAGGACTTCCCGCGCGTGTACTTCACGCGCGAGCGACACCGCCGCACCCGCGCCTACTTCGGCCCGTACTCGAACGCCAAGCGCACGCGCGAGACGCTCGACCTGCTCGGCAAGGTCTTCCAGTACCGCACCTGCGACGGCGCCGAGCCCGGCCGGGCCTCGGGCAGCCCCTGCCTCGACTACTTCATCAAGCGCTGCCAGGCTCCGTGTGTCGACTACGTGTCGAAGGAGGAGTACCGCGCGGGCATCGACGGGATCGTCGCCTTCCTGTCGGGTCGCTACCGACAGATCGAGCGCGAGCTCGAGGCCGACATGCGTCAGGCCGCCGCCGACCAGGAGTTCGAGCAGGCGGCGTCCCTGCGCAACCGGCTGGGCGCGGTGCGCTCGCTGCTCGAGCGCCAGCGGATCTCCAACGAGGCGGTGGGCACGCTCGACGCCATCGCCGTCGCGGCGGAGGAGGCCGACGCCAACGCCCAGGTATTCCAGGTGCGCGACGGCGTGCTCGCCGACCGCCAGAGCTTCTACCTCGAGAACGCCGCCGGGCGCGAGGAGGGCGAGG
>JAUJNF010000027.1 GCA_030446485.1 Thermoleophilaceae bacterium | reverse complement strand
ACCAGCGCGGGCGCGTCCTCCGGCCCCTCGATGTCGATGTGCATCGCTCGTAGTCTCAGCCCGATGACCACGCTCTGCGTCACCTGTGGCGCCCCGTACCCCGACGGCTCAGTTCCCGAGGTGTGCCGAATCTGCGCTGACGAGCGCCAGTGGGTGCCGCCCGAGGGACAGCAGTGGAGTGATCTTGCAACGCTGCGCGCCGCCGGCCGACGCGTGGCCTTCCATCTATGCGTTCGCTCGCTCGGCACGACAGCCGGCTCCGAATGCGCCGGTGCGGCCGCCGATGCCGCCCCGTTGCCGTCGCGGTCGACCTTCTCGACCTCCACCGCCCCGGCGGTGACCAGCGCGGCGGCGGCGAGGCCCGCGGCCGCCTTGGCGGCGACCGAGCCCACGGCCGCGGACACCAGCCCCCCGGCGCCACCCGAGCCCGCCGACGCCCCCGATGCTCCCCCGACGCCCGCCGTGGCGGCTCCCCCGCCCAGCTTGGCCGCCAGCGCCTGCTTGATCGCGACGAGCGGCCCGATCGGGTAGACGGCCGCGAGCACGCGACCCGTCTTACGCAGCTCGCGCTTGAAGGCCCGGCAGCGAGGGCACGACTTCACGTGGTGGCGGACCTGCGGCGAGCTCTTCGCGAGCCCCTCCGCGACCTGACTGAGCTCGAGTCGCACCTCCGCGCAGCTCAGCAGGCGTGCCTCCGACGCCTCGGCCAGCGCCATGCGCGCTCGGACGAGGAGCGACTTGACGCTCGGCACCGTCGTCTCCATCGCCTCGGCGATCTGCTCGTAGGAGAGCGCGTCGATCTCGCGCAGGAGCAGCGCGGTGCGCTGTGTCTCGGGGAGGCCGCCGACGTCGGCCAGGACCAAGCGAAACTCCTCACGCCGGTGAACGGTGTCGGCGGTGCTGGTGCCCCCGTCCCGCTCGAAGACGTCCATCGACTCCTGACCCTCGGGCACCCGACGGCGAAGGTGGTTGAGGCAGCGGTTCCGTGCGATCCGGTAGAGCCACGGCCGCGCCGCGATGGGTCGCTCGTCCGCGCCGATCGCCTTGAACGCGGCGGCGAACACTTCCTGCAGCACGTCCTCCGCGTCCTCGGTCGAGTTCAGCATGTGGCGGCAGAAGGCGAGGAGGCGTGCCTCGTAGCGTCTGACCAGCGCCTCGAAAGCGGCCGGTTGACCGCGACGCACGAGCGCGATCAGGCGCTCGTCGCTCTGGAGTCGCAGGCCGGGCGAGGCCCCGCCGAGGATGGGCGCCCGTACGGCGTTCTGTAGGGCGGAGGCTTCCAAGGGGGGAACCGGCGATCCTTCGCGGGGTAATCCGAAAAGTACCAGCGGCGAGCAGCTGCCTCAACCGCCTTCGATCACCCTAGACTTCAAGCGGCGCAGAGCCCGGGTGATGGAACGGGTAGACAGCGGGGCCTTAAAAGCCCCTGCCCTTCGGGGCGTGTGGGTTCGAATCCCACCCCGGGCATCTCAGGCTGAGGTCAAGGGTGAGGTGCCGTCGGGGTCTCGATCTCTTAGCGTCTCCTTAACAACCGCTTCGTCGCCGCTGAACAACAAACGGCGCACAGGCGTCTGTGTTCTTGTAGATTTGCGTCCCGCTGTTCGAGCGGTTTGCCACCACGGCGGGCCGGGCGCGGGAGGAGATCACTAAAGGGATGCAGTCGGTCAGCCGTATCGGACGTGTAGCCGCACTGGGGGCGGTGATCGGGGCGATCGTTCTCGTCGGGATCGTCCTGTTCGGCTCCGGCGGCGGCGGTGGCTACACCGTCACGGGCAAGTTCATCAACGCCTCGCAGCTCGTGAAGGGCAACCTGGTCCAGATCGGCGGCACCCAGGCCGGCACGGTGAAGGACATGCAGATCACGCCGGACGGCCAGGCCGAGGTCACATTGGAGGTCAACGAGGACTACGTCCCGCTGCGCGAGGGCACCACGGCCGTGATCCGGCAGGCGTCCCTGTCCGGAATCGCCAACCGTTACGTCGATCTCCAGCTTCCGCCGGGCGACAGTGCCGGCGCGGAGATCCCCGCCGGTGGCCAGATCGGCGTCGACGAGACCAGCGCGCCCGTGGAGATCGACCAGATCCTCAACACCTTCGACCCGATCGCGCGCGTGGCCGTCCAGAAGTTCTTCGAGGGCGCCGCCGAGCAGTTCAAGGGGCGTGGCGAGCAGGCCAAGCGCGGCTACGCCTACT
>JAUJNF010000016.1 GCA_030446485.1 Thermoleophilaceae bacterium | reverse complement strand
CGATCTTCTCGCGCGAGTACTCCGAGTCGGTCTCGCGGTAGCGGCGCTCGAGGTTGTGCACGATGCCCTCGAACGTGGTGGTGTACGAGCGCCGGCGTCCGTAGCGGTTGCGGTACGAGATGTAGAGCTTGTCGCCGTCCGTGCCGTAGAGGAACGTCTCGCGGGCGTCCCGCGGAAGCTGGTCCCACGGCTTCTCCACGTCGATCTCGTAGCGCTCGGCGATGGCCTGCGTCATCTGCTCGTAGTAGTTCGAGGCGCCCGTCGACCAGGGCAGGATCGCCCCCTCCGACAGGCTGAGGCTGGGATCGGGCACCACCATCTCGGGATCGATCTCCATCTGGGTGCCGAGCCCCGTGCAGCGCGGGCAGGCGCCGTGGGGGGAGTTGAAGGAGAACATCCGCGGCTCCAGCTCGGGCATGCTCGTACCGCAGTGCAGGCACGCGAAGCGCTCCGAGTACGTCCGCACCTCGGACTCACCGCCTTCGGCGCCCAGGACCTCGATCTCCACCATCCCCTCGGCCAGGCCCACCGCCGTCTCGACCGAGTCGGCGAGCCGCCGCCGCAGGTCAGCGCGCATCACCAAGCGGTCCACCACCACGGCGATGTCGTGCTTGAACTTCTTGTCGAGGACGATCTCCTCCTCGAGGCGGCGCAGCTCGCCGTCGACCTTCACGCGCGTGTAACCCTCGGCCCGCAGGCCCTCGAGCACCTTGCCGTACTCGCCCTTGCGGCCGCGGACGATCGGGGCAAGCACCATGAAGCGCGTGCCCTCGTCGAGGGTCATCACCTGGTCGACGATCTGCTCAGCTGACTGAGCGTCGATCGCCCGCCCGCACGAGTAGCAGTGGGGATGGCCGATCCGCGCCCACAGCAGGCGCAGGTAGTCGTAGATCTCGGTGACCGTGCCCACCGTCGAGCGAGGGTTGCGCGAGGTGGTCTTCTGGTCGATCGAGATGGCCGGCGACAGCCCCTCGATCGAGTCGACGTCGGGCTTGTCCATCTGGCCGAGGAACTGGCGCGCGTAGGCCGACAGCGACTCGACGTAGCGGCGCTGCCCCTCGGCGTAGATCGTGTCGAAGGCCAGGCTCGACTTGCCCGAGCCCGACAGCCCCGTGATCACCACCAGGGCGTTCCTGGGCAGGCTGACGTGGAGGTCCTTGAGGTTGTGCTCTCGGGCCCCCGATACGACTAGCTGGTCGCTGGCCTTCACCCCTTGATTGTAGATTCGGCGGCGGCGCCTCCCGAACCGGGGCCTGCCCGAGAACCGCTACTTGCGCAAACCGCGGTCAGACTCAGGCCGGCGAAGTGGTAACGACGCTTCGGAGGCCTAGCTGCCCACTCGCGCGTACACCTCGTCGAGAATCACGTCCTGCTCGTCCAGCTCGAAGTTGTCGCTGAGGTAGCGAGCCGTCTCGTCGCGGGGAGTGCCGTTGAGCGCCATGTTGAGGGCGATCAGGCGGGCGCCCTCGGCGCCGGCGATCGACCGGCCGCTCGGCGCCGCGGCAGCCGGCTCGGGCTCCTCCTCGAGCGGCTCGGGCTCGACCTGCACGGGCTCCTCCGCCACCGGCTCGACGGCGACGGGGTCGACCGCGGTCTCGTCGACCGCCAGGGGCTCGTGGAAATCCTCGTCCTCAGGCACGGTGACCGACTCTTCGAGGTCGGCGTCCACAGCGGTCTCCGCCACGCCCGACGGCTCGTCCTGGACCACGGCACTCGGCTCGTCGTCGAGCGGTTCGGGCTCGTAGACCGGTTCAGGGGCCACCGGAGTCGGGGGCGCTGTGGGTGCCAGCGGCTCGGGACGGGCGTCCCGCAGCTCGGACAGCCCCGCGCGGATGCTCTCGAGCTCGGTCCGAAGGGTCCCCGCGCCCGAGCGCAGCTCGCTGACGAGCTCCGCCGCCGCGGACCGGACGCCGTCGAGCTGACGGTTGATCTCACTCTCGGTGCTGTCGGCCCGTGCCAGCATGTCGTCGGTGGCGCGCTGCACCTTCTCCACGTAGCCCGCGGCTTGCGAGTCGGCGGTCTCGCGGCTCTCGCGCGCGTTCCGGTCGGCCTCTTCGGCCATCTCACGCGCCTCGCGCTCCGCCCGCTCCTGGATCTCGGCGGCGCTGCGCTCGGCGGCCTCGACGATCGTGCGCACCTGGTCGGCGGCGACCGTGGCCAGCGAGGCCGGCGCGGGGCGTCGGGCCCGCTGCAGCTGATCCACGGAGGTGGCGATCTCCCGGAGGTGACGGTCGACCTCGTCGGGGTCGTAACCCCGGCGGACCGCCGAGAAGTCCTTGCGCTCGATCTGGTTACGGTCCAGCTCCACGTCTCTCCCTTGTCAGTCGTCTCTTAAGAGGCGGCTAGCGTACAGAAAACACCGGGCAGCACGCGGGAAGCGAGCGCCGCGCGCGGGTGCCGGGGGCCTCGGCTCCGGCCGTCAGGCCCCGGCCAGCGCGGTGTCGAGCTCGCGCTTCAGCGCCTTGATCTCGTCGCGCAGCCTGGCGGCGTACTCGAACCGGAGCTCCTCCGCCGCCACGAGCATCTCCTCCTCGAGCTCCACCATGGTCCGCTGGATGTCGGACGGGTCCATGCCCTCCTCGGCCTTCGAGCGGGTCCGGCGGCCCTTCGTGGGCACCTTCGACTCGAGGGAGAGGAAGTCGCTCATGTCCGAGATGCCCTTGGAGACCGTCTCGGGGGTGATCCCGTGCCGCTCGTTGTAGGCGATCTGGATCGCGCGCCGGCGCTCGGTCTCCCCGATGGCGTTGCGCATGGCGCTCGACTCCTTGTCGGCGTACATGATCACCTTCCCACGGACGTTGCGGGCGGCCCGGCCGATGGTCTGGATCAGCGACGTCTCCCCGCGCAGGAAGCCCTCCTTGTCGGCGTCGATTATCGCCACGAGCGACACCTCGGGGAGGTCGAGCCCCTCGCGCAGCAGGTTCACGCCAACCAGCACGTCGAACTCGCCAAGGCGCAGGTCGCGGATGATCTGTATGCGCTCGAGGGTGTCGATCTCCGAGTGCAGGTAGCGCACCCGGAAGCCGTACTCCATCAGGTAGTCGGTCAGGTCCTCGGACATCTTCTTGGTGAGCGTGGTCACGAGCACGCGGTCGCCCGCCTCGGTGCGCAGGCGCACCTCGTTCATCAGATCGTCGATCTGGTTCTTGGTCTCGCGCACCTCGACCTCCGGGTCGACGACCCCCGTCGGGCGCACGATCTGCTCCAGCACCCGCGTGGAGTGGCTCTTCTCGAAGCCGCCCGGGGTGGCCGAGACGAACACGGTCTGCTTCACGCGCGTGAGGAACTCGTCGAAGGTCTGCGGGCGGTTGTCCATGGCGCTCGGCAGGCGGAAGCCGTAGTCCACGAGCGTCTGCTTGCGCGACCGGTCACCCTCGTACATGCCGCCGATCTGCGGCACGGTCTGGTGCGACTCGTCGATGAAGCAGACGAAGTCGTCCGGGAAATAGTCGAGCAGGCAGTAGGGGCGCGAGCCCGGGGGGCGCCCGTCGAGGATGCGCGAGTAGTTCTCGATCCCGTTGCAGAAGCCGAGCTCGCGCATCATCTCCATGTCGAACTGGGTGCGCTGGCGCAGCCGGTGGGACTCGAGCAGCTTGCCCTGGCCCTCGAGCTCCTTGCAGCGGGCCTCGAGCTCGTCGCGGATCTCGGCCACCGCCCGCTCGATCGTCTGGCGGTCGGTGGCGTAGTGGGTGGCCGGCCAGATGGCGATGTGCTCGAGCTCGGCGTACACCTCGCCGGTGAGCGGGTCGAAGTGCTGCACGGACTCGACCTCGTCCCCGAAGAAGACGGCCCGGAACGCCGACTCGGCGTAGGAGGGGTAGATCTCGAGCGACTCCCCCCGCACCCGAAACGCTCCGCGGCCGAGCGCGACGTCGTTGCGCGAGTACTGCATGTCCACGAGCTTGCGGAGCACGCCGTCGCGGTCGAGCTCGTCGCCCTTGCACAGCATCAGCATCTGCTGGTCGTACTTCTCGGGCGAGCCCATGCCGTAGATGCACGAGACGCTCGCGACGATGATGATGTCGCGCCGCGCGAAGAGCCCCGCGGTGGCCGCGTGACGCAGCCGGTCGATCTCCTCGTTGATCGACGAGTCCTTCTCTATGTAGAGGTCCTGGTGCGGGACGTAGGCCTCGGGCTGGTAGTAGTCGTAGTAGGAGACGAAGTACTCGACCGCGTTGTTGGGGAAGAACTCGCGGAACTCGTTGCAGAGCTGGGCGGCGAGCGTCTTGTTGTGGGCGATCACGAGCGCCGGCCGCTGGACCTTCTCGATCGTGAAGGCCATCGTGGCCGTCTTGCCGGATCCCGTGACTCCCAGCAGGGTCTGGAAGCGGTCGCCGGAGTTGAGGCCCTCGGCGAGGCCGTCGCGCGCCTTGGGCTGGTCGGCTATCGGCTGGTAGGTGGGTGCGAGCTGGAACGCGGGCACCGTTCTACGGTAGCTGGCGGCGGGGCGACGGCGTTCTACCGGTTTGCCGGCGCCCGTCGCCTCTGAAAGGATGCTCGCCCGTGCCCCGCCGTGCCGCTCTGCTCACCGCCTGCCTCCTCCTGGCCGCCGGGTTCGGATCCGCGGCGCGGGCTCAGTCGCCGGTCGGATTCGACCGGTACTCGCAGACGGTCGGCGGGAAGCGGGTGTTCCTCACGAGCGGTGAGGTCCATCCGTTCCGGATGCCCTCGCCGGCGTTCTGGCCGGACGTGCTGGGTCGGATGAAGGCGAGCGGCCTCAATACGGTGTCGATCTACGTGCCGTGGCAGCTTCACGAGCCGGCACCGGGACGGTTCCGGTTCGACGGGCGCTACGACCTCGAGCGATTCCTGGCGCTGGCCCGCGACGCCGGGCTGTACGTCGTCGTGCGACCCGGGCCCTACATCCAGGGTGAGATCGACGCGGGCGGCTTTCCCGCGTGGCTGCTGGGCCGGCCAGGGGTGCTGCGCACGCTCGACCCGCCCTACACCGCGGCCTGGAAGCGCTGGTACGCCGAGGTGATGCCGCGGATCGCGCGCTGGCAGGTCGGGGGGGCGAGCCGGGGCTCGGTGATCGGCGTACAGGTGGAGAACGAGTTCCCGGGCGGCGCGGATCCCGGGCAGCAGGGAACCGAGGAGGCGCGTGCCTACATGCGTGACCTGGTGGCCACCGCCAAGGGGCACGGCATCACCGTGCCGGTCACTCACAACGACGTCCAGTACCTCGGCATGCAGATCTCGCGCGGGCGCTACGTGGACCTCGTCGACAACTTCAGCTTCGACAACTACCCGTACGGCTTCCGGTGCTGTCCCGAGTACGGCACGGACACCTTCGCCCAGGTGGACACCTTCGAGCAGTACTACCGCGACCGCGGGGTTACCACGTCGCCGCTCTACACCGCCGAGGTGCAGGGTGGCATCGCGCCCATCGCCGGCGATGACGGCGCGGACCCCGAGGCTCGCCACCGCCGCCTCGTGGGCTACGAGGGAGTGCAGGGGCTGTCGCTGATCGCGCAGGGCCTCACCCACATCAACCGCTACATGACCTACGGCGGCACCACGTGGGGCTACCTCCCCTACCCGACGCTGGGCACGAGCTACGACTACGCGGCGCCGATCCGCGAGTGGGGAGGCCTGGGCGCCCGCTACGACGACCTGCGGCGGGTGAACCTGCAGATCGCCGCCGCCGGTCAGACCATCACCGCCACCGAGGCCGTGAGCGGCGCGGTGGAGTCGAGCGATCCCGATGCGCTCTACCGGGTGCGCCGCGCCCGCTCCGGAGGGGCGCTCCACGTCTTCCTGCGCAACGCCGACGCCGGGCCCGATCGCGCGCCGGTGCTCACCATCGGCGGGCGGAGGACGCTGCCCGTGCCGTTGCCCGGCCATTCGGCCCGCTGGCTGGTGGCCGGGGCCAAACTGGGCGCCTTCCGCGTCGACCTGACGACCGCCGAGGTGGCGTTCGCCGACCGGCGCACGCTCGCCCTGTTCGGCGATCGCGGCCACCGCTACGAAGCGGTGATCGCCGGGCGCAGGGTCCGGTTCACGCCGGGTGCGAGGCCCCGGGTGCGCCGCCTTCCCCGTGGGAAGCGCCTCCTTATGCTCTCCCGCGAGAGCGCGGCGCGGCTGTGGCCGAAGGGTCGGCGCATCTACGTGGGCCCCTCGCTGGTCACGGAGCGCACCATGGAGAGCGACCGGCCCGGACGCGGGCTGCTCCTCGAAGGGCGCCGGGTACGCGGCCTGAGGCTCGGTGCGCCGCCGCGCCGGCTCCGCCTCCCGGCACTGCGCGACTGGCGCTACCAGCCCGACGCTCCCGAGCGCGAGCCCGGGTTCGACGACTCGTCGTGGACGGTGGCCGACCGAGCGACCACCCACAACCAGATGCAGCCGCTCACCAGCCCCGTGCTCGGGGCGGACGACTACGGGGTGCCATCGGCAGGCTACGTCTGGTACCGCGGCCGCTTCACCGGCCCGGCGAACGGCATCTGCCTCGAGGGCCGCCACCGCTACCACGCGTGGCTGAACGGCCGCAGCCTCGGCACGGTGACGAGCGACGCGGAGGTGCCGGGGCCGGGCGGCCTGGGCGGCCTGGGCGCCGCGCCGCCCGAGAACCAGGCCACCACGCTGCCGTTCCCGGCGGGCGCGGCGGGCACCGGGGAGAACGTGGTAAGCGTGCTCGTGGAGAGCTGGGGACACGTGATGGACGCGGGCGCGGCCAACCAGGCCAAGCAGACCCGGGGCCTGGTGTCCGCCTCCCTCGACCGCCTGGGATCGCCGCCCTGCGGCTTCGCCCTGGGCGTCGGCGGCGAGACCACGCAGCCGCTCGGCGGCGGTTCTCCGACCACGCTTCCGTCGCTTCCGAAGCCCGACGGCGGCATCACGTGGCGTCTCCAGGGCGGCGACCCCTCCGACTATCCGAACACGAGCGGACTGTTCGGTGAACGGGCCGGCTATTGGCGCGAGCGCTTCGACGACCGCTCGTGGACGCCGGTGAGCCTGCCCCACCACGACGCGCGGCTCGGCCCCGGCGAGGTGGGCTGGTACCGCTCCGAGTTCAAGCTCCGGGTGCCGAGGGGCGTGCGGGCACCGCTCGGGCTCGAGCTGCCGCGGGGCAGCCATCCCGCCGAGGTCTTCCTTAACGGGGTGCACGTGGCTCGAGCCGGTCGCGACCGGCTCGAGCGTTTCGTGCTGCCGCCCGGGGTACTGCGGCCGCGCGGTCGGAACACGCTCGCGATCGCCCGCTGGAACGTGGCTGGGCAGACCCGCTCGGACCGACCGCGGCTCGTGCCCTACGAGATGGTGCGGACGAGCCGCCTACGGCGTTAGGCCAGCCCCGCACGGGCGCGACGCCCGCACCGCCCTACAGCCCCAGCTCCTCCGGGTAGTGCTTCCGGTACTCCTCGCGCTTCTCGAGCACGCCCGCCACGTACGCCCGCGTCTCCTTGAACGGGATGTCCCGCTCGAGGTCGAAGGCCTTCCTGCCGCCGGCATCCTCGAGCCACTGATCGAGGTTGGTCTCACCGGCGTTGTAGGCGGCGGCCACCAGGCCGGCGTCGCCGTAGCGGCCCTCCAGGTAGCGCAGGTACCACGAGCCGTAGCGGATGTTGATGTCGGGGGTCGCGAGGTCGGGGATCTCGAACTGCGTTCCTCCCGACTCGCGGGCGATGAAGCGGGCGGTGTCGGGGAGGATCTGCATCAGGCCCTTGGCGCCCGCCGAGGACTCGCGCGGCCGGAAGCGCGACTCCTGGTAGATCACCGCCGCGATCAGGGCCGGGTCGAGGTCCTTGGCCGCCGCCTGCTGCCGGATCACGTCCTCGTGGTTGAGGGGCAGGGTGATCTTGCGGACGGCGTCCCCGAAGGGGCCGACCCCGAGCGCGAACGCGCCGGCGACGCCGGCCAGCGCACAGGCCACGACGAGCCACCCGAGCCGGCGGCGCCGCACGGATAGGGCGGGCCTACGGGCGCCGCGCCCGGCGTTCCGGCCGCGACGCGTGCTCCTGGGGGCGTGGGTGGTCGACGGGGTCAAGGGGCAATCCTCGCAAGAAGCTGCGACAGCTTCTCCTCTAACTCCTCAACGGTCCCATCGTTGTGCACCACGTGGGTCGCGCGCCCGGCCTTTTCGTCCTGCGCGAGCTGGCGTGCGGTGCGGGACGCGACCCCCGCGTGGCCGCGCGCCTCGGCTCGCTCGCGGCGCACCGCCTCGTCGGCCACCACCGCCACCGTCGCGTCGAAGGCCTGCTCGAGGCCGGACTCGAACAGCAGCGGCACCTCGACCACCGCCGCTCGAGGCCGGGACTCGCGCTGATCCAGGGCTTCGCGCCACCCCCACATACGCTCTCCCACGCGCGGCCAGAGCACTCCCTCGAGCCATTTGCGGTCCTCGTCGCTGCCAAAGACACGCTCGGCCACCACGCCGCGGTCGACGCGGCCCTCGGGGGCCACGGCGGGACCCAGCCGCTCCACTAGGGCGTCGCGCACCTCGTCGGTGGCCAGCAGCTCGTGCACCACCGCGTCGCTCGAGAGCGTTGCGGCGCCCAGCCGCTCCAGGGCCGCCAGCGCCTCCGACTTTCCGGCGCCGATGCCGCCGGTCAGCCCCACGAACGGCACGCGCGCGGACGCGGGCTCAGCCGCCACCGCTAACCGCTCTGGCCTGCGCCCTCCGGCGTGGCGGCCTCTTCGGCGGCGGGCTCGTCGACGGGCTCGGCTGCCTCGGCGCCGTTGGCGGCGACCGCGACGGGGTCATCGCCGGTCTCACCGGTGGCGGCCGGGTCCTCGCCGGGCTCGGCGGCAACGGGGGCCTCTTCCGCGGCCTCAACAGGCTCGGTGGGGTCGGCGGCGGGCGCAGCGGCCTCGTTGCCGCCTCCGTTCACCGCTGGAACCCCTGCATCGTCCTCGGATCCGTCGGCCATGAGAGCCGGGACCTCTCCGGCGCCCGAGAACACCTCGTCGG
Organism: Thermoleophilaceae bacterium; assembly: GCA_030446485.1. GTDB lineage: Bacteria > Actinomycetota > Thermoleophilia > Solirubrobacterales > Thermoleophilaceae > JAUJNF01. Next base: position 16,798 of record JAUJNF010000016.1, on the reverse strand, counting down.
AGAGCTCGAGCTCCGGAACGTCGCCGAGGTCGTCCCCGTCGATGCCCTCGGTGCTCTGCAGCTCGCCGAGATCGCGCAACGGGAGGTCCTGCCCCTCGACGCGCTTGACGCTCAGCGAGAGCCGCCGCCGCTCCGAGTCGATCTCGAGGATCTTCACCTTCACCTCGTCGCCCTGAGCCACGACCTCGCGCGGGTTCTCGACGTGGTGCTGGGCCAGCTCGGAGATGTGCACGAGCCCCTCCACGCCGTCGAGGATCTCGACGAAGGCGCCGAAGCTCACGACCTTGGTGACCTTGCCCTCGAGCTCGTCACCCAGGTTGTAGGTGTTCATCACGCGCTGCCACGGGTCTTCCTGGGTCTGCTTGAGGCCGAGCGAGATGCGCTGGCGCTCACGATCGATGTCGAGCACCTTCACGGGCACCGTCTGGCCGATCGAGAGGATCTCCGAGGGGTGGTTCACGTGGCTCCACGAGAGCTCCGAGATGTGGATCAGGCCGTCGATGCCGTCGAGGTCGACGAACGCGCCGAAGTCCACGATGTTGGAGATCGCGCCCTCCACCACCTGGCCGGGCTGCAGGCGGTCGAGGATCTGCTGCCTGACCTCCTTGCGCTCCTCCTCGAGCACCGCGCGGCGCGACAGCACCACGTTGTTGCGCGAGCGGTTGAGCTCGATCACCTTGCACTCGATCTTCTGGTGCAGGAACTCGTCGAGGTTCTGCACGCGGCGGATGTCGACGAGCGAGGCGGGCAGGAAGCCGCGCACGCCCAGGTCGATGATCAGGCCGCCCTTGACGACCTCGATCACGGTGCCCTCGACGGGCTCGCCGGACTCGGCGGCGGCCTCGATGCGGCGCCAGGCCTTCTCGAAGCGGGCGCGCTTCTTGGAGAGGATGAGGCGGCCGTCCTGGTCCTCCTTGGTGAGCACGAGGGCGTCGACCTCCTCCCCCATCTCCACCTCCTCGTGGGCGTCGACCGACTTGCGGATCGACAGCTCCTTGGAGGGGATCACGCCCTCCGACTTGAAGCCGATGTCCACGAGCACCTCGTCGCGATCGATGCGGACGACGAGGCCCGTGACCACGTCGCCCTCGTCGAAGGGGACGATCGTTGCGTCGTAGTTCGGGACTATCTGGCCGTCGACCTCGAGCAGCAGTCCGCCCGAGCCCTCGACGACTTGAGGGGGGGTCAGCGTTTGTGTGTCTGGCACGAGCGGGAGAGGTTAGCGGCTACGGAGTGCCAACCGTGCCCTGCAAGCGGGTGGGCGAGCGGCCGACGTGATTACGCTCTTCTCGATGCCCGTACGACGCACCAAGCGCGGCGCCGACCGCACGGCGTTGTCCGGCGCCAGTGACGTCCTGATCTGCGGGGCGAGCTTCGCCGGCCTCTCGGTGGCGCGGGAGCTGGCCGGGTCGGACGCGCGGGTGATGGTGATCGACCGCTACGAGATCGGCGAGCGGCAGACGTCGGCGTGCGCCGCGCCCACGGAGTGGCTGCGGGTCATGGGGCTCGAGGCCTCGCTGCTGCAGACCTTCGGGGACCTCGTTATCCATACCGCCCACAACAGCGTGCGCTATCCCCTGCCGTTCACGTTCTCGACCTTCGACTACCGGACGCTCTGCGCGCTGCTCGCCGACCAGGGCGACTTCGAGTTCGAGACCGCCAAGGTGGACGGCCGCACGGGCGAGACGGTGCACACCGACCGCGGCGATCTGACCGCCCCCCTGATCATCGACGCCATGGGCTGGCGCCGGGTCCTGGCCGGCGGCCACGACTACCAGCCGCCGGACGCCCCGCTGTCGCGCGGACTGGAGGTGCATCCGGCGGGGTCGGGGGACGAGCTCGAGATCTGGATCGACCGCCAGTACGTGCCCGCGGGCTACGGCTGGAGCTTCCCGGCGGGAGACGAGGTGCGCATCGGGCTCGGCTCCTTCGACCCCGGCTTCCACGTAAAGGACACGACCAACAAGCTGGCCGAGGATCTGGGCACGACGCCCTGGGGCTACCAGGGCAACTGGATCCCGCACCAGATCCGCGCCGCCACCGGGGACGGCGTGTTCTTCGTCGGCGACTCCGCCGGGCACTGCCTGCCGCTGACCGCCGAGGGCATCCGCACCGCGTTCTACTTCGGGATCGCCGGTGGGCGCGAGCTGCGCGCGGTGATCGAGGGCCGGCGGACGCGCGAGGAGGCGCTGCGGCGCTACGCCGACTTCAGCGACGCCCACGAGTGGAAGTACCGCTGGATGCTGAACACCCAGCGCTTCGTCCCACGGGTGCCGCCGCGTCTGCTGGCGCCGGCGATCCGGGCGATGGGCACGAAGCGCTTCGTCGACTGGTCGTTCGGGCACTACTTCCGCGTGACCCCGCCGGAGTTCGCGCGGCGCGGTGAGCCTGAGGCCGCCGTCCGGGGAGCCGAGGAGCTGAGCGCCGTTGCCTGAGGGGTTCGGTGGCGGTGGACGGTGACCGGACTCCTCGTCCTCCGACGGCCTCGCCATTCCGCGTGTCGGGCGAGCTCGGCGCCGGCGCTCAGCGGTTGCCGCTCTGGCAGCGGTCGCGCTGCGTGCGGCTCGAACGCCGGTAACGGTTGCAAGCGGACGGTGAGCGCCGGGGCCGTCCGCGGCCACGCGGGGACGACCTTGGCCGCCCGCCGCGGCCGCGACCGCGCGGCGGCTTCCCGGGCCGCCCGCGGGGCTTGCCCGGCCGCCCGGCGTCCGCCGGCTTCACCCGGCGGTAGATCGGGATGTCGGTGATCGGCGCCGGCGCGGTGACCGTCGTGCCTCCGTTGCCGACGTCGCCGGTGGGCACCAGCCGACCGTCCTCCCCGACCGTCTGGCGCTCCCAGCGGGCCCCCGCCGGGAGGTACACGCGGCGGCTCGTGGCGCCCTCGACGACCACCGGCGCCACCAGCAGGTCGCGGCCGAGCAGCCACTCATCCTTCACCGAGCGGGCTGCAGGCGACGGATCGTCGAGCACGAGCGGCCGCACCGGTCCGATCGCGCCGCTCCGGGCCGCCTGCTTCGAGAGCCGGTCCACCAGTGGGATCAGCTTGACCTTGGCCTTGGCGTAGCGGCGGTATACGTCGAGCGTCTGCCGGTCCCGCTCCCACGGATAGACGCTGCCCTTCACCGTGGAGTTGTGAATGCGGCTCACCGGCGTGAACGCCGCGAGCTGGGACCAGCGCACGAGCAGCTCGGGCGTGGTCTGCGGCGAGTAGAGGTCGAGGTAGCCGCCGACGTCGGTAGTGAACGTGTAGGAGCCGCCGAGCGCGAGGTTGAGCATCGCGGGGATCACCGAGGGGATGCCCGAGCCCTTCGACCAGTCGGTGGTCTCGTCACCCGGGAAGACGCTGGGCGTCGAGCCGATCACGCCCTCGTCGCCGTTCAAACCGGAGTAGCCCGAGCGCACGTAGAAGAAGGGCTTGAAGCCGGGATGCTCGGCGGCGTAGGAGTCGAGGGCGGCGCGCGCCGCACGGTGGTAGTAGACGGGGTAGGCGTTGTGCACCGTCTCGACCGGCTGGCCGTTGTGGAACGTCATCCCCTCCGTCACGAACTCGCCGAAGTCGTGCATGAAGGCCTCGAAGCCGAGCCGGCTCGAGCGGTCGATCTGCCGCTTCCAGAACTCGGCGGCCTCCGGGTGCGTGTAGTCGATCACGAAGCTCTGGTTGCCCCGGTTGGTGACGATCGGATAGGGCTCGCCCGTTGGGGTCTTGATGAAGAGCCCCTTGGCGAGGGCCTCGGGGTAGGCCTCGCTGTTTTGGGCGGTGAACGGGTTCCAGTAGGCCGACAGGTGGAAGCCCTGGCGCCGGAGCTCCGGGAAGAAGCGCTCTCCGTCCGGCACCTTGTGCCAGCCCTCCACCCCGATCACCCCGATCGGCACGTCCAGCTCGCGCGACTTCTTCACCACCTCCTCGATGTCGGCCTTCACCCGTGGCCCACCGTCGAAGCGCGCGCCGTTGGGGGCGGCCTCCCCCTCGCCCTCGTTGATCACGTCGATCCACGGCTCGTACACGTACTTCGGCGGTGCCGGGGCCCGCCCCGCCGAGGCCGTGTAGGACTGCGACGCGCGCTCGAGCCCGCCGCCGGCCAGGAACAGGGTGAGCTCCGGATTGGCCACTCCCCAGCGCACGGCGTCCCCCCGCGAGCTCGCAAGATCGATGCGCGACAGCTCGCTCTGGCCGACCCACGCCGCCCAGCCCCGGCTGCCGTGGAGGGCGGCCTGCACGTAGTAGGCCGCCTGGGCGCCGTTCGGGAAGGTGTACTCGGCGCCCGTGGTGCCGGTCGGATCGGCGCCCGTGACCGGCTCGAACGGCCCGGAGCCCGCGTTCTGCTGCTCGACCCAGACGTTGCGAAGGCGGCCGCGCTGGTCGAAGGCGTCCTTCCGGGCGCCGAGGCCGTAGAGCCCCTCGCCGGCGGGCGAGGCGAGCGTGAACGCGGTGGAGATGGCCGGCAGCCCGGCCGGCGGCTTGAGGTCGAGCCGCACGCCGCCGCCCGCGAGCCGTGCCACCGTGAGCGTGGCCGGCGTGGCGGTCGGTCCGTCCGTATCGAGCTCGAGCTCGGCGCCCTGGGCCGTGGGCCGGACGCTCCGCACGCCGGTGACCGACACGAGGCCGCCGGCCTCGGCGCCGAACAACCGGTTGCCCGAGAAGAAGCCGACCGGGATGGTGGAGCCGGCCTGCGCCCCCACCACGAAGCCGAGCGCCGGGTAGCCGCCGAGTGGCCCGGCCGGCTCGAGCGGCTGCGGGCCGTCGATGCCCGGAACGCGCACCGGCGGGCCCTCGCGGCCGGGCACCGTGGCCACGGTCTCACGGCCTGCCGCGTCGGTTATCACCAGCCGGAAGGGCTCGCTCTCGACGCGCAGCGTCGTGCCGCCGCCGGCGTCGACCGTGACCGGCGCGGTGGCCGCCGACGCCGGCGCGGCCGAAGCCGCCGAGAGAACCGCCAAGGAGGCGATGAGCACGCCGAACCGTCGTCCCGTGCGCACCATGAGCTCCAGCCTAGCCCCGCACGAGACGAGAAGCGTCGCTCACCCCGGTCGCGGGCGCCGAGCGGGTGCACGACGCCCAGCTAAGGCGACGTCCTGCGCCCCCGGGCCGGTCGGACCGACGCCGGCGTCAGTACCTGACGCCCGAGCGAAGTGGCAGAATGCCGGCGGCTACTCCCTCGCCACCGTGCCGGCGCGCCTCGGAGCCGGCCCGCGGCAGCGTCAGGGCCAGCGCGAGCGCGACCGGCGGCAGTGACGCGACGCCCAGGAGGACCGGCGCGATGCCCACCGCATCCGCAAGCGCGCCCAGCGGGGCCGCCACCACTCCTCCGACCCCGATGGCCAATCCCAGGGTCACACCCGACGCGATGCCAATCCGCCCGGGCAGGTACTCCTGCCCCATCACCACCGTCACGCTGAAGCTGGCCACCGTCACCCCTCCGATCACACCGAGGGCCACGAACGCGAGCACCGGCCCGGCCGCCAGCAGCCCCAGGATGGCCGGCGAGAGGACGGCCATCGAGACGATCAGCACGGGTCGCCGCCCGAACCGGTCGGCCAGGCGCCCGCCAATCAGCGTCCCGATCGCCCCGCAGACGAGCATGGTGCTGAGGGCGGCGTTGGCGGTGGCCTCCGACGCCCCGAGGTCCGAGACGAAGTAGAGCGGCACGAAGGTGACCAGCGCGAAGAAGACGATCGACCTGAGACTCACCACCACGCCAAGTCGCGCGAACGGCCCCCAGCGATCGACCTGTACGCGGCCCGCCGCCCGGACGGCAGCGGCCGAAGGACGGAAGGACCTCAGGCGCGGCAGGTCCCGCACGAGCACAGCGGCCATGGCGAGCGCCGGCAGGGCGAGCAGCGCGGTGCCCTTGAGCCCCAGGACGAGCACGAGCGGGGTCACGAGGACCGGCCCGAGCGCGAAGCCGGCGTTGCCGCCCACCGCGAAGAAGCTCATGCCCGTTGCCCGCCTCTGCCCGGAGACGTAGTTGGCGTGGCGCGAGGCCTCGGGGTGGAAGGCGGCCACGCCGAGGCCCGCCGCGAGGACGCAGGCAAAGGTGAGGCCGTAGGTGGGCGCCAGGCCGGCCAGGGCGATCCCCATCCCGCCGAGGCCCACACCGGCGGGCATGAGCCATGCAGCCGGGCGCCCGTCCGAGAGGTGCCCGAACACGGGCTGCACGATCGAGGAGGACAGGGTGGCGGCGAGCACCAGCGCCGACACCGCGGCGTACGAGTAGCCGCGCTCGGCGACCAGGAAGGGCAGGAGGGCGGGCACCGCGCCCTGACTCACGTCGGCGAACAGGTGACCGGCGGTGAGGACGCCCATGGAGCGGCGGTCGATGGCGGGCGCCCGGGTCACCAAAGGAGTGAAGCAGGCCGACTTCTCCCGATAGGACGAGGCCGCAGGGCTACTCGCGCACCACCAGGAAGGTGCCCGCCACCAGGAGCGCCACGCCCAGGAGCCGCGTCGGCGAGAGCGACTTCTGCTCGATCCCCAGCAACCCGAAGCGGTCGATCACCACCGACATGCTGAGCTGGCCGGCGATGGTGGCGGCCGTGACGCCGCCCGCGCCCAGCGAGCGCACGGTGACAAGGACGGTGGTCACGTAGGCGGCGCCGAGGACGCCACCGGTGAGGTAGTACCACGACAGGTCGCGGACGCCCTCTAGCCGGCCGAAGCCGCCGCCCACCACCAGCGTGATGCCGATCAGCACCACCGTGCCGAGGAAGAAGGACACCGTCGCGGCCGCAAACGTGCCGACCGAGCGGCCGAGCATCGAGTTGATCGGCGCCTGGAGGGCGATCAGGCCGCCGACGACGACGGTGAGGAGGGCGGCGGCGCCTCTATCCATTTGGGTGGACGGTGGACGGTGGACAGTGGACAGGACTGACGCGCGGCGGATGTTCCCGTCCACCGTGCACCGTCCACCGTCCACCGCGCATCACTTCGCCTCCAACCAATTGCTCCCGCTACCAACATCAACCGCAAGCGGCGGGTCGAGCGCGAACGCGGCGGCCATCTCGCGGCGCACGATCGTCGACGCCTCCTCCACCTCGGCCTCCGGTGCCTCGAAGAGCAGCTCGTCGTGGATCTGGAGCACGAGGCGCGTCCGTAGGCCGGCGTCGGCGAGCGCCCGGTGGCAGCGCACCATCGCCACCTTGATGATGTCGGCCGCCGTGCCCTGGATCACCGTGTTCACGGCGAGGCGCTCGCCCAGCTGGCGGGTCTGGAACTGGCGCGCCCGGAGCTCCGGGATGCGCCGTATGCGGCCGAACAGCGTGGTCACGTAGCCGTCGGTGGTGGCGCGGGCGATCGTCTGCTCGATGAAATCGCGGACCTTCGGGAACCGGCCGAGGTAGCGCTCGATGAACTCGGCGGCCTCCTCCTGGGGGATCTGAAGGCGGTCGGCGAGGCCGAAGGCCGACAGCCCGTACACGATCCCGAAGTTCACCATCTTCGCCTTGGAGCGCAGGCCGGGGTCGATCTGGTCGGGAGCTACCTTGAAGATCTCCGCCGCCGTGGCGGTGTGCACGTCCTCGTCGCGGCGGAAGATGTCGCGCAGGACCTCCTCGCCGGCGATGTGTGCGAGCACCCGCAGCTCGACCTGCCCGTAGTCCGCCGAGATGAGCCGGCACCCGTCCTCGGCCACGAAGCAGGCGCGGATCTCGCGCCCGGTCTCGGTGCGGATCGGGATGTTCTGCAGGTTCGGATCGGTGCTCGAGAGCCGCCCGGTGGTTGCGGCGGTCTGGTTGAAGGTGGTGTGCAGGCGGCTGCGCGAGTCGACGATGTCGGGCAGTGCGTCGAGGTAGGTGTTCTTCAGCTTGGTGAGCTCGCGCCACCGCTCGACGCGCTCGATGATCTCGTGCTCGCCGCGGATCGCGGCCAGCACGCGCGCGTCGGTTGAGAAGCCCGTCTTGCCGCGCCGCTTCTTGGACAGGCCGAGCTTCACGAACAGGATCTCGGCGAGTTGCTGCGGGGAGCCGATCGTGAACTCCTCCCCGGCGAGCCCGTAGATCTCGCTCTCCAGCGCGGCGATCTGCTCTTCGAAGCTCGCGGCGATCCGCCCCAGGTGCTCGGTGTCGAGCTTCACGCCGACCTGCTCCATCGCGGTGAGCACCTCGACGAGCGGCAGCTCGACGTCGCGGAAGAGGCTCGTGAGCCCGTCCTCCTCGAGCCGCTCGATCTGGCGCTCGGCGAGCGCACGCGTGATCACCGCCCGCTCGGCGAGCGGGACCAGCCCGTCCCCGCCCTCGACCCGCGCGCCGATGCCCTCCTGCTCGGCGAGCTCCGCGAGCGGATAGCTGCGGCGCGCCGGATCGATCAGGTAGGCGGCCACCATCGTGTCGTGCTCGAGGGGCGGCCCCTCGACGGGCTCCTCGCCGGTCACCGCGGCCTTCCAGTCGTGGGCCACGATCGGCCGCTCCCCCCACGACAGCGCCAGGGCGGTCACGGTCTCGGCCTCCCCCACCAGCACCTCCTCTCCGCCGGCGTAGGCGGCAAAGCGCAGCGGCGCGAGCGGCGTGGGCACCGCTGGCCCCTCGGGTGCCGCCGCCAACTCAGGCGGCTGGTTTTCGGCCTCGTCCGCCGCCGCGGGGGTGCGGTCGGCCACGAGCGTCGGCAGGCTGCCGCGGAGCTGGCCGAGGGCACCGGCAGGCACCTCGGCCGCGCGAACCGCGACCTCCACCGCTGGGCGCTCCCGCGGCGCCGCGGCCTCTTCGTCGCCGAGGGCCTCCTCGAGCCGCCGCAGCGGATCTCGCAGCTCGAACTCGCGGAACACCTCGCGCAGCCGCGAGCGGTCGGGCTCCCGGGCCATGCACTCGGCCAGGTCGATGCCGATGTCCAGCTCGCGCTGGGCGGTGGCGATCTGCTTCGACACGCGGGCGTCCTCGGCGTGCTGGGTCAGGTTCTCCTTGCGCTTGGCTCCGGAGATCTGGTCAACGCTCGCAAGCACGCTCTCCAGGTCGCCGAACTGCTGCAGCAGCTGGGCCGCCGTCTTCTCGCCGATTCCCGGAACGCCGGGAATGTTGTCCGACGTGTCGCCCTTCAGGCCGATGAAGTCGGGGATCAGCTCCGGGCCGATCCCGTAGCGGTCGAGCACGGCCTCGCGGTCGTAGACCTTCGTGTCGGTGATGCCCCGGCTCGTGGCCATCACGCGCACGCCCGGCTCCACGAGCTGGAGGGCGTCGCGGTCGCCGGTCACGATCATCGTGTCGATCCCCTTCTCGCGGGCCTGCCGCGCCAGCGTCGCGATCACGTCGTCGGCCTCGAAGCCCGGCACCTTGATGTTGGTGTAGCCGAAGGCCTCGACCAGCGGGTGCAGGTGCGGCCACTGCTCCTGGAGGAGATCGGGGCGCGCCTTGCGCTGGGCCTTGTATTCCCCGAACTCCTCCCTGCGGCCGGACATGCCGGCGTCCCAAAGCACGAGGGTCGGCTTGGGACCGTGCTCGGTGAGGATCTTCACGAGCATCGACGCGAAGCCGAAGATCGCGTTGGTGGGCATCCCGCGCGACGTGGCGATCGTCTCCGGCAGGGCGTAGAAGGCCCGGTAGGCGAGGCTGTTGCCGTCGATCAGGAACAGCTCCCTGGGAGTCTCGCCGGCCACCGGGCCATCTTATGGAGAGGGGCTGCCAGCTCGTCGGGCGGCGCACGGCCGTCTATATGATCCCCCGCTCGCGCCGCTCCGGCGGCCGTCCTATGCGAGAACTGAGCTGACATGGCACCGGCGCCGAGTGCCCAGTACTCCCTGACCCTGCGGGTCGAGCTCGAGCAGCAGCCCGGCACGCTCGGTCGTCTGGCCCTGGCGATCGGCGAGGCCGGCGGATCGATCGGCGGGATCGACACCGTCGAGGTCGGCCAGCGGCGGATCCGGCGGGTGATCACCGTGATGGCCGGCGGGGCCGAACACGCGGACCAGATCGCCGCCGCCGCCCGCGCCGTCGAGGGCGTGACGGTGATCGAGTCCACCGACCGCACCTTCGAGCTGCACCGCGGCGGCAAGATCCACACGGGCCTCGCCGCGCCACTCAAGACCCGTGACGACCTCTCGATGGCCTACACGCCCGGCGTTGCGCGCGTGTGCCTGGCCATCCACGACGATCCCGCCAAGGCCTCCGAGTACACGATCAAGAAGAACACGGTCGCGATCGTGTCCGACGGCACGGCGGTGCTCGGCCTGGGGGACATCGGGGCCGCGGCTGCCATGCCCGTGATGGAGGGCAAGGCCATGCTCTTCAAGGAGTTCGCCGGGGTCGATGCCTTCCCGATCTGCCTCGACACAACCGACCCGGACGAGATCGTGAACGCGGTCAAGCTCATGGCCCCCACCTTCGGGGGCGTCAACCTCGAGGACATCGCCTCGCCGCGCTGCTTCGAGATCGAGGACCGGCTGATCGAGGAGCTCGACATGCCGGTCTTCCACGACGACCAGCACGGCACCGCGATCGTGGTGCTCGCCGCCCTCCTGAACGCCTGCCGGCTGACCGGCCGGAAGGTCCAGGACCTCCACGCCGTGATGCTCGGGGCCGGTGCCGCCGGCGTGGCCGTCTCGAAGATCCTCATCAACTCCGGCATCGCCTCGATCGTCGCCTGCGACCGCCGCGGTGCCATCCACCGCGACCGTCCCGACCACCAGGACAGGACGATGAACGTGCCGAAGACGTGGCTCGCGGGGAACACCAACGACGAGTGCCGCGACGGCTCGCCCACCGACATGCTCGAGGGCGCCGACCTCTTCATCGGGCTGTCGGGGCCGGGGTTGATCGAGGCCGCCGACCTGGCCCGGATGAATCCCGACCCGTTCGTGTTCGCGATGGCCAACCCGGATCCCGAGGTGCGCCCCGAGGACGCCGCCCCGTACGTGCGGGTGATGGCCACCGGGCGTTCGGACTACCCGAACCAGATCAACAACGTGCTGGCCTTTCCCGGCATCTTCCGCGGCGCTTTCGATGCCCGCGCCACGAGGATCACCGAGAGGATGAAGATCGCCGCCGCCCAGGGCATAGCCGCCACCGTGTCCGACGAGGAGCTGTCCCCGGACTACATCGTGCCGAGCGTCTTCAACCGCGAGGTGAGCGCGCAGGTTGCGGCGGCCGTCGCGCGCGAGGCCGAGGTCGACGGCGTGGCCGGCGCCTCGGCGGCGACGGTCTGAGACCCACCGGACGGATGGCGTGAGGGTCGCCGTGACGGGCGCCACGGGCGTCGTGGGCCGCGCGCTGGTGGCCGCGTTGCGCGAGCGCGGCGACGAGGTGGTGGCGCTGTCGCGTGACGCCGAGAGGGCACGAGCGACGCTGGGCGACGTCGAGGCGCACACGTGGGCCGAACCCAACGCGCGCGAGGCCCCGGCGGAGGCCCTCGCCGGCTGCGACGGGGTCGTGAACCTGCTCGGCGAGCCGGTTGCCCAGCGCTGGACCCCCGAGGCCAAGCGAGCCATTCGCGACTCTCGGGTCCTCGGCACGCGCAACCTGGTGGCCACGCTGCGCTCGGCCGACGCACGGATGTCGGTCCTGGTCTCGGGCTCGGCCACCGGCTGGTACGGCGCCCGGGACGACGAGCCGGTCGACGAGCGAACCCCCGCCGCCGAGGGCGACTTTCTGGCCGACGTGTGCGTGAACTGGGAGAACGCCGCGCGCGAGGCGGAGGAAGTGGGGATGCGCGTGGTCCGCGCCCGCACCGGGGTGATCCTGTCGGACTCGGGCGGAGCGCTGGCGCAGATGCTGACGCCGTTCAAGCTGGGGGTCGGCGGCCCCGTGGCCGGCGGGCGTCAGTGGGTGCCGTGGATACACCTCGACGACGAGGTGGGAGCGCTGCTGCACTGCCTCGACCACGAGGAGGCCTCGGGCCCCGTGAACCTGACCGCCCCGGAGCCCGTGACCAACCGGGACCTCTCGAAGGCGCTGGGACGCGTGCTGCGCCGGCCGGCGGTCATGCCGGTGCCGGCCTTGGCGATCAAGGGCCGGTACGGAGAGATGGGCTCAATCGTGACCACCGGCGCGCGCGTGCTGCCGCGCCGGCTGCAGCAGCTCGGCTACGAGTTCCGGGAGCCGGACCTGGAGCACGCGCTGCGGCAGGCCACCGGGAAGACCTGAGGTCCAGCCGCCCTGCGGGCGGGCCGAGTGGTCGCTAAGCCGACCTCTCCGCCGCGCTTTCCGCCCGCGCCTCGGCAACCGTCTGGCCATCGCCCTTCCTCCCGAACGCCCCCTGCAGCTTCCACCGGGAGTCGGGTCGCGCCGGCCACACGAGCCACACGACGATGGCGATCACGCTGAGCAGGAGGCCCGTCACGAGCCCCGGCTTCTCTCCGTAGCCCTTGCGGTCCGAGAGCAGCGAGGCGATGATCGCCGACCCCAGCCAGGCGAAGAGGAGGTAGAGCGCCTTGGCGCCGATGGCGGCGATGAGGAACGTCATGCGCCCAGGTAGGCCCTCTGCACCTCGGGGTTCTCGAGCAGGGCATCGGACCGGTCGGTCAGCCGCACGGTCCCGGTCTCGAGGACGTATCCGCGCGATGAAACGTCGAGCGCGAACGTGGCGCTCTGCTCCACGAGCAGGATGGTCGTGCCCCTGCGGTTGATCTCGGCGATCGTCTCGTAGATCCGCTCTACGAGGATCGGAGCGATTCCCATGGACGGCTCGTCGAGCAGAAGGAGCTTGGGCTCGGCCATCAACGCCCGGCCGATGGCGAGCATCTGCTGCTCGCCGCCGGACATCGTGCCGGCCTTCTGCCGCTCGCGCTCCTTGAGGCGGGGAAACAGCTCGAAGACGCGCTCCATGTCGCCGTTCAGCCGCGAATCCTTCCGCAGGTAGGCGCCAAGCTCCAGGTTCTCCCGCACCGTCATCCGCTGGAACACGTGGCGGCCCTCGGGCGACTGCGAGATGCCCTTGCCGACGATCTCCTGCGGTGGCGTGGCGCCGATCTCGTCGCCGTCGAAGCGGATGGAACCTGCTCGCGGCGGGCTGAGTCCGGAGATCGAGCGCAGCGTGGTGGACTTGCCCGCGCCGTTCGAGCCGATCAGCGTGACGCACTCGCCCTCCTCGACCTCGAGGGAGATGCCCTTCAGGGCCTCGATGTTGCCATAGAAGGTGTGGATGTCGGAGACCTCGAGCAGCGCCACGGCTCAGCCCCGCTTGCCGAGGTAGGCCTCGATCACGCGCTCGTCCGAGCGGACCTCGTGCGGCAGCCCCTCGGCGATCTTCTCGCCGTGGTCGAGAACCGTGATGTTCTCCGAGACCTCCATCACGACCTTCATGTCGTGCTCGATCAGGAGGATGGCCAGGCCCCGCTCGTCGCGGAGTCGCCGCATGAAGTCGGTGAGGCGGGCCGACTCGTTGGGGTTCATGCCCGCGGTGGGCTCGTCGAGGAGCAGCACCTTGGGATCGGAGGCGAGCGCGCGGGCGATCTCGAGGCGCCGCTGATCCCCGTAGGACATGTTGATCGAGACCTCGTCGAACACCCGCTCCTGGAGGCCGACGAACGCCAGCAGCTCTCGGGCCTTCTCGCGCGCGGCGCGCTCCTCCCGCCGCACGCGGGGCGGGCGGACGATGGCGCCCGCCAGGCCCGCCTTGGTACGGGAGTGCTGCCCGACCATCACGTTCTCGACCGCCGTCATCGTGGGGAAGAGCCGGATGTTCTGAAACGTCCGGGCGACGCCCATGCACGTGATTCGGTCCGGCCGCTGCCCCGTCACGTCGCGCCCCAGCAGGGTGATGCGCCCGAGCGTCGGCTTGTAGAGGCCGGTCAACATGTTGAAGAACGTGGTCTTCCCCGCCCCGTTGGGACCGATGAGGCTGACGATCGAGCGAGGAGGCACGGCGAAGTTGATGTCGTTGACGGCCAGGAGGCCGCCGAAGGCCTTGGTCACCCCCTCGGCGGCGAGGATCGGTCCGGAGCCGTTCGCCGGCTGGCCGGCCGTGTGTCCCTCTCTGGCCTCAATCGGGTGGGCCGGATCGGCGCCGGCGGGCTCCGGCGCCGAGGACCCGCGCAGTCTCACGCCCGGACCTCGACGAGGGCGTCGTCGGCAGAGCCGGCCTCCCCGGACAGCTCGAGCTTGCGTCTTCGCTCGGGCAGTATGCCCTCGGGCCTCAGCACCATCATTACCACGAGCAGGAACCCGAAGACGCCGAACGAGATCTGGCTGACCGTGAATCCGAGATCGAGGTCTGTGGCCACCCGGTCGAGCAGGTCGGGGATCACGTAGTAGTTGATGACCGACACCACCACGGCCCCTATTACGACCCCCCAGATGCTGCCCAGGCCGCCGAGGATCACCATGGCCAGAATGAAGATCGAGAACCCGAACTGGAACTGGCCGCCGTTGACGCTGTTCAGGTAGGCACCCAGGAACGCCCCGGCGATGCCACCGAGGGCCGCCCCGATGCCGTACGCGAGCAGCTTGGTCTTGACGAGCGGCACCCCCATGCTCGCCGCCGCCACCTCGTCCTCCCGAATCGCCACCCATGCCCGTCCGAGGCGGGAGTCGCGCAGGCGGAAGTTCACGAACAGCGTGATCGCGCACAGCGCGAGCGCCACGTAGTAGTACGGTCTGATGTTGAAGGCCTGATCGAACTCCTGGAAGAAGGGGAGCTTGATCGGGTCCGTAGGCGAGATGGCCTGGCGGCCGTTGCTGAATGCGTACTCGCCAATCTTCACCTGGTCGCCGTTGGCCGCAAAGCGTCCGATGATCTCGCCGAACGCGAGCGTGACAATCGCGATGTAGTCGCCCCGGAGGCGCAGCGTCGGCAGCCCGATGAGCATGCCGGCGATGCCGGTGACGATCACCGCCGCCACCACGATGAGCAGCCAGTTGAGGTGAATGCCCGGCAGGCTCGAGATGAACTCGCTGACGCCGAGGTGGATGCCCGCCTCGGCGTTCACCGACGAAAAGTGGTCCGAGGCGAACCAGCCGACGGTGAGGGCCCCGAAGGCGTAGAAGGCGACGTAGCCCAGGTCGAGGAGGCCGGCGAACCCCACCACCACGTTGAGGCCCAGGGCCATCACCACGAAGGCCAGGGCCTTGATGGCGTCGCCGACCGTGCCGCTGATCGGGTCGAAGAGGAGGGGGAAGACCGCGGCGATCCCGAGGACGAGCGCCGCGATCGCGAGGTTCGCGTAGCGCCGGCGGCCGAGCTCTCGCAGCGCGCTCATCCGGCCTCCCGAGTCTCCTCACCGATCAGGCCCTGCGGCCGGAACACCATCACGATCACGAGGAACGCGAAGACCACCGCCGGTGTCCACTGGTTGCCGAGCGGCGGCAGGATTCCCTGCTGCTCCCCGCGGGCGTCGCTGATCTGCTGGATGATCCCGATGATGAACCCGCCCAGCACGGCGCCCTTCAGGTTCCCGATGCCCCCCATCACCGCGGCGGTGAAGGCGATCAGGCCGGCGGTGAAGCCCTGGAAGTACCAGATCGACGTCTGGTACAGCGCGTAGATCAGCCCGGCCGCTCCGGCGAGGAGCCCACCGAGCAGGAAGGTGAGAGAGATCGTGGTGTCCACGCTGATCCCCATGAGGCGAGCGGCCTCCGGGTCCTGCGCGGTGGCGCGCATGGCCTTCCCCAGGCGGCTGCGGGTGATGAACGCGGTGAGCAGGAAGACGAGCGGCACCGTGACGCCCAGAGCGAGCACGTCCCCGCGCGAGATCGTCACACCCGCGATCTCGATCAGGGTGTCCTGGGTGCGGATCAGGTCAGGAACGCCGCGTTGGGATCCGCCCAGCCACAGCACTCCCACGTTCTGCAGGATGAACGAGACGCCCACGGCGGTGATAAGCGGAGCGAGCTTGGGCGCGCCGCGCAGCGGCCGGTAGGCCACGCGTTCGATCATCACGTTGAGCGTGCCGCTGATGATCATGGCCACCACCAGGGTCACGAGGAGGCCGGCCACCAGGCCGAGCGGCCCGGTTACGAGGGTGAGCCCGAAGGTGCCCCAGAGGCCGAACGACACGAACGAGCCGATCATGAAGACCTCGCCGTGGGCGAAGTTGATCAGCTCGATGATGCCGTAGACGAGCGTGTACCCGAGCGCCACGAGCGCCCAGATGGCGCCGTTCGAGAGCCCTGCGACGAGGTTGTTGGCGATCGGCGCGAGGGTGCCCCGCTCCACCAGGTCGACGATCGCGTAGTGCAGCGGGAACGCGATCAGGAGCGCGATCAGCCCATACTTCGAAAAGGCGTCACGCAGCTGGCCCGCGCTGCGGGTATTGACTGCTCGGGCGGGTATGGAGGCGGCTTCCACGGTTCTCTCTAGAGGGCCCGACCGGATGACGGACGGGCCGTAGCGGCCCGTCCGTCTCCGTAGTCGGTCAGGTGATCAGCCCTGGGCCTCGATCACCTTGCTGAACGTCGGCAGGCCCTTCTCGATCGTGTACAGGCCGTAATCGGTCAGGGTGGTGTCACCGTTCTGATCGATGTCGTAGGTCCCGAGCACGCTCTGGCGGCCCTTCGTCTTGGTCAGGAGCTGGTCGACGACCGCCTGCCGGTCGTTGGCCCTGTCACCCAGCGCCTTCAGGGTGTCGAGGGCCAGCGCCATCGTCTCGTACCCGTAGATCGCGTAGGGGTCCGGCTGGGCGACCCCGTACTCCGCCTCGAAGTCCTGGAAGAACTTCTCGGCGTTGGCGGCGCCGCGCTCCTTGAGCTCCTCGACGCTCAGCGTCGCGACCGTCACCTTGGTCCGCTCGGCCACGTCGGCGGGAATGCCACCCTTCTTCTCGTTGGTGAACGCCTCCTCGGCCACGCCGTCGGGCCCGTACAGCTTGATGTCCGGCTGGGCCGCGGCCACGTCCTTGAACACCTGGACGTAGTTCTCGCCCGTCACGCCGCTGCCCACGAA
>JAUJNF010000026.1 GCA_030446485.1 Thermoleophilaceae bacterium | reverse complement strand
GCTCGGCCCGGCGCGCGAGGTGGCCGGCGAGAGGGCGCTGCCGGCCGCGTGGCGGTCGGTGCGCGTGGTGCCCGCCGCCTTCGGGGCCGAGGCGGGAATGCTGGGGGCGGCCGTGATGGCGCTCGAGGGCCTGGAGGCCGGCCCGTGAGCGGCCGCCTGGTGGTGTGCCCGACGCCCATCGGCAACCTCGAGGACGTGACGCTGCGAGTGCTCGCCGCGCTACGTGACGCCGGCGTGGTGGCCTGCGAGGACACGCGCCGCACGCGCACGCTCCTCGACCGCTACGGGGTGAAGGCCAGGTTGGTGTCCTACCACGAGCACAACGAGCGCGCCAGGGCCGCCGAGCTGGTGGAGCGCATGACGCGTGGCGAGGTGGTGGCGCTGGTGTCGGATGCCGGCATGCCGCTGGTGTCGGATCCCGGCTTCGAGCTGGTGCGGGGAGCGGTGGCGGCGGGCCTCGCGGTGGAGGTGCTGCCCGGGCCCTCCGCGGTGCTGGCTGCACTTGTGGCGTCGGCCCTGCCCGCCGACCGCTGGCGCTTCGCCGGCTTCCTCCCGCGCAAGGCAGGCGAGCTGCGGCGAGCGCTGGCCGAGGCCGGCCCCACGCTGGTGGCCTTCGAGTCCCCTCGACGGGTGCCCGCCACGCTTCGGGTGCTGGCCGAGATCGACCCCGAGCGCAGGGCCGCGGTGTGCCGCGAGCTCACGAAGATGCACGAGGAGGTGGTGCGCGGCAGCGCGTCCGAGCTGGCGGAGCGCTTTCGCGATGCGCCACCGAGGGGTGAGGTGGTCCTGGTGGTGGGCGAGGCCGCCGGAGCCGGCGCTGCGGGAGCCGATGAGCCACCCGTCGGGCTCGAGGCGCTCAGGCGCCTGGTGGAGGCGGGCGCGCGCCCCCGCGTGGCCGCGACCGTGGTGGCAGAGCTCACGGGCGGCAGCGCCAACCGGCTGTACCGGGCGCTCACCGGGGGGCCCGAGGGCGGCGGGTAGCATCGAATCGAGTGCCCTACTACGTGACAACGCCCATCTACTACGTGAACGCGGAGCCCCATCTGGGCCACGCCTACACCACCATCGCGGCCGATGTGCTGGCCCGCCACATGCGCCAGCGCGGGGAGGACGTGTTCTTCCTGACCGGCACCGACGAGCACGGCGAGCCGGTCGCCCAGGCCGCCGAGCGCGAGGGCGTCTCCCCGCAGGAGCTCGCCGATCGCAACGCGCAGCGGTTCAAGGACCTCATGCCGCGCATCAACGCGTCCAACGACTTCTTCATCCGCACCACCGACGAGGAGCACAAGCGCCGGGTGCAGGAGGTCCTGCAGCGCGTCCACGACAACGGGCACGTCTACTCCGGCACCTACGAGGGCTGGTACTGCCCGCGCTGCGCGGACTTCAAGACCGAGCAGGAGATCGGGCCCGGCAACACCTGCCAGAGCCACCACATCGCGCTCGACCGCGAGGTCGAGGAGAACTGGTTCTTCCGGCTCTCCGCCTTCCAGGAGCCGCTCGAGCGCCTCTACGCCGACCGGCCCGACATCGTGGTGCCGCGCACCCGGTACAACGAGGCGCTCTCCTTCATCACGGGCGGGCTCAACGACGTCTCGCTGAGCCGCTCGCAGCTGAGCTGGGGCGTGCGGGTCCCGTGGGATCCCGAGCAGGTCTTCTACGTCTGGTTCGACGCGCTGCTCAACTACTACACGGCGCTGGCCTACGCACGCGACGGGGAGGACGTCACCGAGCGGTTCTGGCCCGCGACGTTCCACATCCTCGGCAAGGACATCCTCAAGTTCCACGCCGTCTTCTGGCCGGCCATGCTGATGGCGGCCGACCTGCCGCTGCCCCGCCACCTCTTCATCCACGGCTGCCTGCTGATGGACGGCGAGAAGATGTCGAAGTCGCTGGGCAACGTGCTCGACCCGTTCGTGGTCATGGACCGCTACGGGACCGACGCGCTGCGCTTCTACTGCTTCCGCGAGGTCTCCTTCGGCCAGGACGGGGCGGTCTCGACCGCCGGCTTCGAGGCGCGCTACGAGTCCGAGCTCGCCAACGAGTACGGCAACCTGGCCAGCCGCACGCTGGCGATGGTCGGCCGCTACCGCGACGGGACGGTGCCCGACGTCGACGTCGACCCCGCCCTCGCCGCCGACTTCGACGGGCTGGCCGGCGAGGTCGCGGCGCTGCTCGACCGCGCCGAGATCACCCAGGCGCTCGACCGGATCTGGGAGCGCGTGCGGCGCCTGAACCGCTACGTCGAGGAGCGCGCGCCCTGGCAGCTCGCCAAGGACGAGGCACGCGCGGGCGACCTCGACGTCACGCTGCGCT
>JAUJNF010000025.1 GCA_030446485.1 Thermoleophilaceae bacterium | reverse complement strand
CGTGCGGCGCCGAAGCGAGCGGACACGCGCCGGACGTCGCGCACCGTCCGGTCGACGACCGTATCGAGCTGCGCCGGCTCTCGGGACTCGACCGGGATATCCGGATAGTCAGCGCGTTGGGCGGCCAGGTGCAGATTGACGTACGGCGTGGCGGTGTCTGCTACACGTGCCGCCAGATGTTCCAAGTCGACCGCCGTGGCCCTGCCCGATCCCGCTTGCAAGTCCAGGTGGAGGTAGAGCGGGAGGGGCGTCGCGCGGGCGCCAGCGACGAGGTCCGGCCAGTCCGAGCACTTCCAGTGGTCGAAGGTGATCGTGCCTTCGCGGAGCAGGCCCGCGGCTTGCGGCGAGTAGTTGACGGCGAGTTGCATCGACAGGCCTCGTGCGTCTGGTAAGCGGGCACCGCTGGCGGCCCTTGCCACCGCCCACCGGCTGCCTAGAGCGCCGCGGCCTCTGAGGAGGCTTGCCCGCTCGCCAGAGCCTGCTCCTCGACGTCCGAGAAGAGCTTCGCTTGGAGGGCAACCGACCTGCGTGGCCTGCGCGGCGCATACGCGGGCACGCGTAGCACTTTGAGCCACTCGCCGTCACCCAGTTCCCAGAGGAACGGCTGCGGCGACCGATGTGGCGTCTCGAAGAGTCGCGGCTCCTCGACCGCCGTGAAATGGCGCTTGTCGGGCTGGTAGGCCACGGTATACTGGGCCAGCGCCTCATCGGCGAATTCGACCGTCAGGGTCTGCTCGTACAGCCACACCGCGACCTGCTCGCGGGCCAGCCCTCGCTCCCCGTAGACGCGCCAGTTCCGGACCCGCAGGTAACCGAGGCGATCCAGGGTGCGCCCGAAGCGGGTCCGGTAGAAGACGCGGTGCAGCTCCTCCGGGGCGAACACGCGCCCGCAGACCCAGCCGAGCACCGCCGCTGGGCTGCGCCTCCCCTCGGGCCGCTCCCGGTGCGCCCAGTGGTCCTGCTGGTTGTAGCCGCCGACCCAGCGGGCGTGCTCGTCCGCCAGCTCGGCCCAGGTCGCCGCCCGGGCGAAGCCCCAGTCCGCCATGCGCCGCTGGATCGAGAACAGGGTTTCCACGTAGTTTTGCCAGGGCTGCTTCCGCTCGATCCGCTCCTTGCGGATGCCGAGCGCGGCGTAGATGCGCAGTGCCTGCTGGGCGCGGAAGACGCTGCCGCCGTCGCTGACCAGTGCCTCGCGGGCGCCGTGCTGGCGGATGGCGGCGTACAGGACGATGAGGAAGGCGGTGAGATCCTGCCGAGGGGCGAGCGCACTGGCCAGGATGGCCCGCGAGTAGTTGTCGAGGATCGTGATGGAGTACGCGCGCTCCTGAATGTGGTCGTTGTCGATGTAGCGAATATCGACGCTCCAGTGCTGGTGCCGACGCTGGGCGGCGAAGGGCATCGGCTTCGACGACTTCGGCGCCGGCACCGGATTCGTCAGCCCATAGAGTTGCCGGTTCTGCGCCATGATGCGCCCACAGGTGCGCGGACTGAGAAAGATGCCGAGCTGCTTCAGCGCGGCATGCACGCGCCACTCCCCCAGGGCGGGGTTCTGCTGCAGCTCGCGGATCGCAGCGATCGCCGCCAGGTCGACCTTGCGGACCCCATCCTTCCGCGCGTGCGACTTGTCATCGAGCCCCAGCACGCCCTCCTCGACCCAGCGCTTGAGCGCCGCGTGGACCGTCTGACGACTCGTCTGGAGGTACACGGCGATGGTCTTCGCGTTCCAGCCTTCTGCATGCAGTCGGATGATGGCGAGCCGGGCCTCCGCCGGGTCGGTGATCGCGTGGTACGGCGGGAAGCGCCGCGGCGACGGAGCGGGCAACGGCCCCTCAGCCAGCACCCGCGCGACGGTGTGGTGGCTGAGGGGCCGCCCGAAGCGGATGGCGCAGATGCGCGTGAGTTCCCGCGGGCGGAAGGCGGGGTGCTCCGCTTTCAGCGCGAGGATCGCCTGGCGGATCTGCGAGGGCAACGTCCGATGCTTGGGGGGCGTGGGCGGGGCCAGGAGGCTGGCCATGCCCCGCTCGTCGAAGGCCGCCGCCTGCCGGTAGAGGCTGCTGCGCGGCGTGCCCGTCTCTCGCGCACGCACCGCCGGGGAGCGCCCGAAGAGGACCACCGGGCGGATAGCCTCGTAGGTGCGCTGCTCCGGCCACTTGGCCAGTAACGCGATCTGTTCCCACTCTTCCGTCGGAGCGGTGTGCTCGCGTCTGCTGTTCGGCACGGTCACCCGCCGTTGAGAAAAGTCGCTCTCGATGCGCGGTGCCGCGGATTATACACAACAGTCGACTGCGGCGGCGCGTCCCAGGGCCAGTGCCCACATGTGTCAAGCCTCATGCGGCGAGGTCTG
>JAUJNF010000005.1:67738-199842 GCA_030446485.1 Thermoleophilaceae bacterium | reverse complement strand
ACCGCAACCCCCCACTGGGGGCACTGCGGGACCTCGGCGCCCAACGCGGACCGCACCGCGTGGGTGGCCACCGCCTTCCAGGTCGACTCGGCCAGCAAGCAGGGGTACCTGGTCCGGGCCTACGCGGTCTGCGCCAACCGCTGAGCTGAGGTTTCGGCACCGCGCCGGTAGGGTCCACGCCCTTGGACCCGCGCCTCAAGCTCTACGCCCAGAAGTGGCGCTGGTACGAGCGCAACTCGCTTCCCTGGAACCGCCTGCGGATCCACCGCGAGTTCATGCGCCGCGAGGCCTTCGTGCGCTGGCCGGTGCAGGGCAACGTGCTCGAGGCCCTCGAGGAGGGCCGGCTCGAGATCGGAAGTGGGACGGTGCTCGAGCCCAACGTGTGGATCACCGCGCCCGGTGAGGCCCGGATCCGCATCGGTACCGGCTCGTTCCTCAACATCGGGGTGATGGTCGCCGCGGTCGAGCTGGTCGAGATCGGCGAGCACTGCATGTTCGCCAACGGCTGCTTCGTCACCGACGGCGACCATCGCTTCGACGATCCGGGCAAGCCGGTCCCGTGGCAGGGCTTCACCACCAAGGGGCCGACCCGGATCGGCGACAACGTGTGGTGCGGCGCGAACGTGGTGGTCACGAGCGGGGTCACCGTAGGCGAGCGCTGCGTGATCGGATCGAACAGCGTGGTGAACCGCGACATACCGCCGTTCTCCATCGCGGCCGGCGCCCCCGCGAAGGTGATCAAGCAGATCGAGTACGCGGCGAGCGGGGTGGCGTCCTGACGGTCGACGGACCCTGGTAGGTTGGCGCCGCCCGGCCCTAAAGCGAAAGGTCACATGTCCGCTCGCGCCATAGCTCGCACGCTCGTTCTCGGCCTCGCCGCGCTCGCACTCCTGGTGGGGGCCTGCGGCGGCAGCCCGGAGGACGACGTCCGGGAAGTGGTCACCGCCGCGGACGAGAACATCGCCGATGGCGAGAAGTTTTGCAGCGACTACCTCACCGAGGAGTTCGTCACCAGGAGCTTCGGCGACATCGAGGCCTGTGAGCGCGCCGCGAAGGAGGAGGAGCCGGCACGGGGATTCGAGGTGGGCGAGGTGAAGGTCGACGGAGACCGAGCAACCGCCATGACCAAGGACGAGGTCACGGGCGACTCCGTGGTGGAGCTGGTCAAGGACGACGGCGAGTGGCGGATCAACAACATCCGGTAGGCCGGGGTCAGACCGCCTCCAGCGCCTCCCTCACACGATCGGCCTCGTCGGGCGCCATCGTGTAGCCGTGCTCGGGCGCCGGGTACCGGCGCTCGCGCACGTCGCTTGCGTAGTCCGCCACGCCGTCGATCATCGCCGTGCGCACGTCGGCGTAGCGCTTCACGAAGCGGGCGGCGTGACCGTCGTAGATCCCGAGTAGGTCGTGGAATACGAGCACCTGGCCGTCCACGGCCGGACCGGCGCCGATGCCGATCACGGGGATGCGGATCCTGGGCATGAGCAACTCCGTGAGCTCGCTGGGAATGGCTTCGAACACCAGGGCGAAGCAGCCGGCCTCCTCGAGAGCCAGTGCGTCATCGGCCACCTCCAGGCCGCGCTCGGCCGTACGGCCCTGGGAGCGGTAGCCGCCGAGCGCGGTGGCGGTCTGCGGCGTGAGCCCCACGTGCCCCATCACCGGAATGCCGGACCCGACGATCGCCCGCGCGCGGTCAACCGAGGTGCCGCCGCGCTCCAGCTTCACCGCGTCGCAGCCCGCCTCCTTCACGAAGCGCTGGGCGGTGGCGATCGCCTGCTCGTCGGAGATCTCATAAGAGCCGAAGGGCAGGTCGCCGACGAGCAGCGGCGTGTCGAGGCCCCGCCGGGCCGCGCCGGCCAGCATCAGCATCTCGTCGACCGACACCGGCACCGTGCTCGGGTAGCCGAGCACGGTCATCGCCGCGGAATCGCCTACGAGGACCACGTCGACGCCGGCGGCCTCCGCCACCTGGGCGCTTGGGTAGTCGTAGGCGGTGACCATCACCGCCGGCTCGCCGAGCGCCTTCTTCTCGGCGAGCGACGACAGCGTGACCCGGGCGCGGCGGGCCGGGGGAGCGGGCGAGACCCGCGGCGCGGCGCTCACGAGAGGAGCTCCGCGACCGCGGCGTCGATCTGTACGACCGCGTTGGCGGCGGTCACGTGGACCACGCGCGGCTCGTAGTTCTCCAGCTCGTGCTCGTGGTAGTCGGCGTAGGAGACGACGATGATCGTGTCGCCACGCTGCACCAGGCGCGCTGCCGCGCCGTTCACCTTCATCTCGCCCGACCCGCGCGCTCCCGCGATCGTGTAGGTCTCGAAGCGGGCCCCGTTGTCGACGTCGAGCACGTGCACCTTCTCGTGCTCGAGGACGTCCGCCGCCTCGAGCAGTTCGGCGTCGATCGTGATCGAGCCGACGTAGTGGAGGTCGCTGTCCGTCACGCGTGCGCGATGGATCTTCGACTTGAGCATGGTGCGTGTCATGTGTCCCCCAGAACCGCGTTGTCGATCAGGCGCGCCCGTCCTACCCGGGCCGCCACCACCAGCAAGGTCGAGCCGTTCACTCTCTCGACGGGTGAGAGGTCGGTGGCCGAGCGGAGCTCCAGGTACTCGGGCTCCACGCCGGCCGCGTCCAGCTCCGCGCGCGCGGCTGCCAGCACCGCCGCTCCATCGCGCTGCCCGCCGGCCACCGTGCGCTGCCCGGCCGCCAGGGCGCGGCTGAGGCCGAGGGCCCGCGGCCGCTCGTGGGACTCGAGGTAGGCGTTCCGCGAGCTCAGCGCGAGACCGTCGGCGGCGCGCACGGTGGGGCCGATCTCGATCCGCACCGGCAGGTCGAGGTCGCGAACGAGCTTCCGGATCACCAACGCCTGCTGAGCGTCCTTCTGCCCGAAGTAGGCCACGTCGGGCTGAGCCATGTTGAGGAGCTTCGTGACCACCGTCGTGACCCCGCGGAAGTGGCCGGCCCCGCGCCGCGACGGGTCGCCGTCGAGCGTGCCGGTGAGGCCGCCCACCTCCACCCGGGTGTCGAAGCCGGGGGGGTACACGACCTCGGGAGGCGGCGCGAAGAACAGCTGGGCGCCCGCGGCGGAGGCCAGCTCGAAGTCCCGGGCCTCGTCGCGTGGATAGCCGCCGAGGTCCTCGCCCGGACCGAACTGAGTCGGATTGACGAACACCGATACCACCACGAGCCCGCAGTCGGCGGCGGCCTGGCGCACGAGGGACAGGTGTCCCTCGTGGAGCGCTCCCATCGTGGGCACGAGGCCGACCTGCCTGTCCTCCTGAAGGGAGGGCCTGTCCTCCGGGACGGATGGCCTGTCCTCCCTGAGGGAGGGACCCGCCTCGTGATCGGAGCGCCAGGAGCGCACTGCGGTGCGCAGCTCGCCGACGGTGCGGATCGTCCTCACGTCACGGCCCCCACGGGCACGCTCGCGCGCGCGGCCAGCGCCCGGGTGCCCTCGAGCAGGACGTCGAAGAGCTCGACGAGCTCGGGCGCCGTGTCCGCCACCGCCGCGCGCTGCAGCGCGATCGTGGATTCGTCCCCGCGCGCCACCGGCCCGGTGAGGGCGCGCTCCGGGCCGAGCGCGCCCCAGTTCGAGACGGTCGTGCGCACGAGCGGCGCGAGCAGCCCCCGCGACTGATCCGGGCGGAGTCCCGCGCCCTCCGCCACTCGCTCGGCCGCGGCCTCGAGGGTCACGAGGAAGTTCGAGGCGATCGAGGCGGCCGCGTGGTAGGCCCCGCGCTGGTCGTCGTCGATGGGGAACGGCGACATCCCGAGGTCGCGCGCGATCGCCGTGGCGACGGCCTCAGCAGCCGGGGTCGAGCCGGCCACCGCGCAGCCGGCGCCGCTGAGGCTCGCCTGGTCGCCGGTGAGGGACTGGAGCGGATGCAGACCGAGCACCTCCGCGCCGGCGCGGGCCGCCGGCTCGAGCGCGGCCAGGGGCGTGGCGCCGCTCGTGTGGCCCACCAGGGGCGCGGCGCCGGCGACGCCCGCGGCGGCGGCATGGATCTCGCCGTCGGGCACGCACAGCAGGAGAACCTCGCCGGCGGGCACCTCGCCGCGGGCGGCCGGACCGTCGGTGCGGTAGCCGGCCCGAGCGAGCGCAGCGGCGAGCGCCGTGCCCATGCGCCCGCGGCCCACCACGCCGACCGACGGCCTCCCGGCGGAAGCGGGCTGAGATGCGGCCGTGGATGTGGGGTGGTCCTGATCCAATTCCCGCGCACGAGATACCGGTCGGACGATGCGCTCGGTCCGCTCCCGTGGGGTAGCGGCCCGCGCTCAATATAGCCACGCCGGCGCTGCACATAACCTGCTCTTCGTGGCACGCCCGGCGCCCGAGCGACGGACCGATCTCCTAGCGCTCTACCGCTGCCTGTCCCCCGAGCACCGGTGCCCGCTGGCGGAGACCCGCACCAAGATCGTCTTCGGCTCCGGAAACGCCGACGCCGACCTGATGTTCGTGGGCGAGGCGCCGGGCGCGAGCGAGGATCGTGAGGGCCTGCCCTTCGTGGGCCGTGCCGGCAAGCTCCTCGATCAGCTCCTGAGCGAGATCGGCCTCGATCGCGGGCAGACGTTCGTGGCCAACGTGCTCAAGTGCCGGCCGCCCGGGAACCGTGACCCGCGCCCGGAGGAGATCGAGGAGTGCAGTCCCCATCTGTTTCGCCAGATCGAGCTGATCGAGCCGCGCGTCGTCTGCACGCTCGGCAACTTCGCGACCAAGTTGCTGAGCGGGCGACCCGAGGGCATCACCAGGGTTCACGGGCAGCCGCAGCGCCGCGAGATCGCGGGCAGGACCGTGCTTCTCTATCCGCTCTTCCACCCGGCCGCGGCGCTGCGCACCGAGGCGGTGCAGGGCCTGCTACGCGAGGACTTCGCGCGGCTTCCGGGGCTGCTGGCCGAGGAAGGCGGGGCCCAGGGCGGCGGCGAGGCCGAGCCGGCGCCTCCACTGGCCCCTGGGCTGCGCGAGCCGCCGCCGCCGGGCGCCGCTGCGGACGGTCCCTCCCTTCGGCAGGACAGGCCCTCCCTTCGGGAGGACAGCCAGCTCGGCCTCTTCGGCTCGCCGGGGTGACGCCGCCCACGCTCCTGGGGCGCCCGGCCTCGTTCCGGCGGGGGCGCGCCAATCGGCTCGCGTTCCCCCCGGGATCAGACCCCGGTCTCGAACACGATCTCGCGTCCGCCGTCGCGGCAGCGAATGGTCTGGCTGCCGCCCACCTCGCGGCTCCCGCCGACGGGCCGGCAGTCCCACGTGGTGAGGCCGTCCGGGCTCTTGATGAGGCGCTCGGCCTCGGCGCAGCCGAGGCCGGAGACGCGGACGTCGAACGCGCCGTCGCCGCTGTTGGGGGTGATCGTCACGTCGCCGCACCGGGTCGGCCCGGCGGGGGCGGGGGCGCCGCCGGGCGGGGCGTCGTCGGTGGCGTCGGGCGGCTCGCCGTCCCCCGGGTCGCTCGGGGTGCCGCCGCCCGTCCCGCCTGATCCCGCGGGATCCTCGGCCGGAGGCGGCGGCCGGGTGACCGTCTCGGTCACGGTCCGGCCAGCCCCGCCCTCCGCCGGCTCGTCGTCGGCTCCGCAGGCGGCCAGGGCCGCGCTCACGGCGAACGCGGCCAGCGCGGCCGAGGTGCGAACCGTTCCTCTTCGCCAGGGCACGGCGCGCAGTCTTACAGCAGCGCCGCCACACTGACGCGTGTGACGACCCGTACGAGCAGCGCGGACGAGACCGAGGCCGTGGGAGCCGAGCTGGCCGAACGCCTCGAACCGGGCCAGATCGTGCTCGTGAGCGGGGAGCTCGGCACCGGGAAGACGACGTTCGTTCGCGGCGCCTGCCGTGCGCTCGGGGTCGAGGGCCCCGTGACCAGCCCGACCTTCGCTCTGGGACACGTGTACCCGAGCCGTCGCGGCGAGGTCGCCCATCTCGACCTGTACCGGCTGCACTCGCTGGCGGGCGAGGAGCCCGGCCTCCTCGATGACTACCTCACGGCCGAGCGCGTCGCCTTCGTGGAGTGGCCGGAGGTGGCGGAGCCGACGCTCGACAGGGTGGTTCGGGCGCGAGCCCGCCTTCGCCACCTCGGGGGCGACCATCGCGAGATCGACCTGCGGATCGAGGATCGGGGGCGATGAACGTGCTCGGCTTCGACACGTCGACCACCGGCACCTCGGTGTGCGCGCTGCGTGCAGACGGCACGGCGTCGGAGGTGGCCCCGGAGCGCGCCGGCCCCGACCGGCGCCCGCGTCACGCCCAGGAGCTCCTGCCCGCAATCGAGCGGACCCGCGCCGAGGCCGGCCTCGAGTGGCCGGACGTCGACGCCATCGCCGTCGGTCGCGGGCCCGGGACGTTCACGGGCCTTCGCATCGGCATCGCCACGGCCCGTGCGCTCGCGCACGCTCGCGCGATCCCGCTGCGGCCGGTGGTCTCCCTCGCCGCGCTGGCGGCCGGCCTGGACGCGCGGCTGGCCCTGGCCCTGACCGACGCCCGGCGCGGGCAGGTGTACGCCGCGCTGTACGAGCACGGGCGTGAGCGCTGGGCGCCCTTCGCCGCCACTCCCGAGGACCTCGTCGAGCGGTTGCGGACCCTCGACGCGGCACCCGTGGCCGTCGGCGACGGCTCGCTACGATGTCGCGACCTTCTCGAGGAGGCCGGCGTGCCCGTGGCACCAGACCAGTCCGAGCTGCATGTGGTGCGGGCGCTGCACATCTGCAAGCTCGCGAGCGCAGTGCCACCCACGTCTCCCGAGGCCATCGTCCCGCTCTACCTGCGAGCCCCGGACGCCAAGCCAGCGCGATGAGCCAGCCACTCGAGATTCGCCGCCTGACCTACAGCGATCTGCCCCAGGTGATCGCGATCGAGCGGCGAGCGTTCCCGACGCCGTGGTCGCTCGCCATGTTCGTGCTGGAGCTGTCCAAGCCGTCCGGCATCTGTCTCGCCGCGGTGCACGGCGCCCGCGTCGTCGGCTACACGGTGTGCTCGCGCTACGACACCGTCTGGCATCTGATGAACGTGGCGGTCGACGATCGCCACCAGCGCGAGGGCATCGCCACCGCGCTACTCCAGGCGCTGTTCGACCGTGCGGATCGTCCCGGCGAGCAGTACACGCTCGAGGTGAGGCTGTCGAACCTCGGCGCGATCCACCTGTACGAGGGCTTCGGGTTCCGTGGCGCGGGCCGCCGCCGCGGCTACTACCACGACAACAAGGAGGACGCGCTCATCATGTGGCGCACCGCGCCCGGGTCGGGCAGGGAGGCCCTCGATGGGGAGCCCGCGGAGCACGGGCCGCTCGTGGTCGATCGCGGCTCCGGCCAGCGCGCCGGGGCGTGATCCTCGGCATCGAGACGAGCTGCGACGACACCTGCGCCGCGGCCGTCGACCTCGACGGGCGCGTGCTCTCGAACGTGGTCGCCTCCCAGGGCCTCCTGCACGAGCGCTACGGCGGCGTGGTGCCGGAGATCGCGTCCCGGCGCCACCTCGAGGCGGTCGACGCGGTGGTGAGCGATGCCCTCGAGCGGGCGGACGCGTCCCTGAGCGCGGTCGAAACCGTTGCCGTGACCAGCGGTCCGGGGCTGATCGGAGCCCTTCTCGTGGGACTGTCGAGCGCCAAGGCCCTGGCCGCCGCGCAGGGCCTGCCGCTCGTGGCCGTCGATCACCTCCATGGCCACGTGACGGCGAGCATGCTCGGCGAGGCACCGATCGAGCCGCCCTACGTCTGCCTCGTGGCGAGCGGCGGCCACACCTTCGTGGCCCGCGTGGACGAGCGCGCCTCGTACGCCACGCTCGGGCGCACCCTCGACGATGCGGCGGGCGAGGCCTTCGACAAGGGCGCCCGGCTGCTGGGCCTCGGCTACCCGGGCGGCCCGGCCCTCGACCGCCTCGCGCGCGAGGGCGACCCGGAGGTCTTCGGGTTCCCGCGGCCGCTCCCCGGCGACGGCCTGGACTTCAGCTTCAGCGGCCTGAAGACCTCGTTGCTGTACCGCGTCCGCGACCTGGGCGAGGCCGCTGCGCGCGCCCGGGCGGACCTTGCCGCCTCGTACCAGGCGGCCGTGGTCGACGTGCTGGTGGCCCGTGCCCTCTCGGCCCTCGAGCAGCAGCGGCTCACCTCGCTGGCCGTGGGCGGCGGCGTGGCCGCCAACTCTCGGTTGCGCGCCCGCCTGGCCGAGGCCTGCGCGGACCGGGGCATCGACCTGTGGATCCCCGACATGGCGCTCTGCACCGACAACGCGGCGATGATCGCCGGCGCGGCCCGCTTCCTCGACCCGCTCCCCTACCCGGACTACCTGGCCCTCGATGCCACGGCGCGGCCATGAAGCCCGTCCACCGTCCGCCGTCCACCGTCCACTGGCCGAGCCCCCCATGACCCCCAGAACCCTCACCCTCTACGGCAAGCCCGGCTGCCACCTCTGCGAGGAGGCGCGCCGGGTGGTGCTCGACGCGCGGGCGGCTGCCACCACGGCCACCGAGCTCGTCGAGATCGACGTTTCGCTGGACCCTCGCCTGAACCGCGCCTACGGCGAGCGGATTCCGGTGCTGGCGGTCGACGGTGAGGAGGTCTTCGAGTACCACGTTGACGCCGACGAGCTCGAGATGCGCCTCGCTAAGGTGGCGCGGTGAGCTTCAACGAGCCCCCGGGCTCCACCGTCGAGCTCGTGGTCGGCGGGGAGCGCCTGTCGCTCGGCGTCGCCGCGCGGCTCTCGCGCTACCTCCAGGTCCTGACCCAGGCGAAGAAGATGGGGAAGGAGACCATCTCCTCCCAGGAGCTCGCCGACTACACCCACGTGAACTCCACGCAGATCCGCCGTGATCTGTCCGGCTTCGGCAAGTTCGGCAAGCGCGGAGTGGGATACAACGTCGACTCGCTGGTCTCGCAGATCCGCAAGATCCTGCGCACGAGCGGCCAGCACAACATCGCCGCTGGTCTCGCAGATCCGCAAGATCCTGCGCACGAGCGGCCAGCACAACATCGCCCTGTTCGGCGCCGGCCACCTCGGTAAGGCCATCGCGAGCTCGGACATCTTCGCCGACCACGGGTTTCGCGTGGTGGCGATCTTCGACACCGACCCTCGCAAGGTGGGCGAGGCGGTGGGAGGGGCGCTCACCGTGCGGCTGTACGACGAGCTCGAGCGCGTGGTCCGCGACGAGGACATCGTGGTCGGGGTGCTGGCGGTGCCCACGGAGGCCGCCCAGGGGGTGGCCGACGACCTTGTCGAGGCCGGCGTGAAGATCATCTTCAACTACTCCGAGGCGCTGCTCCAGGTGCCGCCCGAGGTGACGGTGCACACCTCGAGCCCGGCGGTGGACCTGCTGCACGCGCTCTACTTCTACCTGACCTGATCGTGCTCGACATGGCCAGAGCCCGGGAGGCCTTCGACTCCGCCGAGGACTTCACGGTGGGGATCGAGGAGGAGTTCGCGTTGCTCGATCCGGGCACCCGGTCGCTCACCCCGCGGTACGAGGAGCTCGCCCTCGCGGCGGCCGAGGACGACGTGCTGGCCGAGCGCGTGGCCGGCGAGCTGATCTCCTCGGAGATCGAGATTCGGTCTGCGAAGGGCGATACCTTCGCGGACGCCCTCGCGAGCCAGCGCGAGGCGAGCGCGCGGCTCGCGCGCCTGGCTGCCGAGCACGACGTGTTGCTGGCCTCCTGCGGGACGCACCCCTGGAGCGCCTGGCAGGAGCAGCGGATCATCGACACGGAGCACTACCGTCGCCTGGACGAGCAGCTGCGCTACGTGGCGTGGCGCAACAACACGTTCAGCGTGCACGTGCACGTGGGCATCCGCGGAGCCGACCGGGCCATCGCCGTCTGCGACCGCATGCGCGCCCTTCTCCCGGAGCTGCTCGCCCTCTCGGCCAACTCGCCCTTCCTCGACGGCCGTGACTCGGGCCTGCATTCGGCCCGCACGCAGATCTTCACCAAGAGCTTTCCCCGCTGCGGGGTCCCGGACGTGTTCGGTGGCTTCGCCGCCTACGCCGAGTACGTCGAGCTGCTGGTGCGCACCCGGTCGATCCAGGAGCAGACCCAGCTGTGGTGGAGCGTGCGCCCGCATCACGCCTACGGCACGGTGGAGGTGCGGATCTGCGACGCCCAGTCGAGCGCCGAGGACTCGGCGGCGATGGCCGCGCTCATCGTGGCCTGCGTGGCCCAGGCCGCCCTCGACCACGACGAGGGCGCGCTGCCCGATCCGCCCGCGGGGCGCCTGATCGAGGAGAACATGTGGCGGGCGGTGCGCTACGGCCTCGACGGCAAGCTGATCGACCTGGAGCGGGGCGAGGAGTTCCCGGCCGCCGCCCTGGCCGATCGGCTGCTGGCCTGGACGGGGCCCGCGCGAACCGCCCTGGGGCTCGACCCCTCTCCGCCGGCGCTTAACGGCGCCCAGCGCCAGCACCGCGCGCTCGCCGAGGGTCAGTCGATCGAGGAGGTCTACGCTGCCGAGGTGGCCTCCGCCCAGCACAGCCATGCCGCCGAGCGGGTGGTCTCGTGAGCCGGCCCGAGCCGACCGAGGAGGAGCTCCAGGCCGCGTTCGAGGCGGAGATGCGCGGCATCGCGGTCCAGGACGTGATCCTGCAGACCGTGGTCACGCTCGTGAACCTCGGCGGGATGCGCCTGGGCTTGAGCGGGCCATCGGCCGGCGGCGACCGGGACCTCGCGCAGGCGCGCCTGGCGATCGAGGGCGCCCGCGCCCTCGTGCCCTTGCTGCCGGCGGAGCCCGCGGCGGCGATCCGCAACGCGCTGACGCAGCTCCAGATGGCCTACGCCCGCGAGGCGGGGGCGGCCGGCGGGGCCGAGGACCCGGCTGCCACCGGCGCGCCGGCCGGCCCTGCAGCGCCGCCCGGGGCTCCGCCGGGCGCGGCACCTCCGGCGCCCGCCGAGCCGACCGCCGACGAGGCGGAGCGGGCCAAGGCGCGCGCCAAGATCTGGCTGCCGGGCTCCTAGGGGAGATCAGCCGGGTGTCCTCCGCCGCAGGGCGGCCGCGGTCGCCTTCCGAGGCCCCGGTGGGAGTCTTCGGAGGGTCCGGGTTCTATCGCTTCCTCGACGATTCCGAGGAGGTATCGCTGGACACGCCCTGGGGCCCGCCGTCGGCCGCGATCCGGATTGGGTCCCTGGGCGGTACGCGCGTGGCCTTCATGCCACGTCACGGCGACGGACACGACCTCCCGCCGCACCGGATCAACTACCGGGCAAACCTGTGGGCCATGAGAGAGGTGGGTGTCAGGCGAATAGTGGGGCCGGCCGCCTGCGGTTCGCTCAGGCCGGAGCACGCACCCGGCACGTTCGTGGTCTGCGACCAGTTCGTCGACCGCACGCGGGGCAGGGCGGACACCTTCTACCACGGGCCGCAGACCACCCACGTGGCGGCTGCCGACCCGTACTGCCCGTCGCTGCGGGCCGCGCTCGTGGCCGCCGCCGAGGCGCTCGGAATTCCGGTGGTGGACGGCGGGACGGTGGTGGTCATCTCCGGCCCGCGCTTCTCCACCCGCGCCGAATCCGGCTGGTTCCGTGCCGCCGGGTGGGACGTCGTGAACATGACCCAGTACCCCGAGGCGTGGCTCGCCCGCGAGCTCGAGCTCTGCTACGCCAACGTGTCGCTCGTGACCGACTACGACGCCGGCCTGGACGACGACCCGTCCGTCGAGCCGGTGACCGCCGAGGCCGCCTATCGCGTGTTTGCCGACAACCTCGATAGACTCCGCGCGCTCCTGTTCCGGGTGCTCCCCAAGATCGGGCCGCAGCCGGACGACATATGTGCCCGGGCGCTGAGCAGCGCGATCGTGCTCTGACGAGCGCTTCGCGCCG
Organism: Thermoleophilaceae bacterium; assembly: GCA_030446485.1. GTDB lineage: Bacteria > Actinomycetota > Thermoleophilia > Solirubrobacterales > Thermoleophilaceae > JAUJNF01. The sequence continues at coordinate 188,071 of JAUJNF010000005.1, read as the reverse complement.
TTCCCGGCGAGCTCGCACGGACTGACCCAAACATCACTCGGAGGCTTTCCCCTTGAACGACTTCCTCACCGATTTCGGCGTGGTCATCGCGCTCGCCTGCGCGGGAGCCGCCGTGCTCTACGGCGCCCTGACCTCGCGCTCGCTCCTCGCGCTGTCGCCCGGTAACGAGCGCATGCAGGAGATCTCGCTGGCCGTGCAGGAGGGCGCCCAGGCGTACCTGAGGCGCCAGTACACGATCATCGGCGGGGTCGCGGTGGTGCTCGCGATCCTTCTCGCCTTCGCGCTCGACATCGAGACCGCGATCGGGTTCGTCATCGGCGGGCTGTTCTCCGCGGCGGCCGGCTTCATCGGCATGAACGTGTCGGTGCGGATGAACGCCCGCGTCGCCGAGTCGGCGCGCGACGGCATACCGCGCGCGCTGTCGGTCGCCTTCCGCGGCGGTGCCGTCACCGGCCTCCTGGTGGCCGGCCTCGCGCTGCTGGGCGTGGCGGGCTACTACGGGATCCTGCTGCTCACGGGCGTGGAGGAGAAGGAGGCGGTGGACGCCCTCGTCGGGCTCGGCTTCGGCGGTTCGCTGATTTCGGTCTTCGCCCGGCTCGGCGGCGGAATCTTCACCAAGGCCGCGGACGTGGGAGCCGACCTGGTAGGCAAGGTCGAGGCCGGCATCCCCGAGGACGATCCCCGCAACCCGGCGGTGATCGCCGACAACGTGGGCGACAACGTGGGCGACTGCGCCGGCATGGCGGCCGACCTGTTCGAGACCTACGCGGTCACCGCGGTCGCCGTGATGCTCCTCGGCGTCCTGACCTTCAACGAGCTCGGCGAGGCGGCCGTCTATCCCCTGGTGATCGGCGGGGTGTCGATCATCGCCTCGATCATCGGCACCTTCGCGGTCCGCAGCCGCGCCGGCAACGTGGAGCGCGCCCTCTACCAGGGGCTGATCGTCTCCGGCGTGCTGGCGGCCCTGGCGTTCCTGCCGATCACCCTCGGCCTGATGAACGACATCACGTTCCAGGAGGGCGCCTCGGGCCTGCTGAAGGGCGGCAACGAGGAGCCCAGCGGCATCGACCTGTGGCTGTGCACGCTGGTGGGCATCGGCATCACCGCGCTGCTCTTCGTGATCACCGACTACTACACCTCGACGCGCTTTCGTCCGGTGAAGACGACGGCGCGCGCCTCGCAGACCGGACACGCCACCAACATCATCCAGGGGCTTGCGCAGGGCTTCCAGTCGACGGCCGCCCCGGCCATCGTGCTCGCCCTGGGCATCCTCGCGGCCAACGAGCTAGGCGGCATCTACGGCATCGGCGTGGCGGTGATGGCGCAGCTGTCGCTGACCGGACTGATCGTCGCCCTCGACGCGTTCGGCCCGATCACCGACAACGCCGGCGGCATCGCCGAGATGGCCGACCTGCCCGCCGAGGTGCGCGGCGTGACCGACCCGCTCGACGCCGTTGGCAACACGACCAAGGCCGTCACCAAGGGGTACGCGATCGGCTCGGCCGTGCTCGCCGCGCTCGTGCTGTTCGGCGCCTTCATCGAGGAGCTCCGCGACGAGGCGGGCGGGGGCATCGACATCTCCTTCGACATCTCGGACCCGGAGGTGCTGATCGGGCTGTTGGTGGGAGGCATGATGGTCTTCCTGTTCGTGTCGCTCTCGATCGAGTCGGTAGGCCGCGCCGGCGGGCTCGTGGTCGAGGAGGTGCGGCGCCAGTTCAAGGAGAAGCCGGGGATCATGAAGGGCACCGACCGGCCGGACTACGCCCGCTGCGTGTCGATCGTGACCGCCGCGGCGCAGAAGGAGATGATCGCCCCGGCGCTGATCCCGATCGTGATCACCGTGGTGATCGGCCTGCTCTCCTACAAGGCGCTCGGCGGCCTGCTGATCGGCGTGATCGTGGTCGGGTTCTTCACGGCGGTGTCCATGACCTCGGGTGGCGGGGCGTGGGACAACGCCAAGAAGCTGATCGAGGACGGCGAGTACGGCGGCAAGAACTCCGAGGCGCACGCCGCCTCGGTGACCGGCGACACGGTCGGCGACCCCTACAAGGACACCGCGGGGCCGGCGATCAACCCGATGATCAAGGTGGCCAACATCGTGGCGATCCTGATCATCCCGTTGATCGTGTAGCTCGCCGCGGCGAGGTGGACAGCGGACAGAGGACGGTGGACGGGCCATGAGTTGGAGCCCCGTCCACCGTCCACCGTCCACCGTGCACCGAAAGCAGCGTCCGCTGCCTCGGTAGCTTTCTTCCGTGGCGGAACGGAGGCCGAAGAACCAGGGACTCGAGCGGGTCCTCGGACCGAGTGCCCTGTTCAGCACCGCCTACGGCAACGTGGGCAGCTCCATCTACTACGCGCTGGGCCTCGTCGCGGTGTTCGCGCTCGGGATGACGCCGGTGGTGTTCGTCATCTCGGGCGTCCTGTTCGTGTGCACCGCCGCCACCTACACCGAGGCCACGACCATGTACCCGGAGGCCGGCGGGTCGTCCTCGTTCGCACGGCGGGCCTTCAACGAGTTCTGGTCGTTCTTCGCGGCCTGGGCGCAGATGTTGAACTACATCATCACGGTCACGATCTCGGCCTTCTTCGTGCCGCACTACCTCGGCATCTTCTGGGAGCCGCTGCGCGGCTCGCCTCACGACATCATCTTCGGGATCGGCGTGGTGATCGCGCTGGCCGCACTGAACATCGTCGGCGTGAAGGAGGCGGCCGGGGTGAACATCTTCCTCGCCATCGCCGACTTCCTGACGCAGGTCCTGCTGGTGGTCGCCGGCATCTTCCTGGTGCTGTCGCCCTCGACGCTGATCGAGAACGTCGACTTCGGCACCTCGCCGACGGTTTCCGACTTCCTGATCGCGATCCCGGTGGCGATGGTGGCCTACACGGGACTCGAGACGATCTCGAACCTGGCCGAGGAGGCGACCGACTACGGGCGCACGATCCCGCGGGCCATGGGCGCGATGGTGATCGCCGTGATCTCGATCTACGCGCTGCTGCCCGCGGTGGCGCTCTCGGCCCTGCCGGTCGAGAACGGCAGGACGGCGCTCGCCGACGAGGTCGCCGGCGACCCGATCCTGGGCGTCGTCAAGAGCATCGACCTGGGCGCCCTGCAGGCGCCCGCCGAGATCTACGTCGGCGTCCTGGCGGCGACGATCCTCTTCATCGCCGCCAACGCCGGGCTCATCGGCGTCTCGCGGCTGACCTATTCGATGGGTCAGTACCGGCAGCTCCCCGAGCGGCTGCGCCAGCTCCATCCCAAGTTCAGGACCCCCTACGTCGCCATCGGCATCTTCGGCTTCATCGCCTGCCTGACCATGCTCCCCGGGGAGGCGGAGTTCCTCGGCACGATCTACACGTTCGGGGCGATGCTGTCGTTCACGATCGCCCACTTCGCGGTGATCGCCCTGCGCGTGAAGGAGCCCGATCAGGAGCGGCCGTGGCGCGGTCCGGGCTCCGTCACGATCCGCGGGCACAGCATTCCGCTGTTTGCGGTGGTGGGAGGGACGGGCACCGCGATCGCGCTGGTGGTGGTGACGGCCCTCGACCCGCCGACCCTGATCGCGGGAACCGGCTGGCTCGTGGCCGGGATGCTCGTGTACGTGGTCTTCCGCCGGCAGCAGGGGTTGAGCCTGATCCAGACCGCCAAGATCGTGCAGCCCAAGCCGATCGTCGAGCGGGAGGTGGAGTACGAATCGGTGCTCGTGGCCTTCGAGGACGGCCAGTACTCGCGCGAGGCGGTGGCCACGGCCGTCAAGCTGGCGGCGCGACGGCGGCGGGGCGTGCACGTGCTCGTGACCATCACCGTCCCGAACGGGCTGCCGATCGGCGCCGCGCTGCCGGCACAGGAGCGCCGCGCCCGGACCACCATCGACTCGGCACGGGCCCTGGGCGGGCGCCGGGTGACGGGGCACTGGGAGAAGGTCCGCGCCGGCGAGGCCGGGGCACGCATCGTCGAGGAGGCCGTCGAGATCCGCGCGCGGGCGGTCGTCCTAACTCCGCCTCCGCGCCGGGCCGGCTCCTCATTGCTCGGAAGGACGCTCGAGGACGTGCTCCTCAAGCGCCCGTGCCGGGTGATCATCGAGTCGCCACCCCCGCGCGTGAATGGCCAAGCGCCGACCAAGCGCCAGCCGATGGCCGCAGCCGCCCGATGAGGCTGGAACGCGTCTACCGCAACTCGACGCGCGCACTCAGCGCGGTGATCGTCGTCCTCGGTGGGGCGATGATCGCCACCGCGCTGGCCGGCGGCGGCGGCCCGCTCGCCCTCGGGGTGATCCTGGGAACGCTGCTCGTGCTGCTAGGACTCGGACGCCTGTACCTGGCGCGCGGGCGCCGGGCGCCGTGACGGGTCCACGGCGGTTCGGGCCGCCCGGCCTGCGTCCCGGGCCGCGCATCGGCCAGGCGCTCGGGGCGCGGGCGCTCTTCGCCATCGGGTTGAGCGCGGTGGGCTCCTCGATCTACTTCGCCCTCGGCGTCGTCGCCGGCGACGCCCTCGGGCTCACCCCGGTCGCGTTCGTGATCGCCGGCGCGTTCTTCGTGGTCACGATGATGAGCTACATCGAGGGCAACTCGCTCCACCCGGAGCGCGGCGGGGCCTCGACCTTCGCCCGCTACGCCTTCAACGAGCTGTGGAGCTTCGTCGCGGGCTGGGCGATCCTGCTCGACTACCTGATCGTGATGGCCATCGCGGCCTTCGCGATCCCTCACTATCTGGCGGGTTTCGCGGGGTTCGCCGACGACCCGGTGTGGGAGGTCGCGATCGCCGCGCTGGCGGTCGTGGCGGTGGCGGTCACGAACATCCGCGGGCTGTCGGCGGAGCGGCTGCGGATCGTGCTGAGGGTGGGCATCGCGAACATCGTCCTCCTCGTCCTGGTGGTCGTGCTCGGCCTCGCTCTGATGTTCGACGCGGATCTCCTGCGCGACTCGATCGACCTGGGAACGGCGCCCCGGTGGGGCGACTTCGTGTTCGCCACGGTGATCGCCATGGCTGCCCTCACCGGCATCGAGGCGGCCTCTGGGCTCGCGGCGGAGATCCGCCCGCGGCCGGCGGCGCTCCGGCGCATCGTGCCGATCGCAAGCGCCGTGCTGCTCGTGATCTTCCTCGGCATGTCGGTGGTCGCGCTCGTCTCCGTGCCGGTGATCGGCGGGTCGACTGAGCTCGCCGGTCTGGCAGTGGAGGCGCCGGTGCTCGAGATCGTGTCGCGCTACGAGCCGGAATGGCTGGGAGAGGGGCTCCGCCACCTGGTGGCCGCCACCGCGGCTGTGGTGCTCCTGCAGGCGCTCAACACCGGCATGCTCGGGCTGTCGCGGCTCGTCTACTCGCTGGCCACCAACCGTCAGGTGCCCTCGGCGGTCGGCAAGCTGCACGCGAAGCGTTCGACGCCGTACGTGGCCATCGTGCTCGCCTCGATCGTCACGATCGCCCTCGTGGTGCCCGCCGACATCGATTTTCTGGCCGGCATCTTCGCGTTCGGATCGACGCTCACGTTCTTGCTGGCGCACGTCTCGGTGATCCGCATGCGGTTCCGCGAGCCCGACCTGCGGCGCGTCTACCGCGTTCCCGTCTCCGTGCGGTTCCGCGGCGCCTCGGTGCCGATCCCGTCCGTCCTCGGCGCGCTCGCCGCGGCAGCGGCCTTCGTCTCCGTGATCGTCCTGCACGATGGGGCGCGGATCCTGGGGGGGCTGTGGATGGTGGCCGGCGTGGCGCTCTATGTGGTGTACCGGCGCACGCAGGGCGAGCCGGTCTTCGAGCGCTGCTTCGTGCCGGCCGAGGCCCTTCGGGACCGGCTCTCGGTCGAGTACGGGACCATCCTCGTGCCGGTGTTCGGCCACCCCCTCGACGACGACATCGTCGGCACCGCCGGGCGGCTCGCGGCCGAGGAGCGCGAGGCCGGCGAGGGTGGTCCGGTGATCGAGGCCCTGTTCGTGCTCGAGATGCCGATGTCGCTTCCGCTGGACGCCCGCGTGCCCGACGAGCGAATAGCCGCGGCCCGGCGGGCGCTCGCCCGCGCGAAGGAGGTGGGGGAGGAGTACGAGGGGGTGGAGGTGGCCACCGCAACGCAGCGCTCCCGCTCGGCCGGCGCGGCGATCGTGGAGGAGGCCAGGAGACGTGGGGTCGAGGCCATCGTTCTCGCTGCCGAGGAACCGACCCGGGTCCGCGGCGGCGCCCTGCTCGGCGGGCTCGGGGGTCCGCGCGACCGCTTTGTCGGGGAGCTGACGCGGTACGTGCTCGAGAAGGCTCCCTGCCGGGTGATCCTCACCGCGCCTCCGGCGGGTGAGAACGGGGTGCGGGACGCGGTTGCGCCGTAGGGCGCTTTGCGCGTTACGGGTGACGGTGGACAGGGGACACGGGACAGGGTGCGCGGCCCCAGGCGGTGTCCCCGTCCACCGTCCTCCGCGCACCGTCCACTCGCCGCAGCGCGGCGCTACAGTAGCCCGGTGTTCGTCCTCATAGTCGGCTGTGGCCGCGTGGGCTCCGCGATAGCCAAGACCATGCAGGGACAGGGGCACGAGGTGTCGGTGCTCGACGAGGACCCCGAGGCCATCGCGATGCTCGAGCGGGGGCGACGCGAGAGTTGGGAGGAGGCCGGTGGAACCTTCACGGTCGGCACCGCGCTCGAGATCGACGCGCTGATGGAGGCCGGAATCGCGCGGGCCGACGCGTTTGTGGCCTCGACCAACGGGGACAACACCAACCTCGTGATAGCCCAGATCGCAAAGCGGCGCTTCGACATCCAGCGGGTGGTCGTCCGCGTGCTCGATCCCGCGCGGGCGAGCTGGTATGCGAAGCAGGGGCTGGCGACGGTATGCCCCACGCAGGTGGCGATCGAGATGCTCGAGGCCGCCGTGCAGGAGCAGGTGGTGGGCTAGGTGTACATCGTGGTGGTGGGCGCCGGGAAGGTCGGCTGGAACATCGCGCGCGAGCTCATCGACAAGGGCCACGAGCTCACTCTGGTCGAGTCCAGCCAGCGGCGTTACGCGACGGTCGAGGAGGAGCTCGAGCACGCCGTCCAGTACGGGGACGGCACGGAGCTGTGGGTGCTCGAGCGAGCCGGAATCGAGCGCGCCGACATGGTCATCGCCGTGACCGGCGACGACGAGGACAACATGCTCATCTGCCAGATGGCCCGCGAGAAGTACGAGGTCGGCCGGGTGATCGCGCGCTGCAACAACCCGCGCAACCTGGAGCACTTCGACCTCCTGGGGGTCAAGCCGGCGGTGTCAGCCACGGACCTGATCCTGCGGCTCATCGAGCACGAGGTGCCGAAGTACGGCCTCGTGCACCTGCTCGACCTGCCGCAGGAGCGGCTCGAGATCATCGAGGTGGAGGTGGACGACGACTCGCCGGCCGAGGGACGCGCGGTGAAGGATGTGGGCCTCCCGGACGGGTCCCTCGTGATCTCGATCCTACGCGACGGCAGCGGTTTCGTGCCAAGCGGCGACACGCTGATCGAGAGCGGCGACGAGGTGCTGCTCGTGCTGGACACCGGGCTCGAGCGCGAGGTCACCGCGCTCTTCAACGCGGCGGCGAGCTCCGAGGCGGCCTGACGAGCCGCACCTGCCGAGGGCCGTTGGCGCGGCCGACGGTCCGAAACCTCACAACCTGAGGGTGCCCTGGTCGTCTTAGTCATGGAACGACCAAGGGAGACCGAGATCATGAGCAAGTCACTACTCGCAGTGCCGCTGGCGGTCGCCCTCGTGGCGCCGGTGGCCGCGGAGGCTGCACCGAAGCCCCAGCCGGGGGACAACACGGTGACGGTGGCCGCCACCCCGGACACCGTGCTCTTCGGCCGCACGGCGAGCATCGGAGGCCAGGTGACCGGCACGGGGAACGGCGGCGTCGCGGTGACGCTCGAGGAGGATCCCTTCCCGTTCGACGCGTTCTCTCGCGGCCCCGGCGCCACGACCGACGCGATGGGCAACTACGCCTTCACCGTCGCGCCGGCGCTGAACACCAAGTACCGCGTGGAGGCGAAGGCCAAGCCACCGGTGACGAGCCCCGAGGTGCTCGTGAAGGTGCGCCCACGGGTGAGCCTCCGGGTGAGCGACCGGACTCCGGCGCAGGGGACGCGGGTGCGCTTCTCCGGCTTCGTCTCTCCCGCGCACGACGGCCGCGTGGTGGCGGTCCAGCGGCTCAGCCCGACGGGTACGTTCGTGACGGTGGCACGCCCCAGGCTCGCCGACGCCGGGGACGCTCGCTCTCGTTACTCACGCCGGCTGAGGGTGACGGAGGACGGCACCTACCGGGTTCGGATCGTGCGGCACGACGACCATGAGGCGGGATTCAGCCCCCGGCGGGTGATCAACGTTCAGTAGCAGATACTGGTTTGAGCCCTCCTCGCAGCGGCGCGGAGGGCTCGAAGCGCTCGAGCAAGGACGCGCTGGTGACGTGTTCGTTCGGGCTCGCCAGCCCAAGTCCGTGGGCGAGCTGGGCGAGCACTTCGCCGGGGGAGTCGCCGATCGCCGCGCGGTCTCCGAGCGTGACCGCGCCGTGCCGCTTGGCGAGTCGTGCGCCGTCCGGGCCGAGCACGAGCGGCACGTGGACGTAGGTCGGCTGGGGGAGGCCGAGCAGGCGAGCCAGGAGGATCTGCCGCGGAGTCGAGTCGGCGAGATCGGCGCCGCGCACCACCTCGCCGATGCCCTGGGCGGCGTCGTCGACGATGACCGCGAGGTTGTAGGCAGGCACCCCGTCGCCGCGGCGGATCACGAAGTCATCCACCACCCCGGAGCGCGGTCCGAGCAGGCGGTCGTCGAAGCCGATGCGGATCGCTCCCCCGGCGTTCAGCCGCAGGGCGGGTGAGCGCCCCGAGCGCTCGCGGTCACGGCGCTCGGTCCGGGTCAGCTTCCGGCACGTGCCGGTGTAGACGCCCTCAGCCGCCTTGCCGTGCGGCGCCGAGGCCGCCTCGCGGATGTCCTTGCGGCTGCAGTAGCACCGGTAGAGGAAGCCGTCGCTGCTGAGCCTCTTGGTCGCCTCCTCGTAGAGCCCCGTGCGCTCGGACTGGCGGGCGACCGGACCGTCCCAGTCGAGCCCGAGAGCCGCCAGATCGTCCAGCTGTTGCTCCTCGACGCCCGGTCGCACGCGGCCGGAGTCGAGATCCTCCATGCGCACGAGGAAGCGCGCGCCGGCCGAGCGCGCGAAGAGCCAGGCCAGGAGGGCGGTGCGGAGGTTGCCGAGGTGGAGGGGGCCGGTGGGGCTCGGGGCGAAGCGGCCGTCGTGACTCATACCGCGTAGGCGGTCACACCGCTCGTCGTCTCTTGTTCCTCCCCGAGAAGTTCTCTGTCTGGCTGTGGCAGTTCGCGCATAGAAGGGCGAGATTCTCGAGGCGATTGAGTCCTTGATGCCGTTGAGGTGGTGCAGCGCAAGACTGAGGGGGAGGCCCCGCCATTCGTTGATGCCGCACACCTCACAGCGATCCCCCTTCAAGCCGGCGCCGACCAGCCGGAGCTTGATGTGACTGCGCGTCCGGCGGGTTCCGGGCCTGAGGAGCTCGTCCACCGAGGACGCGGGCGCGCGTGGTGCTCGCGCCTTGCGAGGGAGGGTCGCCTTGCCGCATCACGAACATATGTTCGCACGAACACCGGACGGACCCGCGCACAGAGAGCTTCACTCGAACCATTCCGGGGCAGGGACTCGAACCCCAATTTCTGGTTCCAGAGACCAGCGAATTGCCGATTATTCGACCCCGGAGCGCCCGGGAAGTATAGGTCCGCTGCCCGAGTGAGCAGCGCGCTGAGGCCCTACGCCGCCTCCTCCGCCCAGTCCTCATACAGCCGCGCATACGCCCCGCCCGCCTCGAGCAGCTCGTCATGCGTGCCCTGCTCCGCGATGCGCCCGTGCTCCAGTACCACGATGCGTCCCGCTCGCCGGATGGTCGACAGCCGATGGGCGATCACGATCGCCGTGCGGCCCGCGAGAAGCCGCCGCAGGCCCTGCTCGATGCGGGCTTCGGTCTGCACGTCCACGTTCGACGTGGCCTCGTCGAGGATGAGGATGCGCGGGTCCGACGCCGCCGCGCGCGCGAAGGCCACGAGCTGGCGCTGGCCGGCGGACAGGTGCCCGCCCCGCTCGCCGACCTCGGTGTCGTACCCCTCCGGCAGCTCGGCCAGGAAACGGTCGGCGCCGACGGCCGCCGCCGCGGCGCGCACCTCCGCGTCGGTGGCGTCCGGGCGGCCGAAGGCGATGTTGTCGCGGATGGTGCCCGAGAACAGGTAGCCCTCCTGGGGCACCACGCCGAGCTGCTCCCGCAGCGAGAGCTGACGAACGTCGCGCAGGTCGAACCCGTCGATCAGCACCCGCCCCGCGGTGGGGTCGTAGAAGCGGGCCACGAGCTTGGCGAACGTCGACTTGCCGGCGCCCGTCGAGCCCACCAGGGCCACCGTCTGCCCAGGCGGCACGATCAGGTCGATGTCCGCCAGCGCCAGCTCGCCGTCCGAGCGCCGGCCGTAGCCGAAGGACACGTCCTCGAAGCGGATCTCCCCGCGCACCCGCGGGAGGTCGACCGCACTCGGCCGCTCCTCGAGGTCGGGCTCCTCGTCGAGCAGATCGAACACCTTGTCGAGCGCCGCCATGCCCGCCTGGTAGGTCGTGTAGAGCTGCGAGAGCTGCTGGATCGGGTCGAAGAACGTCTGCAGGTAGAAGACGAACGACACGAGCACGCCGATCGTGACCCCGGTGCCGCCCGCCACCTGGGCGCCCCCGTAGAGCAGGATCGCCGCGGTGGCCACCGCGGAGAGCATCTCCACCGACGGGAAGTAGGCGGCGTTCAGGCGCACCGTGCGCATGTTCACCTCCCGGTGCTCGTCGTTCAGCACCGCGAAGCGCCGCTCGTGCGTGCGCTCCCGGCCGAAGGCCTTCACCACGCGGACGCCCGACAGCGTCTCCTGCAGGTAGGCGGTGACCAGCGCGATCTTCTCGCGCGTCGCCCTGTACGCGCCGGCCGAGGCGATCCGGAAGGCCACGCTTCCCACCAGCAGCAGCGGGAAGCTGATGAAGATGATCAGCGCCAGCTCGGCGTCGAGGAAGATCAGGATGATCGCGGTGCCGATCAGCGTCAGCGACGCCGAGAACAGGGTGACCACGCCGTCGGTCACGAGCTGGTCGAGCGCCTGCACGTCGTTGGTGAGCCGCGAGATCAGCACGCCGGCCTTGTTGCGCTCGTAGAAGCCGACCGACAGGCGCTGCAGATGGGCGAAGATGCGGCTGCGCAGGTCCTGCAGCGCGCGCTGCCCCACCCAGTTGACGAGGTAGGTCTGCGCGTAGGTGGCGGCCCAGTTCACGAGCGCCGCGCCCACGAACAATGCGGCGAGCACGTTGAGCCGGCCGAGATCTCCGCCGCGGATGCCCTCGTCGACGGCCCGCCCCACCAGGTACGGCGGCGCGAGGGCGGCAGCGGTGGCCACCAGCAGCGCGAGGAACATGAGCGCCACACGCCCGCGGTAGGGCCGGAGCAGCTCAAGGAGCCCGCGCAGCTTGCGGCCACGACGCTCTTCCCCGCGCACAAGGCGCCACAGGCCGCCCACCCGCGCCCTCACAGCCCGGCCACCTCGCGCTCGAGCGGCTTGCGCGTGAGGTAGTGGCGCTCGGTGCTCGCGCCCTCGGCGATCTGGCGGTAGAGGTCGGAGGACTCGAGCAGCTCCTCGTGAGTCCCGCGTGCCGCGACGCGGCCATGATCGAGCACGACGACCTCGTCTGCGAGCGAGATCGTGGACAGCCGATGGGCGATCACGAACGTGGTCCGCCCCTTCATCAGGGTCCGCAGCGCGCGCTTGATCTCGGCCTCGGTGGTGGCGTCAACGCTCGACGTGGCGTCGTCGAGGATGAGGATGCGCGGGTTGGTGATCAGCGCCCGCGCGATCGATACCCGCTGCCGCTGCCCCCCCGACAGCGTCATGCCGCGCTCGCCCACCAGCGTGTCGTAGCCCTCGGGGAGCTCGCTCACGAACTTGTGCGCCCCGGCGCTCCGGGCGGCCGTCTCGACCTCCTCGTCGGTCGCCTCGGGGCGCGCGTAGGCGATGTTCTCGCGCACGGTCGCCGAGAACAGGAACGGTTCGTCCGACACCAGCGCGATCTCACCGCGCAGCGCCCGCAGGTCCACCTCGCGCACGTCGGCGCCGTCGATGGTCACCGCGCCCTCGCTCACGTCGTAGAGCCGGGGAAGCAGTGACACGAGGGTGGTCTTGCCCGACCCCGTTCCGCCCACGATGGCCACCGTGCGGCCCGCGTCGACCGTGAGCGATACGTCTCGCAGCACCGGCTTGGTGCCCTCGTCGTAGGCGAACGTCACGCCTCGCAGCTCGACGCGGCCATCGCCCGCCGGCAACGGCGCCGCCTCCGCCGGCACGTGCATCGCCGGCTCGCGGTCGAGAATCTCGAACACGCGCGCACCCGAGGCGACCGCGCGCTGGGCCATCCCGAGCGCGATGCCGAGCGTGCGCGTCGGCGAGGTGAGCATCAGCACGTAGCCGAAGAAGGCCACGAACTCACCGATCGTGATGTTCCCCTGCACCGCCTGGCGGCCGCCCACGAACAGGATCGCCGCCAGTCCCAGCTGGGGCAGGAAGCCGATGAACGGGTTGTAGAAGGCCCGCAACCGCGTGGACACCATCGACTGGTCGAACACCCGCTGCACGCGGTCCTGGAAGCGCCCGAGCTGGCGCGCCTCCTGCGCGAAGGCCTTCACCACCCGCACCCCCGAGATGTTCTCCTCGGCCTCCGCCGTCAGCTCGGCGATGCGCTGCTGAACCTCCTGCGTCGCCGGCCGGTTCAGCCGTCCATAGCGGAAGGCGACGCCGATCACGAACGGCATGGGGGCGAGCGCGACCAGGGCGAGGCCGGGGTTCACCACGAACATCACGACGCCCGCGATGGCGATCGCAATCAACGACTGCAGGATGAAAATCAGCCCGTAGCCGAGGAAGAAGCGCACCGCCTGCAGGTCCACGGTGGCGCGCGACATGAGCTGGCCCGTCTGCTGCCCGTCGAAGAACGCGAGCTCGAGCGACTGCAGGTGGGAGTACATGCGGTTGCGGAGGTCGTACTCGACACCCAGGGAGACCCGGCCGGCCACGAGGCGTCGTACCACGCTGAACGCGAGCCGCAGGAGCCCTGCCCCGAGGATGGCCAGGCCGAGTGGCCACAGCCGGTCCGAGCCCTCCCGGATCTCGTCGACGGTGCGACCCACCAGGAACGGCAGGAGCACGCCCATCGCCATGGCGGCGGCGGCGAGGACGAAGGAGACGATCACCCCGGCGCGGTAGGGCCGCAGGAAGCCGAGGAGTCGCCAGAAGACCTTCACGCGACTCTCACTTTACTTAATGAAGTGCGAACGGCTTCATGGAGGGCCGTCAACGGGCGGCGCTAAGCGCGGCTCGCAGCCAGCCGCTCGATGGCCTGGCGGCGGTGGTCGAAGATGCGCTCGACGTCACGGCGGACGAACAGCACATGTGCGAGCGCGCCGAGGATGCCGAGCGGAAGCGCGTAGCGGACGACGTCGCGCATGGTCGTGCCACCGCGTCCGTCGGCCTCGAACTGGTGTGTGTGGTGCCAGACCCGGTAGGGCCCCCTGAGCTGCCGGTCCACGAAGCGGCGTCCCGGCTCCCACACGTCGATGCGCGCGTGCCAGCGCACCGGCACGCCGTGAATGCGCAGCCGGTAGTCGATCAGCGTGCCGGGCCGCATCTCGATCGGTCCCGGCGTCGTGACCTCGAATTGCAGCCACGGCGGGGTGATGGCCTCGAGGTTGAGCGCGTCGGCGAAGAACCCGAAGGCCTCCTCGGGGGGCTGCGGCAGGCGCTGCTCGCGAACCAGCTTGTGGTGCCTCATGCCGTTGATACGGCCCCCGCGCGCCCGGGGGCCTCAGCGGCGCCCCGGCCCCCGGTCAACTCCCGAAGTGGAACACCTGGTCGGGCTCGACCCTGAAGATCACCCGCTGCTCGCCGTCGGCTCGGTACGGATAGCGCTCCTCTCCCAAGTACTTCATGGCCAGCCGGTCGATGTGCTCGTCGGCACCGTCGTGGGTGTCATCGACCACGCGTCCGCGGATCGACACGAACTCGTACGGGTTCTCCTGGTTCAGCACCGTGAGGGTCACGCGGGGGTCGCGGCGCACGTTCTTGGGCCACGCCCGGCCCTCGGCGCTGTTCAGCATCACGAGGCCGTCCTCGATATCGACCCAGGTGGGCACCACGTGAGCAGTGCCGTCCGTGCGGATCGAACCCACCTGACAGAAGTTCGGGGCCTCGAGCAGCTCGCGCGGGCGACCCTCGATCGGTTGCGGCATGCCTCTCCTCCTCCTGCTCGACCGGGACCCGGCGAGCATACGCCCGCACCACCTGTCCTGGCCGTCGGTTAGGGTCCGCCGCCGCGGACCGAGAACGGCGTCCGACCCCCAGACGGCTGATCGAAAGGCGGATACCTCGTTGGCGTTCAAGTTCGCAGGTGGCATGTTGTCGAGCGCGTGCGTGATCGGCGCACTGGCAGTGAGCGGTTGCGGTAACGAGGTCACCGATGCCACCGAGGCGGTGGACGGCATCAACAAGGAGCTCGAAACCGTCGGTGCCTCCATCGACTGCCCGGGGGTGAAGGAGATCGAGGGCGACACCTTCGAGTGCGACCTCAAGGGCACGGAGTCCGGCAAGACCGAGAAGGTCACGCTGAAGCTCGTCGGCGAGGAGAAGGACACCGTCGACATCGCCGATCAGAAGGCCTACGACAAGGCCCTTCAGGAGGTCGTCGGGGGCGGCTGATAGCTCCGGGTGGACTCGAACCACCGACCTCACCATTATGAGTGGTGCGCTCTAACCGGCTGAGCTACGGAGCCGCGACGGGCGAAGGATAGATGGGCGAGCGCCCGCTGCTGCTCACCGTGCCGAACTTCAGCGTGGGCGAGCCCGGCGCTGGCGTCGACGCGGTCACCGCGGCCCTCATCGGCGGGGGCCTGCGGTTGCTCGATGTGCACCTGGACCCCGATCACGGCCGCAGCGTCCTCACCCTTGCGGGGCGGCAGGGCGACGTGGCGGCATCGCTCGCGTCTGCGGCCGCGACGGCCGCGGAGCGCATC
The DNA here is from genome assembly GCA_030446485.1 of Thermoleophilaceae bacterium. GTDB lineage: Bacteria > Actinomycetota > Thermoleophilia > Solirubrobacterales > Thermoleophilaceae > JAUJNF01. Next base: position 173,012 of record JAUJNF010000005.1, on the reverse strand, counting down.
GACCTAACTCGCCACCGCGGACTGCACCCGCACGTTGGAGCACTGGACGTGGCGCCGGTCGTGTATCTCGCTCCCGGAGACCGCGGCGCAGCGGTCGCCGAGGCGCTCACCGCCGCGGCGCTGATGGGCGAGCAGGGGCTGCCGGTGTTCCTCTACGGAGACCTCGCCACCGGCGACGACCGGCGCGAGCGCGCCGCCCTGCGGGCCGGCGGCCCGGCGCGTCTCGCCGAGCGGATGGCCGCCGGGGAGCTGCGGCCCGACTACGGCCCCCGCCGGCCTCACGCCACGGCGGGGGCCGTCCTGGCCACCGCCCGCCCCCCGCTCGTGGCCGTGAACGTGGACCTCGACACAGACGACCTCGACCTCGCACGAGCGATCGACGGCGGCGACCTGCGCGAGTCGGGCGGCGGCCCGGCGGGCGTGCGGGCGATCGGCCTCTACCTGCCGGGCCGCCGGCGAGCACAGGTCTCGATGAACCTCCACGACCTCTGCCGCGCGGCCCCGGTGGCCGAGCTGGTGCGCCGAGTGCGGGCCCGGGGGGCGGGGGCCGAGCTCGAGGTCGGCGGGCTCGTCCCCCAGGCGGCCCTTGACGGCCTCGGCGAGCTAGACGTGCCGCTGCGCGACTTCGACCGCAGGCGGCGGGTGATCGAGGAGGTCCTGGCCGCGCCGGGCTGACCGCGGCGACAGGTGAGGCGTTACGCTCAGCCCTCAGCCATGGCGCAGACGAAGAAGAGGCGATCCCGCAAGCATCGAGGCACCCAGGCGGGGACCGTGGAACGGCCGGTACCGGCCGCGCGCGGCGCCCGCGGAGGCGGCGTGGGCGTCCGAGGGGAGGCCCGCCGCCAGGCCCGAGAGCGCCGTGGCACCCGCTTCGACAAGCCGCCGACCTGGCGCGGAGCACTCAACCGGGCCGCGCTGATGGCGGGCATCTTCGGCGTCCTGGTGGTGCTCGCCTTCGGCCGCAGCCCGGCGGAGGGCGCCATGCTGGCCGCCTTCATGCTCCTCCTCTACATACCGATGAGCTACTACACCGACCGCTTCATCTACAACCGGCGCCGCGCTCGCGCGGCGACCGGCAAACCGCCCAGGAGCTGAGCTCAGCGTGGACGTGCGCATGTTCACCGTCGGGGTGGTGCAGGAGAACTGCTACATCATGCGGCGCGACGGCTCCGACCGCGCGCTGATCGTCGACCCGGGCGACGAGGCCCCGATGCTGCTCGCGGCGCTGGACGAGCTCGGCGTGCAGCTCGACGGGATCCTCCTGACCCACACGCACTTCGACCACGTGGGCGCCGTCGCCCCCGTGGCGCGGGCCACCGGCGCGGAGGTGTGGGTTCCGGAGATCGAGAGGGGCGTCCTGGCCGACATCATGCGCTTCGTCCCCTTCGCTGGCATCGGCCCGTTCGAGAGCTACGAGGCCGAGCACACGGTTGCGGGCGGAGAACGGCTCAGCCTCGCCGGCTTCGAGATCGACGTCCTCTTCACCCCGGGCCACAGCCCGGGGCACGTGACCTATTCGATACCGGACGAGGCGGCCGCCTTCTCGGGCGACGTGCTCTTCCAAGGTTCCGTGGGACGGACCGACCTCCCCGGGGGCCACTGGCCGACGCTGCTCGAGTCGATCGGCACCCTGATCGACACGCTCCCGCCGGAGACCCGGATCTACCCCGGCCACATGGGCCTCACCACCCTCGGCGCCGAGAGCGCCTCCAACCCCTTCCTCGCCGAGCTAGCGCAACGGTGAGCGGCGGGCCGCGCCTGCAGGCTCCGCGCGGCACCTTCGACGTGCTGCCCGGGGACAGCCCCGCGCGGCTGTCGCTCTTCAATCTCTGCCAGGGCAGGCTCGGGGGGGCGGGGCTCCAGTACACCGAGACGCCCATTTTCGAGGACACGGAGCTGTTCGCGCGCGGGGTGGGGGAGGCCACCGACATCGTGCAGAAGGAGATGTTCACCCTCGAGGATCGTGCCGGGCGCTCGCTTACGCTGCGCCCCGAGGGCACCGCCGGCGTGTGTCGCGCCTACGTCGAGCACGGCATGCACAAGCTGCCCCAGCCGGTGCGGCTGTGGTACTGGGGGCCCTTCTTCCGTCACGAGGCGCCCCAGGCGGGGCGCTATCGCCAGTTCAACCAGATCGGCGCCGAGGCGCTCGGCTCGGACGATCCGTCCGTGGACGCCGAGCTGATCCTCCTGCTGGCCGAGCTGCTGGCCGAGGCGGGCGTGCGCGAGCTGCGACTGCGGCTCTCGAGCCTGGGAACCGCTGAGGCGCGACGCGACTACGCCGACGAGTTGCGCGCACACCTTCTCGCCCGTGAGGACGAGCTCTCGCCGGAGGTCCGAGCGCGCATCGAGGCCAACCCGCTGCGGGCCTTCGACTCCGCGCACGCCGGCACCCGGGCCGTGCTCGCCGATGCCCCCAGGCTGCTCGACCGGCTGACGCCTGAAGACGCCGAGCACTTCGCCGAGGTGCGGGCCCTGCTCGATGAAGCGGGCCTCGACTACGAGGTCGACCCCTCGCTCGTGCGCGGCCTCGACTACTACACGCGCACGGTCTTCGAGTTCACAAGCGACGCGCTTGGCGCCCAGTCGGGCGTGGGGGGCGGCGGGCGCTACGACGGCCTGGTCGAGCAGCTGGGTGGCCCGCCGACCGCGGGCGTGGGCTGGGCCGCGGGGGTCGAGCGCATCCTGCTCGCAGCGGGCGGCGAGCCTCGGCGGCAGGCGCCACCGGCGGTGTTCGTGGCCTGGGAGGACTCCCGTCGCACCGCCTTCGACCTCACGCGCCGGCTCCGCCAGGACGGCCTGACCGTGCAGATGGAGCAGGCCGGCCGCTCCCTCAAGGGCCAGCTGAAGCACGCCGACCGCCTGCGCGCGCGCTTCGCGGCCGTGGTGGACGACGATGGGCTCGAGCTGCGTGACCTGCGCACCGGCGAAGCTCGCCCGGTGAAGACCGCCGCGGACATCGTGGACGCGGTGCGCTCCCCGTGAAGCCCCCGCGCGCCAACCGGTACCGCACGGCCTGGGCGGGCGAGCTGCGCCCCGAGCACGTGGGCGACAAGCTGCGCGTGGCGGGTTGGGTGCACCGCCGGCGTGACCACGGCGGGCTGATCTTCATCGACGTACGCGACCGCAGCGGGCTCCTTCAACTCGTCTTCCACCCTGACCGCGCCCCGGAGGCCCACGCCGCGGCCCACGCGCTGCGGGGGGAGGACGTGCTGTCGGCCGGCGGCGAGCTCGTGCGGCGCGAGGAGGGATCGGTGAACCCCGCGCTCGCCACCGGCGAGGTCGAGCTCACCGTGAGCGACCTGACCGTCCTGGCCGACGCCGAGACCCCTCCGTTCCAGGTGGACGAGGACGGCGCGGTGGACGAGTCGCTGCGCCTGCGCCACCGCTACCTCGACCTCCGGCGCGCCCCCATGCACCGGGCCCTCGAGCTCCGCCACACCGTGGCCCAGGCCATGCGCGCACACCTGAACGAGCGCGACTTCCTCGAGATCGAGACGCCCATGCTCACCCGCTCGACGCCCGAGGGCGCGCGCGACTACCTGGTGCCAAGCCGCCTGCAGCGAGGGTCGTGGTACGCCCTGCCGCAGTCGCCGCAGCTCTTCAAGCAGCTTCTGATGGTCGGCGGCTGTGAGCGCTACTACCAGATCGTGCGCTGCTTCCGCGACGAGGACCTTCGCGCCGACCGCCAGCCGGAGTTCACCCAGCTCGACATCGAGCTGTCGTTCGTGGACGAGGAGGACGTGATCGGCCTCTGCGACGGTCTCCTCGAGGCAGTACTGGGCGCCGTGGGGGTCGACATCGAGCTCCCGCTCGAGCGGCTGGCCTACGACGACGTGCTGCTGCGCTACGGGACCGACCGGCCCGATCGCCGCCTCGGCATGGAGATCGCCGAGCTCGGCGACCTGCTCGCGGGCACCGAGTTCGGCGTGTTCGCCGGAGCGCTCGCCTCCGGCGGGGTCGTGCGCGGCTTCCGGGCCGAGGGCGACTTCCCGCGCCGGCGCCTCGACGAGCTCACCGAGCAGGCCAAGGCGCTGGGGGCCGGGGGCCTCGTGTGGGCGCAGGTCGAGGCGGGCGGCGGCTGGCGCTCGCCGGTGGCCAAGTTCCTCACCCCCGAGCACATGAGCGCGGTGGCCGCGCGGCTGGGGGCCGCCGAGGGCGACGTGCTCCTGATCGTGGCCGACGCGGCGCCCACCGCGGCGCGAGTGCTCGGCGAGCTGCGCCTGGCGGTGGCCGCACCGCCTGAGAGCGGCCACGACCTGTTCTGGGTCGTCGACTTCCCGATGTTCGAGCGCAACGAGGCCGACGGGCGCTGGGGCGCCCTGCACCACCCCTTCACCGCGCCCACCGGGGACCTAGACGGCGATCCCGGGGCGTGGCGCAGCCGCGCCTACGACATCGTGATGGACGGGCTCGAGATCGGTGGCGGCTCGATCCGCATCAACCACCCCGAGGTGCAGCGCCGCGTCTTCGGCGCCCTCGGTATGCCGGAGGCCGAGGCCACCGAGCGCTTCGGGTTCCTGCTCGACGCTCTCCGCTACGGCGCGCCCCCGCACGGCGGCATCGCCTTCGGGCTCGACCGCCTGGTCGCACTGCTCGCCGGCAGCGACTCGATCCGGGAGGTGATCGCCTTCCCCAAGACCGCCAGCGGCAGCGACCCGCTCACCGGGGCGCCGGCGCCGGTCGACCAGGCACAGCTCACCGAACTCGGCCTGGCCCTCAGACAGCCCCGAGCCTGAGCCCGCTGCTAGCTTTTCGACCGGCCCGAGCCTGTGCGCCAGCCGTCCACTACGTTGAGCCAACACCACGGGGATGGGAATCCTGCTCGGGAGGGGTCTTGGCCCGTCCCGGCGGACAACCAAGCTTGCTAAGGCAGGTTCAACCCGCGGGCGGCAGCGGCAGGTTGGGGCCCATTCCCGACGTGGGCGGGCGCCAATGCCCCCTCTTTTGGTCGGGGGGAATCACTTCTTGGCACACTTCCTCGCCGATGCCCACCTCTGACGCCCTGGGAGACCCGACAGACCGGGCTGCGCTCCGTGACCATCTTGATGCCCCACGCGGGCGCGGCCGGCTGGCCTCCTCGCCGCACTCCGGCGCCGCGGGCGGCGCGGCCTGCGGCGACCTCATCCGCATGGCCGTCCGGGTGGAGGGCGACCGCGTGGGGGAGGCGGGCTTCGACGCCCGCGGGTGCGCGGCCATCCGCGCCGCGGGGAGCGCCGCGGTGGAGCTCGTGGAGGGGGAGCCCCTGCTGCAGGCCGCCCGTGTGACGCCCGACGGCGTGGCGGAGGCGCTCGGCGGGCTGGCGCCCGCCCACCGGCACGCGGCCACGCTCGCCACCGACGCCCTCCACCGCGCCCTGGGGCCGCCGCGGCCGACGGCGCGCCGGCGCTCGCGCCCAGTCCCCGCCGGACGCTCGTGGCCATGAGCGGCGGCGTGGACAGCGCCGCGGCGGCGCAGCTCGCGCTCGAGGCGGGGCACGAGGTCGTGGCGGTGACCCTGGAGCTGTGGGCGGACCCGGCCACCGACGGCGAGGAAGCTGCTGCTCGCCACAGGCGCTCATCGGCGCGCGGGCGCTGGCGCACCGGATGGGGCTTCCCCACCTGACGCTCGACCTGCGCTCGCGCTTCCGCGCCGAGGTGGTCGAGGACTTCCTCACCGAGCACGCCGCCGGGCGCACGCCCAATCCGTGCGTGCGCAACGGCACGGTGCGCTTCGAGGAGATGCTGGCTCTCGCGGGGCGCCTCGGCGCCGCGCGGCTCGCGACCGGGCACTACGCGCGCGTGGAGGCCGACTCGGAGGGACCGCTCATCTCCTTTGCGGACGATTCCGCCAAGGACCAGTCCTACATGCTGGCCCGGCTCGCCCCGGAGCAGCTCGCGCGCCTCTGGTTCCCCCTGGGGGGGATGAGGAAGCCGGCGGTTCGCGAGCTCGCGCGCTCGCGCGAGCTGCCGGTGGCCGATCGCCGCGAGAGCCAGGACCTCTGCTTCCTGTCGGGGATCGGCAAGCAGGCCTTCCTCGGCCGCCATGCGCCCGCCGCGGCCTCCGGCGAGGGTGAGATCGTGAATCCCGGCGGCGAGGTGATCGGCCGCCACGGCGGCCACGAACGCTTCACCGTGGGCCAGAGACGCGGCATCGGGGTGGGGGCGGCCAGGCCGCTCTACGTGCTCGGCACCGATCCGGTGGCCAACCGCGTGGTGGTCGGAGACCGGTCGAAGTTGGCCACCACGCGCATCGAGCTGAGGGACGCCGCTCTTCACCGCGCGAGCGGCCGGGTCGATGCGGTGAAGTTGCGCTACCGCTCGGAACCGGTGGCCTGCCGGGTCGAGCAGACGGCCGGCCGGGGCGCCCACGCGCGGCTGGGACTGACCCTGGAGACACCCGCTCACGGGATCGCCCCGGGCCAGACCGCCTGCCTGCTCGAGGGGAGGCGCGTGGTCGGGGTCGGGACCATCGCCGCGAGGGGCCGGGAGACGGCGCATGTCGCCTGAGGCGGTCGAGCTCGAGACGCCCAGCGGCCTCGAATGGGCGCCGGTCATCCGGCTCGTGGTGGGCGGCTTCGCCGACCGCGCCCACCTGCGGTTCGACGAGCTGGACGACCTCCAGCTCGCCATCGAGCGGCTGCTGGCCGAGGCCGAGGCCGAGGATCGCGTCAGGCTCTCGTTCGAGTTGGTTGACGGCGGCGCCGTCAGGCTGCGGGTCGGGCCGCTCAACGAGCAGTCGGTCGCCGCGGCCCTTCGGGACTCGGGCCGGGGAGGGGAGGAGCTGAACCTGCGCCGGGTCCTCGATACCGTCGTCGACTCGTTCGATGTCGAGGGCGTGCGCGACGGCAAGGTGGTCGTGCGCCTCGACAAGCTCGTCCCGGCGCGTGAGGCATGAGCTCCGGCGTGCCGATGTCCTCGGACTACGACCGGGAACTCCTGCGCCGCTACCACCTGGAGGGTGACCACGCGGCCCGGCAGATCCTCGTCGAGCGCCATCTGCCGCTGGTGCGCTCGCTCGCGCGGCGCTACGCGGGACGCGGGGAGTCGCTCGAGGACATCGAGCAGGTGGGAGCGATCGGCCTGATCAAGGCGATCGACCGCTATGAGCTCGACCGGGGCGTCGCCCTGACCACCTACGCGACCCCGAACGTGGTGGGCGAGATCAAGCGGCACTTCCGCGACAAGGGCTGGACGATCCGCATTCCGCGCGGCCTCCAGGAGCTGAACGCCCAGATGTCGAAGACCATCGAGGGGCTCACCGGCTCGCTCGGCCGCTCGCCGACCGTCGCTGAGATAGCCCGGGAGCTGCATGCGACGCCCGAGCAGGTGCTGGAGGCGCTGGAGGCGGGATCGGCGTACTCGCCGATGTCGCTGTCCGTCGGCCCGAGCGGCGAGACGACGGCGGATCCGCTCGACACGCTCGGCGCCGAGGACGAGGGGTACGAGCGCTCCGAGGAGCGGGCGTCGCTCGAGCCGGCGCTGCACACCCTGCCGCCGCGCGACCAGGAGATCCTGCGCAAGCGCTTCCAGGAGGGGCTCACCCAAACGCAGATCGCCGAGCAGGTCGGGATCTCGCAGATGCACGTGTCCCGGCTCATCCGCAAGTCGCTCGCGCGGATGCGGGACGAGATGGCGCCGGGCATGATCTGAGCGCGCTCTGGTAGAGACGGCCCAGGGCTAAAGCGCCTGAGCGGCGCGCCGAGGGGAGGGGCGTGAAGCGGCTGTGCGTCACCCTCGCCACGCTGCTCGCGGCCACGGCCGCGTCGGCCGGCTGCGGCGGTAGCGACGGACCCGCAGGGGGCGGCCCGCGGACTGGGGGGGCGCTGACGCTCGCCCAGACCTCGAATCCCGACTTCCTAGACCCGGCCAAGGGCTACACGGTCGAGGCCTCCGCGGCTCACTGGCTGATCTACCCGGGCCTGCTGACCTACCGGCACGAGGAGGGCGCCGAGGGCTCGAAGCTGATCCCGGCGGCGGCCGAGGACCTCCCCGAGGTCTCGCGCGACGGCCGGACCCACACCTTCCGGCTGCGGAAGGGGCTCACCTACGCCGACGGCACTCCGGCGCGGGCGGCGGACTTCGAGCGCGCCATCCAGCGCGCGTTGACCCTGCAGTGGGGCGGGCTGGCGTTCTTCAGCGTGATCGAGGGGGTCGACGAGTACGTGAAACGGGGCAAGCCCGGCGCCGACATCCGGGGCATCACGAGCGACGACCGAACCGGCGAGATCGTGATCGAGCTCACGGCCCCGGACGGGCGCCTCGGCAACATCCTGGCCTTCCCAGCGGCGGGGCTCGTGCCCGCCGACACGCCGCTCGAGGACCTGAGCCGCCGGCCTCCACCCGGCCTCGGTGCCTACCGGTTCGGCGCGATCGAGCCGAACCGCCGCTACGAGCTCGTGCGCAACCCGCACTTCGCGCTGCCCGGCATCCCGAAGGGCAACGCCGACCGCATCACCGTCAAGCTCATGAAGAGCTCGCAGCGCCAGGTGCAGGACGTGATTCGCGGACGGCTCGACTGGATCCTGGACGAGCCGCCCGCCGATCTCCTGTCCGAGGTGCGCACCAGGTACGGCGATCGCTACGAGGAGAACACCGCCAACTCCACTTACTTCCAGTTCTTCAACGTCGAGACGGCGCCGTTCGACGACGCCAGGGTGCGCGCCGCGGTGAACTACGCGCTCGACAAGCGTGCGCTCGTGAGGATCTTCGGCGGGCTGCTCGAGCCCGACTGCAACTTCCTGCCGCCGGGGATGGTGGGCTACGAGCGCATCGACCCCTGTCCCTACGGCGACCCCGCGCAGCCACCCGACGTCGAGCGTGCCCGCGGGCTGATCCGCGCGGCCGGAAGCGAGGGCGCGCCGGTGACGGTATGGGGCACCGACGAGGAGCGCAGCCAGAGGGTCACCGAGTACTACACCGACGTGCTCAACGAGATCGGCCTGCGGGCCAAGCCGCGCATCGTCGGCGCGGAGACCTACTACGCGGCGATAGGCAACGTCGAGACGAGGCCCCAGACGGGCTTCCTCGCCTGGTTCCAGGACTTCCCCCATCCCGCCAACTTCTTCTTCCTGGTCGCGGGCGAGTCCGTGCAGGACGTCGACAGCGTGAACCCCGGACGGGTCAGCGACCCGGATGTGAACCGGCGCTACGAGGCCCTGAAGCGCGAGCCCGCTGAGCAGAATGCCGCCGAATGGGCCGCGCTCGACCGGCTGGTGATCGCTCCGGAGAAGGCGCTCGTGGCGGCCTACGGCCACACCAAGGACACGACGTTCGTCTCGGAGCGCATGAACCTCGAGGACTGCACGGTCTACCACCCGGTCTACCGCGACGACTGGTCGCAGTTCTGCCTGAAGTAGCGGGGGGCTCCCCGCCGCCGTGGCCACTGAGCTGATCGATCGAGCGCCCGCCGGCCCGGGGGGCCTCCCGGGCGAGGAAGCCGCCGGCGTGCTCCTCGCGCCGGCTGCTCCCCGCTCCGCACTGCGCCGCCTGGCGGGCAGCCGCTCGGCCCTGGGCGCGGCGGCACTGCTCGCACTCCTCGTGCTGGCCGCCCTCGCGGCGCCGCTGTGGGCCGACCACGTGGCCGGGACCACCCCCTACGCCAACCACATCACCGATCGCGTCGAGGTCGGTGGGAAGGCGCGGGACGTCGTGTCGCCCGACGGGGTGCCGATCGGCCCCACCTGGCGCGGGAGGTTCTTCCTCGGCGCCGACGTGAACGGCCGCGACATCATGGTGCGCCTGCTCTACGGCGGGCGCAACTCGCTGATGATCGGCGTGGCCGCCGCGCTGCTGACCGCGCTGCTGGCGGTCGCGACGGCGCTTGTGGCCGGCTACTTCCGCGGCTGGGTGGACGGCGTGCTGGCGCGCGGGCTCGACGTGATCTGGGCGTACCCGGTGATCCTGCTCGGCGTCGCGCTCGGCACGGCCTTCGCGGTCGGCGGCGTGCGGCTGGGGCCCGTGGAGCTGGCCGGCGACTCGAAGGCGATACCCGTGCTGGTGATCGCCGTCGTCTATGTGCCGTACATGGCCCGGCCGCTGCGCGGCACCGTGCTGGCGCTGCGCGAGCGCGAGTTCGTGGCGGCGGCGCGGGCCCAGGGAGCCGGGGCCGTGCGCGTCATGTGGTCCGAGATCCTTCCCAACCTGCTGCCGGGCATCGTGGTGCTGCTCCCGCTCATGGTGGCCAACGCCATCCTGCTCGAGGCCGCGCTGTCCTATCTCGGCGCCGGAGTACGACCGCCCGAGCCGTCGTGGGGGACGATGATCGACGACGGCGTGGCGCGAATAGTCACCGCCGAGCACCTGGCCATCGCCCCCGGGCTCATGCTGGTGCTCACCGTCGCCGCGCTCAACGTGCTGGGCGACCGGGTGCGCGACGCGCTCGATCCCCACGCCGGGGCAGGGACCTAGAGATGCTGTCCTTCCTGGTGCGCCGGCTGGCGGCGATGGTGCTCGTGCTGTTCGCCATCTCGGTGCTCACGTTCTCAATCTTCAACGTGATCCCGAACGGGGAGCCCGAGAACCGCATGGCCGGCCGCACCCAGACGCCCGCGCAGGTCGAGGCCATCCGCCGGGAGTGGGGCTTCGACCGCGGCATGGTCGTCCAGTACGCGACCACCATGCGCAAGGTCTTCACGGGCGACCTGATCTCCTACTACAACGGGTCCCGGGTGGGGGAGGAGATCCTCCGTGGCCTCCCGCGCACGTTCTCGCTGGCGGTCGGCGCGGCGCTGCTGTGGATGGCGCTGGCGGTCGCGCTCGGCCTGTACAGCGCGGTGCGCTCGGGGCGCCTGTCCGGATGGCTCACCGGCGCGCTGGCGGTGATCGGGATCTCGATGCCCGTCTTCTGGGTCGGTGCGCTGATGAACCACTACCTCGGCTTCGAGGCGGGCCTCTTCCCCAACGGAGGCTACGTGCCCCTCACCGAGGATCCCCTGGCCTGGGCGCACCACCTGATCCTGCCCTGGACCGCCCTCTCCATCCTCTTCATCGGCGTGTACTCGCGCGTCCTGCGCTCGAGCGTCATGGACACCATGAGCGAGGACTACGTGCGCACCGCGCGGGCCAAGGGACTGTCGGAGGGCCGGGTGCTCGTGCGGCACGTGCTGCGCAACTCCCTGATCCCGATCGTGTCCCTGTGGGGGCTCGACTTCGGGGCCGTCCTGGGCGGCGGGGCAATCCTCACCGAGACCGTGTTCGACCTCCAGGGCGTCGGCCAGTACGCGGCCGAGAGCATCGATCAGCTCGACGTGCCGCCGGTGCTGGCGGTCACGATGCTCGGGGCCTTCTTCATCGTCGTGCTGAACACCGTGGTCGACGTGCTGTACGCGGTGCTCGACCCCCGCATCCGGATCGGCCGCTTGTGAGCTCTCCGCTGCTGCGCGTCGAGGATCTCGGCGTGTCGTTCGCCACTGCGGAGGGCTCGGTGCGCGCCGTCGATTCGGTCTCCTTCGAGCTGCGGACGGGGGAGGTGCTCGCCATCGTCGGGGAGTCGGGCGCCGGCAAGTCGGCTTGCGCCATGGCCCTGATGGGCCTCAACCGGTCGCCCGGCGCCTGCTTCTCGGGCGCGGCCTGGCTCGGGGAGCTCGAGCTGCTGGCGGTGCCGGACGCGGCGCTGCGCAGGGTGCGCGGCACCGACATGGCGCTGATCCCCCAGGACCCCCTGTCGGCGCTCAACCCGGTCCAGCGGGCGGGCGATCAGGTGGTCGAGGCGATGCGCGCCCACGAGCGCGTATCGCGCCGGGCAGCGCGCGAGCGGGCCCGCGCGCTGATGGTGAGCGTCGGCCTCCCCGCGGCTGCCTTCGCGGCGCACCCGCACGAGCTCTCCGGCGGCATGCGCCAGCGGGTGATGATCGCGATGGCCCTGTCGTGCCAGCCGCGCGTGCTGATCGCCGACGAGCCCACGACCGCCCTCGACGTGACGATCCAGGCGCAGGTCCTTGCGCTGCTCGCAGAGCTCCGCGAGCGCACCGGGGCCGGGATCCTGCTCGTGACCCACGACCTCGGAGTGGTTGCCGCCCTGGCCGACCGGGTCGCCGTGATGTACGCCGGCCGCCTGGTGGAGACCGGCACCGTCGACGAGGTGTTCCACGACCCCCAGCATCCCTACACCTGGGGCCTGCTGGGGTCGACGCCCGGCCTCGCCGGCGCGCGCGGCGAGCGCCTGGCCGCCATCGCCGGCGCCCCGCCCTCGCGGCTCGGCCCGGACGCCGGGTGCCGCTTCCGCGCGCGCTGCCCGCACGAGCACGCTGCCTGCGCGGCCATGCCCGAGCTCGCCGAGCGAGTCGGGCCGGGCCACGCCGATCGTTGCTGGCTGCCGGTCGACCAGAAGCGCCTGCGGCGGGAGCACGGCGGCCGGATCGGACTCGAGCCACGAGGCATCGCCGCCTGATGCCCGGCACCGGCGCCCCGCTCGTCGAGGTTGCGCACCTGCAGCACAGCTTCCGCTCCTCCGGCCGCGGGCGGCCCGCGGTCCGCGCGGTCGACGACGTGAGCTTCTCGCTCGGCGCAGGAGAGACGCTCGGCCTGGTCGGGGAGTCTGGGTGCGGGAAGAGCACGCTGGCGCGGTCGGTGCTGCGCCTGCTCGAGCCGTCGGCCGGCACGATCCGCTTCGCGGGACGGGACATCACCGCGCTCGGCGCCCGCGCCCTGCGGCCGCTTCGCCGGGAGATGCAGATGGTCTTCCAGGACCCGACCGGAGCGCTCAACCCGCGCCGGCGCGTGGGCTCGATCGTGTCGGCCCCCATGCGCTGGCAGGGCGCCGGACGTTTCGCCGCCGAGCAGTGGACGCGCGAGCTGCTCGTGCGGGTGGAGCTCGCCCCCGAGCACGCCGGCCGCTTTCCCCACGAGCTCTCGGGCGGGCAGCGGCAACGGGTGGGCATCGCGCGAGCCCTCGCGCTCGAGCCGCGCCTCGTGGTGCTCGACGAGCCCGTCTCGGCCCTCGACGTGTCGGTGCAGGCCCAGATCGTGAACCTGCTCGAGGACCTCCAGCGCGACCTCGGCCTCGCCTACCTGTTCGTGGCCCACGACCTGGACGTGGTCCGGCACGTCTCCGACCGGGTGGCCGTGATGTACGCGGGGAAGATCGTCGAGCTCGCGCCGGCGGCCGCCCTCTACGAGCGGCCGGTCCACCCGTACACGGCGGCGCTCCTGGCCGCGGCGCCCGTCCCGGACCCGCGGCGCGCGCGTGCCCGGCCGCGACCGGTGGGCGGTGAGCATCCCGACCCGAGTGCTCCACCGCCGGGCTGCCGCTTCCACCCGCGCTGCCCGGCGGCCACGGCGATTTGCCGGACCGAGGAGCCGCCGCTCACCGAGTACCCCGGGGGCCGCCTTGCGGCCTGCCACCACCCGCTCGCCGTCGGTCCGCAGGAGCTTGCGGCCGCGGCGCGCTCCGCCGCCAGCCCGCGGAGCGCCTCGCACCGGTTGCCGCAGCCGGCTCACGTAACCGCCTGAGCCGCCCGTAACCGCCCGGGCTCCCGTAATCGCCTGAGCGAGGGGCTGTCGGCCCCCGCGTGGATCGCCGTCGCGAGCGCTCCCGGTCGCGGTTGCGCCCGGCGGCTGCACGAGTTCGTGCATACGAAGCTCTCCCTTGACAGCGCGCAGCGGCCACGCATAGGTTCCCGCGCACAACAAGCCGTCGAAAGGCTGTGCAAGGAGGCGCGCCGGCCGGCACCATCCTGGGAGGGGTTCATGGCGCTTCGCCGTCGTTAGAGATCGGTGGGAGCGGAGGCCGCGCGGCCGCGGCCTCCGCCCTTTCCGCGCCGCGGCCCTGAAGCAGCTCATGCGACCGTCGTTCGAACTGCTCCGCCGGGAGCCCCAGGCGCGCCTCTTCATGGCCGCCCACCTGCAGTCGTCGCTAGGTACGGGGGCCGGCTACGTGGCGCTGGTGCTCATCGCCTACGAGCGCTTTCGCTCGCCGTGGGCCATCAGCCTCGTGCTGCTGGCGGACTTCCTCCCGGCCATGCTGGCCGGTCCACTCCTGGGCGCGGCGGCCGACCGCTGGTCGCGGCGCCTGTGCGCGGTGGTCGCCGACATCGCGCGGGCCGTCGCCTTCGTCGGCATCGCCCTGGTGGGGAGCATCGAAGCCACCATCGCCCTGGCGCTCCTTGCCGGAGCCGGCAGCGGCCTGTTCGCGCCCGCCGTCCTGGCCGGCCTGCCGAGCCTGGTCGAAGAGGAGCGTCTGCCCGCCGCCACCTCGCTCTACGGAGCAATCTCCGATCTTGGGCACACGCTCGGGCCCGCCCTGGCCGCCGCCGTACTGCTGGTGGCGGGGCCCGAGACGCTGCTGATCGCCAACGGCGCGACCTTCGGGGTGTCCGCTCTGCTCGTCGCCCGCCTGGCCTTCGGGGCCGGGCCCGTGCGCGAGGCCGGGGCCTCGCTCCTCGCCGAGGCCGGCCGGGGGCTACGGGCCACCGCCGGCATGCAGGGCGTCCGCGAGGTGATCCTGGCCTCGAGCGCCGTGGTGCTGTTCGCGGGCATGATGAACGTCGGCGAGCTGCTCCTCGCCGAGGACCTCGGTGCCGGGGCATCGGGCTTCTCGGTCCTCGTGGCCGTGTACGGGGCGGGGTTCGTGGCCGGCTCCCTGGCGGGCTCGTCGGGCGGCTCGGCGGCCACGCTCAAGCGGCGCTACCTGCTCGGCCTCCTGGCCATGGGGCTCGGCCTCCTCGCCGCTGCCGTCGCCCCGGTGTGGCCGCTGGCGGTCGCGTCCTTTGCCATCACCGGCGCGGGCAACGGCCTGGTGCTCGTGCACGAGCGCCTGCTGCTCCAGCGCACCGTCGACGAAGGCCTGATGGGCCGGGTCTTCGCCGCGAGCGACGCGCTCGGCTCCTGGGCCTTCGCCGCCGCCTTCCTGTCGGCCGGCGCGCTCGTGGCCCTGCTGGGCACCAGGCCACTGTTCCTGCTGGCCGGTGTGGGCACGCTGCTCGTGTGGGCCGTATCGGTGCGGGCGCTGCGGCACGTCTGGGAGGGGCCGGATACGCCGGGGCCCTCCACCTCCCGCCCCGGAGCCGGCGCGCCCCTCGGCGCCGGCGCGCTAGGTGGTGGCGCCGAGCTCCCGCGGTAGGGCCCTGACGAGCATCGTGCGCACCTCTGCCGCGGCCTGGTCGGCGTCGACCCGGTGCTCCCTGATCACGTTCGAGACGGCCGCCACGATGCGCGGGTCGAACTGGCGTCCGGCGTTCGCCCACAGCTCCTCGAGCGCCGTCTCCTGGCTCATGGCGCGGCGGTAGGGCCGGTTGGTGGTCATGGCGTTGTAGGCATCGCAGGTGAACACGATGCGCGCGGCCCACGGGATCTCGCGGCCCGCGAGGCCGTCGGGGTAGCCAGCGCCGTCCCAGCGCTCATGGCACGAGCGCACGGTGGCCCCGACGCGGGTGAGGAGGCCCCCCACCCGGTCGAGGAGCATCTGTCCCTCCACGGTGTGGCTCTTGATCAGGGCGAACTCGTCGTCGGTGAGCGCGGCCGGCTTGTTGATGATCTCCTTGGGGATCGAGATCTTGCCGACATCGTGCAGGAGGGCCGCGAACTCGAGCTCCTGGCGCTCGTCGGGATGGATCTCGAGCTGGTCGGCCACGGCCGAGACCAGCTCGACGACCGAGCGGCAGTGGTCGGCCGTGTAGTTGTCGTCGGCCTCGACCACGTCGGCCAGCAGCATCACCGTGCCGCGGTAGGCGCGGTTGAGCTCGAGGGACGCTCCGTAGCGCTCCTTGCGCTCGCGGGAGAAGACCGACAGGAGCCACACGAGCGGGCCGAGGGCGAGCAGGCCGAGCGGCTCGTCCTGAGCGGCAACGGCGGCCAGCAGCGCGACCGGCGAGAGGATCGCGTCGATCCGGTAGGACCACATGCCGGCGAGCAGCAGCTCGGAAAGCGGACGGTGCGAGGCCACCGACTCGGCAACCACGAAGGCGGCGAAGCCCACGACCACCTGCGCCGCAAGTGCCAGGGCGTAGACGGGGAACAGCTCCAGGCGCGGCTCGCCGGAGGCGAGGAGGCCGATCACGAGCACCGGGCCGACCGTGAACCACGCGTCCGCGAGGCAGCTCAGCCAGCGGTCGACGTGGGTGCGGTGGGTCAGGAAGTCCGGCACGGCGGCCAGAACGAAGCCGGCGGCCACCAGCACCGGCACGAGCGGCAGCGGGGCCAGGAAGAGCATCGGGACGAACACGAGCTGCTCCGGCACGGCGTATCCGCTGCCCACCTCGAACTCGACGCGTGAGAACACCGCGTACATGCCCACGAGGAGGGCCAAGGTCGCGGGGTCGGCCGTGCGGTCGGACGGCAGGTAGGCGGCGATGGCCGCCGCGGCGAGAAGGAATCCCACGGCGAGCCCGCCGACCACCACACGCTCGCGGGTAGGCATGCGCACCGGCTGGCGCGCTCTGGCCTCGCCCACCAGTCGGTCGGCCGACGTCACGCGGCGGGTATTCGGCGATCTGGGCCCCTCCTGCCAATCCGCCGGCGCTTTGCACACCCTGGGTGGCTCGAAGCTCCCGCAGGCCTGCAGGTTCGGCGCGGGATGGTAGGCATCTTGCGGCGGCCGCTCGGGCGCCGCGGCGACCCCTGCTCGTAACATCGAAGCCGTGACCGCAGCCGAGATTCGTGATTTCTTCCTGGGCTTCTTCGAGGCCCGCGACCACCGGCGCGTGCCCTCGGCCTCGCTCGTGCCGGCCGCCCTGGATCCCTCGGTGTTGCTGACCACCGCCGGCATGCAGCCCTTCAAGCCCTACTTCCGCGGCGAGGAACCGCCACCGTGGCCGCGTCTGACCTCATCGCAGAAGGTCTTCCGGACCACCGACATAGAGAACGTGGGCCTGACCGCTCGGCACCTCACCTTCTTCGAGATGCTGGGCAACTTCTCCTTCGGGGACTACTTCAAGGCGGGCGCAGTCGACCACGCGTGGACCCTGTCGAGGGAGGGCTTCGGCTTCGATGCCGAGCACGTATGGATCACGGTCTTCGGCGGGGACGAGGTGCTCGGCCTCGGGCCCGACGAGGAGGCCATCGCCTGCTGGCGAGGGGTCGGGGTGCCGGACGAGCGGATCGTGCGCCTGGGCCGCGAGGACAACTTCTGGCAGGCGGGACCCACCGGCCCGTGCGGGCCTTGTTCGGAGCTCTACCTCGATCGCGGGCTCGGCTTCGGGTCCGAGGGCGACCGGCCGGGTGACGACACCGAGCGCTTCCTCGAGTACTGGAACCTCGTGTTCATGCAGTACGAGCTCGGTCCGGACGCCTCTCTCACCCCTCTGCCGAAGCAGAACATCGACACCGGCCTCGGCCTCGAGCGTCTGGCGGCCATCCTGCAGGGCGTGCCGTCGGTCTTCGAGACCGACCTGTTCCGGCCGCTGGTGTCCTTCGGCGAGGAGCGCTCGGGACGACGCTACGGCGACGACCCCGAGAGCACCCGGGCACTGCGCATTCTGGCCGACCACGGCCGCGGGATGACCATGCTGCTCTCAGATGGGGTCGTCCCCTCCAACGAGGACCGCGGCTACATCCTGCGCCGCATCATGCGCCGGGCCATCGAGCAGGGCCGGCGGCTCGGCATCGAGGGGCCGTTTCTCCCGGCCCTCTGCGAGCGGGTGACCGACACGATGGGCGACGCCTACCCGGCGCTGCACTCGGAGGCCCAGGCCATCAGGCGCTGGGCCGCCGCCGAGGAGGAGGGCTTCGCCCGCACGCTCGTCCAGGGCGAGCGGCTGCTCGAGGAGATGATCACCAGCGCGGAGGCCGCGCAGACGTCGTGGGTGCCCGCCGCGGACGCCTTCCGCCTGCACGACACCTACGGCTTCCCCTACGAGCTCACCAAGGAGCTGCTGGCCGAGCGCGGCCTGTCGGTCGACGACTCCGGCTTCGAGGAGCTGATGGACCGCGCGCGCGAGACCGCCCGGCGCGGCGGCCGGCGGGGCACGCCGGGCGGAGGCCACGACGAGGTGGTGGCCTTCGCCGCGCGCGCGCGGCGAGCCAGCCACTTCGTGGGCTACGAGGCGCTGGCGGCCGACACGGTGGTGGCCGCGCTCGAGCCTGCGGACGGCCGCCTGCTCGCCAAGCTGGAGGAGAGCCCCTTCTACCCCGAGGGGGGCGGGCAGGTCTCCGACGCCGGCCTCGTGGAGACCGACTCCTCGCGGGCGCGCGTGACCGCCGTGTACCGCGTGGGAGACGACCAGGTCCTGGGCCTCCAGCCGGAGCGGGGGGAGCTCGAGGCCGGCCAGGCGGCGCGCGCGGTGGTCGACCGCCCGGCGCGCCTCGCCACCATGTGCAACCACACCGCCACCCATCTGCTGCACGCGGCCCTGCGCGAGCGCCTGGGCGCGCACGTGCGCCAGGCCGGCTCGTACGTCGGCCCGGACAAGCTGCGCTTCGACTTCACGCACGGGCAACGGCTGTCGCCGGAGGAGATCGCGGCCGTGGAGGAGCGGGTGAACGGCTGGATCGTTGAGAACCACCCGGTGCGGGCGGTCGAGACCACCCGCGCCGAGGCCGAGTCCATGGGCGCCATGGCCCTCTTCGGGGAGAAGTACGGCGACGTGGTGCGCATGGTCGAGGTGGAGGACGTGTCACGGGAGCTGTGCGGTGGCACGCACGTGTCGACAACCGCCGAGATCGGCGTCTTCCGCCTCACCAGCGAGACCTCGAGCGCCGCCAACGTGCGCCGGATCGAGGCCCTGAGCGGCGCCGCCGGCGTGGCGTCCCTGCGCCACGCGCGCAGCGAGCTGGCGGAGGCGGCCGCGGTGCTGC
This sequence comes from Thermoleophilaceae bacterium, assembly GCA_030446485.1. Classification (GTDB taxonomy): domain Bacteria; phylum Actinomycetota; class Thermoleophilia; order Solirubrobacterales; family Thermoleophilaceae; genus JAUJNF01. Next base: position 154,305 of record JAUJNF010000005.1, on the reverse strand, counting down.
GCGCCACCGAGGACGGCGTGGCGGAGGCCGCTCGCCGGCTGACCGAGCGCGAGCGCGAGCAGCGGCAGCGCCGCCCGAAGGACTCGAGCGGCCCGGCCCTTGATTCGCTGGTCGAGGCGGCGTCGGAGCTCGACGGGGTGAAGGTCGTGACCGAGGTGGTCGAGCTGCCCGACGCCAAGACCCTTCTCGAGGTCTCCGACACCGTCAGGCAGCGCCTGGGCACCGCCGCGGTGGTGCTCGGCTGCGCGGTGGACGGGCGCGTGCACCTGGTGGCCAACTTCGCGCCGGCTGCCGTGGAGCGCGGAGCGCGCGCCGGCGAGGTGATCCGCGCGGCCGGAGCGGTGGTCGGGGGTGGGGGCGGCGGCCGCGACACGATGGCCCAGGCCGGCGGGCGCGATCCCGGCAAGCTGCCCGACGCGATCGCGGCGGCGCGCATCGCGTTGCAGGCCAGCCTCACGGGCTAGTGGACGGTGGACGGTTCGACGGGTGTCAAAGCGGATGGCGGAAGGTGGCCCAACTGTCCACTGTGCACCGTCCACCGTGTCTGTGCATCGGACCGGAGCTCGGCTCCCCCAGCCGCTAGCGTGTCGCGCTGATGCGCGTCCTCGCCCTCGACTACGGGAGCGCCCGCTGCGGTTGCGCCCTCTCCGACCCCTCCGGAACGCTGGCCACGCCGCTCCGTGCGGTGGAGCGTCCGGCCACGCGCGCCGGTCTCGCGCGCATCGCGACGCTCGTGCGCGAGCGTGAGGTGGAGCGGATCGTGGTCGGCCTTCCCCTCACGCTGCGCGGGGAGGAGGGCTCGCAGGCGACCGAGACCCGCGACTTCGCCGCGCGGCTGGCCGAGGCGCTCGACGTGCCCGTCGAGCTGCACGACCAGCGGCTGACCACACCGCAGGCCCGGGCCGGGCACGGCGCCGCCGACCTCGACTCCCGAGCCGCCGCCCACCTCCTCGACGCCTACCTCGCCGCGGTGGCGCGGCCCGGCCGGTGAGCCCCGAGCCGCCGCCCGTGCCCGGGGGCCGCTCGGCGGACGATCGAGAGGCCGCCCGGAGGGCCCGCGCGGCGCGCCGCGTGGGCAAGGGCAGCGACGGCGTGAGGGGTGGCCGGGCTTCGAAGGGCGCGCCCGCGCGATCTGCGGCGCCCGTGGACGATCGAGCCGGCCGGAACGGAGGAGCGGCGGTGGCCTCGCGCGCCGTGACCCCGACGCCTGCGGCCGAGGCGCCCGAGGCGGACCGTCTCGGCAGGCCGGCCCGGCGACGACCCGTCCGCCCACCGCGGCCGGGCGAGCACCGGCGCGCCCGCGGCCGGGGGCGCCTCGCGGCGCTCGCCGCTGCCTGCGTGCTCGTGGTGCTCGTCATCTACGGCGCTCTGTCGTATCTCCAGCCCTTCGCGGGAGAGGGCGAGGGCAGCGTGCGCGTCACGATCCCGCGCGGCGCGGGCGTCGGCGAGATAGCCGACATCCTCGACGAGAACGGCGTGGTGTCGAGCGCCCTCTTCTTCAACGCGCGAGCGACCCTCGGTGGCCGCCGGGGAGACCTCAAGCCCGGTTCCTACACCCTCAAGGAGGGCATGAGCTACGCCGCGGCACTCGATGTCCTCGCCGTCGGGCCGCCCCGCAACATAGTGAACGTGTCGGTGATCGAGGGCCAGGGCCGGCGCGAGATCGCCGCGAGCCTGAAGGACGCCGGCCTGGAAGGCGACTACCTCGAAGCCACCCGCCGCTCGCCGCGACTGAACCTGGCACGCTACGACGCCCAGTCGGCGCGCGACCTCGAGGGCTTCCTGTTTCCCGCGACGTACGAGCTGCGCCGGGGTGCATCCATGCGTACGCTCGTCGACAAGCAGCTCGAGGCCTTCAAGCGACAGTTCGCGCAGGTCGACCTCGGCTTCGCGCGGCGCAAGAACCTCACCGCCTACGACGTGCTGATCATCGCCTCGATGGTCGAGCGCGAGGCCCAGCTCGACGACGAGCGCCCGAAGATCGCCTCGGTGATCTACAACCGTCTGAGCAGGGGCGAGCCGCTGGGCATCGACGCGACCACGCGCTTCGAGACCAACGACTTCAGCAAGCCGCTCACCGCGTCCGTGCTGGCCCGGGACACCCCCTACAACACCAGGACCAACCAGGGCCTGCCGCCGGGTCCGATCGGCAACCCGGGCATCGAGTCGATGAAGGCCGCGGCGCGACCCGCGGAGACCGGCTTTCTCTTCTACGTACGCAAGCCGTGCGTCCAGGGCGAGCACGCCTTCTCCGAGACCCTCGAGGAGTTCGAGGCCGACGCCGCCCGGTACAACGCCGAGCGGGAGCGGCTCGGAGGGCGCTCGCCCGAAGACTGCTGATCGAGGCGGCGGCCACCAAGCCACCGCTCCTCGGAGTGATCGGCTGGCCCGTCGCGCACAGCCGGTCGCCGCAGATGATGGGGGCCGCTCTGGAGGCCCTCGAGTTGGACTGGCGCTACCTCCGGCTGCCGGTTCCACCGGAGCTGTTCGAGGAGACCGTCCGCGCCCTTCAGGCCTCGGGCTACCGAGGGGTGAACGTGACCATCCCCCACAAGCCGGTGGCGCTGCGCGTGGCGACCCGGGCCACCCCCGCAGCCACCGCGATCGGCGCGGCCAACACGCTGACCTTCGAGGCGGACGGACAGATCGCGGCCGATAACACCGACGCCGGCGGCTTCCTGGACGCCCTCGGCGAATCGCCGGTGGGGATGCGCGCGCTGGTGCTGGGGGCCGGCGGCGCCGGCCGGGCCGTGGCCTGGGCGCTCCGCGAGGCCGGAGCGGCGGAGGTGATGGTGTGGAACCGGACCGCCCGGCGTGCCGCCGCGCTTGCCACCGAGCTGCAGGTCGAGCACGTGGAGCGCCCGCGGCAATCGCACCTGATCGTTAATGCCACCTCGGTGGGGCTGCAACCCGGCGCCCAGGTGCGTGCGGCGATCGCCGATCTCGGCCTGGACGGCCTCGAGGCGCCCGCGGTGGCCGTCGATCTGGTGTACGGAAGCGAGGCCACGCCGTTCACGCGCTGGGCGGCGTGGGGCGGTGCGCGGGTGGTCGACGGGCTCGATGTCCTGGTCGCCCAGGGGGCGCGCAGTCTCTCGGGCTGGACGGGACGCACGGCGCCCGTGGAGGTCATGCGCAGAGCACTCGCAAACTGACCTCAACATTTGTCCGGGGCCTGCCGATATGCCTCGTGATGGCTCTCCCGCGCCCCGTACTGTTCGCAATCCTCGGCGTGGCCCTCGTGCTGGCCGCTCTGCTCGCCACGCGTGCGCTGGGCACCGACGACGGCGGCACGGTCACCCCGGCTCCGGCCGCCCAGCCCGCACCGGCGCCGAAGGCTCCGAAGCCGTCCCCCGGCAAGGCCGACAGGCCCGACCGCGCGCCCGCTGCCGAGGACCGCCCGGCAGCCGCTACGCCCCCCGAGGCCTCGAAGCCCACCCCTGACCGGCGTCCCGCCGGCAGCGCTCCGGCGAAGGCGCCCACCGGCGCCGGCGCGCCGGTCGAGGGCGTGCCGGTGGCCGTGTCGAGCGCGCTCGAGGCCGGCAAGGTCGTGACGCTGGTCTTCACCCGGACCGGTGCCGCCGACGATGTGGCCACCCGCCGCTCGGTGCGCGAGCTGCGCAAGAGCTTCAGCGGCAACCGGCGCGTCGTGATCATCGAGGACAGCATCAACAGCGTCGCCGACTACCGGCTCGTCCTGGCAGGAGTCGGCGTCTCGCAGTCGCCGTCCATACTTGTCCTGCGCAAGGACCGGCAGCCGCGGCTGCTCGAGGGATACATCGACGAGGGCTCCCTGCGCCAGCACGTCGCGGACGCCCTCCGATGAGCTCTCAGTCCCCGCCCCTCCTACGACCGGTCGGCGACAACGAGGTCGCGTCCGCCCCGGCGCAGTCCTCGGTCGAGACTACGAGCGGCATCACCCCGCCCCGGCGGCGGGGGGGAGGATCCCGCTTCATCTCGGACGTGATCGTCGAGCTCGGCTTCCTGCCCCGTGAGCGGGTACAGGCCGCCGTCGAGGAGGGCAAGTCGACGGGCCGCACGCCGGAGCAGGTGCTGCTCGAGTCGCGCTCGCTGTCGGCCGATCAGCTCGCCCGCGCCACGGCCGAGCGCTTCGGGCTCGACCACGTCGACCTGACCGCCTACAAGGTCGACCTCGCGGCCGTGAACCTGGTGAACGCCCAGGCCGCCCGCCGCTACAACGCGGTGCCGATCGGCTTCGACGAGCGCAAGACCCTGCTCGTGGCCATGGCCGATCCGTCGAACGTGCTGGCGCTCGACGACCTCAAGCTGATGACCGGCAACGAGCTGCAGCCGGTGGTCGCCTCCGCCGAGGACATCGCCGGCCTCATCGGGCGGATGAACCGCCTGGACGACGCGGTCGCGAGCGCGATCAACGAGGAGGAGGACGAGGACCTCGCGGTCGTCTCCGAGATTCGGGAGACCGCCGACGACGCGCCGGTGATCAAGCTCGTGAACTCGATCATCGCCCAGGCCGTCGAGGACGGCGCCTCCGACATCCACTTCGAGCCCGAGGGCCGGGACATGCGCGTGCGCTTCCGCGTCGACGGCGTCATGAACGAGACGGCCAACATCCCACGACGCATGGTCCCGGGGGTCGTCTCGCGCGTGAAGATCATGGGCGACCTGGACATCTCGGAGCGCCGCATCCCCCAGGATGGCCGTGTGACGCTGCGGGTCGAGGACCACGCGGTCGACATCCGCATCGTCACCCTGCCCTCGGTGCTCGGCGAGGGCATCGTCATGCGCCTGCTCGACAAGGGCCAGGTGCTGCTCAGCCTGGACACCCTCGGTATCCGCGACGAGGGCCGCCGCCGCTTCGAGGCCGCCTTCCGCCAGTCCTACGGAGCGGTGCTCGTGACCGGCCCGACCGGCTCGGGGGAAGTCGACGACGCTGTACGCGGCGCTCAACCTCGTGAACGACGTCGAGAAGAACATCATCACGATCGAGGACCCGGTCGAGTACCAGCTCCCCGGCATCACCCAGATCCAGGTAAACAACCGGGCGGGGCTCACCTTCCCCACCGGGCTGCGCTCGATGCTGCGCGCCGATCCCGACATCATCATGGTCGGTGAGATCCGCGATTCCGACACGGCGCGGATCGCCATCGAATCGGCGTTGACCGGCCACCTCATGCTGTCGACGCTGCACACCAACGACGCGCCGTCCGCCATCACGCGTCTGACGGAGATGGGCATCGAGCCGTTCCTCACCGCCTCGGCGGTCGACTGCGTGGTGGCCCAGCGCCTGGCCCGGACCCTCTGCACCAACTGCAAGCGCCGCACCATGCTCACGGCCGACGCCCTCCGGGGGGCCGGCTTCCACGCCGAGTTCGACATCGAGGGCTACGAGCCGGTGGGCTGTGCCCGCTGCGGCCAGTCCGGCTACAAGGGCCGAAGCGGCCTCTACGAGGTGATGACAGTCTCGGACGAGATCCGGGCCATGGCCATCCAGCGCACCTCCGCGGACGTGATCCGGGCAATGGCGGTCGAACAGGGCATGCGCCTCCTGCGAGACGACGGCCTGGAGAAGGTGCGCCTCGGGATCACCTCGATAGCAGAGGTCGCGCGAGTCACGTAATCCGCCCGACCTGCCGATACGGACCGGGCGCCGTCACCCGTCCACCGTCCACCGTCAGTCCTTCGCCCCGAACCAAACCCACGGAGCCCAACACAAATGGAAACCGATTTCGCCGACATGCTGATCGAGGTCATGGAGCGCAAGGCCTCCGACCTGCACCTGACCGCCGGGGTCCCGCCGATGGTCCGCGAGAAGGGCAAGCTGCGTCCGCTGGACCACCCGCCGATGACCGGGCAGCAGACCCGCGAGATCATCTACTCGATCCTCACCAACGACCAGCGCCAGCGGCTCGAGTCCGAGTGGCAGGTCGACCTCTCCTACGCGATCCCCAATCGCGCCCGCTTCCGCGTGAACGCCTACTTCCAGCGTGCCTCGCTCGGCGCAGCCCTGCGGCTGATCCCCCAGGAGATGCCGGAGCTCGACTCGCTCGGCGTGCCCCAGGTGCTCACAGACTTCACCAGGAAGCCCCGCGGTTTGGTGCTCGTGACCGGGCCGACCGGCTCCGGTAAGTCCACGACGCTCGCGGCCATGATCGACCGCATCAACCGCGAGCGGCACGAGCACATCATGACCGTCGAGGATCCGATCGAGTTCCTTCACCCGCACAAGAGCTGCATCGTCAACCAGCGTGAGATCGGCGGGGACGCCAAGAGCTTCGGCCTGGCGCTCAAGGCCGCACTGCGCCAGGACCCGGACGTGATCCTCGTCGGCGAGATGCGCGACCTCGAGACCATCGGCACAGCCCTCACAGCGGCGGAGACCGGCCACCTCGTGTTCGCGACCCTGCACACCCAGGACGTCGCTCAGACCATCGACCGCGTGATCGACGTGTTCCCCCCGGCCCAGCAGGACCAGGTCCGGGTGCAGCTCTCGATCGCGCTACAGGGCATCGTCACCCAGCAGCTCCTGCCGACCGCCGACGGACAGGGCCGGGCCGTGGCCTGCGAGGTGCTCGTGCCCACCCCCGGCATCCGCAACCTGATCCGCGAGGGCAAGACCCATCAGATCCCCTCGGCCGTGCAGACCGGCATGGCGCACGGGATGCAGACCATGGACGCAGCGCTCGCGCAGCTCGTTCGTCAGAACAAGATCACGCGCGAGCTCGCGGAGGCCCGTTCCTCTACGCCCGAGGAGCTGCGGCGCCTCATGGGCACGGTGCGGGTGGCCTAACCGATGTCGACGTTCGCCTACAAGGCGCTCGACGCCTCCGGCACGCCCAACCGCGGCGAGGTCGACGCCGACGACCGCAAGGCGGTCTCGGGGCTGCTGCGCGAGCGCGGCCTGATCGTCGTCGACATCGAGGAGAAGAAGGCCGCCGGCGATGTCGGCGATCTCCTCGGCCGCTTCAAGAAGGTCAAGGCCGGCGACCTGACAGTGGCCACCCGGCAGCTCTCCACGATGATCTCCTCCGGCATGTCGCTCCTGCGCGCGCTGTACGTGCTTGAGGACCAAGCCGAGAACGAGAAGCTGAAGGCGGCGCTGGTGCAGGTGCGCAAGGACGTCGAGGGCGGCATGTCGTTCTCCGGCTCCCTGGCCAAGCACCCCGACATCTTCAACCAGCTCTACGTGTCGATGGTGGGCGCCGGCGAGACCGGCGGCATCCTCGAGGACACCCTGCGGCGCGTGGCCGACCAGCTCGAGAAGGACGACTCCCTGAGGCGCCAGGTCAAGTCGGCGATGATGTATCCGGCGGTGATCGGGACCTTCGCGCTGGTGGTGCTGTTCGCGCTGATCGCGTTCCTGGTTCCCGTCTTCGAGAACGTGTTCAAGGACTTCGGCGGTGAGCTGCCGCCCATCACCAAGTTCACGGTCTGGCTGTCCGATCGAGTGACCGGGCAGTGGTACATCATCTTCGGCCTGATGTTCGCGGCGCAGTACGCGTTCCGCAAGTGGAAGAAGACCGACGCCGGGCAGGACCAGTGGGACCGGTTCAAGCTGCGGTTCCCGTTCAAGATCGGCACGATCGTCCAGAAGGTGGCGCTGGCCCGCTTCGCGCGCACCTACTCGGCCATGGTGGCCGCCGGCGTGCCGATGCTCGAGGCGATCGACATCACCGGCAAGACCTCCGGCAACAAGGTCGTCGAGAAGTCGATGGAGCGCGTCCGCGACTCCGTCAAGGGCGGCGGCACGATCGCGGCGCCGATGCGCAACGAGCCGAAGGCCTTCCCCACGATGGTCACACAGATGATCGGGGTAGGCGAGGAGACCGGCGCTCTCGACCAGATGCTGGCGAAGATCGCCGACTTCTACGAGGACGAGGTGGCGACGGCGCTCAAGGGGCTCACGTCGCTGCTCGAGCCGCTGATGATCATCGTCATCGGGGCGATCGTCGGGTTCATCGTGATCGCGATGTACCTGCCGATGTTCTCGGTCTACGACCAGATCAAGTAGCTCGTCGGTCCAGCGGCCACGTCCGCCCACGAGGCGGCTTGACCCGCTGCATCGGTATAGATGCCGTCTTGGTGGCGGACCGCGGGCTGGCGGGGCCACGCACGCGCGCGCGTTCGGGCCTGATGCAGAAAACCCTGCACGGAGCCTAAAGGTTCGGCGGGCGGGGGTCGATAAGCACGGTAAGCCAGGGCCACGGTGCAAGGGCAGACCCGTCGTGAGGCGGAGACGCAAAGCTCCGGGGCTTCCTCAGGGAAGAGAAAGGCTCACCCCAGAGGGAGTCGGCCGAGTTGCCACCAGGACCCAGTGGGTGCCGAAGGCAAGCCGCGGAGCTGGCGCAACAGACCCAAACCCCCTCAAAAGGAGGAAGTCACATGCTGCGGAAGCTCCGCCAGCGCATTCAGTCCGAGGAGAGCGGCTTTACGCTCATCGAGCTCCTCGTCGTCATCCTGATCATCGGCATTCTGGCCGCGATCGCCCTCCCGGCGTTCCTCGGCCAGCGTCAGAAGGGTCAGGACGCCTCAGCCAAGTCCAACGCGCGTAACGCCGTGTCCGAGGTGGAGTCCTGCTTCGCAACCGAGCAGAGCTACACCAACTGCACGACGAGCTCGACCCCGAGCGTGCTGACCGGCACGGGCATCGAGCAGACGACGGTGGCCGAGTCCACCGGCGGCTTCACGATCACGTCGACGTCGGCTTCGGGCAACAAGTTCGTCATCACCAAGTCGGCGACCGGCATCGCCCGTACCTGCACCACCAAGGGCTCCGGCGCGTGCCCGCAGAGCGCTACCTGGTAGCCAACTGCACCACACTCGACGTAGCCAAGAGGCGGCCCTCCGGGGCCGCCTCTTTGCGTTGGGGGACGGGTCCTCGATGCCCGGCCACCCCGGTGGCCGGGACTCAAGCCGATGCCGCCATCTGTCGATCCATGGTCGGGATGGAATCTCCAGCCGCGCGCATCTCGCTTCCCGACCAGAGGGGCTTCACGATCGTCGAGGTGATGGTCGCGATGCTCGTGCTAGTCATCGGGGTCCTCGGCACCGTGGCCCTGATCGACGGCGCCAACGCGAGGACCACCGGCACCAAGCAGCGCGAGGCGGCCACCAACCTCGCGCGCGAGATGGTGGAGACGGCGCGCGGCGTGCCCTACGCCCAGCTCACCTCGGCCGCCATGCCGGCGGCAATGCAGGCCAGGCCGGGGCTTGCGGACGCGGACGCCGGCAACCCGTGGCGCATCGACCGGCGCCCGGCCGACGCCGGTACTGCCTTCCGCTTCACGGTCGAGGAGGCGAGCGTCTGCTCGATCGACCAGCCGGGCGACGGCACGGGGAACACCACCACGGCGGGCGGCTACTGCAGCGCCGGCACCGCCGGCAGCTTCGTCGACCGCGACCCGGAGGACATCAAGCGCGTGATCGTGAGGATCAGCTGGAACAGCGCCGGGGCCAGGGGCGAGGTGCGCCAGACCACGCTCATCCACCCGGGCCGGGGTGGCCCCAAGATCACGAGCTTCACGGAGACGTCGAACACCAACGCCGGCGTCAGCTTTCAGGTCGCCTTCACGGGCGGTCCGGCGCGCGTCGAGTTCCACGTCAACGGGGTCAACCAAACGCCCATCGTGTGCCCGGATCCGTGTGCCTCTCCATGGTCCTTCACCTGGAACAACCCCCTCTTGCCGGACGGTACCTACGTCGTGACCGTGCAGGCCTACGACCGCTCTGACCGCACGGCCGGGGCCTCGGCAAGGACGGTGGTGCTCAACCGCCTCGCGCCGGTCGCGCCCAAGATCGTCGGCGGCGGGTTCAACAACTTGAACGGCAGCCCATTCGGTGCCGGCTTCGGGAACTTCGTGGAGATCGAGTGGGGAGCGAATCCGGAATCCGACGTGGTCGGCTACCGCGTCTACCGGGGCGGTTCGCTGGCGGCGGGCACCGGGACCCTGGTCGACTGCACCGTTACTCCCACGAGAGAGGTGGCCACGAGCTGCATCGACCGCGGTTCGGGCGCGCCGACGTCCGGGAGGGTCTACCACATCGTGGCCTACGACCTCGACGCCGCCGGCAATCCGCGCGAGGGCGACCGCGCGGCGCTCCCCGTCGACTGGCCCAACGGCGCCCCGTACACGCCCAAGAACCTGGCGGCGACCCGCACGGGCAACACCACCACGCTCACCTGGTCACCGGGCGCGAACAGCCTGAACAAGCTGGACCCCGACAAGGACACGATCGACTACTACCGGATCTATCGCGACGGCATGGCCGTGGCCAACCGGGTGGCACGCGACGACGACTTCGTCTGGGCCGATACGAACAACGGCGGGACCACCCACACGTACTACGTCACCGCGAAGGACGACGAGGGTGCTGAGTCGGCCCCGATATCGGTGACGAGGTGAGCCGGCTGCGAAGCGAGGAGAGCGGCTTCACGCTCGTCGAGCTCCTGGTGGCCACGACGCTGATGCTCGTGATGCTCGGAGCCACGCTCGGCACCCTGGAGCGCTTCAACGCCACCGCGCGCCTCAACCAGATCCAAAACGACTCGCAGGAGGCGACGCGGGTCGCGATCGACAAGGCGGCCCGCGGAATCAGGAACGCGGGCGCCTCTACGACCACGAACCCCCAGGGCATCGAGATCGCCGCCGGATACGACTTCGTCTACCAGGACGTGAGCTCGACCGGTACGGCGGGCGGACTCAACGAGCGCAACATCCGACGTGTCCGCTACTGCCTGGAGCCCACCACCACGGGCGGGGCAAGCCTCTGGCGCCAGGTCCAGACCTTCCCCGGCGCGGCGCGGCCCGCGATGCCGTCGGTCGCCACCTGCCCCTCTTCGGAGTGGCCTGAGCGCGAGCGGGTGGCGAGCGACCTCGTCAATCGCCTTGGCGGTCTCGATCGCCCGGTCTTCGTCTACGACTCGTCGGACCCAAGCACGCTCTCCCGGCTGCGAATTCAGCTCTTCCTCGACGTGAATCCCGGCAAGAGGCCGCGCGAGTCGCGGCTCGACACCGCGGTGATCCTCCGGAACGCGGGTCGCGCTCCGACCGCGGCGTTCACCTGGACGCCGAGGAACGCGACCACGGTGATCCTCAACGCATCCGGCTCCGACGATCCCGATGGCGAGCGCCTGACCTACAAGTGGTTCGAGGGTGCGACCTTGATTGGAAGCGGGCTGACGCTCGAGCATCCGATCGGGGTGGGACAGAGCAAGACGGTCACGCTCAAGGTCTACGACGCTTCCGGCTACGAGGCCACGGCTACGACGACGGTGACCCGCTGATGAGGGCCCGCCTGCGGGAGGAGGACGGCATCGCCCTGGCCATGGCGATGGTCGTGATGGGCCTGATGCTCTCGATCGGGCTCGCGTCGTTTGCCTTCGTCGACAACCAACAGCGGCAGGCCTCGGGCGAGCGCCTGCGCGAGTCGTCGTTCAACCTCGGCGAGAGCGCGCTCGACTCGCAGGCGACGCTGCTGCAGCAGCGCTGGCCCGCGACAAGCGCTGGCGCGTTCCCGCCCGAGTGCAGCCCGACGGTCGCCGGGGGGCAGTGCGCCGGCCTGGCGGCGCTGATCCAGAACGTCTCGGGGCCGGACTTCCAGGCCGGGCAGTTCACCTGGTCGACCCGGGTCCGGGACAACGGCGGCTCGAGCGCCGCCTACTACGACGACGCCACCGACACGCAGGCCTGCGTCGGTCCCACCGGAGCGCCCACCGTGCCCTCGATGGCGCCCTGCACGTGGGACGCCAACGGCGACAACCAGGTCTGGGTCAGGGCCCAGGGCATCGTGCGCGGCCAGCGGCGCACGGTGGTGGCCAAGGTGACGGTGGACCGCTACGCGGAGCAGTTCCCGCGCGCGGCGATCACGGCCGGCAGCTTCGTGATCCAACCCGGCACGCCGGGCCCCCTCGTCAGCACTCCGGCCGACGCCCCGATCATCGTGCGCTGCGGGCCCGGCGGAGTGCTGCCCAAGAACAGCGCGCCCTGCGTCTTCTACAAGAAGGACTCTCAGGTGACCGTGCCGGTCCTGTCTCAGCCCGATGCCGGCCCCGCCCTCTCGCCCGACGCCTTCAACCGGCTCGAGCTGGCGGCCCGGGCCGAGGGCTGGTACTACGACACGTGCCCGACGAATCCGCCCGGGCTCCGGGTCTTCGTGGGCAACGGTCAGTGCGGGAGCGCATCGCTGCCGCTCACCTGCCAGCCCGGACCGCCCCCGACGCCGAACGCTACCTTCGGCACCTACATCCAGAGGAACGGCAGCATCCAGGTGGGCGGCCAGTACTGCGGACTCATCTACGTGGCCAAGGTCGACGACCCCGACGGCCTGGGCGTCAAGCTCTTCAACACGCGCAACCTCTGGGGCGCGGTGGCGGTGGACAACGATGGCCTCGTGGCCATCCAGTCGGGCGCCACGCGCATGGTCTTCGACGAGCGCGCCCTCAACAACCTCGTGAGCTACGGCGGCTCCGGAACGGTGCGCAGCACCTTCCGCGAGATCGACAGGTAGGCGCGTCCGTGGTCGTAGCCGTTCCCGCGCTGCTCGGTCTCGTCGTAGGCTCGTTCCTCAACGTCGTCGCTTACCGCCTGCCGCGTGGCGAGTCGCTGGCCTTCCCGGGCTCGCGCTGCACGAGCTGCGGTCAGGCGGTGAAGCCGTGGGACAACGTGCCGGTGGCCTCCTGGCTCTTCCTGCGCGGCCGGTGCCGCGGCTGCGGGGAGCGAATCTCCATCCGCTATCCCCTTGTGGAGCTGGTGACCGGTGTGATCTTCGCCATCGTGGCGCTCACGCGCGGGTTGGATGCCGAGCTCGTCGTCCTGCTTCCGTTCGCCGCGGTCCTGGTTGCGGTGGCGGCCATCGACCTCGAGCACCGAATCGTGCCCAACCGCATCGTGGTGCCGGCCGCCCTTTGGGCGGTGGCGTCGAGCGCGGTGATCAGGCCCGGCGAACTCCCGGAGCTCCTGATGGCGGGCGGGGGCGCCTTCCTGGCGCTCCTCGTGGCCGCCCTCGCCCGGCCGGGCGGCATGGGCATGGGCGACGTGAAGCTCGCGGGCGTGATGGGCCTCTACCTGGGAACCGCCGTGATTCCGGCACTCCTCATCGCCTTTGCCACGGGCGCCGTCGTGGGTGTCGCGATCATGGCCCGAGAGGGTGCGTCGGCTCGCAAGAAGGGCGTCCCCTTCGCGCCCTTCCTCGCCCTCGGGGGCCTCGTGGCCCTGGTGATCGGCCCCGAGCTGGTCGATCTCTACGCCAACCGCTTCCTCTAGTCACCAATCCCTAAAGGACGGCCGCCGGCCGGTCGATAGGGAGTCCAGCACACCCTCCTGCCATGGCACGCTCACTCGGAAACAAGACTTCTCGCGGCTCGGTCGGCCTCGACCTCGACGGTGGCTTCATCTCCGCGGTCCAGGCCGCGGACGGCCAGATCTCGGGCGCGGTGAGCAGGGAGCTGCCGGCCGACGTCGTACGCGACGGCGAGGTCGTGGACGCCGAGGCCCTGACCACCGTCCTGCGCGAGTTCTTCCGCGTCCACGAGCTTCCCAAGCGGGTGCGCCTGGGCGTCGCCAACCAGCAGATCGTGGTGCGCCAGCTCGAGCTGCCGCGCATCGAGGACCAGGCCGATCTCACGGCCGCGGTGCGCTTCCAGGCCGCCGAGGCCATCGCCATGCCGCTCGACGAGGCGGTGCTCGACCACCAGGTGATCGGCGAGACGGTGTCCCCCGAGGGCACCGCCCGCCTGCAGGTGGTGGTCGTGGCGGCGCGCGAGGCGATGATCGCCCGCCTTGTCGAGTCCGTCCGCGACGCCGGCCTGCGCCCCGAGGGTGTGGACCTGAACGCCTTCGCGCTGGTGCGGGCGCTAGCCGGGCCCGAGGACTCGGACGAGACCGCGCGCGTGTTCTGCCACCTCGGCGGGGTCACGAACCTCGCCATCGCCGTCGGCTCGGCCTGCTACTTCACGCGCCCGCTCTCCACGGGCTGGGACGACGAGGGCGACAGCACCGCCCCCCAGCTTGCCGAGGAGATCCGGCTCTCGATCGACTACTACATGGCCCAGCCGGGCGCCCGTCCCGCGGGAGAGGTTCTCCTCTCCGGACCGGGAGCCGCCCGCCCCGGCCTCGCCGACGAGCTCAACCAGCTCATCTACCTGCCGGTATCGGTGGCCGATCCATTGGGAGGCCTTCAGCAGGGCGGCCTCTCGCCGGAGGAGGATCCGTTCCGGCACACGGTGGCCATGGGACTGGCATTGGGAGCTACGGCATGAAGCCGATCAACCTCCTACCCGAGAAGCACCGGGGGCGCGTCCCCGGCCAGGGAGCCGCCGGCGGCGGATACGTGGTCCTGGGCGTCCTGGCGGGCGCCCTGCTGTTGGTGCTCGCGGTCGTGCTCACGACCAACTCCATCAACAGCAAGAAGGACGAGCTCACCCGCACCGAAACGGAGGCTCAGCAGGCCGAGGCCAAGGCTGCCTCGCTCGAGAGCTTCGGCAACTTCGCTCAGGTGAAGGAGCAGCGCCTTCTGTCCGTCAGGCAGCTGGCCGACACCCGCTTCGACTGGGAGCGCCTCATGCGCGAGCTCGCCCATGTGCTTCCCGAGGACGTGTACCTGACCGACGCCGACGCGGCGATCGCGCCTCAGGAGACGACCACCGCGCCGGCGGCGTCCGGCGGGGTCCCGGGCGGCCCCGCGCTCCAGCTGACCGGATGCGCGAAGCGACAGCCCGACGTGGCCGTGACCATGTTGCGCCTCCGGCGCCTGCACCGCGCGATCGACGTTCGCCTTGCGGAGTCCACTCGCGCGAACACCGATGGTGCGGCGGCCGGCGGCTCGACGGAAGGCGTCACCGCCCCGACGGGAACGCCTGGCGGTGCTCCCGCCTGTAGGGGGTTCACCTTCGATGCCACGGTGGCCTTCGAGGCCTCCCCCGCGCCGGTGGCGCGGCCCGCAGGCGAGAACGTGCGCGTCCCGGCATCCCTCGGAGGCGGATCATGAGCATCGGTGCCCGCGACCGCAAGATCCTCACCATCCTCGTGCCGGTCATCCTCGTCGGCGCCTTCTACTTCTTCGTGATCAAGCCCAAGCGGGCGGAGTCGGCGGCGGTCGGGCAGCAGCTCGCCGAGATGCAGACGCGGCGTGACGCGGCGGTCTCTCGCGCCACCCAGCTCGAGGGCTCCAAGACCAGCTTCGCCGCCGACTACGCGACCGTCATCGGCCTCGGCAAGGCGATCCCGGCCTCGCTCGACATGCCCAGCCTCATCGTGCAGCTCGACGAGGCGGCCGCCGGCACCGGCATCGACTTCGACAGCATCCGCGCCGGCGAGCGCAGCGCCGCCCCCACGCCGGCTCCGGGCGCTGCGCCGCCCGGTGGAACGACTCCCCGGCCGGCGGAGCGCCCGCGGGCGGGACCCCGGCCAGCGGCACTCCGGCAGCCGGCGCGGCCCCCGCGGCGAGCGGGCCCGGCCAGGCCGCCCAGGCCGCGAACGGCGCGGCCGCGACGTCGAACACCGCCAACGCTCAGAGCGGCGGCTCCACACCTCCCGCGGGCGGCGCGACGGCCGCACCCGCCCTCCGAGCGGCTCGACGGCCCCCACCGGAGTCGCCGGCCTCGACAGCGTGCCGCTCGAGTTCAGCTTCCGCGGCAGCTTCTTCGATCTCACCGACTTCTTCCATCGCCTCAAGCGCTTCGTGCGGGTGGCCAACGAGCGAGTGCTCGTGCGCGGCCGGCTGATGACCGTGGACAGCTTCACCTTCACAAGCGGGGACAGCTTCCCGCAGCTCACCGCCGAGGTGAAGGCGACGGTCTACCTGGCTCCCAAGGCTGAGGGCGCCGTCGCAGGCGCCACGCCCCAGGGCCCGTCCCCCGTGGCGCCGGCCCAGCCCGCCGCCGCCCAGCCCGCCTCGTCCCCGACCCCAGCTGCCGCTACGGCCACCCCATGAACCTACTGACCGACCTCTGGTACGACCTGCGCGAGAAGCGCCTCTGGCCCGTGGCCGTCGCGCTCCTCGTGGCCGTCATCGCCGTTCCCGTCCTGCTGCTCAGGCCCGCCTCCGAGGAGGCCACGGTGCCTGTGGCCGCGGCGCCCACCGAGGGCGTGCCCGGAATTCCGGTGGCTAGCACCGCCGAGGGCAACACCGACGACTCGCGGCTCGAGGTCTTCAACCCCAAGGATCCGTTCAAGCCACTGGTCATCATCAAGCCCAAGACGAGCCGCTCCACGGCCCAGTCCGTGGTGGGTGGGGACGACAGCAACCCTGCCGGCGGCGCTGACTCGGGCTCGGGCCTTGGCTCGTCGGGCTCGAGCGACGGCTCCGCGGCCGGCGGTCTCGGCGACACGAGCGGAGGCACCGTCACCGACGGCGGCGGGACCGGCGACTCGCCCCCCTCCGGCGGAGGCACGGACGGCGGCGGGGGTTCGCCCGGCTCGGGTGGAGACACGTCCCCTCCGGCCAGGCCGACCACCTACACCTACACCGTCGATCTCCGCTTCGGCGAGCGTTCGAACCCGGCCACCCGGCGCGGCGTGCAGCGCCTCGAGCCGCTGCCGAACGACCGCAACCCGCTGCTCGTGTTCCTGGGCGTGACCGCCGACGAAGGGCGCGATCTTCCTCGTGAACTCCCGGCTCGACCAGGAGGGCGAGGGCGACTGCGAGCCGAGCAACAGGGCCTGCACGTTCCTCGAGCTCCGGGTGAAGGACCTCTTCGACGAGCACCTGTTCACCGACCGCGAGAGCGGCAAGCAGTACTACCTGCGCCTGCAGCGGATCAACCGCGTCTCGGTGGAGACGGCGGCGCGGCAGGCGGCCCGCAAGGCCGAGGCGGCCCGCTCGGCGTCGGCCAGCTCCTCGGAGCCCCGCGGCTTCGAGCTCCCGCTGTTCGGCGACACGGTCCAGTAGTCCCACCCCGGCTCAAGCCATCCACGGACGGAACCGATAAGGAGACACGATGACTCGACGCCTTGCCATCGCCCTCTGCGCGGCCGGCTGCGCCGCCGCTCTGGGACCCGCGGCCGCCCCGGCCGCGACCCCGGCTCCGACCATCACCTTCTTCTCGCCCCGCCAGGCCGAGATCGGAACCGTCGTGACCGTACGCGGGCGCCACTACCTGCCGGGCATCGGGCGCACCACGCTCGTCTTCCTTGCCCCGTCCGGCGGTCCGGCGATCTTCGTCAAGGCCGACTCGTCCACGCGCACCCGCCTGAAGGTCCGCGTGCCCGCGCGCCTGCTGTCGCACCTGAACAGCGCGGACGGTGAGCTGCAGCGCACCCGCTTCCGCCTGCGCGTGGTCGCCCGTCGTGCCGGTGAGCGCTTCACGCCGGCCCGCTCTTCGCTGACCGTGATCCCTCCGGCCAACTCCCCCGGCGCTCCCGATCCCGTCGACCCGACCGATCCCGCGGCGCCGCAGGACTGCGACGCCGACGGCCAGCTCAACGCCGACGATCAGAACGACGACAACGACCTTCTCGGCGATGAGCAGGAGTCCCGCCTGGGCACGCAGCTCTGCAACGCCGACAGCGACGCCGACGGGCTCGAGGACGGCTACGAGTTCTACGCCGCCCGGGACCTCAACCTCAAGGCGGTGCCGTACCCCGGCAAGCGCCCGTACCCGAACGCCCTCGACGGGAGCGACCGCAACCTCGACTTCGACGGTGACGGGTTGACGCTCGCCGACGAGCACGAGTTGTGGGTGTTCTCCGGCAAGCGGTTCGACCCGGCGCAGGCCGACACCCCCCAGGCGGCCGGCTCGCCGCTCTTCTACAGCGACGGAACGCAGAGGAGTGCACCGGCGGACTCAGGCGGGCAGCCGGCCTTCCGCAGCGCCGAGTTCGGCGTGACCATGTTCGAAGGCCCGACCTTCACCAACCGGGTGCCGTTCCGGTCGCCTGCCTATCCGCAGGAGCTGGACCAGGATGGTGACGGCCAGTACAGCGACGACGAGCGTGACGCCGACCGGGATGGCCTCACGAATCACGACGAGAGCCACGGCGACCTTCTCCGGGCAGCGTGGGACGGCTCACTCGCACAGCGCTGCGACCCATCGGTGCCCGACTATGGGAGCAAGGCCGCCGAGGCCGACCCCACGGCCGCGCCGACCGAGCGTAACTCACAGTCCGTGTACTGGGGCCCGTACAACTTCGACGACATCCGCTTCCTCGAGCCGAGCTTCGTGAGCGCCGACACGGACGGAGACAGCCTGCTCGACGGGGAGGACGACCAGGACCACGATGACGTTCCGAACGTCTATGAGCTCGAGTTCCGCTGCGAAGACCCTGACTTCGGCGGTCCCGTGCGCAACGTGCATCCGTACAACCCATGCGCACCGAGGCAGGACTCCCGAAGCTGCCGCCGCTTCATCCCGCTCGACTAGCGCCGGTCGCGACACGATCTCGAGCAACGGGGCCCCGGAGACGGGGCCCCGTCTGCGTACGCGGTCCGGCGCGATCGGCCGTCGGGGCCCAGGTAGGCTGATTGTCGTGCCACTGCGCTTCACGACCGCCGGGGAATCGCACGGCCCGGCCCTCACCGCGGTGCTCGAGGGGCTCCCAGCCGGGCTCGAGCTGCGACCCGAGGACATCGACCGGGACCTCGCGCGCCGCCAGCTCGGACACGGGCGCGGAGGCCGGATGAAGATCGAGAGCGACCGCGCGGAGGTCACCTCCGGCGTCCGCCACGGGCGCACGCTCGGCTCTCCGGTGGCCATGCGCGTGGCCAACCGCGACTACGCGAACTGGGAGGAGCGCATGAACCCGTGGCCGGTGGAGGCGGAGGTGGCCGAGGTACACCTGCCGCGCCCGGGCCACGCCGACCTCGCCGGTGTGCAGAAGTACGGCTTCGCCGACGTGCGCAACGTGCTCGAGCGGGCGAGCGCCCGAGAGACGGCGGCGCGGGTGGCCGCGGGCGCGCTCGCGCGCGTCTACCTGCGCGCCATGGGGGTGGCGGTCTACAGCCACGTGACCCGGATCGGGTCGATCGCGGCGCCGGCCCTCAACGGGGCGCTGCGGCCCGCGGACTTCGCAGCCGTCGACGAGTCGCCGGTTCGCTGCATCGACTCCGAGTCCAGCGCGGCCATGGTCGAGGAGATCAACCGCGCACGCAAGGCCAACGAGTCGCTCGGAGGGGTGTACGAGGTGCGCGCCTACGGGCTCGTTCCGGGGCTGGGCTCGTACGTGTCGTGGGAGGACCGCCTCGACGGCCGCCTCGCCCAGGCCATCATGTCCATCCAGGCCATGAAGGGCGTGGGCGTGGGGGAGGGGTTCGAGCTCGCCTCGCTGCCGGGCTCCCACGCCCACGACGAAATCTTCTGGTCCGACGACCGCGGCTTCTACCGCGAGACCAACCACGCCGGCGGGCTCGAGGGCGGGATGACCACCGGGGACCCGCTGGTGGTCAGCGGGGCCATGAAGCCGCTGCCGACGCTGACCAAGCCGCTCCGGTCGGTGGACATCGCGACCAAGGAGCCCGCTCAGGCCCTGCGCGAGCGGACCGACTCGTGCACGGTGCCGGCGGCCGCCGTGGTCGGCGAGGCGATGGTGGCGCTGGTGCTGGCCGCGGCCTACCGGGAGAAGTTCGGCGGCGACCACGTCGACGACGCCGTGGCCGCACTGCGGGCCTACCGCGAGCGCAGCGGTTGGAAGCAGGACTGACGGCGGATCGCGCCCCGGCTCGGGCCCTCGGGTCCGCCCGCCGGGCGCTCGTGTTCGTCGGGTTCATGGGTGCGGGCAAGTCGAGCGCCGCTCGCAGCGCGGGCCGCGAGCTCGGCGTGCGCGCGCTCGACTCGGACCGTGCCCTCGAACGCCGGCTCGGCGAGCCGATCGAGTCGTTCTTCGATCGCGAGGGCGAGGCCGCGTTCCGCGCCCGCGAGGAGGAGACCGCGTTGGAGCTGCTGGCCCGCGCCGCCGCGCGGGTGGTGGCGCTCGGCGGCGGCGCGCTGCAGTCGAAGCGAGTTCGAGCAGCCCTGCGCGACCACACGGTCGTGCACCTCGAGGTCGACGGCGAGGCCGCCTGGCGGCGCGCCTCCGGCCGGGGCCGGCCCCTGGCGCGTGACCGCAGGCGCTTCGACGAGCTGCACGCCGAACGCGCCGCCCTCTACGAATCGGTGGCCGACGCCGTCATCCCGGCCGCCGATCGCGATGTCGTGCGGCGGGCGTTGCCGGCGCTCGAGGCCCTGCGCGCCGGCGGCGTCCGGGGCGTGCGCATGGTCTGGGCGGTGGGGGGCGCGAGCGAGTACCCGGTGTTCCTCGCGCGGGGACTGCTCGGCAGCGGCTTCTTCTTCCCCGCGGAGGGAAGGCGCTTCGCGGTGACCGACGAGAACGTGGTCCGCTACCACCGCGTCGTCGCCGCCGCCGAGGTGGCCGTACCGCCCGGCGAGAGCGAGAAGACGCTGGGGCCCGCGCCGAGGCCGTCCTGCGCGAGCTCGCTCGCTCTGACATGACCCGGGACGATGTCGTGGCCGCAGTCGGTGGCGGGGTGGTGGGCGACCTCGCCGGCTTCTGCGCGGCCACCTACCAACGCGGTGTCGGGCACGTGCAGGTGCCGACGACGCTGGTGGCCCAGGTCGACTCCGCCTACGGCGGGAAGACCGGCGTCGATCTACCCGAGGGCAAGAACTACGTCGGCGCCTTCCACCAGCCGACCGCGGTCATCGTCGACCCGGCCACGCTCGCGACGCTGCCCCCCGAGGAGCACGCCGCCGGATATGCGGAGGTTCTCAAGACCGCCCTGATCGCCGGCGGGCCGCTGTGGGAGCGCGTGCGGTCCGGAGGGGACGTCGACGACGCGGTGATCCACGGCTGCCTCAGGACGAAGCTCGCGATCGTCGCCTCCGACGAGCGTGACCGCGGGGGCCGCCAGGTGCTGAACCTCGGGCACACCGTGGGGCACGCGATCGAGGCCGCCACCGGCTACCGCCGCTTCCGACACGGCGAGGCCGTGGCCATTGGCCTGGCGTGTGCCCTGAGGCTGTCGGGCCGCGAGGCGCTCCGCGCCGAGGTGGTCGCGCTGCTGGAGGCCCGAGGCCTGCCGGTGAGCGCCCCGGGCGTCGACTCCGCGCTCGTGATCGACCACCTGGGGCGTGACAAGAAGCGCGCGGGCGGAGGAGTCCCCTTCGTGCTCGTCGAGGCCCCCGGGGCGGTCACCCACGGGCACCACGTCCGCGACGCCGACCTGCGCGCGGCCCTGGCGGAGGCCGGCGCCGGATGATGGGCCGGGTGGAGATCGCCCACGGCGTGAACCTCGACACGCTCGGGCGCCGCGATCCCGCCGTGTACGGGGCCCTCACGCTGCCCGAGCTGGAGGTGCGCGTCAGGGGCTACGCGACCGAGCTCGGTCTGCACCCGACGTTCTCCCAGACCAACCACGAGGGCGAGTACTGCGAGCTGCTCCACCGCGCCGCCGAGACGGCCGATGGTCTCTTGCTCAACCCGGGGGCGTGGACGCACTACTCGTGGGCGATCCGCGACGCCCTCGAGGTGGCCGCCCTGCCGGCCGTTGAGGTGCACATCTCAGCGGTGGACGAGCGCGAGGAATGGCGCCGCCGGTCGGTCATCCGCGAACTGTGCGTCGGGCGGGTCCAGGGGCGCGGGGTCGAGGGCTACCGCGACGCGCTGGCCATGCTGCGTGAGGCGTTCGAGCGGTGAGCGCGGCTCGTGCCGAGCGCCTCCTGCGCGTCCTCGCCGAGCGCGAGCTCGACGCCATGCTCGTGACCGACCTCGTGAACGTCCGCTACCTGACCGGCTTCACCGGCACCAACGCCGTGTGCGTGATCGCTTCCGAGGAGCTGCTCTTCTTCACCGACTTTCGCTACGTCGAGCAGGCCGAGCGCCAGGTGTCCGACGGGTTCGAGCGGATCAAGGGACGCCAGGACCTGCTGGGGGACGCCGTCGCCCGTCTGAGCGGGCGCGCTGGGTTCGAGGACGACCACCTGAGCGTTCGGGCCCACACGCGGATCGCCGGCATGCTGCCCGACGGCGCCGAGCTCGTGCCGGCCGGAGGGGCGGTCGAGGAGTTGCGCGCGGTGAAGGAGACCGCCGAGCTGAGGAGCATGCGCGAGGCAGCGGCACTCGCGGACGACATCTACCGCCACCTGACCGACCGCGGGCTCGTGGGGCGCAGCGAGCGGGCGGTGGCGCTCGAGATGGAGCAGGAGATGCGGGTGCGCGGCGCCGAGGGTCCTTCCTTTCCCTCGATCGTGGCCGCCGGGCCAAACGGCGCGCTGCCGCACGCGACGCCCGGTGACCGGGTGGTCGAGCGCGACACGCTCGTGGTGGTCGACCTCGGCGGCGTGGTCGACGGCTACTGCTCGGACTGCACGCGCACGTTCGCCACCGGATCGCTTCCGGACGACGCGCTCGAGGTGTACGAGCTGGTGCTCGATGCGCAGGAGCGCGCCCTTGCGGCGGTTCGCGCCGGCGCGGAGTGCGTGGCCGTCGACGCCGTTGCCCGCGAGGTCATCGCCGCGGCGGGCCAGGGCGAGCGCTTCGGCCACGGTCTCGGCCACGGGGTCGGCCTCGAGATCCACGAGGGGCCGCGGCTCTCGCCGAGCGGCGAGGGTGAGCTGCGCGCGGGGAACGTGGTCACCGTCGAGCCGGGGGTCTACGTGCCCGGCGCCTACGGCGTGCGGATCGAGGATCTCGTGGTGGTCGGCTCGGAGGGGCCTGAGCTGCTGAGCGCCTATCCGAAGGCGCTGGTGACGGTGGATGGTTCCTGACCCGGGCTGAGCCGTGTGCCACCGGCAGGGCTGCCGCTTGCTACCAGTTGCCGCCCTCGCCGCAGCCGCCCTCGCCCTTCGGCGTGCAGGTGCGCTTCTGAGGGGAGTTGAGGTCGATCTCGATGAGGAACTTGTGGGTGGCGCCGCCGCTGGTGGCGTCCGAGCGCGCGGCCACGGTGTAGGAGTCGGAAGTTGCGTCCTCGACCTCGGCTTGGTTCGGGCCGGCGCCGTAGGGAAGATCGATGGCCCCGCCGGTCGCCGCCGTCAGCTCGGCCTCGCTGTCGCACAGCGTGAAGTCGTCGGTCTCGGTGTGGCAGCTCGACACCTTCGAGACGAGGTTCCGGGCGTTCGACTTGGCCGTCGCGTCCTTGCCGGTGTCCTGCTTGCTGAGCAGCGTGGGCAGGGCGATCGCGGCGAGGATGCCGAGCAGCACCATCACCACGAGCAGCTCGACGAGCGCGAAGCCCTGCTCCTCGTGTCGTGTGCGCCCGGGGGCGTTCCGCAGCATGCCGCTCCTCGTGGTCTCTTGGGTTGCCTCGCCGGTGATCCGGGGCTGTGCCCCTTGGAGCCCGCCGGCACGAGTGAGCCTGTCTCGTCGGGGTGCTCCACGGCCCGTTCTCGGGGCCGCGTCGCCGCGATGCCTGGGGGCTCTATCGGTCAGGTGCGGGGGTTTCTTGAGCCGTGGGGGACCGTCCGCTCCGTATGCGAACATGCGTTCGCATGGTCGTCTGTGTCCTATACCCGCGCTTCGAGCTCCTGGCCGCGCTCGGGGATCGTCGCGCCCTGCTCACCGAGCCGCTGGCACTCGCGCCGGAGGCCGGCGGGGTGCAGGTCGTGGGTGAGCCGTCGCCCGCGGCGGAGGCCTTCGGGGTCACGGCGGGCATGCGGGTGGGAGAGGCGCTCGGCCGCTGCCCGGAGCTGCGGCTGGTCCCGCCCGATCCCGAGGGTGTGAGGGCCCTGTGGGGGGAGGCGCTCGACCGCCTGGAGGGGATCGGCGCGGCGGCCGAGTCGGACCGCGCGGGGCAGGCCTTCTTCGCGGCCGACGGGTTGCGCCGGCTGCACGGCGGCCATCTCGAGGGCGTCATCGCCGCGGCGCGCCGCGCGCTCGACCGCGGCGTTCGCATGGGCGCCGGGCCGAGCCGCTTCTGCGCGTACGCGGCCGCCCTGCGCGCCCGTCCGCGGCGGGGTGCGGAGACGGTCTCCGCGGGGGCCGCGCGCGGCTTCCTGGCCCCGCTTCCCGTGGGCCTCCTGCGCACACGGGCCGAGCTCGCCGGCATGCCCGAGCTGCTCGAGCGCCTCGGCGTGCGCACCCTGGGCGAGCTGGCCGCGCTGCCGGCGCACGCGCTCTCCGAGCGCTTCGGCCATCCCGGGCTCCTGGCGCTCGACCTGGCGCACGGGCGGGACACTCCGCTCGATCCACGCCGTCCCTCCGAGCCGGTGTACGAGCGGCTGGACCTGCCCGAGGCGGCCTCCGGGCCGCAGCTCGAGCGGGCGCTCGAGCTGCTCGTGGCACGGCTGCTGGCCCGGCCCGAGCGCCGCGGGCGGGCGCTGCGCTCGGTGGCAATCGGTGCCCGCTTCGTCGAAGGCGGCACGTGGCGCACGCGGGTGACCCTGCGGCAGGCGAGCGCCGAGGCCGGCCGCCTGCGCCTGGCCCTCTGGCCCCGGCTCGCCGAGCTTCCGGCGCCGGCCGAGTCGATCGGCATCGAGGTCGAGGCCTTCGGCCCCCCGGCGCGAGAGCAGGGCCGCCTGCTCGAGGAGCGTGACTCGGCTCTCGCCCGTGAGGGCCGGATCGCCGAGGCGGTGCGACAGGCCCGTCAGGCCGCGGGCACCGGCGCCGCCCTGCGCGTGATGGAGGTCGATCCCGACTCCCGCGTACCCGAGCGCCGGAACGTGCTGGCGCCGTTCCCGGTCGAGGGCCCTGGCGGGGTGGGCCCTTGATGGCGGACGCTGGCTCCGGGGCGCTCTGGCGCCTTGGGACCCCGCGGCCGGCCGGCGTGCGCGTCGGTCCGAACGGCCTTCCCGTGGCCGTCGGCCGCACGCCCGTGGAGGCCGTCGTCGAGGACTGGGTGGTGGAGGACCGCTGGTGGACCGGGCGCCCGCTGCGCCGCCGCTACCTCGAGCTCGTACTGGCCGACGGGCGTGACACGGTGGTCTTCCACGACCTGGTGGGCGGACGGTGGTTCGTGCAGCGGGACTAAGTGGTGCCCGCCGAACGTACCGTCTGAGCGCGACGGTCATTGAGGTGGTGACCACTAAGGCTCGACGGCTCGAGGGGCCTCGGCGTCAGCCGATGGCGCCGAGCAGCACCAGCACGAGCAGAGCGGTCGCCGCCAGCGATGCCGCCAGCGTGACCGCGTAGTTGCCGCGAACCGCAGGGGGCGCAGCGGCGAGCGCCAGGAGGCTGGCGAGGCTTCCGACCACCCCCGCGGCCAGTCCGAGCACCACGAAGCCGAGCGCGAGGCCCGTCGGCCCTCCGCCCGGCCGATAGTTCGCCTTGCGCCCCGGCCCCTCTTCTTCGAAGATCTCCGTCGGGGCGGCGGCGCCGGACCTCTCCAACCGCGCGAACACGACGATCCGCTCGGCCGCGCTGTAGAGGGGATGGCAGGCGGTGAGCACCAGGCGCTCGCCACCGTCGTCCTGCAGCACCTCGAGCGCGTCCGGCGGCACGATCCGCGTGTCCTCGACGGCGTAGGTGAACTCGCCGTAGGGCATGCTCACGGTGATCGGATCGCCCTTCTCGAGCTCGTCGACCTCGCGGAAGGGCGCGGAGTAGGTGGTGCGATGCCCGGCGATGCCCACGGTTCCGCCCTGCCCCGGAAGCGACGTCTCCTGATAGTGGGCGGGACCTTCCCGCAGCTGCTCGTCACCGGTGCCCTGCGAAAAGGCGAAGTCTACGTCGATCGTCTCGGCGCTCACGCGACCCAGCGGATCCCCGGCCTCTGCCCGGTTGAGCGCCTCGGCCCGCTCGCGCCTGCGCCGCTCGGCCCGCTCGCGGGCGACCCGCTCTGCGCGGACCAGGCTCCTTCGCTCCCGTAGGCGCTCGTCGCGCGCGCGAGCGCGCGCCTCCCGCTCGGCTTCGAGCCGCTGGACCCGCTCGAGCCGGTCGGACAGCGCGTCCTGCGATCTCGATGCGTACAGCGACGACAGCGGCTCCTGCCATACCACGGTGAGGCCGGCGTCGAGGAGCATCAGAATGCCCGTCAGCACCAGGACGTCGGAGGCGAAGCGCCTGGCCCAACGCAGCCGCCGGCGGGGGTGGCTACCGCCGTCATCCGGGCGCTGCGGGCCGGCCGACCCGGGCGGGGTGGACTCCTCGAGCGTGCTGGCGCGGAGCTCCTCGCGCAGCCGGCGGAGCTCTCCAGGCCCGAGGCCGGGCAGGCCAGCGTCGGACTGCTCGGGCTCGCCACTTCGCACGCCACGGTCCATCGCGCCGGACGCTACAGGCTTCCGAGAGTACGCACTTGACACGCGCGTGTCCGCGCGGATAGGTTCGCGCGCGTTCCCAGGTCTAAACATCGGATGCGGTGGATGCCACGGGCGCCTCGCACCGTCGCTCAGGAGGCGCCAAGATGTCACGCACCATCTCCCTTCGCTCACTGCTGACGCTGCTGGCGCTCGGCGGGCTGGCACTCGTGTTCCCCGCTCTCGGCACCGCTCAGGCGGCCGACTGCGCCGGCCTCTCGGGGACGGATCTCGCGCAGTGCACGGCGGCCCAGCAGGCCGGCGGCGGCAGCCAGGCGCCGGATGAGTCCGTCTCCAGCGACGGCACGACCGGCGCCGGCGAAGGCGAGGAGCAGCAGACCGGCGGCAGTGGTGGCACGGAACCGGATACCGACACCGAGACCACCGGCGCGGGCGGGGGCGAGGGCGACCAGGACTCCGAACAGGACCAGAGTGGCTCCGGCGGCGGTACCCAGCAGAACGACTCGCAGAGCGACGAGGACGGCACGGTCGACCAGTCGGCCGGCACCGGCGGGCGCACGCCCCCCGACGTCGACTGCGTCGCGGACTTCGACACGCGCGAGGCCGCCCAGGAGGTACTCGACGCAGACACCAACGATCCCTTCATCCTCGATGCCGACGGGGACGGCGTGGCCTGCGAGAACCTGCCGCGCGAAGGAGTCGTCGTCGTCCGGCGAGTGGCCCGAGTGGAGCTGGCTCGCACGGGTCCGCACGCGCTGTGGATCGGTCTCGCCGGCGGGCTCTGTCTGGCCGGCGGCGTGGCGCTGCGCAGGGGCCGCACCGAGTCATAGGGTTTGCGGCTTGCGGGGGCAACAGGCACTAGCATCTGAGCGGTGCCTGGAGCCCCCGCTTTCCGCGTAACCCTGGCGGTCGTCACGGCGGCCCTCCTCGGGATGCCGGCGGGTGCCTTGGCCGGATCGGCCGAGATGCAGGACGCAGAGCAGCGATGCCGGGACCGCGGCCTGACCGGAGATGCCTTCGACGAGTGCGTCGCCGAGGAGACTGCCGCCGAGCAGCAGGGAGCGACTGAGCCCGCGCCCGAGGAGGTGCGGCGTACCCAGGACAGCGGTAGCGGGTCCGGCGGCGAGCAGACCCTCGAGCAGACGCAGTCCGGCGACGGCATCCAGCAGGACGAGCAGCAGAGCGACCCCTCGGGGAGCGTCGTGCAGAACGCGGTGGTGAACGGCCGGCGCCAGGGTCGTCGCGCTCGCTCCAGTCGCCGCTGCAAGGACCTGACGCCCCGGCAGCTCGAGCGCCGGGCCCGTTGCGCGAACCGCGTCCGCAGGAAGGCCTCGAAGGAGGAGAGCATCCCGGCCACGGTGGCCGCTGCGCAGACCGGGCTGGGCGTGACGCTCGGCGCCGCCGCCTGACCGCGCCGGCGGTCGTCTCACCGGACGGGGACGGGACCCGCGAGGACTGAAGACGGTCAGCCGGGCCCGTCTCGGCCCGTGACATTGTGCGAACATACGTTCGTACGATGTCCTACGTGGAGCTCCACTGCCATTCCGCCTTCTCCTTCCTCGACGGCGCCTCCCATCCAGTGGAGCTCGCACCGGTCGCCGCGGAGCTCGGCTACGAGGCGCTCGCACTCACCGACCACGACGGGGTCTACGGCGCGATGGAGCTCGCGCAGGCGGCGGCGCCCCTGGGGCTCAGGGCCATCGTCGGCGCCGAGCTCACCACCGACGACGGCTTCCACCTCACCCTCCTCTGCGAGGACGCCTCCGGCTACCGCAACCTCTGCCGCCTCCTCACCCGCGCGCACGAGGGCACGCGTCCCGCCCCCAACCGCAATCCGCTCCCGCCGCGGGCCTCGCTCGCGGATGTGGAGCGCCACGCCGAGGGCATCGTGTGCCTGTCGGGCTGCGCACGCGACGGCGCGCTCGCCGGCCGGATAGCGCGCGAGCAGCACACTGAGGCGGCGGCGGTGGGCCGCCGGCTCGTGCGCGCCTTCGGCCCCGACCGCTTCCGCGTGGAGCTGCAGCGGCCCTTCGC
This sequence comes from Thermoleophilaceae bacterium, assembly GCA_030446485.1. Classification (GTDB taxonomy): domain Bacteria; phylum Actinomycetota; class Thermoleophilia; order Solirubrobacterales; family Thermoleophilaceae; genus JAUJNF01. Next base: position 126,176 of record JAUJNF010000005.1, on the reverse strand, counting down.
GCGCCTCGACCGCCGCCGCAACCGCCTGCTGGCCCAGCTCGCCGAGCGCCTGGGAGTGCCCACGGTGGCCACCGGCAACGTGCACACCCACCTCCGCTCGCGCACCCCGCTGCAGGACGCGTTCGTGGCCGTGCGCCACCGCATGACCCTCGACGAGTCGGAGCCCCGGCGCCGCGGCAACAGCTCGCACGCCCTCGCCGCCCCCGCGGCCATGGCCGAGCGCTTCCGCGACCACCCCGAGGCCGTGCACGAGTCGGGCCGGCTGGCCGACCGCCTGCGCTTCGACCTCACTCGCGACCTCGGCTACCGCTACCCCGGCTCGGAGGATCCCACGGCCGACCGCCGCCTCGCCGAGACGAGCCGCTCGCTGCTCGACGGGCGCTACGCCGGCCGCGCGAGCGCCGGGGAGGCCACAGCGCGGCTGGAGGAGGAGCTCGAGATCATCCGCGGGCTCGGCCTGTCGGGATTCTTCCTGCTGCACCGCGACATGCTCGAGCTGGCGCGCGAGGTGGCCGCCGAGGTGCGCGGGCGAGATGCGGCTCGCGCCGTGCTGCCGCCGGGGCGGGGGAGGGGGTCGAGCGTGTCGTCGATCGTGTGCTTCCTCACCGGCCTCTCGCATGTAGACCCGATCGAGAACGGCCTGCTGCTCGGGCGCTTCCTCAACGAGGAGATCACCGCGCTTCCCGACATCGACCTCGACTTCCCACGCGACATCCGCGAGGCGCTCATCCCGCGCGTGCACGAGCGCTACGGCCGGGAGCACTCGGCGCTCGTGGCCTCCTTCCCCACCTACCGCGTGCGCTCCTCGATCCGCGACTTCGGCAAGGCGCTCGGGCTGCCGCCGGGGGAGATCGAGCGGGCGGCGCGCGGCGCCGACCCCTGGGACCACGAGCGCGGGGCGCGCGACATCGTGGAGGCCGTGGGTGAGCGCCGTGCGGCCTCCCCGCGCTGGCAGGCGCTTCTGCACCTGCTGGGCGAGGCCGCCAACCTGCCGCGCCACACCGGCCAGCACCCGGGCGGCATGGTCATCTCCACCCGCCCGCTGATCGACGTCTGCCCGGTGCAGCCCGCCGCCATGGAGGGGCGCCAGATCGTGCAGTGGGACAAGGAGTCCTGCGCCGACGCCGGCTTCCTGAAGATCGACCTGCTGGGGCTCGGGATGCTCTCGGCGGTGGAGGACTGCGTCACGCGGATAGCGGGGGCGCGCGGGGAGACCGTCGACCTTTCGCGCATCCCCCTGGACGACCCGAAGGTGTACGCGGAGATCCAGGCCGCCGAGACGATGGGCGTCTTCCAGATCGAGAGCCGCGCCCAGATGCAGATGCTCACACGCACGCTCCCGGAGTCGCTCGACGACCTGACCGTGCAGGTGGCCCTCGTGCGCCCGGGACCGATCCAGGGCGGCGCCGTGCACCCCTACATCGAGCGCAAGAAGGCGCTGCGCGAGGACCCGAGCTACGAGGTGCCCTACGAGCACCCCTCGCTCGAGCCCGTGCTGCGCGACACGCTCGGCGCGATCGTCTTCCAGGACCAGGTGATCGGGGTGGCGATGGCCTTTGCCGGCTTCTCCCCCGGCGAGGCCGAGGGCCTGCGCCGGGCGATGAGCAAGAAGCGCTCGGAGGCGGCCATGCGCGGCTACGAGGAGAAGTTCGTCGCCGGCGCCGTGGAGCGCGGCGGCGCGCGGGAGACCGCCGAGCGGGTGTACGCGCAGATCGTCGGCTTCTCGGGCTTCGGCTTCCCCAAGGCCCACTCGGCGGCGTTCGGGCTGCTCGCCTACCAGTCGACGTGGCTGCGCGTGCACTACGGCCCGGAGTTCCTGTGCGCGCTGATGAACGAGCAGCCGATGGGGTTCTACCCACCGGATTCGCTGGTGCATGAGGCGCAACGGCGAGGCGTGCCGGTGCTGCCACCGTCGGTGGAGTCGAGTGATGTTGGCTGCGGTGTTGAGTGGACGGTGGACGGTGGACGGTGGACGGGGCGTGGCTCGGACCGGGCTGGAACCTCCGAGCCCGTATCCGCCAACTGCCAACTGCCTACCGCCAACCCTGCTCTGGCCGTGCGCATGGGCCTCGGCTACGTAGCGGGCGTGCGGGCCGATGACGTGCGCGGGATCGTCGCCGAGCGGGAGCGGGGTGGGGCGTTCGCCTCGGTGGCCGATCTCGCCGCGCGCTGCTCGGCGCAGCGGGATGCGCTCGAGCGGCTGGCGTGGGCCGGGGCGTGCGATTCGCTGGTGGAGGAGGGAGCACCGGCGGCCGCTGCCCGGCGCCGGGCGCTGTGGGCGCTCGGGGTGGCCGTTCCCGGTGTGGCCGTGCGCGGGGGGACGCAGCTCGCCCTCCCGCTCGAGGTCGGGACGGGACCGGAGCTGCGGGAGATGACGCCCTGGGAGCGGCTGCTCGCCGACTACGGCTCCACCAGCGTGACGCTGCACGAGCATCCGCTCGAGCTGATGCGCCCAAGCCTGGACGCCGACGTGCTCACCAGCACCGCGCTCGAGCGCACCGGCGACGGCGCCCGCGTGCGGGTGGCCGGCCTCGTGGTCGCGCGCCAGCGCCCGGCCACCGCCAGGGGGATCACGTTCATCCTGCTGGAGGACGAGACCGGCACGATCAACCTGATCGTGCCGGTGCCGGTCTACGAGGAGTGCCGCCTGGCGGTGCGCTCCGAGCCGCTCGTGCTGGCCACCGGCCGGTTGGAGCGCCGCGAGGCGGTGACCAACGTGCTGTGCGACGAGGTGCTGCGCCTGGAGCGGCCCGACCTCCCGGTCGGCCAGGTGAAGCACATCGAGCCGCGGGTGGCGTGGAGCACCCAGTCGCGCGGCGGGGCGTTCGCCGAGCCGGAGGAGGACGTGGCCGACCTGCGCGCGGTGGCCCCGGCGGGCCACAGCTTCGGGCGACGCTGAACGCTCCGGTGTCCGACTGCCGCCGCCTGAGATACGGTGAGGCGATGCCCACCGGGCCGCCGTCCTGAAGCCCCGCCGCGCCGCCCTCGGCCTCGCCCTGACCCTCACGGCGGCGACCGGGTCCGAGGCCCTACGCGCCGAGCCCGCGCCTGCTGCCGAGCCCGTGAGCGCCTTCCCGTCGTCCGGCACACGCTTCGCCTCCCCCCTCACCCAGATCAGCTTCCGGGGCGTGGCGAAGGGGGAGCTCGGCGCCGTGCGGGTGCTCGGCTCGCGCAGCGGCCGGCACGACGGCCGGCTGCGTGGCCACTCCGATGGGGAGGGCGCGAGCTTTCTCCCCCGCGAGCCCTTCGCCCCGGGGGAGCGGGTAACGGTGAGCGCCGGCCGGACCGTCCTGCGCACCGCCGGGGACGAGTTCCACTTCTGGGTGGCGCGCACGCCCGCCCGCCAGCCGCCGGCGGCGATCGACGTCGTTCCGAGCGACGTGGGCCGCGACGACGTGCAGCGGTTCCGGTCACGCCCGGACCTCCGACCGCCGAACTACAGCATCCTCAGCCGCTCACCCGGAACGGCCCCGGGCCAGATCTTCCTTGCCCCGAAGAAGGGCAGCGGGCAGAACGGCCCCATGATCCTCGACGAGCGAGGGCGGATGGTGTACTACCGGCCGACCCCCAGCCGCGACCAGCGGGCAGCCGACTTCCGGGCCCAGCGGTACCGGGGCGCGCCGGTGTTGACCATGTGGCGAGGCGTGATCAACGGTGGCAGCGGCACCGGCGAGGGCGTGATCCTGGACAGCTCGTACCGCGAGATCGCCCGGGTGCGGGCGGGGAACGGATACGAGGCGGACCTCCACGAGTTCGTGATTACCTCGCGCGACACCGCACTGGTGCCGATCTACTCGACCGTGTACACGACGGTGCGCGTCGGAGAGCGCACACGGCGAGTGCTCGTCACGGACGGCATCGTGCAGGAGATCGACATCGCCACCGGGCTCGTGATGTACGAGTGGCACAGCCTCGGGACGGTGCTCACGGAGGACTCGCGCTTCCGCCGCCCGGCGAGCCCGCGCGTCCCGTGGGACTACTTCCACATCAACGCGGTCGCCGAGGACAGCGACGGCGACCTCCTCGTGACCGCACGTCACACCTGGGCGGTGTACAAGATCGGCCGCCGGACCGGAGAGATCGTCTGGCGGCTCGGCGGGGCCGGCAGCGACTTCGCCCTGAGCCCCGACGCCGTTTTCGCGTGGCCCCACGACGGACACCGGCAGGCCGACGGCACGATCTCGGTGTTCGACAACTCGGCCAGCCCGCCCGTCCGCGAGCGCTCGCGCGCCATCGCCATCGCCCTGGACGAGCAGCGGGGAACGGCGACGCTGCAGCGCGCCACCGAGCACCCCGACGGCCTGCTGGCGCCCCATCAGGGCAACGCCAACACGCTGCCGAACGGCAACGTGTTCGTCGGTTGGGGAGGCGTGCCCCGGTTCTCGGAATCCGCGCCGGACGGCCGAGTCCTCTTCGACGGCCGGCTGGCCGAGGGCAACGACAGCTATCGCGCCTACCGCGCGCCCTGGACGGGAACCCCGCGTGCCAGGCCGCGCATCGCGGCGCGGACAGCCCGGGGGGGACGCGTCGACGTCTACGCAAGCTGGAACGGCGCCACCGAGGTCGCCCGCTGGCGGATCCTGGCGGGCCCCGACCCCGGATCACTCGCGCCCGCGGGTGACGGGGCATGGGCCGGCTTCGAGACACGGATCAGGGTTCGCACCCGTGAGCCCTACGTGGCGGCCCAGGCGCTCGATGCCTCGGGCGGGGTGCTGCGGACGTCGCGAGCGGAGAGGCCACGGTAGGCGCACACGTAGCGGTCGGCACCTCGAGCTGGGCCGATCCGGGCTTCATCGCCGACTGGTACCCGCCCGACCTCCCCGCCCGTGACCGCCTGCCGTGGTACGCAGAGCGCTTCGAGGCCGTCGAGGTCAACTCGAGCTTCTACTCGGTACCGGAGGCCGGCACGGTCGCCCGCTGGGCGCAGGTCACGCCGCCCGAGTTCAGCTTCGACCTGAAGCTGCACCGGGTGCTCTCGCGCCATGCCGCGACCGTCGACTCGCTGCCGCCCGAGCTGCGCGACGGGGTCGAGGTCGGGCCCCGCGGCCGGGTGCGGCTGACTCCCGACCTGGAGGCGGCGATGGCTCGGCTGACCGTCGAGTCCCTCGCCCCGCTCGTCGAGGCGGGCAAGCTGAGCGCCCTTCTCCTGCAGCTCACGCCGGCCTTCGCCCCCGGCCAGCACGAGCTGACCGAGCTCGTGCCGCTGCTCGAGGCGCTGGCGCCGCACCCGGTGGCCGTCGAGCTCCGCCATCGCGCGTGGGTCGGAGAGGAGCGCCTGGAGAGCACGCTCGCCTTCCTCGAGGACCACGAGGCCGCCTTCGTGGCGGTCGACGCCCCGCCCGGCGACCACGTGACGATCATGCCGCCCGTCGACGCCGTCACCCGTCCCGGCCTGGCCTACCTCCGTGCGCACGGGCGCGACACCGAGGGCTACCTGACCGGGAAGACCGTGGCCGAGCGCTTCGCGTGGACCTACTCCGATACCGAGCTCGGCGAGATCCGGCGGCGGGTCGAGGGCATGGCCGAGGAGGCCGAGCACGTGCGCGTGATGTTCAACAACAACCGCTCGGACGACGCTCCGACCGCCGCGCGCCGCTTCCGGGCGCTGCTCGGCCAGGACCCCGGCCCGCCGGCTGAGGCCGCGCAGATGCGACTCACCTGACCACCGCGCGCCAGGGGTGCGAGTATGACGGTGTGGGCGCCCGCATCGGCACCGGCCTGGCCTCGTCGACGGGCGGCGTGCGGGCCTTCGCCGAGGCCGCCGAGCACGCGGGCGAGGCTCTGGGCGACGCCGCCTGCGACCTGGCGATGGTCTTCGCCGGCGCGCCGAGCCTCGGCGATGCGGACGAGGGGCTCGTGGCGGTTCGGGAGCGCCTGACCCCCGGCGCCCTGCTGGGCTGCGGCGCGCAGGGCGTGGTGGGCGCCGGCCGCGAATTGGAGAACGACGGCGTTGCGGTCTGGGCGGCCTCGCTGCCCGGGGCCCGGGTCGAGACCTTCACCCTGGAGGCGTCGCGTGGCGAGGGCGGCGTGGAGATCGGCGGCGTGCCGGACCTCGACGGCGCGGAGGCAATCGTGCTGCTCGCCGATCCGTACACCTTCCCGGTCGAGTCCTTCCTGGCCGGCGTGGGAGCGGGACACCCCGGGGTGCCCGTGGTCGGCGGCCTGGCGAGCGCCGGCGGGGGACCGGGCCGGGGCGTGCTGATGCGCGACGGCGAGGTGGCGCGCCACGGCGCCGTGGGCGTGACACTGGCCGGGGCGTCGGTTGTGCCGTGCGTCTCCCAGGGCGCGCGCCCGATCGGTCCGGAGATGGTGATCACCGCCGCCGACGGCAACGTGGTGTACGAGCTGGCCAGCCGGCCGGCGCTCGAGCGGCTCAAGGAGGCGATTGTCGAGCTCGACATGTCCGAGCGTGCCCTCGCCGCGCAGGGCCTGCTGCTCGGGATCGTGATCGACGAGAACCAGCCCGACTACGAGCGCGGCGACTTCCTGGTGCGCGGCCTGCTGTCGGTCGACGACGCGAGCGGGTCGATCACGGTCGGCGAGCAGGTGCGCGTCGGCCAGACGGTGCGCATGCACGTGCGCGACGGCCGGTCGGCCGACGAGGATCTGCGCGAGGCCCTCGACCGCGAGCTGCGCGACCTGGCGAACCCTCCGGCCGGGGCGCTCGTGTTCACCTGCAACGGTCGCGGGTCGCACATGTTCGGCGCCCGCGACCACGACGCCGCGGCGGTCGCGGCTGCCACCGGCGGCGCTCCGGCCGCCGGCTTCTTCTGTGCCGGGGAGATCGGACCCGTGGGCGACCGCAACTTCCTGCACGGCTTCACCGCCACCGTGGCGGTGTTCACCGGCGCGGCCGCCGCTCCCTGAGCGTCGGGCCTGCTTCTACTGGTGAGGCTCGAAGGGCGACTGCTTGGTTCCCGGGGCGCCGCCCGTGACGTCGCCGTCGGTGGCCTCGTCGTCGGTGGTGGGCCCGCCGATGTCGCGGCCCGTCCGGGGGCCGTCGCCGGCCGGATGCCCTTCCTCCGGCGTGGTGTGGGGGCTGCCGCCCCCGCCGGCGGACTCGGCGTCCTCGATCGCGTCTTCGGTCTCGGGATCGGGCGGGACCTCGTTCATCGGGCACAACCTCCGGGGATCGGGTGGCGGGACATCGCCCTCGACGGGTACCCGGTAGGGCGACGGGGAAACGCGGCAGGCCACCGGTGAGCCCGCCGGACGAGGCGCCCCCGGGCGTCATACGCGTCCGGGCGGCCAACCCGTCGCCGCTCACCCTCGACGGCACGAACACGTACGTGGCGGGCGGTTGGGTGGTGGACCCTGGGCCCGCCGACGAGGCCCACGTGGGCGCCGTGCTCGCCGCCGCGCCCGTCTCGGTCGAGGGCATCGTGCTCACCCACGGCCACGGCGATCACGCCGAGGGCGCCGCCGCGATGGCCGCCCGAGCCGGCGGCGTGCCCGTGGTGCGGCCGGGCGACGGCGACCGCGTCGGCCCGTTCGAGGTGGTGGCGACTCCAGGCCACTCCGTCGACAGCGTGTGCCTGCTGCTCGGGCGGATCTGCTTCACGGGCGACACGGTGCTCGGCCAGGGCAGCGTGTTCGTAGCGCCGGGCGAGGGCTCGCTCGCCGCCTACCTCGCGTCGCTCGAGCGCCTGCGCGCCCTGGACCTCGAGGTGCTGTGCCCGGGCCATGGTCCCTTCGTCGCCGACCCGCGCGCGAAGCTCGGCGAGTACATCGCCCACCGGCTCGAGCGCGAGCGGAAGCTGGTGGCCGCTTTGGACCGAGGAGCGCGCACGCGCGACGAGCTGCTGGACGCGGCGTGGGACGACGTCCCGCCGGATCTCCGGCCCGCTGCGGCGATCACCCTGGCGGCACACCTCGAGAAGCTCGCCGGGGAGACGCGGCTGCCGGAGGATCTCGACCCTGCGATCTACACTGAGCGCCGCACCGCAGGCACATGATCTCCACCAACCAGCTAAAGAACGGCACCCACATCGAGGTCGACGGCGTCGTCTTCAAGGTCATCGACTTCCAGCACGTCAAGCCCGGCAAGGGTCCCGCGTTCGTGCGCACCAAGCTCAAGCGCCTGGCCGACGGCGCGGCCCTCGACAAGACCTTCCGTGCCGGGGAGAAGTTTCGCCCGATCCGCACCGAGACCCGGCGGATGCAGTTCCTCTACGCCGACGGCTCCGAGGCCCACTTCATGGACTCCGAGAGCTACGAGCAGCTCGCGATCCCCCAGGGGCAGGTCACCGACGCGCTCAGGTGGATCCGCGAGAGCGAGGAGGTGGACCTCCTGTACGTTGACGACGCGCCCTCGGACGTGCAGGTGCCGAGCGCCGTCGAGCTGGCGGTTACCGCGGCCGACCCGGGCGTGAAGGGCGATACCGCCTCGGGAGGCGGAGACAAGCCGGCGACGCTGGAGTCGGGGGTCACCGTGCGGGTGCCCCTGTTCGTGAACGTCGGGGACCGCGTCCGCGTGGACACGCGCTCGGGCGAGTACGTGTCCCGTGCGTAGCTGGTAGGCGTGCGCCGCAGCGACCAGCGCCGAGCCGCCGTGGTGGCGCTCTACCAGCAGGACCTGACCGGCGGACCGCTCGAGGAGCTCCTGGGCCCGGCGGCCAGGCCGTTCGCCCGCGAGCTCGCGGAGGGAGCGGATCGCGAGCGCGAGGAGCTCGACGCCCTGATTGGCAGCCACGCTACCGGCTGGACGCTCGACCGCATCGCGCCGCTCGAGCGCAACATCCTGCGCGTGGCCCTGTACGAGCTGATCCATCGGCCGGACGTGCCCGACGAGGTGGCGATCGACGAGGCGGTCGAGGCCGCCAAGGAGCTGTGCGGCGCCGATGCGCCCGGCTTCCTCAACGGCATCCTGGGCGCGGTCCTGCGCGAACGCGCCGCCGCGCCGCGGCCCGAGGAGCCACGGGCGGCCCACGGGTGACCATCGCGACCGACACCCTCGACGCCCTGGTCGGCGAGCTGGAGGCCGCGGCCGCCCGTCTGCGCGGCGGGCAGCTCGATGCCGAGGAGGCGGCGGCCGTGGTCGAGCGCTGCGCCGATCTGGCCACGCGCGTCGGCGGCGAGCTCGACTCGGTCGAGCGCGCCGCCCGTGCGGAGGCCCACGCCCAGCCGCGCCCCGGCCAGGAGGAGCTGCTCTGAGCACGACACCGGAGCGGGTGGCCTACCCGACCGAGCTCCAGGGGCGGGTGGACGCCTACCTGAGCGGCCTGCGCTTCTCCGCCGAGCCGGGGACCGCGGGGCTCGAGGAGGCCATGCGCTACTCCCTGCTCGCGGGCGGGAAGCGGATCCGGCCGGTGCTCGCCCTGGCCACCGCCGAGGCGCTCGGACGGGAGCCGTCCGAGCTGCTCCCGCTGGCTGCCGCCCTCGAGCTCATCCACACCTATTCGCTGATCCACGACGACCTGCCGGCGATGGACGACGACGCACTGCGCCGCGGACAGCCCACATGCCACGTGGCCTACGGCGAGGACGTGGCGATCCTGGCCGGCGACGGGCTGTTCGCCGAGGCCCTGCGCCTGGTGCTCGAGCGCCAGACCGGCGCGCCGGCCCGCGTGCTGCGCGCGGCGGCCGAACTCGTGGCCGCCGCCGGCGTCGACGGCATGGTGGGCGGCCAGTTCCTGGACGTGACAGCGGCGGGCGACCTGGACGCGCCCGGCCTCCGCCGGCTGCACGAGCTCAAGACCGGCCGCCTTATCGGCGCCGCGGTGGAGTGCCCGATCCTCGTCACCGGCGAAACCGGACCTGCCACAATCGCCCTTCGGCGCTTTGCGGCCGAGCTGGGCGTGCTCTTCCAGATCGTCGACGACATACTCGACGTGACCGGGGAGGAGAGCACCCTCGGCAAGCCGCAGGGATCCGACGAGCGTCACGGGAAGCGCACCTACGTCAGCGTGTTCGGGCTCGACCGAGCGAGGGAGCTGGCCGAGGAGTCGCACCGCGGCGCCCGCGAGGCGCTGAGCGGCGCCGGTGAGACAACCCAGACGCTCGCGCGAATAACCGACTACATCCTCACCCGCCAAACATGAGCCGCCTAGACCACATCGACCAGCCGCAGGACCTGCGTGGGTTGAGCGACGCGCAGCTCCAGGACGTGGCCCAGGAGCTGCGCGAGCTGGTGATCGACACGATCGGCGAGATCGGGGGGCACTTCGGGGCCAACCTCGGCACGTGCGAGCTGGCGGTGGCCCTGCACAGCCTGCTCGACTCACCGCGCGACAAGGTGCTGTGGGACGTCGGGCACCAGGCCTACCCGCACAAGGTCCTGACCGGCCGCCGCGACCAGCTCGCGACCATACGCAAGTACGGCGGCCTCGCCCCGTTCTGCTCGATCTTCGAGTCCGAGCACGACATCATGGGCGCGGGCCACGCCTCCACGTCGGTGTCGTACGCGGTGGGGCTGAAGGAGGCCATGCGCCAGGGGGTCGGCGAGGACGGCAAGGTCGTCGCCGTGATCGGCGACGGCGCGCTCACCGGCGGCGTGGCCTTCGAGGCCCTCCACAACGCGGGCGGCATGGACCTCCCGGTCGTGATCGTCGTGAACGACAACGGCATGTCGATCGCGCCGAACGTCGGCGCGCTGTCGCGCTACTTCAACCGCGTGCGGCTCGACCCCAAGCTGCACCGCGCGCGCGAGGAGGTCGAGGAGGGCCTCACCAAGCTCCCGGCCATCGGCAAGCGGATCGAGCGGCTCGGCCCGATCGTCAAGGAGTCGCTGAAGGCCTACTGGGCGCCGGGCCTCTTCTTCGAGGAGCTCGACCTGGCCTACGTCGGCGTGATCGACGGGCACGACGTGCGCGCGCTCCGCGAGGCGCTCCGCGAGGCCCTCGAGGCGGAGCGCCCCGTCGTGGTGCACATCAAGACCGTGAAGGGCAAGGGCTTCTCGCCGGCCGAGGACGGTGGCCTCGCGGGCATGGAGAAGTGGCACGCCGCCAAGCCGTCCTCGATCGTGAAGGGCGCGCTGGCGCCCACGACGCTCGCCTCCGCGCCGACCTCGACGGCCGCCCTGCAGTACACGACGGTGTTCGGCAAGGCCCTTGTCGAGGAGTGCCGGCGGGACGAGCGCGTGTGCGGCATCACCGCGGCGATGAACTCCGGCACCGGGCTGAACATCCTGCAGGACGCCATGCCCGAGCGCTACTACGACGTGGGCATCGCCGAGCAGCACGCGATCCTCATGGCCGCCGGCATGGCCCTGCAGGGGATGAAGCCCGTGGCCGCCATCTACTCGACGTTCCTGCAGCGCGCCTTCGACCAGATCGTGCACGACGTCTCGCTTCAGCGCCTGAACGTCGTCTTCGCCATGGACCGCGCCGGCCTCGTGGGCGACGACGGGCCGACCCACCACGGGGTCTTCGACATCTCCTACCTGCGGGCGCTCCCCAACATGACCATCATGGCCCCGCGCGACGAGGCGATGCTCGTGAACATGCTGCGCACCGCCACGCTGTACGACGACGGCCCGATCGCCCTGCGGTATCCCCGCGGCGAGGGCGAGGGGGTGCCGCTGCCGTCGGACCCGCGGGCGATTGAGATCGGGACCGGTGAGGTGCTGCGGTCCGGCGAGCGCGTGGCGCTGCTCGGCTACGGGTTCGGCGTGCCGCTCGCCCTGGGGGCGGCCGACCTGCTGGCCGAGCACGACATCGACGCCACGGTGGCCGACGCCCGCTTCGCCAAGCCGCTGGACGAGGAGATGCTGGCCGCGCTGGTGGCCGACCACGACCTGGTGGTGACCATCGAGGAGAACGTGCTGGCCGGCGGCTTCGGCGCGGGCGTGGTCGAGTGGCTGTCGGACCACGACCTGGCGGCCGAGGCGCGGATTTTGCGCATCGGTCTCCCGGACCGCTTCGTGACGCACGGCAAGCCGGCGCTCCTCCGCAAGGAGGTCGGGCTCACGCCGGAGGCGATAGCCGAGCGCGTGGCTCAGGCCGTGCTCGAGCCGAGCGCGGCGCTGGCCTAGGCGGCTCGCTTAGGCGGGAGCGGCGCCGCGCGGTCCCGAGGCCGACTTGAGCGATTCGCTCACAGCTTGACCATCGCCCCTCTGCGTGGGGGGGTTGGGCCGGTTTGGGCACCTGCGGCGCCCAAATCCACCCAACCCCCGCGCATTCCCACTTCCCCCGGCACGCTCGAGTGTCGTCGCGCCCAGGCGGTCTCGGTTCCCGAACTTCCCGGCTGCCCGATTGGGTGGGCGGGAAGGGGTTGGGCCGATTTCGGGACTATGTGTCGCGGAATCCGCCCAACCCCCGGCCTCGCTTGCTGGCGGACGCCGCACGGGCCCGACCCAGAAAAAAAGCGACCCGCCGGGGAGGGCGGGCCGCTTGAGGGAGGAGTGATGCGTATGTGATCGGTGAGAGAAGTCTTGGCCCCACTCCCAGGGCTTGTTCAATGTAAGTTGCTTAAGCCCACGGGTGTGTGATTCGGGTCACACTGGTCGCTGTCGGTTCTCTGCGGCCGGTGCTGAGGCACCGGCCCTCCCGTCGCCCTTGAGCCCGGCGCCTCGCCGCCCCCGCCGATACCTTTGGCCGGTGGCGAAGACGCGGCTCGACACGCTGCTGGTTGAGCGCGGGCTGTTCGAGTCGCGTTCCCGCGCCGCCGCGGCGGTGCTTGCCGGCGAGGTGCGCCTGTTGGGGGGCCGGCGCGCCGAGAAGCCGGGCCAGATGGTGCCCGGCGACGCCGACGTGGCGGTGGCGGAGCCGCCGCCGTTCGTCTCCCGCGGAGGCATCAAGCTGGCCAACGCCCTCGGCGCCTTCGGAGTCGACCCCGCCGGCCGGTCCTGCCTGGACGTCGGCTCCTCGACCGGGGGCTTCACCGACTGCCTCCTGCAGCGCGGGGCCACGGCCGTGACCGCCGTGGACGTGGGCTATGGGGAGCTCGACTGGCGGCTGAGGAGCGACATCCGGGTCCACGTGCTCGAGCGCGTGAACGCCCGGGAGCTCGAGCCGGCCCTGCTCCCGTACCGGCCCAACCTGATCGTCATCGACGTGTCCTTCATCTCGCTCGCGAAGGTGCTGCCGGCGGTGCTCACCTGCGCCGACGCGGAGTTCGACTGCGTGGCGCTCGTCAAGCCGCAGTTCGAGGTGGGGCGCGAGCGGGTCGGCAAGGGCGGGGTGGTGCGCTCGCCGGCGGACCGGCGCGCGGCACTCGTGGCCGTCGGCCGTGCGATTTCCGAGCTCGCCCATCCCGTGCTCGGCTACGCCTCGTCCGGGCTGCCCGGACCCGCCGGCAACCTGGAGACGTTCGTCTGGACCGCCGAGCGTGGGCGGGCCGGGGCCGCGGCTGACCTCGAGGCGGCGGTCGCGAGGGCGGAGCCATGACCCCCCCGCGCACGATCTCCCTGCTGACGCACTCGTCGCCGGGCGACACGGGGGCGGCGGTCCGGCGCCTGCTCGACGAGGCGTCGGCCCGCGGGGTCGAGGTGCGGGTGCCGCCAGCCGAGGCCGAGAAGCACGGCATCGCCGAGAGCGACGGCGGCGCGATCGCCGAGGCGGAGCTGGTCGTCGTCCTCGGAGGGGACGGCACGATCCTCCAGGCCCTCCGCGCCGTGGCCGGCCGGGCGACGCCGGTGTTTGCCTTCAACTTCGGCGCGATCGGCTTCCTCTCCACCGTCGATCACGGCGGCCTTGAGGACGGTCTCGAGCGCGTCTTCTCCGGGGACTTCGAGACGCTCCTCATGCCCGCGCTCACGGTCGCGACGGGGGGAGAGCTCCGCCACGCGGTGAACGACGTCGCGTTCCACCGCCGTCCCGACAGCCGGGTGGCCGAGCTCGCCTACTCGGTGGCGGGCGAGCAGCTCGGCGAGGTGCGCTGCGACGGGCTGGTGGCCGCCACCCCGGTTGGGTCCACGGGCTACAACCTGGCCAACGGCGGGCCGGTGCTCGCGTGGGGGGTGGAGGGCTTCGTGGTCTCGTTCATCGCGCCGCACACCCTCACGGCCCGCGGCCTGGTAGTGGCCACCGGCGACCACCTGACGGTGGAGAACCTGTCCGACCGCGACGCCGTCGACATCTCGACCGACGGCCGCACGGTGGGCTCACTGGGCCCGGGCGAGCACGTGGAGCTGCGCTTCGAGCACGACCGGGCGGCGCTGGCACAGTTGCCGGGATCTACGTTCTACGCGCGGCTGAGGGAGAAGTTCGGGCGGCTGGCGTACTGACGTGGGAGCGACTTCTTCGCGACGAACGTAACGACTCCGCAGCCGCCCAGCCGCTCCGTCGGAGCCCACTGCTAAGACCCCTCGCGATGCTCCTTGAGCTACGCGTCGAGAACCTCCTCCTCATCGAGCGTGCCGAGCTGCGGCTCGGGCCCGGGCTGAACGCGATCACGGGGGAGACGGGCGCGGGCAAGACCGTGCTGGCACACGCGCTTGATCTCCTCCTCGGCGGCAGGGCCAGGCCGGGCATCGTCCGGCCCGGCGCCTCCGAGGCCTGGGTCGAGGGCGTGTTCGCGCTGTCGGAGGGCGCCCTCGACGGCGACGCGCTGGCGGAGCTTAGGGAGCGCCTGCCGGAGGGCGAGGACGAGATCGTGCTCGGGCGCCGCGTGAGCGCCGAGGGCCGGACGCGCGCGTTCGTGGGGGGGCGGTCGGCCACGGCCGGCGACCTCGCGGAGCTGGGTGGGCGCCTGGTGTCCTTCTACGGGCAGCACGAGCACCGGCGGCTCACCCTGGCGTCGGCTCAGTTGGAGGTGCTCGACCACTTCTGCGGGCCGGCCCACATGGCCGCGCGCGCGAGCTACGCCGAGGTGCACCGGCAGGCGTCCACTCTGCGGCGCGAGCTCGGGGAGCTGCGCGGGCGCACCGGCGCACGTGAGCGCGACCGTGACCTGCTGGCCTTCGAGCTCCGCGAGATACACGCGGTGGAGCCGTCGGAGGAGGACGAGCGGGCGCTTCGGGCCGAGCGCGAGCGGCTGCGCCGCATGGACGCGCTCACGGCGGCGGCGGCGGCCGGCAGTGCGGCGCTCGCCGGGCCGGAGGAGGGCGACGGACACGCGGGGCCCAGCCTCGCCGAGGCCGAGCGGCTGCTCGAGTCCGTGGCTGGTGTGGACCCCGAGCTCGACATCCTGACGGCCCGCCTCGCGGCACTCAGGCTCGAGTCGGAGGACCTCGTCCTGGAGCTCGGGAGCTACCTCGCCGGGCTCGAGGGGGAGCCGGGGCGGTTGGAGCAGGTCGAGGAGCGCCTCGAGCTCTACGACCGCCTGGCCCGTAAGCACGGCGGGAGCGTGGCCTCGGTGCTCGCCCACGCCGAGCACTGCCGGCTCGAGCTGGAGCGCCTGGAGGACTCGAGTGGCGCACTCGAGCGGGCGGCGCAGGCGCTCGAGGAGGCGGTGAGCGAAGGAACGCGGCAGGCGGCCGCCCTGTCGGCCACCCGGCACAAGGCGGCGCCGAAGCTCGCCGCGCGGGTCCTCGACGAGCTCGGCGCGCTGGCGATGGAGAGCGCTCGCTTCGAGGTCTCCTTGACCGCGCGGCCCGAGCCGGGCCCGACCGGTGCCGACGGCGTGGAGCTGCTCATCGCCCCCAACCCGGGCGTGCCGCTCGCCCCGCTCGGGGACACGGCCTCCGGCGGCGAGCTTTCGCGCGTGATGCTGGCGCTGATGGGCGTCGCTGTGGCCGGGGGCGCCGAGACGCTGGTGTTCGACGAGGTCGACGCCGGCATCGGGGGACAGACCGCCCGCGCGGTGGGCGAGCGGCTGCGCGGCCTGGCCGCGGGCCGCCAGGTGCTCTGCATCACCCACCTGCCGCAGATCGCCTCGCTCGCCGAGCGTCACTTCCGGTTGGCGAAGGACGCCGCCGGCGAGCTCGCGAGCGCGACCGTGGAGGAGCTTGCCGACGGCCGCGTGGTCGAGGAGCTCGTGCGGATGCTGGGCGCCGAGACCACCGACGACGGCGCGCGCCGCCACGCCGAGGAGCTGCTGGCGGCGGCCTGAGCCGACCCCGGGCCGTGCCTGGCCACGGCGCGGCGCTGTACCCCGGGCCGTGCCTGGCCACGTGCGGGAGCACGTGATCCGGATCCGCGGTCGGCTACTCGGCGCGAAGGAGCAGTGCCCGCATCCGCCGCTCCGCTCGTAGTCAGGGAAAGCCTCGACAGGAGGAACCCATGGCCGAGCCGACCCACGACCCCGTTCACCGCGCCCGCTACGCGTTCGAGCCCGACGGCGACAACATGACGGTCGACGCCTGGATCGACCCCGGCGGCATCCTGCCTCCGCACATGCACCCACGGCAGGAGGAGCGCTGGTCGGTGGTCGACGGGGAGGTGCGCTTCCAGCTCGGTAACCGCAAGCGCGTGATCACCCCTGCGGACGGCGAGATGATCGTCCCGCCCGAGACCAAGCACGGGCTCGCGAACGTGGGCGCCCGTCAGGTGCACGCGCGCTGCTACGTCGTCCCCGCCCTCGGGCTCCGGGACTTCCTCGAGGAGAGCTCGGCCGCGGCGCGCGAGGGCCTCTTCCTGCGCGGCGGCATCCCGCGGGGCCTGCGCGGCGCACGCTGGGCGGCCAAGTTCCTCGAGCGCCATCAGCAGGATGTCGTGATGTCGTTCCCGCCGCCGTTCGCCGTGCGCGCCGTGATCGCGGTGTTCGGACGTTCCGGGGGATAGACAGCGTCCGAGCCTCGGCGGCACGCGTCGGGTGAGGAAGCCGCCGGTCGGTTCCCTAGACTCGCTCGCGGTGCCCACCATGCGCGATCGTCCCTCGCAGACCCGCTTCATCTTCGTGACCGGCGGGGTGGTGTCGGCGCTCGGCAAGGGGATCGCGGCGGCGTCGATCGGGCGGCTGCTGGTGGCGCGCGGCTTCCGGGTGACGCTGCAGAAGTTCGATCCCTACATCAACGTCGATCCGGGCACCATGAGCCCGTTCCAGCACGGTGAGGTGTTCGTCACCGAGGACGGCGCCGAGACCGACCTCGACCTCGGTCACTACGAGCGCTTCACCGACGTGAACACGACGCGCGGGTCGAACGTGACCACGGGGGCCATCTACAACACGGTCATCCGCCGCGAGCGGCGGGGGGACTACATGGGCGGGACGGTCCAGGTGATCCCCACATCACCGACGAGATCAAGCAGCGGATCCGGCTCGTGGCCGAGGCTCAGGACGTCGACTTCGTGATCACCGAGATCGGCGGCACGGTGGGCGACATCGAGTCGCTGCCCTTCCTCGAGGCGCTGCGCCAGTTCCAGGTGGACCGGGGCCGGCGGCAGTGCATGTTCGTGCACCTCACCCTCGTGCCCTTCCTCGGCCACGCCGGGGAGCTCAAGACGAAGCCGACCCAGCACTCGGTCCAGGAGCTGCGCCGGATCGGCATCCAGCCGGACATGGTCATGTGCCGCTCGGAGGGCGCCCTGTCGCGCGAGATCCGTCAGAAGATCGCCCTGTTCGTGAACCTGCCGGTCGACGCCGTCGTCTCGGCCCGCGACGTGGACTCGATCTACAAGGTGCCGCTCTACTTCCGCGCCGAGGGCGTCGACGACCAGGTGCTGGAGCACTTCGACCTCACGGCCGATCCGCCCGACCTGTCGGAGTGGGAGGCGCTCGTGAAGCGCAAAGACGCCGCCACCCAGCCGGTGCGCATCGGGCTCGTCGGCAAGTACGTGCAGCTCGAGGACGCCTACCTGTCGGTGATCGAGGCCCTGGGCCACGCTGCCGTCTACCACGGCGGCCGTCTGGAGATCCGCTGGGTCGACGCCGAGGGCCTCGGGCGTGACGAGGCCGAGCGCGAGCTCGACGCCTGCGACGGCATCCTGATCCCCGGCGGCTTCGGGGTCCGCGGCATCGAGGGCAAGGCGCGCCGCGCGGTTCGCGCGCGCGAGCAGAAGGTTCCTACCTCGGGATCTGCCTCGGAATGCAGATCGCGGTGGCCGAGTTCGCGCGGCACGTGGTGGGCATGGGCGGCGCGAACTCCACGGAGTTCGATCCCGAGACCCGTATCCGGTGATCGACCTGCTGCCGGAGCAGAAGGAGGTACGCGACCTGGGCGGCACCATGCGCCTGGGCGCCGATCCGGTGAAGCTGCACGACGGGACCCGCGCGCGCGCGGCCTACGGCGAGGCGGTGATCTACGAGCGCCACCGGCATCGCTTCGAGGTGAACAACCACCTGCGCAAGCGCCTCGAGGAGCGCGGGCTGGTGTGCTCCGGGACGTCCCCCGACGACCGGCTGGTGGAGCCTCGTGGAGCTGCCCGACCACCCCTTCTTCGTGGCCTCCCAGTTCCACCCCGAGTTCAAGTCGCGGCCGCTGCGGACGCAGCCCCTGTTCCGCGAGTTCGTGCGGGCGGCGCTGGAGCGGTCGCTGGAGCGTTCCGGGGAGCCGGGCGCGGTTGGAGCCGCGCTCGCCGCCGACCACGGCCGCGGCGATCCGGCCCGGCGGCGTCGCCGGCGTTCGGCAGCGACCCGCGCGGCGACTGGACGCCCGCCCTGGCGACGATCAGCGAGATCGCCGGTCGCCCGCGGGCCACCTTCGCCGAGCGAGAGTGGCTCGTGGAGAGCTTCGTACGGCTCTGCGAGATCGAGAGCCCGTCCGGCCGGGAGCGCCGGGTGGCGGACGCGGTGGCGCTCGAGCTGCGGCAGCTAGGTCTCGAGGTGGTGGAGGACGCGAGCGGCGCCGAGACCGGATCCGAGGCCGGCAACCTGCTCGCTCGCGTGCCGGGCCCTCCCGGCTCGCCGACCATCCTCCTGGGGCGCACCTCGACACCGTGCCGCTGGGGCCATCCTCGGCGCCGACAACAAGGCGGCCATCGCCGTGCTGCTCGCGGTGGCGCGGCGGCTGCGCGACGATCCACCGCCCGTCGGCGTCGAGCTGCTGTTCACCACCTGCGAGGAGCGCGCGCTCGCGGGCGTCAAGGCCCTCGCGCCCGGCGCGCTCGCGGCCGACTTCGGCTTCGTGTTCGACCACGCGTCGCCCGTCGGGGAGCTGATCCTCTCGTCCCCCTCCTACTACCGCGTCGAGGGCCACCTGATCGGCCAGGCGGCCCACGCCGGCATCCGGCCCGAGGACGGGCGGAATGCCATCGAGGCCGCGGCGGCGGCGATCGGCCGGATGCGACTCGGCCGCCTCGACGAGCAGACCACGGCCAACGTGGGGCGCATCGAGGGCGGAAGCGCGCCGAACGTGGTGGCCGAGCACTGCCGGGTCGTGCTCGAGGCGCGCAGCCTCGATCACGACCGCGCCACCGCGCTCGCCGCCGAGATGATCGACCGCCTGACCGACGCGGCGAGCGAACGGGAGTGCGACGTCGAGACCCTCGTAGAGGAGCAGTTCCGCGGCTACCGGATGGCGCGCTCGTCGCCGCCGGTGCGCGTGGCCGCCGCAGCACTCGAGGCGATGGGCCGCGAGCCGCTGTACGTGGCCACCGGCGGGGGAAGCGACGCCAACGTGCTCCAGCACCGCATGCCGTGCCTGAACGTGGCCAACGGCACCGAGCGCAACCACCAGCCGGACGAGTCGGTCACCGTTGAGGCCCTCGAGACGGTGCTCGACCTGGCGCTCGGAATTGTCGCCGCGAGCGGCGCGGGAGTGGCAGGCCGGGGATGAGCTTCGAGCGGATCGGCGGCGAGGAGATGTGGCAGGGCCAGATCGTGGGCGTGCGCGTCGACCGCTTCCGCCACGACGACGGCGACGAGGTCACGCGCGAGTTCGTGACCCACCCGGGCGCGGTGGCGATCGTGGCTCACGACGGCCACGACCTGTTCCTGGTGGCCCAGCCCCGGGAGCCGGTGGACGAGCAGAGCCTGCTCGAGCTTCCGGCGGGCAAGCTCGACGAGGAGGGCGAGGACGCCCTTGCCACCGCCAAGCGCGAGCTCGCCGAGGAGATCGGCAAGGGCGCCGCCAGCTGGGAGCACCTCACCACCTTCTGGTCGTCGCCGGGCTTCTCGCACGAGCAGATCGAGCTGTACCTGGCCACCGACCTGCACGACGCCTCGGCCGAGGCCACGGAGAACGAGCGCATCGAGATCCACGCGGTACCGCTCGCCGAGCTCGACCGCCTGATCGCCGACTGCCGCGACGCCAAGAGCCTGATCGGCCTGCTGTGGTTCAGGGCCTTCCGCCTTCCCAGCTGACGACCCCGCGATCGAAGGGATTTCGGCCCGCCGGCCGAAGCCTTGGGGATGGCCACCATCGCCCCTCCCGAGCTGCAGTCCTTCGAGCACCTCGTGCTCGACTTCCTCGCCTACCTCGAGTTCGAACGCGGCCTGGCGCGCAACACGCTCGAGGCCTATCGCTCCGACCTGCTGCAGTTCGGTCACTACCTGGAGGCGCACGGCGCCACCGCGGCCACGGCCTCCGACGCCGAGCTGTCCGGCTTCCTGACCGCGCTCGCCGTCGGCAACGGCAAGCCACCCGCATCCGCCGCCACGCTGCACAGGAAGACCGCGTGCCTGCGGTCGTTCTTTCGCCACCTGCGCCGCGAGGGCGTGCGCGACTCCGACCCCACGAGCCGCCTCAGCACCCCGCGGCGCGGCCGGCCGCTGCCCCAGGTGCTCACCCGCGGGGAGGTGGCCACCCTGATCGCCCAGCCGCGGGGCACCGAGCCGGTGGCCCTGCGCGACCGCGCCCTGCTCGAGATGCTCTACGCCTGCGGGCTGAGGGCCTCGGAGGCGATCGGCCTCGATCTCAGCGATGTCGATCTCGAAGCCGGGGTTCTTCGTGCCCGCGGCAAGGGATCGAAGGAGCGCATCGTGCCGGTGGGCCGGGCGGCGGTGGAGGCCGTCAGCCTGTACGTCGAGCGCGGCCGCCCGAACCTCGTGGGAGCCTCGGTGGAGCCGCGGCTGTTCGTGAACTTCCGCGGTGGGTCGCTCACCCGCCAGGGCCTGTACAAGATCGTGCAGCGCCACGCGGCCACCGCGGGCCTGGCCGACCGCATGAGCCCGCACACGCTGCGACACACGTTCGCCACCCACCTGCTGGCGGGCGGCTGCGACCTGCGCTCCGTGCAGGAGATGCTCGGCCACGCCGACGTGTCCACCACGCAGCTCTACACCCACCTCTCGAGCGAGCGGCTGAAGGACGTGTACTTCAAGGCGCACCCGCGCGCCACCGGGTGAGCGCTTCGACCTAGGCTTGGCGGGCATGCCCGAGCTGCCCGAGGTCGAGACGATTCGGCGTCAGCTCGCACCGGCCGTGGAGGGAAGGACCCTCGAGCGGATCGAGGTGCTCGACCCTCGCTGGAGCGCCCCGGCACCGCCCGAGGAGGTGGACGCGGCCACGCGCGGGCGGCAGGTGGAGCGGTTGTGGCGGCGCGGCAAGTACCTGGTCTGGACGCTCACCGGCGACGTTCATGTGGTGATGCACCTGCGCATGACCGGGAACCTCCTGGTGACCGCCGCAGGCGAAGGGGACCTCCCGCGCCCGCACCTGCGGGTGCGCCTGGTGCTCCGACCGGACCTGACGGTCCTGTTCGTCGATCCACGCCGGTTCGGCACCGGCCACGTGCTCCTCGGCTCCGACGCGCTCGATGCCTACTTCGCCCCGCGGCTCGGGGTCGAGCCGCTCGACCCCAACTTCACCGGGGACGCGCTCAGGGCGCTCGCCCGCGGCCGCCGCGCTCCGGTGAAGGCCTTTCTCCTGTCGCAGGAGCGGATTGCCGGGGTCGGCAACATCTACGCCGACGAGGCGCTGTTCCGCGCCGGCATTCACCCGCTGCGGCCGGTCGGCTCGCTCAGCCGGGCCCAGATCGCCCTGCTCAGGGACACGGTGGTGGAGTCGCTCGAGGCCGGCATCGACGCCCGGGGCGCGAGCATCGACGACTTCCGCCATACCGACGGCGCCCGCGGGAGCTTCCAGAACCGGTTCCTGGTGCACCGCCGCGAGGGCGAGCCCTGCCCCTCGTGTGCGCGGCCGATCAAGAAGATCAGGGCCGCCGGCCGCGGGACGTACGTGTGCGAGACCTGTCAGCCGAAGCCGCGGGCGCGACGTTATCCGCGTGAGGTGACCTGACCAGAGCTTCCCGGAAGGGGCAGTGATCTACGGCAAGAACCTTGTCGGCGACGCAAGGAAGTTGCCTCGAGGGCAAGCCCGTTGCCGTAGATGACAGCGAGCGGAAAAGGGGGCGGCCTCAGCCGCCCCCTCGTCCGTCTCTCCATCTGTGCTGCGGCGCCAGGGCGCCGCGACTACTTGATGAGCTCGATCTCCTCGAAGCGAAGGCCCGCGCTGGTCAGCTCGAGCTCGGCCTCGTGGACCACGGTGCCGGCGGTGAGGTCGGCGGTGGTGCAGACGTTGTCGTCGTCACCCTCGTTCTCCTCCTGCTCGTCCTCGTCGTCGGAGCCGGACTCGTCCTCGTCGGACTCGTCCTCGTCCCGGTCGGACCGGTCGTCATCGGACCCGTCGTCGTCAGACTCGTCCGAGTCCTCGGAACCGGACTCGTTGGAGTCGTCGTGGGACTCGTTCTCGTCCGACTCGTCCCCGTCGCTGTCGGCGGCCGCGGCCGGCACACCGGACTCCGACTCGTCGTCGTCGCCCTCGTGCTCGTCCTCGGTCTCGCACTCGATCTCGGTGTCGCCGTCGACCAGCCCGCTCAGCGTGCTGCCGTTCAGCAGGTCGATGGTCAGAACGCCGTCGGCGAACGACTGCACCACGGCGGCGCGCTCGCGGCCGTCGCGGATGCCGTCGTTGTCGGTGTCCCTGTCGGTCGGATCCATGCCGCTCGTGTCCTCGCCGGCGTTGTCCAGGCCGTCGCGGTCGCGGTCCTCGCGGCCGTCGCCCTTACCGTCGTCGTCCGAGTCGCGGTCGCGGGGCTTCGTGCCCTCCTCGATCTCGTTGGCGTTGTCGACGCGGTCGCGGTCGCGATCCTCGTCGGAGTCCTCGATCTCGTCGTTGTCGGTGTCGGCGTCGCGCGGGTCGGTGCCCGACTTCATCTCGCCGATGTTCACGAGGCCGTCGGAGTCGGCGTCACGCCGGGCGTCCCTGACCTTGACCTTCAGGCCATGCTTGGCCTCGTAGCGGTTGGGCATGCCGTCCTTGTCGCGGTCCGCGGCGAGCGCGGAGCCCGGCACGATCAGCATCAGTGCCGATCCGATGATCGTGGCCATCAGTGTGGTGAGTCGCTTCACGGGTGCTCCTTTCGGTAGCCAGGCGATCTCGTGCGGAGACCCTTGGCTTTGCGTCCCGTCCTCGCGGACGGTTTGCCGTTTCGGTGGATTGGTTCTGGTCCCGTAACGCGACGGGGCCACGAAGGTCACGGCAGCGCCTGACGTAGGGGTCGGAACCCGGGCGCCGACGCCTGAGACAGGGGCGCCGGCCTGGACGATGATCCTGCCGGGCCGCTAGGCCAGGATCTGCTGGAGGGTCCCGGCGCGGTCGGCCTCTAGCAGCTCGCGAAAGCCACCGATCGAACGCTTGCCCACCACGATCTGCGGGAACGTCATCTGACCGGTGAGCTGTGTCAGGTTGGCCCGCCCCTCGGGGCTGCGGGCGAGGTTGATCTCCGCGTAGGTCACGCCGCGGCTGTCCAGCAGCGCCTTCGCGGACTTGCAGAAGCCGCACGGCTCGGTGGTGTAGACGGTCACGGGCGAGGCGTCCGCGGGCACGTCACCATCTTAGGAAGTGGGCAAGTCGTTCAAGACCGAGGCCGTGGTGCTGCGCTCGTTCCGCTTCGGCGAGGCGGATCGTGTGCTACATCTCTACACCTCCGAGCGCGGGCGCGTCGGGGCCGTGGCCAAGGGCGTGCGCCGCCCGCGCTCGCGCTTCGGGGGCCGCCTCGAGCCCCTCTTCCGGGTGGACCTGATCCTGCACGAGGGGCGCGGGGACCTGTGCACGGTCACCGCGGCGGAGACGGTCCACGCCCACGCGCGCCTGCGCGAGGCCCGCGCGCCGCTCGAGCGCGCCGGGCAGGCCTGCGACGCCGTGCTGCGCCTGTTCGATTCCCAGGAGCCCAACCGCCCCGCCTACAACCTGCTGTGCCAGGAGTTGGCGCTGCTCGACCGCGAGCCGCCCGCGGCCACGCGGGCCCAGGCGCTCGCCTTCCGGATGAAGCTGCTGCTGGCCGCGGGCTTCGTGCCCGAGCTCGCCGCCTGCGCCTCGTGCGGGGAGCGCGAGCACCTGCGGGGCTTCTCGGCCGCCGCCGGCGGGGTGGTCTGCGAGGCCTGCGAGGCCGGCTCGTTCTCGCTCGAGCCCGCGACCCACCTCTTCCTCACCGACGCCCTCGCAAAGCCCCTGGCCGAGGCCCCGGCGGCCTCGGAGGCGGCCCTCAGGCAGGCCGACCGCGCGATCTCGGAGACCCTTGAGCACCACGCCCACGTAAGGCTGCGAAGGACCGCCTGACTGCCAGGCGGCCTTCGCCGGTGTTAACCGCCTGAGAAGCCGGCGCGCAACCGCTTCGCAGGCCGTGCCCGGCCAACTGCCAACCGCCAACTGCCAACCCCGGCGGTAACATCGGCCCCGCTTTGGCGGTCGTCACCACCGGCACCAGGTACGTCTACGACTTCGCGGAGGGCTCGCGGGAGATGCGCGACCTGCTCGGGGGCAAGGGCGCGAACGTGGCCGAGATGACCCGCATCCTCGGGCCGGAGAGGGTGCCTGCCGGCTTCACGATCACCACCGAGGCGTGCGTGGCTTACATGAAGGCCGGCCGGTCCGAGCCCGAGGGCCTCGACGCCGAGGTGGCCGAGGCGCTTGCGCGCTTGGAGGACCGGGCCGGCAAGGGCCTCGGCGACCCGGAGGATCCCCTGCTCGTATCGGTCAGGTCCGGCGCGCGCGAATCGATGCCCGGGATGCTCGACACGGTCCTCAACCTCGGCCTGAACGACGAGTCGGTCGAGGGCATCGCCCGCGCCACCGGGAACGAGCGCTTCGCGTGGGACTCCTACCGGCGCTTCGTGCAGATGTTCGGCAACGTGTGCCGGGGGGTGGAGGGAGAGCGGATCCACGAGGTGATCGCCCAGCGGAAGGCCGCGGCGGGGGTCAGGCTCGACACCGAGCTCGACGTCGACGACCTGAGGCGCCTGACCGACGACTTCAAGGCGCTCTACCGCGAGAAGACGGGCGAGGACTTCCCGCTCGACCCGCGCGACCAGCTCGCGCAGGCCATCCGCGCGGTGTTCGACTCATGGCTCGGCGAGCGGGCGGTCGAGTACCGGCGCATCAACCGCATCCCCGACGAGTGGGGGACCGCGGTGAACGTTCAGCAGATGGTGTTCGGCAACAAGGGGGAGGACTCGTGCTCGGGCGTGGCGTTCTCCCGCGACGAGATCACCGGAGCCAGTGAGCCCTCGGGCGACTTCCTGGTGAACGCCCAGGGGGAGGATGTGGTGTCGGGGGCGCGCACTCCCCGCGACCTCGCCGAGATGCGCGACGTGATGCCCGAGGCGCACGCCGAGCTGATGGAGATCCTGCGCACGCTCGAGGGCCACTACGCCGACATGCAGGACACCGAGTTCACGGTCGAGGAGGGGCGGCTGTTCATGCTGCAGACCCGCAGCGCCAAGCGGCCGGCGCAGGCGGCGGTGCGGTTTGCGGTGGAGAGCGTGGAGGAGGGCCTCCTCACGCGCGAGCAGGCGCTGGGCACGATCGACGCCGGCTCGCTCGAGGCCCTTCTGCACCCCACGTTCGACCGCGACGCCCACTACCGCGTGCTGGCCCGCGGGGTGAACGCGTCGCCGGGTGCCGCCAAGGGGGCGATCGTGTTCACGGCCGCCGACGCCGTGCTCGCCGCCGACCAGGGTCGCGACGTGGTGCTCGTGCGCCCCTTCACCGAGGCCGATGATGTGGCCGGCTTCTTCGCGGCGCGCGGCATCCTCACCTCCGAGGGCGGCAAGGCGAGCCACGCGGCCCTGGTGGCCCGCGGCATGGGGCGTCCGTGTGTGTGCGGCGCCGCGGAGCTGGAGATCGACCTGTCGGCGCACGAGGTGCGCGTGAACGGCACGGTGCTCGGCGAGGGCGACCTCGTGGCCATCGACGGGACCTCGGGGATCGTGACCACCGACGACGTGTCGCTGGTCGACCCCGAGGTGGACGAGAACTTCGAGGCCGTTCTCGCGTGGTCGGACGAGCTGCGCCGCCTGGGCGTGCGCACCAACGCGGACACCCCGGAGGACGCCCGCAAGGCGCGCGAGTTCGGTGCGGAGGGCATCGGCCTGTGCCGGACCGAGCACATGTTCATGGCCGCCGACCGCCAGCCCAAGATGCGCACGATGATCATGGCCCAGACCAAGGAGGACCGGCGCGCCGCCCTGGCCGAGCTGCTGCCCCTGCAGCAGGAGGACTTCGAGGGGCTCTTCGAGGAGATGGCGGGGCTGCCGGTCACCATCCGCCTGCTCGACCCGCCGCTGCACGAGTTCCTCCCGCACCCCGAGGAGGTGGCCCAGGAGCTCGAGCGTGCCCGCATCGAGCGCACGCCGGACCTCGAGGAGCTCGAGGCCACGCTCGAGCGGGTGCACCAGCTGCAGGAGACGAACCCGATGCTCGGCACCCGGGGCTGCCGGCTCGGCATCCTGTATCCGGAGATCTACGAGATGCAGGTGCGGGCCATCGTGCGCGCCGCCCAGGTGGTCAGGGACCGATCGGGCGAGGCTCCGCACCTCGAGATCATGATCCCGCTCGTGGCCTACGAGAAGGAGCTGGAGATCATGCGCGACCTCGTGCTCGCCACGGTCGCCGAGGAGGACGACGGAGGCGGCCTCGAGCTGAGCGTGGGCACGATGATCGAGCTGCCGCGCGCGTGCTTCGTGGCCGACCGGATCGCCGGGGTGGCCGACTTCTTCTCGTTCGGGACGAACGACCTGACCCAGACGGCGCTCGGCTTCTCCCGCGACGACGTCGAGGGCAAGTTCCTCGCCCGCTACGTGGAGCAGAAGATCGTCGACCGCAGCCCGTTCGAGACGATCGACGGGCCCGGCGTCGGATGGCTCGTGCGCCTCGCGGCGTGGACGGGGCGCGAGGCCAAGCCGGGCCTGAAGCTCGGGATCTGTGGCGAGCACGGGGGAGACCCGACGTCGGTGGCCTTCTTCCACATGGCCGGGCTCGACTACGTGAGCTGCTCTCCGTACCGGGTGCCGATCGCGCGCGTGGCCGCCGCGCAGGCCGCCACCTCCACCTAGTCCGCACCGAAGCGGTCGACCGCAACCGGCGCACGGCGCCGCTCGTGCGCCTATGCTGCCCCCGATGCGTCGCCTGCCCGTCCTCTTGGTGCTCGCCGCGCTGGCCGCCGGCCTCGTGCCGGCCCTGGCGTCGGGTCACGCCGAGCGACCGTCGTTCTTCCCGGACCACACCAAGGGCAGCGTTCCGCAGTACCGCACCAGCGGCCCGAGACTCGTGGTGTGCAAGAAGGACTCGCGGCGACGGATCAGGCGGCTTCTCAACGGAGCAAGTGAGCGCAAGAATCTGAACCTCCTCAAGCGCTGCAAGTTCGAGCACATCCAGGCTGCCGTTGACGAGGCGACGAACGGCATGCGCATCCTGGTGCTCCCCGGGGTGTACAGGGAGGAGCCGAGCCAGGCCTCGCCGAACCCGGACCCCCGCTGCGACGAGTTCTACGAACGCCCGGAGGGCAGCATGCCGGGCGGCCCGATCGACGACGATCCGCGCGCGAACGGCGGGGTGCCCAACTACGAGTACCACCGGCAGTGCCCCAACTCGCAAAACCTGATCACGATCGCCGGCGACGACGACGACGCCGACCGCGAATGCGACGACAAGTGCAACATCCAGATCGAGGGCACGGGCTCGGCCCCCAAGCAGGTCCGGATCATCGGCGACCGCAAGAAGCTGAACGTGATCCGCGCCGACCGCGCCGACGGCATCCACCTGCGCAACTTCCTGATCCAGTTCTCGGACTTCAACAACATCTACGCGCTTGAGACGAACGGCTTCCGCTTCAGCAACATCACCTCGCGCTACAGCCGTGAGTACGGCTTCCTCTCGTTCGCCTCCGACAACGGCCTGTACGAGAGTCTGCAGGCCTACGGCGCGGGCGACTCCGGCGTCTACCCGGGCTCCGGGCCGGAGGGCCACTGCAACCGCTACGGGATCGAGATCCGCGACGTGAATTCGTACGGGAACACGATCGGCTACTCGGGCACAGCCGGCAACGGGGTCTACGCCCACGACAACCGGTTCCACGACAACGCCACGGGCCTCACCACCGACTCGTTCGCCTCGGGCCACCCGGGGATGCCCCAGGACTGCGCGAAGTGGGAGAACAACCGCATCTACTCGAACAACAACGACCTGTTCAACGCCGAGCAGGACGAGTACTGCAAGCGGCCGCCGCTCGAGCGCGATCCCATTCAACGCCGAGCAGGACGAGTACTGCAAGCGGCCGCCGCTCGAGCGCGATCCCAGGCGGGTTTGCCCGACGTTCCAGGTGCCGGTCGGAACCGGCCTCCTGATCGCCGGCGGTAACGGCAACATCGCGCGCAACAACTTCGTCTACGACAACTGGCGCCAGGGCATGGCGCTGTTCGGCGTGCCCGCCGCAGCCCGCGGCGAGACGGATCCCGCGAAGCAGAACGACACCTCGTACGACAACACCTTCACGGGCAACGGGATGGGCGTGAGGCCGGATGGCCAGCGCGATCCCAACGGCGTCGACTTCTGGTGGGAAGAGCAGGGCCGGGGCAACTGCTGGAGCGGCAACACGACCGCCGCGGGAGCCGCGATCACCAGCGATCCGCCCTCCCTGCCCGGCTGCCCCGACAACTTCCCAATCGCGCGGGCCGGCAACAGTGCCAAGCAGGCGATGCTGGTGCCGTGCGCCACCTGGGACCCCCAGGACAACACCGATCCGCCCGGCTGCGCCATGGCCGGCTATTCCTGGTTCGAGCGGCCGCCCGAGCCGAAGTGAGGCGGGGCGCGGCGCTCGCCCTGGCGACGCTCGCGCTCGGCGGCTGCGGAGGAGGAGAGGATCAGGCGTCGGGCGATCTGACGTGGGTCGAGACCCCGCGCGTGTTCACGGCGGAGGCCCCGGCCGATGCACGCGTCCTTCAGGGAGAGGTGAGGAACGACTCCCTCCGCAGGGTCGACCTGACCCCCGGGGATCTGCGTCTGGTGGCTCGGGACGGCGCGCCCGTGAAGGCGAGCGTGGTGTTCATCGACTACTTCCTGCACGGTCTTCATCCGCCGACCCGCGAGCCCCAGCTCCCGGACTCGGAGCTGCGGCGCACGGGCCGGAAGGTGCGGCTCGAGCCGGGGCAGGCCACGCCGCTCACCGTGTCGTGGAGCGCGGAGACCACGCCGGAGCCGCCGGTGCGGGTCGACTACGGTGCCGGATCGCTGCCCGTCCCAAAGGACGCTCCGTAGGCGACACTCGGGCCCGGGCGGGCGGCCTGGCACGATCTGGCCGACGATCCGGGACCGCGCCCACCGTCTCAACAGGAGGTGCTCATGTCGAAGGTTCAGCGTCTTGGACTCCTAGCAGCAGCAGTGGTGATGGCCGTGGTAGCGTTCGTGCTCCTCAGCCCGGGCGGAGACGACACGGCCGAGTCGCCGACGCAGCCCGCAGGGCTCGAGGAGCCCTCGGCAACCCCGCCGGCCGCGCGGCCGCAGGCCGAGGCCAGGCCGCAGGAAGAGGCGGCCGAGCGCGAGCCGCGCTCCTCGGCCGAGGAGATCGTCGTGCGCGACGGCGAGCCGGTGGGCGGGGTGCGCACGATCCCGGTCACGGCGGGAGAAGAGGCGCGGTTGGTGGTGACTGCGGACGCCGAGGACGAGGTGCACGTGCACGGCTACGACGTGTTCGAGGACGTGGCACCGGGCCGGCCGGCGCGCCTGCGCTTCCCGGCGGAGCTCGAGGGCGTCTTCGAGGTAGAGCTCGAGGGCTCGCACGTGCAGATCGCCGAGCTCGAGGTGGAGCCGCGGTGAGGGCGCGCGGTGGGCGGTGGCGGCGGTGAGGCGAGTGCCGTGGCTCGGCGGCAGGGTGGGTCTGGCGCTCGCCCTCGCCCTGGGCGTGGCGGCGGCCAGCCCGGCCGCGGCCGGCGCGCACGGCCTGGTGGGGCGCTCGGACCTGCCCATCCCTGAGTGGCTGTTCGGGTGGGGCGCGGCGCTCGTGCTGATCGTCTCCTTCGTAGCGCTCGCCGTGCTGTGGCCGCGGCCGCGGCTCGAGTCGGGCGAGTGGCGCCCGCTTCCGGGAGGCATCGGCAGGGCGATCGCCAGCCGGCCGGTCGAGATCCTGTGTGGGGCGATCGGCGTGTTGCTGCTCGGTGTGGTCGTGTGGAGCGGCCTCGCAGGGTCGGAGACGCCGTCGGCCAACTTCGCGCCCACGTTCGTGT
Organism: Thermoleophilaceae bacterium; assembly: GCA_030446485.1. Classification (GTDB taxonomy): domain Bacteria; phylum Actinomycetota; class Thermoleophilia; order Solirubrobacterales; family Thermoleophilaceae; genus JAUJNF01. Next base: position 95,978 of record JAUJNF010000005.1, on the reverse strand, counting down.
ACATCGCGTTCTGGCTCGGGTTCGTGCCGCTGAGCGTGCTGTTCGGGGACGTCTTCCGGGCCTTCAACCCGTGGCGCGCCGTGGGCCGGGCCGTGGGCTTCCTCGCCGCCCGGGCGGCTCGTGGCGCGCTCCCCGAGCCGCTTCCCTATCCGCGCTGGCTCGGCCGGCTGCCGGCCGCGGCGGGCATCTTCGCGTTCGCGTGGCTCGAGCTCGTGGCCGACTCGGGCGATTCGCCGCGCACGATCGCCGTGGCCGCGCTCATCTACTCGGCGCTCACCTTCCTGGGCATGGCGCTGTACGGGGTGGGGACCTGGATCGACCGGGCGGAGGCCTTCTCGGTGTACTTCAACCTCTTCTCGCGCATCTCGGTGTTCGAGGCGCGCGCCGGGGACGTCGGCCTGCGGCGGCCGCTGAGCGGCCTGACCTCGCTAGAGCCGCTGCCCGGGACGGTGCCGCTCCTGGCGGTGATGATCGGCTCGGTGAGCTTCGACGGGCTCACGAGCGGATCGGTGTGGCAGAGCTTGGCCCCTGAGCTGCAGAGCGTGTTCGATGGCCTGGGGCTTGCTCCGGCGCGCACGCTCGAGCTGACGTTCGGCTTTGGCCTCGTGGCATCCGTTGCCCTCGCCTACGGCTTCTACCGGCTCGGGGTGATCGGGATCCGCAGCGTGGGAGGTGGCTTCAGTGGCTCGCGGCTGTCCGCTGTGTTCGTGCACTCGCTGGTGCCGATCGCGCTGGTGTACACGGCGGCCCACTACGTATCGGCGCTCGTGTTCGAGGGCCAGCGGGTGATCACGCTGGCCTCCGATCCGCTCGGGGACGGCCGCGACTACTTCGGCACGGCCGAGGGGGCGGTGGACTACGGGGTGGTGGGGGCCACCACCTTCTGGTACGTGCAGGTGGCGCTGGTGGTGGCGGGTCACGCGGCGGGCCTCGTGCTCGCCCACGACCGGGCCCTCGTGGTGTACGACAAGGCGCGCCTTGCGGTGCGTTCGCAGTACTGGATGCTCGCGGTGATGATCGGGTACACGTGCCTGGCGCTGTGGCTGCTGAGCGCTGCGAACCAGGGGTGAACGGGGCTCCCGGGCGCTGTCTCCCCGCTTGCGGGTGGCGCGACTACCGCCGCTCGGCCTGAGACAATCGCGCTCGTGGCTTCCGCTCTGAGCACCGCTGCCCACGAGGGCCTCGCAGGCCGCATCAGGGCCCTCGAGGAACGCGCGCTGTCTCCGCTCGCGGCGCGCTCGTACCCCGCCGAGCGGGAGGCGCCCGAGGAGGATTCGCCACTGCGCACGCCCTTCCAGCGCGACCGCGACCGCATCGTGCACTCGAAGGCCTTCCGGCGCCTGAAGCGCAAGACGCAGGTGTTCATCGCTCCCGAGGGTGATCACTACCGGACCCGGTTGACCCACACGCTCGAGACGTGCGGGATCGCGCGCACGGTGGCACGCGCGCTGGCGCTGAACGAGGACCTGGCCGAGGCCATTGGGCTCGGGCACGACCTCGGCCACCCGCCGTTCGGCCACGTGGGCGAGGCGGTGCTCGACGCCTGCCTCAGCGAGCGCTACGGCGTGCGCTTCCATCACAACCAGCACTCGCTGCGCGTGGTAGAGCGGCTCGAGCGGCGGTCGTCCGGGCAGGCCGGCCTGAACCTCACGGCGCCGGTGCGGGAGGGGATCCTGCGGCACACCGGGCCGGAGCTGCCGCTGTCGCTCGAGGCCCGGATCGTGCGCCTCGTGGATCGCTTCGCCTACATCAACCACGACATCGACGACGCGCTCCGGGCGGGCATCCTCGGTGAGGAGGACCTGCCGAGTGCGGAGATCGAGACGCTGGGGGGCACCGGGTCGAAGCGAATCGACACACTGGTGCGGGACCTGGTCGAGCGCTCGGAGGCTGCCGGGGACATCGTCCAGGGTGATGTGGCCGGGCCGGCGATGGACCGCCTGCGGGACTTCATGTTCGAGCGGGTCTACCTCGGGCCGGCGGCGCGGAGCGAGCACGCGCGGATCGAGCGGATGATGCGCGCGTTGTTTGCCCACTATGCGGATGATCCGCCGGCGCCCGTGGTCCCCGGGGCCACCGACGCCGAGCGCGTGACCGACTATCTCGCGGGCATGACCGACCGCTACGCCATCCGCGCGTTCAGCGACCTGGCCGTCCCGCGGGGGTTCTGAATGGCGACTCCTGTGCTGCTTCTGCCGCCGAACGAGCGCTGATCGTGGCGGCCTCGGGGCTCTACACGCCGGACTCGATCGAGCGCGTGAAGGAGGCGGTCGACATGGCCGAGCTCGTGGGCTCGCGCACCGACCTTCGGCGCGTCGGCGCCCGGCACACCGGCCTGTGCCCCTTCCACGACGAGCGCACGCCGTCGTTCTCGGTGAACGCGGAGAACCGCCTGTACCACTGCTTCGGCTGCGGCGCCTCGGGTGACGCCATCCGCTTCGTCGAGGCCACCGAGGGGCTCGACTTCAGGGAGTCCGTGGAGCTGCTGGCCGACCGCTACGGGGTGGAGCTGCGCCGGGAGCGCGAGGACCCGGCGGCCGAGGAGCGCCGGCGCCGGCGCGACCGGCTGATGCAGCTCGTGGAGCGCACCGCCGCCTACTACGAGCGCTACTTGTGGCAGTCGCCCGACGCCGAGGGCGCCCGCACCTACCTCGGGGAGCGCGGCCTCGGGGAGCAGGTGCTGCGCGACTTCCGCGTCGGCCTGTCGCCGAGCCACTGGGACCGTGTCGTGATCGGCGCGCAGCGCGACGGCTTCACCCAGGAGCAGATCGAGGCGGCGGGGCTCGGGCAGCGCGGGCGGCAGGGGGGCTTCTTCGACCGCTTCCGCGGACGGATCATGTTCCCCCTGGCCGACGCGCGCGGGCGCGTGCTGGGCTTCGGCGCGCGCGCGGTAGAGGAGGGCCAGCAGCCGAAGTACCTCAATACCTCCGAGAACGAGCTGTACCACAAGGGCCGCCAGCTCTTCGGCATCGACCGCGCGCGTGGGCCGGCCGCCCGCGCGGGACGGGTGGTGGTGGTAGAGGGCTACACAGACGTGCTGGCGCTCCACCAGGCGGGGATCGCGGAGTCGGTGGCCATCATGGGCACGGCGCTCACCCAGGAACAGCTCGTGGAGCTCTCGCGCGCGGCGAGCGTCGTCTTCCTCGCCCTCGATGCCGACCGCTCGGGCCGCGAGGCGATGCTGCGTGCCGCCCGCACCGCGGGGGAGCGCGGGATGGAGCTGCGGGTCGTCTCCATGCCGGAGGGCGTCGACCCGGCGGAGCTCGTGACCTCCGGGGGCGCCAGCGGGTTCACGGGGCTGCTCGACTCGGCGCAGTCGGTGCCGGAGTTCCAGGTGGGACGCGTGCTTGCCGAGGCGGATCTTGCCACCGCGCACGGGCGCGACCGAGCTCTCGCGGCGGTGCGGCCGATAGTGGCGGCGACGCCGGAGCGCAGTGCCACGCGCGACGAGCTGGTGCGGCGGGTGGCGGACCGGTTGGACGTGCCGGCGGGGTATGTGACGGCGGGAGCTCCCGCCCGGAGCGCCGTCGACCTTCAAGCTTCGCGGGTCCTGGGGCCGCACACGTCGACGGTCCCAGTACGGGCGACGAGCGGCGCCTCGCCGCTGGATACCGCCGCGCGAGTCGAGCGCACGTTTCTCGCCACCTGCCTCGCCCAGGGTGAGCGGGGCACGGAGTACCTGCGCCGGCTCGACAGCGGACACCTGCCGTCAGAGCGCATGCTGGCGGTGCGCGAGCATCTCCTGGCTCACGGGTCAGCTTCCCTCGAGCACCTGCCGAGCGGCGATCCCACCCTGTCTGCATTGGTGACAGACATCGTCATGCTGGCCGAGGCGGAGCCGTCGTCGGAGGGGGCCCTTCGACTGGGCTTTCTACAGCTCGAGCTGCGAAGGATCGAGAGACAGCTGCGCGGGCAGCATGAAGCCGATGACGTGAGCCGCCAGACGCGCCTCTACCGAGAGCGCGAGGAGATCAGACGCCAGATGGGCGAGGCGATGGCCGAGACGGCGTAACCCCTGGCTCAGCACGGACGACTAAACTGCCGCGCGGGGGACAGGATCGACGTATAGATCCTGTCACTGCGACCAGGCTGAGGTATAGATCCCCGGTGATGTAATGGCAGCATACTTGACTGTTAATCAAGGCGTGATGGTTCGAGTCCATCCCGGGGAGTATCACTATGAGTTACCACTGAGAGGCCGTCGCCTCATCCATCGTCGTCACACCAGCCTCTACCTCGGCGTGGCAGTTGGCACACAGCAGGACACACTTGTCCGCTTCCTCTCGAATCCTTTGCAACGACTTCGTAACGCCACGCAGCGAGAGAGGGAACGCCTTACTCGAGCGATCGAGATGGTGAAACTGCAGGGCGGCCAGGCAGTTGCTGTAGCCGCACAGAGCGCACGCCCCTCCAGCCTCAGCGACGAGCTTGCGCTTGATCTTGCGACGCTGGTTCGCGACCGCGGCTGAGCGGCATTTGCAGCACCGGTAGTACCCGCGGCCCTCGAGTACGAACGGGGCCCGACCGTGTCCCGCACGTGCGCTCGACGTATCGCTCGCGTGGGTCGGCCGCCGTAGGGTCCCTTCGCCTTCGCGTGCGCTCGGTTTCGAGGTCATACCGCTCCAGCCAGTACCTGACGCGAGGCACCGACGCATCCAGACTCCTCGCGATCGCCTGAACACTCAGGCCCCGGTCCGCCGACGCGGCGAGGTCTTCCTTCCTCAGGGCGCCCTTGGCCGAAAAGCGCGATTGGCCGTTCGCAACCAAACCGTGCTTCTCGCCCAGTAGCCGACCGTTGAAGGGTCTCGACCGGTGAGCTTGCCGATACGGGGAAGCGACAACCCCTGGTCCAACAGCCGCCTCAGGGTCTCCTTGTCCACACCTGCATGGTCGTGCCGTCTCCGGATAGAATGATCGAACACGCGTTCGTATGCCGTCAGACCCTCGCCATGGCAAACGCCTCTACCGCATCCGCCGCCGCCACCTCCCCGGGGTGCTCCTCCGCCCACCTTCCGAGCTCCCGCGCCCGCCCAGGCAGAAGCCCGTCGGCCAGCACCCGACGCACCGCCAGCCGCACCCCGGCCGGCGTGATAAGCCGGCGGGGCAGCGACACGCCGACCCCGGCCCACGCCACGCGCGCCGCGTTCTCCGCCATGTCGCCCGCCACCGGACACGCCACCACCGGCACCCCGCAGCTGAGCGCGCGCACCACCGTCCCGTGGCCGGCGTGGCACACGACGACGGCACAGCGAGGCATGGTCTGCGCGTACGACAGCCAGTCCACGAGGCGGGCGTTGGCCGGCACACGGACGCCGGAGGCCGCCGAGGCCCGCCGGTTGGTCGAGGCCAGCACCCGGACGGGCTCGCCGGCCAGGCCCTCGAGCGCGGCGGCCAGCAGGACTCCCCGCGGGTCCTGGACCGTGCTCGGGGCCACGAGCACGAGCGGCCCGTCGCCGGGCGGGAGCTCGACCTCCCCGAAGGCCTGCTCCCACAGCAGCGGGCCGGTCACCCGCACCCACGGGTCGCGCACCGGCCGTGGGTACTCGAGCTGCGGGAAGGTGGCCACCAGCGCCAGTTCGCGCGAGATGCCTCCGTGCAGGTGGTCGAGTGGCTCGAGGCCCACCCGCCGCCGCGCGCCGTTCAGCTCATCCCGCCCCCGCCGCTCGCCGCCCCGTACGGCGGGCGCGAGCGATCGCCACAGCGCCTTCCCCACGGGCGTACGCGGCAGCCGGGCGCCCACGGAGTACGGCGGGAGACCCGGCGAAGGCGTGGGAAGCACGTGCGGCACGAGCGTCGCCCACGGTCGCCCCTCGGCCTCCGCCGCAAGCCCGCCGGCCACCGTGAGGATGTCCACCACCACCACGTGGGGATCGATCGAGCGCACGAGCGGACGCGTCTCCCCTGCCGCCCGCACCGCCGCCGCGTAGGGCGAGAGCGGGCGTCCCCGGGTCGGGAAGACCGGGTACTCGGGGGCGGCCGCGAAGCGCATGCCCTCGCGCTCCACATGCGGACGCCACTTCTGCCACGTCTGCAGGCAGACGTCGTGCCCCCGTACCGCCAGCTCGCGCCCCAGCGCTATGGCCGGGAAGGCGTGGCCGGGATCCCCGAAGGCGGCGAGCAGCAGCCGCAGCCGCGCGGGGCCGCTCAGATCGCGTCGGCCAGCACGCGCATGATCTCGGCCCGGCCCTCGGCGGTGGGCGCGATCGGCGACGTCACGAGCGTGCCCACGCCGGCGTCGCGATACACCGCCAAGCGCTCGGCCACCCGCTCGCGCGGCCCGCAGATCGAGGTCATGTCGATGAGCTCCGCGGGCAGCGCCGCCGCCGCCTCGTCCTTCTTGCCGCCCAGGTACAGCTCCTGCACCTCGTCGGCGGCCTCCTCGAAGCCGTAGCGACGCACCAGGGCGTTGTAGAAGTTCTTGTCGCGCGAGCCCATGCCGCCCACGTACAACGCCAGAAACGGCCGCAGCACGTCGCGGGCGCGGTCGATGTCGTCGTCCACGCACACGTTCACGTTGGGAGCGATGTCGAACGAGTCCGCGAGCGTCTTCCCGCCGCGCGCCGCGCCCTCCTCCAGCAGCTCGCGGAACTCGCCCACGTGCTCGGGGGAGAAGAAGGTGGGCATCCAGCCGTCGGCGATCTCGCCAGTGAGCTGGGTGTTCTTCGGCCCGATGGCGGCGATGTAGATGGGGATCTGCTCCTGCACGGGCGCGATCGTCAGCTTCAGCGGCTTGCCCGGCCCGTCGGGGAGCGGCAGCGTGTAGGTCTCGCCGTCGAACTCGACCCGCTCGCGGGCCAGGGCCTTGCGCACGATGGCCACGTACTCGCGCGTGCGCTGGAGCTGCTTGGCGAAGCGCTGGCCATGCCACCCCTCGGCCACCTGCGGTCCCGACGAGCCGATACCAAGCAGCATGCGGCCGTTCGAGATGTTGTCCAGCGTGGCCGCGGTCATGGCCGTCATGGCCGGTGAGCGCCCGGGCATCTGGAAGATCGCCGAACCGATCTTGATGCGCTCGGTGTTGGAGGCGAGCCACGCGAGCACCGTCGCGGCGTCCGATCCGTACGCCTCGGCGGCCCACACCGAGTCGAACCCGAGCGACTCCGCCTCGCGCACCAACCCCAGCTGCTCGTCGGCGGAAAGCCCGAGCCCCAGTAGCCCACGTGCAGGCCGAGCCGCATGAAACGCTCCTCTCAGGTCAAGTTTGATGCCGCCCGAGCCGAGGTACTTGCAATACACTCCGGCCCGCGGGCGGGATGGCAACCTATACGACGTCGAAGGGCAGAGCTGACGTGAGAGGCAAGCGCAGGCCGGCGCAGGAACTCCGATTCGCGGTCGATTGCCTGCCCGGCCACACCCGGCAGGCGATGCTCGACGGCATCAACACGCACCCGATCATCGTCGGCGCCTACACCGACGGCAACGGCGGCGTCTGCCCGATGCTCGCCGCCCACCGCTGCGGCGGCCGCACCAGCCTCTCGAGCTTCGCCCGCGCCTGGGATCGCTACACCGGCGCCGGCAAGCGCGCCCGCCGCGCCTCCGAGCGCGAGCTGCGCACGCTCAAGTCGATGCTCGAGATCGGCCTGTACGCGGAGGCCACCGGTCGCTCCGAGCTCGCCGAGGCGGTGGCCGAGGTGAAGTCCGCCAAGGCCCGCCGCGAGGAGGCCCTCGCCGAGGCCAAGCGCAGCCGCCGCCGCGACACGGGCGAGCGCAGCCGTCTGAAGGAGCTCGCGGGTACGCCGGGCTGGTCCTGGATGCGCCCCTTCAAGCGCTACGACGAGTACGAGGCGGCGCTGGAGCGCCTGCGCGAGGTCGAGCAGGAGCTGGCCGGGGAGCGCGAGACCGAGCTGGTCTGACGCGCCGGAGTCCGGCCGCGGCGCCAGCCGCGGACCGAGCGCCTACATCGCCAGGTGGTCAGACGGCCGGATGAACTGGATCTCCGGCACCATGCACGCGGGCGAGGTCTTGAGGAGGAAGCGCACCGCCTCGGCGATGTCCTCCGGCTGGATCATCGCCTCCTTGGGCACGCCCTCGACCCAGTCGGTCATCGGGGTGTCGACGAACGCAGGGCAGAAGGCGGTGGCCTGCACCCCTGACTGCGCGAGCTCGCCGTGCGTGGCCTGGGTCAGGCCCACGACCGCCGCCTTGGTGGCCGAGTAGGCCGCCAGCCACGGCTGGCCGTGCTTGCCGGCGATCGAGGCCACGTTCACGATCAGCGCCTTCGAGTGCTCCTCGCCGGCCTCCTTCAGCATCGGCACGCACTCGCGGGTCATCAGGTACACGGCCCGCAGGTTCACGCCGATCTGCATGTCGAGCTTCTTGGTCTCGGCGTCGCCGATGGCTCCGCCGATGCCCACCCCGGCGTTGTTCACGAGCACGTCGAGGCGCCCGAAGCGCTCGCGATGGGCCTCGACCAGCTTGTGCAGCTCGCTCTCCTCGGTCATCTGGGCCGGGACGGCTTGGGCGTCGAGGCCCTCTTCCACCAGGCCGCGGACGGCGGCCTCGAGCTTCTCGGGCCGCCGCGCCGACACGGTCAGCCCGTAGCCCTCGCCACCGAGCATCCGGGCGATCGCCAGCCCGATGCCGCTCGATCCGCCGGTGATGAGAGCAGCGCGGGTGGCCATCGGCGAGCACCCTATAGGGGCGAGCACGCGGACGGCATAGCGGGACGCTCCCGAGCCGGCCGGCCCAGAACCCGACTTATCTACGCTTGCTCTCCGATGCGCCGTGCATTCGCCCTTCCCGCCGTGGTGCTCGCCCTCCTTCCGGCCGCCTGCGGCGGTGGCGAGGGCTCCGCCGACGCGCCCGAGCCCACGCGGGCGCCGCCGGCCACGGCGGTCGACTTCCCGAAGCCCGAGGGCCAGACGCTGTCAGCGCTGCGCGGAGGCCTCGAGCCGGGACCCGTGCTCGCTCCCTCCGTGTCCCTGATCGAGCCCGGCCCGAACCGCTTCGGCTTCGCCCTCTTCGACCGCAGCCGCAAGCAGATCACGGACGCCCCGGCGGCTGTGTACGTGGCGCCGAAGGCCGGCGGCAAGGTGCGCGGCCCCTTCCCGGCCCGCTACGAGTCGCTGGCCGTGGAACCCGAGTTCGCCAGCCAGTCGACCACCGCCGACCCCGACGCCGCGCAGTCCCTCTACGTGGCGGACGTGCCCTTCGAGCGGGCCGGCGACTACGAGGTCCTGGGCGTCGTGTCCCTCGACGGCCGGCTCGTGGCCGCCGAGACCGCCTACCCCGACGGGCAGGCGCTCGCCGTCGCCGAGCAGGACACGGTGCCCGACGTGGGCGATCCCGCGCCGCGAACGCCGACCGACACCCTCGAGTCCGTCGGCGGGGCCGTCGAGAAGATCGACACCCGCGTGCCCCCCGGCACCATGCACGACGAGAACTTCGCCGACGTGGTCGGCAAGAAGCCGGCCCTCCTCTTCTTCGCCACGCCGGCCCTGTGCATGAGCCGCGTCTGCGGGCCGGTGATCGACGTCGCCGAGCAGGTCAAGTCGCGCCATGAGGGGGATGCCGCCTTCATCCATCAGGAGATCTACAACGACAACGCCATCGAGAAGGGCTTCCGCCCGCAGGTGGCGGAGTGGGGCCTGCCGACCGAGCCGTGGGCCTTCGCGGTGGACCGCCAGGGCAGGGTCGCGGCGCGGCTCGAGGGGGCGTTCAGCGCCCGTGAGCTCGAGGAGGCCCTGGCGGCGGCGAGCCGGGGCTGAGCGGCGACGAAGCACGGCCCGCCGTTGGTAGCGTTGGCCGCGCGCGGGCCGGTAGCTCAGTTGGTTAGAGCAGCGGACTCATAATCCGTCGGTCCCAGGTTCGAGTCCTGGCCGGCCCACTGCACTGGTACCGAGGGTCGGACGCGGTGCCTGGCGAGCCGAATCCGCGCGGTTCACGATCACACCGGCTCAGCCGGTCGTTTTGCTTAGCCGCTCGACCGCGGCCCACAACGCGCTGACCTGCTCGAGGGTTACTCCAAGCGGAGCGGCTCATCGTCGCTCGGAACCCTTTGATGGTCGAGCCGGCCGCTGCGATGGCGGAGCGGTAGCGCCCCGCCGCTCAGCGCCGCGAGCGGCGGCGCTGCAGGATGCGAAGTAGGCGTCTGAAGAGAGGAACCATGGGCGCCAGCCTACCGCGTCGGTCCCGGGGCGCCCTCAGAACTCCCGATCGGCCGTGCCGAGCTCCGTGCGAGCCGTCGTGGCCGCCGGATTGGCGGCCCGGTCGTACGCCGCGGACGCCGGAGTCCAGGTCATGGTGCCGTTGGCGGCCGCCGTGGTGCCCGCGCCGCTGGCCGTGCCGAGCACCACGAGGAAGCCGTTCCCCGTCACCGCCATCGTCGATCGGGTGCCAGAAGCGCCGTACGTCCGGTTGGCACCCACGTAGTCGGTCCGCCCGAGGTTGACGGTGCCGAGCGGCAGCTGCGTGCTGTTGGCCAGGTTGTAGACCCTCAGGGAGTCGTTGCCGCCGGTGGCCGCGTCGTTGTTGTTGATCCGTACCACCACGTTCTCGGCGGCCGCGCCGCTCCACGTGGCGAGGATCGACTGCGGCTCGACGATCTCGTCGAAGGTGAGCGTGGCGGTGTCGCCGATCTCGGGGCGGAAGGCGGTGCCGCCGGCCTTGTTGGCGGTCTGGACGTCCGCCGCCGCCGGCGGCGTGTTGTCCACGGTGACCGTGCGGCCGGTGGCGTCGGTGCGCGTGTTGCCGGCGCCGTCGGTGGTGGTCAGCCGGTAGCTCTTGTCTCCCGCGGCCAGGGGGCTCGTGGCGGTGAGCTGGGCGCTGCGGTAGTTGTAGGTCACGCCCGCCGCGGTATAGCTCCCCGCCACAAGGGCCACGGCCGTCTGCCCGGTGGTGATGGCCGACACGTCGGCGGTCACCGCGCTCGTGTTGCTCGCCGGATTGCCCGAGTCCGTCACGTTCGCGTACACGTGGTAGGTGCCGCCCTGGCGGATGAAGCTCGAGCCGTTGCCGGCCTGCACCTTGGCGATCGGCGCTGCCGCGACGTCGGGAGCCGCGTAGTCGGGGGCTGTGCCCAGGCTGTTGCCCGGGTTGCCCGAGGTCGAGTTGAAGTCGGCTCCCGAGAAGCCCACTGGCGCCGCGATCACCACCACGGAGGCCACGAGAGCCAGCGGAGCCCTCATGCCTCGCCCTCGACCAGGGCCTCACCCTCGCGGGCGCGCAGCTCCCCGCCCTCGCGCCACAGGGACCGCAGCACCACGAGCGCGACCAGGAGCGCGGGCACTCCGAGCACGAGCATGCGCATGAGCGGCACGGCCAGGGCCATGAAGCCCCAGCCGACGTAGGGAACGTGAAAGGCGTAGCGGGCCTGGGTAGGGCGCGCAAGGGAGAACAGGCGGACGTCGGGAGTGCGGTTGGCGTCGCCCTTGGTCTGCAGGACGCGGCGGCCATCCTCGTGCTGGATCTCCCTGATGCGATGGGTCACCGGACGCGTGTGGCCCGGGGGCACGTAGGTGATCACGTCGCGCTCGCGCAGCGCCTCCACCGGCACCTCCTCGGCGTAGGCGATCGAGCCGCGCGGGATGTTCGGCTCCATCGAGCCGCCGGTGATCACGTAGCGCTCGTAGCCGAGCAGGGCGGGCACCACCAGCACGCCCACCAGGGCGAGCGGAACGAGCGTTAGAAGGACGCCGAGCCCGGCCTTCGCCAACGAGGCGAAGGTCCGGGCTCGGGCCGCGGGCGGGGGGGACGTCAACTGGGAAGCGATCCCGCTAGTTGCTGGTCGACTCCCAGTCGAACCTCACGCTGGTGTTGTCGCCCTGGTAGGGGTTGTCGGCGCCACCCGAGCCACCGTCCGGGAACGACACCGAGAACTCGTAGCGGTGCTCCTCGTTCGCGGTGAACGTGCCGAGCGCCGTGGCCGGCATCGCTCCGAGCTTGCCCGTGTACTTGGTGACGGGCGTAGCCGTGCAGCTCGGCGTGCAGTCGCCGAGATCCCTGACCACCAGGTCGAGCCGGGCCGACAGCGGGTTGGCGGTGTCGCTGTCGGTCACGTTCGACTTCGACACCGTGAACACGCCGGCCAGGGTGCCGCTGTTGGTGATGTCGACCGTGCCGGTGCTCGCGGGCCCGCCCGGTCGCATGTTGGTCGCGGTCAGGATGGCGGAGCCGTCCTTCGAGTTGGTCTGGCTGAGCGTGCCGGTGGCGAGCGTGTTGCTCGGGTTGGCCGACACCGAGTTGAAGTTCGCGCCCGATCCGACGACGGCGATCGAGGCGACGGCGAGGGCGGATACGGCGGTGAGCACCTTGCGGGGCGACGCCTTCCAGGCGGCGGTCACGCGGGACATGAGCGGAGTCCTTTCCAAGTGGACGACTTGACGAGTTGACGAGGTATCGGATGTTCCGATCACGTTCTTTAGCGGTGATGCGGGGATTTCCGGTTCATGGAGATTTCCGGGCTCATGCAGTGCTAACGCCGTGCCGATTCCCTCCGGATGAAGCGGGCGCACGCTACGTATCGCCTGGCCTCGGTCGGACTCGTGGCCGTGCTGCTCTTCCTCGCCGGCCTCGCGATCGTGAACGCCACCACCACCCGCACCGCCGCGGACGCGGTGGAGCGGGAGACCGCCCTCAGCGATGCCTACGGTCAGGCCGCGCAGGCCCTTTCGGCACAGCAGCGCGAGGCGCAGTCGCCCGCGCCCCGCCGCGGGCGCTTCGACGACCACGTCGTCGCCTTCCGCGAGGCGCTTCAGAACGCCCGCCTGCGGGGGGACGCCGGCGAGGCCCGCGAGGTGGCCGCTCTCACCCGCGCTCACGAGGACTATCTGACCGCGCTCATGGCCAGTGGGCCGGCGGCCGGCGGCTCCCCGGCGGTATGGGAGCGGTTCGAACGGCTCGACCGGCGCCTCGCCGAGGTGGCCCGGGCGCGGCGCCTGCGTGCCGCGGACCGCGTCTACGACCTCTCCCAACGCGGCGACGCCACCTTCGTGCGCACGATCGTCGCCTTCAGCGCCGGGCTGCTGCTCCTCGGACTGTTCGGGGGGCTCATCCGCGCGTTCCAGCAGCGGCGCCGGGCCGCCGAGGCCGCTCAGGTGCAGGGCGAGCGCGATCTTGCCGCCGTCGCCCGGGCCACTCGCGAGCTCTCCAACAACCTCGACGAGACCTCCGCCCGCACCGAGATCTGCCGTGCGACCGTGGAGGTCTCGAACGCCCTCATGGCCGTGCTTTGGGAGCCGGACCGCGACGGCTGGGGCCTCAAGGTGTCGGCCGCCGCCGGCGCAGCGGTGCCGGCGGGCCTGACGGGCCTCGTGCTGCCCCTCTCGGACGAGGGCTCGGGCGTGCTGCGGGCCTATGCGACCGCCGAATGGCTGCTGGTCTCGGACCTCGCGGCCGACCCGTTGGTGGCCCACCCGCTCGAGCGCGTCCCGGGAGCGGTGTCGGCCCTGTACCGGCCGGTGATCCGGGACGGCGTGGCTCTGGGCGTGCTGGTGGTGTCCTGGACGCGCCGGATCACCACCATCAGCGACCGGGTCGCCGCCGTGACCTCGCTGCTCGCCCAGGAGGCCTCGGTGGCGATCGAGCGCACGGAGCTGGTGGCGCGCCTGCGGGCCGCCTCGCGCGTCGACGAGCTCACGGGCCTCATGAACCGCCTGGCCTACGACCACGAGCTGCCGCGCGAGCTCGCGCGCAGCCGGCGCGACGCGCGCCCGGTGTGCGCGGCGAGGATCGTCATCCCCGGTGCCGAGCCGGACGGCGGCGCGCGCGACCGCGTCCTTACCGACCTGACAAGACGCTGGCGCGGCGATCTTCGCCTCACGGACGTGCTCGCCCGCTACGACGACGGTGAGTTCGCCCTCATCCTGCCCGCCTGCACCCTCGCGGACGGGCTGATGGTGGCCGAGCGGCTGAGGTCTGCGGCCCCCGACGCCACGGCGTCGGTGGGGTGCTGGGACGGGGTCGAGTCCGCCCAGGAGCTGCTCGGTCGGATCGGGGCGGAGCTCGAGCCGCAGCCGGTGCTGGCAGCGCGGCGGTGACCTGCCGGCCGCCCCAACCGAGCGCCGTCTAGTGCAGCGTCAGCTCCTGCTCGCTCTCGGCCCATAGCGGCACCATCTCGATGACCGCGTCGACGGCGTCGGGATCGAACTGGCGCCCGGAGCACGAGCGCAGCTCGGCCACGGCGACGTCATGGGACATGGCCGCCCGGTAGGGGCGGTCGCTCGTCATCGCGTCGTAGGCGTCGCAGGTCGAGATGATGCGGCTGGCGATCGGGATCTCCTCGCCGCGGAGGCCGAACGGGTAGCCGCTGCCGTCGAAGTGCTCGTGGTGGTGTCGCACGATGGCGGCCACGCCCTCGAGCCCGGGCACGCGGCGCAGCATCTCGGCCCCGGCCATCGGGTGGCGCTGCATCACGCGCCACTCCTCGCCGTTCAGGGGGCCCGCCTTGCGCAGCACGAGGTCCGGCACGCCGATCTTGCCGACGTCGTGTAGGCGGGCGGCGAAGGTGAGCTCGCGCAGGCTGCGTCCGTCGAGCCCGAACGCCTCGCCCACCATCGCGGCCAGGCGCACCACGTGCTCCGAGTGCCGGGCCGTGCCGTGGTCGCGCAGGTCCACTGCGGCGGCCAGCAGCTCGACGCCGTCCTGCAGCGTCGACTCGAGCTGCTCGCGCTGCTCCATGCACTGAAGGGTGAGCGCGGTGAGCTCGGACAGGTCGACGAGCATGCCCAGCTCGCGGTCGCCGAACGCACGGGTGGGGTCGGTCGTTGCCACCGACAGCACGCCTCGCACGCGGCCACCCCAGCCGATCGGCACCGAGCCGCCGGCCTGCACGGTGTCCGTCGCGCGGTGGGGAAGGGGCCAGAAGAGCTGGCGGTAGTCGCCCACGCTGAGTGGCTCGCCGGTGGCGAGAACCTGGGCGACCATTCCCTGGTCGACCGAGAAGCGGTGCCCTGAGCCGCGGAGCCCGTAGCTCGCCTGCTGCACCGGCGACCTCAGCTCGTCCTTGTCGCGGACGAGCACGCAGGCCCGGTCCACCTCCATGATCCGGCCGGTCTGACGGGCTATCCGGTCGAGGACCGGGTCCGCACAGCAGTCCTGGGCGTCGCGTGGCATGACCCGCGCTCCTCCTCCGTTCGAACCTCCGTGCTCGTTCATGTGGGTAGGAACTCCCAACATCCGTCGAGGTTGGGTGGTTGGGAATCGAGTTGCAGGATCCCGCCGCCGAGATCGGACGACAGGCTCTCTTACGCACTCGTCCCGTGCGGGAGGAACTCCCTGCTCGCGGGCGAATCTCAACGCCGTGAGCCGCACGAGCGCATCCGCCCTGACCCTCTCGGCCGAGATCCGCGGTCGGTTCGACGAGTTCTCCCGTTCGCAGAAGGACGTGGGCCAGTACATCGTCGACCACCTGGACGAGGCCGCCTTCCACACCGCCGAGGAGCTCGCGCGCCGCGCCAACACCTCGAGCTCCACCGTCGTCCGCTTCGCCCAGGCGCTCGGGTTCGAGGGCTTTCCGGAGCTGCAGACGGCCGCCCGCGACGAGTACCGGCGCGCGCGTGAGACCGTGAACGGATCGGTGGAGCAGCTCCTGGCCCCGCCGCTCTTCCCGATCGACCAGACCGAGTTCGAGGCCGCGCTGGCCGCCGACCACGTGAACGTGGAGGACACCGCCCGCAAGGTGGACCGCGACGCGGTGGCCGCCGCGGTCGACCTGATCTCGCGCTCCGAGCGCACGGTGCTGTGCGGCACCGACCAGATGGCCTTCTTCGCTAGCTACCTGCGCCATCTGCTGATGCTGCTCGACCTCCGCTGCGAGGTGGTGGCGAGCCCGAGCCAGGAGGGCCTCGCCCGCCTGGGGCGCATCGACGAGGCCACGCTCGTGATCGGCTTCTCGGCCGGGCGGCCGCATCCGCTGGTTGTGCGCGCCATGAAGCTGGCCCGCCACCGCGGGGCCAAGACGGTGGCCATCGCCGACGCGACGCTCTCCGAGGTGGCCAAGCTCGCCCAGCATCGCCTCTACTACTCCTCCAACAGCCCCACCTACGTGCGCTCCCACACCGCGCTGCTCGGGCTCGTGCAGGCGCTGGCGTACGGCGTCTACGCGCTCGACGAGTCCGCCTACGCCGACCGCATCAAGGCCTTCAAGCTGAAGTAGCGGGGCGGATCAGATCCGTCCCGGCGCTACCATCGGCCGGGTGAAGGACGAAGCCACTTTCCGCGTCAAGGCCGGCCTCGCGGAGATGCTCAAGGGCGGCGTGATCATGGACGTGGTCACCCCCGACCAGGCGCGTGTGGCCGAGGCGGCCGGTGCCGCCGCGGTGATGGCGCTCGAGCGCGTGCCGTCCGACATCCGGGCCGACGGGGGCGTGGCGCGCATGTCCGATCCGACGCTGATCGAGGGCATCCAGGCGGCCGTGACGATCCCGGTGATGGCCAAGGCCCGCATCGGCCACTTCGCCGAGGCCCAGGTGCTCGAAGCCCTGGAGGTCGACTACGTCGACGAGTCGGAGGTGCTCACGCCGGCCGACGAGGCGCACCACATCGACAAGTGGGCCTTCCGCGTGCCGTTCGTATGCGGCGCCACCAACCTCGGCGAGGCCCTGCGGCGCATCGGCGAGGCGCGGCCATGGTGCGCACCAAGGGGAGGCCGGCACCGGCAACGTGGTGGAGGCCGTGCGCCACATGCGCGCGATCACCGGCGAGATCCGCCGCCTCCAGGGGCTCGACCAGATGGAGATCGCCTCCGCCGCCAAGCTCCTCGCCGCGCCGCTCGACCTCGTCCGCGCCGTGGCCGAGCAGGGTCGCCTGCCGGTCGTGAACTTCTCCGCCGGCGGCATCGCCACGCCGGCCGACGCCGCCCTGATGATGCAGCTGGGGGCCGAGGGCGTCTTCGTCGGCTCCGGGATCTTCAAGTCCGAGGACCCCGAGCGCACGGGCGCCGCCATCGTCGAGGCCACCACCCACTACGCCGACCCGGAGCGGGTCGCGCGCGCCTCGCACGGCCTCGGCGCGCCCATGTCGGGGCTCGAGATCTCGCAGCTCGAGGCGCCTGGGGGCGGCGGCCTGCTCTCACGCCGCGGCTGGTAAGGGTCCCGAGGCGCTGGCCCCCGTCGTCGGCGTGCTCGCCCTGCAGGGCGACTTCGAGGCCCACGCGCGCGTGCTGATGGAATTGGGAGCGGCCCCGCGCGAGGTGCGCACCCCAGCGCACCTCGAGGGCCTCGACGCGCTCGTGATCCCGGGAGGCGAGTCCACCACCATGACCCTCGGCATCGAGCGGGAGGGCCTCGCCGAGCCGCTGCGCGACCTGGTGCGCTCCGGCACGCCCACCCTGGGCACCTGCGCGGGCCTGATCATGCTCGATCGCGAGCACCTCGACCTGCTCGACGTGCGTGCGCGGCGCAACGCGTTCGGCCGCCAGCTCGCGAGCTTCGAGTCGGAGGTCCAGGTCGAGGGCGTCGGCGAGGCGGATAGCCCGTTCCGGGCGGTGTTCATCCGCGCCCCGTGGGTAGAGGAGCACGGGGAGGAGGTCGAGGTGCTGGCCGACGTCGACGGGCACCCGGTCGCCGTGCGGCAGGGCAACATCCTGGCCGTGGCCTTCCATCCCGAGATCGCCGGCGACCCCCGCCTGCACGCGTGGCTACTGGAGAAAGTGAGGCAGAAGGCATGAGGGACCACCGCGCCGAGGCGCTCGCCCGGATACTCGTCCGCTACTCGACCCACGTGGGGAGGGGGGACGTGTGCGTGCTCCAGTCCACCACCACGGCCGAGCCGCTCGTGCAGGCCCTGTACGAGGAGGTGCTGCGCGCCGGCGGGCTGCCGATCGTGCAGCTCACCCCCGACGGAGCCCAGGCCGCGCTCTACGAGCTGGCGAGCGACGACCAGCTCGACTGGGTGCCGCCGACCGCCACCTGGTGCGCCGAGAACGCCGACGTGCGGATCGCCGTGCTGGCTGACGCCAACACCCGCGACCTCTCCCAGGCCGATCCCGAGAAGCAGGTGCGCACCCAGCGGGCGCGCAAGCCGCTGATGGACACCGCCATGAGGCGCGCGGCCGCCGGGGAGTACCGCTGGAACGTGACGCTCTTTCCGACCCACGCCTACGCCTCCGAGGCGGGGATGTCGCTCGCGGCCTACGAGGACTTCTACTACTCGGCCTGCCTGGCCACGGACGGCGACCCGGTCACCGCCTGGCAGCGCCAGTCGGACGAGGTGAAGCGCCTGGCCGAGTGGATCGAGGGCCGCCGGGAGGTGCACATAGCGGGCCCGGGCACCGACATCACACTGGCCGTGGAGGGCCGCCACTGGATCCCCTGCGTGGGCGAGCACAACATGCCCGACGGCGAGTTCTTCACGGGTCCGATCGAGGACTCGGTGGAGGGCGAGGTCACCTTCTCGTTCCCGGCCGCCTACGCCGGGCGCGAGGTCTCCGGCGTGCGCCTTCGCTTCTCCGGGGGGCGCGTGGTGGACGCCTCGGCCGAGCGCGGCGAGGCGTTCCTGCTGGAGACGCTCGACACCGACGACGGCGCGCGCCGGCTGGGGGAGCTCGGAATCGGCACCAACTACGGCATCGGCACGGCCACCAAGGAGATCCTCCTCGACGAGAAGATCGGCGGCACCGTGCACATGGCCATCGGGATGAGCTACCCGGAGTCGGGCGGCGTGAACGACTCGGCGGTGCACTGGGACATGGTGTGCGACCTGCGCCAGGGCGGCTCGATCACGGTGGATGGGGAGGAGCTGCAGCGGGACGGGCGGTTCGTGGTGTAGCCCGCACCCGCAGCGCCGGCACCTTCCACATCGCCTCCAGGGCGATCCGCGTGTCCATCTTCGAATCCCCGGCCTGCCGCTCGTGGAAGACGATCGGGATCTCGCGCACGCGGAAGCCACCCAGAAGTGCCCGGTAGGTCAGCTCGACCTGGAAGCCGTAGCCGTCCGCGTGCAGCGTGGGCAGGTCGACGGCCTCCAGCACCTCGCGGCGGAAGCACTTGAAGCCGCCCGTGAGGTCGCGCACGGGCACCCGGAGCATGCGGCGGGCGTACCAGCAGCCGCCGCGGCTCAGAAAGCGGCGAACGGCACCCCAATCGCTCACCCCGCCACCCGGTACGTACCGGGAGCCCAGCACCAGGTCGGCCTCGGCCGCGGCGGCGATTAGCCGCGGGATGTCGCGCGGATCGTGGGAGAAGTCGGCGTCCATCTCCATGATCAGGTCGGCGCCGGCGGCCAGGGCGCGCGTGAAGCCGGCCACGTAGGCCTTCCGGAGCCCCTCCTTCCCGGGCCGGTGCAGGACCTCCACGTTCGGCAGCTCGGACGCCAGGCAGTCGGCGAGCTCACCGCTGCCGTCGGGCGAGTTGTCGTCGACGATCAGGATCCGGAACCGCTGCGCGGTCGGCGAAAGCTGGGCCGCGGCAGCACGGACGAGGGCCTCCAGGTTGGCCCGCTCGTTGTAGACGGGTAGCACGAGCCACGGGATCGAAGGCATGGTGGTGGGGGAGCTTCGCAACTCGGCTCGCGCCGGTAGGTTCTCAGCGACATGGGCACGACCCCACCCCCTCGGGCCGCTTGCCCGCCTGCGCCACTTCCCGCATGAAGGAGCTCAAGGGCCTCATCCTCTCGGGCGGCAAGGGCACCCGCCTGCGCCCGATCACGCATACGAGCGCCAAGCAGCTCGTGCCGGTGGCCAACAAGCCGGTGCTGTTCTACGGCATCGACGCCATGGCGTCGGCCGGCATCACCGATGTGGGCATCGTGATCGCCCCCGAGACCGGCGACGAGATCCGGGCCGCCGTCGGCACCGGTGAGGCGCACGGGGTGTCGGTCACCTACATCGAGCAGGACGAGCCGCTGGGGCTCGCGCACGCGGTGCTCACCGCTGAGCCGTTCCTCGGTCGCGAGCCGTTCGTGATGTACCTCGGCGACAACCTCCTGAGGAACGGCATCAACGCTCTGGTCGAGGCCTTCCGGACCGAGGAGCCCGACGCGCTGATCCTCCTCACCCCGGTCATCGACCCCGAGAACTACGGCGTGGCCGAGCTCGACGGGGACGGGGTGAAGCGCCTTACAGAGAAGCCCGAGGTGCCCGAGAGCGACCTCGCCCTCGTGGGGGTGTACATGTTCACCGCCGCCATCTTCGACGCGGCGCGGGCCATCCGGCCGTCCTGGCGCGGGGAGCTCGAGATCACCGACGCGATCCAGCACCTCATCGACGGCGGCCTGCGCGTGGACTCCCACATCGTGCACGGGTGGTGGAAGGACACCGGTCAGGTGCAGGACATGCTCGAGGCCAACCGGCTCATCCTCGACGACCTGGGGGAGAAGCTCGAGGGCGACCTCGTGGACTCGCGGGTCGAGGGACGGGTGGAGATCGCCGCCGGCGCGCGGCTCGAGCGGGCCACCGTGCGCGGGCCGGCGGTGATCGGCGCCGGCTCGCAGATCACCGACGCCTACATCGGCCCCTATACGGCCATCGGCGAGAACGTGACGATCGCCCGAGCGGAGATCGAGCACTCGATCGTGCTCTCCGGCTCTTCGGTCACCGATCTGGAGGGCCGAGTCGAGGCGAGCCTGATCGGGCGCAACGTGACGATCACCCGCGGGCCGACGTTGCCTCGCGCCTACCGCTTCGTGGTCGGGGACAACGCCGAGATCTCGATCCTCTGATGCGCATCCTCGTGACCGGCGGCGCCGGCTTCATCGGCTCGGCCTACGTGCGCCTGGTGCTCGACGAGCGCCCCGAGGACGAGATCGTCGTGCTCGACAAGCTCACGTACGCCGGCCGCAGGGAGAACCTGGACGAAGTCGCCGACCGGATCGACTTCCTAGAGGGCGCGATCGAGGACCGCGACGCGGTGCGCGGCGCCATGGCCGGCTGCCAGGCGGTGGTGAACTTCGCGGCCGAGTCGCACGTCGACCGCTCGATCGCCGACGCCGACGCCTTTGCCCGAACCCACCTGATCGGCACCTCGGTGCTGCTCGAGGCCGCGCGCGAGCACCGGGTGTCCCGTTACCTGCAGGTCTCGACCGACGAGGTCTACGGTTCGATCGCCTCCGGGTCGTTCATCGAGGAGTCGCCCCTCAACCCGTCGTCGCCGTACAGCGCCACCAAGGCGGCCGGCGATCTGCTCGCCTCGGCGCACTTCCACACCTACGGCACGCAGGCCCTGATCTGCCGCGGGTCGAACAACTACGGCCCGCGGCAATATCCCGAGAAGCTGATTCCGCTCTGCGTGCTGAACGCCCTGGCGGGCGATCCGCTGCCGGTCTACGGCGACGGGCGCCAGGTGCGCAACTGGCTCTACGTCGAGGACTTCGCGCGCGCGATCGACCTGGTGCTGCGCGAGGGCGTCGCCGGCGAGGTCTACAACGTCGGGGGGCCGGACGAGGAGGAGAACCTGACGGTGATCAGGCGGATCCTCGAGCTCACCGGACGCGACGAGTCGCTCATCGAGCACGTGCCCGACCGCCTCGGCCATGACCGCCGCTACTCGCTGTCCTCCGGCAAGGTGAGGGCGCTCGGGTGGGAGCCGCTGACGCACTTCGCCGAGGGGCTCGAGCGCACGGTGAGCTGGTACCGCGACAACGAGCCGTGGTGGGAGCCGATCCGCAGCGGCGAGTACCGCGCCTACTACGAGCGCCAGTACGGCCGCGCGCTCGCCTCCTAGTACCGCGTGGAGGCGCTCGCCACTCGTCTGGAAGGCCCGCGGCTGATTCGCCCGGTGGTACGCGGAGACGAGCGCGGCTTCTTCTTGGAGACCTACCGCCGGGCCGTTTATGCCGAGCTGGGGATCCACGACGAGTTCGTCCAGGACAACCACTCCCGCTCGCGCCGGGGGGTGGTGCGCGGGATGCACTACCAACCCGGTCAGAGCAAGCTGGTGCGCTGCGCCCGGGGGGCGATTCTCGACGTGCTCGTGGACATCCGGCGCGGCTCTCCCACCTTCGGTCAATGGGAGGCACACGTGCTGAGCGAGGACAACCACCACCAGCTCTACTGCCCCGACGGCTTCGCGCACGGGTTCTGCGTGGAGTCCGAGGTGGCCGACGTGGTGTACAAGGTGTCCTCGTACTACGACTCGTTCAGTGACGGGGGCATCGCCTACGACGATCCCGACCTGGGGATCGCCTGGCCCGACCTGGACCTGAAGCCCTCGCCGCGGGATGCCCGGGCGCCGCTGCTGAGCGAGGTGGCCGAGGAGCTGCCTTTCCGCTGGATGCCGTAACGGCTCTTCGTAGACTTAGCGCCATGTCCGGACATTCGAAGTGGTCCTCGATCAAGCACAAGAAGGGCGCGGTCGACGCCAAGCGCGGCCAGCTCTTCACCAAGCTGGCACGCGCCATCCAGGTGGCGGCGCGGGAGGGCGGCGGCAGCATCGAGGGCAACGCCGCGCTGGCCACGGCGGTGCAGAAGGCCAAGGATGCGCGGATGCCCAAGGACAACATCGAGCGCGCAATCGCCAAGGGCACGGGGGCCGACTCTGACGCCGAGGCGTTCGAGGCGGTGGTGTACGAGGGGTATGGCCCGGGCGGGGTGGCGATGCTCGTTGAGGCGCTCACCGACAACCGCAACCGGACGGGGGCGGATGTACGCCACACCTTCTCGAAGAGCGGCGGTGGCCTGGGTGAGCCCGGCTCGGTGGCCTGGAACTTTCACAAGAAGGGCCTGTTGCTGGTGGACGCCGCGCGCTACTCCGAGGACGATCTGATGCCGGCCATCGACGCCGGAGCCGAGGACGTGGTCAGGGACGACGACGTGCTCGAGATCGTGACCGCCCCGGCCGACCTGCCCGGAGTGCGCGAGGCGCTGGAGACCGCCGAGGTCGAGCTCCAATCGGCCGAGGTGACGATGCGGCCGGACAATCGAGTGGAGGTCGAGGAGGCACACATCGGCGCGCTGATGCGCCTCATCGAGACGCTCGAGAGCCACGACGACGTCGTGGCGGTGCACGCCAACTTCGACGTCGACGCCGAGGCGCTGGAACGCGCCGCGGCCGCGTAGGGCAGCTAGAGCCGCTCGCCGGTGCCGACGCGCCCCGGGCGCCGCCGCAGGCCGAGGATGCTCAGCAGGAAGGACGAGAAGAAGACCTGCACGCCCACGATCAGTAGCGTGGCCGCCAAGACCGCGAGACGCTCCTCCGACAACTCGCCGAAGCCCCGGTCCACCCATCGGCCCACGATCCAGGCTGCCGCGGCGAGTCCCGCGGCGATGAAGACACCACCGAGGAGCAGCCCGTGTTCGAGGTTGAAGCGCGCTCTCATCGCGTCGAACCAGCGGTCCTTCTCGCCCATGAAGTAGGTGCCGTAGGCGTGGGCGCACAGTCCGAGAGCCAGCACCTGTGTGCCGATGATCATGAGCAGGGCGCCCGCCACCATCGTGTGGATGTCCCAGCTGCGGCCGAACACGTTCACGCTGGACAACACCGTCAACCCGATGATCGCCCCCAGGACTGCCAGCGCGGCTCCGGGTATCACGAACAGGTGGGTGGGACTGTGGATCAGCAGGAAGCGCAGGTGCCGCCAGCCGTCCCGGAAGCTCGAGAGCTTGGACTCGCCGCCGCGGGGGTGGTACTCGATCGGGAACTGCCTGATGTCGAGGTCCTCCTTGGCGGCCCGGATGACCATCTCGGAGGCGAACTCCATGCCCGTCGTGCGCAGGTCGAGCTGGGGCAGGACGTCACGGCGGAAGCCGCGCATCCCGCAGTGCGCGTCCTTCACGCCGGTCCGGAAGAAGAGGTTGAGCGTGCCGGAGAGCACCGGGTTGCCCACGTAGCGGTGGAGCGCCGGCATCGCGCCGGGGTGGATGTTGTCCATCCGGTCGCCGATCACGAGCTGCGCGCCCGCATCGAGCTGCTCCACGAACCGTGGTATGTCGCCGAAGTCGTAGGTGAGGTCGGCGTCGGCCATCACGATGTAGTCGCCCGTCGCCCCGGCGAAGCCCGCCAGGTACGCACTGCCGTAACCGCGCCGCGGCTCGTTGATCACGCGCGCGCCGGCCTCGGTGGCCAGATCCTGGCTCCCGTCATCCGATCCGTTGTCTACGACGATCACCTCGCCGGGAATCCCGTTGTCCTCGAGCGCGCTCCGGGCGAGGCTCACGCAGCGGGCGATGGTCTCTGCCTCGTTGAGGCAGGGGATAACCACGGACACGCCCCTCGCGTGCTTCAGGGGGGGGCGAGCCGGACCGGCCGAGGGCGGTGACTGCAGCTGTGTGGGAGGGTTGATGGCGAAGAGGGTTTGGGAGCTTCGTGTGCCCGTGGCCGGTCTATAACCGGGCAAGCGGCCAAGAGTCGCGCTATCCGGCTCAAAAGGATAGGTAACGCGTCGGCGCGCTCGATCCGCTACGCGCTCACGGGCGAGTGGGCCCCTCCGCGTGGAACCTGGTCCAGTACACGGGTTGCCCGGTCAGGCGGAGCTTCAACCACATCGGGAGCAGCCGGTGGCGGATGCCGAGCTGCAGTCCCACGAACTTGGTTCCCTCGTAGACCACGGCGTAGGGCAGCCACCTGGCCTGCCGCGTGCGCACCAGCCAGGCCAGCTCGCCTCGGGCGTAGCGCAGGGCCTCACGACGGAGGACGGCCGCCGAGGGGCGCGCCCCGGACAGGTACGCGCGCTCGGCCGAGGCTCCGGAGTCGAAGAAGCGCCGAAAGGCCTGTCGCAGCGTGTACGGGTGTGAGTGGTGCACGGCCGCCTCTGGCACGTATGCGAGCGCATAGCCCCCGAGGAGGACCCGCCGCGACCACTCCTGGTCCTCGCTGAGGATGATGTCGTCGACGAAGCGGAAGGTCTCGAACAGCGACCGCCGCACCGCCGCGTTCACGTTCGAGAAGAGCGTGGTCTGCATGCTGAGCTCGTCCGGGCTGCTCGCTCGCTGAACGCGCGCCGTGGGTCCGTAGAGGAAGTCGAGGAAGAAGCGCTCGGGCGGGCGGGCATCGACGTGCGGGATCTGGCGCCCGTAGCTACCCGCCAGGGCGCCCGCCGCATCGGCCCGCAGCGGGGCAACAAGCCGCGCAAGCCAGGTGCTGGACGTTGCGTAGGCGTCATGGCTCGTGAAGGCGAGCACGTCACCGCGGGCAAGCGTCACGCCGAGGTTGCGGGTGGCACCGTGGTTGAAGTCCTCCTTCGGGATCACGTGTACCCGCGCCCCGTAGGACCGAGCCAGCTCGACGCTTCCGTCCGTGGAGCTCGAGTCAACCACCACGATCTCCACCTCTTCGTCGATCTCCTGGGCGGCGATGGCGTCGAGGCAGCGCCGGAAGTCCTCGCCGCCGTTGCGGACGGGCATCACCACGGAGATCACGGCGCCGGGCAGTGTAGGCACGCGGATGGGCTAGGTTGCGCCGGCCCATGCCGAGAAGTCTCGTCACCGGAGGCGCCGGGTTCATGGGCGCCCACCTCACCCGCGCCCTGCTCGACGGTGGTCACGAGGTGGTGGCCCTCGACGACCTCAGCGGCGGCTTCACCGACAACGTGGACCCGCGGGCGCGCTTCGTGCAGGGCTCGATCGTCGACCACGACTTGATCGACCGGCTGTTCGCGGAGGTGCGCTTCGACCACGTCTACCACCTCGCCGCCTACGCGGCGGAGGGGCTCTCCCACTTCATCAAGCGCTTCAACTACACGAACAACGTGATCGGGAGCGTGAACCTGATCAACGCCTCGATCAACCATGACGTCAGCTGCTTCGTGTTCACCTCGTCGATCGCGGTCTACGGAGCGGGCCAGGTGCCGATGCGCGAGGAGCTGCGGCCCGAGCCCGAGGACTCGTACGGCATCGCGAAGTTCGCGGTCGAGCAGGAGCTCGCGGTGTCGCACGAGATGTTCGGGCTGCCGTACGTGATCTTCCGGCCGCACAACGTCTACGGGGAGCTGCAGAACATCGGCGACCGCTATCGCAACGTGCTCGGGATCTTCATCAATCAGATCCTTCAGGGCGAGCCGCTCACGATCTTCGGCGACGGGGAGCAGACGCGCGCCTTCTCCTACGTGGGCGACGTCGTGCCCGCCCTTGCTGCCGCCCCCGGCACTCCGGCGGCTCTCGGCGAGGTCTTCAACATCGGGGCCGACGTGCCCTACTCGGTGAACCACCTGGCCGAGGTGGTGCGGCGCGCGATGTCGGCTTCCGACCACCCGGTGCGCCACCTCAGCGCCCGCAACGAGGTGCAGCACGCCTACTCCGATCATTCGAAGGTGGAGCGCGTCTTCGGCATGAGGGCGGGCACCGACCTCCGCGAGGGGGTCATGCGCATGGTCGAGTGGGCCCGCGAGCACGGTCCCCGCGCGACCAGCTCCTTCACGGGCATCGAGGTCGAGCGCAACCTCCCGCCGTCTTGGCGCAACGACTGAGCGCCATCCGCCTCACCGGCCGGAGGCCACCATCCGGGCCCACTCCTCTGGGCCCGGTCCCGAGAAGTCACCATGGCGCCCCTTGCGCGCGAAGCGCACGATCCACGGCGCGCGGCGCAGCGGCCGCTCGTCGTAGAGGGCCGACTTGAGCAGGTAGATGGCCGTCAGCCCGGCGAAGGCAAGCGGGGTGATCCGCCGGCGCTGGTGCTTGATCCACATGAAGTTGCGCACCCCGTAGAGGTTCTTCCAGTAGCCCTCCCACGACGCGGAGGTGTAGTGCTGCCCGAGCAGCCGGTTCCAAAAGCGGCTGCGTCGCGTGACGGCGTTGCCGCCGATGTGGAGCTTGTGCACCACGACGCTCTCGGGGACCAGACGGATCTCTCCGCGCTCGCGGACGCGGAGGGAGAACTCGACGTCGTCGTAGGCGATGAAGAGCTCCGCGCGCGGCGGGCCGATGGAGCGGGCCACCGAGCTGCGAATCATCATCCCGACGAAGGAGGCGCATTCGAACGAGGCGAAGGTGCCCGGGGCGTAGGCCGCAGGCTCCAGGGCGTATACGAACCGGCCCATACGACACCGGTGCAGGGTCTCGATGCTCCCGTCCGGCTGCTCGACCCGCGGGCACACCATGGCCACGCCGGGGTCGCGCGCGGGTGGCGCCGCCAGCAGGCGCTCCAGGGCGTCGGCCCGCGGCTCGGCGTCGTCGTCCATCAGCCACAGCCAGTCGGTGCCCTCTTCCAGGCCCAGGCGCACACCCTCGGCGTATCCGCCGGCGCTGCCGCGGTTCTCCTCCAGCCGCACGAACGACACGAGTGGGTCCCTGAGCACGCCCTGCTCGCGCAGCAGCCCCTCGGTGCCGTCGGTGGAGGCGTTGTCCACCAGGAGGATCCGCTGCGGCCGGTGGGTCTGGGCCTGCAGCGCCCGAATGCACTCCAGCAGCAGGTCCTTGCGGTTGCGCGTCAGCACGAAGGCGCAGACGGTGCTCATGGCGCCGAGGCCTCCGCGGTGACGGGCAGGCGGCGAACCGGTTCGTCGACGGGCTCGTGGTAGCCAAGGCTCTCGCGCTGGACCCATGCGGCGGGCCGCCGCTCGTGGGCCACCTCTCCCCAGCGGGCCGGCGGCACGTTGCGGAACACCCCACGCCAGCCCTGCCCGGCGTAGAGGATGGTGAGGCGCAGGGTCCGCACGCGGTGGGACTCGAACAGCAGGCCGCGCACGGCCGAGACGAAGGCGAACGAAGCCGCTCGGCCCGCGGTGAGGTAGCCGTCCCGCCGGCCGCAGTAGATGAGGTTGCGCAGCCCGTACAGCCGCTTCCAGAGTTGCGCGAAGGGATAGCCCGTTGCGAACTCCGCCCACAGGGACCGGAAGCCGAGGCCGACTAGCTGGCGCGGGTCCTTGTGGTACATGACGCTCGCAGGCACGAGCCATAGGCTGCCCAATCGGGTCAGCCGCGAGAAGTACTCGAGATCGTCGAACCAGATGAAGAAGTCGCGGCGGGGGGGAGGCAACGCTCGTGCGGCCGAGGTCCGGACCAACGGCCCGACCAGCGACGTGAAGTCGAGGGCCAGCTCGGTACGGGTGTAGTCGCTAGGTGCGAGGCCGACGATGGGCGACCGGAACCAACGCGGCCGCAGCCACCCCCGGTTGAGCGGCAGCACCTGATCCTCCGGCGTCTTCACGAGCGGGGTCAACGCACAGGCCTCGGGGTCGGATGCCCGTGGGCAGGAGAGGAGGCGCTCCAGGGAATCTTCGGCCGGCTCGCAGTCGTCGTCCATGAGCCACAACCAGTCGACATCGCGCTCTCGCCCGCGGGCCACGCCGTAGTGAAAGCCCTCGGCCCCGCCGCCGTTACGCTGGACCCGCAGGTAGTCGATCGGCAGCCGGCGGCCCACCCCGCACTCGACCAGGCGCTCCTCGGTGCCATCGGTGGAGGCGTTGTCCACCACCAGGACGCCCACCGGCGGGT
>JAUJNF010000005.1:0-67638 GCA_030446485.1 Thermoleophilaceae bacterium | reverse complement strand
TCCTCGGTGCCATCGGTGGAGGCGTTGTCCACCACCAGGACGCCCACCGGCGGGTGCGTCTGACGGGCAAGTGCCTCCAGGCACTCGACGAGCATCTCCTTGCGGTTGTAGGTGACCACGACCGCGAGCACGCGGCCCGAGGCTGCGCCATCGGGGGCAAGGGCGGTCGCTGGGGCGGGGGCCACTGGGCTACCGTAACGGCGCCCGTGGCCCAGTCCGTGTGCGCAGTCGTCGTGACCTACAACCGCATGGCGATCCTGCGGGAGTGCCTCGATGCGCTCGCGGCCCAGACGCGGGCCCCCGAGCGCGTGCTGGTGGTGGACAACGCCGGCACAGACGGCAGCGCCGAGATGGTGCGACGGGAGTATCCAGCCGTCAACCTGCTCGTGCTGCCCGACAATCAGGGCACCGCGGGCGGCTTCCACGAGGGCATCCGGGACGGCCTGTCCGCCGGGGCCGACTGGTGCTGGACGATGGACGACGACACGCTGCCCTACCCGGACGCCCTGGCCGAGTTGTTGAAGGCGACCGAGAGTCACGGTTCGCTGTCGGCGCCGCAGCTGCTGGCAAGCGAAGTGGTGTGGACCGACGGCAGCCTGCATCCCATGAACCAGCCGTACTTCCCAAGGGGCCAGGTGGAGCGGATGGTCGAGGGGTGCGAGGCGGGCCTTCTGCCCCTGCGCGCCACCAGCGTGGTGTCCCTACTGGTGAGCCGGGAGGCAATCGACCGCTTCGGGCCACCGCTCAAGAGCATGTTCATCTGGGGCGACGACATCGAGTGGACGGCGCGGATGCTGCGTGGGGTCCCCGGCTACCTCGTACCCACGAGCGTCGTGCACCACAAGACGGCGACTCTCTACAGCGCCTCCTCGAGCACCGGACCGCGCTTCTACCACCACGTGCGCAACCACGTCTACATGATCAAGGGCTCCGCCTGGGTGGGGTCCGAGCGGCTGTCCGTGCTGGGTCAGCTCGTTACCAGCACGCTCGCCTATCTGCGGTTCAACTCCTTCAGCCTCGACAGCGTGCGGGTGGTCCTGCGTGGGTTGGCCGACGGCGTGCGCACCAGTCCGCACTGACTCGCGGCCGGGGCTTCAACGCCCGGGTTGGCGGATCCGCGCCACGAGGTCGGTCACGAGCCCGACGCCCAGCCAGAGCCGCTCGTCACGGGTCCACGCCTCGCCTCCGATCATGGCCAGCCGGTTCCGGACCGCCAGCCGGCCCGCCGACGATCCCTCGGCCCCTGTCGCCTCGTTCGCGGGTCGCACGGCCAAGCTGCTGGGCACGAGGTATCCGACCTGTGACTTGAGCAGCCTCGCCGTCCACTCGGCGTCGCCCTCATCCCCCAGTCCGCGCAGCCTCGGAGGGCCCGACTCCTCGACGGCGGTCCGGAGCAGGAGAAGGGACCCATAACGAGCCGACCGCAGTGCCAGAAGCCGGTGCCGGGCCCCCCTGATCACCGCCTGCTGGTCGACGTTGCGCAGCACCGGGGCGGATTCCGGGTCGAGCCGTCCATGGGAATCGTTCACCCTGCCGGCCAGGAGTACCGGCGCCGGATCGAGCTCCGCGAGCGTGAGCGGCTCCAGGAGATGCTCGAGCGCTTCCGGCGCGGGCACCGTGCCCGCCCGCAGGAGCCACAGCCACTCGTCGGGCTCTGCGACCGCCTCGGCGAGCGCCCGGGCAACGTCGGGGGCGCCGCCCCCCTCGCCACTCAGCGCGCGGACGGGGATGCCGCCCGCGTCGTCCCTCGTCCACGCAGCCTCGGGGGCTCCCGCCACGATCACCTGGCGCGGACGGCTGGTCTGGGCCCCGACGGCCCCGAGGGTCTGCTCCAACCCGTCCACCGGGCCGCCGCCGACCACGACGGCCCCGACGGACGCGTCCGGGGGTGAGGAGCCTGAGCGATTCAACGCGCGAACCTTAGGTCGTGCTGCTGGACCGCCCGCTAGGCTGCCTCGGCGGCCCGTACCCTGCCTCACGGCAAGTGCCTTACCCGCAACTGTGGTGGTGATTCGGCGTTAGACCGCCTGACCGACAGCCGCAGGGCGGTCTCACGCGCCCGACACCGAAACCGGAGAGAAATTGGACACTCGAGCAACTGAGAGCTTCGACACGCTCGTGGTAGGAGCCGGCTACGCCGGCTCGATCATGGCCGAGCGCCTTGCCACCCAGTGCGGCCAGCGCGTGCTGGTGATCGACCGGCGGGACCACATCGCCGGCAACGCCTACGACTACTACGACGAGCACGGGATCCTCTGCCACCGCTACGGGCCCCACATCTTCCACACGCAGGCGGAGAAGGTGTGGAACTACCTGTCGCAGTTCACCGAGTGGCGCCCCTACGAGCATCGCGTGCTGGCCGACGTGGACGGACAGCTACTGCCGATCCCGATCAACCGTGACACGGTCAACCGCCTCTACGGGCTCGAACTCGAGACCGAGGAGGAAATGGAGGCCTTCCTGGCCGAGCGAGCAGAGCCGAGAGAGCGGATCGAGAACTCGGAGGACACCGTGGTGGCCAAGGTGGGCTGGGACCTATACGAGAAGTTCTTCCGCGGCTACACGCGCAAGCAGTGGGAGCGCGACCCCTCGGAGCTGAACGCCTCCGTGTGCGCCCGGATCCCGATCCGCTTCAACCAGGACGACCGTTACTTCACCGACGAATACCAGGCGCTCCCTGCCGAGGGCTACACCGCGATGTTCGAGCGCATCCTCGACCACCCGAACATCGAGGTCCGGTTGAACACCAGCCTCGACGCGATTCGCGACGAGATCCAGTTCGACCACCTGGTGTACACGGGCCCGATCGACGAGTACTTCGGCCACCGGTTCGGGCCGCTGCCCTACCGAAGCCTGCACTTCGAGTTCCAGAACCATCCGACCCCGGGTGGTGGCACCGTGCATCCCACCGGCGCGATCAACTTCCCGAGCGCCGACGTCCCGTATACGCGGATCACCGAGATGCGCTACATCACGGGCCAGGTGGCAGAGTCCTCAACGCTCGCGGTCGAGTACCCACGCACCGAGGGCGACCCCTACTACCCGGTGCCGCAACCCGAGAACCGCGAGCTGTACAAGCGCTACGAGGCACTCGGCGCGGAGGAGCCTTCCGTCACGTTCGTCGGCCGGCTGGCCCGCTACCAGTACCTGAACATGGACCAGGTGGTGGGCCAGGCGCTCTCGACGTTCGAGAAGCTGGTCGAGAGCGGCGGGGTCAAGCCGGCCGTAGCGTCCTGAGCGCGGGCCGGGACGGCTGATGGCCGCGCCCAGCGTCTCGCTGCTGATCCCCAACCGCAACAACGAGCCCGCGCTCGAGCTCGTGCTCGGCCGGCTGGCCGCCAACACCACCTATCCGGACGTGGAGGTGGTGGTGGTGGATGACGGATCCACCGACGACAGCGTCGCGATCCTCCGCCGCTGGCGGGACTCCGGCCGGCTCCCCAACCTGAAGCTGATCGAGCGCGAGCACCGCGGGGTGATCGAGACCCTCAACGAGGGCCTTGGCGCCGCCGAGGGCGACATCGTCGTGCAGCTCGACGCCGACGCGTCGGTGGAGACGCCCGACTGGCTCCAGAAGATGCTCGCCCTGTTCACCTTCGACGAGCGCGTGGGAGTGGTAACCGCGAGGGTGGTCATAGACGACGGGCAAGTGCACACCTACGGCGTGAACATCGTGGGCCCCGAGGGCTGCTACGACCGCGGCACGCGGCTGCTCGAGCCGGTGGGCCAGCGCACGCTGCACTCCCGCGTCGAGCGCCCCCTCGACGCCGACAGCCCGCTCGGACGCCAGATCGCCGAGGTGGACGTGGGCATGGGGTGCTGCATGATGTACCACCGAGAGCTCGCCCTGGAGGTCGGCGGGTACGACGACGGCTTCGCTCCCGTGTGGTTCGACGACCTCGACCTCTCGCTCTCGATGCGCAAGCACGGCAAGAAGGCCTTCTTCCTGCCCGACGTGCTGGTGAGCCATCGCCTGAGTCTGCGCAACGTTCGCGAGGTGACCACCAGGCGCACCCGGGCCGTGGCCGCGGCCAAGAAGCGCGTCGGAAGCGTGATGCCCGACCGCATGCGCGTTGCGGTGGGCCGGGCCATCGGCATGGAGGGCCCGCCGCCCGCGCACCTGGAGCGTCTGCGCCACCACTACGCGTACTGGCGCGAGAAGTGGGGCTTCGACTTCCTGAATCCCGACATGGATGAGGTGCGGCGGCTGCACGGTGACACCGAGGTGTGCTGGTCCCTCAACCCCGAGATGCGGAAGGCGGGGGAGGAGATCGTTTCGGCCTTCGAGGCCTCGCGGGCGGCCCCGTGATCGGCCGAGGGAGATGAGAGCCAGCGCGACGCGGGCGGGGCTTGTCGCGATGGCGTTGCTGGTGCTCGGCGGCCCCGTCGCGTCGGCTGAGGCGGCCGCCCCGCCTCAGTACGCCAACCCGGTGTTCGCGGGCCCGCATCCGGACCCGTCGGTGATCAAGGTCGGCAACGCGTTCTGGGCCACGAGCACCTCCAATCAGTTCGCGCCGCTCTTCCCGCTCATGAAGTCGACCGACCTGGTGAACTGGCGCCTGACCGGATCGATCTTCCCGACCCCTCCGGCGTGGTCCGACGGCCGCTACTGGGCACCGGAGCTCGTCCGGATGGGCGGCCGGTTCGTGGTCTTCTACACGGCACGAAAGCGGGGCGGCACACTCTGCGTGGCGTCCGCCGTTGCCTCACGTCCCCAGGGCCCATGGACCGACCGGGGCCCACTGGTGTGCCAGCCGGTGGGTTCGCTCGACGCCTTCCCGATCAGGGATGAGAACGGTCGTTGGCAGCTGTTGTGGAAGGAGGAGCGAAACGCCGTCGGTGAGCCAACCCCCATATGGGCGGCTGCCCTGAGCGGCGACGGGGGGCGGATCGTCGGCCCGCATCGGGAGCTCATCCGCAACGAGGCCTCGTGGGAGGGGCAGCTCGTCGAGGGCCCGGCCGTCGTTCGTCGCGCAGGCTGGTTCTACCTCTTCTACTCCGCCGGTGATTGCTGCACTTCCGAGTGCGACTACCGGGTGGGCGTGGCGCGTTCGCGCACCTTGACCGGCATATGGAGGAAGAATCCGGCCAATCCCGTCCTGGCGGGCAGCGAGCGCTTCCGGTGCCCCGGCCACGGCACGGTGCTCGAGCACGGCGGGAGGCACTACTTCCTCTACCACGCGGTGCGCGACTCGGCGGTGGGGAGGGAGATGTTGCTCGACAGGGTGCGCTTCACGCGGGGCTGGCCGGCGATCGGGACCGGCCGGCCGAGCGAGGTCGCGAACTCGCCGCTCGGCGTGCGTCAGCGACCCCTCGTGCACAGCTTGCAGGACGACTTCGCCTCGCTCTCGTCCCGCTGGGGGTGGCCGCTGGATGCCGACCCGCAGGCGGTCATCGATCCGTCGCGAGGTGGAGGAGTGGTGCTTCGGGCGACAAACCGGAGCCCGGGGCTCCTCGACTCGGGCGTGCTGGCCACCCGGCTCCTTACTCCCGAGTGGACGGCCACCGCGATCACCGACCCCGGTGCCCTCGGTCCGGGGGCACACGCCGGAGTGGCCGCCACGCGCCTTCTCCGGGACCAGAGAGAGGGCGTGGGCGTGGCCGCCGGCGACGGGCGGGTGGTGATGTGGATCCACCGCGAGACAGGGCCAGAGCTCGTAGTCGGCGCACGGCAGCTGAGTTCGCGCGGTCCCGTCGAGCTCGAGCTGCGTAGGCGGGGCACTCGGTTCAGCGGGCGCTTCCGGCCCATCGGGGGTGGTTGGACGAGCCTCGGCGAGTCGATAGACGGGACCTTCCTGGCGTCGATGCGCGTGGGGCTCACCGTCGGCGGCGTCTCCGGTGCCGCCGCGCGCTTCGAGCGGTTCACGCTCGCACCCTCCGGCTAGGGCACCCGGCTCCCGGACCCCACCCTCGCGGTCAGCGCCTGAGGCTGGGCAGCCCCGGGGGCATGGCCCCCGTAGCTGTGAGGCAGACGAGGTACGTGGTTCCAGACAGCGCGGCTCCCACACCTACGGCGATCAGGGCCGGGAGGGCATCGGTGACCGGCAACAGCTTGAGCGCGGCCGCGACCATTGCCATGGCGCCGCCGGCCAACAGCGTCGCCCGAGCCCGCTCGATTCGTGGCAGCGGGCCAACGTCGCGGTAGAGGCGCAGGGCCAGGGCGAAGGCCGCGAGCTCGCTGATGACCACCGCCACCGCGGCGCCCTCGGCTCCCCACAGGGGAATGAGCACCAGGTTGACCGGGACATTGATGGCCACCACCGCAAGCAGCAGCCAGAACAGCTTCTTCTGGCGTCCGAGGGCCACGAGGGCATGGAAGAACAGCGTTCCCACGTACACGATCGCGGCGTTGACCATGAGGATGCGCAGCACCGGAGCGGCATCGCTGAACTCCGATCCGCCCAGCACCTCGATCACCTCGGGCGCGAACGCGATGAAGAACACGAGCACCGGGACGGTCACGACCTGGAGCACGTAGGCGGCTCCCTGCATGACCTCCGCGAGGCGCGTACTGCGCGCGCCGGCC
Source organism: Thermoleophilaceae bacterium (assembly GCA_030446485.1). Classification (GTDB taxonomy): domain Bacteria; phylum Actinomycetota; class Thermoleophilia; order Solirubrobacterales; family Thermoleophilaceae; genus JAUJNF01. Next base: position 61,112 of record JAUJNF010000005.1, on the reverse strand, counting down.
CTGGCGATGGTCGGAAACAGGGTGAGCACGAACAGGAACGGAAGCGCGACCAACACCTCCACCACCCGATATGCCGCGCCGTAGATGGCCACCTCGGAGTCCGAGCGGTAGAACGACAGCAGGAAGGTGTCGAGGCGGAAGTACAGGTGACCTAGCACGGCGATGCCACCCTGCGGAAGCGCCCAGGCCACGAGCTGCCGCCACAGGTCGCGGTCGAAGGAAGGCCTGAGGTTGCGCGTCCCCTTGGCCAGCGGAAGCGGCACGAGCCCGGTGAGGAGACCGGAGACCGCGTACACCGAGACGACCCCTTCGAAACCGAGGTCGAGGCTGGTGACGAGGATCAGGCCCCCCACCAGCACCGCGTTGCTCACGAGCGCCGCGGCGAGGATGGGGAAGATCTGCTCCCGGGCGATCAGGAGGGCGACGATCGTGCCCGCGGGCGACGCGAGCAGCAGGGGGATCAGCATGATCACGATCGCTTTTCGCACCAGCGCGTCGTCCCCGCCCGAGTAGGCCAGAAGGAGCACCCCCACCGCAAGAAGCGCGGTGAGCGCAGTGAGCACCAACCCGATCGTGAACACGTTGCTCACCAGCCGCGCCTCCTGATCCGGGGCCTTGGCCAGTTCGCGGGTGGCGATGGTGTAGAGGCCGAGGTCCGCCAGTGGCCCGACCAGCGCCAGGAACACCAGCGCGATCGTCAGGCTCCCGAACTCGTCCGGACCCAGGTAGCGCGTGGTGAGCGCCACGCCGACAAGATTCGCCCCGGCGGCGACCACCCTGGCGACGGTGAACATCGAGGTGTTCACGGCCACTCGCTGCGCGAAGGACCTCTCTGGGCCGGGGCGCGCCAAGGTGCGGGATAGGCTATTCAGCCGTGAGCGAGGCCGATCCCGTGTGCGCGATGGTCGTCACGTACAACCGGCAGCCACTCCTGAGGGAATGCCTGGATTCCGTGCTGGCCCAGACGCGTCCGGTGGAGCGGATAATGGTGGTGAACAATTCCACCGACGACACCGCCGAGATGCTCCGGGCGGACTACCCGCAGGTCGAGGTGCTGGAGACGGGCGAGAACTGGGCGTGCGCGGGAGGGTTCCACGACGGTCTCACCCGCCAGTCGGCCACCGGCGAGTTCGGGTGGTACTGGCTCATGGATGACGACACGGTGCCAACGCCCACCGCGCTCGAGAAGATGCTTGGCGGGCTGTCACGCGTAGGCGACCTGCCGCCTCCCGCGATCCTGGCCAGCAAGGTGCTGTGGACCAACGGCGACATTCACCGCATGGGGTGGCCCTGGACCCGGTGGGACCAGGACGAGCTCCTGGAAGCCTTTGAGCGACAGCTGCTGCCTCTCTCGGCCTGCACCTACGTCTCCATGCTCGTCAGCGACGAGGCGGTGAAGCGCCATGGAGTGCCGATCAAGCACTGGTTCATCTGGGGCGACGACATCGAGTGGACCACGAGGCTGCTCAAGCACGAGGCCGGGTACCTCGTGCCCGAGAGCGTCGCGGTGCACAAGACCAAGGCCAACTACGACCCCACCCAGTCGAACGACGTGCGTTTCTACTACGACGTGCGCAACAAGCTCTTCATGCTCCGCGGAGACAACTGGACATCAAAGGACCGATTCTGGTTCGCGGTGATGATCGCCCGCACGACCATGGCCTACCTGGTGTTCAACCGCTTCCGTCCACGCAACGTCTGGGCGGTCCTGCGCGGGGCTCGGGACGGCCTGTTGCAGTCCCCAACCTGAGTCAGGGCGAGCGGCGCAGGCCGTCCGCCAGACCGCGGGCGATCGTGGCGGCGCTCCGCAGCCCCGAGGCCCGCGCCTTGGGTGCCAGGTCGATTGCGAGCTGCACCTTCTCGCGTCCCATCCAGGCATCGCCGCGCATCATGAACACGGTGTTGCGGACGTCGCGGTAGAGGTCGTCTCGTGATGCCGCGCCGGGCGCCCGTTCCAGGCGCGCCACGCTCCGAGGTACCACGAAGCCGATTCCCTCTCGCAGCAGCCTGGCCGAGTACTCCCGGGCATAGGAGCGGTCGAAGTAGCTCTTGACGGGGAGGCCGTGGTCGCGAACAGCTGCCCGGCTGATGATCACCGACGCGAAGCTGGACGCCCGCAGGGGGAGCAGCCCGCCACTCACCGAGCGGACCGCGTGGGGCACGCGCTTCGTGTCCGGAAACGGCACGTGATCGGGGTGCAGCCGGCCGTCCGGCGCCAGCACCTTGCTCGCCAGCAGGTACGGTTCCGGAAGCTCCGGGACCGCCGTGGAGGCCTCGAATAGGCTCGCGAGCGCTGCGGGCTCGGGCACGACGTCATCGTCTAGTAGCCAGAGCCAATCGAAGCCTGCCTCGTAGGCCTGCTTCATTCCCTCGTGAAACCGGCCGGCCGGGCCGTGGTCGCCCTCATGCGCCAGCAGGGTGACGCCGGGGGGAGCAGCCTCGACAGGGGATCCCGCACTTCCCCCGGCCAAGCTGTCAACCACCAGTATCTCATCGACAGGGTGCGTCTGCTCGCCAAGTGCTGCTACGCAGCCCGCGAGTGAGCGTCCGTCGGGTGTCCTGGCGATGATCGCGCAAGTCCTCAGGTCCACCAGATGCACCTCCAAGTGAGCGGCTTGGCCTCGACGCTACTCGATCGGTTTCATCGCAGCGGTGCCAAGATGCGCGATGAGTGCTGCTCTCTATATGCATCCCCACCCATCACGGCAGGGCCGCCGAACTACAGGTGGCCCTTGACAGCATCCTGTCACAACTCTCTCACGACTTGCGTGACGAGGTTGAGATCTGCGTGAGCGACAACGCGTCGCAAGACAGGACGGCTGCGGTCGTGGGGGGCTTCCACGAGCGGCTGGGCGATCGGGTCGCTTACCGACGAACGACCGTCGACCGCGGCTTCACGGAGAACCTCGTCGCCGTAGTCGAGATGGCAACCGCCGACCATTGCTGGCTGTTTGGGTCCGACGACGCCATCGCAGACGGCGGCCTCCGTGGCGTGGTCGAGCTGATCAGCCGTCACCCGGGTGTCACCGGCGCCACGCTCAATCGGTCCATCGTCGATCATGAGGACCTCGAGAACGGTTGGTCCGACCCGCCCGGCGCCTTGCCGTCTGAGCCCGAGACGGAGCATGTCTACCTGTCAGCAGAGGAAGCGTTCCGCAACTGCGCGTTCCTCCAGGACTACATGTCCGCGCAGATCGTGCACCGGGATCGCTTTCTCGCCGCGGTGGCCGCACTGGGCCCCGAGGGCCTGGCTCGTGCGCAGAACTTCCCCCACGTCGCAATCCTCGGACGAATGATCAAGAGGGATCCGGCCTGGCTCTGGTACCCGCACCAAGTGGTCCGAAAAACAGTGGGCACCACCTCGTTGGAATCCGACTCCAGTCACCGGTTCGACAAGTACCAGATCATGGTCGTACGTCAACGAGCAAAGGTATGGGGCGAGCTGTTCGGCCGAAACAGCCCTCTTTGGAAGGCGGTGATGCGGCGGGCCTACTTCTACGGAGTCGACGCCCGCAGCATCAGGTACTACAAAGCTCAGCCGAACCACAGCCTCAGTGGTGACCTGCTGCTTCTTGCCAGCATGACGCGCGAGTTCTACTGGCTGCGAGACTTCTGGCGCGGCAGCTTGCCCGTCCTGTTGGTGCCGTACCCACTCGTACGGCCGGCTCGAGCTCTCAGGGAAAGGCTTCGACGAGCCCCGCTCACTTCGCCGAAGGTCTAGGTGCCCTCCATGCCAACCGGCGTCGCGAATGGTTCCATCTCGGTGATCGGCCGCCCGAAGGCCATCTTTGGGTAGGCGTTGGCCGTCGTGTCGATCATGACCTCGAGGAGGAAGGGGCCGGTGGGAGACGCCCATAGCCCCTCGAGTGCCGCGGGAACGTCCTCCGGGTGCTCCACCGTTGCCCCGGGGATCCCGTACGCCTCTGCCACGCGTCCAAAGGCGGGGGCCGAGTAGCCCCAAAGCGTGGATTGGTAGCGCCCGCTGAAGTAGGTCTCCTGGAACTGGCGAACCATCCCGTGGCAGCGATTGTTGAGGACCACGAGCTTCACGGGGAGGTCGAGGTGCACGAGGGTCTGGAGCTCCTGGATGTTGAGCTGGAAGCTGCCGTCTCCGGCGATCACCACCACCGGACGCCCCGGCGTGGCGAGCGCGGCACCCAGGGCGGCGGGAAGGGCGTAGCCCATGGCACCCATGCCTCCCGACGTGAGGAAACGCTGGTGCGCGCCGAGCTCGAGGGACTGCGCGGCCCACTGCTGGTGCTGCCCGACGTCAGCCACGTAGGTGCCGGCGCTCCCGCTGGCCCTGGAGAGCTCGTGCATGAAGCGGTTGGGGTTGATGCCCGCCACGTCGGGAAGCTCGTCGGTGTCGGGCGATGCCGTCCGCAGCTCGCCGAGCTCGGCAAGCCATTGCGCGCGCCTCGACGGAGCGGCGGGGCCCAGCGCGGCGAGTGCCCGCTCGAGGAAGGGGCTCAGATCCGATTCGACCGCCACGCACCCCGGCACGCGGTTGTTCAGTTCCCCCGCCTCGGTGTCCACGTGGACGATCGTGCGCTCGCCCTTGAAGGCGTCGACGTCGGCTCCCGTCTGGCGGATGTCGAGCCGGCTGCCGAGCACGAGGAGCGCATCGGAGTGCCCGATCGCCTGATTGGCCCACCGGTTCCCGTAGGAACCGATCAAGCCAATTCTCAGCGGGTGTTCGTAGGGCATGACGTCGACGGCGAGGAGGGTGTTCACGACCGGTACGCCGACGCGATCCACGAAGCTCCGCAGGAGCTCGGCGGTGCCCGCCGCCCGCACGCCATTCCCGACCAGGATCAGGGGCCGCTCGGCGTCTGACAACGTGCGCAAGGCGGCCTGAACCGCCTCGTCGCCTGCGTTTGCCGCACGTGTCCGCGAGGGGCGCGGCGGCACGGCGCGCGCGACGTCGGAGCCCTGAACGTCCATCGGGATGTCCACGAGCACGGGCCCTGGCCGACCCGTCGTGGCGATCGTGAACGCCTGCTCCATGGCCACAGGTACGTCCTCCGGCCGGTCGACCGCGTACGTCGCCTTGGTGACGGGCCTCGCCATCGCCACGATGTCGGTCTCCTGGAACCCGAGCTGCCGAATGGACCGGTCTCCTCTCTGCTCGTGACGGTTCACCTGTCCTGTGATGAACACCGCCGGAGCCGAGTCGAAGTAACAACTCCCGATGCCTGTGAGGAGGTTCGTGGCGCCCGGCCCGCTCGTGGCCATGGCCACGCCGGGAACGCCGGTGATCCGGCCGGCGGCATCGGCCGCGAAGGCGGCGGCCTGCTCGTGGCGCACGCTCACGATTTGGATCTCACCGCGGCGGTGCAGCGAGTCGATGAGGTGGGTGATCATCCCGCCCACCAACTCGTAGACGTGCGTCACACCCTGCGCCGCGAGGAAAGCGGCGATCCAGTCGGTGACCTTGATCGGCGGCTCAGAGTGTCCGTTGCCGACCATTACTCGCTCAACGTAGCAACGGAGCACCTCGTCTGAGAGGATCGGGACGTGGACCTCGCCCTCGCCGAGAAGGCCTGCGTGGTTACCGGGGCGAGCCGCGGCATCGGGCTCGCGACGAGTCGCGCCCTCTGCGCCGAGGGTGCCTTCGTGATCCTCGCCGCGCGTGACGAGGGCGCGCTGAGCGCCGCCGCCGAGCTGTGCGCCTCCTCGGGGGGCCAGGCGCTGCCCGTGGCTCTCGACGTGACCGGCGAGGACGCGGGAACCCGGCTGGTGGCCGCGGCTGAGCAAGCCTTCGGTGGGCTCGACGTCGTGGTGAACAACGCGGGAACCAGCACCACGCGGCCGCTCGATCAGCTCGCCGACCACGAGTGGGAGGCGCAGTGGGATCTGAACGTGATGGCCCCGCTACGCCTGATGAGAGCGGCGGCTCCGGTCATGGCCAGTGGGGGAGGAGGGCAGATCGTGAACGTCAGTTCGTCCGCGGGCAAGCGCCCCGGCCTCAACAACGCCGCGTACTCGGTCACGAAGACGGCGCAACTGTCGCTATCGCGGGTGTTCGCCGACGCCTGGGCGCCGCGGGGCGTTCGCGTGAACGCCGTGGCGCCGGGTCCCGTGGCCACCGATCTATGGACCAGGGAGGGAGGGCTCGCAGACCAGTACGCGGCGGCCACCGGGAGCGCCCGGAAGGACGCTTTGGAGGCGATGGCCGCCCGGGTGCCGATCGGGCGACTGGGCACCGACGACGAGATTGCCGCCGTGATCCTCATGCTGTGTTCCGCGCGATCAGGCTTCGTGACGGGCTCGGCATGGTCGATAGACGGCGGTTACGTCCCGTTGTTCATCTGAGCTCGCCGGCCTGCGAAGATCAGGGGATGCGTGAGCGGATCCTCAAGTTGGTCCGCGAGCACCATGCGGAGACTTGGGGCCGTGAGCAGTTCGAGCCGGGCGAGACGCAGATCCCTGTCTCCGGGAAGGTGTTCGACGAAGAGGAGCTCGTCCATCTGGTGGACGCCTCGCTCGACTTCTGGCTCACCACCGGCCGCTACGCGCAGCAGCTCGAGCGCGGGCTCGCGCGGTTCATCGGCCTCCGACACGCGGTGCTCGTGAACTCTGGATCGTCGGCCAACCTGGTCGCGCTGTCATCGCTCACCTCCTCCAAGCTGGGCGACCGGCGGCTGTGCCCCGGCGACGAGGTCCTCACCGTCGCGGCGGGCTTTCCCACCACCGTGAACCCCATCCTTCAAAACCGGCTGACGCCGGTGTTCGTGGACGTCGAGCTGGCCACCGGGAACGTCGACGTGGCGGCGCTCGAGGCGGCCGTCGGCCCGCGTACGAGGGCCGTGATGATCGCCCACACCCTCGGCAACCCGTTCGATCTCGACGCCGTGACGGCCTTGGCACGCAAGCACGACCTGTGGCTCGTGGAGGACAATTGCGACGCCCTCGGCTCGACCTACGACGGCCGGCTGACCGGCACCTTCGGCGACCTCGCCACGGTCTCGTTCTACCCGGCGCACCACATCACCACCGGCGAGGGTGGGGTCGTGCTCACCAACAAGGGGCGGCACAAGATCCTGCTCGAGTCCTTTCGTGACTGGGGCCGAGACTGCTGGTGCGAGCCAGGGAAGTCGAATACGTGCGGCAAGCGCTTCGACTGGCAGCTCGGGTCACTTCCTCACGGCTACGACCACAAGTACATCTACTCCCACGTTGGCTACAACCTGAAGATGACCGACATGCAGGCCGCTGTCGGCGTGGCTCAGCTAGGAAAGCTCGACGGCTTCATCGAAGCTCGCAAGCGCAACTGGCGTCGGCTCCGCGAGGGTCTCGAGCCGTTCGAGGACCTGCTGATGCTGCCGGAGCCAACGCCAAAGAGTGATCCGAGCTGGTTCGGGTTCACGATCCACGTGCGCCCTGACGCTCCCTTCGACCGGCGTGAGCTCGTGACTCATCTCGAGGAGTGCAACATCGCCACGCGCCTCGTCTTTGCCGGCAACCTCACCAAGCAGCCCGCCTACGCCGATGTGGAGTACCGGGTCGTGGGCTCCCTGACCAACACTGACGCGGTGATGAATCAAGCGTTCTGGATCGGCGTCTACCCGGGGATCACCGACCATATGGTCGACTACATGGTGGAGACGGTCGCCGCGTTCGTGCGCCAGCCGGCCCGGGCCTGAGGCCCCTCGGCACGGTCAGGCCGAAGCGCCCGCGGTACTCATCGGGTGATGGTCACGGATCTGGCCGAGCGTTACTTCCTGCATGTCCTCGCCGTCGACGAAGGAGCGAAACCAATCGATCGTGTGGTGCAAACCGACCTCGAGATCCCAGCGCGGCACCCAACCAAGCCGAAGGCGGGCTCGCGAGGAGTCGAGCTTGAGGTAGTGCGCCTCGTGCGGCTGGGGAGCGCCATCGGTCTCCCAGCGCAAGCCCCCGCCCCACAACTCGATGAGCCGGTCGGCGATCCAGCTCACGGGCTGGGCGTCGCGCTCCTCGGGGCCGAAGTTCCACCCGTCGGCGCTCGCCGGCGTGTCCCACAGGCTCTGCGCGAGCAGGAGGTAGCCACTCAGCGGGTTTAGCACGTGCTGCCACGGGCGGATCGCGCGGGGGTTGCGGATGGGCACCGTGCCCCCGGCCATGGCCGCACGCATCATGTCGGGCACCAGGCGGTCTTCGGCCCAGTCGCCGCCGCCAATCACGTTGCCCGCGCGCGCTGAGGCCAGGAGCGGCCCCTCGCCCGTGAAGTAGGACTTCCTGTACGCGTCGGTGACGAGCTCCGAGCACGCCTTCGAACTGGAATAGGGGTCGAAGCCCCCCTTCGGCTCGTACTCGCGGTAGGCCCACTCCCACTCGCGGTTCTCGTAGCACTTGTCGGTGGTCACGTTCACCACCGCCCGCACGCCCTCGCTCTGACGCACCGCCTCGAGGAGGTGCACCGTGCCCATCACGTTGGTCTCGTACGCCGCGACCGGCTGCCGGAACGCCTGGCGTACGAGCGGTAGCGCCGCGAGGTGGAAGACGATCTCCGGCCGGTGCCTGCGCACCGTGGCGCTGAGAGCGTCGAAATTGCGGATGTCCCCCGACACCGACGCCATCCCGTCGCCCACGCGGCCGAGCTCGAAGAGGGCCGGCTCGGTCGGCAGCCCGCGGGAGAAGCCCACGACCTCCGCACCCAGAGCCTGCAGCCACAGCGCCAGCCAGCTTCCCTTGAAGCCGGTGTGTCCCGTTATGAGCACCTTCTTCCCGGTCCAGAAACCGGGGTCGACCTCGTGCCTCGCCACCGCGGCCGCCGGCTCTGCGCCATGGCCCTCAACCCCCGGGCTCACTTCCACCGCCTCCAGGGCGCCTGCTCGGACGTCCACAGCTCCTCGAGATGCTCGCGATCACGGACCGTGTCCATGGCGTACCAGAAGCCGCTGTGGCGGTAGGAGGCGAGCTGGCCCTCGCGCGCCAACCGCTCCAGTGGCTCCTGCTCCCAGATCGTGTTGTCGCCCTCCAGGTAGTCCTCCACGCCCGGCGACAGGACGAAGAAGCCGCCGTTGATGAACCCTCCGTCCCCCTCGGGCTTCTCCCGGAAGCCCTTGATGCGGTCCTCGCCGATGTCGAGAGCACCAAAGCGCCCCGGAGGCTGGACCGCGGTGACGGTGGCGATCGTGCCCTGGCGGCGGTGAAAGTCGATCAGCGCGTCCAGGTCGATGTCGGAGACGCCGTCGCCGTAGGTCAGGCAGAAGTCCTCGCCGTCCACGAAGGGCAGTACCCGCTTGAGCCGCCCGCCGGTCATGGTGAGATCGCCGGTGTCAACGAGCGTCACCTTCCACGGCTCGGCGGTGCTCTGGTGCACCTCCATGCTGTTGTTCATCACGTCGAAGGTCACGTCGCACGTGTGCAGGAAGTAGTTCGCGAAGTACTCCTTGATCAGGTAGCCCTTGTAACCGAGGCAGACCACGAACTCGTTGATGCCGTGCGCCGAGTACATCTTCATGATGTGCCAGAGGATCGGCTTCCCGCCGATCTCGATCATCGGCTTGGGCTTGATCAGCGTCTCCTCGCTGATGCGGGTGCCCATGCCGCCCGCCAGCAGGACCGCCTTCACCGTCTGCCCGCCGGCGGCGGGTGCGCCCAAGTCTTCACAGCAGGCCATTCTGGCGCACGCGCGCCTCTACGCTGGAAAGCCGTGTTTCGCAGCGACACACACGGGCTCGCCGCCGCCGCCGCCGTCGTCGCGGCGTGCGCACTGGCGGGCTGCTCGCGGTCGGCCTCTGTCGACGCCCCGCCGGCCCCACCGGACCGGCCGGCCGACCAGGCCTTCGCCGCGGCCCTGATCTCGTCTCACGATGCGACCGTGCGGCTGGCGCTCGACGCGCAGGCGCGAGCCGAGCGCCCGGAGCTCAGAAGCTTTGCCAGGCGCATGGAGGCGACCCGGCAGCGGGAGATCGGCGAACTCGAGGCGCTCGGGTTCTCACGCGAGGAGCTCGACCTCCCACCACCTCCCATGGGTGGTGGCGGCCTGCCGCCCAACGTCTCCCCCTACGACCGGGCCTTCATCGACGCGGTGGTTCCCAGGCAGCAGGACGCCGTCCGGACGGCGATCAGGGCGATCGTCGAGGCGAGGCGAAACCGCGTGAGGCGCTTGGCGGAGCGCGTCCTCGACGGGCAGGCGTGCGAGATCTACGAGCTCAACCGACTACGGACGGCCTGGCACGGCTTGCCCTCCCCGGCGGGAAACGCACCGCTCGCCCCGCGCGACCTGCGGCGGGCGAACCGTCGCTGTCGCCGCCTGTCACCGGCCGGCGGCTAGGCCGATCGGCGACCCGGTACCAGTCCACGAGCTTGTCGCAGGCGGCCCCAAGCGGGACCACGCGTGCCGGCGTTGCGCGGGTGAAGGCAACGGTGCCGAGGCGAGTGGGACGCGCGCGTACCGGGAACGAGCGCCTCTCCGGCGTCGCGAGGATCGTGACCCGCCGTCCGAGGCTCAGCACGGTCCCCGCGTCCCAGTAGGGGCCGACGTACTCCTCGGAGGGGGGGAGCCTCACCTCCGGGCCCCGATCGAAGGAGCCGCTGGGCCCGGACGCCCGCAGGTGGACGGGCTCCGGGCTGAAGTACTGCACCGACACCCGCCACAGGCCCACCGGCAGTCGGACGCTCAGCTCCGCCACTCCGTCGTTCGACATCCCCACGAGGCCGCCTTCCGCGAACACCGGCGTCCCCTTCGTCACGCGCCACTCGGAGGACAGCACGGGCGGCTGACGTACGCCGGCCTCTCCGACCCTTTGGCTGAGGCGACGGTGACGAGCCTCGTCGCAGTCGAGCACATGTCCGGGGCCGGCGACCTCGTCGAGCAGGTCTCTGTCGGGCGTGGGGCCAGAGCGCTGGTAGACCACATAGGACCTGCTGCTGCGCACCTCCCGCCAGTTCTCCGGCGGCACGCTGGCGAACTCCGCCCGCGGGGCGACCACGTATTCGAACTGGTCGAGGTTACCCCGGTCGAACGAGTCGAAGTCGACCGGCTTGTACAAGGTGAACGGCTTCTCGGCCCGCATGTTGAAGGGCACCAGCGGATCGCCGATGTAGGCAATCGGCGCCGAGATCCGGGCGCCGCGCAGCTCCCAGTACACGTAGTCGTCCTGTCCGAGGAACAGCGTCTTGCGCCCCTGCAGCATCGGGCGCAGCTCGGCGAGCTCGTCGGCGTGGTCCAGCGGGCCCACGAGCGCACCGCGCAGCACGAGGAAGCTCGAGGCCATCGCGGCCACGACGAAGCCGATCGAGACCGCCGTCTGGGCCCCCTGGCGGGTGAAGGGGCCGCCCGCCGACGCGATCGCCCGTCGCCCCGGGAGGTCCTCGAGCAGCGGGCGGAGCAGGAACGCCATCACGAGCGGCGCGGCGATGACGAGCGCCTTGGCGCTGTAGTACGGAGTGGTGTTGGCCTGGGCTACCAAGAACAGCGCCAGACACCCAACGACCCCAGCCGCGACGGCAGTCTGGCGGCGTCGCAGCCACCACCAGGCGGCGTACACCGCTACCAGTAGCGCGAGTGCGCTCAGCATCCCTGCGTAGAAGCTGTTCGGGGAGGCGCGAAAGTCCTCGATCAGCCAGATCCCGAAGACCTCGTAGCCGGGAATCGGCGCCTGGATGTTCCCCCCCGTGGTCACGCCCTCGGCGACATCGTCCACACCCTCCGAGAACCTCACGAGGCGGGGGAGCTCCGGCAGGGCCACCAGCGCCGGCAGCACCGACGCAAACGCGACGGCCGGCACCACCCGGCGCACCAGGCCGAGGCCGGGACACTGCCGGCGCGCGCCGAGCTCGAACACGGCCCACAGGCCGCCGACGGCGGCGGGCCAGGCGAGGCCCGTGGAGCTGTAGAGCGTGAGGCATCCGGCCAGGACCGCGCCCGCCGCCAGGGCGCTGCGGGCTCGCACGGGTCCCCCGGTCGAGATGGTGTGCAGCCACAGGGCGAAGCCGAGAACCAGGAACGCGAGCATCGGCTCCTTGAAGGAGGATTGGACGAGGTATGCGGCTCCGAGGTACGGAAGCCCCACGAGCAGCGCCCCCGCGATGCGGCGGCCGAGCGATAGGCCGGAGAGGAGCGTCAGGGCGGTGAGCACCGTGAGCACCGGCACGGCGAGCAGCAGGGCGGTAAACGCCGTCTCGACGTCGGTGCCGAGCCCCGTGAGGGTGGCGGCGACCGCGTGCGGTCCGGTCGGGTAGCCGACGCCGGCGAACGGCGAGCTGAGCGCCTCCCCACCCACCCGCAGCGCGTCGGCGAGCACGAGGTGCGCCGGGAGGTCCGCGTTCAGCCGTACGCCGAGCGGTCCCATCCGCCCGTTGACTATGAAGGGAACGAGCGCCGCCACCAGCGCGAGGAGAGCCACGGGAGCGGCGGGCCGCAGCGGCCGAAGGCTCACCTTCCCGCGGACGAGGATCGCGACCGCCGCCAGTGCCGCCACGAGCACCGCCACGCGGGATGCGCCGGCGTGAGCGGGCAGCTTGATCGTGAGCGAGCACACGATGAGCAGAACCGAGAATCCCACCGGCGCCGATAGCCAGGACCACTCGCGCTCTCCCAGAAGGCGCAGCAGCGCCTGCCCGAGCAGCAGCGAGAGCGCGCAGACGAGCGCGAAGGTGATCAGGACCCCGGCCACGACCCCTATTATGGCGCCGGTACTCAGCGTCCCCGCAGGGGTTCAGGCGAAGGCCTAGCCTGGCTCGACGTGCTCCTCGTCCTCCTGACCACCGCCGCGCCGTGCGCTCTGGCTCTGCTCCTGGGGGAGGCCGTATGGGCGCTTACGGGCTCCACCGGGTGGGCCGATTGGCATCGATTCAGCTGAGTCGCCGGCGATGGCTGCCCTACTAGTCACGGTTGCGGTGATCGGTGTCGTGTCGGTCGTGCTCGGGCAGGGCGCGATGAGGCTTGCCGGCGAACACCGGTGGTCGTGGCTCTCGGCCGCGGTGGGGTTCGCGGTGCTCACGCTCGTGTGCTCGGTTGGTGTGCGCCTGCCGGGTCATGCCGTCACCGCCCGAGTGCTGCTGCTGGTGGTCACGGCGGCGGCGGTCCCGGCCACGGTCGCGGCGATCGGTCGGCCGCGGCGGCCGGGCCCCGGGGCGTGGACGGCCTTGCTGGTGCTGCTCGGCGCCCTGCTCCCATTCGCGGCGAACGGACGCGTGGGCATCCTGGGCGTGCTCGACAACGCGGACCTGTCGGCCCATCTGGTGCTGGCAGACGCCATCCGAACGGGCGCCACCCCGGTGGCCGTCGTCTATGCCGAGGGCGGCTATCCCACCGGTCCCCACGCGGTGGCGGCGACACTGACCGCGTTCGGCACGAACGTCGAGACGTCGTTCACCGCCCTGCTGATCGCCGTGCCGGTGCTCACCGCGACCTGTGCCCTCTCGGTCCTGCGCGAGGTGCCGATGCCCTGGCGGGCGGTGGCCGCGGCCGTGGTCGGCCTGCCGTACCTCGGCGCGGCCTTCCTCGCGCAGTCCTCCTTCAAGGAGCCGATGCAGGCGCTGCTCGTGATCGGGTTCGCCGCGGTCCTGCACGAGCTGGTGCGAGGGGAGGCCGTCGCCCGGGTGCGCTCGGCGATCCCGCTGTACCTCCTAGCGGCGGCCACGGTGACCATCTACAGCTTCGTGGGCCTGGCGTGGCCGGCCGGCGGGCTGGCCTGCTGGGCCCTCTTCGCGGTCGTCCGTCGCCGCGGGCTGCCCTCGCCCGCATCCCGCCGACAGATCGCCCGCCATCTGGGCGTCGGGCTCGTCGTGCTGGTGTTGGTGGCCCTGCCGGAGCTCGCGCGTGTCGGCGACCTGCTGGACGACGTGCTCACGGTGGGCGCCGGCGACACCGTCGGTGGCAACATCGAGTATCCGATCGCCCCCTACCAGGTGCTCGGCGTCTCCTTCGCCGACGACCTGAGGGCCGGAGTGAAGAGCGTCTTCGCACCGCCGCTGGCCGCCCTCGCGGTGGTGGCGATGGTGGGCTCGTCGGCGTGGTGGGCGCGCCGGCGCGAGCTCGCCTTCCCCGCGGTAGCCGCCGCCAGCCTCCTGGGGTACGCACTCGCCCGCGCCTTCACCGCGCCCTACTACGACGCCAAGGCGCTGATGATCGCCTCGCCACTGGTGGTCCTCGTGGTCGTGCGGGCGCTCACCGCCGGCCTTCCGGAGTGGAGGACGCTGCGGCGATCGGGGCCAGTGCTCGCGCCCGCGGTCCGATGGCCACCGCTGGTGCTGGCGGTTGCCTTCCTCACGCTCGCGGCTGTCTCATCATCGCTCGTGCTCCGCGCCGCCCGGGTCCAGGCCGGCGAGCAGTCCGGCGATCTCGCCGAGATCCGTCCCCTCGTCCAGGGCGCCCCGACGCTGTTCCTCGGCCAAGAGGACTACGCGTTCTGGCAACTCCGCGGCGCTCGGCTGTCGACGGTCAGGTCGTACATCGGGATCTCTCAGATTCCCTTCTCCATGCGGCCGGAGAAGCCGCTTTCGGGCCTCATCCCGCTCAGCCGCGGCAGGCCGCTCGATTTCGACAACCTCGATCACGCCAACCTCGACCGCTTCCGGTTCGTCGTAACCACCCGCGCTCCGTACTCGAGCGCTCCACCCGGCAACTGGCGCCTCGCCCGTCAAACCGGCACCTACAGCCTCTGGCGGCGGGACGGCGCTACGCTCGACCGGCAGCTGCTGCCGGAGTCAGCTGACCCCGGCGCGGTACTCGACTGCCGAAGGCCGGCCGGCCGGCGCCTCAGCGGCCGAGCGGGCTGGGCGGGGGTGCGGCCCCGACCGGTCGTCGCGGCGGTAGGGGGCTGGTCGCTCGACGACGGCCCCGCTCGGGTGGCGCCGCTCGGCCACGCCGAGGTGCCCGCCGGCCAGCCCGCGCGGCAGGCACTGAGGCTCCCGCCGGGGCAGTGGGACCTGTCGCTGCAGTACATCAGCTCCGGGCCTCTCGACATCGAGGGTCCGGGGTTGCGCACGCAGCTTCCGCCCAGCACGGCACGTGGCGGGCCGTACTGGCCGGCGGGACGCGTGGAGAGCCGGGGCGGCACCACGTGGATCTCGGTACGCGCCGGCTCGCTGTCCCGACTGTCCCGGCGCCGCGGCGTGAGCCTGGGCTCGCTGGCGGCGACGAGAGCCGACCGCGCGCCGGTCGCGGTGCCGCTGGAGCAGGCCTGCGAGCGCTACGTCGACTGGTACGTGCTGGCCTCGCCCGCGGCCGGGCGCTGACCGCTACGACCGCAGGAACCCGTCGGGTCGACAGGGGGGCCGGTCTGCGGTCGCGCCCGGCGTGGGACCTTCCGGGGACGGGAAGCCGTACCAGCGGGCACGCCACTCGTTGAGGGCAGCGACCACGCACCGTTCCTCGGCGAGGATCGTTCGAGCGAGCTCGGCGACCGGCCCGGTTCGGACGACCGTCAGGGTCGTCTCGGCGACCCTGACGGCGCTCAGGCTGTTGGCGACGGCGACGTCGATGTAGGCACGGTCGTACTGGCCCGGCAGATCGAGAGGGCCCAGAACGAGCTGCGGATTCAGGGTCAGGTCGGCGAAATCGGCAGTATCGAGACCAAGGGCCTCGAAGGGGTACTCGTACGGGAGTGGCGCGGCGGCCTCCGGCCGCATCCTGAGCGCCGCCAACCGCTCGAGGCGCCGGGTGCGCACGCCGACCATCGCCCGTGCGAGCCCCTTGAGCGGAGGGTGTTGGCCGTAGTCGCGTCCTGCGCCGGCCAGCGTAACGGCGTAGAGCTGGAGCCAGGCCATCGTCTGGACGAAGGCCGTCTGAACGCGATCCGGATCTCGATCGACCACGGCGGGCGCCTGCCTCGGCACCAACGGGTCCGGGAACCGTTCGCGCTCCGACACCGCAAGCCCGCCCGCGGCCAGCGCGGCAAGCGTCGTAGTGGCCACGAGCGCGGCTGCCCGGGCGCCGTGGGGCTTCAATCGTTTGATCGGCGCAAACCGGTGGTCCCCGACCATGGCTGCAAAGGTACCCAGCGGGCATTTTCCGGCGCTTCCGCTCGGGGGGCCGCGGTGCCCGCGACCGGCAGGCGTCCGCGCCCCAGCGCAGAATCACCCGGATGGTGGTCGTCCTCGGCATCGATCCCGGCACCGCCCATACGGGTTACGGCGTGGTGCTCTCGCGCGGGCAGCGCCTGGCCGCCCTTGACGGCGGCGTGATCGGAACCGGCCCCGACGAGCGGCTCGAGCGGCGCCTGGCCCGCATTCACGCCCGGGTGTGCGAGCTGATCGCCGACCACCGGCCCGTGGCCATGGCGGTCGAGGACATCTTCTTCGGGCAGAACGCCCGCACCGCGTTCGCCGTCGGGCAGGCGCGCGGGGCGGTGCTCCTGAGCGCCGGCATCCACGGCGTGCCCTGTTACTCCTACACGCCCCAGGCGGTCAAGCAGGCGGTCTGCGGCTCGGGACAGGCCGACAAGGGGCAGGTGCAGCGCATGGTCGGCGCCCTGCTCTCGCTTCCCAAGCCTCCTGAGCCCGATCACGCCGCCGATGCGCTCGCGGTAGCAATCTGTCACGCCAACGGCGCGGCGTTGCGCGAGGCGACGGCGTCATGACGGTGGACGGTGGACGGTGGACGGTGGACTGGGGCCCTTTGACCGGTGGGCTCGCGTGATCGCCTCGGTTTCCGGTGTCGTGCTTGTCCGGCGGGCCGACTACGTGGTGGTCGAGTGCTCGGGTGTCGGCTATCGCGTGGCCGTCTCCTCCGAGACTCTCCGGCATGTTCCCGCGGTCGGTGCGCAGACGACGCTTCACACCCACCTCGTCATGCGCGACGACGCGATGAGCCTGTTCGGCTTCGGCTCCGAGGACGAGCGCGCGCTGTTCCTGTTGCTGATCGGGGTCCAGGGCGTCGGCCCGAAGGTGGCGCTGGCCGTGCTCTCGGGCGGCACCACACGCGAGCTCACGAACGCCATCGCCGCCGGGGACTCGGCGCGCTTTCAGGCCGTTCCCGGCATCGGCAAGCGGACGGCAGAGCGCATCATCGTCGAGCTGCGCGAGAAGGTTACGGGCGGCACGGCCGCCGACGAGATCGTGATCACCCGCAGCGACGACCCGCGCACGATCGCCCGCCAGGGCCTCGTGGGGCTCGGGTTCGCCCCTGCCGAGATCGACGAGTTGCTCGATCAGGCCACGGGGGAGACCCCGGAGGATCTGATCGCCGAGGCGCTGAGGGCGGCGCGATGACGGTGGACGCTGCACGGTGGACGGCGAACGGGACTCGGCCGTGAGCGGCATCCGCACGCCGGACATCGACCGGATCCAGACGCCGGCCGCCGTGCCCGAAGACGACTTCGACCGCTCGCTCCGGCCGCGCCGGCTCGAGGACTTCGTGGGCCAGGCCGCGGTGAAGGAGCAGCTGGGGGTGTTCATCGAGGCCGCCCGGAATCGCGGCGAGGCCCTCGACCACGTGCTGTTGGCCGGGCCCCCGGGCCTCGGCAAGACGTCGCTGGCGCAGATCGTGGCCGCCGAGCTGGGCGCGCCGTTCATCCAGACCGCCGGGCCGGCGCTCGAGCGCAAAGGGGACGTGGCCTCGGTCCTCACCGCCCTCGAGCCGCGCAGCGTGTTCTTCGTCGACGAGATCCACCGCCTGCCGCGCGCCCTCGAGGAGACCTTCTACCCGGCCATGGAGGACCGCAAGCTGCCGATCACCGTCGGCCAGGGAGCGGGGGCGCGCGTGGTCACGCTCGACCTCCCCGAGTTCACGCTGATCGGGGCCACCACCCGCGCCGGGCTGCTCACCACGCCGCTCCGGGACCGTTTCGGGGTGAGCCACCGCCTGGACCTGTACGGGCCGGAGGAGCTCGCGCAGATCGTGCGCCGCTCGGCCGCCATCCTCGACCTCGAGATCGACGACGAGGGCGCGCGCGTGCTGGCCGGGCGCTCCCGCGGCACCCCGCGCGTGGCCAACCGGCTGCTGAAGCGCGTGCGCGACTACGCCGAGGTGCGCGGCGCCGGACGGGTGGATGCGCACGTGGCCGGCGAGGCGCTCGAGCTGCTCGAGATCGACGCGGCCGGGCTCGACCGCCTCGACCGTGACATCCTCACCGCCATCTGCCTGAAGTTCGAGGGCGGCCCCGTGGGGCTCTCCACCCTGGCCGTCGCCGTGGGGGAGGAGGCCGACACCGTGGAGGACGTGTACGAGCCCTACCTGCTCCAGCAGGGCCTGCTCAAGCGCACGCCGCGCGGGCGCGAGGCCACGGCCGCGGCCTTCGCCCATCTCGGCCTCGAGCGGCCCTCTCGAGGGGCCGCCAGCCTGTTCTGAGCCGGGCCACCGGTTGTTGACCTCTGGTTTAAGCCCAGTGCCTATCCTGACGGGTCCAGCATGCCCAACTTCATCTGTCCCAACTGCGGTAACCGCAGCATCTCGCAGGACCGCACCGCCGGCTTCCGCGACCGTCCCCGGGGGTGCACCAACTGCGGCTTCGGCTTCCTCTTCGAGCTGCTCGACGACTACTACCCGGCGCCCAACGCGGCGTTCGTGGTCACCGACGCGGACGGCCGGGTGATCGGCTCGGGACGCGGCGTGCGCGAGCTCACCGGGCTGGGGGAGACCGACATGATCGGCCAGCCGGTGCGCGAGGTGCTCGGGCTGCAGTTCGAGAACGGGAACGACCACGTGGGCACCGCGCTCGAGTGGGGCGTGAGGGTGCTCGACAAGTCGGTGACCGTCCACGCCGAGGGCGACCGCCCCGAGGACGCCCAGGCCGACATCTTCCCCGCCTACGACGAGGACGGCGGCCTGCTCATCGTGTTGACCCCGAAGTAGAACCCGAACCCGAGCCACGTGACCAACCGCAAGCGCAACTACGCGATCATCGGGCTGATCGTCGCCCTGCTGGTCGGCGCCGGCGTGCTGATCACGAGCAAGCCCACGCGGCTCGGGCTGGACCTGAAGGGCGGCGTCGAGCTCGTCTACGAGGCGCGCCCGACGCCCAAGGTGCCCGAGGTCACGCCCCAGGCCGTCGACGACGCGATCGAGACGATCCGCCAGCGCACCGACGCCCTCGGCGTGTCCGAGCCCGAGATCCAGCGCGCCGCCGCCACCCAGATCTCCATAGGGCTGCCGGACGTGGACAACGCCGAGCGCGCCGAGCGCCAGGTGGGCACCACCGCGCAGCTCCAGTTCTACGACTGGGAGCCGAACGTCCTCGGCGAGGACAGCAAGCCGGCCCCCGAGGGCGGCGGCGTGGACGACGCTCCGGTGCCCTCCCTGCAGGCCGCGGTGGAGCGGGCCACCAAGGCAGAGCCGCAGGCCGAGCCCGAGGACCTTCCGCCGGGTGGCCCCGAGGCGGAGGTGCGTGAGCGCTTCGGTGGGGACGAGGCCAAGATCGCCGAGTTCTACGACCGTCAGAACGACAGCGCGGGGGGCGATCGCTACTACCTGTTCGGACCGGACCGCAAGCCGCTGGCGGGGCCGGAGGCAAGCTGCGAGGACCTGCTCGCCGACTTCGCCGACGACGCCCCGGCCGGCTCGGCCGCCGCCGCGCGCGACGTTCCGAAGGCCAGCGAGTGCTCGGCAGAGCTGCGCGCGCTCGGCTCGGCCGGCCCACCCGACAAGAGCCTGGTCCTGAAGGTGCCCCGCGGCATCGTCGTGGTGAAGGCCGAGCGCCCGCGGAACCTCCCCGCGGAGGCTCCGTTCGAGCGCTACCACGTGCTCGAGGACGACTCCGAGCTGTCCGGCAACGAAATCAAGGACCCCAAGCAGGAGTTCGACCAGCAGGGCGGCAACCA
Source organism: Thermoleophilaceae bacterium (assembly GCA_030446485.1). Lineage (GTDB taxonomy): Bacteria > Actinomycetota > Thermoleophilia > Solirubrobacterales > Thermoleophilaceae > JAUJNF01. Next base: position 41,417 of record JAUJNF010000005.1, on the reverse strand, counting down.
GCCGATCGTCACCTTCAGCTTCACCGACCGCGGGCAGAAGGCCTTCGCCGAGGTGACCAAGCGCATCGCCCAGCGCGGCGCCCAGGTGATCCTGCCCCCGGGCACGCCGCCGGACGCGGCCAACCAGCGCTTCTCGATCACGCTCGACAATGAGATCGTCTCGCTGGCCTCGATCGACTACCAGGAGTACCCGGAGGGGATCGACGGGCGCACCGGCACCCAGATCAACGGCATCGGGAACATCGAGGAGACGCAGGACCTCGCGGAGAGCCTGCGCATCGGGGCCCTGCCGATCGAGCTCAAGCTGATCTCGAAGACCCAGGTGTCGGCCACGCTCGGCCAGGCGGCGCTCGACCAGGGCCTGCTGGCGGCGGGCGTGGGCCTGCTGCTGACGCTGGCCTTCCTGATCGTCTTCTACCGCGTGCTCGGCGTCGTGGCCGCCACCGCGCTCGTGGTGTACGCGGTCTTCCTCTTCGCGATCGTCAAGTTGATCCCGATCACGCTCACGCTCCCCGGCATCGCCGGCCTGATCCTCACGCTGGGGGTGGCGGCCGACGCCAACATCGTGATCTTCGAGCGCATCAAGGAGGAGGCGCGAGCCGGGCGGTCGATCCCGGCGGCGATTTCGAGCGGCTACGCCAAGGCGCTGCGCACGATCATCGACGCCAACGTGGTGACCGTCGGGGTGGCCTTCATCCTGTTCATGCTCGCCACCGCGGGCGTCAAGGGGTTCGCGTTCACGCTCGGCGTCGGCACCCTGGTCTCGCTGCTCACGGCGGTGGTCGCGACGTCGGCCATCCTCGGGTCGCTCAGCCGTACGCGCCTGCTTGGCTCGCGGCACGCGCTCGGCGCCGGCGGGGAGGGCAGGCCGTGGACCTTCGACTTCATGGGCTCCTCCAAGTGGTTCTTCTCCGCCTCCGGTCTGATCCTCGCCGTCGGTGCCATCGCCATCGCGGGCCTCGGCATCAACTTCGGCATCGACTTCGAGTCCGGCACCCGCATCAGGGCGGCGCTCGAGCAGCCCACCGACGTGGAGGGTCTGCGCGCGGCCCTGCCCGGCGAGCTGCAGGACGCCGAGATCCAGAAGGTCACCGACGAGGAGCTCGGCAACAACGCGTTCCAGATCTCCACCGAGACCCTGGCCCCGGACCGCGTCGCGTCGGTCGAGAACACCCTCGACGAGGCGTTCGGCGTCGGGGAGATCCAGGCCAACTCGATCGGGCCGACCTTCGGCGCCCAGATCGCGCGCACCGCGGTGATCGCGATCATCGCCTCGCTCTTCCTGATCTCGCTGTACATCGGGCTGCGCTTCTCGTTCAAGTACGCGGTGCCCGTGCTGATCGCCCTCGCCCACGACCTGCTGATCACCGCGGGCGTGTACGCGCTCTTCGGCCAAGAGGTCACGACCTCGACGGTCGCGGCGCTTCTCACCATCCTCGGCTACTCGCTCTACGACACGATCATCGTGTTCGACCGCATTCGGGAGAACGTGCCGCGCATGCCGCGGGCGACGTTCTCGCAGATCATGAACCGTTCGATGTCCGAGGTGCTCACCCGCTCGCTGGTAACGAGCGTCTCGACGCTGATGCCGGTGGCCGCCCTCATGCTCTTCGGCGGCGAGACGCTGAGGGACTTCGGCTTCGCGCTGCTGGTGGGCGTGGCCTCGGGCACCTACTCGTCGATCTTCATCGCGGCGCCGGTGCTGTCGGCGTGGAAGGAGCGCGAGCCGCGCTACCGGAGGATCCGCGAGGTGGTCAGCCAGGACCACGGCGGGGTGGTGCCGGCCTACCCCGAGACGGCGCTCGGCGCGAGCGAGGGCGACGGAGCGGGTCCGGGCGGCAAGCCGGGCCGCCGGAAGATCAGCGGGCCGCCGGCGGAGGCGCAGCCTGCCGTGCCGGCGGAGGCGGCGGCCGAGCCGGCGGAGCCGGGCGCGCCCGCCGCGGCGCCGGCCGGTGACGGCCGCCGCACGAGGTCCACGCGGCTGCGCGCGGCCGCGCGGCGGCGTGGGAGCACCGACGGCCGATCGGCGGGACCGCGGCGCAGTTGGCGGACGGCGGCAAGTTGGACTGCTGCGCAGCGTCGCGAGAGGCAAACGTCGACGCATCCCGGACGGAGGCCGCCGCCGCCGCGGCTGATGGTGGCACCCGCGGACCTGCGGTTGACCGTGACGGCGCCGGCAACGGCGGACCTGCCCCCGACGGCGCCGCCAACGGCGCACCCGCCGCGGACGGCGGCGGCAACGGAACGCCCCGTGACGGGGGTAACGGAGCACGCTCGGGCGGCGGCACGGCGGGAGGCACCAGCAGCCGCGCTGCGGCCCGGCGAGCCGCCCGGCGCAAGAAGCACGGGCGGCCGCGATGAGGGAGGACCGGCTATGAGCATGCTCGTGTGGGTGATGATGGGAATCGCCGTGTGGCACTTCACGGTCTTCGTGCCCGACCGCTTCTGGGGCGGCATCGTCGGCGCGTTCCTGGCCGCGGCGGCCGGAGCCGCGCTCTTCGGCTTCCTGGTCTCGGGCCTCGACGTGCCGGGCCGCAACGACACGGCGCTGGTCCAGGCCCTGATCGCCATCCCCGGCTCCCTGCTGGGACTGGGGCTGTCGTACCTGTACGGCTCGCGGGCCGAGAGCTCGCGCCCACGCCGGGCCTGACGCGCGGCCGGCGGGTTCCCTCGCCACCACTCGCCTTGAGAGGCGGTGCTGCACCGGCGCGAGTGGGCCGGCTGGAGGAGGCCCGCGCCGCGTTGACGACGCTTGGCCTGCGCGAGGTACCTCTCGGTCGCGATGCCGCTTGGCGGCTTGCGCAGCTGCGCGCCGGGACCAAGCTCAAGCTGCCCGACTGCCGCGTCCTGCTCGCCGCCCAGGATGCTCCTGCTGAAGCGCTCGTCAGCTTCGACGACCAGCTTGTCGCCGTCGCCTTGCGACTTGGCGTAGCCGTGCGCTGACGCCGTCCGAGACGCGGCTGGCCGGGGCGAAGACGTCGTTCCGTCGCCTCCCGACTGAACAATGAGGAACATGCTCCCCGAGCGCTGGTCCTCCGACCCCTATCCCCCCGCGGCGGCCGACCGCATCGCGGAGGAGCTGGGCCTGTCGCCCACCACCGCGGCCGTGCTCGCCCGGCGCGGCCACCTCACGCCCGCGGCGGCCCGGCGCTTCCTCGCCGCCGCGGACGAGCACGACCCCACGGCCCTGGGTGATACGCCGGCGGCCTGCGACCTGATCCTCGCCCACGTTGAGCGCGGCTCGCGCATCGTCGTACACGGGGACTACGACGTCGACGGCGTCTGCTCCACCGCGGTGGCCGTGCGCGCGCTGCGCCGCCTGGGAGCCGACCCGGCCTGGCATCTACCGAGCCGCTTCGACGGCGGCTACGGCCTGCTGCCCGCCACCGTCGAGCGGCTCGCCCGGAGCGGCTGCGGGCTGCTCGTGACCGTCGACTGCGGCATCACCGCCGCCGCCGAAGTGGAGCAGGCGCGCGCGCTGGGCATCGACGTCGTGGTCACCGACCATCACCGCCCGCCCGAGCGCCTGCCGGACTGCCCAGTTGTGCACCCGACCCTGGGTGGCTATCCGTTCGCCGACCTGTGTGCCGCCGGGGTGGCACACAAGCTCGCCGAGGCTCTCTACCTGCGGGCGGGCATCGACCCGCGCGAGGCGGAGGAGGACCTCGACCTGGTGGGCCTCGCCACCGTGGCCGACGTCGTGCCGCTACACGGCGAGAACCGCCGCCTGGTGCGCGAGGGGGTGCACGCCATGGCGCGCACGGCCAAGCCCGGACTGCGCGCGCTCATGAAGATCGCGGCACTGGAGCCCGGAGCGGTCGACACCCAGGCCGTCGGCTTCCGCCTAGGGCCGCGGCTGAACGCCGCCGGGCGCCTCGGCTCCGCCGACGCCGCGCTGGAGCTGCTGCTCACCGAGGACGGGGGCCGCGCAGCCGAGGTCGCCGACGAGCTCGACCTGCTGAACCACGAACGCCGCGACACCGAGACGCGCATGCTGTTCGCCGCCGAGGCCGCTCGCGCGGAGGCGCCCGATGACGCTCCCGTCTACGTGCTGGCCGGCGAGGGCTGGCACGCGGGCGTGATCGGCATCGTGGCCTCGCGCATGGTCGAGCGCCACCACCGGCCGTGCGTGCTGGTGTCGGTGGGCGACGAGGGGGGTCGCGGATCGGGCCGCAGCATCGCGGCCTACGACCTCCACGCCGGCCTGTCCGCCTGCGCCGGCCACCTCGGCCGCTTCGGCGGCCACGCCATGGCGGCGGGCTTCGACATCGAGCCCGCGCAGATCGGCGCCTTCCGCAAGAGCCTCACCGCGCACGCCGCCGGCGCGCTCACCACGGATGATCTGATGCCCGTGGAGCGCGTCGACGCCGTGGTCCCGGGCGGCGCCCTGGGCCTCGAGCTGGCCGAGGAGCTCGAGCGGCTCGGTCCCTTCGGCCAGGGCAACGCGGTGCCCACCCTCCTCGTGCCTGCCGCCCGGGTGAGCGGCGCGACCGCGATGGGAGAGGATGCCCAGCACTGCCGCTTCACGGTCTCGAGCGGCGGTTCGCGCGCCGCGGCGGTGGGCTTCCGAACCACGGCCTCGGCCGTGGCCGCGGCCGGGCCCGAGCCCCTCAACGTGGCGGTTCGTTTGGAGCGCCGCGAGTGGCGGGGCGTGGTGGAGCCGCGGCTCGTGCTGCGCGCCGTGTGCCCTCCGCGCCCCGGCCGGTGCCGGGTGCTCGAGCCGGCCGGCGGGCTGTTCGCGGCGATCGAGCGGGAGCTCGGTGCCGATCCCCGGAGCTGGTGGGCTGGGGAAACGGTCGGTGCCGCGGACCGGCGCGGGCTGCGCGACCGCCGCGGCCAGGGCTTCGCGGGCGTGGTGGGGGAGCTGCTCGCGGCCGGCGTCCGGCCGCTGCTCGTATGCGCGGACACCTCGCGGCGGCAGGCGGGACTCGAGAGGCTGGTGGCCGGGCTCGCGGACGGGGCCTGCGGCGCCGGCGGCCTCCCGGAGGGCGGGGAGCTGGCGATCACCTCGTGGGACTCACTGGCGGCCGAACCGGACCTGGGCGCCGGCTTCGACCACCTCGTCGCGGTCGACCCTCCACCCGGGCCGGCGGGAGAGCGGCTGCTGGCCATGGCCGGAGCGACGGGCGGAGCGGGGCTGGCCCACCTGGCCTGGGGTCCGGCCGAGGAGGCGTTCGCGCTGGTGGTCGCCGAGGCGGAGCTCGATCTGCGCGCGCCACTCACCCGTCTGTACGGCGAGCTGCGGGACACGCCCGACGCGACCGGTGAGGCGCTCGCCCGGGTGCTCCGCGGGAGCGGACGCCATCCGCGCTCGGCGGCGCTGTGCGCGCGACTGGTCCGGGTCCTGGTCGATCTCGGCCTGGTGCGGTGGGAGCGCGAGGGCGTCGAGGCTCGTTGCCTGGTGCTCGAAGGGGTCCGCGCCTCGCTCGAGCGATCGCATGCGCACCGCGCCTACCTCGCGCGGCTCGCGGAGGCCAGCCGGCACCTCGCATCGTCCGCGGAGGCCGCGCTCCAGGCGCCCGCCGCGGCCGCCTGAGAGGCGCCCGCCACCGCCCCCGGCGGTGGCGTCGAGGGCTAAGCTCACACCATGGCGAAGATCCGCAAATCCGGATCGCAGCGTCGTAGGAGCGTCTCGAACGGCGCCGCGGCGCTGGCCGACCCGGACTCCGGCCAGCGGGACGGTCCCGCCCCGCAGCTGAGCGACTCCTCACGCGAGCTCATCGGCGACCTGATGGCCGTGGTGGAGGAGCACGCCGGCAAGACCACCGGCACGATCGACCGCGAGCAGGTCGAGCTCGCCTTTGCGTTCGCCTCCAGCCGGCACGCCGACCAGGTGCGCCGCACCGGAGAGGACTTCATCAGCCACCCGGCGGCCGTGGCCAAGATCTGCGCCGCCATGCGGCTCGACACGGCCACCCTGTGCGCCGCCCTGCTGCACGACACCGTCGAGGACACGAGCGCCTCGCTCGCCGAGGTGCAGGAGGAGTTCGGCGAGGAGATCGCGGCGCTCGTGGACGGGGTGACCAAGCTCACCGGGATCACCTTCCAGAGCCGCGACGACCGTCAGGCCGAGAACTACCGCAAGATGATCGTGGCCATGGCCCAGGACATCCGGGTCGTGCTGATCAAGCTCGCCGACCGGCTGCACAACATGCGCACGATCGGCGTGATGCCCAAGCAGAAGCAGCACGACAAGGCCAAGGAGACGCTCGAGATCTTCGCGCCGCTCGCGCACCGCCTGGGCATCCACGCCATCAAGTGGGAGCTCGAGGACCTGGCCTTCGCCACCCTGCACCCGCGCAAGTACGACGAGATCAAGCAGCTCGTGAGCCAGCAGCGCGAGGAGCGGGAGCGCTACGTCGAGCGCGCCGGCGGCTACCTGGAGAAGGAGCTCGAGGCGGTGGGCATCCGCGCCGAGATCTCCGGCCGGGCCAAGCACTTCTACTCGATCTACGTGAAGATGACCCGCAAGGGGCGCGAGTTCAACGAGATCTACGACCTCACCGCGATGCGTGTGCTGGTGGACTCGGTGAAGGACTGCTACGGCGGCATCGGCGTGATCCACGCCCTCTGGAAGCCGCTCCCCGGCCGCTTCAAGGACTTCGTGGCCATGCCCAAGTTCAACATGTACCAGGCCCTGCACACCACGGTGATCGGGCCCGAGGGCCGGCCGCTCGAGATCCAGATCCGTACGCGCGAGATGCACGAGACGGCCGAGTACGGGATCGCGGCGCACTGGATGTACAAGGACGCCGCGGGCTACGCGAAGGATGGGAACGCCGACGTGGGCGTGCCCGTTGGCGTGGCCGACAAGGTCGAGTGGCTCGCCCACCTGCTCGACTGGCAGAAGGACCTGAAGGACCCGCAGGAGTTCGGGGAGGTGCTGCGCACGGGGCTCTTCGAGGACGAGGTGTTCGTGTTCACCCCGAAGGGGAGGTCAAGTCGATCGCCGGCGGCGCGACGCCGCTCGACTTCGCCTACGAGGTGCACACCGACGTCGGCCACCGCTGCGTGGGGGCGAAGGTCAACGGCAAGATCGTGCCGCTGCACTACGAGCTGCAGTCGGGCGACATCTGCGAGGTGCTCACCTCCAAGCAGGAGCGGGGCCCGTCGCGCGACTGGCTGGCGCTCGCCAAGACCACGCGGGCGCAGTCGAAGATCCGTGCCCGCGCGTGGTTCAAGCGCGAGCGGCGCGAGGACTCCGAGCGGCTGGGGCGCGAGATCCTCCAGGACAACCTCAAGCGCCAGGGGCTGCCGGCCCAGAAGATGACGGGCTCGCCGCTGCTTGCCGACGTGATCCGCGAGATCGGCTTCCGGAAGGGCGAGGACTTCTACATCGCCCTGGGGCAGGCCAAGGTCTCCCCGAAGGTCGTGGTCAACAAGCTGATGCAGCGCCTCAAGCAGGGCGAGGCCGCGGTCGAGCCGAGCGGCGCCGCCGCCGAGCTGCTCGACAAGAAGAAGCTCGAGGTGGCCAGGCCGACGGCGAACTCGTCGACCTACGGCATCGAGGTGGAGGGCGCGGGCGACGTGATGCTGCGCCTGGCCAAGTGCTGCCGGCCCGTGCCCGGGGACGAGATCGTCGGCTACATCTCTCTCGGCAAGGGCATCACGATCCATCGCGACGACTGCCCGAACGTGCGCGCGCTCATGAGGAACCCGGAGCGCTTCACGCCCGTTTCATGGCACGGGGAGGGGGCCTCCTCGTTCCGCGTCGAGCTGCAGGTGGACGCGTGGGACCGCACGCGGCTGCTCGAGGACGTGGCGCGCACGTTCGCGGAGACGGGCATCAACATCCTGGAGGCGCGCTGCACGGTCGACCACCCGATGGTGAAGAACCGCTTCGTGGTGGAGGTGGGCGACACCCAGTCGCTCAAGGCCGCCGTGGCGCGGCTGCGCAACATCGACTCGGTGTTCGACGCCTACCGGGTGACGCCGGCGGGCTGAGGGCGCGCCGCGCCGCGCCGCTGAGGGCGAGGCCACGCCTGGGCGCGCGCGGCCACGCCCACACCTGCCCCGGGGGGCGAAACTCGCCGCCGTCCTGCCTAACTGTCGTGGTGCGACAGCAAAGCAGGACAGCGGAGCAAGAGCTCGCGGATATCGCGAGCTCCAATCACGGCGTCGTGACGCGGCGACAGCTCGTGCGGACGGGGGTCACGGAGGCTGAGATCAGGCACCGCTTGAGCGCCGGCTCGTTGATTCGGGTGTATCCCGGCGTCTACCGCGTCGGGCACCGCGCGCCGAGCATCGAGGCACGCTACCTGGCCGCGGTGCTCGCGTGTGGCGACGGGGCGCTGCTCAGCGGCCGCGCGGCGGGTCATCTCTTCAGGCTGCTGAAGGGCCCTGCGTCGTCGCCGGAGGTGACGGCCCCGACCGAACGCCGCGTCAGCGGGGTCAGGACCCGGCGGTCGCGCCGAATGGACCCGCGGGAGGCGACGACGTTTCACGCAATCCCCGTCACCACGGTGCCGTGTGTCCTCGTTGATGTTGCTGCCGACCTGACCGAGGACCAGCTCGCGCGGGCGTGTCACGAGGCCGGCGTGCTTCACGGCACCACGCCCGGACAGGTGGACGCCGTGCTGGCGCGCCGGCCGAACACCAGGGGCGCCAAGACGCTGCGAGCGATCCTGCGCGGTGAGGTGCGCGTCACGCTCAGCACGCTCGAGCGCGCGTTCCTGGCGCGGCTCCGCGGGGCCGGACTTCCGCTGCCGCAGACGAACCGCCCCGCAGGCGGCCGGCGTGTCGACTGCCGCTGGCCCGAGCGGCGGCTGACTGTCGAGCTGGATAGCTACCGGTTCCACCATTCGCGCCACGCCTGGGAGCAGGACCGCCGCCGCGAGCGTGAGGCTCGCGCGCGCGGCGACGAGTTCCGCCGCTACACGTACGGCGACGTCCTCGAGGGGCCGCATTTCATGCTCGAGGAGCTGTGCGGGCTGCTACCTGCGCGCTCACCCTGAGCAGGGCGCGCCGTGCGTTGCGTTCCGCTCGGCGGACGCGCGATGCGAAGCGCGACCCCCGCGATGCGAAGCGCGACCCCCGCGATGCGAAGCGTGACCTCCGGGCGAGCCCGTCCACTAGCCTCGCTGCGCCGGTAACGCCGCCCCGCCACCGCACTTCCCCCGTGAGGACCGCACCGACACCCGCCACGACCACGCCGTGATCGGGCGTCTATTCGACATCGCGGTGGCCATGGCCGCCTTCGGGGTGCTGCTCGTGCTGCCCGGCTTCGGGCTCCAGTGGGTCCTTGCGCGCTTTCGGGCCCGGTCCCGAACCGAGGACACCGCCGACGAAGCCGCCGGCGCACGCCCCGCCGCCACCGACGAAGCCGCCGCCGCAAGCGACGCCGGCACCGGCGCCGCCGGCACCTCCCTCGTCCTCGCGATCGCCTGGAGCGTCATCCTCGTGTCGGCCGCGGGCGCCGTGCTGCTGGCCTTCGCCGTCTTCTCGGCCGAGGCCGTAGCTGTGTTCGCCCTGGTGGCCGCGGCGGTGGGCATCCTCCCCTTCGCTCGCTTTGCACTGCGCCTGCCACGGCACGCCCTCGCCGCCATCCCCGTGGCCGCCCTGGCGCTGCCGTGGGTGTGGCTCGCCACCCGCGACGGCTTCCGCCCGGCCTCCTCCTTCCAGTGGTACTACTGGAACCTCGGCACCCAGCTCGACCAGGCGGGTGGCATACCCACCTTCGTCGCCGAGTTCGGCGACCGCGTGCGCTGGCTGCCGGACTACGTGCTGTTCAACATCCTGTCCGAGGGCTACGGGGCGCTCGCCGTCGGGATGAGCGAGTCCGCCGCGCTGTCCTACTGGCGCGTGCCGGCGGCCCTCTTCGGCGTGCTGATGGTCTACCTCGTGCAGCGCCTGTGGCTCGGCCGCGCCGCGGCCATCGGCGGCACGGCCGTGACCTCGGCCACCACCTTCTACATCCTCAAGTTCAACGCCTACAAGGCGGAGCCGATGGCCATCGCCCTCGGGCTCGTGGCCGTGTGGCTCGTGGTGCAGGGCATCCGCGGGCGACGGGTGTCGTGGATACTCCTGGCCGGGTCGGTGGCCGGCGTGTCGGTGGGGGTGCACGCCATCGGCGCCACGGTCACGGCCATGCTGCTGCTGGCCGCCGGCACCGTGGAGTGGCTCACCGCGCGGAGGCCCTGGCGGTTCAGCCTTGCGGTCGTGCTCATGTGCGGCGGCATCGCCGCGGGCGCGGTGGTGGTGGCCACCGGCGTGTCGCTGCAGGGCCGTGCGGTGGTGGCGAGCGACGCCGCTCGCCCCGGCGTCGTGGGTGGCGTCGATCCCACCTACACCTTCTTCCGCCGCACGGCCGGCGGCTTCGAGGACGCCGCGCCGCGCGGGCGCGGGACGCGGGTCAGGGCCGCGATCGACCGCCCGTGGCCGGGGATCGACGTGCTCGAGGGACGGCGCGGGAAGGCCGTGCTCGCGGTGGTGGCCCTCGGCCTGCTGCTGGCCCTCGCGCTGGGAGGCAGAGGGCTGCGAAAGGGGGTGGTCTCGGTCGCCGCCTTCGGGGCCGTTCTGGCCGGCGGCATGGCGTTCTTCGCCGTCTCCTTCGACACCTACGTGCCCCAGCACACCGGCATAGCGCGCTTCGGCAGCTACCTGCCGCTCGTGATCGGCCTGGCGGTGGGCCCGTCGATCGAGGGCTTCCTGCTGGGCCTCCGGCGGGTGCGCGTGAGACCGGGGCCGCGCCTGGCCGCGGTGGTGGTGGCGGTGCTGGCGGTGCCCTGGACGATGATGACCGTGATGGCTCCGCTGCGCTCCGAGCCGCGGGTGAACGGCGGCAAGGTGGGTCCCGAGTTCGGCGAGACCGACGAGCGGCTCGGCCCCGCGGCCGACCAGGCCATTGCGGCGCTGCTCGAGCGGGCGGGCCCGGGCGACGCCATCCTCAGCAACGCGAGCACCCGTGGCACGATCGAGTTCCTCACCGGCCGCGAGGCCCCACTCGAGGGCCGGCAGCCCTTCATCGAGGACAGGAGCTTCCTGCTCGAGGTGAACGACCTGCTCCTCGATACGCACGAGTACTTCCTCGATCCGTCGGACCCGGGCGTGCTCGAGCGCCTCGACGTGCGCTGGCTGCTCGTGGCCGCCGACCCGAGCGCGCTGGGCGCGAACTTCTCGTACTCGTCGGAGGACACGCCGATCGAGGAGGCCCTGGGGCGAAGCCTGGTGGTGGAGCGCCTGGCCCGTCAGCCGTACCTCGAGACGGTCTGGCGCGGTGGCGGGATCGGCCTGTTTCGCACCCGCACCCCGGCCGACCCGGTCGACCAGGTCGGCGAGGCCGACGAGCGCCCGCTCGAGCTGATCCTCTCGGGGGCGGCGCTCGGCCTAGTGCTCGCGGGCGTGGGGGTCGTGAGCCGCCGGGCCGTGAGCCGCGCCGCGCGGCGCGTCGCTGTGACTCGCGACGACGCCGCGACGTCCTGAGTGACGCGGTGTCCGCCGCTGCCCCGCCGGACTCAGATGCGCACCGCCTTCACGGCCAGCTTGTTCCCGAGGGCCCCCGCAATCCGGTTGACCTCCCGCAGCGCCGTCGTCGAAGGACCGACGAGCCTTTCGCGCGATAGGCCACGGGCGATCCGCCCGGCAACGTGGCCGTGGTACATGCCGTAGCGCTGGGAATCGACCGTTCGAAACCCGCGGGAGCCCAGCCGGCCGGTGATCGCGTCCGGATCCATGCGGGCGATCCGGTTGCCTGCCTCCTCCCACTCGAAGGCCAGTCCCACCCGGACGGCGGCATCCGTCAGGCCCGCCCGGGCCGGCTCGTTCACGGAGACCGCGGTAGAGGCCACCCGTGCCATCTCGTCGACCCCGTCGAGTGGCTCGCGCAGGTGGTGCAGGCCGTCGTGCACGAAAGCGATGTCCACCGATCGGTCGAGCAGCGGAAGCCTCTCGGCGTCGGCCACCATCGGCGTGATGTCGAGGTTGTAGCGCCTGCCGCGCTCCCGCGCCCGCGTCACCGCTGCGAGCGATATGTCGGTCGCGATGACCCGGGCTCCGCAGCGCGCCAGGAACTCCGCGTCCATGCCCGACCCGCCACACACGGTGACGACGCTGCCACCGGGCAGGAGCCCGTCGAGGCCAACCGTGCCGCGCCGGAGCTTCTCAACCAGCATCCAACCGAACAGGGAGGGCGTGCCGTGCGGCCTTCGGACCTCGTATTCGGGATCGGTTTCGGCGTCGTGGTGCTCCGCCTGCTCGCGCTTATGGGGATCGCTGCGCGAAGCGGGAGGCAGTAGGACGGGAATGCCGTCGACCACCGGATACTCCTCTCTGCACCCTTCGCACCGGAGCCCGCGCCCCCACGCGAGTCGGGAACCGCACACCGGGCACGCGAGCACCGAGGCCAGCAGATCCCGAGTGGCCGCGGCAGGAGAGCTCAGCGCCGGCGGCCCTGCACGAGGCCGCGGACGAACTGCTCGTATTCCGGCAACGCGCTTTCAGCCCGTAGGTAGCGCTCCGCGTACGCGCTCGCTCGCTCGCCGTGCGTCCGGCGCTCGTCTTCCGAGTGCCTCAGGGAGAGGATTCCCTGAGCGAGCGCATCGGGGTCCTCCGGCGCCACCACCAGTCCCGCCTCCGCCGCCTCGACTTCGAGGGCTGTCTCGCTCTCGGCCGCGACGGCCGCCACGACCGGGCGACCGGTCACGAAGTACGAGGTCAGCTTGCTGGGCAACGACATGTCGCTGACCGAGGCGCGCTGGTTCACGATCAGAAGGTCCGCAGCTCGGAGCATCGACTCGTACTGACCCCACGGCTGCACCGGCGCGAAGGAGAGGTTCTCGAGCCTCATTTCACGGGCGCGGCTCTCCAGGCGTGGCCGGTCGTTTCCGTCGCCGGCCAGTACCAGGCGGACCCCGTTGCCCCCGAGGCGGGCCGCCGCCTCCAGCAGGTTGTCGAGGGCCTGCTTTTGGCCCATGTTGCCTCCGTGCAGGCAGACGAAGTCGTCGGCAGCCCAGCCCAATCGTCGTCGGGTCTCCTCGACGGGCTCGGTGGGCTCAGTCCCCAGCGTCCACATCCGCAGACGCTTTATCCGGTCGGCCGCGACACCGCCCTGCTCGAAGTAGCCACGGAAGCCCTCGGCGATGATCCCGAGCCCGCGCGCGCGCCGCGCGAGCGACAGCTCGGCACGCCGGACGGTGGCCGCCACCCGGCTGCCGCCCCGGATGCCGCTCTGGTCGGCCGCCGCGCCCATGAGGTCGTGTATCAGCAGGCCGTAGGGGCGGTTGAAGGCCCGCGCCGCTGCAGCGGCGAGGACACCCCCGGAGAGGGTGGGCATCACGCCCACGATGACGTCGGGCCGCGGTCCGTCGTGGAGGGCGGTCAGCCCGCCGCCCACCAGCGAGCCCTCGTAGAGGGCTCGGCTCATCGCCGACTGGGAGCGCGGTATGTGGAGCCAGCGCCGGCGGATGGTCACCCCCTCGTGCGTTTCGGTCGCACGTGCGCGTCGCGGCACCAGCGGACGCCAACGCGGGTAGTGCGGAAAGCCGGTGACCACCGCCACCTCGTGTCCCCTGGCGGCCAGGTACTCAGCAGGCCCGGTCACGTGCAGCCCCGGCCCCCCTGTCTCGGGCCAGTAGTAGGTCGAGGCGATGAGGACTCGCAACGGGGAACCGTGACGCCGGGCCCGTCAGCGCGCGGCGACGGCCGCGGCGTCCTCGCCGCGCAGCCACTCGACGGTCTCGGACAGGCCGTCGCGGAGGTCGACCGCCGCCTCGAAGCCGATCAGCCGCCGGGCTTTCTCGACCGACGGCCAACGGCGCTGCACGTCGACGGTGAAGCTCGGGAGACGCTCGAGCTCGAAGTCTTGGGGGTCACGCCCGCAGGCCTCCCAGACCACGCGCGCGATCTCGGCCACGGTGAGCTCCTCGCCGGCCGAGATGTTGAAGTCCTCGTTCTCGGCCGCGGGATGGGCCGCGGCGGTCACGATCCCGTCGGCGATGTCGTCGACGTGGGTGAGCGTGCGCGTCTGCTCGCCGGTACCAAAGATCTGCAGCGGGCGCTGCCCGCTCAGCGCCTTGCGGATCAGATCGGGCACCGCGTGGGCGATGCCGGGCTCGTCCTCGGGTACCTCACCGGGTCCGTAGGCGTTGAACGGGCGACAGATCGCGTACGGCAACCCATGCTCGTCGTGCAGCGCCCGGCAATACACCTCGCCCGCCAGCTTCGAAAAGCCGTAGGCCGATCGCGGGGCGGGCACGTGATCGAGGTGGGCCTCGGTGGTGGGGAACTCGGTGGCCCGCTCGAACACCATCGACGACGAGACATAGACGAGGCGCTCCACCCGAGCGTCGAGCGCTGCCCGGAAGACGCCGTTGTACAGCGCGTTGTTGACCTCGAGCAGGGTATGGGGCAGTTGGTGGAAGTTCGCGATCCCCCCGACGATGGCCGCGAGGTGGATGACGTGCGAGCAGTCCTCGAGGGCGCGCCGGGCCTCCACCGCATCGCGAAGGTCGCCGGTATGCACCTGACAGGCCTCCCGCATCCAGGCTGGGGCCTCGCGCTGGTCGGAGACTCGCACCTGCCAGTCGCCGTCGCGCAGCAGGCGCCGCACGACGGCCGTGCCGATGTTCCCGGCTCCGCCGGTCACCACCACCCGGCCCGTGGCCACGCTCAAGCCTGCACGAGCCCGCTAGGCAACTGCCAGCTCGCTCGCGTAGGCGAAGACCTGCCCCGAGCCGGTCATGTTCCACGGGTCGACGACAAGCGCCTCGGACGGCACCTGCCGTAGAACGCCGTCGAAGGCGGAGTGGTTGGTGGCGACGATCACGGCGTCGGCGCCGGCGAGGGCCGTCTCGAGCGGCTCGGACTGCTCCGGCACGTGCGGGTCGTGCCGGGCCACGTGCGCGAGCTCACGCTCGAGCAGGCGCATGAGCTTGAACGAGAGGGAGTCGCGGACGTCGTCGGAGTCGCGCTTGAAGCTCAGGCCGAGCACGGCGACCTTGCGTCCGCGCAGCGTGCCGCCCGTGCGCCGCTTGAGTCCCTCGACGAGGAAGAGCGGCAGGCTCTCGTGCACGCGGGACACGGCGAGCAGCATGCCCGGAGCGCTCGAGCGCTCCTCGGAGAAGGCGAAGTCCTTACGCAGGCACGTCCCGGCGGTCAACCCGGGCTGCGCCATGCCGCCGCGCGGATAGTCGTGGTTGATCAGGTCGATCACCTCGAACACGTTGGCGCCGTACTGCTCGCAGTTCATCATCAGGAGGTTGGGCACCGCGAAGTGGGTGTAGCGCAGGATGTTCGTCCAGATCTTCGCGAGCTCCGCCTGCACGGGGCTGGTGTGCACGATCTCGGTGCCGAAGCACTCGAAGAGGTCGCCGGCGCGAGCCGCCGACCCCTCGCCGACCCCGCCGACGATGCACGGCAGGCTGGCGATCTCCTCCAGGAAGTGGTTCTCGGCTATGCGCTCGGGGACGTGCGCCACGAACACGTCCTCGCCGATCGCAAAGCCGCGCCGCTGCTCGAGGTAGCCCGCGAGCCACTCCGTGGTGCCGGGCGCCACCGTGGAGCGGAGGATGAGCGTCTGGCCCTCGCGGAGAAGCGGCAGAAGCTCATCGAGCACTCGACGGATGTCGGATATGTCGATCTCGATGTGCGCCAGCGCGGGCGTGCCGAGCGTCAGCACGATGTGGTCGGCGGACGCCGCGTCGGCCACGCGCGTCGTGCACTCGAGCCGGCCGCTCGGGAGGACCCGCTCGAGGAGCTCCTGGGTACCCGTTTCGTGGAAGGGCATGGCCCCGGAGCGGATCGAGTCGACCGTCGCGGACTGTTTCTCCACGCCGATCACCCGATAGCCACGGTCGGCGAATGAGAGGGCGAGGGGGAGGCCAACCCGTCCGAGCCCGATGACGGCAACGGTCTTCACGATGCCCATGCTAACCCTGGGTGTGGGCGGTAGTAGCGGGGCCGCATGGAGGCCGGACCCGTTCGGAGGGCCTTGTCGAGGCCGCTACGGTCCCGGCGGTGTCAGCCTCGAGTTCCGTCGACAGCGCGTTGGTGTCGGTCGTCGTGCCCGTCCATGGCCCGGCGCCCTTCCTGGAGGCCGCTCTGCGGACGGTGGCCGCCCAGACGCACCCGGCTATCGAGGTCCTTGTGGTTGATGATCGCGCTGCCCCCGACCTGGCGGGTCGGGTCCATACCGTGCTGCCCCAGGCGTCGGTCGTCCAATCACGGACACCGGGCCTCGCCGCGGCACGCAACACCGGCATCGCGGCCGGGTCCGGTCCATTGGTCGCGTTCCTGGACTCAGACGACCTGTGGGTTGCCCACAAGCTCCAGGCACAGGTGGGCACGTTTGCTCGATCGCGCGAGATCGGGCTGGTGTGCTCGGCCTTC
The DNA here is from genome assembly GCA_030446485.1 of Thermoleophilaceae bacterium. Lineage (GTDB taxonomy): Bacteria > Actinomycetota > Thermoleophilia > Solirubrobacterales > Thermoleophilaceae > JAUJNF01. The sequence continues at coordinate 25,094 of JAUJNF010000005.1, read as the reverse complement.
CTCGAGCTCTCCGCCGGGCGGGTGACGGCGCTTCGTCCGCGTCGAGCTGCCTTCCGCGAGGGTGACGCGGTTCTCCCCCTCATGCTCGACGACATAGCGATCCCGTCCGCGGTCGTCTGCCGGCGCCGGGTGCTCGAGGCGGCAGGTGGATTTCCGGAGGAGCGCGCCTACTTCGAGGACTTCGCTCTGTTCTCGACCCTTGCGTCGATGACCACCGTCGCGTTCGTTCCCGAGCCGCTCGTGCTCTACCGGCGGCACGATGGACAGATGACCCAGACGGTGGAACGCGGGGTTCTCGAGGCGCGGGCCGAGCTCACCCGAGGAGTGCTGGAGCGCCTGCCCGCCGCGATGGGCAACGCAAGCCTTCGGCGGCACGTGGCGAGCCACGACCAGGCGCTCGCCGGGCACTGGCACCACCGCCAGGGCCGACGCGGGCGGGCCCTCGCCCACGCCGCCCGCGCCGCCGCGCTGCGCCCGCTGGCTGCCGAGCCGTACGCGCTGGCCCTCTTCAGCGCCCTGCCGGCGGTGCTCGAGCGATCGGTCCACGACCTCGTCCAGGGGCGCGGCGCCCGGGCTGAGCTGTCCCCCGCAGTCCGCGCGGCATTGGCCCTAGACGTCACCTCGCCACCGCCCACCGCCGATCACCCGCGCCTGCGCGCGTCCCTGCACCGGCTCACGCCCCTCAAGTTGCGCTTCACCCGGCCCGGCACCCTCTGGGACATCCTCCCGCGCTCGCGAGACCTTCGGAACCTGCGCCGCTATCGACGTGAGCTGGGGCTCTGGCGGGTGCTGCACAGGGGCGGCTACACGATGACCTCGTGCCAGCGCGGGCGCATGCTCAATCGGCTAGCGGCCGACATCGAAGCCAGGGGGGTGCCCGGCGTGCTGGTCGATTGCGGCGCCTGGAACGGCGGATCGACGTTGCTGCTCTCCAATGGGGCACCCTCTCGCGACGCCTGGGCCTTCGACTCCTTCGAGGGGCTGCCCGAGCCGGGGGCCCTCGACGGCGGCTACAGCGCGGGCTATGGCGGGGCGCTCCAGGGCAGCGAAAGGCGCGTGCGCGAGGCGTTCGCGCGCTTTGGCGATCCCCGCCGTCTGCGCGTGGCCCCCGGCTGGTTCGAGGAGTCCTTCCCGCGGGCGCTTCCCACCATTGACCAGGTGGCGCTCCTGCACGCGGACGGCGACTGGTACGAGTCGGTGCTGCTCACCCTCGAGACCTTCTACCCGCGGGTGGCGTCCGGGGGGTACGTCGTGATCGACGACTACGGACACTGGGAGGGGGCACGCCGGGCCACCGACGAGTACCGAGCCCGCCAGGGAGTCGATGCGCCCCTGCGCAGGATCGATCCGATCTTCGGACAGGAGGGCGGAATGCCGAAGATCAAGCCGGCCGGTGTCTGGTGGCGGAAGCCATGAGCGACTCCGCCGCTCACGAGCCTTCAACCGGAACGCTGTCCTCGAGATGAGTGGCTGGCTCCGCAGCGTGCTCCGCGGGCGGTGGGCGCAGCGCCACCGTCGCGACCATCGCTACGAGGCTTGCCGCCGCGGAGATCGCGAGGGCAAGCGCCACCCCACGAGCGCCGGAGGCCGGAGCGAGCACGGCCATGGCGGGTACCAGCACGCCCCACGAGACCGCCTCGCCCAGGTTCCCGAGCGACACGTAGCCGGCTCCGCGAGCGGCGTCGGTCAGGACACGTCGAGCACTGAGGAAGAGGCCCGCCAGCAGAAGGATGCGTGCGAGCGGCACGGCGCCTTCGAACTCGTTCCCGAAGAACAGTGGCACGAGCCGGCCGGCGAGCGCCTCGAGCACAGCCACGACGGCTGCGGAGAGCGCAACGGTAAGCACCACCAGCCGCCACATCGTACGTCGTGCCGCGCCGAGACTGGGCCGGCTCGCCACCTGGGGGAAGGCGACCGTGCCCACCGCCTGCCCGATGAACCGGGGGAGGTTGCTGAGTGCGAGCCCGACTACGTACAGGCCGAGCGCGGCCGGCGTCAGGAACAGCCCGACCACCGCCTGGTCGACCCGCAGGCTCTCGCTGGGCGAGACGGCTCGGCCGTCGCGTTCGACGCTCCCCGAGCCGCAATAACCACCGCCGCGGCCCCAAGGGCGGTCACCGAGAGCACCCAGGCGGAGACGACGATCGGGAGGCTGTCCCTGGAGGCCAGGAACAGGGCGAGCACGGCCAGGCTGTAGAGCGCCTGAGGCAAAAGGCGAAGCACGTTGAAGGAGCGGAAGCGTCGCTGCCCCTGCAGGAAGCCCTGTCCGTACTCGTAGGCGAGCAGTCCGGGCACGAGGCCGAGGGAGAGCGCACCGCCCAGCTGAACTCGAGGTGCCTCGCCGGCGAGGACGAACAGCAGGATGACGGCGTGGACGAACGTCAGCGCCACGGCCTGGGCCAGGGCAGGGACCCACAGGGAGCGCATGATCGCCCGGGTCGCGCCGGGGGCCCGCGCTATGTGGAAGGTGGCCGCGAGCGGAAGCCCGAGCCCCCCGATCTGCGACAGCACGGTTGGCACCAGCACGAGCAGCGCCAGGTGACCGCGGTCCTCGACTCCGAGCAGCCGAGCCACGAGCACGCCGCTGAGCACGAGCACCGCCTGGAAGGCGAGGGCCGTGACGATCGATCCCGCTACCGCCCGACGGTCCGATCCCGGCCCGCCGAACCCCGCGCCAAGACGCGATGCGAGACGCCGGTCTTGCGGCCTGGCTACCGCTCGGTCCGGCCGGGGCGCGTCATCAGCCGATACTAGGTCGCCTCCGGGGGGTTCCCACGGGCTCATGACCACGATCAACACGCCCAAGCGGCGAGTACTGCACGTATTCCACTACCCGGTCTTCGGGGGTCCCCACAATGAGGTCCTGCGCTTGGCCGCTCCTCTCCGGGATCGGGGATGGGACTCGAAGGTGCTCCTGCCCTGCGAGTCCGGGAACGCCGCGGAGCGACTCCGCTCGGCGGGCATCGACGTGGCGCTCGAGCGCTACGGGCGGGTCCGATCGACGCCTGACCCGGTGGTTCAGGGCCGCTTCGCCGGAAGCGTTTGGGGCGACGTGGCCCGCCTGCGGCACGCGGCCCGCGAGGACAGGGCGGATCTGGTCGTGGCCGCCGGCCTTCTCAATCCGCAGGCGATAGTGGCCGCGCGGCTGGAGCGGCTGCCGGCGGTGTGGAAGCTCGTGGACACCTACGCGCCCGCTCCACTGCGACGGGCCCTGGGGCCGCCCGCGAGGCGCCTGGCCGACGCCCTGATGTTCACCGGCAAGGCGCTGGCGGAGGCCCACGGCGTACCGGCCGGAACGCCGGGCACCGTCGACTACTACCCGCCGGTGGACACCGGCCGCTTCCGGCCGTCGGAGGAACGGCGTGCGGCCACTCGCAGCCGGCTGGGCGTGCCCGAAGGGGCGCCGCTCGTGGGCACCGTCTCGAACATCACTCCGCAGAAGGGCCTCGAGCACTTCGTCACGGCCGCCGCGCTCGTGCTTCGTCCCTTGCCAGAGGCGCGCTTCCTCGTCGTCGGCGCATCATTCGCCACTCACCGGGGATACGAAGAGCGCGTGCGCGAGCGTGCCCGGACCCTCGGCTTGGACAGCGAGCGCCTGGTGTTCGCGGGCTACCAGGAGAACCCCGAGAGCTTCTACCCGGCGTTGGACGTGAAGGTCCTGACCTCGTTGCCGCGCTCGGAGGGGGTCACCACTGCAGTGCTCGAGGCCATGTCGTGCGGCGTGCCGGTGGTGGCCGCGCGGGTCGCCGCCCTTGCGGAGGTCATCGAGGAGGGTGAGACCGGCGCGCTCGTGCCGCCCGGCGACCCAGCTGCGGTGGCCGCGGCCATCCTGCGGATACTCGGTGACGAGGCTCTCCGGCGCCGGCTAGGCGCCGCGGGCCGGCGGAGCGCCCTCGAGCGCTTCAGCCTCGACGTCTGCGCCGACGCCCACGCACGCGCCTTCGACATCGCGCTTGCCCGGCGCAGCCGGCGGCTCGCGCACGGTCGGCCGGCAAGATCGGCTCACACGGGCGATCTCCGGTGACCGCTCCCATCCGCCCACCGGACCGCACCTACGTGGTGCTTCGTCTCCTTCGGTGGACTGCGCTTCGGGGACAGGCTCACGGCCGCCGATGCGCTGTTCGTCCTCGCGGCCGCGGTGGCCAGTGTCCATGTGCTTGCGCGCAAAGCGCTGCCGGTGGCCGTTCCGATCTGGCTGGTGGTGGCCGTCGGGGGGCTGCTTGCGGCCGGCCTGCTCGTGGAGGTCCTTCCTCCGTCGCCGCCCTCGCGCATCCTGCTCGACCGCGACGCCAGCTTCTACGAGCTCAGGCAGCGCTCCAACCTGCCGGTCCTCTTCCGCTTTCTGTTCGCGCTGGCGGTCGTCCCCTTGCTCATCGCGATGGCCGCCACCTCTAGCTCCCGCCGTTCGCTGCTCGTGTCCATATGGCTCGGCGGCGTGGTGATCAACTGCGTCGTCGCCTTCGCCGACTACCACGGTGCGGGTCTCGGGCAGGCGCTCTCAGGCGCCGACTACCGGACGCACGTCGCCGGCGAGGCAGACCGCCAACCGGGGTTGACGACGCACCCCCTCGAGCTCTCCCTGCAGTGCGTAATGGCCCTGCCGGTCGTACTCGCCCGCCTGTCTGCGGGCACCGGACGGCGGGCCTGGCTGTTCGCGCTCCTGCCGCCGCTCCTGCTGGGCATCCTGCTCTCGGGCTCGCGGGCCGGCCTCTTGGGCGGCGCCCTCGGTTCCAGCCTCATCCTGCTGCTTCAGCAGCGCGTCCGGTGGGCTCTCGTGGCCGCGGGTGCGTTCCTAGCCATCTTCGGTGCGGGGGCGGCGGAAATCGAGGCGCCCCTGCTGCAGGGAGCGGAGCGGCTGACCGGAGGGGGCACGGCCGCCGTGAGCGACGAGCGACGCAGGCTCGGGTGGGACCAGGCCCTCGCCGACATCTCGGATCGTCCGCTGCTCGGCTACGGGTTCCAGTTCGTTCGCAGCGCCCATAACGTCTATCTGCAGCTGCTGCAGGCCGGCGGACCGCTCGCGCTCCTGGCCTTTTCCCTGTTCGCCGCGGGCGTCCTGCGATTGGCCGTGCGGCTCGGGCTTACCGGTGAGAGAAGGGCAGCTCAGCAGGCGCTGGCGCAGGCCCTCGGTGTCGCGACGCTCGTTTGGCTGCTCACCGGCATCGTGCAGAACTCGATCTTCGACCGCTTCTTGTACGTGCCGGCCGGCCTCTTGCTCGGCCTCTGCCTCTGGGCCCCGGGGCCCCGCCGCCTACCAGGCGCCGTGGCCGCGGATGACGACGCTAACGGTGCGGACCAGGATCTTCATGTCCTTGCGGAGTGAGTGGTTCTCCACGTACTCGCGTTCGACGGCCAGGCGCTCGGCGAAGGTGAGCTCGCCTCGGCCGTGCACCTGCATCGGGCCGGTGATACCGGGACGCATCTCCAGACCCACGAGCTCGGCCTCTCCGTAGCGCTCGACCAGCCGCATCCACTCGGGCCGCGGGCCGACCAAGCTCATGTCGCCCTTCAGCACGTTTACGAGCTGCGGCAGCTCGTCGAGGGAGGTCCGCCGCAGGAAGCGTCCCGTACGCGTGATCCGCGGATCGCTGCGCACCTTGTACATCGGCGTCTCGAGCTCCTCGAGGTCGACCACCTCGGGCAGTCGCTCCTCCGCGTCGCTGACCATCGTCCGGAACTTGAGCATCTCGAACGGGACCCCGGCCCGGCCCGCCCGACGCTGCCGGAACACCGCCGGGCCTGGGGAGTCGAGCCTTACGATGGCGGCGAGCACGAGCAGAAGGGGAGCGAAGAGGACGAGGGCGAGGCCCGCGCCCACCACGTCCGCCGTGCGCTTGATGAGCATCGTCGATCTCGATGCATCCCAGGTGCGGAACTCGATCAAAGGCAGCTCCGCGAGATGGTTGAGGGCCACCGCCGTCCCGAGCATCGCGCGCAGGGGAGGGGCCACGCTCAGCTTGATGCCCTCGGCGCGGCACACCGAGACAACCACCGCGAGGCGTTCCTCGTCGAGGTCCGAGGCGGCGAGGATCGCCCGCTCGACCCTGGCTTCGAGCAGAGTTGCCTCGAGCTCGTCGGACTCCAGCGGCACCGCGGGTCCCACGAGCTCGAGGTGATGCGCGCGCTCGAGCTTGAGCTTGCGGGCCACGCCATCGGCGAGGCCGCCGTCACCGATCAGAAGCCCGCGTTCTGGGGGGACGGTCCGCCTCCAAAGGGCGCGGGCGAGCGTGCGGAGGGCAACCGCGCTCCCGAGCGCGCTGCTCCACATGAGGAGGGCGGCCGGGCCTCCGGGGCCACCCACCGGCAGAAACGACAGGCCCAATGACACGCCGGAGACCGACAGCGTCGCCCAGTAGAAGAGCGCGCCGAACTCGTCCGTGGTCAGGTGCCGGAGCCTGGCGTGATCACGGTCGTACAGGCCCTGTGCCTTGGCCACCATGATGAACCCGGGAAGAGCCAGCGCCGCCCACAGAGCGGCCGCGGCGCTGTGCGCGAGCGCCAGGACCAGGAGCGATGTCAGGCCCGCTCCGAGGTCGGCCGTGGCCAGGAGCCGCCGGCGCAGGGCGTCCTTCCACGGCCCCTCGCGACGGCGCATCGAGAACGGCCGCGTGAGGCGCTTGGGGGTGCTCGCGACCTCGCGGCGCGTGGCGGTATCGGGTGGCATCGCGGCCTGTAACCCGTCGGAGGAGCGGTCGATGCTCGGTTCCGAGAAGGGAAATTTGTCCGGGCGACTAGCCACTGGGGAAGAGCGGGGATCCGCGGGTCAGCTCCCGGGCGCGCGCAGTCGCCCGCTCAGCCCCGAGCTCGTCTCCGGCGGTGCGCCTGAGGCGCGCCTCGATGATCCAGAGCCGCCAGTCGTCGGGGGCGCGCTTGCGAGCCTCGTGCGATGCCTTGAGAGCGTTTGGTATGTCGTTTCGGAGCTCCTGCACGAGCGCCTGCTGCGTGTAGGGAAACGCTGCCCACGGTTGCACGGTGCTTGCCCCACGGGCGTCTCCGAGCGCCTCGACGAGGTCTCCGGCGCGCGCGGCGTCGCGGCTCTGGTCGATCTTGAACTGGGTCAGGAGCACGATTCCACTTAGAAAGATGGCGATCCACCCGGCCAGCAGGGTGGCGACCCCAAGCGGATACCGCGTTCCCTCGTTTGGGAACGTCTCGGTCGCGGGACCGGCCAGGAGCGCGCTCGCGAGAATCACGGGAAGGAACACCGCCGGGATCTCCCACGTCCAGTCCAACGCCGCCGAGACCACGCCGGTGGCCAGCAGCGCCAGTGCCGGCCCGATCGCCGAGTCGGCGCCAATGCCTCGCCGCCGGCGGACGCCCGCGGTGGCGGCGATGACCAGGAAGCCGACTAACAGCGCCAGCCCACCCAGGCCGAGCTCCGCCAAGGTCTCGAGGAACAGCGAGTGGGCGTCGACGATGAAGTTGGGGAGCGACCCCTCCTTGGCCCAAAATGCTTCATACCCGGCGGCGCCGAGACCGAGCACCGGGTGGCGCGCGTACGCATCGAGGGCCGCGTTCCAGTACTGGCAGCGGCCCGTGCCGGCGTCACTCGTGAGCCGGGTGTAGTTCGGGTTGCCGCTCGGCTGCGCCACGTTGTCGGGGGGCTGGCACAGGTTGTCCGCCGTCCGGATCGGGTTGACCAGGACAACGACCGTAAGCGCCGCGGCGACCACTGCCGCCAGGCTCAGCCGGGTGGCTCGGCGAGAGACGACGGCCCGGCGAACGCGCGCGTCGAGCACGTGGTGGACCAGCGCCACGGCGACCGTCACGGAGAGGAGCGCGAACGCCAGCTCGTCGCCCTCGGCTCGAGCCGCCCCGGAGCTCAGGGGCCCTTCGCGGAAGCTCTCCTTGGTGCTCGCGAACCCGATCAGGGCGGCCGCGCCGGCGCCGCCGAGGGTCAGTCCGGCGACGACACGGATCCGTGGCCGGACCAGCGCGATGAGCACCGTCAGCCCCACCGCCAGCGCGATGAGGCCTCCTCGAGAGAAGGTCAGGTAAAGCGTGAGCGCCTCCAGCGCCGCCAGGGGGAGCCCCGCGACGGCGACGGCGCGGGCGCGCCTCGTGGCGCCCTCCGCACCCAGCCACACGAGCAGGACCACGCAGGCGGCCATCAACGCCGCCAGGCCGTTCCAGTAGTTCACCGGATACGCAAGCCGGGAGGCCGCCGCGGGCAGCCGCGTGATCACCTCCTGTTCTGGGAAGGCCGCCGGCACCAGCCGACTGGCCACCGCGAAGCAGGCGACGGCGGTGAGGCCCACGGCCAGCCCGGCCAGCCACGAGCGGGCGCTGCCACTTGGGGCGACCACCACGACCAGCACGAAGATGCCGAGGTAGGTAGCGGCCCTCGAGAGCTCGACGAAAGCCCGGCCGTCGTCGCTCGCCCAGAGCATCGAGAGACCGATCAGAGCCGTCAGGCCCGCGAGGCACAGTCCACCGGTGACGGCCGCCCTGGGCACGAACGCCCGCGGGAACGCACCGAGGGCGAGGCCGATGATGACCACCCACCACACTACAATCGCGATTCCCGCTCGGAGGCCCACCGAGTATCCGCCCCCCGCGAGCGAAAGCGTGACGTAGGCGCCCGCAACCGCGGCGGCGATCATGTGTTCTGCCCGGGGACGACCGATTCTCGAGATCACGGGGCGCCCGAGCGTTTCCGACGATGGAGGTGACGCTGTGCGCATGAGAAGGGAAACACTTACGACGGCCGCGGTAGCGGTGGCGATGATGATCTTTGCAGCCGGGGCCGTCGCCCAGAACGCCGCCCTTGACGAATACTCGGGCTTCGTTCCGGATGCACGGGGGGACGGCCCCGCCGAGAACGGCCCGGGTGGCCCCGACGGCTCCGGCCGGGCGGACGGCGCCGGTGGCGGCGCGGCCTCCCGCGGCTCACCCGAGTTTGAGGCCCTCCGCGAGCGCCTCGCCCGCTCGGGCGCCCTCGATGCGCCCGGCTTCTCGAACCTGCTGAAGAGCTTCAGGGGCCTCGACGGTGAGAGCGCCGTGCCGATCGACGCGTCGAGCCCCGACGGCGCAGCCGCGCGCCCCGCGTCCACGGGCGCCGACGGCGATCGAACGGGGCTGCTGCTGATCGTGCTCGCACTCTCTACAATCGCTGTGACCGGGCTAGGGGTAGCCTTCAAGCGCCGGCGCGACGGCCTGCCCGTCCGCCAGTGATCCGCAGACAAGAAGGGGTATTGAAGGTGTCACGAACGGTTCGTACGTCGGTCACGCTGGCTCTCGCAGCGATCCTCCTCGCGCTGGCAGCGCTCCCCGTACAGGCCGCCCGGCCGTCGAAGGAGTTCTTCGGGATCCAACCGATCAACCGGCCGTCGGATGCCGGCTACGCCGCGCTCGGCAAGGCCAGGATCGGAACCTTTCGGACGACGTTCTTCTGGTCCGTCATTCAGCCGGTGCCTGGCGTGTTCAGCTGGGGGGACACGGACGACGTCGTCCGCAGCACCGCAAAGAACGGCGTGACCGTGTCGCCCGTGCTCTTCGGTACGCCAGACTGGGCCGGCAGGGAGACCAAGAGCCCGTGCCCCACGCCTCGTCCGGGCTGCCAGCACGATCGCCCGCCGGCCACCGCCGCCGGAAAGGCCGCGTACTACGCCTACGTCCGCGAGGTGGCTCGGCGCTACGGACCGAACGGCGCGTTCTGGAAGCAGAACCCCGGCGTTCCCAAGAAGCCGATCAAGGTCTTCCAGGTCTGGAACGAGCCCAATCTCGCGCAGTTCTGGCCCTGCGTACAGAGGTTCAAGAGGGTCCGCGGCAAGCGGGTCGTCACCTCCTGCCGCCCGAAGGCACGTGAGTACGCGACCTTCACGACCCGGGCCACCAGGGCGATCAAGTCCGTGAACCGGAAGGCCAAGGTCACGCTGGCCGGCCTGCCGGAAACCAAGTTCGGCAGCCCACTGATCCGCTACCTGACGGATCTCTACCGGGTGAAGAACTTCAAGAACGCCTTCGACGCGGTGGCGATCCATCCTTACGCCAAAAGCGCCACGGATGTGAAGGGCGCGGTGGTTGCCGTGCGCAAGGTCATGACCAAGGGGAAGGACTCGAGGACGCCCCTATACCTGTCCGAGCTCGGCTGGTCGAGCGGTGGAAATAACCGCATCTTCTCCGTCGGCGACAGGAAGATGGCTCAACTACTCACGCAGTCGTATCGCTTCCTCACTAGCACGCAGACTCGTAAGAAGTACCGGATCGGGCAGGTGGTGTGGTTCACCTTTCAAGACCGAGGGCCCGACGGCACCTACGCTGCGGACGCGTGGCAGCGCCAGGCCGGGCTCTTCCGCGAGAACGGGGCGCCAAAGCGGGCGTGGACCGCGATGCTCAAGTTCACGCGCGGCAAGACGAGCGGCAAGATCGGCCCCGGGTCCGTGGGCGCGAGCGCAGGGGCCACCGCCCCGCCCGGTCCGGAGGGGCAGGGGACCGCGGGTGAGCCTGAGCCGCCGGCCGATGGCGGGGGCGGGGGCGGGGGCGGGGGAACCCCTCCCACTTGCACACTTCCCGGCGGCGTCGTCTGCCCCTAGTCGGCGCTCAAGGGCGCTGGGGCCACCGTCTGCCCCGGCGGACGGCGCTCGTACGGGAACCTAAGGATGATCGCCTTACGGCGCGGGTGGCCGCGCGGGCGCTGGGCTCAGGGCACGGTCGCGCTCCTCGTCCTCCTCGCCCTGGCCGGAGCTCTCTCCCACGACCGCTACGGTGGCGGCATCGGCTGGACCAAGGACGGCCTCTTCCTCCAGGCGCGAACGCTTCAGATCACGGACGGCCACAGCGAGCACGCGGCCCTCGAGAAGGTCTTCTTCGCCAACCCGCTGCCGCGCCGGCTGGCCGAGCGGGAGGCGCTGCTTGATCCCCACAAGCAACGAGCGGCGGATCCGCGCTGGGTCCACTACAGCGCCCAGTTCTACCGCCGCCGCTGGCTCGTCCCGGCCTTGGCGGCGGCCACGCACCCAAGCGGGGACCCGCACGGAATCGAGACGGTGTCGCTCGTTGGCTACCTTTTGCTCGCGCCGCTGCTCTTTCTTCTGCTGCGACGGCGGTTCGGGGTGGCGGCCAGCCTCGCCGTCGCGGCCGTCTGCATCCTGCTCGAGCCGGTGCGGGACTGGAGCTTCCGACCGCTGACCGAGAGCTGGGGCCTCGCGCTCGAGATCGGTGCGTTGCTCGCGGCGGCGCTGGTGCTCGAGCGCGGTGCGCGCTGGCTGCCCGCCTGGATCGCCTGCATGGCCCTCCTGTCCGTGACCCGTGACGCTACGATCGTCCTGGTGGCCGCCACGGCAATCATGGCCCTGACCGAGCGCACGCGGACCACCATCGCGCTGTTCGTGTCGGGGCTTGTGGCCGCGGCACCGGCGCCCCTCATCTTCGGAGCGCCGCTCCTCGACCACCTCGCCTACGCCGGAAACGGCTTCTACGTGCCTGAGAGCACGTCCATCGGCTCGGTCGTGGGCGACTACCTGCCGGCGCTCGGGAGAGTCCTCGAGGGCGTTCTCGACTACTTGGTCCACAACCCCTTGACCGCCACCGTGTTCTTGGGGGGTATGGGTCTTCTCCTCTTCCTCTCGCCGCGTGGAGACTCGTTCTTCCGCCTGATGCGGTGGGCGCTGCTCGGCTGCGCGCTGCTGCTCGCGCTGGCGCTCAACCCCACGAACTTCCGCCTTGAGTTGGTGTTCGTGCCACTCGTGGCCGTTGGGCTGGCGCTGGGGTGGGAGCGCGCGGCCGCCATGGTGCGTGAGGTGCGCTCACCCACAGCCGCGACCGAGGCGGCCGGGTGACGGCCGAAGGCGCGCGTCACCCTCGGCGCGCCGGCCTTGCCCTGTCGGCGATCGTGCTCGCGGCACTGCTGCTGGCGGCACCCGTGGCCAACGCGGGCTGTCCGCCGCGGTTCTGCGGCATCCAGGCCTGGAACGCGCCGAGCACGACGGCCTTCGAGCGCATGCGCCAGGGCCGGGTAGGCATCTTCCGGCAGTTCGTGTTCTGGTCGCGGGTGGAGTCGAGCCCCGACAGCTACGACTGGTCCTCGACCGACGCCGACATCGCTGGGGTCGCGCGGGTGGGGATACCGCTGCTGCTGACACTGCACAGCGCGCCGGCCTACGGCCGAGGGGCCCGCGACGACCGCGTGCCACAGCGCGCCGGCCTACGTCCGAGGGGCACGCGCCGACCGCGTGCCGCCGCTCTCGGCGGCCGGCCGAGCGCGGTTCGCCGCCTTCGCCCGCCGGGCCGTCGAGCGATACGGGCCCGTCACGGACGATTCGGGATCCTTCTGGAAGGAGACCGGCCTGCGACCGGTGCCGGTCGCGTGGCAGCTCTGGAACGAGCCGAACGGGTCTCGCTACGACTGCCCGGCGCGAGCCGACAAGTGCCGGCCGAAGGCCACGCCCGTCGAGTACCGAAAGCTTGTGGAGGCCGCGGCGCGGGCCATGCGGCGGGTACACCCCCGCGCGCGGATCGGCCTCGCAGGACTCGCCGAGACCAAGCGGGGGATGTCCATCAGCACCTTCCTCAGGGGCGTCTACGGCTCGAAGAGCACGGCGCGACGCTTCGCAAGGCTCTTCGACGCCGTCAGCGTCCACCCCTATGCCACGAACGCCCGGGATGTCCAGGCCGTCGTCGGTTACGTGCGTGCGCTTGCCCGGCGCGCCGGCGATCCGTCAGCCCGGCTCTGGTTGACGGAGATCGGCTGGGGCACCGGCGGGAACAAGCGGCATTTCGCGTACGCGACCCGAGCGGAGCAGGCGGAAAAGCTGACTGCCACTTTCCGGGCGGCCCTCAAGGGACGACGGCGCTATGGCGTCGACATGGCCATCTGGTTCAGCCTGCAGGATCGCGAGCCGACGCCCGAAGAGCGTGCCATCGGCCACTGGCAGCCGCACACCGGCCTCTTCGCCAAGAGCGGCGCCCGGAAGCCATCATGGCGGGCGTTCACTCGCATAACCGGAGGCCTGCAGGGGACCGGCGTCGGCGCCGCCTCCTCCACCCGGAGCTCGCGCGCGCGAGCTCCGGCCGACGCCATCGTCGCCGGTCGCACCGACCCGTGACAGCGGGTAGCCGGTGGCTCAAGGTGAGGGTTTGAGCCGGTAGTCGCCTCGCGCGGACGCCCGGCGAGGACGGGGGAGCCCATGAGCGGTCGGCCGGGCGCGCCCGGCACCCTCGGTACCATGCTCATGCCGCTCGGGGGCGTGGGGCACGACCAGGGGGTCGGGTCCTCTTCGTCCGCCCGCGAGCCGCCTACCTCGTGAATCCAGACGCAGTGTCCGCAGGAGCTCCGCCGCGCGCGCACGAAGACGCGTCGAGCGCCCCTGCCGGCGTGCCGGCCGAGCCGCCTCCGCCAGCGCCCGCTCGCCACTGGGCCGACCTGGTCGTGGGCCCGCTCGTGCTCGCCATCTTCGGAGCGTCGCTGCTGTGGTTCGCCCGCAACAACCGCGTCTTCGTGGACGACGGCCTCTACCTCCTGGAGGGCCTGAACCTGCTCGAAGGGCGCGGGGTGAGCATCTTCGGGGACGAGCAGGAGACGATCCGCGGACCCGTGTTCCCCCTGATGGTCGGCGTCGTATCGCTGGTGTTCGACCGCGATGTCGGCGCGATCGGCATGGTGCTCCGAGCGCTGGCCGTGCTCAACCCGATCCTCCTCCACCTCCTGATCCGCCGGCTGGCCGGGCCGGTGGCAGGCCTCCTGGCCGCCGCGCTCGCCGCGGCCTTTTCGTACACCGCCGTGCTGACCCAGACCCTGAACGTGGACGCGGTGATGGTGGGCCTGCTGCTGGGCGCGATCCTGCTCGTGATCGTCGCGCTCGACCGTTCCGACGTGCGCCTGGCGGCGGCGTCGGGCGCCATGCTCGCCCTGGCGATCCTGACGAAGGAGACCGCGCTCGCGCTGCTGCCCATGGGGCTCGCGGCCGGAGGGTTGCTCGGATGGCCCGCGCGCAGCGTTGCCTGGCACTACGCCGGGCTCGCGGCCGTGTGCCTGCCCTGGTGGATCTACGTCCTCGTGTCGAGCGGGGAGGTGTATCTGGTGGGCCAGCTGTCCACGGCGCTGGCCGTGGCCGCCGCCGCCGGCGTGCTGCTGGCCGGGAGCCTGGGGCTCGTTCTCTGGCGCCGCGGCACCGTGGCGGACGTCTACGCGAGCGAGCGCGGGCGCGCCGCCGTGGCCTGGGCCGCCGTCGGCCTCTGGGTCGTGGTGCTCACCGGACTGCTTCTGTCGACGACTCCCGAGGCGGGAGAGCTCACCCTCGGTAGCGCCGAGAGCTACGTCCGCAAGCGCGTCTTGCCCGCCACGCCGGTCTGGTACCTCCTCGGCCCCGCGTTTCTGTACGTGGTGGTGCGCGCCCTCCAGCGCCACCGGTTGTGGTCCTTCTACCTGGCGCTGATCCTCATGCAGATCCCGGTGTGCGTGCTGCTGCTCGCCCTGCGCTACACGCTCGCCCGCCAGTTCCTGGTGGTGCAGACCTTGCTCTACGGGGCGCTGGCCGCGCTGGCCGCGGCGCTTCTCTACGCGGCCCTCGAGCGGCGCCCGTGGGCCTCGCCCCGCGCGCTCGCGGCGGTGGCGGCGGGGTTGATCGCGGTGATCGTCGTGCCCACGGCACTCGGCCGCGGGCGCTACTTCGTGACCTACGACCGCGGCGCGCTGGAGGGCGGCAAGCCCGACAACCAGCTCAACCGGGCCGCCCGCGACATGAGCGACTACATGGAGAAGAACGTGCCCGCGGGGGAGGGCGTGATCTCGAGCTGGCACTACTCGTACCAGGTGGCCTACCAGACGGGCCTCGACCAGAGCTGGGAGCAGCTCGACCTCGACTGCCCGGAGGAGCCCCGCAGCCTGGTGGCCACGGCGTGCGGCACCGGCTCCGAGATCTGGACCGACACGCCGGCCAGGACCGTCTGGTTCCGCCTCGACGGCGAGTGCACCGGGGCGGCGATGTCGCTCGGCACCGTGCTGGCCCAGATGGAGCGCACGAGCTCCGACTACCTCCTGCTCACCTCCGACCGCCGCCACCCCGGGCTCTTCGACTCGGCTCCCCAGCTGGCGGCCAGCGGCGCCTTCGAGATCGTGCACTTCTCACCGCTCGAGGGCGACGTCACGAGCGACAACGGGCAGGGGCTCGTGCTGCTCCGGCGCACCGGGCGCGAGCCGGGTCCGACACCCGCCTTCATGACGGCGGCGACCGTCGGACACGCCATCAAGTGCAGTCGCGCCGAGCACGGCGAGGAGGGCTACGCCGAGCGGCTGCGCTCGACCTTCCCCGACGGCGTGGTGATCAGCGGGGAGAAGCCGATCTCCCGCTTCTACCGGGCGCGCGCCGAGCAGATCTTCAGCAGCGTGTCGTAGGCGATCGGTAGATGGCCCTGCTCGGAGACCTCGCAGCGCTCGCCGTGACCTTCGCGCTCACGGGCTGGCTGCTGTCCCTGGTGGTCCTGCCGGAGCCGGTGGGCGCCGCCCGCCGGGCCGGCCTGGCGCTCAGCACGGCGGTGCCCGCCGCGCTGCTGGCCGCCCTCCCCGGCCTCGTGCTCGACCGGCTCGGAACGACGGCCTTCCTGCTCGGGGTGGCGGGGCTGACGCTGTTGGCGACGTTTCGCACGGGCACGCTGGCGGCCCTGCGCCGCTCGCCGCGGCAGGTGCTCGGCCGCCTGCGAGCGGCGCCGCGGCGTGCCGCCGGGCGCCGCGGCGTGCCGCCGGCCGGCTCGGCCGCCGCGCCGTCGTGCCGGCCCTCGTGGCCCTGGCGGCCGCGGCGGTGGCGTGGCTGGCCGTGCTGGCCCCCCAGCTCGAGGTGGCACGCTCGAGCGGCCTGCCGCGCCACGTGACCGTGTGGTTCTACGTCGACCTCGTCGAGGACGTGGCCGACAAGGGCGGTGTGCCCGACGCCCACCGCGAGTGGGGGGCGACCCATGACTTCCCGTCGGAGTACTTCGTGTCCACGGTGCACGCGGCCACGAGCGCCGAGCTCGCCGGGGGCTTCGACCTCGAGTTGCTTGAGCGCTACCGGCTGGCGATGGTCGTGTGCGGGCTGCTGGCCGCGTTCGCGGTCTGGCGGCGCTTCCTGCCCGCGTGGTGGGCGCTCGTGGCCGGCTCGCTGACCATTGCGGCGTCGCACTTCGCGACGCGCTTCGTGTCCTACCGGCCGGAGACCTTCGGCTTCGTGCTCGCGCTGTGGTCGACCTGGCTCTTCGACGAGGCGCTGGAGCGGCGGTCGAAGCGCTGGGCCGCCCTGGCCGGGGTGGTGTCGGCCAGCTCGTTCCTCGCGCACGCCGAGGCCTGGTTCCTCACCGGCCCGCTGTGGCTCGGGATACTGGTGGCCCGGGTCGCCTTCCCCGACGCCCGGACCGAGGTTCCCGCCGAGGGCGGCACCGAGGACGGAGACGAGGACCCGACCGGCGACCGCGGCGAGGGCGGTGCCACGGCGCCGCGTAGGCGGCGGATCGGCGCGGTCGTGCGGCCCCTCACGCGCCCGGTGGCCGTCGTGGCGGTGGCCTTCGTGGCGTCGGTCGTGGTGCTCACGCTCGCCGGCGACGGCGGATCGAGGGTGGCCGGCCAGGCCGGCCTCGCGGAGGAGAGGACCGGCCCCGTCGCGCCCATCCCCGCCGGCGATCCCACCTGGACACTGCACGGGGCGCTGTACCGGGAGGCGGAGATCGGCACCCCTCCGCCCGAGCTGCGCAGCATCTTCGTCGACAAGAAGGCCCGGGAGCCGTTCGTCGGCCTCAGGATGCAGAGCCGCGAGGCCCAGCTGGGCGTGCTGCTCCTCCTGCTCTTCGTGCTTCCCGCACTGCGTCGCCGTCCGAGCGCACGGGCGGCCCGCGCGGTGCTCGTGATCACCATCACCGCCGCCGGCATCGTGGCCGTGGGGATGGTCTTCACCTTCCTCTACAGCACCTACGTGCCGCAGCGGCTCGGCCCGCAGCGCGTGATCCCGACCTACGGGTTCCCCCTCGCCGGGCTTCTCGCCGTGGCCGGCTGGCTGGCCGCGACGCGCCTGAGCGCGCTCTGGCGGCGGTGGAAGGGGCCCGGCGGTCGCGTGGGCCGGGCCGTCTATCCGGCCGCCACAGCGGTGCTCAGCGTTGCGCTGCTGCTGCTGCTCACGCCGGGGCTCGGGGGCCGGACTGAGCGCCTCGAGCACGTCGCGCCCATCGGGCCCAACCTGTCGGAGACCGCCCACGAGGCCTACGAGTGGATCGAGGAGAACACCCCGCCCGATTCGATCGTGATGGCCAACGGCTACACGGAGGGAAGCATCGGCGCGGTGAGCAACCGGCTCGGGTGGCTCGACGGCCGCGCGCCCTACCTCGGCAACGAGGCCTTCCGCGCGGACTCCATCCGCAAGCTGCTGGACGCGCGCGCCTACTTCCGCGATCCGGTGGCAGAGCGGGACCTGCTGCCCGAGGAGGTCGACTACGTGCTGGTGAGCACGGCCCGCGGCTCGGTCGACCTCGGCGGCTCGCGCTTCGCCGAGGGCCGTTCTCAGGTCTCGGACTCTCTCGACCTGCGCCTCGTGCGCTCGTTCGGAGGCGATCAGCTGCTGCTCTACGAGGTCACGCGCGGGAGCCGAGAACGGTCTCGGGCCCCGAGCCGCACCATGATGCAGCGAGCCTTTCTAGGCGTGTCCCCGTGAGCGCGCTGAGGGACGGATTGTCCTTGGCCACGACCTTCGGGCTCACCGGCTGGCTGCTCGGGCTTGCGGTGGTGCCCGAGCGTCTCGGCGCTTCACGGCGCGGCGCGATCTCGCTGGCACTGGCGGTGCCGGCGACGGTGCTCGTCTCGACCCCGGGGCTGGTAACGGGGCACCTGGGGACCCCCGCCTTCGGGGCCTCGGTCATGGTCCTCTCGCTTGTGACGACGTTTCGGCTCGGCCTCCGGCCGGCATCACTGTCCCGGTTGGAGCCGCTTCGGGAGCGGGCTGGTGCCGTGGTCCGATACGTGCCCAGCCGGTTTGACCGGCGGGCGATCGTCCCGGCGGTGCTCGTGCTGGCAGTGACGACGACCGCGTGGCTGTCGGTGGTGGCCGCCCACGTCGAGGTGTCCCGTTCTAGCGGCCTGCCGCGCGGAACGACCGTGTGGTTCTACTGGGATCTCGTGACCGAGACGGTGGCCGCGGACTCCCTGCCGGACACGCGGCTGGAATGGGGGGGGACGCGCCCCTTCCCAGTCGAGTACGCGGTCACCACGCTCCACGGTGCCGCCACGGCGAAGCTGGCGGGGGGTGCGGACCTAGAGCTCCTCGAGCGCTATCGCTTCTTCATGGTCCTTCTTGGGCTGGTGGCCGCCTACGCGCTTTGGCGTCGTTGGCTGCCTGCCTGGTGGGCGTGGACCGCGGGGCTCCTAACGATCGCAGCGCCCCAGATCGCCAACCGCTTCGTGAGCTATCGGCCCGAGGCCTTTGGGCTGTTGTTGGTCCTGTGGTCGGGCTGGCTCCTCAACGAGGGCCTCGAGCGGCGGTCGGCACGCTGGACGGCGCTCGCCGCGATCCTCGGTGCCTGCGCCCTCATGGCCCACGCAGAGGTGTGGCTCATCAGCGTGCCGTTGTGGGCGGCGATACTCGCCTCTCGCGCGGTTCCGCTTGAGCGCATACGGCGCGCAGTCAGAGGCTCGTCAGCCGAGATCCCGGATGCGGACACTGTGCGCGAGGCCGACACGGCGGACGCACCGCCCGCAGGCTCCCTAGTACGGACGATGGCCATGGCTACCGCCGCGTTCGTGGTGTGCGTGGGAGCCCTCAGCGTCGTCAGCGACGGCGGCGAGCGGGTCTCCCATCTAGCCGGCTTCGACGAGCCGACCGAGGACGCTGCCACGGATGTCGTCCCGTTCCCCGACATCGATCCGACCTGGACACTGCATGCCGCGCTCTACGCGCCGGCCAACCTCGGGAAGCCGCCGCCCGACGTCTGCCGCTTCTTCATCGACCGCAAGGCGCGCTACCCGTATCGCGGGGTGAACATGCAGAGCCTCGGCAGCCAGATCGGCCTCGCACTGCTCCTGCTGCTCATGGTCGCGGCGCTCAGCGGGCGGTGGGGGCCGGCTGGGGCGCAGGGGGCGCTCGCGATCGGCCTGCTCGGACTCGGGATCGTGCTCTTGGCCGGCCTGGTGTGCGCGGCTTACGGCCAGTATGTGCCCGAGCGGGCCGGGCCGCAGCGAATTCTGCCCTACTACGTGCTGGCGCTCGCCGGGTTGCTGGCCACGGTTGGGTGGCTCCTCAGCCGCTGGGCCTCCACGGCTGGAGAGCGGGTACGTCCGGGGTCCCGGACGACCGTCTACGTGATCGCCTCAGGGCTCCTGAGCGCCGCCCTCCTCGTATGGCTGACGCCCGTGACGGGCGGACGCTCCGCGAGCCTGCAGAACCTTGCGCCCGTCGGTCCGAGTCTGTCCGAGACCGCCTACCGGGCGTATCAGTGGATGGATGAGGAGCTGCCGGAGGATGCGGTGATCCTGGCGAACGGCTACACGGAGGGAAGCATCAGCGCGGTGAGCGGGCGCGTCGGGTGGCTCGACGGCCGCGCCCCGTACCTCGAGTCCCCCGCGTGGCGCACCGAGGCGACCCGCGCGACGCTCACGGCACGCCGCTTCTTCCTCGCCCCGGCGGCGAACCTCGCGGGGCTCCCGCGCGAGGTAACCCACGTGCTGGTGGCCACCACGGGCGCTGTGGAGATTGGCGGCTCCCGCTTCCCGTTCGCCCGCTCTGAGCTCTTCAACGCCGCCGGGCTGCGCTTCCTACGGGCCTTTGACGGGAAGAAGCTGCTGTTGTTCGAGGTGGTGCGAGGTGCCGCGGCGGGTTCGGGGGGCTGAGGCAGGGTCAGTGGACGGTGCACAGTGGACAGGTGTTCGGGCCGGTCCCCCGTCCCCCGTCCCCCGTCCCCCGTCCACCGTCCCTCAGGCCACCACCACAAGCCCCCCCGGCCTCACCTCGTAGCTCATCTCGCCGAACTCGCCGACGTAGTCCCCGTCGACCTGGAGTGGGAACGGGTCGTCTCCTACGGCGGTTATCCGCGCCCGTCGCACGCCCTGGAAACCCTGTATCTGACGGTGGCGCTGGACGCGCTCGGCGCTGTCCGAGAAGACGCGTCCGAGGACGCTCGGCACGTCGACCGGCGTCGCCCGGCGGAGCACCGACAGGGACAGGCTGGCACTGTCGAGGCTCGCTCCGGGCGAGACCCGGATCGGCCGCCGGCCGAAGTACGTGAAGGGGTCTGAGTTCTGAACGATCGCCGTGACCCCCTCGACGGCCCGGCCGTCCACCTCGACGCGCAGGCGTGGAGGGCGCACCAGGTAGCGGCGGTTGAAGGTGCTGAGCGCCGCCCACGTGAAGTACCACTCGCCGAGGCTTGCCTTCAGGCGCGGGTGGCGGTCCACGCGCTCGACCACGCTAGCGTCGAGGCCGGCGCCGCAGGCGAACACGAAGTAGCGGTCCCCCGCCAGGCCGAGGTCCACCCGCCGCGGGCGGAAGCGGTCGGCCATCAGCAGCAGGTGCTCCGTGGCGTCCACGACATCATTGGGAATGCCGAGCGTGCGGCAGAAGACGTTGGTCGACCCGCCCGGGAGCACGGTGAGAGGGGTGTCGGAGCCCACGAGCCCGTTGGCCGCCTCGTTGGCGGTGCCGTCGCCTCCGAAGGCCACCACCACGTCATAGCCCTCGGCCGCCGCCTCGCGGCACAGCTCGGTGGCGTGCCGGCGCCGCTGGGTCTCGACCGCGTGTACGTCGTAGCGGCCCTGCAGGGCGTACACGACGAGGCTCTTCAGGCGGTCGGACACCGTGGTGGCGTACGGGTTCACGATGATCAGCATCCGCTTCTTGGGCGTGCGGTCGGGGAGGATGCCCTCCGCCAGCTCCTCGGCGCGGTCGATGGTGGTCTCCGGTGCGCTCACCGGTGGAGGAGACCCTGTCCCCGTCGCGGGGTTACTCCGCACGGGCTCAGCGGCGTATGAGCTCGAGCAGCGCGTCGCGCTTCTCGGCCATGTCCGCGGGGGAGACGAGCGACTCCAGGTTCAGGCGTAGGAGCGGCTCGGTGTTGGACGGGCGCACGTTGAAGTGCCAGTCGTCGAAGTCGACCGACACCCCGTCCAGCCTGCCCACGCGGCCCTCGGGATAGGCGGCCACGATCTCCTCCATGCGGGCCTGCGGGTCGGCCACCGTCGAGTTGATCTCACCCGAGATGAAGTAGCGCTCGTGATAGGGGGCGAGCAGCTCGCTCATGCGCCTGCCCTTCACCGATAGCAGCTCGAGGATGAGCAGCGCCGGGAGCGTGCCCGAGTCGGCGCAGTAGAAGTCGCGGAAGTAGTAGTGGCCCGACACCTCCCCGCCGAAGGCTGCGCCCTCGTCGCGCATGCGGGTCTTGAAGAAGGCGTGGCCGACGCGGTTCTCGTGGGCCGTTCCCCCCGCGCGCTCGACGGTGTCGCGCACCGCCCGGCTCGCGCGCACGTCGTAGAGAATCGCGGCGCTCGGCTCCTTGGCGAGGATCGACTCCGCCAGCAGGGCGGTGAGAAAGTCGCCGTCGACGAAGCGGCCCGCGTCGTCGATGAAGAAGCAGCGGTCGGCGTCGCCGTCCCAGGCGATGCCGAGCTCCGCGCCCTCCGCAAGCAGCTTGTCGACCACGAACTGGCGGTTCTCGGGCAGCAGCGGGTTGGGCTCGTGGTCGGGGAAGTTCCCGTCGGGGGTCCAGTAGGTCTGGACCTGATCGAT
Organism: Thermoleophilaceae bacterium; assembly: GCA_030446485.1. Taxonomy (GTDB): domain Bacteria; phylum Actinomycetota; class Thermoleophilia; order Solirubrobacterales; family Thermoleophilaceae; genus JAUJNF01. The sequence goes on along the minus strand of JAUJNF010000005.1, from coordinate 3,423 downwards.
CGGCAGCTCGTCCAGGATCGGCCCCACCATCGGGCCGGCCATGCCGTTGCCGCCGTCGAGCACGACCTTGATCGGGCGCACGCGCGAGGGATCGATGAAGCGCTTGGCCGCCTGCCGGAAGTCCGCGGCCACGTCCTCCTCGCGCAGGTCACCGCGCACCTCAGCGGGAGGCCCGGGGTCGCCGGTGAGCACCATTTCGCGTAGCTCACCGATGCCGGCGTCGCCCGACAGGGCGATCGCTCCGCGGCGCACGCACTTGGCGCCGGTGTAGGGCTTCGGGTTGTGCGAGGCCGTGCACATCAGCCCGCCGTCGAGCTCGCGCCAGCCCACCGCGAAGTACAGCATCTCGGTGCCCACCTCGCCGATGTCGGTCACGGAGGCGCCCTCGTCCAGGAGCCCCTCGCGGTAGCGGGCGCTGAGCGCCGGGGCCGTGAGGCGCATGTCGCGGCCGAGCCCCACCTGCAGGTCCGCCGGGTCCTTGCCCTCGAGCTCACCCAGCACGCGCGCGAAGCCACGGCCGATGCGGTAGGCGAGGGCCTCGTCGATCTGGTCGCCGTAGAGGCCGCGGACGTCGTAGGCCTTGAAGATGGAGGGGTCGACGGCGTTCAAGTGGACGGTGGACGGTGGACGCCGGACGGGCTCCGGCTCATGCGCTGGTGGTCTCCGTGAAAGCTTCCTTCAGTGCTCGGTACGAGTCCTTCAGGCTTTGGGGGAGCACGCGGGTGTCGGCTATGACGGGCATGAAGTTGGTGTCGGCCCCCCAGCGGGGGACGACGTGCAGGTGCACGTGGTCCTCCACTCCGGCGCCGGCGATCTTGCCCTGGTTGATGCCGAGGTTGAAGCCCTCGGGGCCGTAGGCGGCGCGCAGGGCGGCAAGCGTGCGGCGGGCCAGCGTCATCAGCTCGAGCAGGTCCGGCTCCTCCAGCTGTTCGATCGAGGGGACGTGGCGGTAGGGCGCGACCATCACGTGGCCGTTGTTGTAGGGGAACGCGTTCAGGATCACGAAGCAGCCCTCGCCCCGGTGGACGATGTGGGCGGACTCGTCGTCGGCGGCGGCAAGGCGCGAGCAGAAGATGCACTCGTCCGGCTTGGGGCCCTGGATGTAGTCGAGGCGCCAGGGCGCCCACAGCCGCTGCTCGGACATGAGCGCGGACACTAGTGCCCCCTCGACCGCGGGCCACGGCTACGGTTCTCAGATGTCTGAGACCGGGCCAAGCGATGACGAGCGGCCGACGGTCACCGTCGTGTTCCTGGCCTTCGATCGTCGTGATGAGCTGCGCCTCAGCCTCACCCGGACCCTTGAGGACCTCGCCTACGATCCGGACCAGCTCGACGTAGTGGTGGTGGACAACGCCTCCACCGACGGGACTGCCGAGATGCTGGCGTCCGAGTTCCCGGAGGTACGCGTGGTCCGGCGCCTCTGGAACTCCGGAGTCAGTGGCTGGAACGACGGCTTCGCCATCGCGAGCGGGGATTACGTGCTGGCGCTGGACGACGATTGCCATCTGCCGCCGGACGGCCTTCGGCAGGCCGTGGCCGAGGCCGGTCGCCACCGGGCGGACCTCGTGTCCTTCGGCGTCCGGAGCTCCAAGGAATGCCATCGGTTCGACCTTCACGAGTACATCACCGGCCTACTCGGCTTCTGGGGCTGTGCTGTGCTGATTCGACGCGACGCGCTCGAGCGCACGGGTGGCTATGACCCCGAGATCTTCGTGTGGGGGAACGAGGTCGACTTCATGATTCGCTTCTTCGACAGGGGCTACCGGCACCTCCATCTTCCCGAGGTCGTGGCTGTTCACGCAAAGCGCTCGGGCAAGTGGCCCGGTCCGCCCGCCCCCTTCCCCGAGACCGCCTACCGCTCGAACAAAAGCAACCTCGCCTACACGGTGGCCAGGCACCTGCGGCCCCGGCACGCGGCCGGGGCTCTCCTTGCTCTACTGATCGACAGCGTCCTCGACGGCCACCGGCTCCACCGAGTCGCCTACAGAGGATTCCTGGACGCGATCCGGGGGTTTCGCCACGGTCTCAGACACCGGCAGCCCGTGCAGGCGCATGTCTCGTGGGCCTATCGGCACAACTTCGAGAGCTTTGCCAGCCCGTGGTGGTTGTCGCGACGCCCGTCGGTGATGGTCGGCGACACCATCGCCCGGCGCGGGATCTCGCCCGACCGCCGGCATGAATGGCGCGCCAAGCGACCACGCTTCTATCCGGAGGGCCGAGGAGTGCTGGAGCTTCGAGCCTCTGGAGTGTTCCGCCGCCCCGCTCCGGCGCTACAACCAGCCTCGCCGGCGGAAGTAGGCGAGCGACCCCACCAGTAGCGCCACCAGCACCGCGACGATCGCGTAGAACGGCGCGGACTCGTCCTGGCCCGGCACCCGCACGTTCATCCCCCAGAGGGAGGCGATCAGCGTGAGCGGCAGGATGATCACCGAGATCGTGGTGAGCACCCGCAGCACGTCGTTGGTCCGGTGTGACAGCACCGACTCGTTGGTGTCCTCGAGCGCCTCGACCACCTCCTTGTAGTTCTCGAGCATGTCCCAGATCCGCTCGGAGGCGTCGACGATGTCGTCGAAGTAGATGTCGAGGTCCTCGGCCAGGTAGCGCTGCTTGTTGCGCTCAAGGTCGCGCAGCACCGAGCGCTGTGGCCGGATGATCTTGCGGAAGTTGATGATCTCCTGCTTGACGTTCGAGATGTCGCGCACGACCTCCTCGGAGCGTCCCTCGAAGATGTCGTCCTCCATCCGCTCGAGCTTGTTGCCCATCTTGCGCAGCATCGGGAAGCAGTAGTCGAAGCAGTCGTCGACGATCTTGTAGAGCAGGAAGCCGGGACCCTTCTCGAAGAGCTCGGCCCGAGCCTCGTCCGACGACCGGCAGCGCTCGAACAGGTACTCGACGGGCTGCAGGCGCTCGTTGGGAATCGTGAGCAGGAAGTCCGGGCCGATGAACATGTCGAGCTCGCCCGCGTTCAGGCGGCCCACGGTCTTGTCGAACACCGGGAAGTGGAGCACCGCGAACAGGTAGTCGGGGTACTCGTCGATCTTCGGCCGCTGGTTGCGGGACATGACGTCCTCGTAGTCGAGCGGGTGAAACTCGAAGTGCTCCTCGAGCCAGGCCTGGTCGGCGGGGAGGGGCTTCTCGATGTTGATCCAGCGCAGGCCGCCGTGCGTGACGACCTCGACGCGCGGCTCGACGTTAGGGGCCGGGGCGTGAGCGTCGCGCAGACGACCCGCACGCCGCAGCCTTGGCTTCGGAAGGTTCGGCATCGGGTCTGAGGGGATCGTCCAGCATGGCTCTCCGGGGGATTCTAGACGTGAGTGCGAACCCCTCGCCGGTGCCGCGCAGCCGCGGCAGACGCTATGGTGTCGCCCACATAGCCGTACGCATCAAGAGGAGTGGAGGGATATGGCCCTACGAAGCTCCGGC
>JAUJNF010000004.1:160085-196638 GCA_030446485.1 Thermoleophilaceae bacterium | reverse complement strand
AGCTCCTCGATCCGCTCGCTCATCGTCTCCCACATCTGGCCGGGCCCGAAGCGCGGGTAGTGGAACTCCTCGATCAGGCTCTTGACCTTGTTTCCCTTGTTGCCGAAGAAGGCGGCCTTGGCGGCGCTGAAGAAGGACAGTCCCTTGATGCGCTGGGCGGCCCACTCGGCGCGCAGCTCGGAGGTCGATACCCCCCACACCTTCTCGGTGTAGGAGCGGAAGAACAGCTCGAACAGGCGCTTGCCGAAGCGGTTGGAGACCCAATCCTCGAAGCTCTCCTCCTTGCCCTTCGGCTTGACGGCCGCCCACAGGTAGGACAGCGACGCGCGCGTCAACTCGACCGGGCCGAGCTTCTTGACCACGTCCATGCCGTTCAGCGGGTAGTCGAGGAACTTGCCGTTCCAGAAGATGCGCGACATGCGCGGGCGCAGCAGGAACTCCTCGCGCATCACCTCGAACCAGAGGCGCTCGACCTCCTTGCTCTTGGTGAAGAAGCGGTGCCCGCCGAGGTCGAAGCGGTAGCCGTCGCGAACCTCGGTCTTGGCGAGGCCGCCCAGCTGATCCTCGCCCTCGAGCACGACCACGGGCAGACCCTGCTTGGCCAGCAGGTAGCCCGCGGTGAGCCCGGCCGGGCCGCCGCCAAGGACTACGGTGGGATCGTCGAGGTTCAAGGTGTTGGGCGTCTCGTAATGGCTTGCGGGTACCGCAGGAGGCGGGCAGCTTAGTTGGCTACCCGGATCGGCTTTGAGCTAACCGGCGACCTTCTCGTACACCACGGCCCGCACCGGGTGACGCTGGCCACCGTGGCCCGGCAGCGGCAGCACGGGGTCCGACGCGAAGCGGTCGTCCATGGCGATCACGCGCCGCCACTCCGCGGAGCGCTGGCGCACGAGCCGCGTCCACGGCGCGCTCCAGCCCCCGCGTGTGGTCACGGGCCGCACGAAGAGCAGGCGCCTGCCGGGCGGCAACCTGTCGAGGAGAGGCGCGAGCGTGGACTGCGCTCGCTGACCGCGCAGCCGGTCCAGGGCGTCGCGCCAGTCCATCACGCCGGGGTCGGTGACCGTGCCGAGCGAGGTGGTGTAGCGCAGGCCGTCGGGGAGGTAGTAGCGCAGCACCGGGATCTGCTCGGGATGGGTGGAGACGACCACGTCCCCGGGCGCGAGCCGCGATGCGCTCGCGGTGGCCACCTCGCGGACGTTGCTCTTGGTGTCACCGGCCCGGAAGTCGACCCAGAGCACCAGCACGAGGGCGAGCGCCACGATCCCGAAGCGGCCGGCCCGGGCGAACCCGAGCGCCGCAAGCAGCAGGAGCGGGCCCATTATCACGGCGAGGTAGCGGGTGGTCCACGCCGGCGAGACCTGCGACGCGACCCAGCCGAGGGCGAGCGTGGCCACGACGAGGACCGCGAGGGCGACGATCGCGGTGCGCTCCGGGCTCTCGCGGCGCGAGTGCACCGCGGCGAGCCCGGTGCCGGCGGCCATGAGGATGGCGATGGCGGCGGCGTCGCCACCGAGCAGGAAGGACACGTCGCGGAAGACCTCGCCGGCCGGCGGCGCGTTCGCCCAGGGCGCGCGGGTGTGCTGCACCTGAGCGAGGAGCGTCGGCAACCAGGGCGCAAACAGCAGGCCGGCCGCGCCGAAGGCCACCAGTCCGTCGCGGGCGAGCGCGCGCCGCTCACCGCTGGCGCGCAGGCAGGGCACGACGGCCATGGCCGCGGCGGCGGTGAAGAACAGAGCCCAGTTGTGCGTGTAGAGCATCACCGTGAGCACGGCGGCAAAGAGCACGAGGTAGCGCCGGCGACCGAAGGCGAACGCGTGCACGAAGGCGCCGGCCGCCACCAAGCTGAGCGTGACCATGAGCGCGTACATTCGGGTCTCCTGCGCGTACAGGGTGATGAAGGGGTTGAGCGTCGCCAGGGCCGCGCAGATCCATCCCGCGCGGGCGCCGAACAGCGTCCAGCCCGCCCACAGGCCGACCGGCACGGCCAGTGCGGCAAAGAGCAGCGACAGCGAGTGGGTCGCGGCCTCGCTCGTGCCCGCGACCTGCAGCCACACGTGCAGCAGCAGGTAGTAGAGCGGCGGAGAGCCGTCCTGGACGAGCAGCCCCGGGATCTCGAGCAGCGAGTGGGTGGCTATGCCCACCGACAGGCCCTCGTCGATCCAGAAGCCGGCGTGGATGTCGCGCGTGCGCAGGAACAGCGTCACCGCAAGCAGCGCCGACAGCGGCGCGAGAACGGCGACCGCGCCCAGCTCGCGGACGTCTAGCAGCGGAAGGGCCGGGCGCCGCAGCGCGACCGAGCCGACGGCGCGGAGGACGGTCACCTGCGAGCCCTCTTTCGCGCCTTCGGTCCGTTCGCATCGACGCGCTGCTCGCGCCGTCCCGAGGCGCACGCCGCGAGCACACGCCACTCGCCGGCGCGGGCAATCGGGTGGAACGGCACGCGCGCCGGCTGGTCGGCGGTGTCTCCGTAGAGCCCTGGGCGGCTGCTGAACACCACTCCCGGGAGGCGAGGATCGAGGTCGACGTCCTCCTGCGGGATTCGCAGCTGCCAGGCGAGCGCGGGCACCTGGAACGGTCCAGTGACGGGAGTCCCGCAGTCGAGCACCCGCTCGGGGCCGCCGGCGTCGCGCACGGCGAACTCGAGCTGGCGGGTCGACCCGGCCTCGGCCTCGATGGCCACGGCCTCGTCGGTGAGAGTCCCGATCGGGGTGAGCGCGAACGGCACCGTGCCCGCCACGAGCACCGCGAGCACCGCGAGCGATACGGCCGGTGCCGCGCGGACCCGCCCGAGCCGAGCGGCGATCAGGGCGCCGACCTGTCGCGCCGCGCGGGCGTAGCCCACGCCCCCGAGCACCGACACCAGCGCCACGGGAAGGATCAGGTAGCGGTGATTGCCCGAGTAGCCGTGCTCCGTCATCAGCGCAACGAGCCCTACCCAGGTGACCGCGATCGCAGCCATTGCGGTGACCGCCAGGGTGCGCCGGCGGTCGAGCGGCGAGCGCAGCGCCAGCACCACCGCCAGAAGCGCGCCGGCCTGCACGGGCACGAGCAGCATTCCGGCCGTCCGGCCGAGTACCTCGATGGCCGGGCTCGCGGCGAACGCCGGGCTGTCGGCGTTCGGCTCCAGGGCCCGGTCCGAGGCGCGGAAGAGGTCTCCCGAGCCAAACAGCTCGGGCACGAGCCAGAGCACCGGGATCAACAGCATCAGCGCGGCAACGACCGGGCGGCGGCGCGGCTCGCGCACGATCAGGTAGAGCGCGTAGAGCCCGAGGAAGGGCCAGACCTCGGGCCGCAGCAGCCCGGCGGCGAAGGCCAGGCCGAACGCGTGGCCGCGATGGCCGTCCAGGTGGCGCTCGACCGCCCACAGGCTGGTGGCCACGAGCAGGCCCTCCGAGTTGCCAAGCGCTGCGTTGCGCAGCCAATCGGTGCTGAGCCCGAGGGCCACGACGGCGATCGCTCCCGCCCCGGCGCCGGCGGCGCCATGACCGGCCAGGCGGGATGCCACGCGGTAGGCCATCACGAGTGCCAGCAGGGCGCCGGCGCGCGCCACCACGAGCCACAGCGCCGGGGCGGCATCGCCCGCCGGGGCGAACAGCGTCGTGAACAGCACCGGCAGCGGCTTCCACGACGGGCCCTCGCGGGTGTTGAGGTGCCCGTCGGCGATCTCGCGACCCCAGATGATCCAGGCCCACGGGTCGTAGGTGGGCGTCGACGGAAGCAGCAGGGAGAGGACGGCCAGGAAGAGGCAGGCGCACACGAGCAGCACCATCGGGTGAGGCCCGAAGAGCCCCGGTCGGGCGCCGCTCGGCAGGGGGGGAGGTGCGTTCACTTGAGACATGGATTCGTCGACTCCACGAGGGCGTCCTGCTGACGGAGAGGAACCCCGGCCGGTCGGCGCTCGGGAACGGGCGTCGGCTCGGCGACCGGCGCGGAGACAGCGCGCCCACGTTAGCAGTCACCCCGCGGGGAGCCGGGTCGGCTAGCGGTGCTGCAACCCGACCGCCACGCCATCCGAGGGAGATCGTATGGGTACCGGCATGGCGCCCCCCGAGCAGCCGCTCGCCAGCTCCGAGTTCCTCGTCGTGGACACCGAGACCAACGGGCGCTCCGGCGACGAGTGTGAGCTGACCGAGGTGGGCGCCGTGCTGGTCGGTGGCGGTGAGCTGCACGAGCGCTTCGAGTCGCTCGTCTCCACATACATGCCGCTCTCGCGCGGCATCGAGCGCTTCACCGGGATCACACAGGCGATGATCGAGACGGCTCCGCCGCCGGCGGAGGTGCTGCCTGAGCTGGCGCGGAGGATGCAGGGACGAATCCTCGTGGCCCACAACGCCTCCTTCGACCGCCGCGTGCTGCGCCAGGCCTTCGGACGGGAGGCGCTCGAGTGGCCGGACCCCCCCACCCTGTGCACCGTGTCGATGGCGAGGCGCTTCGCGCCGCTCGTTCGCCAGCGCAAGCTGGCCGCGCTGGCCGCTGCTCTCGGCGTCGAGGTCGAGACCACGCACCGGGCGCTCGTGGACGCCGAGACGTGCGCGCAGGTCTTCTGCGCGCTCTTCCCGCGGCTGTGCGCGGCGGCGGCCGGCGTGGCGGAGGCCACGGCGCTGCTCGAGCCCCGGCGGCGCGCCCGGCGGACCGAGCCGGGCCGAGCGCGCTCCCGCGAGGAGCGCCCCGACCTGAGCGCCCTCCCGGAGGACCCCGGTGTGTACGTGTTCGGGGATGCGCGCGGGCGGCCGCTGTACGTGGGCAAGTCGGTGTCGGTGCGCAGCCGCGCGCGCTCGCACTTCTGCCGGCCGGCGGGCTGGACCGGGCGGGCCGAGGTGGTGGACTACCGGCCCACCAGGTCCGAGCTCGGCGCCCTCGTGCTGGAGAACCGCCTGATCAAGGCCTGGTCGCCGCCCGGCAACGTGCGTCTGAGGCACACCGACGGCTGGGTGTACCTGCGGGCGCGGCTCGACATCGACTACCCGGTGCTCGACGTAGACCCCGAGCCGGCGCCCGGCCGCGCCGTGAACGTGGGGCCGCTGCGCGGCCGCTCGGCAGCCGCCGAGCTCGCCGACCAGCTCAACTCCCTGTTCGGTCTACGGCACTGCGGCCGGACGATGAAGCGGCGCGCACACCCCTCCCTCTACGGGCAGATGGGCCGCTGCCTCTCCCCCTGCCTCGGCGACCTCGATCCCAACCTCTACCGGCGCCGCCTCGACTCCGCACTGGGGCTCTTCGGTGCCGAGGATGACGGCCGGGACCGCCTGCTCGCCCACGTCGAGGCCCAGATGCGGGCCGCCTCGGCCGAGCTCCACTTCGAGCGCGCCGCGACCCTCCACCGCCGGCACGAGCGGCTGGCAGGCGTGCTGGGACGGCTGGGCGGCGTGCTGCGCGCCACGCACGCGGGCGCGCGGCTGGTGGCGGCCCGCCACCCCACCAGGCCGGCCTACGACGCCTTCTGGCTGGTCGCGGGCCGGGTCGTCGACTGGGGACCGCTGCCCACCGACGCGGGCGAGTTGGCCGCGCGCGCCACGGCCGCTCTTGATCGCGGCCGGCCGGAGGCCGCCCCTCCTCCGGTCCCCGTCGCGGAGGTGGATGAGATCAGGATCGTGTCCGCCTGGCTCGCGAGCCACGAGGCGGCGGAGCTACCGCTCGAGGACGCGGCTTCGGAGTCCGCTGCTGCCGGTTTCCTCGGGACCCTCGAACGCGCGGGTCCCCAGGAGAGCGCTAGCCGATGATCCACTCCTTGAGAGCGTCGTCGGTAACGACGGGCTCCGGCTCGAGCGGGGACCCCGCCGCGAGCGGGCTGGCGACCGACGGCTGGGCGAAGACCTCCAGCCAGCGCGTCATCTTGTCCGGGGGCAGCGGCCGGCTCAGGAAGTAGCCCTGCCCGTAGTCGCACCCGAGGGCGGCGAGCTGGCTGTAAACCTTTTCGGATTCGACGCCCTCCGCCACCACCTGGAGGCCGAGGTTGTGCCCGAGGTCGATCGTCGACTGCACGATCATCGCGTTGCCGTCGTCTTCGTTCATGGTCATCACGAAGGACTTGTCGATCTTGAGAGCGCTCACCGGGAGCTGCTTGAGGTAGGAGAGCGACGAGTAGCCGGTGCCGAAGTCGTCGACGCTCAGCCGGACGCCGATCTGGCTCAGCTTGGTGAGGATGGCCATCGCGCGGCGGGTGTCGCCCATGATCGTGCTCTCGGTGATCTCGAACTCGAGCGATCCCGGCGGCAGGCGCCAGCTCGAGAGCAGACGGTCGAGGTCGCTCGGGAGCTGCAGGTCGAGCAGGTTCTGGGTCGAGAGGTTCACGGCCACGTTCATCTCGATGCCCTGGGCGCGCCAGACGCTGCACTGGCGCAGGGCGGTGTCGATCAGGTGCACGGTCATCGCCCGGAGCAGGCTCGAGCGCTCGGCCAGCGGCACGAACTCGTCGGGCGGCAGCAGGCCACGGCGCGGGTGCTCCCAGCGGGCGAGCGCCTCGACGCCGGCGATGCGCCCGCTCTGGAGGTCGACCTTGGGCTGGTAGTAGAAGACGAGCTCGCCCTCGTCGATCGCGCGGCGCAGCTCACCCACGAGGGCAAGGCGGCCGGCGTCGTTGCGGTTGTGCTCCTCGGTGTAGAACTCGAACCCGCTGCGGCTCTCCTTGGCCTTGTACATCGCCACGTCGGCGGTGCGGGTGAGGGCCTCGACGTGGTGGCCGTGCTCGGGGTAGAGCGCGATGCCGATGCTGGCGTCCACCTGGAGGGCGAGCCCACCGACCGCGACCGGCTCCTCGAGCACCTTCATGAAGCGCTTGGCCACCTGCGCAACGGCGCCGCGGTGGGGCACGTCGGGGAGGAGGATGGCGAACTCGTCACCGCCGAGGCGGGCGACCGTCTCCCCCTCGCGGAGGACGCCCTCGAGGCGGGCGGCGATGCGCTGAAGCAAGAGGTCGCCGTTGTGGTGGCCGAGGGTGTCGTTGACCTCCTTGAAGCGGTCGAGGTCCATGAGCATCACGGCCACCAGCGTGTCGCGGCGGCGGGCGGCCAGCAGAGCGCGGTGCACCAGGTTCTGGAAGGCCGTGCGGTTCGCGAGGCCGGTGAGCGCGTCGGCCAGAGCGGCCTGCTCCTTGTCGGCGGCGCGCTTGCGGAGGCGGGCGGAGGCGCCGGTGACCACCGCGAGCATCGTCAGGTAGAGCAGGAGGAGGCCGATGAAGAGGGTGGGATAGATCGCCCGCGTGTCCTTGGCGATCGCGGCGGCGATCGGCTGGTAGGGAACGGTCACCTCGTTCACCCCGGCCGGCTGTCCGCCCGCGCCGAAGCTCATCGGCACGAAGACGTCCAGCACCTTTCCGCGCGGACCCGAGCTGATGCGCGACACGATGCTGCCCTCGAGCGCCTGCCGGAGCTGCGACGCCGGACCGCCCGTGCGGCCGACCAGCTTGCGATCGGTCGAGTAGACCACCATCAGGTCGGCGTTCCGAACCGTCGAGCCCTTCACGGCGTCGGCGGTGGAGGCGGCCCGGAGCGCCCCGTCGAGGGCCTCCTGCAGCTCGGGGCCGAGCACGGTGCGCAGGTCCTCGGGCGCGAGCTGGCGCTCGACACCGAGGCGCGACACCAGGGCCGCCTCGTTGGTGGCCTCCGCAAGCCCCCTCTCGCGCGCGTTCCCGCGCATGGCCTGCTCGAGCACCACTCCCAGCAGGAGAACGGGCACCAGGCTGATGGCCGCGAACTCGACGAGCCATTTTCTCTTCTGGGTGCGGCTCGTGTCCATAGGCGCTTCGGCTACATCGACATGGGGGCTTGAGGGCTTGAGCCGCCTACCGGCGCCGTCACTCTCGGTCAGTCGTGGGAACGGCGCGCCGTCCGACCACGGTGAGGTTCCGCACGCTGGAGGCGGTTCTCCATAGCTTCGAGTTGTACGAGCCGCTGGTGCAGCCGGGGGTGCGTCGCCCATAGCCGGCCGAGCACGCCGGGCTCGTCTCGGCGAGCGGGAAGGGGGGTGGAATACATCGTTGGCGGCGACCGCGCGCAGGTCGCGTCGCCGCGTTTCCGCAAGCCCGCCGGAAACGGCGAGCAGCGCGGAGGCCATCGCGGCGGGCGACCCGGTGAGCACGGCGGCGCCGCGGTCGGCGGTTAACTCGCGGTGACGGGAGACCAGGCGGGCGAGGAGGCTCATGAGGAGGGCGACGGGTACGAGCCATAGGCCGTACAAGAGGACGGCCAGGGTCCCGCGAACCCGGTCCTCGTCGATCATCTGACGCAGCCCGCGAAAGAACGACGCCGACGGGTCGCGAGAAGGGTCATGAGCGCCGCGTCGCTCTGCGCGATATGGCTCAGCTCGTGTCCGATGACCGCCTCGAGCTCGGCCGGGTTGAGCCGATCGAGCAGTGCGGTGGTGAGGTGGACGCGTGAGCGCCGTCGCAGTCCGGCGTTGGTCCAGGAAAGCGGCAGGGGGTGGCGTTCGATGACGATCTCGGGCGCGACGAGATCCCCGATGATGCACAGCCGCTCGGCGACGCCCTCGGCACGCGCCTGATCCTCCGAGGTCGCGAGCCTCCCCCGGAGCCGTCCACCCACCACCTTCGACGCGCGGACCTGGGCGGCGAACCCTATGACGACGAAGCACGCGACGAAGAAAGTGAGCCCCGACCAGCCGATCACGCAGAGGTAGATGAGGCCGGCTACGGCGGCAACGAGCAGGATCGCCGCCGCGACCACCGCGACAACCATTCTCACTTGAAGCCCCAAGTCGGGCGCAAAGGCCTCAGTCCGTTGCGCCGACGATGCGGATCGGGACGACATGGTCACAGGGTCACCGGACCCAGACAGTCTGACGCAACATCCGACGGCACCGCAGCACCGCCCTAAGAGCTGGCACCGCGCGTAGAGGGCCTTGAGACCGCCTCCTACGCTGGGCGGGTGCCGGCACCGTCCCTTGCCGCCGCCGCGCTGGCCGAACGTGTGGTCGGCCGGGCCGGCTGGCTCCCCGATGAAGTCTTCGGTCAACGGCGGACCCTCACCGAGACCGCTCACCGTCCATGGCCGCTGCCCGGGCGTCCGTGGCTGATGGGGCAGACCTGGTACGACCTCCTGTTCGCGCACTGGACCGTCCCCCTCGGTGCCCTCCGGAGCGTGGTACCGCCACAGCTGCCAATCGATCTCTACGAGGGCGAGGCGTGGCTGGGCGTCACCCCGTTCGTGGTGCGGGGGATGCGCCTTCAGGGCACCGTGCCGGTTCCCCGCCTCTCCTCGTTTCCCGAGCTGAACGTGCGGACCTACGTGACCGTCGCCGGCCGGCCCGGCATCTACTTCCTGAGCCTCGACGCCGCGAGGCGGCTGGCGGTGATGGGCGCTCGGCGGAGCCACCGGCTCCCCTACTTCCGCGCCCGCATGACGGCTCGCCGCACCGGCACACACCTGCGCTACAGCAGCCGGCGCCTCTCGGGCGACGGGCCGCCGGCCGCGTTCTCCGCGGTCTACGGGCCCACGGGACCTCTACCCGCGAACGTGCCCGGCTCGCTCGAGCGGTGGCTGTGCGAGCGCTACTGCCTCTATGTGGTGGATGAGCCGGGGCGCGTCCTGACGGCCGACATCCACCACCCTCCGTGGCCGCTGCAGCCGGCCGAGGCCGACATCACGGCGAACACGATGGCCTCGCCCTTCGGCATCGAGCTCGACGGCCCGCCGCTACTGCACTTCAGCCGTCGCCAGGACACGTTGATCTGGAGACTGGTGCCCGTCCGAGGCGACTAGCGCGACCTCTTGCGAGGCTCGGTGTGGCGATGGAGACTCAGGGCCAACGAGCAGCTTCCGACCGCGATCCAGCCCGTAAGCGCAAGCACCGGTACCCAGAAGCCCAGGAGGCCGTCGGCTGCAAATGGGCCCTCGGTGGTGAACAGAGCTCCGGTGCGCAGCGCGTACGCGCACGCGGCGAGCACTGCAAGCCAGCCGATCCATCTCGGCCACAGCATTTCGTAGCGCAGCACCAGGACCGAGCAAGCGGCAACGATGCCGGCTCCGAGGGAGGCGGCCATCGCGGGCGCCATCCACGACAGGTCGTGCAGGGCGGTAGCTACCTCGGGCGCCGCGGCCATCGTCTCCGGTCGGAGGGCACCGACGGTGAGCGCGGCGAGGTCGACCAAGTAGACGGCGATGAAGGCCACGCCGCAGCCAAAGGCGACGGCACCGGCGCGCTCCGCTCCGCCTCCCGCGAGACGTGCAAGTGAGGCGACCGTGGCGAGGAACCAGACCAAGAATGGGGTGGACGCCGCCGAGATGGCGGCCCCGATCTGGAGCCGCGTGCTCTCCTCGGCGAAATAGCGCGCGACCTCGCTGCCGGACGCGGCGAAGTCGGGCGGGGAACCCGTGATCGATCCGCCGATCGCAAACAGGGCGATGGCGATCGCCCCGGCCGCAGCGCCGTAGGCGGCGGCGTTGTCGCGGCCCGTCGGGCTCGGTGTGTCATGCCCCGCCATCGGAACGCGCATCAGGTGCTCGGCAGCAGTCCGGCGGACGAAGGAGCGCTAGACGGGGCCGGTCGCCCGTGCGGCGGCGACTGCGGCGTCCACGCCCTGCGTCCAGGGTTCGCCGTGGCCGAAAAGCACCACCTTCGCGTGAACGCCCTCTAGCTTGGAGAGCGACTCGAGCGCCTGCTCGCTCGACGCGTTGAACGCTCGGGGCCCGATTTGAGCACCTTGCTTGCCGGTCATGACGCCGAAGCCGTAGAGGACGTCACCGACGAACAACACCCCGTGGCGCTCGAAGTGAAAGGCCACGCTGCCATGGGTGTGCCCGGGGGCGTGGAGCACGCGAGGCCTGCCCGGGACATCGAGCACGGCGTCGCCTTCGAAGGTCTGCACCTCGCTCACGTTCTTCGGTATGCCGCCGGCGGCCAGCGCGCCGATCAGCTTCCACGCGGCCGGGTGGCGCAGGTACGGCAGCATGCCGGCCTCCCTGTCCTTCTTGCCGGTCCTGGCCAGCCGCTGGTCGGCGGTGTGTACGTGCACCGGGACGCCGCGCTCTCCTCGTAGCTTCTCCGCGAAGCCCTTGTGATCCGCGTCGGCGTGGGTGAGGATCACGGCACGCACGTCCTCGATCGTGCGCCCAAGCTGTTCGAGCCCCACCTCGAGCTCAGGGCGGTGCCGCGGCGCTCCGGCGTCGACGAGCACCACGCCGTCGTCGTCGGCCACCAGGTACCAGTTGATCATCGAGGAGCCCAACCGCAGGACGCCTTCGGCGGGCTGCGCCAACGCCATGCGCTTCACGATACGGGACTGTGTACGGAGCGGTGGAGAATCGACTGGCCGGCGGCCTGACGGCGCTCGTCTGGCGGGCGGGCACGCTGCGCCGGCAGATCCGCTCGGCTCGACGAAGCCCTTCCGAGTCGCGGAGCGATGACGCACTAGATCACTGGCGTCGATCGGCGCATACCCCCTGGTAAGTGCTGTCAGGCGGCGCGGCTCGGCGTCGCCGACACCGCGCCGAGCACGCCGTGCAGCAGCACGTCAAGCCGCGTTACCAGGTCGCTGTCCCGGAGGTCGCCCTCGGCGTCGAAGGCGTTGTCGGCTTGGCCGACGGGCAGCTCGACATCGAGCACGCGCGCGCCGCTTGCCGTCAGGACCTTGCGAACCTCCGCCTGTGCCCACACGGCGCCGAACAGGCCGGTTGATGCGCCGATAACGGCGGCCGGCTTGCCGCGCAGGACGTTGTCGGGCCACGGTCGCGAGGCCCAGTCGAGTGCGTTCTTCAGCGCTCCGGGCAGCGAGGCGTTGTACTCCGGCGTCGCGATGAGCAGCGCGTCGGCCTGAGCGATCTCGCCGCGCAGCCGCCGCACCGTCGCAGGCGCCGCCGGGACGTCGAGATGCTCGGCGTAGGCGGGCACCTCGGCGAGCTCCCTCACCGTTCGCATCTCGACGCCCGGGGGCAGCCGCCGCGCGGCCGCCTCGAGCAGCCTGCGGTTGTAGGAGCCTGGCCGCAGGCTGCCGCTGATGGCCAGCACCCGCATGGCTACGCCTTGACGAACTCGAGGTGGACGTCGAGGGTCACGTCCCACTCGAGGACGTTGCCCCCCTTGGGCAGCTCGGCCTGCCAGGTGAGGCCGAAGTCGCGACGGTCGATGTGCGCACCGAGGTCGAGCGCGGCGCGAAGGCCACCGTATGGATCCTCGGTCGGCGGGCGGAACGTGCCGGTGGCCGTGATCCGCCGCGTGACGTCCTTGATCGTCAGGTCGCCGGCGACCCGGACCGTCCCGTCGCGCGACAGTTCGATGTCGGCGGTGAGGAACCGGATCGCGGGGTAACGCCTCGCGTCGAAGAAGTCCTCGCCATAGACGACGTGCTCGCGGAATTCCGGCGGGTTCTTGATCGAGATCGATGCGACCTGCGCCTCGCCGACGAGCCGCAGGCCCTCCCCGTCGGCGGTGAGACGCGCGGTGACGTCGTCGAAGCGGGTGCGGAAGCTGCCGACACCCATGTGGCGGGTGCCGGCCTCGAACGACGAGTGGTTGACGTCGGCATCGAAGACGCCGTTGAAGAGCTCCGTGGTTGTGGCCATACGTGTCCTCCTCTTGGTTGCGGAACGTGTTCCGTAGTTACGGTAGCAGCTCTCCGGAACGCGTTCCGCAACTAAGATCTGTCGCGATGCCGTCCTCGCGTGCGCGCCGCTCCGCTCCCCATGGCCGGTAACGCCGGCGGCTGGGAACGTCAACGCGCGACGGCGTCACGCAACGAGCAGGCGATCGTGGCGGCCGCCACCGAGCTTTGTCGGACGGTCGAGGATCTCGACGTGCGCGAGGTCGCCGTGGCCGCCGGAGTCGGCGTGGGGACCATCTACCGCCGGTTCGGCGACAAGGCGGGGTTGCTCGCCGCGGTGCTCGACGAGCCGGAGCGTGCGCTGCAGGACGCCCTGCTCACCGGTCCGCCGCCCCTCGGCCCCGGTGCGCCGGCGCGCGAGCGCCTCACGGCATTCCTACTCGCCCTCTGCGAGCTCACCGAGCGGCACTTGGACGTTCTGGCGGCGTCAGAGGGTGCGGCGCCGGGCGCTCGCTACCGCGTCGGCTCCTACACAGCCTGGCGCCTGCACACGATCGTGCTCCTTCGCGAGATCGACGAGAGCGCCGATGCCGAGTGGTTAGCCGACCTGCTGCTCGCTCCGTTAGCCGCGGCGCTCTACCTCCGCCAGCGCCGCGAGCACGGGATGAGCGCCGAACGGATCGCCGCGAACGTTGTTGCAGTCGCCCGGCGGCTTACGGGCTAGTGCTGACGCGGCGGCGCGAGGCGGGCGGTGAGCCCGGACTGCAGTCACGCGAATCCCGCTTCCGCGCGAGGCAGTTCCAAGAGGCCGCGGCCTTCGACGATCGTTCCCGCGTCGGGATCGGCGGCGATCGCCCGGCGGGCAGCGCGACGGTGAGGACCCCGGACAGGCAAAGCAGGGAGCGGAGCATGGGGGGGCCCTCGAGCCCATGCTCGCGAGCCAAGGCGAGGCCTTCGTCGTACGGGACGGGCGCCAGGGCGAGCTGCTCGCGCTCCGGTGGCGGGACGCTGAAGCTGAATGGTTCGGTCTTCCGTGACCGAGGTGATCGAGCGCCTAAAGCCTATTCGCAGGAGTGGTTGTTCTACCGCCTCGTCGGCTGCTCCGGCCTAGGAGGCTCTAGCGAAAGAGGAACGAGCCGACGACCGGGTGGGGGGACCGTCTATATCGAGCTTGCCCGATGGAGAGCTCGCGGCGGCGGAGGGGCCGCACCGGAGGAGCGTTCATCGAGCACCATCAACGCATTCAGCATGTCGTCGCTCTGCCTGCTGGGGCGCGGTCGCGCGGGCTTCCCCGTGTGCCGGTGCGAGCGCCTGCGCGAGCCCAGCGACAAGCTGACACTCGTCGCGTTCCTGCGCCTTCCGGCGCGCGGCGCAGTTGACACCTCAGAGCCGAATCTGCTCGCCGCCGGGGCGGTAGGTGGGGCTCCGCAGGGCGGCGTCGATCATCGGGCGTAGCGGCCTGAACCGGGCGCGGCCGCGCATGCGCTCGATCCGCGCGCGGGCCTCACCGGTCTCGCCGAGATACGCGAGCGCGGCCGCGTTCTGTACGGCGAGCACGGTCTCGGCGCGCACGTCGCCTCGCCGCACGGCGTCCTCGCGCATCTGGCGGAAGGCGTCGTCGAACCAGTCGACGCCCAGCTCATCCGGCGCGTCTGGATAGACGGCGTCGACATCCGCCGCTGCGACCGGTGTCTGAACATGGAACGCGTACGTCGTGTCTACCCACGCCGTCGGCGCGAACGCGTCCCCGATCGCGTGGACGAACGCCGGAATCCAGAAGCACGTATACCACCCGTAGTCCTGGAAGATCACTTGGGCGCCGGGCCGGGCGGCGTCGAGAGTCGCGCGCATGAAGTACTTCGTGCCGTACCAGGACTTGCACCCGTCGACGAAGATCGCAGCCGGCTCGGCGCCGGGGTCCAGCTCGAACAGTCCATCGTCCCGCGCGGCCTCCTCCGCGGTATCGGGCAGCGGCTTGTCACGCCGCTCGACCAGCTCCGCGTACGGAGTGTCGCGATGGATCGCGTCGAAGACCTCGCCGAAGCTGCCTGCCCGTTCGACCGCTTCCCGGTGCGCACCCTGCAACACGCCGGCTTCGAAAAGCGGCGCCAGGTACTGCGCGAGCTCGTCGGGCTCGTAGTACCCCCCGAAGCGGTCGTAGGTGTACAGGCGCGCTTGCGGCGTGCGACGCGGGTTCGCCAGCATCCCGGTCGCGATGGCGCGGGTTGTGCCGCCGATGAACGGCCCGACCTCGATGACGTCGCCCGACCCGCTCCAGAGGTGCGCGAAGAACGCATAGAGGAAGCGCCGCTCGGCGGGTGTTGCCTCGGACGGCAGCGCGTCCAGCTCGGCCGCCGGCTCGGGCAGTGGCGGATCCAGCGCCATGGTGGCGCGGGCGCCGCCGCCGGCGGCGGCGAGTCCGGCGGCTGCAGCCACCTCGGGCTCGAGCGACGCGGCCCGCCGGGTGACCGCCGCGAGTGCGGCCGTGCCGCGCACGACGAGGATCGCGACGGGTCTGAGGGCGCGCAGCCGGAGCAGGACGCGCAGGATGGCTACGGCGCGGGCCACAGCCGCCACCTTATCGACCGGCCGCGGGCGTTTCGTACTGTTCGCCGCTTGAATGTGCTCCACGTCGTGCCGTAGCTGAGCCGCCGAACGGGTGGCACGGCAGTCGCGGTCGTCAAGTCGTGCACGGCGCTCGAAGACGCCGGCGTCCGGACCACGATCTTCGCGACCGACATGGCGTACCCCGCTTCCGCCCGGGACCGGGCGCGCGGCGCGCTCGAGCGCCTTAAGGTCAGACCCACGGCGGTGTACCATGGCGCTCGCGGAGCAGGTCCGGCCCCAACGCGAAAACCCTGCCTTAGCAGGGCTTTCTTGAGAGGTGAGCGAGGGGACTCGAACCCCCGACCGCCTGGACCACAACCAGGAGCTCTACCAACTGAGCTACGCCCACCAAGCGCGCCTGGGACCGTAGCAGTGAGCCGGGTCCGGAGCGACCCCTGCACGCGGCGCCTCAGCGGACCGGCACCAGCTCCTCGGCCACGGCCTCGACCGTCTCGGACGGCAGCTCTTCACCACGTCCGCACACCACTCTGAACGCCCCGGTGCCGAGGGCCGGCTCGGGCCTGATCGGGAGGCCGCGGATCGTGTCCCAGCCGAGGCGCTCGATCTCGAAGGGGTTGAGCTCGATGGCCACAGCGGGGTACTCACAAGTCCCGTTGTGCTGGTCGATCGCCTTCGAGATAGCCTCCAGGTTCTTGGCCTCCGCGCTACCCACGGTGCGGAGTCTATGCGCGGGCCGACACGGTCAGGGCTTGACCGTGGCGCCTTCCACTCGGCGCGCGTAGCCGGTGGCCGTCTTGGCCCACTCAACCGTCCGCTTGAGGCCCTCCTCGGTGGGGATCTCCGGCTCCCAACCCAGCAGCTCGCGCGCGCGTGTGATGTCGGGCTGGCGGATCTTCGGGTCGTCTTCCGGCAGGGCCTCGAAGACGATCTCCGAGGTCGACCCGGTGAGCTCGACGCAGGCCTCGGCCATCTCGAGCAGGCTCATCTCGGAGGGATTGCCGATGTTCACCGGGTCATGAACGCCCGACTCGTTGAGCGCCACGAGGCCACGGATGAGGTCGTCGACGTAACAGAAGCTGCGCGTCTGCGAGCCATCGCCGAACACCGTGACCGGCTTGCTCTCGAGCGCCTGGCGCAGGAAGGTGGGGATGGCGCGACCGTCGTGGGGCCTCATTCTCGCGCCGAAGGTGTTGAAAATCCTGGCGATACACGTGTCGACCCCCTGCTGACGCAGGTAGGCCATCGTGAGCGCCTCGGCGTAGCGCTTCGCCTCGTCGTAGACGCCGCGCGGGCCGATCGGGTTGACGTTGCCCCAGTAGGTCTCGGGCTGCGGATGCACGAGCGGGTCGCCATAGACCTCGGAGGTGGAGGCGATCAGGAAGCGCGCGCGCTTGGCCTTCGACAGGCCGAGCGTGTTGTGCGTGCCGTAGGCGCCGACCCTCATGGTGTGCAGCGGAAGGCGCGCGTAGTCGATCGGGCTGGCCGGCGAGGCCATGTGGTAGACGAAGTCGATCGACTCCTCCACCTCGTAGTGGCTGGTGATGTCGATCATCCGGAAGTCGAAGCGCTCCTCCCGGATGTGGGAGATGTTGTGGAGCGATCCGGTCTCGAGGTTGTCCACGCAGATCACGTGGTGCCCCTTGCCGAGCAGGTGCTCGCAGAGGTGGGATCCGAGGAAACCGGCTCCGCCGGTTACGAGGGTGGTGGGCATGGCGGCACATTAAAGCGCTAGGCGGACGGTCTAGAGCGCTCCGCCGCCGCGGGCGAGGCTCGCTGACCCGCTACTTCCAGTCCCAGGAGTCGAGGATCTCCCGGAATTCCGGCTCCTGCTCCTCGAAGGCCTCCGCCGGCGCGGTGAGGGTCACGGTGAACAGGCGGTCCTCGTGCACGGCAACGACCTGCTCGCCGCGCAGGGTCCTCTCGCCCTGGTCGAGGGCATAGGTGTACGCGAACGCCGGGTCTTCATCCAGCTCGCGCTTATCCGGGGGGCTCAGGTCCGTGGCGCCGAAGCCGGCCTCGAGCTGCTTCTGCCCCGCTGCGACGATCTCCTCGATGTCGGCGTCCGGCTTCGGTTCACGGATCACGTTGACGTTGACGGTGAAGCCCTCCACGCGATCGCCGGTGAACAGCCGGTCGAACTTGATGGGCACCTCATCGGCAGCCTCATCGTCGGTGCTGTCGCGCCAGCCCTCGGGGAGGGAGACGGTGTACGCCGATCCCTCGGCCTGGCGGTCGTCTGCTTCGCCGCCGCCACCCCCGCCGCAGGCGGGAACAAGGAGGGCCAGAGCCACGACCGCTGCGGTCAGCGCGCGGTACACAGCGCCCCCGGCAGGACTCGAACCTGCGGCCTAGGAGTTAGAAGCTCCTCGCTCTGATCCACTGAGCTACAGGGGCGGACACCCATCAGGTTAGGCCGCGCACCAGGCGCCGTGCGCCCGCCGAACGCCGCCGCCGGAGCGGGCCTCGTGTGTCCGCGCCCGGCCGCCATACTCGCCGGCGCATGGAAGGGCACGCCGCCACAGCAGAGGTCGCGCCCTTGTCCGCTCGCCATGGCGAGCGGACACTCACGGGGCTCGTCCGGTACTTCGCCAAGCTGGGCGGCAGCGGCTTCGGGGGGCCGATAGCCCTGGTGGGCTACATGCAGCGGGACCTCGTGGAGGAGCGCCGCTGGTTCACCGAAGCGGAGTTCCAGCAGGCGCTGGCCGTCGGGCAGACCATGCCCGGCCCCCTCGCCGCCCAGGCCGCGATGTGGTTTGGATACCTGCACGCCGGCGCGCGCGGGGCCTTTGCGGTGGCCCTTCCCTTCATCCTCCCGCCGTTCGTGATCGTGACCGCGGTCGCCGTCCTGTACGCGGAGTACCAGGGGCTCGACTGGGTGCACGACGTCTTCCTGGGCGTCGGTCCAGCGGTGCTCGCGATCATCGCGATCGCCGCCTACAAGCTCGCCCGCTCGACGAACAAGGCCGATCCGGTGCTGTGGGGGATCGCCGCCGTCCTGTGCGGGGTCACGGCCATCGCCGGCGCCGAGATCGTGTGGCTGTTTCTCGCCGCGGGTGCGTTCGGGGCCGTCTACTACGGGGGCGGCCTGCCCCGCCTGCGCGGCGCGGCCAGCGTGTCGCCCATCGGCCTGGCGGCGGTCGTCAACGGTCTCGCGTTGACCGGCTCGGGCGCGTCGCTCGGCTCGCTCGCGCTCTTCTTCGTCAAGGCCGGGGCGTTCACGTTCGGCTCGGGGCTTGCGATCGTCCCGTTCCTGCACGAGGGCCTCGTCGACGACCGCGGCTGGCTGACCGAGCAGCAGTTCGTGGACGCCGTGGCCATGGGCCTGATCAGCCCCGGACCCGTCGTGATCATGGCCACCTTCGCGGGATACCTCGTCTATGGGCTGACCGGCGCGGTGGTGGCCACGGTGGCGGTCTTCCTCCCGGTGTACCTGTTCGTCGTGGTGCCCGGCGGGTTCATTCGTCGCCATGAGCGGCATCCGCGCCTGCAGGGCTTCGTCAAAGGGGCCACCGCGGCGGCGGCCGGTGCCATCGCGGGCGCCGGGATCGTGATCGGCGGTCAGGTGATCGAGACCACGGGGTCGGTGGCGATCGCGGTGGTCGCACTGGCGCTGCTGCTCCAGAAGCGAATGAAGGTGCCGGAGCCGGCGCTGGTGGCCGGCGCAGCGATCGTCGGGCTGGTCGCCTTCGGTTGAGGATTGGCCGGGCAGACGACCCTAGAGTGAGCGCAATGGCGACCTGGGAGGACGTGCGCCAGATAGCTCTCGCGCTGCCCGAGACGAGCGAGCGCTCGTCGCGCGACCTCCCTCAATGGCGCGTAAAGGACACGTTGTTCGTGTGGGAGCGCCCGCTGCGCAGATCGGACCGCGACGCCCTCGGCGAGGACGCGCCTGCCGGGCCGATCCTGGGCGCCCGCGTGGAGCACCTCGCGGCGAAGGAGGCGCTGCTCGCCGACGACGCGGACGTCTTCTTCACGACCCCCCACTTCGACGGGTACCCGGCGATACTCGTGCGTCTCGATCCGATCACTGTCGACGACCTGGACGAGGTGATCGTGGAAGCCTGGCTGGCCAGTGCTCCCAAGCGGATCGCCAAGGCGTACCTCGACGAGTTGCCTTGACGCCGGCCACCCCGGAGCGCCCGCTCCGCTCCGGTGGCGTGGCGGCGCGTGACGAGCTACTCGGCCTGGACGACACCGACGGTGTTGCCGTCGGGGTCCCGGAAGTGCCCGATCACGGGACCGCCCGGCACCTGGTCCGGCCCCATCGTGCGCGTGCCGCCCAGGCTCTCGACCTTCGTGAGTGCGGCCGCCACGTCGGGTACCTCCACGTAGAAGGTGACGTGGCCGGAGTGACCGTCGGGCGCGCCGCCGACGCCGCCGCCGATCCCGACACCCTCGGCGTTCGTGTTGTCGTCGCGCTCGATGGTTCCGTACTGGGTTGGGTTCTCGAAGGGCAGGGGTTGAATCTCCCACCCGAAGAGCTCCGAGTAGTACTGCTGCGTCCTGGCGGCGTCCTTGCCGAGGATCTCGAAGTGAATGACCGGCTGGCCCATGCTGCCTCCTATCCGCGCCCCGGTGCGACGGCGCCTGGTGGTTGCCTGTAGCCCTAAGATCGTCTGACCGGGCGGAACTCATCGCCGACGAGCACGGTTGTGGTCGCAGGGGCCAGCTCGCCAGTCGTCGCTTGCTTAGTCGGGGCGCCCGGATTCGAACCGAGGACTTCCTCTCCCCAAAAGAGGCGCGCTACCAGGCTGCGCCACGCCCCGTCGCCGCTGAAGGGTACGCAATGCGTGGCAGTTTGCGCACACGAGTTGGCACTTGGCGATCTCCTCGAGAATCACCGCCCGCTGTCTCACGAGACTTAAAGCGCCGACGTCGCCCCGCTTATCAGCCCCGGGCAGGTGGTCCCACTGCATAGCCACCGGGTGATACGCCCTGCCGCAATCCGCACAGGGCCCCTCTTTCAGCGCGGCATACCTGGCGTCGAACTCGAGATCTCTGTTCCGCGGTCGACCGCGGCGGCGGTGTCCGTACTTCCGCTGGTAGGCGGCGTCGTAGGCCTTGCGGCAAGTCTTGCACCACCGCTGCCGCCCATCCCGGTAGCGGTGGAAGTCGTCGAAGGCTTCGCAATTCCGCATTTCGAGCACCGCTTCATCGTTGATGAAGGGTAGCCGCCCATCGGCCGAAAAATCCGCGATTTGCAGCAATTTTGCTCACTTGTAACGCTCGCGAGCAGCACGTTTACGCGGGACCGTGCCAGGTCCTTACGCCGGCGTCCCAGAATGCCCAACCGCACTCGGCCCCGTAGCCCCCCGCGCTACCAGGCTGCGCCACGCCCCGATGTCCAGTAAGCGTCCACCACCGCGGCCGCGGGCTCAAGAGGCCCCGCCGAAACCCCGAAACCACCCGTGCAATGGAGCCACGGACGTCACTCACCACCAAGCTGCGCACGCTCGTCGCCTGCGCGCTCCTCGCCACGGCCCTCGCGCCCTCCCCGGCCTCCGCGGCCCGGTGCCCCGGCGCCTACTCGAACCCGAACTCCACCTCCACCGGCACGGTGCGGGACGCCACCCTGTGCCTCGTGAACGCCGAGCGCCGCCAGCGCGGCATGCGCAACCTGCGCCACAACGCCCGCCTGGCCGAGGCAGCCACGCGCCACGCCAGCGACATGGTCCGCCGCGACTACTTCTCGCACAACTCCCCCGGCGGCGCCGACATGGTCGACCGCATCCTGCGCACCGACTACATCAGGGCGAGCACGAGCTCCTGGACCGTGGCCGAGAACATCGCCTGGGGCAGTGACTCGCTCGCCACCCCCATCTCAATCGTCCGCATGTGGATGAACAGCCCCGGCCACAGGGCCAACATCCTGAACCGGCGCTTCGAGGAGATCGGGATCGGCATCGTGCGCGGCGCGCCCCGGCGCGGCGTGTCGAACGCCGCCACCTACGTGAACAACTTCGGCGCCCGCGGGTAGCCGCCCGCCCGCTGGCTAGGGTCTCCGGCCGATGGCCGAGATCCGACCACTCACGGCCCTCCGGTACGAACTGAGCGCCGTCGGGTCGCTCCAGGCGGTGGCCGCTCCGCCCTACGACGTCATCGACGCCGACCTGCGCGCCGCTCTCGCCGCCCGCAGCCCGTTCAACGTCGTCGAGATCGACCTCCCCGAGGGCGACGGCGGCGACCCCTACCAGCGCGCCGAGACCACCCTGGAGGCCTGGCGCCAGCAGGGCGTGGTCACGCGCGAGCGGGAGCCGACGGTCTGGGCCCTCAGCCAGCAGTACACGGTGCCGGGCGGCGGTGAGACCCTCACCCGCCGGGGCTTCTTCTGCCGCGTTCGGATCGAGGACTACGGCGAGGGCCGCATCCGGCCGCACGAGCGCACCCACCCCGGTCCGAAGGAGGACCGCCTACGGCTGACGCGTGCCACCCGGGCGAACCTCTCCCCCGTCTTCAGCCTCTACGCCGATCCCGAGCAGGCCGGGTGGGCGGCCCTCGAGCCCCACACCGCGGCGGACCCCTACGCGACGGTGACCGACGACGACGGCACGGTGAACCAGCTGTGGCGCGTCGAGGACGAGTCGGCCATCGCAGGCGTCAAGCGGGCGCTCGAGGGCCGCGAGCTGCTGATCGCCGACGGCCATCACCGCTACGAGACGGCCCGGCTCTACGCCGAGGAGATCGGCGGCGAGGGTGAGCACCGCTACGTGCTCATGCTCCTCGTGTCGCTCTCCGACCCGGGCCTGACCATCTTCCCGACGCACCGCATGCTCACAGGGCTCGACGAGCCGAAGCAGCGCGCCATCCGGGACGCCCTCCTGCGCAGCTTCGAGGTGGAGCAGGTGGGCTTCGAGGCCGCGCAGCCCCCGGCCGACGCCGCCGGGGTGGTGATGGGTTACGCCGACAGCTTCCACAAGCAGCCCTACCGCCTGACCCTCAAGGACGAGGCGACGGCCGCCGCGGCGATGCCCGACCGCTCGAACGCCTACCGGAGGCTCGACACCGCGGTGCTCGAGGCCCTCGTGCTTCGCGGGGCGCTCGGCATGTCTGAGGACGACATCTCGCACAAGCGCGGGCTCGACTACGCGAAGGACTTCGCCACGGCGCGTGAGGCGATCGAGCAGGCCTCGGCCGACGCCGCCTTCTTCATGCGGCCGACGCCGGTCGAGCAGGTACGCCAGGTGGCCGCGGCCGGCGAGTCGATGCCGCCGAAGTCCACCTTCTTCTACCCCAAGGTTCCCACCGGCCTGCTCTTCAACCCGCTCGATTAGCCGAGCCGGGTCCGCGGTTAGGATCCCGCGCCGTGGTCAGGATCTACACGCGCGGCGGAGACGACGGCACGACCGGCCTGTGGTACGGCGGCCGGGTGAGCAAGTCGGACGCGCGGCCCGCGGCCTACGGCTCGGTGGACGAGGCCGCCTCGGCCCTGGGGCTGTGCCGTGCCGCCGCCACGGCCGACCCGGAGCTGCGCGCCGACATCCTTCGCCTGCAGACCGAGCTGTTCGTCGCCGGGGCCGAGCTGGCCACCGCCCCGGAGGCCGCCGGGCGCCTCCAGGCGGGCATCTCGAAGGTGACCTCGGAGATGGTGGAGCGCCTCGAGGCCGACATCGACCGCTACATGGACCGCGTGGACCTGCCGCCCAAGTTCGTGATCCCGGGCGGCACCGAGCTGTCGGCCCGACTCGACGTGGCACGCACGGTGCTGCGTCGCGCGGAGCGGCAGGTGGTGGGCCTGAAGCTCATGGGTGACCTGGCGGACGACACCGTGGTGCGCTACCTGAACCGCGCCTCCGACGCGGTGTTCGCGATGGCCCGCTACGCCGACGACCCGGCGCCCGAGCTGTTCGGCGGCCGCGGATGAAGGCGACCGCCCGGCGCGCCGGCGACTCCCTCAAGCACCACATCGAGATCGGTAAGCACCAGCTGACGGCCGACGAGCCGCGCGACGAGGGCGGCACGGACGAGGGCCCGACGCCTCAGGAGCTGCTGGCGGCGAGCCTGGCCTCGTGCACCGCGGTCACGATCGAGATGTACGCCGCCCGCAAGGGCTGGGACATAGGCGAGGTGGAGGTGGACGTCGACTACCAGCCCGCCGAGCGCGGAGCGCTCACGCGCTTCGCCATGACCGTGCGGCTGCCGAAGGAGCTGGCCGAGGAGCAGCGCGAGCGGCTGATGCAGATAGCCGCCAAGTGCCCGGTTCACCGGACGCTCGAGGGCGAGGTCAAGTTCGACGAGCGGGTGAAGCTCAGCTGACCGCCGCGCCCTCGGCGCGTAGCTCCTCGAGCGCCCGCTCGGAGTCGCCCGGCTCGACGTCCACGCCGCGCACCGCCCCGGCGTCGACGGTCACCGACAGGCCCGCCCGCAGAGCGTCGAGGGCGGTGTTCTTCACGCAGTAGTCGGTGGCCAACCCGACCACGGTGACGGCGTCGACCCCGTGCTCGGCGAGGATCCGTGCCAACTCGGTGTCCTCGAAGCCCGAGTAGCCATCGGACCCGTCCACCTGTCCCTTGAGGATCTCGACGTCGATCGGGTCGCGGTCGAGCGCCGGGTGGTACTCGGCGCCCGGCGTCTCGCGTACGCAGTGCACGGGCCACGGCCCGCCGCGCTCGGCGAACGAGCTGTGGTGCGGCGGATGCCAGTCGCGCGTGGCCACCACCAGGTCGTACCGGCCGGAGCGCGCCAGCGAGTTGATGCGCCCGGCGATGGTGTCGCCCGCGGACACCGCCAGCGCCCCGCCCGGGTTGAAGTCGTTCTGGTAGTCGACGATCAGAAGGGCCTCGGGCACCGGCTTCGATAATAGGCCCGGTGATCACGCCCGACCGGTTGCGCGAGCTCCTGTTGACTCCCGAGGCGGCCGCCGCGATGGAGTCCTCGGGCGGGTCCACCAACGCCGCCGTGCTCGTGCCGCTCTTCACGCGCGGAGACGAGCTGCACGCCGTATTCACCCAACGTCGCGAGGACCTGCGCCGGCACGCGGGCGAGATCTCGTTCCCGGGCGGGCGTCAGGACTTCGCCGAGGAGGACCTCCGCGTGACCGCGCTCCGAGAGGCCGAGGAGGAGATCGGGCTGCCGCGGGAGGAGGTCAAGCTGGTGGGCGCGCTCCCGCCGGTCGGCACCTTCGTCACGGGATACCGCGTGCACCCGTTCGTCGGGCTGATCGAGCCGGGCCGCGAGTGGAAGATCGAGCCGCGCGAGGTGGAGGTGGTGCTCGAGCTCTCCCTGCCGGACCTCGTGGGCGGCTACGCGAGCAGACGTCTGGTGAAGAAGGGCGTGCCGATCAAGACCCCGACCTACACGGTCGACGGGCACCTCGTCTGGGGGGCCACGGCCCGGATGGTGCAGCTGCTGCTCGAGCGGCTGCACCCCTTGCTGTAGCCCCGGCCCCGGCGGGCTACGCCCCCTTCTCGACCGGCACGTTCACCAGGTTGCCCCACTCGGTCCACGAGCCGTCGTAGTTCTTCACGTTGGCCTCGCCGAGCAGCTCGTGCAGCACGAACCACGTGTGCGCGGAGCGCTCGCCGATCCGGCAGTACGCGATCACCTCGTCGGACGCGCCGAGCACGCCCTTGCTCGTGTACAGCTCGCGGAGCTCGTCGGCCGACTTGAACGTGCCGTCCTCGGTGACCGCCTGGGCCCACGGCACGGACTTGGCGCCCGGGATGTGCCCACCGCGCTGGGCGCCCTCCTGCTCGTACCCGGCCATGGCGATCAGCTCGCCGGAAAACTCCTGCGGCGAGCGCACGTCGACGAGGCTGCGGCCGTCCTCGAGGGCAGCGGCCACCTCGTCGCGCTTGGCCCGGATCGACTCGTCGCCCGGCTGGGCCTGGAACGTCGTGGCCTCGTACCGCGGCACGTCGGTGGAGGTGGCCCGGCCCTCGGCGATCCACTTCTCCCGCGGACCGTTCATGAGCTTCACGTTGTGGTGCCCGTAGTACTTGAGGTACCAGTAGGTGTAGGCGGCGAACCAGTTGTTGCGGTCGCCGTACAGAACGATCGTGTGGTCGTTCGAGATCCCGCGCCCGCCGAACAGCGCGCCGAACTCCTCGGGTCCGAGGAAGTCGCGCTTGACCTGGTCCTGGAGGTCCGTCTTCCAGTCGAACCCGATGGCGCCCGGTATGTGGGCCTCGGCGTAGAGGCCGGGGTTCTCGTCGACCTCCACGATGCGGATCGAATCGTCGTCGAGATGGTCCTCCACCCACTGAGTCTCGACCAGCACGTCACTGGCGTAATCGGCCATCGCCGCCTCACCTCCGTTGGAAAACCGTTTAACCCTCCGGTATTCAGCCCTTTTGTATCAGAGGCGCCCTGGAGAGCAGTCGGCGCCCCGTGTCTTGGCCGTGCGGACAACGCGCGAGCGGCCCCGCGGCCTAAGGTGGGCTCGACGTGAAGAGCCCGGCTTCGACCGCCCCGGCTACCGGTGGGTTCGACTACTACGACCCCGGCGAGGACTTCTACGACGAGGCCTTCGGCGCGCGCGGCGCCGTCCGTGGCCACTACGCGGAGCTGCTCGCCGGGCTCGACGGCGCCGACCTCGATGCCCTGCGGCGCCAGGTGTGCGCCGATCTCGAGCGCTCGGGAGTGAGCTTCGGCGGCGGCGCCGGCACCAGCCCGTTCGCGGTCGATCCCGTTCCCCGGATCATCACCGCCGACGAGTGGCGGGAGGTCGAGGCCGGAGCGATACAGCGCGTGCGCGCGCTGAACGCCTTCATCGTCGACGCCTACGGCGCGCGCCGGATCGTGGCCGCGGGGCGAATCCCCGGCCGCGCGGTGGAGCGCGCCGACCACCATGAGCCACTCATGCGAAACGTCCCGGTGCCCGGGGGCGTGTACGCGCACGTGGCCGGGCTCGATCTCGTTCGCGGTCCCGACGGACGCTTTCAGGTGCTCGAGGACAACCTGCGGACGCCTTCGGGCCTGACGTACGCCCTGGCCGCGCGCGAGGTCACCGACGCCCGGCTGCCGGTGGCCCCACCGCCGGCGCGGAGAGGTCTCGACGCGCTCGACGCGCTCGGCGCCGCGCTCCGTGCCGCCGCTCCGGACGGGCGGGATGACCCGTCCGTGGTGCTGCTGTCCGATGGGCCCTCGAGCAGCGCCTGGTACGAGCACCGCGAGCTCGGGCGCCGCCTCGACATCCCGGTCTGCGGCCTCGGCGACCTGTCCGTGCGCGCCGGCACCCTTCACGCGCGCGTGTCGGATTCTGTCCCGGCGCACCGGGTGGACGTGCTCTACCGCCGCACCGACATCGAGAGCCTCACGGACGACGATCGCAAGCCCACGGAGATCGGTGCCGCGCTGCTCGAGCCGTGCCGCCGCGGCCGCCTGGCGTGCGTGAACGCCTTCGGCGCCGGGGTGGCCGACGACAAGCTGGTGCACGCCTACGTCGAGGAGATGATCCGCTTCTACCTGGACGAGCAGCCGATCCTGCGCTCGGTGCCCACCTACGACCTGCAGAACCACGCCATTCTCGAGCGGGCGCTCGCGCGGCTCGAGCACCTGGTGGTGAAGCCCCGGACCGGCCACGGCGGCTTCGGCATCGTGATCTGCGCCCACGCCACCGCCGTCGACCGCCATCGAGTGGCCGGGCGGATCCGCGCCGAGCCGCACCGCTACGTGGTGCAGGAGACCGTCGGCCTATCGAGGCACCCCACCGTGGCGGGGGACCGGCTGGCACCACGTCATGTGGACCTGCGACCCTTCGTGATCACCGTGGGCGACCAGGCGCACGTCGTGCCCGGTGGCCTCACGCGCGTGGCCTTCGACGAGGGCGCACTGGTGGTGAACAGCTCTCAGAACGGAGGAGGAAAGGACACGTGGGTACTCGGCCGTTGATCGGAGTCACGACGTCGGAGGTGCGGGCTGCCGCCAACGTGAAGGAGACCCCTCAGGGCGAGCCGCCCGACCGCGAGATGGCGCTCGGCCTCGCGTACCTCAAGGCCATCGAACGCGCCGGGGGGCTTCCCGTGGTGATGCCGCCGCTCGAGCTCGCCGCGGTCGAGCCGCTGCTCGACCAGCTCGCCGGCATCTGCCTGTCCGGCGGGCCGGACCTCGACCCCGACAGCTACCACGGCCGGCGCCATCCCGCGCTCGGCCCGACGGAGCCCGACCTCGACCGCTTCGAGCTCGCGGTCGCGCGCGAGGCCGACGAGCGGGGGCTGCCGATCCTCGCCATCTGCCGGGGCGCCCAGGCGCTCAACGTGGCCCGCGGCGGGACGCTGCACCAGCACCTCCCCGAGCTCGATCGAGTGTCGATCGACCATCGCCAGCGCGAGCCGGGGGACCGTCCGACGCACAGCGTCCAGATCGAGCCCGGGAGCCGCCTGGCGGCTGTGATGGGAACCACCGAGGCGGACGTCAACTCGTTCCACCATCAGGCTCCCGACCGGCTCGGATCCGGCCTGCGCGCGGTCGCCTGGGCGCCGGACGGCGTGGTGGAGGGCCTCGAGACGGGGGGCGGGCGGTTCGTGCTCGGGGTGCAGTGGCACGCCGAGGGCATCGTCGACCGCCCGGAGGAGGCGGCTCTCTTCGACGCGTTCGTGGCCGCCGCGGGCCGCTCCGGGCAGTCGCGCTTGCGGGCGCGCGCGGCCTGAGGCCGGGCGGGTTCGGCGCCCGGGCCGTCCTCCGTTCTCGGGGTCAGCTCAGGACGCGGTCGACGGCAGCGGCCATGGCCGCAACCCACGCCCTCTCGTCGCCGGGACCGGTCCTCACGATCTCGGCGGGCATGCGGTTGGCGCCGGCCACCCGCAGCACCACCCGCTCGCCGCTCGCGAGCACAGCGGGCGCGACGCTTCCCGCCGCCTCGTACACCACCCCGCGCACCGGCGTGTCCACGAGCGTCTGGACCATCGACTCGAGCCGTGGGCCATGCAGGGCGGCGACGGCCTCGTGACCGCCGGTGGCGCTGCCCATCGCCCACACCAGCACGCTCACGCCCTCGAGGTGGGGCGTCAGCGTCGCGAGGCGGTCCGGATCGCACAACACGGCCTCGGCGCCCACGGCCTCGATGTCCGCGCGGCGCTCCTCACGCCGCGTGGTGCCGCGCACGCCATGGCCACGAGCGGCCAGCTCGGAGGCGAGCGTCCGGCCCCGGCAGCCGCAGCCCACGATCAGCACTCGCGCCAAGCGCTCAGGCGGCGGGGGGTGCGGAGGGCGGGACCTGGTCCCCCTCGCGCTCGCGCCGGTACCGCTCCACGTGCATGTCACGCTCGCGCTTCTCGGCGTCGAGCTGCACGCGCACGTCGTGCTCGGTGACCTCCGGACGGCCGCTGCGGCGCCGGCGCTCGTTCTGCGCCTCCACCATCTGCTCGATGTCGTCGAGCTCGAGCTCGACCTCCAGCTCGGGCGAGCGGGTGGGCTTCCAGTCGATCACGTCCGCGCCGGTGCCGGGGTAGTAGCGGCCGAGGGCCAGGAAGACCAGCACCAGAGCGGTGAGCCCGCCCAGGACGAGCACGAAGTCCATCGCCGGAGTCTACGACTCCGTGGCCGGCCGGGGCGTACCATGCCCCACGTGCCCGAGGCCTACATCGTCGACGCCGTCCGCACCCCGGTCGGCCGCTACGGCGGCGCGCTGTCGAGCGTGCGCCCGGACGACCTGGCCGCCCGCGTCATCGAGGCCGGCGTTGCGCGCACCGGCCTACCGGTAGATCGGGTCGACGACGTGTACATGGGCTGCACGAACGGCGCCGGCGAGGACAACCGCAACGTCGCGCGCATGGCCTCGCTGCTGGCGGGGCTGCCCGTCGAGGTGCCGGGCGCGACGGTGAACCGTCTGTGCGCGTCGGGGCTCGAGGCCGTCAACCAGGCGAGCCGGGCGCTGCGGCTCGGCGACGGCGAGCTGATGCTCGCCGGCGGCGTGGAGTCGATGAGCCGCTCGCCCATGGTGATGCTGAAGCCCGAGCGTGGCTTTCCGCGCGGAGACGCGACGCTCGTGGACACGACGATCGGTTGGCGCTTCAAGAACCCGCGCATGAGCGAGCGCTACTCGACGGAGTCGATGGGCGAGACGGCCGAGAACGTGGCCGAGCGCTACGGCGTCTCGCGCGAGGACCAGGACGCCTTTGCCCTCGAGTCGCACCGCCGCGCGGTGAGTGCGGCCGAGGAGGGGCGCTTCGACGACGAGATCGTGACCGTCGACGCACCTCAGCCCAAGGGCCCGCCGCTCGAGGTGCACGCCGACGAGGGCCCGCGGCCCGACACGACGCTCGAGCGCCTCGCCGCGCTGCGGCCCGCGTTCCGCGAGGGCGGCACGGTGACGGCGGGCAACGCATCGCAGCTGAACGACGGCGCGGCCTGCCTCGTGCTCGCCGGCGAGCGGGCCGCCGAGGAGCTCGGCGGCCGCCGGCTGGCGCGCATCGTCGCGACCGGTGTGGCCGGCGTCGATCCCGCCTACATGGGCGTCGGCCCGATCCCCGCCACGCGCCGGGCGCTCGCCCGCGCCGGCCTGACGATGGCCGACATGGACCTCGTCGAGCTGAACGAGGCCTTCGCCGCGCAGGTGCTGGCGTGCGCGCGCGAGCTCGACATCCCGCACGAGAAGCTCAACGTGAACGGCGGGGCCGTCGCCCTTGGGCACCCGCTGGGCTGCTCCGGCGCGCGACTCGTGGGCGCGCTGTGCTGGGAGCTGCGGCGCCGCGGTGCGCGCTACGGGCTCGCGACGATGTGCATCGGCGTGGGC
The DNA here is from genome assembly GCA_030446485.1 of Thermoleophilaceae bacterium. GTDB lineage: Bacteria > Actinomycetota > Thermoleophilia > Solirubrobacterales > Thermoleophilaceae > JAUJNF01. Next base: position 166,906 of record JAUJNF010000004.1, on the reverse strand, counting down.
CAGGGCATGGCGATGGTGGTGGAGAACCCGAACGCGGGCTGAGGGGCGGACTCGCAGGCGCCCCCGCCGGCGACATAAGGACTCGTGTGCTTCGATGCGTGCGAACCACGATCCGGCTCGATGACGGCCTGCTGGCAGCGGCGAAGAGACGCGCTGCCGACAACGACACGACGCTCACCGCAGTGATCGAGGACGCCCTGCGTGCCGATCTGGCGCGTCGGCCCGCCAACCCGGAGGAGCGCGTGAAGCTGCCCACCGTCAAAGGCAACGGCCTGCAGCGGGCGTGGATCTGAACGACAGCGCCGGGCTCCTCGAGCTCGTCCCGAACGCCTACTTCGCGGCGCTGGCCATCGAGTCGGGAAGGGAATGGGTGACGACCGACCGGGACTACGCGCGCTTTCCCGGCCTTCGGCAGCGGCATCCGCTCGACGACCGAGCGCGCGGGCGCACCACCCAGATAGTCTCGCGTCCATGATCGACTTCGAGCTGACCGACGAGCAGCGCCTCATACGCGAGACCGCGAAGGAGTTCACCGACCGCGAGATCATCCCCGTGGTCCGGGAGAACGACCGCAACGAGCACTTCGACCTCGGGCTCGTGAAGAAGCTCGGGGACATGGGCTTCCTGGGATCGATCGTGGCCGAGGAGTACGGCGGTCGCGGCATCGACTACCGCACCTACGCCCTGATCGTGGAGGAGATCGGACGGGGCGACTCCGCGTCGCGGACCGTGGTCTCGGTGCAGACCTCGCTCGTGTGCTCGTCGATCCAGCGCTGGGGCACCGAGGAGCAGAAGCACCGGTGGCTGCCGTCGCTCTGCAGCGGCGAGGCGCTCGGCTGCTTCGGGCTGACCGAGCCCAACACGGGCTCGGACGCCGCCAACCTCTCGACCCGGGCCACGAAGACCGACGGCGGCTGGCGGATCTCGGGCCAGAAGCAGTGGATCTCGATGGGCAATTACGCCAAGGTGGCGATGATCTTCGCCCAGACCGACCCGGAGAAAAAGCACCGCGGGCTCGCGTGCTTCCTCGTCCCGACCGACAGCGACGGCTTCTCCGCGAGCGCCATCCACGGCAAGCTGGGGCTGCGCGGCTCGGACACGGCTGAGCTGTCGCTCGACGCGGTGGAGGTCCCCGACGACGCGCTGCTCGGCGAGGTCGGTGACGGCTTCAAGGTGGCGATGTCGGCGCTCGACTCCGGGCGCTACAGCGTGGCCGCCGGCTGCGTGGGCATCTGCCAGGGCTGCGTGGACGCCTCGGTGAACTACTCGACGCAGCGGGAGCAGTTCGGCAAGCCGATCGCGTCGTTCCAGCTCGTGGCGGCGATGATCGCCGACATGGTGGTGGACACCGAGGCCGCGCGCGGGCTCGTGTGGCGCGCGGGCTGGCTGAAGGACACCGATCGCCCGAGCACCACCGAGACCTCGGTGGCCAAGCTGTTCGCGACCGAGGCCGCGGTGCGCAGCGCCAACACGGCGATCCAGGTGCACGGCGGCTCCGGCTACGTCGATGACTACCCGGTGGAGCGCTACCTGCGCGACGCCCGGGTGACGACCCTGTACGAGGGCACCTCGCAGATCCAGAAGCTGATCATCGGCCGCGCGGCCACCGGCGTCAACGCGATGGTCTGATGGCCGGCGTCCCGCCCGGCGGCGGTTGACGGTGGCCGACGCACTGGTCCTGGCGGAGCGCGACGGCGCGGTGGGCATCGCGCGGCTCAACCGGCCGGAGGCCCGCAACGCGCTGTCTGCGGAGCTGCTGGCCGAGCTGATCGCCCTGGTGGAGGCCTGGGACACGGATCCCGACGTGCGCTGCATCGTGATCGCCGGAGGCGACGACTACTTCGCCGCGGGCGCCGACATCAAGGCCATGCGCGACCGCTCGTTCCAGGAGGCGCTCGCCCATCCCGCCCTGTCGTTCTGGGCGCGGATGGCCGCCTGCCGCACTCCGCTCGTGGCGGCGGTGTCGGGCTACGCCCTGGGCGGCGGCTGCGAGCTGGCGCTGCTGTGCGACATGATCGTGGCCTCGGAGACCGCCGAGTTCGGCCAGCCCGAGATCCTGCTGGGCATCATTCCGGGCGGCGGCGGCACCCAGCGGCTCGCGCGCGTGATCGGCAAGCAGCGGGCCATGGAGCTCGTGCTCACCGGTCGCCGCATAGGCACCGTCGAGGCCCTGGCGATGGGCCTGGTAAACCAGGTTGCGGATCGCGACGAGTGGCTCGCGAAGGCCCTGGAGCTCGCCCAGGTGGTGGCCCGCCGGCCCCCGCTCGCGGTGCGCCTCGGCAAGCAGGCCGTGCTGGCCGCCGAGGAGACCGCACTGAGCGCGGGCCTCGACCAGGAGCGGCGCCTGTACGAGCTGGCGATGGCCACCGAGGACCGCGTCGAGGGCATGAGCGCCTTCATCGAAAAGCGGCGCCCGGAGTTCGAGGGGCGCTAGGGGCGGCGGCGGGCGCTAGGGCGTCCGGACGCTACGCGGGCGACCGTCAGGCTCGGGTGAGCCGCGCCCTGCCGTGCGGCTCGCTCAAGTCGATCCGCGGCCCCTCGGGCACGATGCCGCTTGGGTTGATCATCGGGTGGGTGCCGTAGTAGTGGCGCTTGATCTGGTCGAGATCGACGGTCGAGGCGATCCCCGGCAACTGGTAGAGATCGCGCGTGTAGCTCCAGAGGTTGGGGAGCTCGGAGAGCTTCTGCCGGTTGCACTTGAAGTGGCCGTGGTAGACGGGGTCGAAGCGCACGAGCGTCGGGAACAGGCGCCAGTCGGCCTCCGTCGGCTCGTCGCCCAGCAGGTAGCGCGAGCCGCCCAGCCGCTCCTCCAGCGCGTCGAGAGTGTCGAACAGCGCCAGGTACGCCCGCCGGTACGACTCCTGGGTACTGGCGAACCCGGCCATGTACACCCCGTTGTTCACCGTCTCGTAGATCCGCTCGTTGAGCGCGTCGATCTCCGCGCGCAGCGGCTGCGGGTAGAGGTCGACGCCGCTGTCGGCCACGCCGGCCCACGCGGAGTTCAGCATGCGCACGATGTCGCCCGACTCGTTGTTCACGACCCGGCCGGTCTGGCGATCCCACAGCACCGGCACGCTCACCCGCCCCTCGAACGCCGGATCGGTGGCGTGGTAGGCCTCGGAGAGGAACTCGAACCCGTTGAGGGGATCGGCGAACTCACCGACGGTGAACGCCCACCCGCGCTCATCGCGGATGGGATCGACGAGCGACAGCGAGATCACGTCCTCGAGGCCCTTGAGCCGGCGGACGATCAGCGTGCGCGTAGCCCACGGGCAGGCCAGCGAGATGTAGAGGTGGTAGCGGCCCGCCTCGGCGGCGAAGCCCGACGAGCCGTCGGCCGTGACCCACTGCCGGAACGCGCTCTGCTGACGCTTGAAGGAGCCGTCGTCGCCCGCCTCGCGGCCGAGGCCGAACGGCTTGACCGCGGTGCTCACGAGGGCGCTCCGGCGCCCGCGGCGGCGGCCGCGCGTCGCCGCGCCCGCGGATCCGGCAGCGGCGTGAGGCGCGGCTCGATGCGCGCCCGCAGCGACTCGTAGGCGGGCGGCAGCGACAGGCGCTCCCCGAGGTGCTCCTCGGGCTCGTCGGTGGCGAAGCCCGGGCCGATGGTGGCGATCTCGAAGAGGACCCCGCTCGGCTCGCGGAAGTAGATCGAGCGGAAGTAGAAGCGGTCGATCACCGGCGTGGGCTGCGCACCGCCCTCGAGCGCGCGCGAGCGCCACGCCTCGTGCTCCTCCAGGAGCGAGGCGAAGGCCACGTGGTGCACCGTGCCCGCGCCGGGACGCCCGCGCTCGGCGGGCGGCTCGTCGTAGACGTGGAACGAGCCGCGCCGCTCGCCGCGCACCTCCCATGACCGTTCGGCCCCGGGCTCGAACGCGAGCGAGGAAAGGAGCTCGCGGCTCGCCTCAGGGCGCGACGAGTAGGCGCGCACGCCCGCGAACCCCCGGAGCGCCATCGCGACGGGCACGTCGGGAGCCGCGGCGGTCAGGGGCGGATCGTCGGTCTGCTCGACCACCAGCTCCAGGTCGAGGCCCTCGGGGTCGGAGAAGCGCAGGCTGCCGGGCGCACGGTCCGTGGCGGTGCCCTCGGACGCCAGCCGCTCGGCCCAGAAGTCGAGTGCGGCCTCGGAGGCCACCCGCCAGACCACCCGGTGCACCATCCCCTCGCCGGCACGGCCCGGAGCGGCGCCCGGGTACTCGAAAAAGGTCAGGTCGGCGCCGGCGCTCCCCCGCTCGTCGGCGTAAAAGAGGTGGTACACGGTCGGGTCGTCCTGGTTGACCGTCTTCTTCACGAGCCTCAGTCCGAGCGTGCCCGCGTAGAACTCGACGTTGCGCGGCGCGTCGCCGGTGATGGCCGTGATGTGGTGGATGCCCTCGAGCCGCACTTGCCGCCTCCTCATGTAGTTGCGGAGGCAACTATAGCGCGGACGCGAGCCGAGGCGCCTACGCGAGCAGCTTCGTCATCCGCCACAGCGCCCGCGGGCTCCCCTTGGGCCGCAGCTTCCGCTTGGCGATGGCCACCCGGGCGTCCTCGCGCCCGACGGCCACGTCGGCCCAGTCCTCGAAGGTGGAGCGAATCACCACGTCCGGCTGCTCGAGGCGCCCCTGCTCGACGGTCGTGGAGCCGTTGTGGGCGCGGAGGAACCACGGCGCGGCGTCGGAGAAGTCCCACTGCACGGTGGTCGGCTCGACGGCCACCTTCTGGTGCACGACCGACATCCGCAGGGCATCGAACAGCTCGGCCTGGACCTCGGGGTCGCTCGACGGCGGGCCGAGCTTCTCCCCGATCACGCCGGACCGCAGGAACAGCAGCCCGCGCCGCGCGCGCTGTTCGTGAGTGAGGTTGTACGGGAGCGGGGGCCGGCCGGGCAGCTCCTCGAGCGGCAGCCCGGCCGCCGCGAGCTTGGACTCCATCGACTGGGCGCCGAAGGTGTAGATCTCCTCGAGCGTGAACCCCAGCGCCTCGGCGTAGCCCTCCCCTCCGGGTGGCGGCCGCAGCAGGGCGGTGGTGTAGGGGAGCACCTCCCGCAGCAGGTCGGCCACCGCGTAGCGGCAGTCGGGGTCCTCGCGCACGAGGTCCGCGAGCAGCTTGACGCCGAAGCCGATGTGGCGCTGCTCGTCGCGCGCCACGTTCTCCATGCCCTCCTGGAAGCCGGGCATCAGGCCGTTGCCCTTCCAGAAGTCCTCGATGTAGTGCTGGCCGGGCTGGGCCAGCGCGGCCTCGATGATGATGTGGTAGAGCGTGACGGCCGCGGCCAGCTTGGGCTTCGAGCGGTCGGCGCGCAGCTCGTCGGCCATCCGGTCGAGGCGCTCGAACGTCTTCCTGAAGCCCCAGGTGAGCTCCGGGCGGGTGCGCTCGAGCGTGTCGGCGATGGTCTCACCGCCCGTGCCCACCACCTCGTTCATGAAGCGGCCGAAGAACACGGCGTGGCGCGCCTCGTCCACCTGCTGGGTGGTGAGGAAGTACTTCTGCTCCTCGCGCGGGGCGGCGTCGATGTAGGGCGAGAGGTTGTCGGCCACCGAGTCCTCGCCGTGGAAGAAGAGCGCGTAGTTCCAGAGCGCGGCCCTGCGCTGGATCTCCTCCAGCCGGCCGTGCCAGTCGTGGTGGTCACGCGAGAAGTCGATCCCGGTGGCGCTCCAGTTGCCCTTCTCCCAGCGGGCGTACAGATCCTCGTACGAGACCTGATCCGCTGCCAGCGTCGCAGTCGCCATGCCGCTCTCCTCAGTCAGATTGCGATAACCGCGGCTATCACGGTAGCGTGGATCGGACGTTAGGCCGGCGAGGCCCACTTACAATCCGTGCCGTGAGCCCGCGCCTGTCCCGGGAGGAGAACAAGGCGCGCACGCGTGCTCGCCTGCTCGAGGCCGCCGCGAAGGTCTTCGCGCTGCGCGGCTACCACCGCGCGTCGGTAGAGGAGATCGCCCAGGAGGCCGGCTACTCGACGGGGGCCGTCTACTCGAACTTCGCGGGCAAGGAGGACCTCTTCCTCGCCCTCCTGGACGAGCACCTGGCCCAGATCGTGCGCGAGGTGTCCGAGGCTGTGCACCGCGGGGGCACCGCGGTGGAGCGCGCGCAGGCCGCCGCCACCCAGTGGATGGGCACCTTCGAGCGCGACCGCGACCTCTTCCTGCTCTTCATCGAGTTCTGGTCCTTTGCGGTGAGGGACCCGGACCTGCGCCCGCGGGTCGCCGCCCGCTTCGGGGCCTTCCGCGACGCCACCACGCGCCTGATCGAGGAGGCCGCGAGCGAGCTCGGGCTCACCTCGCCGGTCCCGCCCGCCCACCTGGCGATCGCCGCCAACGCGCTCGCCGACGGCATCGCGCTGGAGAAGCTCGTGGACCCGGACGCCATCCCCGACGAGCTCCTCGCCAACACTCTGGGACTGCTGTTCGGCACGCTCGCCGCGTCCGCCGAGCGGCCCGCCGGGCAGGCGGTCTGAGCCGCTCGGCCTCCCCCCTGCCGAGCCGTCTCGGGGTGGTGGGCGCGGGCACGATGGGCGCGGGGATCGCCCAGCTCGGCTGCCTGGCGGGGCTCGACACCCGGCTGCACGACCCGGTCGGAGAGGCGCTCGAGAGGGGCGCCGCAAGCGTCCGCGACGGGCTCGCCAAGGGGGCGGCCCGCGGGCGCTGGAGCGAGGCGGAGGCCGAGGCGGCCGACGAGCGTTTGCAGCCGTGCCCGGCGCTCGAGGACCTCGGGCCCTCCGAGCTCGTGATCGAGGCCGTGCCGGAGCGCGCCGACCTGAAGCGCGAGCTGTTCGCGCGGCTGTCGGAGATCTGCGGCGCCGACACGATCCTCGCCACCAACACCTCGTCGATCCCGGTCAC
>JAUJNF010000004.1:0-159985 GCA_030446485.1 Thermoleophilaceae bacterium | reverse complement strand
GAGCCGCGCTGGAAGCCGAGCCCGATCCAGGCCCGCATGGCTGCGGCCGGGCGCCACGGGCGGAAGACCGGCCGGGGCTACTACGACTACCGCGACGGGCCGCACCGGGCCGATGATCCCGACCCGCCCGCGCCGGGGGGCGGCTCCGGGCGGATCGTGGCGATCGACGGCTTCGGGCCCCTCGCTGCCGGACTGAGGGAGCGCGCTCGCACCGCGGGCTTCGACGTGCGCGAGCCGTTCGAGCTGGGGGCGGACCAGCCGGAGCTGCTCGTGGACGCCAGCGTGCCCGCGCCCACGACCGACCTGGCCGCCGGCGAGCTCGGCCTGATGCCTGAGGGTCCGCCGCTCGCGGTCGTGTGCGCGGATCGCAGCCTGGCGTCCCGCGGCGATCCCGAGGCGTGCGGCTTCTACCTCGCGGGATCCGAGGGCCGTCTCGTGGAGCTCACACGGCTGTCGACGACCTCGGAGGCCGCCGCGACCACGACCGAGGTCTTCTTCAACAGCCTCGGCCTGCACGTCGAGTGGGTGGGCGACTCCCCCGGCCTCGTCCTCGGCCGCATCGTGTGCCAGCTCGTGAACGAGGCGGCGTTCGCCGTCGGCGAGGGCGTGGGCACGCCGGCGGACGTGGACGCGGGGCTCACCCTCGGCCTGAACCATCCGCGCGGGCCGCTCGAGTGGGGCCGCGAGCTGGGGCTCGATCACGTGCTGGCCGTGATCGACGGCCTCTGGCACGAGCGGCACGAGGAGCGCTACCGCGCCGCGCCGGCGCTCCGGCACGCCGTGGCGACCGGCACCTCCCTACAGTAGGCCGCCGTGCTGGCCGTGACCTTCCAGGAACCGGGCCGGGTGGCGCTCGAGGAGCGGCCGGAGCCGGAGCCGCTGGCGCCCGACGACGCCGTCGTGCGCGTCGAGTCCGCCGGGATCTGCGGGTCGGACCTCCACATCTACCACGGCCGGGTGCCGATCGCCCCCGGCTTCACGATCGGCCACGAGTACGTGGGCACGGTGATCGCCGCCGGCGACGAGGTCACGAGCGCAAGCGTGGGGGATCGCGTGCTCGGCGCGTTCCACACCGCGTGCGGCACGTGCTTCTTCTGTCGGCGGGGCGTGTACCAGAAGTGCGACGACACGCGGGTCTTCGGCCACGGGGCGACGCTCGGGTCGCTGCAGGGAACCCAGGCCGAGCAGGCCCTCGTCCCGCACGCCAACCTCACCCTGCGCAGGGTCCCGGACGGCCTCTCGGACGGCTCGGCCCTCTTTGCCGGCGATGCCATGGCCACGGGCTACCACGCGGTGGTGGGCGCCGGGCTCGAGGCCGGCGACACCTGTGCGGTGGTGGGCCTCGGTCCCGTCGGCCTGTGCGCGGTGATGGCCGCCCGCGTGGCGGGCGCGGCGCGGGTGCTGGCCATCGACACGGTGGCCGAGCGCCTCGACACCGCGCGCTCGCTCGGGGCCGAGCCCGTGCACGCCACCGAGGAGGATCCGCGCGCGGCGGTCAAGGCCGCCACCGAGGGGCGCGGCGTGGACGTTGCGATCGACGCGGTGGGCGTGCCGAGCGCCCTCGATCTGGCCTGCCGCATCGCGCGCAAGGCCGGCACGGTCTCGGTGGTCGGCGTGTACGCCGAGCGCATCGAGCTGCACATGGGCATCGTGTGGATCAAGGCGCTCAAGCTTGTGACCGGCCATGCCAACGTGATCGGCCACCTCGACTCCGTGCTGGCGCTGATGGCCTCCGGGCGCCTCGACCCCACCCCACTCGTGACCCATCAGATGCGGCTCGACGAGGCACCCGAGGCCTACGCGATCTACGACCGCCGCGAGGCGCTCAAGATCGTGCTGAGCGCGTAGGCGAGCACTCGCCGACCGTCACGCGCCGGTGGGGCTCGCCGCCGCCGCCCGGCGCACCAACTCCACGATCGCCGCCGGCGCCTTGAGAGGCGAGCCGGAGTCGAAGGGCGGCTCCGGGTCGTACTCGATGGCCAGCTGGAGGGCCTGTGCGACGTCGGCGCCTGCCACCAGCTCGGCCAGGCGCAGCGCCATGTCGATGCCGGACGACACCCCGGCGGCGGTGATCACCTTCCCCTGCTCCACGACGCGCTCATGCGTCGGCTCGGCCCCGTAGGCCGCCAGCTCGTCCATCGAGAGCCAGTGCGTGGTGGCGCGCAGGCCCTTCAGGATCCCCGCCGCGCCGAGCAACAGTGAGCCGGTGCACACCGACGTCGTCCAGCGCGAGCGCTCGTGCGCCGAGCGGATCCACGCCACCAGCTCGCTGTCCTCGTCGGCCGCGATCGCGCGGGTCCCGTGGCCGCCGGGCACCACCAGGATCCCGGGGCTCGGCACGTCGGCCAGGGCGAGGTCGGCCACGAGCGCGAGTCGCCCCTCGTCGGTGCGCCTGGGACCCGGCTCCTCGGCCACGAACACCACTTCCGCCCCGGGCAGGCGTTGCAGCACCTCGTAGGGGCCGATCGCATCGAGGGCGGTCAATCCGTCGAATATGGGGATGGCGATCTGCACGGTCAGTGGCACAGTAGCCCGGGACTATGCTCGCCGCCCCTCTCGCCCCCGGACCCTGGAGCCGCCCCGTGCCCACCGCCAGCCTCGACGCCCTCTCCGACCCCGCGCGCTCCTTTGTGTCCAGTGGTCCGCAGCGGCTGCTGATCGGCGCCGAATGGGTGGACGCCGCTGACGGGCGCACGTTCGAGACCGTCGACCCGGCCACCGGCGAGCCGATCTGCGCGGTGGCCCACGCCGGCACCGATGACGTCGACCGGGCGGTGCGCGCAGCGCGGGCGGCGCTCGACGGGCCGTGGTCGACCATGCCCGCCGCCGGGCGCTCGCGATTGATCAGCACGCTCGCCGATCTGCTCGAGGCGAACGCCGACGAGCTGGCCGAGCTCGAGGCCCTCGACAACGGCAAGCCGAAGAAGATCGCGGGCATCGTCGACGTGCCGCAGGCGGTGGCCCACCTGCGCTACTACGCGGGCTGGCCGACCAAGATCGAGGGCGAGACCATTCCGGTGTCCTGGCCGGACATGTTCTGTTACACCCGCAAGGAGCCGGTGGGCGTGTGCGGGCAGATCATCCCCTGGAACTTCCCGCTGCTGATGTGTGCCTGGAAGATCGCGCCGGCGCTGGCCGCCGGCTGCACCGTGGTGCTGAAGCCCGCCGAGCAGACGCCGCTGAGCGCGCTGCGCCTCGGCCGGCTCGCACAGGAGGCGGGGCTGCCCGAGGGCGTGCTGAACGTGCTCACGGGCGACGGCTCCACGGGCGCCGCCCTGGTGGACCACCCGGGCGTGGACAAGATCGCGTTCACGGGCTCGACGGCCGTGGGGCGCGAGATCGGCGCGGCCACCGGCCGCTCGCTCAAGCGGGCGACGTTGGAGCTCGGCGGCAAGAGCCCGAACATCATCCTGCCGGACGCCGACCTGAAGGCGGCCATCAAGGGCTCGTTCCAGGGCATCTACTTCAACACCGGCCAGGCGTGCCAGGCGGGCTCGCGGTTGTTCGTGCCGCGCGAGCACTACGACGACGTGGTGTCGGGCCTCGCGGAGGCGGCTTCGAAGGCCCGCGTCGGGCCGGGGCTCGAGGCCTCGACGCAGTTCGGCCCGGTGGTCTCGAGCGAGCAGCACGAGCGCGTGCTCTCCTACATCCGATCGGGACTCGAGTCCGGGGCCGAGGCGGTGGCGGGCGGCGACGGCGCCTCCGAGGGGAACGGCGCCGGCTACTTCGTGAACCCCACCCTCTTCACGGGCGTCACCGACGACATGCCGATCGCCCGGGAGGAGATCTTTGGACCGGTGCTGGTGGCGATGCCCTACGACAACATCGACGAGGTGGTCCGGCGGGCCAACGACACCGAGTACGGGCTGGCCGCCGGCGTCTGGACGCGCGACGTGGCGCGTGCCCACCGCCTGGCCGCCCGCCTGAAGGCCGGGTCGGTGTACATCAACGTCTGGGGACCGAGCGACCCCGCCGCGCCCTTCGGCGGCTACAAGGCGAGCGGCATCGGGCGCGAGATGGGCCACGCCAACCTCGACGCCTACCTCGAGGTGAAGACCGTGTGGACGTCCCTGACCGAGGCGCCCATCAGCTCGAGCATCGCCTGAGGACCGGCGCGTGGCCACGGCGGACCTGACCGTGCTCTCGCTCGGCCGCGCCGAGGTCTCGGCCAGCGAGTACATAGCCGAGATCCAGCGGCGGCTGGCGGCCCAGGATCGCGTGGGCTACCGGATGCACGCCATGGGCACGTCGCTGGAGGGGACGGCGGCGGACATCCTGGCGGTGGTCGGCGAGCTGCACGCGGTGCCGTTCGAGCTGGGCGTGCCGCGGGTCTACACGGTGCTGAAGCTCGATGAGCGCCGGGACCGCCCGGAGCAGACGCTCGCCGACAAGGTGGGCGCGGTGGAGGAGCGGCTGTAGGAGGGGGCAATCCTTCCGATCATCACGGCCTCTCGCAGTTCCGCCGGGCTGTATCCGCGCCACCCGAACCGCGGAAGCAGGTGTCGACCTGAGGTCCGCCGTCGATGACGTCCGGGTCGGGGCCTCCGACGATCGTGTCCTTGCCGCGGCCGCCGTCGAGCTCGTCGTCCCCGCGTCCGCCGGAGATGTGGTCATCCCCCTTTCCTCCCTCGACTATGTCGTCTCCGTCGCCGGCATGGATGGTGTTGTCCTCGGCGTCGCCGCGGAGCGTGTCGGCCTTTGCCGAGCCGGTGATGTCCTCGATACCTGAGCCAAGTCGATCATTGCCATCCCCGCCGCTCACTCGCCCGGTCGCCAGATTCACCGCGACGGCGCGCCGCGCGTTGAGGTAATGAACGCTGTCGTGGTCCCCTGATCCACCGGAGATCACGTCGACTCCCCCGTCACCCTCGAGGAGATCGTCGCCGCCACCTCCGTTCAGCTCGTCGTCGGCATCTCCTGCACGGAGTTGGTCGTCTCCTGCCTCCCCCAGGATCTGGTCTTTCCCATCGCCACCCTCGAGCTTGTCGTTGCCGGGACCACCCTCGAGAGTGTCATCGCCGCCGCCGCCGATGATTCGGTCGTTACCGCCGAGGCCGCAGATGACGTCGTCACCGCTGGTCCCTCTGAGGACGTCCTTGCCTGCTGTACCGGAGATGGTGCAGCGCGGCGGCTCCACCGGGTCGGGGCTCTCTGAGTCGTCCTGAGCGGCGCTGCAACCTGGGTCGTCCGGGAAGTTGCCGCGCCCGTCGGAGTCGTTGTCGAGGCGGTCTGAGCACTGCGGCGGGTCGGGTGCCTCGGAGTCGTCGCCCGGCGAGTCGCAGCCCTGGTCGTCGGGGAAGTTGCCCCGCCCGTCACCGTCGTTGTCGAGGCGGTCTGAGCACTGCGGCGGGTCGGGTGCCTCGGAGTCGTCGCCCGGCGAGTCGCAGCCCTGGTCGTCGGGGAAGTTGCCCCGCCCGTCACCGTCGTTGTCGAGGCGGTCTGAGCACTGCGGCGGGTCGGGTGCCTCGGAGTCGTCGCCCGGCGAGTCGCAGCCCTGGTCGTCGGGGAAGTTGGCCCGCCCGTCACCGTCGTTGTCGAGGCGGTCTGAGCACTGCGGCGGGTCGGGTGCCTCGGACGTGTCGCCCGGCGAGTCGCAGCCCTGGTCGTCGGGGAAGTTGGCCCGCCCGTCACCGTCGTTGTCGAGGCGGTCTGAGCACTGCGGCGGGTCGGGTGCCTCGGACGTGTCGCCCGGCGAGTCGCAGCCCTGGTCGGCGGGGAAGTTGGCCCGCCCGTCGCCGTCGTTGTCGAGGCGGTCTGAGCACTGCGGCGGGTCGGGTGCCTCGGACGTGTCGCCCGGCGAGTCGCAGCCCTGGTCGGCGGGGAAGTCGGTCTTGGTGTCGCCGTCGTTGTCAGCTCCGTCGGAGCAAGCAGGCGGAGAGGTCTCGTCGTTGTCCTGGGCTGAGCTGCAGCCAAGATCCCCTGGGAAGTCGGTGGCGCCGTCGTTGTCGTTGTCACGGGCATCCGAGCACGCCGGCGGCGGGCGGTCCCTCGCCGGCAGGCATCCGCGGAGAGGTCGACCAGCCGCAGCGCGTCGAGAAAGACGGCTGAGTCATAGGCGTTGTCACCGCGATCGAAGACCGAGAAGTACACAGAGTGGGCGCCAGCAGTGACAGGCGTCGAGGCCCGCAGCAGCGGTGTCGCCCCGTCATAGGTCGTGCCGCTGGCCTCTGTCGCCGAGGCTCCGACCGTGTTGACGGTGACGATGTTCCCGCTCGGGTCGAAGGCGAAGTTGTTAGGCGCCTGCACATTGCCGTCGGCATCGACCGTGAAGTTTGAAGCATCGAGCTCAGCCAGGAAGGCGTCGTTGAACTGGCTGCCCACGTACTCGGGGAACTCCTCGCTGAGAAAACGGAAGTCGACCTGTAGGCAGTTTTGCTGCCCTGGGCTGACACGTCGACCCTCAGCGTGACGAGGTCGTTGACGCCCTCCCGCGGCGCTGGCTCCGACGTTCCATTGTCCTGACCGAGGCCCTCCTCGGTATTCGGATCGTCGGCGAAGTTGGCGTTGCCGGAGGTGAGGATTGCGTACGTTCCACCACTCGTAGGAAATCCGGCGAGCGGCGAGTCCGAGACGGCCACGGGATTGAGGTCCTCGCCAGCCGGCAACCCCTCGGAACCCTCATCGAGATCGTTCGCCGAGGAACAGCCGGGATCCGCCCCATCCACCTGGTCGTCGCCATCGTTGTCTTCGGTGTCGGAGCACTCGGGTGCCGGGCTCGGTTCGCCGTCTTCCTCCTCGTTGTCGGCAGCGGACGCGCACCCGGGATCCTGCGGGGAGTCGATCATGTCGTCGAAGTCGTTGTCCTCACCGTCCGCGCACTGCGCCGGCTCATCGTCCTGCTCGCGGTTGTCGCCAGGAAACGGACACCCGGAATCGTCCTCATCCACATTGCCGTCGTCATCGTTGTCCTGCTCGTCAGCGCATTCCGACTGCGATCCGGGTGCGGGAGGAATGGACGTGAAGGCCGCGCCGGTGAAGGAGTCCGCCATCGACGCGGCGACCGCGGACGCATCGCGAGTCGCCGTAATCGCGGCGGCGCTCGAAGCGACGAATACGGCCAGGCTCAACACGGTCGCAACCACGAACGTTCTCGCGATGCGGTTCCGGCGGCGCCTCATCGGTCGGCTCCGGCAGGCCCGATCCGCAGGCGGCCTGTCAGCCGGTGCGCGCGGGGGGACTCGGCGGTCCGAACTCTACCCCCGCATATCGCGCGTTTTCTCATCGCCAGCTCCTCGATCGATCGCCTCGGAACCACGTCGTGTGCCTCCCTTGGTACCGCCCTTCATCAACAACGGGGCGTTCGTTGGGACGGAACAACGTTCGGACTAACAAGAACGACGGTTGACCGCGCGCCCGTCCGCCCGACCGGGGCGGTCAGGACCACATCTGCTGGAAGCCGCTGCGCCCGCCGAGCCGCACGAAGGTGACAGGCTCTCACGGCCTCTCGCAGCTCCGCCGAGCCGTATCCGGGCCACCGGAACCGCGGAAGCAAGTGTCGACCTGCGGCCCGCCGTCCAGGACGTCCGGGTCGGGACCTCCGACGATCGTGTCCTTGCCGCGGCCGCCTTCGAGCTCGTCCTTCCCGTCTCCACCGGAGAGATGGTCGTCCCCGTTCCGGCCCTCCATCACGTCGTTCCCGGCGCCGCCAGAGATCGTGTTGTCCCCGGCGTCACCAAGGAGCGTGTCGCCCTTTGGCGAGCCGGTGATGTCCTCGACATCCGAGTCAAGCCGATCGTGGCCGTCTCCGCCGCTGACTCGGCCGCTCGCAAGGTCCACCGCGACGGCGCTCCGCGCGTTCAGGTAATGGACCACGTCGTGGGCCCCCGACCCGCCGGTGATCAGGTCGTCGCCCGCGTCACCGTCGAGCAGGTCGTCCCCGTCACCCCCATCCAGCCGGTCGACGTCATCTCCGCCACGGAGGAAGTCATCCCCGCCCTGCCCTAGCAAGCGGTCATTCCCGTCCGCAGCGTGGAGCGAGTCGCTCCCGGGACCACCCTTGAGCGTGTCGTCGCCGCCGCCGGCGATAATTCGATCGTTTCCGCCCAGGCCGCAGATGATGTCATCGCCGGGGGTGCCCCTGAGGACGTCATTGCGTCTCGTTGGAGATTGTCTCGTACCGAGTCGGGGCTCTCTGAGTCGTCCTGAGCGGCACTGCAACCTGGGTCGTCCGGGAAGTTGCCCCGCCCGTCGGAGTCGTTGTCGAGGCGGTCTCTGCGGCGGGTCGGTCCTCGGAGTCGTCGCCCGGCGAGTCGCAACCCTGGTCGTCCGGGAAGTTGCCCCGCCCGTCGCCGTCGTTGTCGAGGCGGTCTGAGCACTGCGGCGGGTCGGGTGCCTCGGAGTCGTCGCCCGGCGAGTCGCAGCCCTGGTCGTCCGGGAAGTTGCCCCGCCCGTCGCCGTCGTTGTCGAGGCGGTCTGAGCACTGCGGCGGGTCGGGTGCCTCGGAGTCGTCGCCCGGCGAGTCGCAGCCCTGGTCGTCGGGGAAGTTGGCCCGCCCGTCGGAGTCGTTGTCGAGGCGGTCTGAGCACTGCGGCGGGTCGGGTGCCTCCCGGAGTCGTCGCCCGGCGAGTCGCAGCCCTGGTCGTCGGGGAGCCCTGGTCGTCGGGGAAGTGCCCCGCCCGTCGCCGTCGTTGTCGAGGCGGTCTGAGCACTGCGGCGGGTCGGGTGCCTCGGAGTCGTCGCCCGGCGAGTCGCAGCCCTGGTCGTCGGGGAAGTTGGCCCGCCCGTCGGAGTCGTTGTCGAGGCGGTCTGAGCACTGCGGCGGGTCGGGTGCCTCGGACGTGTCGCCCGGCGAGTCGCAGCCCTGGTCGTCCGGGAAGTTGGCCCGCCCGTCGGAGTCGTTGTCGAGGCGGTCTGAGCACTGCGGCGGGGCCGTGACAGTGATCTTCGCCGTGTCGCCGGTCGGCACGACCGCACGCTCGGAGCTTTCGGCGCCCGCATTGTTGAAGTACTCCCCGGGGGTGGAGGAAACCGTGACCGAGAAATGCAAGCTGGCCCGACCTGAGGCCGGAACCGTGAACGGCCCCTGCCAAACAAGCGTTTGCCCCGAGGCTTGCGGATCCGCATTCGTCACGCCCGTGCTCGACCCGGCGGTGTAGCTAAAGCCCCTGGGCAGCGTGTCGGTGATCGAGTTCAGCGTGATCGCGCTCGAACTCGTATTCCTTACCGTGATCGTGTAGCCGTCGGAGGAGCCGACAGTCGCGGTGGAGCTGTCGGCTGTCTTGGTGGTGGTCGCCGGCTCCTGGCCCGCAGGCGAGAACGTGGTGAGATGAGATCGGGTAGCGGTCCCTGTGGCAGGAATAGTCAGTGCCCAGCTCAAGCCGGCCCCGTTGTCGATGTTCTCGTTGCAGCGACAGGTGTTGGGGAACTCCTTCTGCGCCCCGATCGTCGACCAGACCTCGTCAAAACCAGCCTCGAAGTAGCGACTGCCGGCCGAGAGGGGAGACCACTGTTGAATGCGATCGCCCCGTACCGCGTTGCCCTGTGGGTCAGTGGTGGCCGCCTGGCAGGCGACCGATTCGCCCGATACGAGGCCGAAACCCGTATCGGAGTCCTGCAGGTAGCAGTCGCCAGCCCGGTACAGGATGGCGCTCTGAGTTACCGCACTTCGGTTCTCGACCTTCACATCGGTGCGGTAGGACTCCTGTCCGACGACGTAGTAGTCGGACTCGGTAATGCGTAGGTTCGGACCGGCGTCGACTACCGTCACCAGCTGGTACGGGTCGCTGCTCGTTCCTGAGCCAGACACCGCCGACTGGCTCACGGGGGTGAAGGCAACACCCTCTGCACTCTCCCCCGCGGGAATGTCCGCGGGGGAGTACAAGGTTCCGGCCGAGGCGAGGAAGGTTCCGCAGGCTGTCTCGCCGAAGAACTCGCCCGCTTCGTCCTGAACGTGGTTCACCGCGCAGTTGAGGAACTCGCTTATCTGAATCCGCGTCAGCGGCCCGGTTGACGAAGTGATCCCGGCCGAGCGGGTCTCATCCTCGTCGGAGGGGGACTCGCACCCGGAATCGGCCGGGTGATCGGTGGCGGAGTCTTCGTCGTTGTCGGCACCGTCCGAGCACTCCGGAGTCGGTGGGTCCGTCTCGTCGTCGTCGTCTGCCGAGGAACAGCCGGGGTCATTGGTCGAGGCGGAACCGAAGTCTGTCTTGCCGTCCGAGTCGTTGTCTGCACCGTCCGAGCATTCCGGCTCGGCCCCGGGGTCGTCCGACTCATCGTTGTCGTCCGAATTAGCGCAACCGGGGTCGTCGACATCGACCAAGTCGTCACCGTCGTTGTCCGCGCCATCCGAGCACTGGGGGGGCGCTTGGGCGAACGCGTCGCCACCGCCGAGCGTGAGACTAGGGCTCATCACAAGGAAAACCGCCAGCGTCCCGAGCAGCGCAACGAACCGGTCAATCCGCATAGTGCCTATCGTCTCCTTCGACAGCGCGGCTTCCCGCCAGCGCCTTCGTGGTCGTTCATCGATCGCCTCGGAACCACGTGGTGCCTCCCTTGGTACGGCCCTTCAAGCCGGTGATGCTCCTCCGCGCGCTGCTTCGAGCACGGGGCTCAACCAACGGGGCGTTCATTCGGACGGAACAATGTTCGAACAACCAGAACGACGACGGGTGACCGCGAGCCGGTCGGCCGGACCGTGGCGGTCACGGCTACAGCTGCCGCTTCCGCCGCGAGAAGGTTGAAGCGCGAGGTAGTGGCTTCGCACCGACTACTGCACCATTGCATCGGCGGGCAGGCCCGCCCGTCACCTCCTCGAGGACAGCACCGTCCCGGTCTCGACCGTGAAGTCCATGTCCACGCGGTAGGCACGCCTCACGGGTCCGCTCGTCAGCCCGAGATCCCGTCCGAGCGGGTGGCTCTCCAACGTCCCCACCGTCAAGTCGTACGACCCCCGGAGCCGCTGTGCGTGAAAGGACGACGGGTCTGGCGTAGCGTTCGCGAGCAGGACTTCTGACAAGCTCGCACGGGCGCCGTCCTCGATCGAGCGAAGCTGTCTCAGGAAGACCTGGGGCACGCTGGCGAGCGCGCCGAAGGGGTCCACCGGGGACAGGCCCGCCGCGGCGGCGAGATCCGAGCGAACGTCGAGGACGTCGGCAATGTCACGAGCGAGGCTGGGGAGGTCGTCGAAGGTCTCTTCCTCCGTTGCGTCGTGGCCCGCCTTCAAGACCACCTCCAGCAGTCGCCGAGGGTGGGGGCCATGAGCGTCGTCGAGTCCGGCCCATTCGCAGGCGTCGAGGACGAAGGAACCTGACGGCTGCGAGTCAGGCTTGCCGTCGCCCGGGAACCCCAGACGGCCGATGCTCTTCGAGTAGCCGTACACCTCCCGACCAACCGTCAGCGAGAGGGTGTTGTCGACCCATACGAAGGGCATGAACACGCCCCAGCCCCGTCCACCCATTCGACCGCGTCGAAGCAGAAACATCGGGACCCAGACGCCGGCGTGTAACTCGGCCACCGGCCCGACCCGGTCCCACGGCGGGGTCGGGACGGTGATCTTCCGGGTTATCGAGAAGACGACCAGCACCTGGCCGCCGAGCGCTCTGCACTGCACCGCGCCCGCCGACGACTCATCGAATACCCGCTGGCATAGGCCGTCGAGACGCTTCGCGTCAGCCGACGCGATGAAGCAGTAGACGGTCGTGGCGTCGCAGCGCAGGGGACCCGGGACCGTGGCCATGGGCCCGTAGTCGACGAACCTCGGTCCGGTGGAACCCTCGGGCTGGCTCACTGCCCACGCCCCTCGATCGTGTTGCGCGACTTCACGGTCGCGGCAGCCGCGTGCGCGCCAGAGACCACGGCCGCCTCGACGCACCCCACGTTGAACGGCGTTTTCGTCCAGTCCCCGGCCAGGTGCAGGTTCGAGAACCCGGAGTTTCCGGGCGCAAGCCGGCAACTCGTGGTACCGGACGGGCTGATCACGTAGCGCTCGCTGGCGGAGTGGTTGGCGCGCGAGAGCGGGGGACGGAGAAGGTCAGCCGGCTCGAACCCCGGCCAGAGTGCCGCGGCCGGAGCGCCCAGAAACCCGTCGGCAGCGCCCCCGACGCGGTCGTCCGGGTGCCGGCCGGCCGGGTCGGCGTCCTCGAGGACGCTCGCGAGGTAGGCGATGTGCCTCGGGGTGCTCGCAGGAGGCCAACTCTCGAGCTCGATCATCTGGCTCATGTCCGCGCAAGTGTCGTACGGCTCGGCGTGCCCGCCGATGATCGCTGCCGAGCCGCCCACCGAGCCAAGCGCTGCGGCGTCCTTCGTCAGCCAGAGCTGGAGCGACTTGGTCATCACAGTGGGAACCTGCTCGACCATCTCCTTGAAGCGGGGGTTGGCCGCCGACAACTCCGGGCAGATTGCCCCCAAGGCGCCGAGCGGGATGCCGAGGACGACCTCGTGGAACTCGCGGCCGCGGCGAAGCACCTTCCGCTCGCGCCGGTGAAGAGGATCGGGGAGCCTCTCGAAGTCCGGATCCAAAGGCTCGGGAATGCGCGGCACGTCCGGATCGACTCGCATGTCGAGCTGATCCCAGAGCGGCTTGCTCGGCCAGCAACACCGGCCATCGCACTCGATCAGCGGGCGGTACTCCGCCTTCGGCACGGCAACTTGAGCCAGCATCTCGATGCTCGCCACGCAGGAGCGATCGTCCGACAGCCCGAGGTTCGAAACCGAGCGGAAGAACTCGAAGCGGACGCCACGCGCGCGCAGCGCCATGTACAGCGGCGCGAACATCACGTCGCCCATCCCGCCCCTCAGCCTCGCCATGAAGCAGCCGCGATGCATGAAGAGGATGCGGAGCAGATTGTGCACCGCCATCCCGGCGGCCATGTTCCCCGGCTGAGATCGATCGCCAGCGGGATAGGCGAACGCGAGGTCGTAGAAGGCACGAAGAAACGAGGCGTGCTTCACGGTGTCGTGCCTGGCGCCGTGACGGGTCAGCCACGCCCGGAGCTCCTCGCCATCGACCACAGCGACCGCCTGTGCTTCGTCGAAGTCGCCGTCGTCGGTGATCAGACCGTCCTCATACGACCCCGTCAGAACTGTGGCGAAGGCGTCGGCCAGCCACGTGAGGATCCGGCGGGCCCGCGGGGAGAGCCCCCAGACGCCGTCCAGCTCGAGCTTGGCAACGGCGTCGCGCAACGCCGCCGCCACCGGCCGGTACGAGTCGATCCCCATGAGCCCGACCCCTTCTGCGATCGCCAAGGCCTCCTCGAAGGGATTCGGACCCTCGACCCCCGGTAGCGACCGCCAGAACCGGTACAGCCAGCGAACGCCCTCCCGCGGTATCTCGAGCACGGGCAGCCGAGAATCGGAACGCTCGTCGACCGCGGAGTGCGAAACCTCCAGGCACCACGGGAGCCACTCGCCGTCGATGTCGTCCATCAGGACGAGCCGCTCCAGTGGAACGAAGGCATCGGCCCACGACGCTTCCGGGGCCCGTCCCTCCAGCTCCTCGTAGCATCGTTCCATCAGCCGGAACGCGTTGTCGTAGAAGCCGAACCAGACGTGCAGCCCGTGCTCCTCGATGCGCGCGTGCTCCTCGAGGTTTCGCCCGCTCGCCCCCTTGCCGCCGAGCCGCCAGCCCTGCTGATAGACCGTCACCTCGAACCGGTCTCGGAGGGCCGGAGTCGCGGTGAGCTCGAACGCCGCGGTAAGCGAGCCTGCGCCCCCGCCGAGCACCGCAACCTTCGTCCGTCCCTCGCGGGACGCGGATGACGTCAGCTGATCTTCCTCTCCTCTGATGCCGGTCTCGTAGCCCGGCCGCTCAGCAAGAACATAGAGCGGTCACCGTCATGCGGCGATCCCAGCGCTCGGACCCCGCAGCCGCCGCCGATCACTGCGGCGGCGGTGAGGGCCATGGCCGCCACAGCCCCGGTGAACGGCGATCACCGCGGTCGATGGTCCGGTCAGGCGTTGCCCGTCACCCCCTGGGAGCTACGTTGAGACCTCCCAATGGACCGCGTCGCGAGGGGCCGGGTCATACGCACAGAAGGTGCCGGTCCGCACGGACACCTCCAGGTGGCGGCCGAGGCCTTTGTCGAACGCCTCAACTCGCCTGATCGACGCCCGCAGTGAGCGCGTGACGTTCACCCGCGCGCGCTCAGCCGGTGACGGCGAGCGCCGGTCGCGGCCCGCCAGCCCAACGGCGGCACTGAGCTCGGCGACCAGGAAGTCCGTCTCCTCACGCGCCCGAGCGGCACGCTCGGTGTCGTTGAACGACTCGGCCTCCTCGAGCTCCTCTCTGAGCTGGTCGAGCCGATCGCGATACGCCCGCTTGGCCTCCGCATCGAGCAGCTCGGTGCCGTTCTCGGCTCCCAGTCGCCGCACCGCGAAGCCCTCATCCGGCTGAACCGGGGCAACGGGAGAGCTCTCCGCCTCGCCGGCCTGAAGATCGGCGGCGTGCAGCTCGACGTGAGGGTTCGCGAGCAGCTTCGCAAGGTAGCCGAGCCCCTTGGCGGCCTTCAGATGAGCGCTCCTGCCGCCGAACGTCACCGTCCAGAGCTCGCCCTCACGCCGCAGCTCACCGCGCTTCTCGCGCCGGCGATCGGCCTGGGGCCGCACTTCGCCCCCCACCCGTTCTGCGGGGGGTTCCGCTTCCATCGGTGGGCGGCCGAGCCGTCCGGCGGCGGCCGGGTGGCCGGTTAGGACGGCTGTGGCCCGCTCGTGCTCCGCGAGGCTGGTGGCCCTTCGCTCGATGGCCGACGCGCCGAGGCGCCGGGCTTGGATCGCCGCGTCGTCGAGGAGCGCAAGAGCGTCGCCGGAATCGCCGCTTCGCGCATCGGGACGTCGTAGACGCTCCTGCGCCAGGTCGAGCGCCGCACGTGCGCGCCAGACAGGCGCTCCCATGCGCTGGTAGCGGCCGATGGCATCCGTCAGCCGGCGAACGGCCTCGTCATGGCGCCCGAGCGTGGAAGCCAGCAGGCCGAGGGCGTGACCAACGGTTCCCCATCCCGCAGTGCCCGGGTAGCAGAACTGCTCGGGGAGAGGCGCCAGCCGCTCGTAGAGGATGGCGGCGGCTTGCGGCTCGGCCACCTCCGCGCACACCCGCGCGTACATGATCATGGTGCCCAACCAGGTGACGTCCTGGGGTAGGTCGCGGAATCCGTTGCCGGCGCCGACGGTGAGCACCTCCCTGGCCTCGTCCGGCAAGCCGCCCTCCACGTAGGACAGCGCGAGCGCTCCGCGCGGGCCCGACACCGCCGGCATGTCCGCCACCAGTTGAGCCGTCAGTGGCTGCAGCTCGTGGAGCCTGCCCTGGTCGAAGCGAATGCACAACAGCTGGGCTGCGTAGAACGAGTGAGCATCCGGGTGGCCGCCTCCGACGCCGACCTCGAACGCGCGTTCTGCCAGCCGGTCGGCTTCCTCGAGCCGTCCGAAGGCGATCGCGAGGCTGGCTTGGTCGTAGGCGGCGATCCAGAGGCCCGTCGGCTGCCGAAGCGTCTCCGCCACCGAGTGCTCGCGCGCGGCTGCTCGCTCGGCGGCCTCGAGGTCGCAGCTCTCCGCCAGCGCAGCCGTCCGCCAGTGGAGCGCCTCGACCTGAGCGAGCGGATCGTCCAGCGAGTCGGCCAAGGACACGTTCTCCGCTGTGTTGGCCAGACGCTCGCTCAGCGTTTCGGGCATCCAAACCGGGATGAACCGCGCGCTGAGGACGCGGCTGAGGGTCGCCGGGTCCCCCATCCGGCGCGCCATGGCCAGAGCGGCATCGCTGATGGCTGTACGCTCGGGGAGATTCGGCGAGAACACGAGCTCGCCGGCGAGGATGGCCAGGAGCCTTGCGGCCTCCGGGCTGTCGTCTGGCCCGATGGCTTCGAGGGCCGCGCGTACGATCGCGACGCGTTCCTCGTCCGTATCGCCGGTCGCGCTCACGAAGCCGCGCGTGTTGGCGAGCGCGGCGCGCACGAGGCGCTCCGTGTCAGCCCGCCGCCTCGCCAGTCGTGCCGCGTCCAGCAGCGTCGCCCGGAAATCCCCGTCGCCAGCCTGCCGTTGCGCCGTGCCCAAGCCGATCAGGAGGTCGCAGTGGCGTGCCTCGTCGAGGTCGCCGAGCTCATCGTCGAGCTCGAGGGCTCGGGCATAGGCCTGTGCTGCAGCGTGCGGCTCGAGCAGCTCGAGAGCCCGGTCACCCTCCTGACGCGCGTACTCCAGCGCCCTGCGCGGGTCCGGGGGGAAGGCGTCGTACCAGTGGCGTGCGAGCGCCGCGACCGCCGCCCGCGGTCGATCGGCACACATCTTCTCCAGCACCTCGCCGATCTGCCTGTGGATCAGGCCGCGGCGGGCACGGGGGATCGCCTCGTACAGCGCTCGGGCAATCAGGGCGTGCGCGAAGGAGTAGGCGCCTGCTCCCGCGCCCCGCGCCACCACCAGGCCACCGGCCTCCGCTTGGTCGAGGGCGTGAGCCAGCTCGATGCCGTCCGCGGAGACGAGTGGCTCGAGGACCGCCGTGTCGAAGTCCTGCCCCGCGACCGCCGCTATCTCGAGGGCCTCCTTGCCCACCGTCCCAAGTCGTCTGACCCGCCTTTCGATCACGGTCCGCACGCTCGGAGGGGGGGCGCGCGTTACTTGACGAGAGCCGGCGTCAGGGGCTTCCGCGCAGTCCGAGTCCGGCGCCTCCGCCATGCTCCGAAGGATCTCCGTGGCGAAGAGGGGGTTTCCGGCGGTGTCCCGGTGTACCTCCGCGGGAAGATCTGCCCGCCCCCACGCCTCATGAGGACCGATGATCCTCTCTGCCAGGGCGGCGATGTGCTCGACCTCGAGCCCCCGGAGAGTCACGCGCGTCGCGTGGCGCTGCCGTGCCACGTCGGACAGCACCCGGACCAGAGGGTGATCGTCGTCGACCTCGCTGCCGCGGTAGGTCACGACAAGCAGGGCGGCCGCGAGTCCGGAGGCGACCAGGTGCTTGAACATCAGCAGCGTCGCCTCGTCGGCCCAGTGAAAGTCGTCGAGGACCAGCACAATCTCCTGCTCGGCGGCTACGGCGGCCACCAGCGCCGTAACGGCCGCGAACAACACGTAACGCTCGCCGGCTCCGGGAGAGGAAGCGTGCGGAGAGTGCCGTTCCAGGGATGGAAACAGCCGGCAAAGCTCACGCGCTTGATCGCCGAGCGCCTCCGCTACTTCGGCCGGACGCCGCTCCACGTAGCTGCCGAGCGCCTGAACGAACGGCTGGTACGGCAGTGGCAAGTCCTCATCGCTGCGGCCGTACAGAACCAGCGCGCCCCGCGCCCGAGCCTCGAGCGCGATCTCGGCGGCTAGGCGGGTCTTCCCGCTCCCTGCCTCCCCCTCGAGCACCGCCAGCTCGAGGGCTGAGCGTGCCCGTTGGAGCGCGTCCGTCAGCGCCCGCCACTCGGTGGTGCGGCCGAGGAGAGGCCACGGTCGGCGCGCGCGCAGGACGCCCCCGGGCAACGGCATCGCGGGCTCGGTTGTGCGCCACTCAACCCTCCACGCAGGCGGCCGTCCGGGCTCGGTGACCGAATGGACGGGGTGGTCCTCTGAGGTGAGCTGACGGACCACGTCGGTAACCAGGATCTCCCCGCAACCGGCCGTGCGGGACAGGCGCACCGCCTCGTCGATCGGGCGGCCCGTCGGGGCTCCGGCTTCGTCCGCCAGCTCACCGCAGCTCAGCCCGATGCGGAGCTCCGGCTCCCCACCGACCGCAATGCCGGCCGCGAGCCGCTGGAGAGCGCAAGCGCACGAAACGCCGCTGGTCGGGCTGGGAAAGACCCCGAGCAGCTCCCCCTCACGCGTGACGGTGCTAGCGGCTTCCGCTTCGACGCGGTCTCGCAACATACGGCCCAGCCCATCGGTGACCGCTGTTGCGTGAGCGGCAACGTTCATCACCGTCGACATCCCCGCGACACTCACGGCGCCTCCTCTCCGCGGCCACCCTAACCGGCCTGGCCGGTCGGGTCAATCCGGCGCACAGACGCTCCCACACGCTGCGGGAGCGCCGCTACGAGGGGAACGGGTCGGGTCCACACCGTCACATGCTCTGAGTCGAAACGCGTTGCGTGAGCCTCTGTCTAAAGGCTCCGTTAAGCAGCTTGACCGCGGGAGAGCAGCGGCGTACAGTGGGCTCACTGGGACGAGGCGCAGGGGCGGCGGCCCGGACTCATCTTCACAAGGTCCTTGGACCTGCGGGCGCCGTCCCTGCGACATATCCCGCCTCCGGAGCCCGGGTCGGCGCCAGCAGCGAGTAAGGTGCCTCGATGGAACCCGACCGGGCCCGCGAGCTCCTCAAGCGAGAGCGCGAGCGCATAGAGACGGCTCTCGCCGGCCGCGCCCGTGAGAGCGACGGCGAGCTGACGACGATCGACCAGCATCCCGGTGATCAGGGCTCCGAG
Organism: Thermoleophilaceae bacterium; assembly: GCA_030446485.1. Lineage (GTDB taxonomy): Bacteria > Actinomycetota > Thermoleophilia > Solirubrobacterales > Thermoleophilaceae > JAUJNF01. The sequence continues at coordinate 141,668 of JAUJNF010000004.1, read as the reverse complement.
ATGTTCGAGCTCGAGCGCGACGAGGGGTTGTCGGACAGCCTGCGCGAGGAGCTCGCTGCCATCGAACGCGCCGAGCGGCGCATCGACGAGGGCAGCTACGGCCTGTCGATCGAGAGCGGGGAGCCCATCCCCGACGCGCGGCTCGAGGTGGTGCCGTGGGCCGAGCGCACGGTCGACGAGGAGTCGACGGCACGGCGCCTTGGGCCGCGGCAGACAGGCGTCGACTGAAAGGTCACAGCTGACAGCTGACAGTTGACCACTGCCAACTGCCGACTGCGTACTGCCTACTGCCTCCCCTACAGCGTGATCACCTGGTCCGGCGGGTTCCCGGCCAGCGCGGCGTATAGATCCGGGAAGCACCCCACGGTCACTCCCGCTACGGTGCCGACGGGCCGGTAGCCGTCCGTCGTCTCCTCGGCCAGGGAACGCTCGGTCGCGCACCGGTCGCAGAGCATCAGTAGCATGCCCTGCTCGGTGGCCACGCGGCCCAGGCGCTCGCCGAGCGGATCCCCGGCTCGTAGCACGTAGGTGTTGTCGTCGAAGAAGAACATGCCGACGACCTCGACTCCGTGCACGCCCTGCTCGAGCTGCGGCAGGATCATCTTCCCGAGCTTCGTGCTGGCCGTGTGGCCCGACGTTGAGAAGATGTAGGTGACCTTCACGCCGACCCCCGACGCCTCAGGACCGCGCGACGAGCTGGCGCAACACGAAATGCAGGATCCCGCCGTGGCGGTAGTAGAGCCACTCGTTCGGCGTGTCGATGCGCACCGTGGCCTCGAGCTCCAAGGCGGTGCCGTCCTCGCGTGTGGCCGTGACCCCCAGGACGCGCGACCCATCGGAGAGCGGAGCCAGGTCGAATCGCTCACGCCCGCTCAGCCCCAGCGACTCCGCCGATTCGCCGTCCGGGAACTGCAGCGGCAGGATGCCCATGCCCACCAGGTTCGAGCGGTGGATGCGCTCGTAGCTCTCGGCGATCACGAAGCGCACGCCCAGCAGCAGCGGTCCCTTCGCCGCCCAGTCGCGCGACGAGCCGGACCCGTACTCCTTGCCGGCCAGGACGCCCAGCGGCACGCCTTCCTCGGCGTAGCGCATCGCGGCCTCGAAGATGGTGGTCTCGTCACCGCTCGGCTGGTGCACGGTGAACCCACCTTCGGTGCCGGGCGCCAGGCGGTTGCGCAGCCGGATGTTGGCGAACGTGCCGCGCATCATCACCTCGTGGTTGCCGCGCCGTGATCCGTAGGAGTTGAACACGCCCGGCTCCACCCCACGGTCCATCAGGTAGCGGCCGGCGGGCGAGTCCCGCTTGATCGCCCCGGCCGGCGAGATGTGGTCGGTGGTGACGCTGTCGCCGAGCACGGCCAGGATGCGCGCCTCGTCGATCGCCTGGAAGCCCTCCGGTGCCTCGGCCGGCATGCCCTCGAAGTAGGGCGGCAGCTTCACGTAGGTCGAGTCCGGGTCCCATGCGTAGCGATCACCGCTCGGAACCTCCAGCGACGCCCAGTTTTCGTCGCCCTCGAACACCTCGCCGTAGCTGTCGGTGAACATCCGCGACTGCACCGCTGCGCCGATCGTGTCGGCGATCTCGCGCTGGGTGGGCCAGATGTCGCGCAGGTAGACGGGGCTGCCGTCGGTGCCCTCGCCGAGCGGGTCGTTGGGTAGGTCGATGTCCATGGTGCCCGCCAGCGCATAGGCCACCACCAGCGGCGGCGAGGCCAGGTAGTTCATCTTCACGTCGGGGTTGATGCGGCCCTCGAAGTTGCGGTTGCCCGACAGCACGGAGCACACGGCCAGGTCGTGCTCCTCTACCGCCGCGGAGATCTCCGGCGGCAAGGGCCCCGAGTTGCCGATGCAGGTGGTGCAGCCGTAACCCACCAGGTTGAAGCCGAGCTGCTCCAGCGGCTCGGTCAGGCCCGCAGCGTCCAGGTACTCGGTCACCACCTTCGATCCCGGCGCCAGGCTGGTCTTCACCCACGGCCGGCGGCGCAGGCCGCGCTCGGCCGCCTTGCGGGCCACGAGGCCGCCCCCACCATCACCGACGGGTTCGACGTGTTCGTGCAGCTCGTGATGGCGGCGATCACCACGCGGCCGTGGTCGAGGTCGGTCTCGGTGCCGTCGGCGAGGGTGACCGGCACGCTCGTGCGGGCGCGCTCGGCCAGGGCGATGGCTTCCCCGTCGGCAGCCGGGGCTCTGGCATCCGGGTCCGGGTCCCCCGAGGCGGAGACCCCGGCCATCGGCGCCGGAACGTCGCTGGTCGGGAACGAGTCGACCGACGCCTTGTCGTAGCTGCCCTCGTACGAGTCCTGAGCATGGACGTCGCCGTTCACCTCCACGAAGTCACCGAGCGCGGTCATAAAGGAGTCGCGCGCCTGGCTGAGGGCCACACGGTCCTGCGGGCGCTTGGGTCCGGCGAGGCTGGGCTCGACGGTCCCGAGGTCGAGCTCGAGCACGTCGGAGAACGTCGGCTCCTCGGAGCGCTCGTCGTGGAAGAGGCCCTGCTCCTTGGTGTAGGCCTCGACGAGCGCCACGAGCTCGGGCGGCCGGCCCGTGAACTCGAGGTAGCGCAGGGTCTCCCGGTCGACGGGGAAGATCCCGCAGGTGGCGCCGTACTCGGGGGCCATGTTGCCGATCGTGGCCCGGTCGGCCAGCGGCACGTTCGAGACGCCCTCGCCGAAGAACTCGACGAACTTGCCCACCACGCCATGTGCGCGCAGCATCTGCGTGACGGTGAGCACGAGGTCGGTGGCCGTCGTGCCCTCGGGCAGCACGCCGGTGAGGCGGAAGCCCACCACCTGGGGCAAGAGCATCGAGATCGGCTGGCCGAGCATCGCGGCCTCGGCCTCGATGCCCCCCACCCCCCATCCGAGCACGCCGAGCCCGTTGATCATCGTGGTGTGTGAGTCGGTGCCCACCAGCGTGTCCGGGAAGGCCTGCCCGTCGCGCGTGAACACCACCCGAGCCAGGTACTCGAGGTTGACCTGATGCACGATGCCGGTGTTGGGCGGCACGACCCGGAAGTCGTCGAAGGCGGTCTGGCCCCAGCGCAGGAACGCGTAGCGCTCCTCGTTGCGCTCGAACTCGCGCTCGGCGTTGTGGCGGTAGGCGAAGCGCGTGGCGAACTCGTCCACCTGGATCGAGTGGTCGATCACGAGCTCCGCCGGCGACAGCGGGTTGATCCGCGCGGGATCGCCGCCGAGGGCCTCCATGGCGTCGCGCATGGCGGCGAGGTCCACGATCGCCGGCACGCCCGTGAAGTCCTGCATCAGCACCCGCGCGGGCGTGTAGGCGATCTCGTGGCTCGGCGCGTCGCCCGCCACCCAGCGAGCCACGTTCTCGACGTCGTCGGCACCGACGGCCACGCCGTCCTCGGTGCGCAGCAGGTTCTCCAGCAGGATCTTCAGCGAGAAGGGCAGCCGTGCGACGTCGTAGCTCGATTGCAGGGCGTCGAGGCGGAAGATCTCGTACTCCGCGTCGCCTACGCGGAGCGTGTCGCGGGATCCGAAGCTGTTGGTTGCGGGCACTGCAATGACCCTAGCGAGAGGCGGCGGCTCCCGGCGCGCGGCTCAGGCCGCCCAGGCCCCCGCACGCGTGTCCGCGTCCCCGCCGGCCATAGGCGGCCGCGCGGCGCGCGCGGCTCCGACGCAGGCCACCACCACGAGGCCCATCGCCACGAGCTCCCGCGCGGCGAGCCGCTCGCCGAGGATTACGAAGCCGGCCAGGGCGGCCACCGCGGGCTCGGTGCTGAGGAGGATCCCGAAGGTGCGCTCGGGGAGGCGGCGGAGCGCCTCGAGCTCGAGCGAGTAGGGGATCGCCGAGGACAGGAGCGCGACCGCGAAGCCGACCGCCAGAAGACCGGGGTCGACCAGCGAGCCGCCGCCATCGGCCACTCCCACCGGCACGAGCACCGCCGTGCCGGCGAGCATCGCGAGCGCGAGGCCCTGACCCCCCGGAAAGACCTGGCCGACGCGCGAGCTCAGCAGGATGTAGGCGGCCCAGAAGGCGCCGGCGGTGAGCGCGAGCAGCACCCCGACCGGATCGACCTCGCCGCCGCCCTCGGCCAGCAGCAGCACGCCGAGAGCGGCGAGCAGCGCCCAGGCGAGGTCGGTACGGCGGCGCGACAGCGCGACCGCCACCCCCAGCGGGCCGACGAACTCGATCGTCACCGCGATGCCCAGGGGGAGGCGATCCAGTGCGGCGTAGAAGGACAGGTTCATTCCCGCGAGGGCCAGTCCGAAGGCGGCCACGAGGCGAAGGTCGGCCCGCGCCAGGCGCCTCACCCGCGGGCGCCAGAGCACCATGAGGAGCACCGCGGCCAGGCCGACGCGCAGGAAGACCGTCCCGGCGGGGCCCAGCTCCTCGAACAGCCCCTTGGCGAGGGCGGCGCCGATCTGCACGGAGCCGACGGCGAGGAACACCAGCGTGGGCGGGGGCACCGCGTCGGCGGGCCGTGGCGCGCGACGAGACGGCGCAGCGGCCACGGCGGGGTCGACCATCGCCCGATCATGGCGAAGTACGCTCGCCGCCGCCATGGGGACCGGCACGCAACTACACGACTGGGCGTGCGTGGTGCACGTGCACTCCACGTACTCCGATGGCACGGGCACCGTGCCCGAGATCGCCGCGGCGGCCCGCGGCAACGGCCTGGACGCCGTGCTCCTGACCGATCACGACTCGCTCGAGGCCAAGCGCCGAGGGGAGGAGCGGCGCTACGGATCGACTTTGGTGCTGGTGGGCGAGGAGGTCTCGCCGAGCGGCGAGAACCACTACCTGGCCTTCGGCCTCGAGCGGGAGGTCGACCACGGCGGCCTGTCCCCGGCCGAGATCTGCGCGGCGGTTGCCGACGCCGGCGGCTTCGGGTTCGCCGCCCATCCCTTCTCGAGCGGCTCCGAGCGGTTCAAGAGCCGGGCCGCCGGCATCCCCTGGCGCGATCTCGACACCGCTGCGCTCACCGGAGTCGAGCTGTGGAGCTTCGTGACCGACACGGCCGAGCACCTGGGGGGCGCGGTCGACGCCCTGCGCTTCGTAACACGGCCGCAGCGGGTGGTCGATCACCCTCCGGAGCGCAACCTCGCCGGCTGGGACGCGCTCTGCCAGACGCGCGCCGTGGTGGCCATCGGCGGCCTCGACGCCCACCAGTTCGGCAAGCGCATCGCCGGACGGGTGCCGCTGCGGCTGATGAGCTACGCCCGCTCGTTCCGCTACCTGCGCACGCACGCCCTGTGCGAGCGGCCGCCGGGGGGCGACCTCGACGAAGACCGCCGTCAGCTCTACTCGGCCCTGCGCGAGGGCCGCTGCTACCTGGCCATGGACTCCCTCGCGCCGGCGCGCGGCTTCGACTTCCACGCCGAGAACGCCGCGGGGCGGCGGCTCACCATGGGCAGCGAGGAAGTCGCCGGGAGACGGACGCTGAGGGCAAGAACCCCCCGTGCCGCCGGGCTCCGCCTACTGAGAGACGGCACGGAGATCGCCCGCGTCAAGGGCACCACCCTCGAACACGAGGTCGAGGACCCGGGCGTCTACCGCGTCGAAGCCCGCCTGGTGACCGGCGGCCGCCCGCGCACCTGGATCCTGTCGAACCCCATTTACCTGCGGTGAGACGGGACGGGGACGGGGGACGGGGGACGGGCGACGGGGCGGTGACGACCAAGGCCTTCGCGCGTCGCCGAAGGCGCGCGGCTGCAGGGTCACATCGGAGCGCAAGCCCCCGAACAGCCCCGCCACAGAAACTAGGAGGACGAAGCCATCGCCTCTTCAACCTCGTCATGCGAAACCCACTGCGCCTCGGGAGAAGGCGGCGTGTCCCGCAAATACCACTCGGCGTCGAGCGCCGCCTGGCAGCCGCTCCCCGCCGCCGTGATCGCCTGCCGGTACGTGTGGTCCACGAGGTCCCCGGCGGCGAACACCCCGGGTACCCCGGTGCGGGTCGACTTGCCCTCGGTGACCACGTTGCCGCCGTCGGTCAGCTCCACCTGGCCCTCGACGATCCGCGAGTTGGGCTCGTGGCCGATGGCGATGAACGCCCCCTCCGCCTCGACCTCGCGCGTCTCCTCGGTGTCGACGTTGCGCAGTATGGCGCGGCTCAGGGAGCCGCCGTCGCCGTCGGCGAAGCGATCGATCGCGTACGGAGTCAGGAACTCGATGTTGCCGATCGACCGCGCCCGCTCGATCATGATCTGGGAGGCGCGGAACTCCGCACGGCGGTGCACGATGCCAACCGTGCTCGCGAACTTGGAGAGGAAGATGGCCTCCTCCATGGCGCTGTCGCCGCCGCCGATGATGAGCGCGGGCTTGTCGCGGTAGAAGGCGGCGTCGCAGGTGGCGCAGTAGGACACGCCGCGGGCCGCGAGCTCCTCCTCGCCGGGAACGCCGAGCTTGCGCGGCTCGGCCCCCATGGCCAGCACGACCGCGCGGGCACGGTGCTCCTCGCCGCCGACCCAGACCCGGTGGACGCCGCCGTCCCGGTCGAGCTCCACGCGCGAGGCCTCGTCGGTGATGAAGCGCGTGCCGAACCGCTCGGCCTGGTCGCGGAACTTCTGCATCATCTCCGGCCCCATAACGCCCTCGGGAAAGCCCGGGTAGTTCTCGACCTCGGTGGTCTGCTGCAGCAGGCCGCCCCACAGGAAGCCCTCGATCACGACCGGCTGCAGGTCGGCGCGCGACGCATACAGGGCCGCCGTATAGCCGGCCGGCCCACTGCCGATGATGATGAGGTTCTCGGTCGTCGCTTCGCTCAAGACGGGTTCTCTCCCAGGGTCACTTTACTTTCTGAAGTGTAGCGGCCACCGGAGCCTCCCCGCCCGCGGTCACCCGGTCCGGATCGTGGTCCTCCTCCTCCCACGCGTGCACGGTGTTCCGAAGCTGGAAGTAGGCCACGACGCCCGGAGGAATGGGGAGCCAGAAGGCGATCACGCGGTAGGCGAGCACCGCCGGGAAGACCTGCTCGCCCGGTATCCCGAAGAGCACGAAGGCGGCCAGCATGCCAGCGTCGACCGCCCCCACACCGCCGGCCGGGGACGGCACGAGGTTGGCCGCCATGCCGATGAAGAAGCCCTGCACGAGGACCGCAAGGGCAACGTGCCCACCGAAGGCCTCGAAGCTCGCCCAGAGGATCCCGATGTTGGCCGCCCAGAAGCCGACCGCCCCGCCGATCGCCAGCGCTCCGCGTCGCGGGTGGCGCACGTACTGCAGGGCGCAGCGCACGCCGTCGGCCACGGTGGCCGGCACCGTGGCCATGCGGGCGGCGAGGCGCGCCGCACGGCCGCGGCGGCACGCGTAGCTCTTGAGGCGCCGCTCCAGGTCGCCGGGAAGCAGGGCCACGAGCCCGAGGCCGGCCAGCAGCACGCCCGCCACCGCCGCGGGCACGATGGTGCCTCCCGCGGGGGCGCTGCCCGGAAGCACGCCGGTGCGCAGCAGCACGCCGAAGACCACGAGGGCGGCGAGGTACACCGCGTACATGAGCACGAGGAAGGCCACCATCCGCGAGCCGGAGCTGCGGCGCCCGAGGCCCGCCTTGCGAAGGGCCCAGTAGGTGAGCGCGATCCCGCCGGCTCCCGCGGCCGAGAAGATGCGCGTGGCGGCGAGCCCGGCCATCGTGATCTCGTAGGAGGCGCGCGTGTCGAGCCGGCCCCGCAGCCGGTTGTCGTCCGTGCCCCCGAGCACCCCCTTGAAGAGCGCCACGTAGGCGGCGAACGCAAGCAGGTTGAAGCCGACGGCCACCACGATCCACCACGTATTGGCCTCCCCCAGGCGCGCGACCGTGTCGTCCAGCCCGAGGATGCGCGGAACGAGCACGTAGATCGCCGCCACGAGCACGAGCAGGACCAGCGCGAGGGTGAGCAGCCGGCGCCGGTCGTGGAGCAGGTCCATGTGCTCCATGCCGCTGGCACCACCGTCGTCCTGAGTGTCGGGCGCGGGCGGCGTCTCGACGGCCATCACGCCACCCGCGGCTCGAGCCGGTGCACGACGCGACCCACGGAGCGCACGGCCGGTGCGGCCACCGGCGCGCTGAGGCGCACGCCTTCGGCGAGCGCCAGACCGACGATGAGGTCGATCACGTAGTGCTCACCGAGATACACGAGGCCGAAGCCCAGCGTGGCGGCGTAGGCCCATCCGACGCGTCCTGGACCGCGGCCCACGTCGGAGAGGACGTGGGCGGCCATGACGGAGGTGGCGAAGTGAAGGGAGGGCATGGCCGCGAACGGATTGCCGGCAAGCGAATCGTAGAGCGGGCGCCATAGGCCGCCCCAGAAGCTCTGCCCCGCCTCGGTCATGATCCGGCGCACCGGCGGGAGGTGCCCCTCCTGCCCCGCCCACCAGGGGGGCGCCGTGGGCACCGCCCAGTAGAAGAGAAGGCCGAGGTCGAAGACGGCGGCCGTCAGGCAGGCCGATCGTCCGTAGCGCCCGCGGTGGCGCACGAGCACGTAGGCCACCGAGCCGTGCGGGACGAAGTACCAGACCCAGTGCACCCACGACAGGGCGAGGTCGTGGGGGCGCACCTCGCCCGCGCGGCCGAGCATCCGCTGTAGCCGAAGCGTCGGCAGCTGGCCGGCGCCGAGCACCCGGTCGACCGCGATCGGGTAGCGGACCCGCAGCCGGCGCCTGATGGCCTCGACATCGTCGGCCGGCATCTCGTAGTGGGCCACGTAGGCCAGCATCTGGAGGGTGTAGATGCCGGCGTCCCGGACCGGCGAGCGCGGGCGGGCGAGGGCGAGGGCGAACGGCGCCTGCCACGCAAGCGCCGACACCACCGGCTTGGGGATCGACAGCCGCCGCCTCAGCGGCGGCGCGGCGAGCCCCACCGCCACTGCGCCCAGCGCCAGTGCGCGGAGGGCTGGGGTCGAGGCCAAAGCGCGCGCAGTATAGGTGCGGCCCCGGCTGCCGGGCCCCGCGCGGCGCGTGCCTCAGCCGACGGCGACCCGCGGACGGTCGAGGAGGCGCGCGCGCACGGGCGCGCGCTCGGCGAAGGCCGTGGCGTCAGCGCGCGTGCCCACGTGCTCGCCCCAGTGCATCGGCACCGCCACCCGGGGGGCGATCCGGCGCGCCGCCTCGACGGCCTCGGCGGCCGTCATCACGTAGACCCCGCTCACCGGCAGCAGCGCGACGTCCACGCCGGCCACGGAGTCCATCTCGGGGATCACGTCGGTGTCCCCGGCGTGGTAGAGCCGCTCGCCGCGGACCCGCAGCTCGTAGCCGAGGCCGCCGGCCTCGCGCGGGTGAAAGAGCCGCCCCTCGCTGTCGCGCTTCGAGGTGTTGTAGGCGGCGATCGCCGTGATCTCGAGGCCGCGGATGCCGTCCGGCTCGAGTGACTCGCCCGGAGCCAGCGACACCACACCGCCGCCCACGCGTTCCGCCACGGCCGGCGGCGCCACCACGAGCGTGCCCTCGGTGCTCAGCCGCTCGATGTCGCGTGGCGAGAAGTGGTCGTAGTGCCCGTGGGTGACGCAGATCACGTCGGCGGGTGGGCCTTCCCCCACCCGGTACGGGTCGACGTACACCGTGGCCCGGCCCGCTCGTAGGCGGAACCCGGCGTGCCCGAGCCACTCGAGGGCGTCGAGGAGCATCGATCGAGGATAGTTACGGCTCGCCGCCGACCTCGAGGGGAGACCATGACCTACAACACGATCGAATGGGAGCAGACCGGGGCCGCGGGGCGCCTGACGCTCAACCGCCCCGAGAGCCTGAACGCCTGGACCGCCGAGCTCGGCCGGGAGCTTCGGACGATCGTCGAGGGCGAGGCGGCCGACCCGTCGGTGCGGGCGGTGCTGATCACCGGCGCCGGACGCGGCTTCTCCTCAGGGGCCGACCTCAAGGCCGGCTTCGAGCTGCACGAGGACGGCGGCCCAGACGTGCGCAAGGAGCTCAACGAGATCTACCACCCGGCGATCGCCGGAGTGCGGCGGCTCCCCAAGCCCGTCGTCGCGGCCGTGAACGGCCCCGCGGTGGGCATCGGCTGCTCCCTCGCGCTCGCGGCCGACCTCGTGCTGGCCGCGGAGTCCGCCTTCTTCAGCCTGGCCTTCGTGAACATCGGGCTGATGCCCGACGGCGGCTCGACCCTCTTCGTGCCCGCGGCGGTCGGCAAGGCCAGGGCCTTCGAGATGGCCCTCCTCGGGACGCGCGTTGCGGCGGAGAAGGCCCTCGAGTGGGGGCTCGTGAACGCGGTGCACCCCGACGCCGAGCTGATCCCCCGCGCCGCCGAGCTGCTCGACCAGCTGTCCGCGGGGCCCACGCGCTCCTACGCCGCGTCCAAGCGAGCCCTCAACCAGATGATCTATCCGCAGCTCGACGAGCAGCTCCACCTCGAGGCCGAGCTCCAGCACGAGCTCGCCCGCAGCGGGGATTTCGCCGAGGGCGTGGGCGCCTTCGTCGAACGGCGGGACGCGGCGTTCAGCGGTTCCTAGCGGCAGCGCGCCCGTTAGGCCCCTTTACGTGCAGATCCAGCCGGAAGCAGGCGCTACGGCGCTCCCCGCGACCGCCGGGAAGCTCCGAGGCGCGGTTATGATTCGCCGCCGCTTGCGACCCCTGCGTCCCGATCCCCGGCCGGGCGGCCTCCTCACCCTGGTGCTCCTCGGCGCGTGGATGGTGCTGCTCGTGGCCGCGCCGGGAGCCCTGGCCGACGTCTTCACCCCCGAGTCCGACAGCGGGTCCCCGAACGCCGAGGGCATCGACACGCTCTACAAGATCGTGTTCGCGCTCGGCATCGTCGTCTTCCTGGGCGTCGAGATCGCGCTCGCCTACACGCTCATCAAGTACCGGATGAAGCGACGCAGCCCCGCTCCCGCGCAGATCCGTGGCAACACCCCGCTCGAGATAGGCTGGACCGCCGCCGCCGCGGGGCTGCTCGTGATCATCGCGACGGTCATGTTCGTGATGCTCGGGGACATCAAGAACCCGGTGAGCTCCGCCCCCGGAGGCCTTCCGCTCGGTTCGGCCGTCACGCAGTTCGCCTCGACCGACCAGCCCGCTCCGCCGAGCGGCAAGTCGCTGGAGATCGAGGTCAACGGCCAGCAGTACCTCTGGCGGTACGACTACCCGGGCGAGGAGAGGCTGTTCAGCTACCACGACCTGGTCGTCCCCTTCGACACCACCGTCACCTTGAAGATCACCTCCCAGGACGTGGTGCACTCCTGGTGGATCCCCGACCTCGGCGGCAAGATGGACGCCATGCCGGGGCACGAGAACGAGACGTGGTTCCGCATCCCGAGCCCCGCGGACGGCAAGGAGCGCTCGTTCCTCGGCGAGTGCGCCGAGCTGTGCGGAGAGGGCCACGCCGACCATTACACGCGGGTGCGGGCGCTGCCGCCGGCGCAGTACGAGGCGTGGGCGGCGCGGCAGGCGGAGGCCATCCGGGAGGCCCAGGAGCAACTCGCCGAGTCCCGCCGCGCCCGCGAGGCCGCGGAGCCGACCAGCACCGAGATCGGGGGAGGTGAGGGAAGCTAGATGGAGTCTGCGTCGCTACCAGCACCGAGCATGCTCGTGAAGCGGAGCGGCGGTGGCGATGATAGGCCGCGGCCCGAGGTACTCGTGCACGGCAGCGAGCGCCGGCCGACCGGCTGGCTGTCCTGGCTCGGCACCACCGACCACAAGAAGATCGGGATCATGTACTTGGTCTCGACGTTCGTCTTCTTCCTGATCGGGGGCGTGCAGGCGCTCGTCATGCGATTGCAGCTCGCGCAGGCGGACAACACGCTGGTCGATCCGCAGACCTACAACGGGTTGGTGTCCATGCACGGCACCACCATGATCTTCCTGTTCGTCGTGCCGGTGTTTGCGGGGTTCGCGAACTACCTCGTGCCGCTGATGCTAGGCGCACGGGACATGGCCTTCCCGCGGCTGAACGCGCTCTCCTTCTGGCTGCTGCTCTTCGGGGGCATCGCCTTCTACGTGAGCGTGTTCTTCCAACCGCCCACGGCCGGGTGGACGAGCTACACGCCGCTGAGCGACGACGCGTACCTGCCCGAGGGCGGCATCGACGCTTGGATCATCCTCATCCACCTCACCGGCCTGTCGTCGATCGTCGGAGCGGTGAACTTCATCGCCACGATTCACAACATGCGCGCGCCCGGCATGGGCTGGGGGCGCATGCCGCTGTTCGTGTGGACGATCCTGGGGTACAGCTACCTGATCGTGCTCGCGCTGCCGGCCATCGCCGCCGCGGTGACCATGCTGCTCACCGACCGCCACTTCGGCACAGCGTTCTTCGATCCCACCGCGGGCGGGGATCCGATGCTGTGGCAGCACCTGTTCTGGTTCTTCGGGCACCCCGAGGTGTACATCATGATCCTGCCCGCCTTCGGGATCATCTCGGAGATCTTCCCCGTGTTCGCGCGGAAGCCGATCTTCGGCTACAAGGCGATCGCCGCCTCGACGGTGGCCATCGCCTTCTACGGGATGCTCGTGTGGGCCCACCACATGTTCACCACCCCGCAGCCCACCGTGGTGCTGGCCATCTTCGCGATCTCCTCGTTCGTGGTGGCGGTTCCGACCGGGGTCAAGATCTTCAACTGGCTCGCCACCCTGTGGCGGGGGACGATCGTCTTCAAGACGCCCCTCTACTTCGCCGCCGGGCTGATCAGCATGTTCGTGATCGGGGGCATCTCGGGCGTGATCCTGGCCGTGTTCCCGGTGGACTGGCAGCTGCACGACACCTACTTCGTGGTGGCCCACATCCACTACGTCCTGTTCGGCGGGAGCGTGTTCGGCATCTTCGCCGGGATCTACTACTGGTTCCCGAAGATCACCGGGCGGATGCTCTCGGAGGGGCTCGGCAAGCTGTCGTTCTGGACGATGCTCGTGGGCTTCAACCTGACCTTCCTGATCCAGCACTCGATGGGCCTCTCGGGCATGCCGCGCCGCATCTACCGCTATCCGGAGACCGGCGGCTGGGAGGGTTGGAACCTGATCTCGACGATCGGCTCGTTCCTCCTCGGCATCGGCGTGATGATCACCGTGTACAACATCGTCGTCAGCCTCAGGAAGGGGCAGAGGGCGGGCAACGACCCGTGGAAGGCGAACACCCTGGAGTGGTTCACGCAGTCGCCTCCACCGGTGAACAACTTCGATGTCGTGCCGCGGGTGCGCAGCGTGGAGCCGATGCGCGACATCCGCAACGAGGTGCAGAAGACCGGCAAGCCCGCCGGCTCCGTGGCCCAGCCGGTGGCGTGAGTGGCCCCCGCCTAAGCCACCGATGAGCGTTCCCTCCCCCGGTTACCGGCGCCTGGCGCTCGTCACCGGCCTCGCGACCTTCGTGCTCATCCTGGTCGGGGGCGTGGTGCGGGTCTCGGAGTCAGGCCTAGGTTGCGGACCGGCCGGCAGCGGCCTCAACGGCTGGCCTCTGTGCGACGGGGACGTGATCCCGGGCTTCGACCTGTACACCGCGATCGAGTTCTCGCACCGGATGCTCGGAACCGTGGTCGGGCTGCTGATGCTGAGCCTCGCGGTGCTCGCCTGGCGGCGCTATCGCGGCCACCGGGGGCTCGTGCGCGCCACCGGCGCTGCCTTCCTGCTCGTGGTCGTCCAGGGCCTCCTCGGCGCCGCCACCGTGGAGAACAACCTCGACCCCGCGCTGGTGGCCACGCACCTCGGGCTGGCGATGATCCTGCTCGCGCTGATCGTCTACGTCTGGCGTGCTTCGCGGCCCGACGTGATCGGCGCTCCCGCCGAGGACGGCGGCCCTCGCTTCCGCGCCCTGACGCTCGCCACCTCGAGCGTCCTGTTCCTCACGATCGTGGCCGGCGGCTACATGGCGGGCACCCAGAACTACGGTCGCGCCGACTACCAGGTGGGCGACGGCGCCCATCACGCCTGCGGGAAGGAGTTCCCCACCTGCAACGGGGAGTTCCTCCCCTTCGGCCAGGCGCGCCTCGTGGACATCCACCTCACCCACCGGGTGCTGATGTACGTGGCCTCGCTGCTCGTGATCGCCCTCGTGGTGGTGGCGGTACGGCGGCGGCGCAGCCCGCGCCTCGTGCGCATGGCCTGGGTGACGCTGGGCCTGTTGACCGCTCAGGTGCTCGTGGGCGCCCTCAACGTGTGGCTGGACGAGGCCGAGGTGCTCATCACGCTGCACCTGATGCTGGCCACGCTGCTTTGGGGGCACCTCATGGGGTTGCGCTGGAGCCTCTATGCCGTGCCGGCGCCCGAGACCGAACGCGCGGGCGGGCGGCAGCGCGCCGCCGAGGCGGCGACGGCGTGATGGAAGCCGGAACGGCTCCCACCAAGCCGAGCACCGCTCCGCCGGTCCGCCCTGTCGGGGACCCCGGCGAGCACCGCACGGCGCCTCGCGGTGCCGGCGACGGTGGCCGCTTAGTGCGCGTGCCGCCCGCCGAGGCGTTGCCCGACTGGAAGGTCCAGCGCCAGGCGGCCCTGGCCGGGAGCGGCTGGCGGCAGACCGCGGCCGACTACCTCGACCTCACCAAGCCCAAGGTCCAGAGCCTGCTGCTCTTCACCACGGTTACCACCATGTACGTGGCGGGCGACCCCTCGCTCAGCCTCGTCGGGCTCACCTGCCTGGGCGGCGCCCTGTCGGCCGGAGGCGCCGGAGCCGTCAACCACTGGTACGACCGCGACATCGACGCGCGCATGCAGCGCACCGCCGGCCGGCCGGTGCCCTCCGGGCGGGTCTCCCCGCGCGCGGCGCTCGTCTACGGGCTGACGCTCGCCGCCGCGGCCTTTGCGCTGCTGTCGCTGACGGTGAACCTGCTGGCCGCCGCGCTGGCGCTGTCGGGCTTCCTCGGCTACGTGCTCGTGTACACGGTCTGGCTGAAGCGCACGACGCCCCAGAACATCGTGATCGGCGGGGCCGCCGGCGCGGTCCCGCCGCTCGTGGCCTGGGCGGCCACCACCGGCTCGCTCGACGGCAACGCCCTCTACCTGTTCGCGATCGTCTTCTACTGGACCCCGCCGCACTTCTGGGCGCTGTCGCTGCTGATGAAGGACGAGTACGCCAAGGCCGGCGTCCCGATGCTGCCGGTCGTCCGCGGCGAGGACGAGACCCGCTGGCAGGTTCTGCTGTACACGATCCTGCTGGTGGCGGTCACGCTGCTGCCGTTCGCCGGCGGCCTCTTCGACGGCATCTACGCCGCGTCGGCGCTCCTGCTGGG
The DNA here is from genome assembly GCA_030446485.1 of Thermoleophilaceae bacterium. Lineage (GTDB taxonomy): Bacteria > Actinomycetota > Thermoleophilia > Solirubrobacterales > Thermoleophilaceae > JAUJNF01. The sequence continues at coordinate 126,573 of JAUJNF010000004.1, read as the reverse complement.
TGGTGCCTTCGCGGCGCTGGCGATCCGGCTTCGGCGCACACGCGAGCGGCGCCCCGCGCTCCACCTGTACCTGTACTCGCTCGCCTACCTGGCGCTGCTGTTCGCGGCCATGGTCGTGGACGTCCGGCTGTAGGGGGGCCAGACCCCCGCGACGGCGGTCCCGGCCCCGGTCCGGTAGCTTCCCGCCCACGATGAGCAAGGGCGCGATCACCGGTGACGGCTACGCCGTCGCCAACATCGACGACCTGGGCGAGGGCCCGGGCTTTCGCAAGATCCGCAAGGAGCTCGGAGTAACGGCCTTCGGGGTGAACGCGATCATCGTGCCGCCCGGCCTCGGCTCCAACCGCCACCTGCACGACGAGCAGGAAGAGACGTACTTCGTGCATCGCGGACGCATCGAGATCGAGTTCGGGGACGGGAAGAAGCACGAGCTCGGCCCGGGCGGGGTGGCTCGTGTGGACGCCGCCACGGTGCGCCAGTACCGCAACCCGAGCGACTCCGAAGACGCGGTGATCGTCGTGGCCGGCGGCAAGGACGGCTACGTGGGCCGCGACGGACGCCTCGCCGAAGGCGAGACGAGCCGCTTCCAGAGCGGCTCACCGCCGGGCCAGTAGCGCCGTGGGCGCGGTCATCCAGTCGACCGTCGACGGGATGGCCTACCGCGAGGCCCTCCCGGACGGCGGCGGTGACCCCGCCCACGCCGCCCTCCTCCTCCACGGCTACCCGGAGTCCTCCTACATCTGGCGCCACGTGCTTCCGGCGGTCGCGGACGCGGGCTACCGCGCGCTCGCGCCCGACCTACCCGGCTTTGGCGACTCGCCGGCCGCCCCGCCCGGCACGTGGGAGCGGCAGATGGAGAGCGTCGAGCGCTTTCGCCGGGCGCTCGACCTGGAGCGGCTCGTGCTCGTGGTGCACGACTGGGGAGGGCTGATCGGCCTGCGGTGGGCCTGCGACCACCCCGAGGAGGTCAGCGCGCTGGTGGTAAGTAACACCGGCTTCTTCCCAGACGGGAGGTGGCACGGACTGGCTCAGGTGCTTCGTACGCCCGGCCAGGGCGAGGAGCTGATGGCGAACATGACTCGCGAGCTGTTCGGCGCGGCCCTGCGGCAGGCGAGCCCGAACATCCCGGACGACGCCCTCGACGAGTTCTGGAAGGCCTACGGCGACGAGCAGCGCCGCCAGGGCCAGCTCGAGCTCTACCGCTCGGGGAACTTCGAGAAGCTCGAGCCCTATCAGGGCCGGCTCGGCCAGCTGGCGGTGCCCACGCTCATCCTGTGGGGCGGACAAGACGAGTTCGCGCCGGTGGCCGGCGCCCACCGCTTCAAGAAGGAAATCCCCGGCGCCCAGCTAGTGGTGATCGAGGAGGCCGGCCACTTCCTACAGGAGGACGCGCCGGAGCAAGTTGCCCGTCAGATCGGAATGTTCCTCCGCTCGCTGATCTGACTCGCTACGGCGCGTCGACGGGCAGGAGGCGGAAGCTGCCGCCTTGGAGCGGCGTCACCGCTCGAAAGTGGCGCTCGTCGAAGGTGGCGATCGAGCGCGTCGACCACCGCTCCGCAAGGACGACGATCGACGCGTCGGCGAGGCCGAGCTCGTGGTCCCGGTACCGGCGACAGAGCTCGGCGGCCGCCCGGACCCCTGCTGTGTCGAGGCCGCCGAGCACGTAGGCGCCGGCGAGGTCCTCGACGAAGAGAAGCTCCGCGTCGACGCCAAGCCGACTGAGGATCAGGTAGTCCGCCTCGACTGCGGAGAGGGTGGAAACCACCAGCTCGCCTGGCCATGCGGAAAGCGTCTCGCGGACGGCGGCGTGGTCGGGATCGGCAGCGTCGACCGACGCGTACAACGGCCCGGCGTCGACGATCAGCGCTTCGATCGGCTGCCGAGCTCCTCTCGCACCAGGGCGTCGGCTCGGCGGCCCACCGGCTCCCCGGTGCCTCGACCGGCCCCGTGGGAAAGGAAGGTGCGCTTGCTCGCCGAGGCGGTCGCCGTCGCCACCGCCTCCCTGATGATCTCTGCCTGGGAGCGGCCCGTCGCCGCGGACAGCCGACGAAGCGCCGCAGCCTCGCGCTCCGCGAGGTAAACCGTGGTCTTCACCATGCCATATATGGTACTACCGCCCCCGGAGAGGGCCCGTAGGGTCGTCGCGGAGGGTCCCGATGGTATCGTCGTACCATGAGAACTACCATCGACGGCGCGGGACGAATCGTGGTCCCCAAGCCGCTGCGTGAGGCGCTCGGCCTCTCTCCGGGTCAAGCGCTCGAGCTCGAGGCCAGAGACGGACTGCTCGAGGTACGCCTGCTCGCTACGCCCATGCGCCTGGAGCCCGGGCCCAACGGCGTGCGGGCGGTTCCCGCCGAGCCACTGCCGGCGCTCACCGCGGAGCAGGTACGGGCGGTGGTCGAGCAGACGCGACGGTGACCCTTGCGGACACGAGCGCGATCGTCGCTGCGTTCGCCGGCTGGCACGCCCAACACGAAGTTGCGGACAGGGCGCTCGGAGATGGCGGGCCGCTGATGGCCCACTGCGCTCTGGAGACGTACTCCGCGCTCACGAGGATGCCTCCCCCCGGTCGCGCCTCGCCGGCGCCGGTGCTCGAGTTCCTCAGGAGGCGATTCTCCGGCGAGCTCGTCTCGCTCAGCCCTAGCGGGCACCGGTCGCTGATGGAGTCGCTTCTCACCTTCGAGATCAGCGGCGGAGCCACCTATGACGCGCTCGTGGCCGCGACGGTCGCGGAAGCGGACGCCACGCTCGTCACCTGCGATCGCCGCGCCATGCCGGTCTACGAGTCCTTCGGCATCGACGTTCAGCTACTCCCCACCTGACGCGGCTCGAGCCGCCTCCGGGCCGCGCCGCCTCAGCCCCCGCGCTCTATCTGCCGCTCGATCGAGAACTGCTGCGCCTCGAGCGCCTGGTCGGCGCGCACCACGTGCATCACCGCGTTGATCAGGGCGAGGTGGGTGAAGGCCTGGGGGAAGTTGCCCAGATGGCGCCCGCTGCGTGGGTCGATCTCCTCGGCGTAGAGCTGCAGCGCGCTCGCGTAGGAGAGGAGCTTCTCGCACAGGTCGCGGGCGCGGGCCGCCTCTCCGATCTCGGCGAGCGCCGACACGAGCCAGAAGGAGCAAATCGCGAAGGTGCCCTCGCGCCCGGACAGGCCGTCGTCGGTCTCCTCCACGCGGTAGCGCAGCACCAGGCCGTCGTCGGTTAGCTCGTCCGCGATCGTGAGCACCGTCCTGCGTATGCGCTCGTCGCTCGCGGGTAGGAAGCGGAAGAGCGGCATCAGCAGCACCGACGCGTCGAGTGCGTCGGTGTCGTAGTGCTGGACGAACACGCCGCGCTCGTCGAGGCCGTTGGCGCATACGTCGGCGTGGATCTCGTCGGCCGCCGCCTGCCAGCGGTCCACGCACGCCTGGTCCTGCCGCAGGCGCGCCAGGCGGGCGCCGCGATCGGCGGCCACCCAGCACATCACCTTCGAGGAGGTGAAGTGCTTCGGCTCGCCGCGCACCTCCCAGATGCCGCGGTCAGGGCGCCGCCAGTGGGCGAGGGCCGCCTCGACCTGGTGCTTGAGCGTTGGCCACAGCGACTCGGGCAGGTAGTCGCGCGACTTGGTGTGCAGGTACACCGAGTCGAGCACGGCGCCCCAGATGTCGTGCTGCTCCTGGTTGTACGCGCCGTTGCCGATGCGCACCGGACGGGCGCCCTCGTAGCCCGAGAGGTGGTCGAGCGTGCGCTCGTCGAGCTGCCGCTCGCCGCCCACTCCGTACATCACCTGCAGGTCCTCGTCACCCTGCGCCACATCGGCGATGAAGTAGAAGAAGTCGTTTGCCTCCCAGTCGAAGCCGAGGGTGTAGAGGCCCCAGAGCATGAAGGTGGCGTCGCGGATCCAGCTGTAGCGGTAGTCCCAGTTGCGCTCGCCCCCCGGGGTCTCCGGCAGCGAGGTGGTGGCCGCCGCGGCCAGCGCGCCCGTGGGCGCGTAGCTCAGGCCCTTCAACGTGAGCGCGCTGCGCTGCAGGAAGACGCGCCACGGGTGGTCGGGGAAGTCACCGTGGGAGAGCCACTCGTGCCAGTAGTCGGCGGTCTTCACGAGGCGGTCGTGGGCCTCGTCGTAGCTGGCGGGTCCCGCGTGCGTGGTCCAGGCCAGGGCGCAGAAGCCCAGGTCGCCGTCGTGGAGGGTGGTGCGCGCCCGCGCGCGCGGGCCCTCGAAGCCCAGGCGCAGGTCGGTGGTGAGCCGCAGCTCGAAGTCGACGCCCGGTGCCCGGGCCACGGCCTCGTGGTAGCCGGGCCCGGAGTAGTCCCACTCGGCCCGGACCCGTCCGTAGTCGAAGGCCGGCTCGCAGTCCAGGTTGATCTCCACCGAGCCGTTCACGCACCTGATCGTGCGCAGCAGCACGTGATCGGCGTCGTTGTCGGTGGGCGAGCGGCGATGCGTGTGGGAGCGGTCGTCCTCGTGGTGCCACGGCCCGACGAGCAGCACGTCCCGGATGATCACCCAGCCCGAGCGGGTTCCCCATGTGGTCTCGAGCACCATCGTGCCCGGCAGGTAGCGCCGGCCGGCCGGGACCGTCACGTCGGCGGGCCCCAGCCGGAAGTAGCCGGCGTCGCGGTCGAGCAGCGATCCGAACACGCTGGGCGAGTCCATCCGCGGCAGGCACATCCACTCCACGTTGCCGCTCGGGGCCACGAGGGCGGTGGTCTCGCAGTCCGAGAGGAAGGCGTAGTCGGCTATCGCCGGGAAGGGGCTCGGGCCCCTGGCTCCGTCCACGTGCGATCTCACCGGGAGGCGTCACCGGCCCCCGGGTACAGCGCGGCGGCCGCCGCGTCGAGCAGCACCACCAGCGCGCCGTCGGTCGGCGCCACGAGGCTCGCGGGCGTGCTGGGGTCGGGCGGGGAGCCGAAGGCCCGCGCCACCGCGTCGGCCTTTCCCTCGCCGGCGGCCAGGAACACCACCTCGCGGGCCGCGCCGATCGCCGGCAGGGTCAGCGTGATGCGGGCCACCAGCGGCTCCATCCCGGCTTGGTGCACGCCGGTGACGGGGCGGTCCCGCTCGTCCAGCGCCGGCGCGTGCGGGAACAGCGAGGCGCAGTGGCCGTCCGGCCCGAGCCCGAGCAGCACGAGATCGAAGCGCCCGTCGGGCAGCCCCTCCCCGAGCTCGCGCTCGTAGGCACGGGCGCCCTCGTCCGGCCCGAGCTCTCCTCGCATGCGCCGCACCGCCGGCTCGTAGTCGAGACGGTCGAACAAGGCCGCGCGAGCCATCCTGAAGTTCGAGTCGTCGTGGTCGGGAGCGACGCAGCGCTCGTCTCCGAACCAGAACGTGGCGCTCGTGAGGTCGGCGCCGGAGCCGGCCACGGCCTCGTAGGCGGCCCTCGGCGTGGACCCGCCCGCCAGGGCGATGTGCCCGCCGGCCTCGGCGGCCGAGATGATCCGGTCGGCCGCCGCACCCGCGGGATCCCGGAGAACCAGTAGCTCCGGCCCCGACGCGCGGCTCACCCGAGCATCTGCCCTGCCGCTCGCACCGCCGGGCGGTAGGTCGGATCGCGCAGGAGCGCCTGGCGGATGCCCTCGCCGAGGATGCCCGCCTCCCCCCGCGACGCCCCGAGGAGCGTCCAGGCGGACTCCGAGCCGTCCCGCCTGCGGCGCACGGCCCGCAGGCCTCCCTCGCCGCGGTCGAGCGACAGGCTCATGCCGCGCGAGGTTTCCGCGGTGATCCCGGCCAGGCCGGGCACGTCCTGTCCGGCCGGCTCGAGCCGCATGGCCACGTCGCCGCGGCGGCCGCGTGCCCGGCCGGTTAGCGCCCCGCCCCCGCCGACCACCGAGCCCGGCTGCCACCCGAGCCGCGAGGACAGCCAGCCGAGCAGCAGGGTGGCGGCCGCCACCGAGGACGGGTGGTGGCGCACGGTGACCGAGCTGATGGCCGCGAGCTCGGAGCGCCACATGGGCGGGTCGAAGCTCGCGGTGATGCGCTCGCGCCAGGGCGTGCTGCGCAGCCAGGCCAGGTCCACCACGTAGGCGCGCTCGGCCAGCTCGCCGGCGCGGGCGATGGCCTCACGTGGCTCCGGCTCCTCGACCGAGTCCAGCAGGACCACCTGCGCGAGCGCGCGCAGCGAGTCGACGGCCTCGGCATGGCCGTGCGGGGCCCACACCACGGTCGCCAGGTCGGTGACCACGAGCGGGTCCACCACGGTCGCGAGGTGCTTCAGATGCTGGCGGCCGACCTTCAGCTCGACGCGCTCGCGGATCGGCGTGACATCGTCCTCCTCGTCATCGCTGTCGGCGCCGAGCGTGACCACCGCGTCGATCGCCGTGCGGCGCTCCTCGACCGCGCACACGATGGTGCGCGACGGGTGGTAGCGCCCGGTGCGGGCCAGGCGGTTCTCGATCTCGCCCCGCCAGTCCCTGTCCACCACCACCACGAGGTTGAGCACCCGCGCGGGTATCCCGTGGTGCTCCTGCGTGTAGCGCTCGCGCAGCAGCCCCCTGAGCGCCGACTCGATGGCGCCCGGCGTGGTGTCCTCCGCGCTCCAGACGCCTTCCATCGCTAGTGGACGGTGGACGGAGGACGGTGGACGGGAGACCGCGCAGCAGGGTCAGGCCTGTCCACCGTGCCCCGTGCGCCGTCCACTAGATGGCCCGCCACTTCGTCCCCGGCAGCAGCAGCCGCTCCGCCTCCTCCGGCCCCTGCGAGCCCGCGCGGTAGGTGGGAAGCGGCCCAGGGGTCTCCGCCCAGTGCTCGAGGATCGGATCGCAGATGCGCCACTGGCCCTCGACCTCGTCGTCGCGGGTGAAGAGGGTGGCGTCGCCGCGCATGGCGTCCATGATCAGCCGCTCGTAGGCCTCGGGGGACTGCGACAGGAACGCCGTGCCGTAGAGGAACTCCATGTTCACCGGGCGGATGCGCATCCGGGTGCCGGGGATCTTGGCCCCGAGCGACAGCGACACCCCCTCGTTGGGCTGCACCGTGAGGATGAGCTGGTTCGGCTTCACCCCCACCGAGCCGTCCTGCCCGAAGGCCAGGTGCGGCACGGGCTTGAGGGTGACGGCGATCTCCGTGACCTTGCGCGCCAGGCGCTTGCCGGTGCGCAGGTAGAAGGGCACCCCGGCCCAGCGCCAGTTGTCCACGTGCAGCCTGAGGGCCGCGTAGGTTTCCGTGTTGGAGTCGTCGGGGACGCCCTCCTCCTCGAGGTAGCCCGGGGCCGCCTCGCCGCCCACCACACCGCCGGCGTACTGGGCCCGCACCGCGATGTCGGACACGGTGTCGGGCGTGATCGGAGCGATCGCGTGCAGCACCTTCACCTTCTCACCGCGGACCTCGTCGGCCGAGAAGTCGACAGGAGGCTCCATGCACAGGAGCGTCAGGAGCTGCAGCATGTGGTTCTGCACGAGGTCGCGCAGCGCACCCGACTCGTCGTAGTAGCCCGCCCGGGTGCCGATGCCGATGTCCTCGGAAGCCGTGATCTGCACGTGGTCGATGTAGTTGCGGTTCCACAGCGGCTCGAACATGCCGTTGGCGAAGCGGAAGGCGAGGACGTTCTGGACGGTCTCCTTGCCCAGGTAGTGGTCGATGCGGAAGACCTGCCGCTCGTCGAAGACGTGGAGCACCTGGCGGTTGAGGTCGAGCGCCTCCTCGAGCGTGGTGCCGAACGGCTTCTCGATCACCACGCGCACCTCGGCATCCTCGCGCTCGTCGAGGCCCCGCTGGCCCAGGGCGTCGATGATCATCGGGAAGAAGCTCGGTGCCGTCGAGAGGTAGTAGACGCGGTTGAACGGGATGCCCGCCTCCTCGTCGAACTCGTCGGCCACGCGCTGAAGACCGTCGTAGGGGTCCAGGGTGTCGAAGGTCCCGGACACGTAGCGCACGTGCTCGAGCAGCGCGCTCAGCACCTTGTCGTCGGTCTTGGTGCGCGAGTATTTCTCGATCGACTCCCGCGCGATGGCGCGATAGTCCTCGTCGGGCATGTCGCTGCGCGAGACGCCGATCAGGTTGAAGCGCTCGGGCAACGCTCCCTCGTGGGCGAGGTTGTAGAGCGCGGGGAGCAGCTTGCGCTTGGCGAGGTCGCCGGTGGCGCCGAAGATCACGAGCGTGGTGGGATGGACCGGGAGCCGCTCGAGCCCCTCGACGAGCGGGTTCTGCTCGACTACGGTGGCCACGGCTAACCCGACCCGTCTTCCTTGGCCGCCACCTGCTCGGCGGCCTGGATCGCATGGCCGCCGAACTGGTTGCGCAGCGCGGCGATCACACGGTTGGAGTAGCCCTCGGCATCCCGCGAGGCGAAGCGCGACATGAGCGACAGCGTGATCACCGGGGCGTTCACCGACTGGTCGATCGCGTCGAGCACCGTCCAGCGGCCCTCGCCGGAGTCCTCCACGTAGCCGCGGATGTCCTTGAGGTCGTCGCCCTCCTTGTCGAAGGCCGCCTCCGCGAGCTCGCAGAGCCACGAGCGCACCACCGAGCCCTGGTTCCACACGTGCGCGATCTCCTTGAGATCGAGTCCGTAGGGCGACTTGTGCAGCAGCGCGAAGCCCTCGGCGTAGGCCTGCAGCATCCCGTACTCGATGCCGTTGTGCACCATCTTCACGTAGTGGCCCGAGCCGTTCTCGCCCATGTGGTCCCAGCCCTCCGGCGGGGCCAGCACGTCGAGGATCGGGGCCAGCCGCTCCACCGCGTCGGCGTTCCCGCCGACCATCATGCAGTAGCCGTTCGCGAGGCCCCAGACCCCGCCGCTCGTGCCCACGTCCACGAACTCGACGCCCTGGGCGCGGCAGCGCTCGCCGTTCTCCTTGGAGTCCGTCCAGCGGGAGTTGCCGCCGTCCACGATCAGGTCGCCCTCGTCGAGCACCTCGAGCAGCTTCGCGATCGTCTGCTGCGTCGCCTCGCCCGCCGGCACCATCACCCAGACGTGACGCGGCGTCTCGAGCTTCGCCACCAGGTCCTCGAGCGATTCGGCGCCGGTGCCGCCGTTCACCTCCAACTGGTCGATCTGCTCCTGGCCCTTGTTCCAGCCGAACACCTCGTGGTCCGAGTCACGCACGATGCGGTGCGCCATCGAGCCGCCCATGCGGCCGAGCCCTACGAAGCCGATCTGCATGCTCAGTCTCCTCCCAGGAGGTCGCGGATCTTGGTGGTCAGCTCCCGCACGCCCGCCACCGGATCGCCCTCCAGGCGCACCCGCTCGGCCGGGAGGTCGTGGGCGCGCAGGGTCTCGAGGTCCCCGATGGCCTGCGCGTTCTTCAGGGTGGTGAACGAGTGGCCCGCGTCCGGGATCTCGACGTCCTCGTCGCCGTCGTGGACCAGCTGCAGGAAGACGCCCGTGGCGGGACCACCCTTGTGCAGCTGCCCGGTCGAGTGCAGGAAGCGCGGCCCGTAGCCGAAGGTCGTCGTGGCCCTGGTGGCGTCGCGGATCACCGTGCGCAGCTCCGCGATCGCGGTGTCGAGGTCGTCCGAGGGCTCCACGTAGCCGTGCAGGCTCACGTAGCTCGGCGGCTCGACGCCGCCGAACAGGGCCTTCAGCGCGGCATCGCCCGCGCTCGGGACCTCGGGCAGGCTGCCCTCGCTCGCGTAGCGCTCAAGCACCTTGCTGGTGGCGTCCTTGGCCTCCTGCACGTTGGGCTGATCGAACGGGTTGATGCCGAGCACCCAGCCGGCCACCGCGGTGGCGAACTCCGCGAAGAAGAAGATCCGCCCGAGGTCCTCGGGGCCGTCGAAGAAGACGGTGAGCACCGCGTGCCCGGCGTCCACGAGGTCGATCGTCTCCGGGCCGAAGGCCTCGTCGGCCTCCTCGCGCGGGCGCAGGTGCACGAACACGCGGTCCGGCCCGTAGGCGTCGGGCCCCCCCGTGGGCTCGAGGGCCACCGGCACGATGCCCTTCCGCTGCTTGCCGGTGCTCTCGGCCACGAGCTGCTCGGCCCACAGCCCGAAGCTGCCGATCGGCTCGGAGGCCTGGAAGGTGAGCTTGTCCACGCCGTGGAGCGCCAGCTCGCCGAGGATCAGCCCCAGCCACAGGCCCGAGTTGCTCGCCGAGCTGTCGTAGTTGGCGCACGCCTCCTCGGCGGCGCCGGCGCTGTCCAGCAGCTTCTCGAGGTCCACCCCCATCAGCGCCGCGGGCACGAGGCCGAAGAACGACAGCGCCGAGTAGCGCCCGCCGATGTTCGGGTCGTTGACGAAGGTGCGCCGGAAGCCGTGCTCGGTGGCGAGCTGCTGCAGGGAGCTGCCCGGGTCGGTGATCGCGGCGAAGTGCCGGTCCGCGTCCTCTCCGACCTGCGCCGCCAGCTGCTGGTGGAAGTAGCGGAACATCGAGTTGGGCTCGATCGTGCCGCCGGACTTGCTGGAGACGATGAACAGCGTCTTGTCGAGCTCGAGGCGACGCTCGAGCGACAGGACGGCGCCGGCGTCGGTGGAGTCGAGCACGTGCAGGCGCAGCCCGCCCTCGCCCGTGTCGAAGCTCTGGCGGAAGACCTCCGGAGCGAGGCTCGAGCCGCCCATCCCGAGCAGCGCCACGTCGGTGAGGCCGTCGGCCCGGCACTCCTCGCGGAAGGCGTTCAGGTCGTCGACCTCCTCGCGCATGGCGTCGGCGACGTTCAGCCAGCCGAGGCGGTCCTCGATCTCCGGCCCCCCACCCCAGAGGCTCGGGTCCTTGCGCCAGATGCGCCGGGCCACGTCCTCCTCCTTGGCCTGCTTGACCCGCGCCGCGAGCTTCGGCTCGAGATGGTCGGGCAGGTTCGACTCGAAGGTGGCGGGGCGCCCCGTCGTGACCGCCTCGCGGCGGCTCTCGATCGCCGCAAAGAGCTTGTTGGCCGGCGTCACGAACTTGTCGACGCCGTCCTTCAGCAGGAAGTCGGTGACGTCGTCGAGATCGACGCCGGCCTCGGACAGGGCGTCCAGGGTGCGCTTGGTCACCTCCGGGTCCTCGTCGGCGGTCGCGCCGGTGACCTCGAGGTGCTCGGCGGCGGCCAGCAGCGTGGCCATCGGCATGGTGTTCACGGTGTCGGGCGCGATCAGACCGTCCACGTACATGGTCTCCGCGTAGTTCGGGTTCTTCACCCCCGTCGAGGCCCACAGTGGCCGCTGCACGGGGGCGCCGGCCGCCTTCAGGGCGGCGAAGCGCTCGCCGTAGAAGACCTCCTTGAAGCGCTGATAGGCGAGGCGCGCGTTGGCCAGCGCGGCGGTGCCCTGGAGGTCGGTGCGGCCGCTCTTCTCGAGGCGCTTGTCCACCTCGGTGTCCACCCGCGAGACGAAGAAGCTCGCCACCGAGTGCACGTCCAGCGACCCGCCGGCCTCCTGCCGGCGCTCGAGCCCGCGGATGAAGGCGTCCTGCGCGGTGGCGTAGGCCTCGACCGAGAACAGCAGCGTCACGTTCACGTTCACGCCGCGCGAGATCATCTCCTCGACGGCGGGGATGCCGGCGTCGGTGCCGGGGATCTTGACCATCAGGTTGGCGCGGTCGACGATGTCCCAGTAGTGCTGGGCGGCCTCGACCGTGCCCTCGGTGTCGTGGGCCAGGCGCGGGGCCACCTCGAGCGAGACGAAGCCGTCCCTCCCCTCGAGCGACTCCCACACGGGGCGCAGCACGTCGCACGCCCCCTGCACGTCGTAGACCGCGATGCGGTCGAAGATCTCCTCGGCGGACAGTCCCTCGCGGGCGAACTCGACGAGGGCCTCGTCGTAGTCGTCGCTGCCGAGGATGGCCTTCTCGAAGATGGCGGGGTTGGAGGTCAGGCCGCGCAGCGAGTCCTCGGTCACGAGCCGCTCCAGCTCACCGTCCTCGATGAGCGTGCGCCGGATCTGGTCGAGCCACACGGCGGTCCCCGCCTCGGTCATGGCGGCGAGCCGCTCGTTCACCTGTGCCTGGACGCTCATCTGTCTCCCCTTTTCATCGAGTCTGCTCAGGCGACCGTGGGCACGGACCCTGTCTACTGTCCACGTCCACTGTCCACCGGGTCACGAGTGCCCCGCTTCGACGCCGAGCCGCTCGACCACCGCGCGGGCGCGCGCTGCCACGTTGTCGGTGGTGAAGCCGAAGTGCTCGAACACCTCCTTGTAGGGCCCTGACTCCCCGAAGGTCTCCATGCACACGGTGTCGCCGTCCTCCCCGACCCAGCGGTACCAGCTGAACGGGCTCGCGGCCTCGACGGCCAGCTTCGCGCGGCACCCCCGCGGCAGGACCTGCTCGCGGTAGTCGTCGTCCTGCTCGGCGAACCGGTCCATGCAGGGCATGCTCACGACGCGGGTGGCCACGCCCTCCACCTCGAGCAGGTCGGCGGTGTCCATGCACAGGCTCACCTCGGAGCCCGAGGCCATGAGGATCACGTCGGGCTGGCCGTCGCCGTTCGTGCCGTCGCGCAGGACGTAGGCGCCGCGCTCAACGGCGTCGTCGGGAATCGAGTCCGGATCGATGATTGGGAGGTTCTGGCGCGAGAGCGCGAGGGCCGAGGGGTTGTCGGTCTGGCGCAGGGCGAAGCGCCAGCAGAGCGCCGTCTCGTTGGCGTCCGCGGGGCGCAGCACGTACAGGCGCGGGACCGCGCGCAGGCCCACGAGCTGCTCGACCGCCTGGTGGGTCGGGCCGTCCTCCCCCAGGCCGATCGAATCGTGCGTGTAGACGAAGATCGACGGCAGCTCCATCAGGGCCGCCAGCCGCATCGCGCCGCGCATGTAGTCGCTGAAGATCAGGAAGGTGGCCCCGAAGGCCCGCAGCCCGCTGATCGTCATGCCGTTGATCATCGCCCCCATTGCGTGCTCACGGATGCCGAAGTGCAGGTTGCGCCCGGCGAAGTGGTGGGGCCCGATGTCGCCCGCGTCCTCGATCAGCGTCGAGGTCGAGGGCGCGAGATCGGCAGAGCCGCCCACCAGGTGCGGCACCTGCCCCGCCGCCCACTGGATCACCTTCTGGGACGCCTTGCGCGTGGCCACCGGCTTGTCAGCGGGGTCGAAGCGCGGAACGTCGCCGTCCCAGCGGTCCGGCATGCGCTTCTCGAGGATCTCGCTCAGCTGGCTCCACAGCTCGGGCTCGGCATCGCGGTAGGCGGCCACCCGCTCGTTCCACTCCTCCTCCTGCTCGCGCCCGCGTTCGCAGCACTCGCGGAAGTGCGCGAGGGCCTCCTCGGGCACGTGGAAGGTCGGCTCGGTGGGCCAACCGTAGGCCTCCTTGGTCAGCCGGATCTCCTCCTCCCCGAGCGGCGCCCCGTGGGACTCGGCGGTGTCCTGGGCGTTGGGCGCGCCGGTGGCGATGTGGGTTCGGAGGATCACGAGCGAGGGACGGTCCTCGACCTCCATGGCCTCCCGGGCGGCGGCTTCGATGCGATCGAGGGAGATGTCCTCACCGAGGTTGATCACGTGCCAGCCGTAGGCCTCGAAGCGCTGGGGGACGTCCTCGGAGAAGGAGAGCTCGGTGTCGCCTTCGATCGAGATGTGGTTGTCGTCGTAGAAGGCGATCAGCCGCCCGAGGCCCAGGTGGCCGGCCAGCGAGCACGCCTCGGAGGCGACGCCCTCCTGGAGGTCGCCGTCGCTGCACGAGACGAAGGTGTGGTGATCGACCACCTGGTGCTCGGCGGTGTTGAAGCGCTCGGCCATGATGCGCTCGGCCAGCGCGATCCCCACCGACGATGCGAGCCCCTGACCCAGCGGCCCGGTGGTGATCTCGATGCCCGGCGTGTACTTGCGCTCGGGGTGGCCGGCGGTGGGGCTGCCCACCTGACGGAAGTTCTTGAGGTCCTCGAGCGTGAGCTCGTAGCCCGTGAGGTAGAGCATCGAGTAGAGGAGCATCGACGCGTGGCCGTTGCTGAGGATGAAGCGGTCGCGGCCCGGCCAGTCGTCGTTGCCCGGGTTGTGGCGCATCACCCGCGTGTACAGCACGTAGGCCAGCGGAGCGAGGGCCATGGGCGTGCCGGGATGGCCGGAGTTCGCCTTCTGGACGGCATCCATCGACAGCGTGCGGATGGTGTTCACGCACAGCTCGTCCAGCGTCCGCGTGTCGGCCTCCGTCGTCGCCATCTCTCTCCTCCCGCTCGCTTGCAGCGGACATTACCCAGGCGGGGCGGGGAGGACTCCTAACGGCGGGCGAAACCTTGACGGGGCGCTAGCGTGCGGGTGCGTGACGACCCGATCCCCGAGCAAGCTGTGAACGGGCGCCTGATCGGCGTCGATCTCGGCGGCACAAAGCTCGCGGTGGCCGCCCTCGACGGCGCCCAGCTCGGCGAGGCGCGCCAGGTGCCCACCGACCTCGACAGCTCCGACGAGTTGATCGAGCAGATCGCCGGGGCGATCGAGGCCGCGGCCGGCTCCGGGGCCGCCGCCGTGGGCATCGGAGTGCCCTCGACCATCGAGTTCGCCACCGGCCGCGTGAAGTCGAGCGTGAACATCCCGCTGCGGGACGTGCCGCTGCGCGAGCTGCTGCGCGAGCGCCTGGGCGTGCCGGTGTTCGTGGACAACGACGCCAACTGCGCCGCCCTGGCCGAGGCCCACGACGGCGATCGGCAGGTGATCTCCGACCTCGTGATGTTCACGGTCGGCACGGGCGTGGGCGGCGGGCTGGTGCTCGGCGGACGGATCTACCGCGGGGCCACCGGCGCCGCGGCTGAGCTCGGCCACCTGATCGTGGGGCTCGACCTGGAGGACGGCGCACCCGCCGCGGCGGAGCGCTTCCCCCAGCCCGGCTCGCTCGAGGCGCTGGCCGCCGGGCGCGCGCTCGACCGGCTAGCCGCGCAGGCCGCCGAGGCGTCGCCGGACTCGGCGCTCGGGCAGCTGGCGGCCTCGGGGGAGAAGCTCACGGGCCGCGACGCGGTGGAGGCCGCGCGCGCCGGCGACGAGCCCGCCCGCCGCGCGGTGCGGCTGCTGGGCGAGCGGCTCGGGGTGGGCATCGCCAACGCCATCAACACCTTCGACCCCGAAGTGGTGGCCATCGGCGGCGGCGTTTCCGCGGCGGGCGACCTGCTGCTCGATCCCGCCCGCGAGGTGGCGGCGCGCTTCACCCTTCCCGGCGTCGGGGAACGCACCGACGTGCGGCTGTCGCGGTACGGGCCGGAGGCCGGGCTTCGCGGAGCGGCCCTGCTCGCCGGGCAGGAGCTCGGCGCCGAGCGCGCGGGGGCCCCGGCGTGAGGATCGCCTGCGGCTTCGATCACGCCGGCTTTCCCCTCAAGGAGTCGGTGCTGGCCACGGTGCGTGAGGCGGGGCACGAGCCGATCGACCTGGGCACCAACTCGACCGAGCCCGTCGACTATCCCGATGTGGCCCTCGCCGTTTGTCGGGCCGTCCGCGGCGGCGAGGCCGAGCGCGGCGTCGTGGTCTGCGGCTCGGGCGCCGGCGTCTCGGTGGCCGCGGCGAAGGTACCGGGCATCCGGGCCGCCACCGTGCACGACACCTACACGGCCCATCAGGGGGTGGAGCACGACGACATGAACGTGCTGTGCATGGGAGCGCGCGTGATCGGCCCGAACCTGGCCCACGACATCCTCCTGGCCTACGCGGCGGCGACCTTCACCGGCGAGGAGAGACACCGGCGGCGGCTGGCGAAGATCGAGGCGATCGAGCGGGACGGGCTCGAGGCCGACCTGTAAGAGCGGGTGCAGGCGGCCCCGGCCGCCCTTCTCAGAGTGCTGCCGAAGCACGATTGCGTGCGCCAATCCACCGGCTCAGGGGAGATGCAGGTCCGTTCTCGCGGCCGCGCGCGAGCGCGCGCGGAGCGCCAGCCCGCTGGCGAGCACCGCCCCGGCTGCGAGCGAAACCACCAGGAGCACGCCATGGCCGCTTCGCATCGCACCATCGGGCCGAGCTGGACGCCGATCTGGCGTGGCTCCAGGCTCCGGCGCGGGCCGCGCTGGACGGCGGAGCCCTGCGCGGCGTGTGACCCAGGGGGGCGAATCGCCCGTCGCCCTCTCTTCGTCGCTCAGAGGTCGCCATCGGTGCGACCGGAGCGAGCACGGCGCTGCCGTGGAGGAGGTCGACATGAGGGCGTTCGGGACAGTGGCTGCGGCGGTCGCGGCAATGGCGGTGTGCGGTGACGTGGGAGCGGAGGTGGCCTCCGCGGCGCCTGCCGACGACAGGAACTGCAGCGACTTCGGCTCGCAGAAGGCGGCCCAGGACTACTTCCTCGAGCGTGGCGGCCCGGACGAGGACCCGGACAGTCTCGACTCGGACGGCAACGGCGTGGCCTGCGAGTCCCTGCCCTGCCCGTGCAGCAAGCGCAGCGAGCCCGACGGGGGCGGGGACGGGCCCGTGCAGAAGATCGAGGCCAAGACGCTGAAGGTCTTCAGCGGCAACACGCTCCGGGTGCGCGCCTTCGGTGCGCAGCGGCCCTACTACACCGTGCGGCTGCTTGGCCTCGACACGCCGCGGCCCGCGACGCCCCGGCGCATCGGTCACTGTGGCGGCGCTCAGGCCACCGCGTCGCTGGCGCGGCTCAGCTTCAGGCACCTGCGTGACTCGGACGGAGACGGGTTCTTCGACGGGCACGGCAGTCGCGAGCGACGCGTGACCCTCACGACGGACGCCTCGCAGCCGCTCTTCGACCGGGGCGGTCGCCTTCTGGCCTACGCGCGGGTCCGTGGCGGCGGCGACCTGGCGGCCACCCAACTCTCGCGCGGGTGGGCCCGCTTCGCCGCCTCCGGCGGGCGGCTGACCGCGGAGCGGCGCTACCGGCGCGCCGAGCGGCGGGCGCGCGGCGCGCGGCGCGGGGTGTGGCGGGAGTGCGGCGGGGATTTCCACCGCCCCGCCAGGCACCGCGGCGCCCGTCGGCTCGGGTAGTGACCCTATGGCCGCAGCGTTAGCCTCTGAAAGCGCCGATGAGCCACTACGCACGACAGGAAGACATAGCTCTGCTCGACCTGGAAAGCTTGGACGGCCGACGAACCTACGGCGAGGACCACGAGTGGGGCCTGTTACTGCGTGAGCGTGAAACCGGCCGGGTCACGGGCGTCGAGGTGTGGAGGGCGAGCGAACGCCTCCCTCCGGAGCTCCTTGCGGCACTTCCGGAGCCTCGGACCTCGGAGACCGGCGTCGAGCCCCAGTCGGCCTGACGGTCGCGTGCGACGAGCCTGGGGCGCCGGGCGCGAAGGCGATGTGGCAACATCACGGTCCGTGAACCGTCGCCTCGCCCAGAGGAACGTGCGCACCGCGCTGATCGCCAGCGGCATCTCGGTGCTGGTGTTCGGTGCCTCCTTCCTGGCGGCCTTCGTCTACCTGGCCGGGAACTGAGCGATGGCCGAAGAGGTTGCTTCGAGGGGCGAGGCGGTTCCGCCCGCGGGCGAGCAGGTGCACCTGCCGGGACCCTCGTACCTGCCCGTCTTCATCGCGTTCGGGCTGACCATCGCTCTGGCTGGAGTGCTCATCTCCTGGCTCGTCTTCGGCGCCGGCATGCTCATCGTCTTGGTCGCCACCGTCCGCTGGGTCCGGGACGCTCGCCAGGAGATGGCCGAGCTTCCGCTCGAGCACTAGCGGGCGGCGGTCAGGGCCGCTCGTACACCGAGACGTGCCGGCGACTCGAGCCGTCGAACGCCCGGCGGCTCCAGTCGCCCCAGCGCTCGCGCAGGCGCAGGCCGGCCATCTGCGCCATCAGGTTGAGCTCGGCGGGCGAGGCGTAGCGGTCGTTGACCGGCACCAGCCTGATCCCGCCCTCGCGCAGGTGCACGAGCGTCCTCTGCATGCGCTGGGTGGCCGCGTCGTAGCTCGCCACCTGCAGCTCCACGTGGCCGTCGTCGACGAAGCGCGGCTGCACCGTCGGCCCGTCGCGCAGGGCGGCCGGGTCGAGCACGTAGGCCTCCACCACGAACACGCCGCCGGGCTCCAGGTGCGCAGCCGCGTTCCGGAAGCAGCGCACCTGCGCGCCCTGGTCGGGCAGCGCGAAGATCGTGTTGATGGCCAGCACGACGAGCGTGAAGCGCTCACCGAGGACCGTCTCGGCGAAGTCGCCCACCACCACCTCGATGCCGTCCCCCTCGGGGGCCTTCGCGCGCAGCAGCTCCACCATCTCCGGCGAGGAGTCCATCCCGTGGACGCGCAGGCCGCGGCGGGCGAGCGGCAGCGCGAGGCGGCCGGTGCCGACTCCGAGCTCGAGCACCGGGCCCGGCCCGGCGAGGCCGGCGAGGCACGAAACCGCCTCGTCGGTGTCGGGAATCGCCGCGTAGAGCTCGTCGTAGGCGTCGGCGACCCCGCGCCCGTAGGCGGTCGGATCGTGGTCCGCTGCGCTCACGTGGCTGCGGCGGTGGACCGATGACGCCCGAGCCGCCGGAGGGTGGCACGGCCGGCGAGCCCGCCGTCGACCCCGAGGTGGTGATCACGCCCTATCGCGACGGCCCCTACGTCGTACGGGGGCCGTTCAGGATCGTCGACCAGGACGGTCGCGAGATCGACGCTCGCAGGAAGACCGTCGCCCTGTGCCGGTGCGGCAAGTCGCAGATCCGGCCGTTCTGCGACGGCACGCACAAGCTGATCGGCTTCAGGGCGGAGGGCGGCGCCGAGGGCGACCGCTAGGCCGGGCGGCCTCACGGCGCCGTCCCGAAGCGCTTCCTGAGCTCGCCGGGAGGCGTGGCCGCCCGCGCGATCAGCATGTCGCCGTAGCGCACGCCCCCGTGCCGCAGGCGCGACCAGACGGCCAGCCACGAGGTCACGGCCCGCTCCAGCAGCCAGGCCGGTGCGAAGGCCGACGCCCCGGCGGGGAAGACGCGCGTGCCGCCCGCGCGGACGCGGCCGAGCTCCGCCACCGCCATCGAGGCCACCCCGGCGCCCACCAGGACCCCCCAGCGACGGCGGGCGAGCATCAGCACGACCGCCGGTCCCAGCGCGAGCCACAGCGCCATCCGCGCCGGAAGCGCGAAGTCGTCATAGGCCTGGCGCACCCGCTGGGACCAGAAGTGCCCCGCGGAGGGCGGAAGGCGGCGCACGAACAGGTCGAGGGGGCGTGCCACCGTGCCGCCGGCGGCCTCCACCGTTCGCATCAGCTCGAGGTTCTCGAACAGCACGTCGCCGTCGTAGCGCCCGCCGGGGAGCCGCGACCGCCGTACCCCCAGCGTGCCGGGGTAGTCGCCGCCGATCGCCCGGTTCAGGAGGCTGCGGGCGGTGTCCCAGCGTGCGTGCCAGGGAGCCGGGTCGAAGAAGTTCTGGGGCGCGACGCAGTCGGCCTCGTCCAGCAGGCTCGCCATCCGGCGCAGCTCCGCCTCGCCGTAGCGCACGTCGTCGTCGGCCAGGATCACGCGGTCGTGGCCGGCGGTCGCCAGCCCGGTGACCACGCCGTTCACCTTGCGGTACGCAAAGCGCAGCTCGCTGTCGGGAGGCACGTGCTTCGCGAACGAACCCCAGGCTGAGGCGTGGCGCTCGAAGGCCGCCGGCGGCGACCCGTCCACCACCACGAGCTCCATGCGCTCGGCCACCCAGCGCAGGTAGGCGCTGAGCTCGCCGAGGCCCTCGTCCTCCTCCCAGCGGATCGGGAGCACGTAGGTGGCGGCGAGCCGCTCGCCGCTCAAACGGCGACCGGCGCGCCCAGTGGGCGCAGGAGCGAGGTCCGGCCCTGGCTCCAGCGGTCGAGCATCCGCGCGGTTACCGGCTCGTCCAGCAGCAGCATGGCGCGGGCGCCGAACAGGATGTCCCCGGCCAGCTCGGGCTGGTCCCGGGCCAGGGAACCGGCCAGGTCGTGCGCCGCCAGGTTCTCGTGCACGGCATCGGCCTCGACGTGCTCGTCGTAGAAATCGGTCGCCGCGCCGGACAGCCCCAGGCGCCGCAGGCCGTTGGCGTAGCGCCGGTTCGGCACCGACGAGTCGATCTCGACCGCCGCGAGATGTCCGACGATCGCGCCGCGGAGGCGCCGATGGAGGCCGAACAGCGACATGACGTTGACCGTGGCGAGGGTGCTACCCGGGATGTGGTCGAGGTAGGCGCCGTACCTGCCCTCGAGGCCCAGGGCCTCCATCGTGTTTGCGAAGAGCTGGGAGTGGAGCCGGTCGGCTCGGCCGCCGCCGTACTCGTCGGCCTGGATCTCGACGAGCGCCACCTTGGCCGGTCCCGTGAGCCTCGGGATCGCCCACGAATGGGGATCGGCCTCCTTGAGCTGGTAGGCGGACCGGTGTACGGCGAGCTCCCGGAAGTGGTCCAGGGTTCCGCGGGTCTCGAGGAAGCGCGAGACCGACGGTCCGTCGGCTGCCGCGATCAGCGCGAACAGCGCGGCGGCGGTGTCGTCTCTGGGGGCGGCATCCGGGCCCGACGCCTCCCGGAGACGCCGCTCGAAGGCTCGCTCGAGGCCCGCCCGGAAGGCGAGCAGCGACGGCTCCCACTCCCAGTCGTCGGCCACATCGTCGAAAGAGCGGTAGTGCAGCTCGTAGCAGGCGTACAGGGCGAGCTGAAAGTCCTCGCCGGCAAGGACGTCATCGCCCGCGCGCGGCGGATCGACCAGCGCCTCAGGCGGCGCCGAGAGCCGGTCGAAGAGGTACTCGCTCAGGTTTCCACGGGGTTCGGGCAGGCGCACGCTCGAGAGGGGCATCCCCCGGGGGGCGTGGGGGTTAAACGCCGTTTGGGGACCTTCCGGCGCCGCGGCGAACCATCTCATCCGCGGGTTCGTCTTCGATCCGGAAGGCGCGCGCGTCCGTATACATACACGTGGCCAAGCGCGAGGGCACCATTCACCGCCGCCAGGCGCTCTACGAGGAAGCCGCGGCGATCATCGAGCGCGACTTCGACCGCGTGCTCGACCTCGAAGGGGTGGCACGGCAGATCGCTACCTCGAGGCGGCAGCTGCAGCGCGCCTTCGCCGAAGTCGGGGGCACGAGCTTCCGCGGGTACGTCGCCGAGGTGCGCATGCGCAATGCGCTGCGCCTGCTTCAGGACGGCTCGTCCCCGGTGCGCGAGGTGGCGGTCAGCGTCGGGTATCGCCAGCCCGCGCAGTTCGCGAAGGCCTTTCGTCGCCACCACGGAGCGCCGCCGTCCAACTTCCGCCGTCGCGAGGACTTCGCCCCGCGAGCCGCCCCGCCCGTCGGACGGTCGCTGGCCGCCTGAACGCGGATCGTCCGCCGGACCGGGCCCGCGACGGCCGTGGCCCGGAGCGCCCGGGGCTGAGCGGGTGGAAGCCTGTGCCGGCGCGCCAGGCCTGCGCCTACGCCGGCTCCTTCAATTAACATCGCCCGCCGTGATTTCCGAAAGGACTGCGGTTGCGTAACACCCCGCTTTCGCGGATGCTGGCCCTCGCCACGCTCGCCTCGATCGTGGGCGTGGCGATCGTCTACGCGATCGACTGGTTCCCCACGCAGGCCTCGACGACGTCGAACGACGTCGATGTGCTCTACGACGTCCTCCTGTTCGTCTCGATCCCCATCTTCGTCGGGGTGATGACGGTCGTCGTCTACAGCGTCATGCGCTTCCGCGCGCGTCCGGGCGACATGGGCGACGGCGAGCCGATCCACGGCAGCGCCCGCCTGGAGCTGATCTGGGTGATCGTGCCCTTCGTGATCGTGTCGGTACTGTCGGTCTACGCCTGGATCGTCCTCGACGAGCAGGAGGAGCCCCGGGCCAACGAGATGGTCGTGCGGGTCACCGGCCAGCAGTTCGCCTGGCACTTCGCCTATCCCGACGCCAGCGGCAAGACGGTGCGGACGGACGACCTCGTGCTCCCCGAGCACCGCCCCGTCAAGTTCGACATCACCGCCGAGGACGTGATCCACTCGTTCTGGGTGCCCGCGTTCCGGATGAAGATGGACGCCGTGCCCGGGCTCACGACCTCCTTCCGGGTGACCCCGAACCGCCAGGGGAACTACTCGATCGTCTGCACCGAGCTCTGTGGGCTCGGACACGCCACCATGCGCCAGAGCCTCAAGGTCGTGCCGGAGTCCGAGTTCGCCGCCTGGCTCGAGAAGAAGCGGGGCGCCGGAGCCGCCAACGTCTCGGCCGGCCCCTCCACCACCTCGACCGGGGTGCGCAGCCAATGACGCCCGTGCGCCGGCGCGCGGGTACGATGCCGCGTCGCATGACGGGAATCGCCGGATGACGATGACCGCTCGACTCACCGCGCCCGGCTGGTACCGCGCCGCGCTCAGCGTCCTCGCCGGCGCCCTGTTCGCCTTCGGGTTGGTCGTGCTCGTGCGCGCCCTCTACGGCTACGAGCCGCTCGTCGACGGCGAGGCCATCACCACCGTGGCGCTCATCTCCATGGGTGTCGCGTTCCTCCTCGGGATCGGCTGCTTCGACTACTGGTTCCGGTGGGCCTCGGGCGCGCCGACCGTGCCCGACGACCACTCCGGGCACGGCGCACGGTCCTGGCGGGACTACTTCCGCGTCAACACCGATCACAAGGTGATCGGCATCCAGTACATCGTCACCACGTTCGTCTTCTTCGTCCTCGGCGGGCTGATGGCCATGCTCATCCGCGCCGAGCTGGCGGCGCCGGGCACCCAGTTCGTGGACCCGAACACCTACAACGGGCTGTTCTCGGTGCACGCCTCGCTGATGATCTTCCTGTTCATCATCCCGGTGTTCGCCGGCATCGCCAACTACGTGATCCCGCTGATGATCGGGGCGCCGGACATGGCCTTCCCGCGCCTGAACGCGCTGTCGTTCTGGATGCTCCCGGTGGCCGGGGTGATGATGACCGCGAGCTTCCTGGCCCCCGGCGGCGCGTTCGCGACCGGCTGGACGGCGTACGCGCCGCTCTCCACCGAGATGCCGGTCGGGCAGACCTTCTTCACGATCGCCGTCCAGTTCGCCGGCGCCTCGTCGATCGCCACCGCGCTCAACTTCCTGGTGACGATCATCACCATGCGGGCCCCAGGGCTCACCTTCTTCCGCATGCCCCTGCTCGTGTGGGCGAACTTCACCACCTCGCTGCTCGTGGTGATCGCCACGCCGTTCATCGCCGGCTCGCAGTTCCTCGTGCTGTTCGACCGCGCGCTCGGGACGCACTTCTTCAACCCCGGCGGCGGCGGCGACGTGGTCATGTACCAGCACATCTTCTGGTTCTACTCGCACCCGGCCGTTTACATCATGATGCTGCCCGGGTTCGGCATCGTCAGCGAGGTGATCTCGGCCAACGCCCGCAAGCCGGTGTTCGGCTACCGGATGATGGCCTTCTCGCTGGTGGCCATCGTGATCCTCGGCTTCACGGTCTGGGCGCACCACATGTTCGTCTCCGGCATGTTCTCCTGGCTGCGCGTGCCGATGATGATCACGACCATGCTGATCGCGGTGCCCACCGGCATCAAGATCTTCTCGTGGCTCGCCACCCTGTGGCGAGGGGTGATCCATCTCACCACGCCGATGCTCTTCGCGCTCGGCTTCATCACGATGTTCACGCTCGGCGGCATCAGCGGCATCGTGCTGGCCATCCTGCCGGTGGTCATCCATGTCTCCGACACGTACTTCGTGGTGGCCCACATCCACTACGTGCTGTTCGGCGGCAGCGTGTTCACGATCTTCGCAGGGCTCTACTTCTGGTTCCCCAAGATGACCGGGCGCATGTACGACGAGACGCTCGGGAAGATCCACTTCTGGCTCTCCTTCGTCTTCTTCAACCTCACCTTCGGGCCGATGCACTTCGTCGGGATCGACGGCATGCCGCGGCGCGTGGCGGACTACGCCGACCAGTTCGCGTCGCTGAACGCGATCATCTCGGTCTCGAGCTTCCTGTTCGGCCTGAGCTTCCTGATCTTCCTCTACAACATGGTCACGAGCTGGCGCAACGGGCCCCGTGCCGCCGCCAACCCCTGGCGTGCGCACACCCTCGAGTGGCAGGTGTCCTCACCGCCGCCGCTGTTCAACTTCGACGACATCCCCACCGTGGTCGGCGGACCGTACGAGTACGGCGTGCCGGGCGCGGTGCACGGCGTGTTCAAGGATCGGGAGAAGGAGCCCGTGCCCGCCGGGACGTCGGGGGTCGCGCACGAGTGACCACGCGGCCGCAGCCCTTCCGGATACTCGTGGTGGCCAACGAGACGGTCGGCGGACGGGCGCTGATCGACGAGGTCAGGAAGAAGGCCGAGGAGGCGCACGCCGAGGGACGACCGTTCGCCGTCACGGTCATCTGCCCGCAGAACAGGCCGCGCGAGGGCTACGTCATCTACGACGACAACTCCCTGAAGGCGGCGGAGAACCGCCTGACCACCACGCTCGCCCAGCTGCGGGCCGTGGGCATCCTCGCCACCGGGGCCGTGATGGACCCCGACCCCTACTCGGCCACCACCGACGCCGTGGCCGCCTACGGGGCCGACTGCATCATCATCTCCACCCACCCCGCGACGCGCTCCGGCTGGATGCGGCGCGACCTGATCGAGCGCGTGCGCCAGGACACCGGCGTGCCGGTGGACCACGTGGTGGTGGACCTCGAGGCCGACAAGGACGAGGTGACCAACACGCTGGTCGTGGCCAATGAGACGGTGGCTGGCGAGTCCCTGATACACCTGCTGAGGGACAAAGCCGACCAGTCGCCGCGGAGCTTCGTGGTGATCTGTCCCCGGGGCGGGAAGGGGGCCACCGACCCAACGCAGCGCCTGGCCACCACGCTCGAGCGGCTCACGGCGGAGGGCCTCGAGGCTTCCGGGCAGATCATGGACACCGACCCGTACACGGCGATCAGGAACGCCCTGCAGCACTACACGATCGACGAGATCGTGATCTCGACCTTCCCGGCCACCCGTTCCGGCTGGATGCGAGGCGACCTGATCGAGCGCGTCCGCTCCTATACCGCCAAGCCCGTCGAGCACGTGGTGGTCGAGCCGGCGGAGGCCCGTAGGGGCGTGCCCACGCAGGCGGGCGCCTGATGGAGTCGGCCTCCGTCTCGTTCCCGGCGCGGCTCGAGCCCGGCGAGAAGCCGGTCACCCACGATCACCACGGTCCGCCCGAGGCCAACCGCTCCTCGCGCGTAGATGCGCAGTTCCTCGGGATGCTGCTCTTCATCATCTCGGAGATCATGCTCTTCGGAGCGTTCTTCACCGCGTACTTCTTCATCCGGGGTGTGGCGAACGAGGCGTGGCCGGCGGAGGGCACGCACCTGCCGGTGGCAGTGGCCGGCGTGAACACGGCGATCCTCATCTCCTCGAGCTTCACGATGCACTGGGCGCTCGAATCGGCCAAGAACGAGAACCGGGCGGGGCTGCGCGCCGGGCTGCTCACCACGTTCCTGCTGGGCGCGACGTTCCTCGCCATTCAGGTCAACGAGTACGTGCACATCGGCTTCGCACCGGGCGACCACGCGCAGGGGTCGATCTTCTACGGGCTGACGGGCCTGCACGGCGCCCACGTGTTCGTTGGCTTGACGTTGTTGCTGTTCGCCACCGTGCGGGCCTTTCGGGGGCACTTCACGCCGAAGGACCATCGGGGGGTGGAGGTGCCGGGGATCTATTGGCACTTCGTCGACATCATGTGGATCCTCGTTTATGCCTCCATCTACGTGCTCTGAGGCGGCTGCAAAGCTTCGCTATGCGGCGTCCTCGGTCGAGGCCATGGCTCCGCCATTGTCCTCTCCCTGCGTCCTTGCCTAGCTCGCTTTTCGCCACCCGGCTCGTACTGCCTAGGGTTCGGGCCGTTCCGAGGCTCCCTCCACGTGCTTAACCCCCTTCGCTCCGAGGCCGAGGCTTTCCGCTTCCTTCTCTATGTCGCCCTTGTCATCGGGCTCGTCGTTGCTGTCGTTCTCCTGGTTCGGGCCCTCTGAACGATCTCGAGCTCGCTGAGCGGGCCGCCAGGGAGGCCGGGGGGCTGCTGCTCGAGCGGTTTGGGCGGGTCGCCAGGGGGGTCGAGGCGAAGTCCTCGGACACGGACATGGTCTCGGATGCCGATCGGGAGGCCGAGGCGGTTCTCGTCGAGCTGCTTGCGCGGGAGCGGCCGCAGGACGGGGTGCTCGGGGAGGAGGGCGCTTCGCGGGAGGGGTCGAGTGGGCGCACGTGGATCGTGGATCCGCTCGACGGCACCACCAACTACCTGTGGGGCTATCCGGCGTGGTCGGTGAGCGTCGGGTTGGAGGACGGCGACGGGGGCCTCGCCGGCGTGGTGCACGATCCGGTGCGGGCGGAGACGTTCTGCGCCGCGCGCGGCCAGGGCGCTCGGCTGAACGGCTCCCCGGTGCGGGTCCGCGACGCCGGGGAGCTCGCGACGTCGCTCGTGGCCACGGGCTTCGGGTACACGGGCGAGGTGCGCGCGGCACAGGCCGACGTGCTGCTGCGAGTGCTGCCCGCGGTCCGGGACATCCGCCGTGCCGGATCGGCGGCGCTCGACCTGGCGTGGGTGGCCGCCGGGCGGCTCGACGGCTACTTCGAGCGCGGTGGCAACCCCTGGGACTGGTCGGCTGGAACGCTCCTCGTGCTCGAGGCGGGCGGCGGGGTGGAGAGCTACGGCGGCGAGCCGGCCGGGTTGGTGGCCGCCGGGCCAGGGCTGCTGCCCGACCTCAGGGCGCTGGTGGGCTGAGCGCTGCCGCGCCCGCGGCGGCGACGCCCTCGCGCGCGTTACCCGACGCGCGCGTCCGATCCTTACTCGACGGTGAGCTCGCCCCGCATGCCGCCCTCCTCGTGGCCCGGCACGCTGCAGTAGAAGACGTACTTGCCCGGCTCGAGCTCCGCGGAGACCTCGGAGGTGCCGCCGTTGCCCACCACCGGGCCCTTCTCATCGACGCCCGCGCCCTTGATCGCGACGTTGTGGTCGATCGGCGACGGGTTCGGCATGTTGAGGGTCACCTGACCGCCGTCGGCCTCGATGAAGCGCGCCACGAACGCCAGGGCCCCGGAGGGGTCGGCGGGGATCTCCGCCTGTCCGCCGTCGGCCACCACCGGCTTGTCGCTCACCTCGGGGCGTCCGGCCAGGGCCAGGACACCCGTGTCCTCTCCGGGCTGCCCGGCCACCGCGGCCACGTAGGCCGCCACGTCGCGGGCGTCCTGCCCGGTCACGAGATCCTCGGGCATGGTGCTGTTGCGCCGCACCTCGGAGATCTGCTGCTCGACGACTCCGGCCACCGTGCTCTTGCCAAGGCCGTCGTCGAGCGCCGGACCAAACGACTCGTCGAGGCTGGGACCGCGGTTGCCCTTGGTTCCCGCGCGCGCGAGCGTATGGCAGCTGCCGCACGTGCCCTTGCCCACGAAGAGCTCCTTGCCGTTCACGAGGTCGGGCTCCTCGGAGGCGCCGCAGCCGGACACGGCCAGAAGCGCCGCGGAGGCCGCGGCCACTCCGAGCGGCCGGATCAGTGTGCGAAAGGCCCTCAAGTCGGCGCACAGATTAGCCGCTCAGGACGCCGGACATGACCACTCAGGGCCTATGGTGGCGCGTCGGCAGGCGCGTCCCGGCCGGTCCCGGCCACCACCGGCCGCGGGAGTTCGTCCAGGCGGCCCTCCGCGGCGGCGATGACCCCCCGGGCCACCCCCTCCCAGCCGTAGCGGGCACGTGCCAGGCCGGCCCGCGCCGCCGCCTCGGAACGCCGCCGCTCTGGCGGTAGCAGCAGCCACTCGACCAGGCGCTCGGCCAGGTCCGGCACCGCCGAGGGACCAAGCGGGAAGGACAGCAGGCGGCGCAGGCTGGGGTCGAGCGCCGGGGCGAGCGTGGCGCTCACCTCGGCGAGGCCCGAGTGCGCCGCAGCGATCGGCAGCGCGCCGCAGGCCGCGGCCTCGGCCGCCACCATCCCGAAGGCCTCCGGGAACGTGCTGGGCACGACCTGGGCGGCCGACGCCCCGAGCAGCTCCGGGAGGTCCCCGTGCTCCAGGCGTCCGGTGAAGAAGACGGTGCCAGCGGTGCGCGCGGCGCTCCGGCGGTAGTCCCCGCGCGCCGCGCCCTCGAGCCGGTCGAGGAAGGCGGCGAGCTGCTCCATCTCGTCAGCCGAGCCGCCCTCCAGCTCCCGGCCCCGCCGGGCCATGTCGCGCACGGCGTCGAGGTCTCCCGCGGTCAGCGCCTCGACCATGCGCCCGAGCGCCGGCCTCAGCGTGCCAAAGCCGACGAGGCAGAGGCGGGCCTCCGGCACCCGCGCGAGCACGAGCGGCCACGCGGCAAGCAGCAGCTCGACGCCCTTCGACACGATCAGCTTCCCGACGAAGCTGACGATCGGGGCATCTCCGTCGGCAAGGGCCGTGAAGGCCTGCGCCGCGCCGTGCTCCCCGCCCCAGCCGGCGGCCTCCTCCGGCATCCGCGCCGCGAGCGCGCGCAGGCCGGGTGCGCGCTCGTCCGGGCTGCGGGGGCGAAACCGCTGCACGTCGACTCCCGGCGGCCCGAGGCGGGTCTTCTCCGGGAGCTCGGGGTCGTCGAGCGTGTCCCACAGGCGGCCCGCGGTGTGGCCCGAGCCCACGAGCACCCCGGCGGCCGCGGCGAGCCCCTCGCGCGCGTAGGGAAGGAACCGCTCGGGGGCGCGGGCGACCGTGTACTCGAGCGCGCTCCCGTGGATCTTCACCGCGTAGGGAACCCCTGCACCGAGCGCCCGGGCCAGCACCACCGGTCCCATCACCGCGTGGTTGGCCAGCGCCACCTCGGGGCTGGCGCGGGCGGTCACCGCGCGCACCGCCGCGACGTTGGCCGCCACGTAGTGGTCGACCGCCGCCCGATCGAGCCCGGTGAAGGGCACGGCGTCGAAGTGCTCGTAGGGATCGGCCACGTAGACGGGCAGCACGCGGCCTATGTCCGGCAGGTAGGCGGTGCAGCGAACGGGCTCGCGTGTGACGCGTACCCGCAACCCGTCGTCGTTCCACGTGCCGACCGCGTCGACGACGGGGAGATCTCCGGCGTCACGGTCCTGGCAGAGGAGGTGCACCTCGTGCCCGAGCTCCACGAGCGCCTGCGCGAGGCTCGCGTTGTAGATGTTGCTGCCGGTGCCACGCAGTAGGTACCCGTGGAAGATGAGTACGCGCACGGGGCGAGTATCCCGGCCCGCGCCGTCCGGCGGTCGACCGTGAGCGTGCCGCCATCACGCGGAGCCGCCGGCGGCCCCTGATAGCTTTCCACGCCGATGTCCGAGCGTCAGAGGTACCGGCTGCGCGCGCGTTCCGACCGCGAGGTCATCCGCGAGGTCGAGCCCGGCACGGTATACGTGGACAAGGAGTCCGGAGAGGAGTTCCAGGTCGTGGGCAAGCTGCTCCCGCTGGCACCCTCCCCCAGCAACCTCCCGTGGTCAGTCGACAACCTGCGCATCTGCGGCTGCTCGCTCGAGCAGCTCGTGCCGAAGGACCTGAACGATTGCCTGCATTGCGGCCGGCGCCTACCGGCCCTCGAGTCCCAGTAATCGTGCTCTCGCGGCGCTTGGTCGCGTGCCTGGTGGCCGCGGCGGTGGCTGTGGTGGGGGCGGCCTGCGGCGGCAACGAGCCCGAGAAGGTGCCGGCCAAGCCGGAGCTCAAGGTGCCCGGCGGAGACTTCGCACCGGCCGACGGGCAGACCACCACCGACGAGACCACGACCGACCCGACCGGCACCGCTCCCGAGCCGGCGCCGGAGCCCGAGCCGACGATCACCGGGGCGGCCCCCACGCCGACACCCGATCCGGCGGTGCCCGACAGCCCCGCGAACGACACGCCGCCTCCGCCCAATACCGCAGCGGACCGGTTCGAGGACTTCTGCAACCAGAACCCCGGGGACTGCTGACGAAGACGGTCCGCTAGTGAAACGTTGAGAGAAGGCCCACTAGGGCCGTCGGTGCGCCGGCACCGGAGTGTGCGGCCGGCGCACGCGCGTTGGCCGCGGACGCGGTATCGGCTCCCCGCCGCGCCGCCGCACCCAGCCCTCCCGGAGACCGTGGGAACGCACCCGCCGCCGGCCGGACTCGACCCTGTCCAGCGGCAGGACGTGCCCACCGCCGCCCGGCCCGCGGTCGGGGTCGGGCGGCGGGCCCCCTCCGCCCGGTCCGTCGTCCTCGGGGGGATCGTCGGCGTCGAAGCGCTGGCGGAAGAACCACACGAGGAACACGATCAGGGCGCCAACGTCGATCACGCGGAACCCGACCATGAAAATCCACCCCTCAGTGGTCATGCGCGCGCGATGGTAGCGCCCGAGGCTCGGTTAGCCTCCGCCTTCGATGGATGACTTCGAACGCTACGTGCGCTCCGGCCTGAGCCTCGCCGAAGTCGACGTAACCGACGTCGACCTGGCCATCATCCGCGCCGCCCGGGCGGCTTACGGACCGGCGCTCGAGGCGCTCGAGCGCGCCGACCTGGCCGGCGTCTGGCCCGAGCCGGACCTCGACCCCGGCCGGCCGCCGCCGAGCGCCCGACGAGCCCGGCAATGAGCGGTCACGGCCCGAGCCACCCCCAGGACCTGTCCCTCCGCGCGCAGGCCGCGAGCATCGCCGCGGGGGAGCTCGACCCCTCTGACCTGCTCGCCGCCACCTACGCGCGCATCGCCGAGCGCGACCCGCAGCTCAACTCGATCGTGTCCGGCTCCGCGGAGGAGGCAGAGCACATGCTGGCCGCAGCGCCCGACGGGCCGCTGCGCGGCGTGCCCGTGGCCGTCAAGGACATGTTCGCCCTGCCCTGGCGCGCGCCGCGCGACGGGTCGCCCCGCGAGCAGGCCCCGCGGGGCGAGTCCGGCATGTATCGCCGCCTGCGCGACGCCGGCGCGGTGGTGGTCGGCGTGACCAACACGCACTTCTGGGGCGGCGGGAGCACCGGGCACATCTCCGCCTACGGGCCGGTCGGCAACCCGTGGCGGGTCGAGAGCTGCGGCGGCGGCTCGTCGGGCGGATCCGCGGCGGCGGTGGGCGCGCGCCTGGTGGCGGCGGCGGTGGGCACCGACGGCGGCGGATCGGTCCGGTTGCCCGCCGCCTACTGCGGGATCACCGGCCTGAAGCTGACCTTCGGCTCGACTCCGGTCGACGGCTACACCCACGGCTACTCGACGATGGGCGCCGCCGGGCCGATGTGCCGTGACGCCGGGGACACCCGCCTCTTCGGCGAGGTGCTCAGCGGCCGAGCCCTGCCGGCAGCCGACGCGAGTGGCCTACGGGTGGGAATCGTGCCATCTCCGTTCTGGGAGGACCTCGACCCGGAGATCGACGGCGCCTGCCGAGAGGCGCTCGACGCTGCCGGCTGGCGGATCCCGGAGCTGGCCCTCGAGGGTGCCGAGCACGCGGGCATCGCCACCGTGCTGCGGCTCACGCTCGAGGGGCTGCCGTCCCTCGGGCGCGAAGAGCTCGAGGAGGCGGAGCCGATCGTCCGTGCGCTCGTGAAGTACGAGCTGCTGTTCCCGGCTCAGCTGCTGCTGCGCGCCGACCGCGTGCGTGCGCTGCTGCGCCGCTCGCTGGCCGCGGCCTTCGAGCGCTGCGAGGTGCTCGCCTGGCCCACGGTGCCCGCCCCCGCGCCGCCGATCGCCAACCCCACCGTGACCCTCCCCTCCGGCCCCGCGCCGCCGGATCCCGGCAACGTGCGTCAGTGCGGCATCGCCAACCTGGCCGGCATACCCGGCATCTCGATCCCCGTGGGGCTGCACTCGAGCGGCCTGCCGATGGCCCTCCAGCTCCTGGCCCCGTGGGGCGAGGAGGCGCGCCTGCTGGACGCCGCCGAGCACATCGAGCGCGTCACCGGACGCCGGCACGTCGACGCCGTGCCGCCCACCGCGCGCGCGGAGCCGGCGCCGGCCTGAAGCGCCGGGCTCAGGCCTACTTGTAGCGGTAGGTGATGCGCCCGCGATCGAGGTCGTACGGCGACAACTCGATCTTGATGCGGTCCCCCGGCAGGATGCGGATGTAGTGCCTCCGCATCTTGCCGGAGATATGTCCGAGCACGTCGTGACCGTTGTCGAGGGTCACGCGAAACATCGTGTTGGGCAGGGCCTCGGTGACCTCGCCCTCCATCTCGATCTTCTCTTCCTTGGACATGCGATTAGCCGTAGACGACGGTCGCGCGCGCCGGCGCCACCAGTCAGATCTTGGTGACGTTGACCGCCTTGGGACCCTTGTCGCCCGACTCCTCCTCATAGGAGACCTTGGAGTTCTCCTGGAGGGTCTTGAAGCCCGAGCCGTTTATGCCGGAGTGGTGTACGAACAGGTCACGGTCGCCCTCGTCGGGCGTGATGAAGCCGTAGCCCTTCTCATCGTTGAACCACTTGACGGTTCCGGTTGCCATGCGTGTTGCACTCTCCTGTGTTGCGCGCCCTGCTCGCTGCTCGTGGCAGTCCGCACCATCGGCACTTGCTTGTCATCCCGGGCGACTCCCCGGCCACGGGCGGAAACGCTAGCACCACAGGCCGCTTCCGGTCACGCGACGCAGTCGAGGAATCCCAGGACCGCGGCGGCCGCCTCGCCCTCGGCATCGGTGGTCAGGACGTGGCCGCAGTGCGGGATGATCTCGAGCCGCGCACCCGGGATCAGCCGGGCCAGCTCCTCGGCGGCGCTCGGTGGCACGAGGGCGTCCTCGGCCCCGTGCACCACCAGCACCGGCATCGTCAGCTCGTGCAGGCGCGGCCGGGTGTCATGGCCGAGGATCGCCGCCATCTGAGCCGGGGCGGTGGCCACCGGAGTTCCGTCCTGGAAGCGCATGTCGAGGTCCTCGGCCAGGCGGTCGCGATGGGCTGTGCGCGTCCGTTCCGAGTAGAGCAGCGGTGCCACCAGCGGGAAGGTGCGCTCCGGACCGAAGACGGGTCGCAGCGCCAGGCTCGCGAGCATGCGCCAGGGCAGGCCGCCCGGCCGGCGCCCGCCCGGGTGGGTGCAGGCCAGGGTCAGCGACCGCACTCGCTCGGGGTGATCGAGCGCGAGGTGCTGGGCGATCATGCCGCCCATCGAGGCCCCCACCACGTGGGCGCTGTCGAGGCCCGCGGCGTCCATCACCGCGAGCGCGTCGCCCGCCAGGTCGTCCATCGTCCACAGGCCGAGCGGGCGGTCGGACTCCCCGGTACCTCGGTTGTCCATTGTCACCGCCCGGCGCGGCGACGGGCTCGACGGACCCGCCAGGTGCGGCAGCAGGCGGTACCAGGCGCGGCCGCTGCCCATGAAGCCCATGATCAGCAGGATCGGGTCGCCCTCGCCGAACGCGCGCCAGGCCAGCCACACGCCGTCGTGGCCGGCGATGCCCGCGCCGGTCTGTCGCGCGGGCGCCGCCGCGGCCCGCGCCGCGGCGGCCGGCGCGCTCACCGCCCCTCGAACGTCGCCTTGCCGGGACCCTCCGCGAGGAACTTCTTCACCGCGGCCTGCAGGTCCTCGGTCCCGAACAGCGAGCCGGAGATCTCCCCGATGCGGGCGTCGGCGCCCCGCACGCCCTCGTCGAGGTAGGCCCGCACCATGCGCTTCGTGGCAGCGTGGGCGAGCGTCGGACCGGCGGCCAGGCGCTCGGCGAAGCGCATCGACTTCTCGGCGAGCTCGGCGTCGGGCAGCACGCGGTTCACCACGTTCCAGCGCTCGAGCGTCGCGGCTTCGAACAGGCCACCGCTCATCACGAGCTCGCGGGCGCGGGCCGGCCCCGCGCGCTCGGCCACCCGCTGGGTGCCGCCCATTCCGGGCGTGAGTCCCACCACTATCTCGACCAGACCGAAGCGCGCCGACTCGGAGGCCCAGATCATGTCGCAGGCCAGCGACAGCTCGAAGCCGGCCGTGAGGCACAGGCCGTGCACGGCCGACAGCGTCGGGATCGGCATGTCCTCGAGCCGGTGGACGATCTGGATCAGGTCGCCGAAGAACGCGCCGCCCTCCTCGGGCGTCTTCCCCTCGAACACGTGCACGTCGGCACCGCCGGTGAACAGCTCGCCCTCGGCCCGGATGAGCAGCGCGCGCGGCAGATCGGCGGCCACCTCCTCCAGCACGGCGATCAGGTCGCGAGTGAGCGCCTCGCCGAACAGGTTGAGCGGTGGCGCGTCGATCACCACGGCCCCGACGTCGCCGTGTCGCTCCAGGCGGGCGGTGTCAGGCACGGAGCTCCTCGGCCGCGGCGGCGATCTCACCACTGTCTCCAGACCGAGGTTGGGTCGGTAGGTCGAGCGGATCGTCGGCGTAGCGGGGGATCACGTGAACGTGGAAGTGGAAGACCGTCTGCCAGGCCGCCGGCTCGCAGGCGTTCAGCAGGTTCACCCCGTCGCACCCGAGCGCGTCGCGCATGCGCAGCGACAGGCGCTTGGCGGCCGTCGCGGTGCGGGCGAGATCGTGCGGCTCGATCTCGTAGAGGTTCTTCGAGTGCTCGCGCGGTATCACCAGCGCGTGTCCGCGGGTCCACGGGTTGATGTCCATGAAGGCGATCGTGTGCTCGTCCTCGTCGACGCGCTCGGCCGGCAGCTCGCCGGCCACGATCGCGCAGAAGATGCAGTCAGGCGCCACGGGGCGCGGAAGCCTACCCGTCCGCGGTCGCGGCCTACAGCCAGCCCGCTCGCCGGAAGCGCCAGTAGAGCAACGCGCCGATCAGCACCATCACCCCGAGTGCCAACGGATAGCCGAGCTCCCAGCTCAGCTCCGGCATGTGCTCGAAGTTCATGCCGTAGATGCCCGCGACCAGCGTGTTGGCCGCGGCAATCGCCACCCACGCCGAGATCCGGCGCACGTCCTCGTTCTGCTGCACCCCGACCTGCGCGAGGTTGGCCTGCAGGCCGCTCGTGAGCAGGGCGCTCGAGTTGTCCACCTCGTCGACCACGCGCAGGAGGTGGTCGTGCACGTCTCCGAAGTACTTGCGGATGTCCTCGTGCACGATCGGGTGCGGCTCACGGGCCAGGCGGCTCAACGGGTCGATCAGCGGGGCGGTGGAGCGGTGGAAGGCGAGCACCTCGCGCTTCAGCTTGTAGATCCGCTCGGCGGCGTTGCGGCGCCGCGGAGAGAAGACCTGGCGCTCGATCTCCTCGATGTCGTTGTCGAGGCCCTCCACCACGGGCACGTAGTCGTCCACCACCCGGTCGACGATCGCGTGCAGCACCGCGCCGGTGCCGCAGCTCAGGAGGTCGCGGCGCCGCTCGACCTCCTCCCGCACCTCGTGCAACTCGCTGGCGTCGCCGTGCCGCACCGACACCACGAACGTCGGGCCGACGAACAGCAGGATCTCGCCGAACTCGACGTCCTCGGCCTCGTCGTTGTAGCGCGCCGTCTTCAGCACGAGGAAGAGCGAGTCGCCGTAGTTCTCGAGCTTCGGCCGCTGATGGGCCTTGATGGCGTCCTCCACGGCCAGGTCGTGGAGGTCGAACTCCGCGCGGACGGACTCGAACTCGTGCTCGCTCGGCTCGTGCAGGCCGATCCAGACGAAGGCGTTGTCGCCGTCGCGCCCCGCCTCGTAGGCGTGGTCAAGGGGCAGCTC
Organism: Thermoleophilaceae bacterium; assembly: GCA_030446485.1. Classification (GTDB taxonomy): domain Bacteria; phylum Actinomycetota; class Thermoleophilia; order Solirubrobacterales; family Thermoleophilaceae; genus JAUJNF01. The sequence goes on along the minus strand of JAUJNF010000004.1, from coordinate 91,470 downwards.
GCCCTTCCTGCGCGTGCCGTTCTCGTATACGGCGCAGTCGACGATCATCCGGGCGTCATTCTGCCCGAGCCGGGTCGTGGAAGCGCCGCGCGAGGGCCAGCGCCTCCTCGCGCGTGGCGGCCTCCCCGGTGAAGCGCGCCTCGGCCAGCCGCTGCAGCACGGCCCCGAGCTCGGGTCCCGGGGGGATGCCGGCCTCGCGGGTGAGCACGCGGCCGTTCACCGCCGGCTTGGGCGGCCCGGCCGTCCGCCACTCGAGCGCCTCGGCCATGAGCTCGCGCGCCAGCTCGAGATGCGCGGCGATGGCGCGCTCGGCGTTGCGGCCGCGGGTGGCCAGGCGGTCGGCGCACGACAGCACGGTGACCTCCACCTCGACGGGCTGACACGCCGTCAGGTAGCGGTAAACGAGCTCCCGCGAGAGCGGCCGCTCGCGGACCAGGAAGCCGAGCACCAGGTGGTTGCGGGTGAGGGCGCGCAGGTAATCCTCGAGCCGCGCGCTAGTGCGCAGGCGGCGGCATATCGCGCCGATGATCTCCTCGCCCGCTGAGTCGTGTCCGATGAAGGTGACCCGCCCGTCCGGGCGCACGCGGCACGTGGCGGGCTTGCCGATGTCGTGCAGGAGCGCGCCGAAGCGCAGCGCCTGAGCGCGTGTCAGATCGTCGCCGAGCGGCTCGTCGAGCACGGCTCCGAGGCGTCCGGCCTGGTCGCCGAACGCCGACCCCAGGTCGTGCTCGAGCGCGATCTGCTGCCTGAGCACCTCGAGCGTGTGGCCGTGCACGTCGAGGTGGTGGAAGTGGCTCTGCTCGACGCCATGCAGCGCAGCGAGCTCCGGAAGCACCGCGGCCACGAGCCCCGTCCGGTCGGCGAGCGCCAGCCCCTCGAGGACACCGGGGGCCACCACCAGGCGCCGGAGCTCGGCGAACACCCGCTCGGGCGAGGCCTGCGTGACCGCGGCGGCGGCTGCGCCGGTGAGCCGCTCGGTCTCCGCGTCGGGCACCAGGCCGAGCTCCGCGCTCAGGCGCGCCAGGCGGAGCGCGCGCAGCGGATCGTCGCGATAGGCCGACTCGCCCAGCACGCGCAGGACGCCGGCGCTCGCGTCGGCGCGACCGCCGTGCGGGTCGAGCAGCTCGCCGCCGCCGAGCGGCACGGCCATGGCGTTCACCGTGAAGTCCCGCCGCGCGAGGTCGGCGGCGATGGACTCTCCCTGCATCGGCGAGAGGTCGAACGTGAAGCGCCGCTCGCGGTCGAGCACCCGCCACGCCCCAAAGGCCTCGGACAGGCGGAACACGGGGCCGCGGAGCACGCGTCCGATCGTGCGGGCGGCTTCCTCGACCGGGCCGCTCACCACGAGGTCGATATCGCGAAGCGGCCGCTCGAGCAGCGCATCGCGCACGGTGCCGCCCACCACGTAGGCCCCGCCCTCGACCCCCGCGAGCGCGTGGTGCGCCGCCTTGACCGGCGCCGCACTCTGGAGCTGCTCGAGCGGGGCCGTCATTCCCCTGCGTAGGTGCGCGCCACCCGCGGACTCAGGCCGCAGGTGACCTCGTAGTTGATGGTGTCGAGCCTGCGAGCCATCTCCTCGGCGGTGAGTCGCTCGCCACCCTGAGCTCCGATCAACACCGCCGGCTCCCCCGGACGGGCGGGCGTGTCCGGCCCGAGGTCGACCGTGATGTTGTCCATGCTCACCGTGCCCACCAGCGGGTGGAACCCCCCGCCCACCAGCACCTCGGCGTTGTTGGTGAGCCCCCTTCTCACCCCGTCGCCGTAGCCGATCGGCAGCACGCCGATGCAGGTGGGCTCCGAGGCCACGAAGCGCCGGCCGTACCCGGCGCTCTGTCCGGTGGCGAGCGGCTTGACCTCGGCCACATAGGACTCGAGCGCAAGCGCGGGCTCGAGGTCGCGCTCGGCGGGGTCGCTCTGGAAGGGATCGAGACCGTACACGGCCACCCCGCAGCGAACGAGGTCGAAGTGGGCGGCCGGATCGCGATAGGTGGCGGCGCTGTTGGCGGCGTGGGCGACCAGATCCGGGTAGAGAGCGCGCATCTCCTCGACGAACGCGGTGAAGGAACGCAGTTGCGCCGGGAAGTGCTCGTCCCCCAGCTCGTCGGCGGTGGCGAAGTGGCTCATCACGCCCGCGAGCCCCAGGCGCGGGTGGGCGGCCACGCGGGCCGCCACGCGCGCGGCCTCCTCGCGGTCACCGGTGCCCAGGCGGCCCATCCCGGTGTCGAGCTTCACGTGCACGCGCACCGGCGCGGCGCGCGCCATGCCGGCCAGGCGCTCGACGAGATCCTCGCGCCAGGCCACCACCTCGGCCGAGGCCGCCACGGCGGTGGCGGCGTCCTCGGGGGTCAGCGCGCCCAGCACCAGCAGCCGGCAGTCGAGGCCGCCGGCGCGCAGCTCCTCCGCCTCGCGTGCGGTGGCCACGGCGAGCCAGGTGGCACCACCGCGCAGGGCCGCTCGCGCGCACTGCGTGGCGCCGTGCCCGTAGCCGTCGGCCTTCACGACGGCGCACAGCTCGGCGCCGCCGGTAAGCAGGGAGCGCAGGTGGGCGCAGTTGCGGGTGACGGCGCCGAGGTCGATCCGGGCTACTGCGCGCTCCACCTTTTCCGGCTCGGGCTTGGGGCCGCCGGATGCGAGCACCGCCTCGTCCGGCGCGGTCCTCGGGGTGGACACTACGACCGGCCGGCGAGGGCCTGCAGCACGTCGAGCCGGGTCACGACGCCGACGAGCCGCCCGTGCTCGACCACCGGCAGGCGGTTGTGGCCGCTGTCCGCGATCAGGCGGGCGGCCTCGGCGGCCGTGGCCTCGGGCCCGATGGTCGTGGGCTCGGCGGTCATCATGTCCTCCGCGGTCGAGGCCGCCGCCTTCCGGAGCCGCTCCTCGAAGCGGCTGAGGGGCTCGAGGAACACCATGCCGCCGAACAGGTTCACATGATGCGGGAGGTGAAGGTCGCCCTCCTCGTCGGCGAGCACGAGGTCGGACTCGGTCACGATCCCGACGCAGCGACCGCCGTCGGTCACGACCGGGACCCCGGGCAGCTCGTGCCGGCGGAGCAGGCGGATCACGGCCTCGACCTCGGTGTCCGGCGTGACCGTCACCGGGTCGGAATCCATGATTTCGCGTACGAGCTCGGGCACCTCGTTTGACCCTAGCGAGTTGACGGCCGCCGTCAGGGGCGGAAGCCCTCCGGGAGGGCGTCGATCACGTCGCTCGCGATGGTGTGATCGGCTCCATACCGCGCGGCCGCCGCCTTCCCGGCGCGCACATGGGCCAGAGCTCCAGCAGCCGCGGCGGCGAACGGATCAAGGCCCTTCGCCATCAGCGTGCCGATCACGCCCGCGAGCACGTCGCCCGTGCCGGCCGTGGCCAGAGCAGCGGTGCCTCCCGGAGACACCGCCACCGGGCCGCCGGGCGCGGCCACCAGCGTGTCATCGCCCTTCAGCAGGACGACGCAGCCGCTGCGCTCGGCGACCTCCCGCACGGACGCGAGCCGACGGGCCTCGACCGCCGCGGAGTCGGTCTCGAGCAGCCGGCCGAGCTCGCCGGCGTGGGGCGTGAGCACGGTGGGGGCGGAGCGCCCCCGGAGCGTGTCCAGCGCCCCAACGTGTGCATTGAGGCCGTCGGCGTCGATCAGCAGGGGCGCCTCGACCGCCGCCGCCACCCCGCGCGCGAACGCGACCGCGCCGTCCGACCGGCCAAGCCCCGGTCCCAGCACCACGCACCCCGCGCGCTCGGCCAGCTCCGCGACCCCCGCGACCCCGGCCGCCGCGTGCGCGCCCTCGTCTTCGGGCAGCCCGCGGGTCATCGCCTCGAGGAGGCGCAACGCGAGCGACGGCTCGACGGAGGCGGGCACCGCCACCTGCACGTAGCCGGCGCCGGCGCGCATGGCGGCGAGCGCGGCCATCACCGGCGCGCCCGTGAGCCCGCGGGCGCCGCCGGCGATGGCCAACACCCCGGACGTGAACTTCGAGCCGGAGCGGGATCGACCCGGAACCAGCGACAGCACCCGCTCGGAGATGAGTCCCGCGGTCGTCGGTGCCGGCGCCCCCTGCGGGACGCCGATCGCCACGACGCGCACTTCGCCCGAATGGAACGTGCCCGGCGCGATCCTCAGGCCGACCTTCTCACCGTGGAAGGTGGCCGTGACGTCCGCCTCCACGGCCTCGCCCGCGATCTCCCCCGTGGACGCGTCCACCCCCGACGGCACGTCGCAGGCCACGACCGGGGCGCCGGCCGCGTTGATGGCGGCGACCGCCGATGCCACCGGCTCGCGTGGAGCGCCGCTGAAGCCGGTGCCCAAGAGGGCGTCGACGATCACGCCCGAGCCGTCGAGGGCCTCGCGCGAGAACCGCCGCGGCGGCTCGCCGGGCAGCCGCTCGAGGTTGGCGCCGGCGTCTCCTCGGAGGCCGTCCATGTCGGCCGCGGCCAGCACGTCGACCGTTCGGCCCTCCTCGCGCAGGAGCCGCGCTGCCGCCAGGCCGTCGCCGCCGTTGTTGCCACCGCCCACGACGATCCTGATGGGGCCCTCCCGGCCGAAGTCGACTGTCACCCGGACGAGGCCCTCGGCCGCGCGCTCCATCAGCTCGAGCGAGGGCACGCGCTCCCGCCCGACGGCCCAGGCGTCGACAGCGCGCATCTCCTGCGCCTCGTAGAGCGGGTCGAGCCAGTCGGGGAGGCTCATCGCAGGATGGCGACGGCCGCGGCGGTGGTGCGAGTGTGGGTGAGCGAGACGACCACCTCCGCCCCGAGCTCGGCGGCTCGTGCCGCGGCCGCTCCACCGAGGCGCACGGCCGGGGCGGTGCCGGTGGCCACCACCTCCACGTCGCGATGGCTCCACGCCTCGAGCGCGAGGGCCTTGGCCACCGCTTCCTTGGCGCAGAAGCGGGCGGCGAGGTGCTGTGCCCGGCGCGCGCGCCCGGTGGCGTACGCGCGTTCGGCCTCGGTGAACAGCCGTTCGGCGAGTCGAGGCCTACGCCTGAGCGCCCGCTCGAGGCGCTCGATCTCGAGCATGTCGATGCCCACCCCTCCACCTGCGCTCGAGTCGCTTGCCATAGCTGCCCGCACGATAAGTGGTATTCGAAGGCGCCGCCCCTCGGTCAGACGCCTACCTACTCAGCGGCCAGAGACATCCGTACCGAGCGGTAAGAGTGGTCTTACCGGCGGCACTGCACCGCTCAGCCGATCCGCACCCGCCCCACGCTGTCGGCCACGCACACCGGCTTCTCACCCCCCTCGACCTCGACGGTGAAGCGCTGCACCACCTGCCACCAGCCGTTGCCCACGTCCTCCACGGACACCACCTCCGCCCGCGCGCGCACGCGCGAGCCCGCCGGCACCGGCGCGGGGAAGCGCACGCGGTTCCAGCCGTAGTTCACGCCGATCACGCCCTCGGGCGAGGGCAGCAGCCCCTCCCGCATCCCGTCGATCAGCGACAGGGTCAGGTTGCCGTGGGCGATGGTGGTGCCGAACGGGCTCTCGCGCGCAGCGCGCTCCACGTCCACGTGGATCCACTGGTGGTCGCCGGTGAGGCCGGCGAACGTGTCGATGTCCTCCTGCGACACCACCCGCCACTCGGTCGGGCCGAGCGAGTCGCCTACGCGCTCCTGGAGCGCCGCTATGGGGTCCGTCGTGGCTATTCGACCGTGACCGTCTTCGCGAGGTTGCGTGGCTGGTCCACGTTCAACCCCCGCGCCCGCGCGATGTAGTAAGCCAAGAGCTGCAGCGGCACGGCGGCCAGGATGGGCTGCAGCAGCCAGTCGCTGCGCGGCACCGTGATCACCTCTTCGGCTGCGCCCAGCACCTCGTCGCCGCCCTCGGTCGCGATCGCGATCACGTGCGCGCCGCGGGCCTGCACCTCCGACATGTTGGACATCACCTTCTCCAGCACCGGCGAGTCGGTGGCCACGCACACCACCGGCGTGCTCTCGTCGAGCAGGGCGATCGGCCCGTGCTTCATCTCACCGGCGGCGTAGGCGTCGGTGGGGATGTAGGAGACCTCCTTGAGCTTTAGCGCGCCCTCGAGGCACACCGGCAGGCCGACGTGGCGGCCGAGATAGAGAAAGAACTCGGAGTCCTTCCAGCGCTCCGCGATCCGGCGCACCGGCTCCTCGACCCGCTCGAGCAGCTCGGTGATCTTGTGCGGAAGCTCCCGCAGCTCGCGGCATAGGGTCGAGAGCCGATCCGGGTCCAGCGTGCCGTGCACCTGGGCGAGCTTCAGCCCGAGCAGGTACATCACGGCCACCTGCGCCACGTAGGTCTTGGTGGCCGCCACCCCGATCTCCAGGCCGGCGCGGGTGAAGATGACGCCGTCGGAGTCGCGCGTGGCCTGGCTGCCCATGACGTTGGCCACGGCCAGCACCTTGGCCCCGCGCTCGCGGGCCAGGCGCATCGCGGCGAGGGTGTCGGCGGTCTCCCCCGACTGCGAGATGCCGATCACCAGGTCGCGCGCGTCCACCACCGGGTTGCGGTAGCGGTACTCGGACGCGATGTCGATCTCCACCGGCACCCGCGCCCACTCCTCGATCGCGTAGCGGCCGACCAGGCCGGCGTGGTACGAGGTGCCGCAGGCCACGATCACCACGCGGCGCAGGCCGCGCAGCTCCTCGTCGGTGAGGCCGATGTCCCCGAGGTGGACCCTGTCGCCGCTGACGCGGTCGGCCACCGTCTCGGCCACGGCGTCGGCCTGCTCGTGGATCTCCTTGAGCATGAACGTCTCGTAGCCGGCTTTCTCGGCGGTCTCCTCGTCCCAGTCGATGTCGGTGACCTCGCGCTCGATCGGCTCGCCACCGGCCGTGAAGAACTCGGCGCCCGCCGGGCGGAGGGCCACGATCTCGCCGTTCTCGACCCACTGCACACGGCGCGTCTCGCTGAGGAACGAGCTGATGGCGGAGCCGAAGAAGGCCTCGTCGTCGCCGATGCCCACCACCAGCGGGCATTCCTTGCGCGCGCCCACGAGCAGGCCGGGCTCGTCGGCGCACATGGCCACGAACGCGTAGTGGCCACGCAGCTCCGCATAGGCGCGGCGCACGGCCTCGACGAGGTCGCCGTCGTAGTGGTGGGCGATCAGGTGGGGCACCACCTCGGAGTCGGTCTCGCTGGAGAAGACGGCGCCCTCGCCCTCGAGCCGGCGGCGCAGCTCCGCGTGGTTCTCGACGATGCCGTTCATCGCCACCTCGATGCGGTCGGCGGTATCGGAGTGCGGGTGGGCGTTCTCCTCGCTCACGCGGCCGTGGGTCGCCCAGCGCGTGTGGCCGATGCCGGTGGTGGCCTCGGGCTCGGCGGTGGCCACCGCGGCTGTCCCTGGCCCGCGGTCGTCCGCAACGCGTTCCCCGCGGCCACCTCCACGGCTTCGCGCAGGAAGGCCAGGTTGCCGACCGAGCGGACCGACTCGATCCGCCCGCCGGAGAGCAGCGCCACGCCCGCGGAGTCGTACCCGCGGTACTCGAGCTTCTCGAGCCCGCGCAGAAGCAGCTCACGGCTGGCCCTGCTGCCTACATGACCGACGATGCCGCACATGACGCCGTCCAGAGCCCCTTCCGCCACCCGGGCCGGGCCCAGGCATCGCTTCTGAAAACGCTGAGAGCCGCTTCGGCGCGGCTCTCGGGAAGTCCTTCTTGAGGGTGGCGATGCTAGCAGCGGAGCGGGCCCTTCGTGGGTCCCGCGCCCCTACACCAACTGCTGCTCCACCGTCGCCACCAGCCGCCCCGCGATCTCCTCGCACTCCTGCTCGTCGGGCGCCTCCACCATCACCCGCACCAGCGGCTCGGTGCCCGACGGCCTGAGCAGGACGCGGCCGCGGCCGTCGAGAGCCTGCTCCTCGCGCTCAACCGCCTTCCATACCTCCGTGGATCCCTCGAGGGCGTCGCGGTCGGCGACCCGCACGTTCACGAGCCGCTGCGGCAGCCGGTGCATGGCGTCGCGCTCGGCCAGGTCGCGGCCGTCGAGGGCCTCGAGCAGCAGGAGGGCCGCCGCGAGCCCGTCGCCGGACGGAACGAACCCGGTCTCGATCACGTGGCCCGATTGCTCGCCGCCGAGCGCCCACCCGCGCCGCAGTAGCTCGCCCAGCACGCTGCGGTCCCCCACCGGCGTCGTGGCCACCTGGATGCCGGCGGCGTCCATGGCCTGGTGGAAGCCGAAGTTGGTCATCACGGTGACGGCCACGCCGTCGCCCGGAAGGCGGCCCGCCCTCCGGAGGTGCAGCGCCGCCAGCGCGATCAGCTCGTCGCCGTCGACCACCTCCCCACGGCGGTCCACGGCCAGCACACGGTCGCCGTCGCCGTCGAAGGCGAAGCCGAGGTCGAAGTCGCCCTCGCGGACCACGCCGGCCAGGTGAGCGATGTGCGTGGAGCCGCAGCCGTCGTTGATGTTGCGGCCGTCGGGGCTGACCGCCCGCGTCGTGACCTCGGCGCCCAGGCGACGGAATATCTCCGGCGCCACCCGGTAGGTCGCCCCGTTGGCGCAGTCGAGCGCCACCCGCTTGCCGGACAGGTCGAGGTCCTGGAACCGCGATTGCAGCTCGCGCAGGTAGTCGGCACCGGCGGCGTGGAGCTCGCGCACGCGGCCGGGCCGCCGCGGTCCGGGCGGGTGGTCCACCACGTGCTCCACGCCGCGCTCGTCGTCGTCCGAGAGCTTCGTGCCGTCGGGACCGAAGAACTTGATGCCGTTGTCGCGGTACGGGTTGTGCGACGCGGAAACCACCGCCCCGAGGTCGAACCCGTAGCGACGCACGAGCAGCGCCGCCCCGGGCGTGGGCAGCACCCCGCCGAGCAGCGCGTGGCCTCCCGCCGCGGCCACGCCCGCCGCCAGGGCGGCCTCGAGCATCTCGCCGGACTCGCGCGTGTCCCGCACGATCAGCACCTGAGGCGCCTCTGCGGGCGACACCGCCGCCGCTCCGCGCCCCAGCGCGAGCGCGAGCTCGGCCGACAGGAAGTCGCCGGCCAGGCCACGCACCCCGTCGGTGCCGAACAGCTTCCTCGCCAAGGGGTGGCTAGCGCTTCGAGAACTGCGGACGCTTGCGGGCCTTCTTGAGGCCGGCCTTCTTGCGTTCCTTGGCCCGGGCGTCACGGGTGAGGAAGCCGCGGCGCTTGAGCTCGCTGCGCAGGTTGGGATCGGCCTCGACCAGGGCCCGCGCCACCCCGTGGCGAAGCGCGCCGGCCTGCGAGGAGACACCGCCGCCGTGGATGCGGGCCACCACGTCCATGCGCGTCTCGTAGCCGGCCGCCTCGAGCGGAAGGCGCGCGGTGCGCTGGAGCGTCGGCCGCGGGAAGAAGGTCTCGAGCGGCCGGCCGTTGATCGTGTAGTTGCCGGGTCCCGGCCTGAGGATGACGCGGGCCACCGCCGTCTTGCGCTTGCCGGTGGCCCGATAGCGCGCGTCGGCGGCCAGGTCGAGCGGCGTGGCGGTCACGGGTGCCGGCGCCTCCTCCTCGTCGAGGACCCCGGCCTCGGCGTCCACCTGGGCCTCGGGCTCCGCATAGGGGTCGGCGTACGCGTCGCCGGCGATGCCGGTGGTCTCTCCATCGAGGACGAGGTCGGGCTCGAGGTCCGCACCCGGGACCACGTCGGCCGTCCTCTCCTGGGTCTCCTCGGAGGCCGGTCGCGGAGGCCGGCCGGGCGGGGGCGGTTCTGCTGAGGTCTCCTCGGCAACCGGCTGCTCGGCCGAGTCGGTCCCGGCCACGGCTGGTTCATCCGCGCCGTCGACGTCGGTGTCGGCGGCAGCGGGGTCCTCCGCGGCGGGCTCGGCCGTGACGGGCTCCGCCGCTCCGGCGTCGGTCCCCGGTGCCTCCTCGTCCCCGGCGGGCGGCTCCTCCGCGGAGGCCTCCGCGGCGTCGCCTTCGTCAGCCGCGGTGCTCGGCGCCTCGTCCTCCCCGGCGTCGGGGACCGTCTCGGCGCCCATGGAGCCGACCTCCTCGACGAGCTCCTCGGGCGGCGTCTCCCCCCCCGCAGGCGGTGTGTCGCCGGCCGCGTCCTCGGAGTCGGGGCGTTCCTCGTCGTCGATCATCGCGCGGCGACCTCCATGGGCTGCGGCTTCTGGGCGACGTGCGGGTGATCGGGGCCGGCGTAGACCTTCAGCTTGGTGAGCTGGGCGCGGGCCAGCCGGTTGCGCGGCAGCATCCCCTTCACGGCCAGGCGGATGACCTCCTCGGGGCGGCGCGCGAGCATCTCCTCGAGCGTGCGCGTGCGCAGGCCGCCGGGATAGCCCGAGTGCCGGTGGTACAGCTTCTCGCTGCGCTTGTTCCCGGTGACCGAGATGCGCTCGGCGTTCACCACGATCACGAAGTCTCCGACGTCGCAGTGGGGGGTGTACTCGGGCTTGCGCTTGCCGCGCAGGGCGTCGGCGATCTGCGTGGCCAGCCGTCCGAGCGTCTGCCCGGTCGCGTCGACGACGAGCCAGTTGCGCTCGCGGGTGGCTGGGGTGGCTACGTAGGTCTTCATGCCGAGGGTGGCGCACGATGCCGCCGAGATCGGCGCGGCCGCGTGCAACCGATCCGACATAGTGGCAGATGGGGCAGGAAGCGGCCGGGCGGCCCCCGCCTCCCATGGCGACGGCGAGCGTGTATATAGTGCCCCGCCGTCAGCCGTACAAGGAGCCGAATCCCCGGGGGCCATGCCGCCGGGGAACGGGGGAACCAGTCGGAGGGAGACCTCCGGGGGGCGAATCGGACCGAGTGCGTCACGCACTCGCTGTCGTAGCGCAGAGCGCGAGCCCGTCAGCTAACCCCGTAGGCGCGAGCGAGAGGCCGTGCATACGTTGCTTTCGAGGACTGGGTTCTCCCTTCGTCGCAGGGCGCTTGGCGTCACGGGCGTGGTCGCCGCGGCCGGCCTGGCGGGCGCCTCCGGCGCCGAGGCCGCGCCGGTGCCGGTGATCGAGAGCTTCCAGTGCACCAACGGGTGCCCGTCCGCAGGCGGCGTGGTGAGCGGCAGCAAGCTGAAGATCCGCGGGCGCAACCTCGCCGACGTGACCACGGTCGTCTTTCACGGCCGCTCCGGCAGCGGCGACGACACCTCCGTCGGAGTCGAGCCGGCGAGCGACACCACCATCCGGCTGACGGTGCCCCCCGAGGCCGCCACGGGCCCGCTCGCCGCGTGGGTCGGCCCGGGCGCTCACTCGCGGCCGACCGGGACGCTCACCGTGCGCGAAGCAAGCGAGCCCAAGCCGCGGCCGGGGCCATCCCCGCCTCCGTCCACCCCCGCCGAGCCGCCCCCGGCCGAGAGGGCCCCCGAGCCGCAGTCCGCCGCGCCGCGGATCGAGACCTCGACGAGCGGCGACAAGCTCTTCTACGGACAGCGCCGCGGCCTCGTGTTCACCTACCGCGTCAGGCATCCCGAGCCGGTTTCGGTGCGGATCGATCTGGTCCGCCTGTCGGAGCGCAGGGTCGTCAAGTCATGGTCGCGGCCCCGCGTCAGCCCGGATACGATCCAGAGCGTCAGCTGGGGCGGCGGCGCGCGACGCCGCATGGCTCCCGAGGGGCGCTACGCCTTCCGGATCACCGCCGTCGGTAAGAACGGCGTGAAGGTGAGCAACTCGGCGGCCACTCGCAAGTCGCCCGATGCCTTCGTCCTCTTCGGCCACATCTTCCCGATCCGCGGAAAGCACGACTACGGCAGCTCCGGGTCCCGGTTCGGCTCCGGACGGTCGGGCCGCTCGCACCAGGGCCAGGACGTGTTCGCGCGCTGTGGCACGCCGCTGGTGGCGGCCCGCGGGGGCGTCGTGAAGTTCAACCAGTACCACTCCGCCGCCGGCAACTACATCGTGATCGACGGCGCCGGCACCGGCGTCGACTACGCCTACATGCACCTCACCTCCCGCTCGCCCCTGAAGCCCGGGCAGCGGGTGGCCACGGGCCAGGCGATCGGCACGGTGGGAGAGTCGGGCAACGCACAGGGATGCCACCTGCACTTCGAGATGTGGAGCGCGCCCGGCTGGTACGACGGCGGGAGGCCGTTCGACCCGCTGCCCAGCCTACGGTCCTGGGACGCCGCGAGCTAGACGGCTGAGAGGTCGGGCCGGCAGGGCGCACCGATCCTCCCGGTACGCAGGTGAACGCGACGAACCTGTGCGCTCACCTGCGCCGCGATGGGCGGCGGAGCGAGTCGGCAGGGGGGCGCAACCCGGCCAGAGTGACAGCGACGAGCCGACGGACCGCGGCCTTGGAGGGCAGGGCGCCGGCTGCAGTGAGGGCGTGGAGGCAGTAGCTCGCGAGCTCGTCAGGCGCGACATCGTCGCGGAGGTCGCCGGCCCGCGCGCCCTCGGTCACCAGATCTCGGACCAAGTCGCTGAGGTGCTGCTGCGCTCGGGCGACGTGCTCACCTCGATGGAGGAGCGTCGCAAGCTCCGTGTCGTGGTGCTCGTGCTGGATGAGCGCGTACGCCTCGAGCACAGCTTCGAGCCGCTTGCCAGCGTCGCCGGCCTGGTCCCGGGCTTCGGCGAGATGCTTCAGGTGGCCGGTGACCTGACGTTCGTGCCAGGCGACAAGGATCGCGTCGACGTCTGAGAAGTACTTGTACAGCGTCGCACGTCCGATGCCGGTCTCCTCGGCGATCCGCGACATCGTCACCGACAGCAGCCCGTGCTCGGCCACCAGCGCCGCGGTGGTGTCCAGGGTCGCGTCGCGCACCGCGCGGCGGTGCTCCTCGACCGTGTCGTTCCACAGCTTTGGCATCACACACGAGGATACATGACGACGATAGCGACACACTCTGCCCTTGATATCGACAGACTGTCTGGTACCCTGGCGTTACACCGAGACCTCGGGACCCCGCGCGCAACAGAGGAGAACACGCATATGGCCGACTCGCCCCCTTACTCAGCCACCTACCGCGACGCCGGGGACGAAACCGGCGTCGGCCCCGGTCGCGGATCGAGCACTGGCGCACCGCGGTGGGTGAAGGTGCTCGGGATCATCGCCGTTGTCCTCGTCGTGCTGGTTGGCGTCGTGCTTCTCACCGGCGGCGGTGGCCATGGTCCTGGGCGGCACACACCGTCGGGTGACGCCGGTGGCCAGCCACCGCCATCCAGCGTCACAGGGTCCGGTGGCGCGGGTGGCCACAAGCCGCCCGCGGGGGGCCACAAGCCGTGATGACCGTGAGGCCCCATCTGCGCAAGTTCGTGCTCACCGCGCACATCGTTTCCTCGGTCGGTTGGCTCGGCGCGGTCGCTGTCTTGCTAGCGCTCAGCGTCGTCGGTCTGACCAGCCAGGATGCACAGGTGGTGCGTGCCGTCTATCTCGCCATGGAGCCGGCCGGGTGGTCTGTTCTGATCCCGTTGAGCCTCGCCTCACTGCTCACCGGGCTGGTTCAGTCCCTGGGCACCAGGTGGGGCTTGTTCCGGCACTACTGGATCCTGGTCAAACTCGTGATCAACGTCGTTGCGATCGTCGTCTTGCTGCTGTACATGCAGACGCTTGGCTACTTAGCAGGCGTCGCCGCACAGACGCCGTCATCCGGCGGCGATCTCAGCGGGCTGAGGAGCCCATCGCCCCTGATTCACGCCGGTCTCGGGCTCCTGCTGTTGATCGTGGCCGCCACGCTGTCGGTGTACAAGCCGCGGGGTATGACCTGGTACGGACAGCGTAAGCAGCGGGCGGCGTCGGCAGCTCTAGATGCTGCGAGTTCCGCTCGGCCTCGACCGAGCGGGATCCTGTCCTGATCCCGAGGGAAGGGCCGTCAGGGACGATCGCACTGCGTTACGGAACGCACACGACGCCGGAGGGGGCCACGCAGCGGCGAGTAGACCCGCGAGAAGCAAGCCAATCAAGGACGCAGGCACGACGGCTTGGTGGGCCAAGCCGAGTGCCGAGGACGCCGAGTGGCGCCGCTTATCGCGGGTCTACTCCCATTCGATGGTGCCGGGGGGCTTGGACGTGACATCCAACACCACCCGATTCACCGCCGAGATCTCATTGATCAGCCGCGAGGACACCCGCGCGACCAGGTCGTGCGGCAGCCGCGCCCACTCGGCGGTCATGGCGTCCTGGCTCGTGACCGCGCGGATGGCGATCACGTAGCCGTAGCTCCGCTCGTCGCCCTGCACGCCGACGGTACGCAGCTCGGCGGGCAGCACGCAGAACGACTGCCACAGCTCGCGGTAGAGGCCGGCGGCGCGGACCTCTTCCTGGAGGATGAAGTCGGCGTCGCGCAGGATGGCCAGGCGCTCCTCCGTGACCTCGCCCCCGACGACGCGGATGGCCAGGCCGGGGCCCGGGAAGGGCTGGCGCCACACCAGCCGCTCCGACATGCCGAGGGCCGCCCCGACCTCGCGGACCTCGTCCTTGAACAGCGTGCGCAGCGGCTCCACCAGCTCGAAGCTCAGGTCGGTGGGCAGCCCACCCACGTTGTGGTGGGACTTGATGGTGGCCGCACCGGTGCCGCCACCGGACTCGATCACGTCCGAGTAGAGGGTGCCCTGCACCAGGTAGCGCGGATTGCCGATCCGCGCCGCCTCCTCCTCGAAGACGCGTATGAACTCCGAGCCGATCGCCTTGCGCTTGCCCTCCGGCTCGGTGACCCCGGCCAGGCGCGCCAGGAAGCGCTCGCGCGCGTCGACCGCGACGAGCGGCACCCCGAACGCGTCGCGGAACGCGGCGATCACCTGGTCGCCCTCGTTACGGCGCATCATGCCGTGGTCGACGAAGACGCACGTGAGCTGATCGCCCACGGCGCGGTGGGTGAGCAGCGCGGCCACCGAGGAGTCGACCCCGCCCGACAGGCCGCAGATCACCCTCCCGTCGCCCACCTGGCGGCGGATGCGCTCGACCGCCTCGTCGATCACCGACTCGGGAGTCCAGGACATGTCGCAGCCGCAGCCCTCGGACAGGAAGCGGGCGAGGATCTCGGAGCCGTGCGGCGTGAGATCGACCTCGGGGTGGAACTGAATGCCGTAAAGGCCCCGAGCGGTGTCCTCGAACGCCGCCACCGGCGACTCGTCAGACGAGGCGAGCGCCCGGAAGCCGGGCGGCGGCGCGAACACCGTGTCGCGATGGCTCATCAGGCACGACTGCTCGTGGGGCAGGCCCTGCAGGAGCCGCCCGGGCTCGTGCACGGTGAGCCGTGAGCGCCCGAACTCTCCCTTCGGGGCGCCCTCGACGCGACCGCCCAGCACGTAGGCCATCGCCTGCATGCCGTAGCAGATGCCGAGCACCGGCACCCCAAGCTCGAGCAGCTCTGGGCGCAGCGGCGGCGCTCCCGGCGAGTAGACCGACGACGGACCGCCGCTGAGGATCAGGCCGGCCGGCGCGCGCCCGCGGATCTCGTCGAGCGGCACGTCGTGGGGAAGGAGCTCCGAGAACACGCCCTGCTCGCGCACCCGGCGCGCGATCAGCTGTGAGTACTGGCCCCCGAAGTCCAGCACCAGGACCTCCTGGGTGTCGGAGGCCCGCGGAGCCGCTGGCGGCAGCTCGACGGTGGCTGCGTCCGGACCGGTCAAGGGCGACCGCGCCGCGCCGAGCGCAGGCTCACCGTGCGGCTAGCGCTTCGCCCTCGGAGACGCCCACCGGCACCGGCGGCTCCGGACTCCCGACCGACATCGCGCCATCGCCGTTGACCGGTGTGTCGGCCAGCACCGAGTCGCGCGAGGGAGCCACCGCCGCGGCGGCCGCGGCCATCCCCACGCCCTGGTCGCGCTGCAGGTGCTTGCCCTCGGTCTGCAGCGATGGTGCGACCATCACCTCGGCGCGGTGGAAGGACGGAATGTCCTCGTAGCCGCAGGTGGCCATTGAGGTGCGCAGGCTCCCCATCAGGTTGAACGTGCCGTCGTTCTCGTGGGCGGGGCCGAGCAGTATCTGCTCGAGCGTTCCGTTCTGCGTGGTCTTGACGCGCGCGCCACGCGGCAGCGAGGAGTGGAAGGTGGCCATGCCCCAGTGGAAGCCGTTCCCCGGCGCCTCGTGCGCGCGCGCCAGCGGCGACCCGATCATCACGGCGTCCGCCCCGCACGCGAAGGCCTTGGCGATGTCGCCGCCGTTGCGCATGCCGCCGTCGGCGATGACCTTGCAGTAGTCGCCCGTCTCCAGCATGTGCTGGGAGCGCGCCGCTTGGACGTCGGCTATCGCGGTGGCCTGCGGGACGCCCACGCCCAGCACGCCCCGCGTGGTGCAGGCCGCGCCGGGACCGACGCCCACGAGCACGCCCACCGCGCCGGTGCGCATGAGGTGCAGGCCCGTGGAGTAGGAGGCGCAGCCGCCGACCACCACCGGGATCGGCACCTCCTTGATGAACTCCTTGAGGTTGAGCGGCTCGGTGACCGTCGAGACGTGCTCGGCCGAGATCACCGTGCCTTGGATGACGAGGATGTCGAGGCCGGCGTCGAGCGCGGCCTCGTAGTGGTCGCGCACGCGCTGCGGCGTGAGGGACGCGGCGGCCACCCCGCCCTGCTCCTTGATCTCGCGGATGCGCTGCGGGATGAGCTCGGGCTGAAGCGGCGCGCGGTAGATCGACTGCATCTCCGCGGTGGCCACCTCCCGGGGCAGCTGGGCGATGCGCTCGAGCTGCTCGTCGGCATCCTCGTAGCGCGTGAAGATGCCCTCCAGGTTGAGCACGGCCAGGCCGCCCAGCCGGCCGATGATCCCCGCCGTACGGGGGGATACGACACCGTCCATCGCCGCCGCCAGCAGCGGCAGCTCGAATCGGTAGGGGCCGAGCGTCCACGTGATGTCGATGTCGTCGGGATCGCGCGTGCGGCGCGACGGGACGATGGCTATCTCGTCGAAGCCGTAGGCGCGGCGGCCCTTCTTGCCTCTACCGATGTCGATCTCCATGCAGGAATCCTAGGGTCGGCGGCGGACTGAACAGCGAGGGTACTAACTGCTAGCCGCGCGGCCCCAGCACCGGCTCCGCCAGGACCTCGAGCTCCACGTCCGGCAGCAGGCGCTCGACCCGGCGCGGATCGAGCACGCCGGCGCCGAAGTGCTGGGTGGACTCGGCCCCGCAGGCCACGCCGAAGCGTAGGCAGTCCTCCGGGGACTCGCCCGCGTAGCGCGCCGACACGTACCCCGCCAGGAAGGCGTCGCCCGACCCGACCGCGGACACCGGGGTCTCGAGCGGCTCGAGGGTCACGCGGTGGAGGCGCGTCTCGCCATCGCCCACGAGGGCCACGCAGCCGGTAGGCAGGGTCATCACCGCCTCCCTGGCCCCCAGCTCGAGCATCTCGCGCGTGGCCACCAGGCGGTCCTCCTCCTCGGCGAACTCGTGCCCGACGAGCTCCTCGGCCTCGCGTTCGTTGGGCGTGACGACAGTGGGCTCGCCGCGCATGGCGAGGCGGAGGGCCTCGCCCTCGGAGTCGATGACGGTGGTGACGCCGAGGCGGCGCATGTCCTCGATGAGGCGGGCGTAGAGCCCCGGCTCGACGCCGCGGGGAAGGCTCCCCGAGAACACGCACACGGCCGCGCCCTTTGCCAGGTAGGAGAGCTTGTCTACGAACAGCTCGAGCTCGCCCTCGGACACGGCCGGCCCGCGCTCGTTGATCTCGGTCTGCTCGCCGGAGGTCGGATCGACGACCGCGGTGGAGGTGCGCGACTCCTCGCGGATGCGCACGAAGTCGTTCAGTATCGCCTCCTCGGTGAGCTGCTCGACGAGGCGCGTGCCCGTGGGTCCGCCGGCGACGCCGGTGGCGATCACGGGCTGCCCGAGCGACTTCAGGGCCCGCGCCACGTTCACGCCCTTGCCCCCCGCCATCGAGGTCTGCTCCACCGACCGGTGACGCCGGCCGAGCCGGAAGTTGGGCACCGCGAGCGTCTTGTCGATGGCCGCGTTGAGGGTGACGGTGATGATCATGAGCCTCTGGTTGATACACGCCGGCGCCGGTGCCTGGCAAGTCGGGATGCGCCGAGGCCGGCCGCGGCGAGCGCGAGCAGCAGGATCGTCACGGACAGAGGGGTACCCAGCGACGCGAGAACTATCCGCGGCAGCCCGGCCCCCGGGATGCTGTGGGCGGTGACCAGCGGAACGGTCTCGAGCGGACGGCCTCGGTACAGGACCGTGATCGACCCCACCCGGGCGCCCGCCGGCAGGGGACCCTCGAGCTCCTCCGGCGCCTCGACCCGCGTGGAGACCCGCTCGCCGCGCCGGACGGTCACCGTCGCGCGCGCCCCCGCCACGAGCCTGGCCTGCTCTCCGTCGCGGTACTTCACCTCCGCCGTCCCCGCGGCGGCCCGCTGGCGCAGTACCCGCACGCGCCGGTACTGGTCGATGCCGTAGCGCAGCAGCGCCAGGGTGCCCGCCTCGCGTGCGGCATCGCTCGGGGCCCCGAGCAGCACGCTGACGATCCGCTTTCCGCGGGCGGTGGCCGAGCCGACGAGCACGTAGCCGGCCTGCAGCGTGTGCCCGGTCTTCACGCCGTCCACGAACGGATGCCGGCGCACCAGCCCATTGCGGTTCTCGACGACACGGCGCCGGGCCCCGGTGGTGAGGGTTGCGCGGGGACGGTCGACGATGTCGCCGAAGCGTTCGTTGCGCAGCAGCTCGCGCGTGAGCGTAGCCAGGTCGCGGGCGCTCGAGTAGTTGTCCGGATCGTCGAGGCCGATCGGGTTGGCGAAGCTCGTGTTGCGCAGCCCGAGCTCCCGGGCGCGCGCGTTCATCTCGTCCACGAATGCCGCGCGCGAGCCCGATACGCCTTCGGCGAGGGCGACCGCGGCGTCGTTTGCGCTCTCGAGCAGGAGGGCCGTCAGCAGATCCGCCACCGACAGTCGCTCCCCGGGCCGGAGTTGGATCTGCGACTCGATCGGAGCGGCCACGTAGTCGGAGGCCGGCAGCACCGCGTCGGTCCGCGCCCGCTCCAAGGTGAGCAGCGCCGTCATCAGCTTGGTGGTGCTGGCGATCGGCCGGCGCTCGTCCGGGTCGTCGGCCAGCAGCACATCACCCGATCCGGCGTCCACCACGATCGCCGACTCTCCCTGGACCGGCTGCTCGCGGGCGGCCGCGTGCGCCGGAGCCCCGGCCGCGAGCGCGAGGACGATCAGGGCTACAGCGCGCGGCCCACGTCCATGCGCCCCGGCCGGGCGGATCACTCGCGCAGCTTGACCCGCTGGCCCGAGACCAGCGCCTGCGGATCGAGCTCGGGGTTCAGCTCCTGCAGCTTCTCGACGGTGAGCCCGGTCTTCAGCGCTATGGCGCCGAGGGTGTCGCCCATCTTCACGGTGTAGGCACTCGAGGGAAGCTCGTCCTCGCGCCGGTCGGCCCTGCTCTTGGCCTTGGGCTTCTTGGGGGGCGGGCGCTCACCCGTGCGCTCGCTGGCGGACGAGCTCTCGCCGCCACCTTCGCCGCCGGAGGTGAGAACGACGAACGAGAAGACGACCGCCACCGCGATCAACGCGAGGGGCGCAAGGATGCGCAAAGGACTGCGAGACCTCTCCTCCATACGCCGCGCCGGATGGTAGCGGCGGCCTCCTGCGCCGCTGCAAGCCGGCGGCCGAAGGAGCCCGGCCCGAGCCGCGCCGCGTGCCCGGGGTCACGCGACCAGCGCCCACGTCGCCGCCCGCAGCTCCTCCGCCGCGGCGGCCGCCGCGGCGTGGGGCTCCTCCTCCCCGTCGCGATGGGCACCGACGATCGAGCGCGAGGCGCTGACGAGGCCGGCGGCCGGATGGGGCTCGAACGCGGGCCCGAGGGCCGCCACCTCCCCCCCTTGGGCACCAACGCCCGGGAGGAGGAAGATGGCGCGCGGCATCAGCTCGCGCAGTCGCGCCAGCACCCCCGGGTTCGTCGCCCCCGTGACGGCGCCGACGGCCGACAGTCCCGAACGGCCCACCGAGCCCGAGCCCAGCGCGTCGACCATGCGCGCGAGCTCCTCGTGGACCGGTCCCCGCGGCCCGGGCAGGTCCTGGATGTCCGCGGCTCCCGCGTTGGAGGTGCGCACCAGGCAGAAGCACGCGGCGCGAGCGTGCGCGGCAGCCGACACCAGCGGCTCGAGCGCGTCCCGGCCGAGCAGCGGGTTGGCCGTGAAGGCGTCGACGCCGAGCCCTGGGACGGGCCCGTAGGGCCCCGGAGTCTCCCCCACGAGCGCCTGCGCGTAGGCCCGGGCCGTGACGGGCACATCGCCGCGCTTGCCGTCGGCGAGCACGAGCAGCCCCGCCTCGCGGCCCGCCCGGACGGCGGCCGCGAGCGCTTCCCATCCCGGCGCTCCAAGCCGTTCGAAGCACGCGAGCTGCAGCTTCACGGCCACGCAGGCCGGCGCCGCCGCGGCAATGACCGCACGGCAGTGCGCCGCGACGGCCATGCCGGTGAGCCGTGCCCGGTCGCCGCCGTCGGCCCGGTCCGCGCCGCCGTCCCCCACCGCGCCGGCGCGAGGCTCACCGCTCGGCCACAGCGCCGCCGGATCCGGGTCGAGCCCGAGGACGATCTGGCTCTGCCGCCGCTCCACCAGGGCGGCCAGGCGGTCGGGGAAGCCGACCGCCATCGGTCCGCCGGGCCGCTCCGGGCTTCCCTCCCCGCTCATCGGGGAGGGCCCGGGCGACGCGGGGTCAGCCGCCCTTGACGGACTTCTTGAGCGCCGAGCCGGCGCTGAAGCGGGGGACCCGGCTGGCTGCGATCTCGATCCGCTCGCCGGTCTGCGGGTTCACCCCCTGGCGTGCGCCGCGCTCGGCAACGCTGAACTTGCCGAAGCCGGTGAAGTTGATGTCGCCCCCGCGGCTGAGCGTCTCCTCGACCACCTTGAGGACCGCATCGACCGCGCTGGAGGCCTCCGTCTTGCCCAGGCCCGACTGAGACGCGACCTGATCCACAAACTCGGACTTCGTCACTCGACTCCTCCTTAGCAGTGCTGGTGAGCCCGCGAAGCTAACAAGGCGCGCGGACAGCCGCAGGCGCGCGAGGCCGATCGGGGCCCGCGCCTTCGAACGAATCCCGCACTTTGCGGCATTCAGCGGGTGCGGGCGATCATCTACGGCGCGCTGGTAAGGCGGATGAGCTGATCGGCGGTGTCGAGCAGGGCGTCGTAGCCGGCGGCCGCGGGCGGCAGCACGCGCGGATGCCCGGCGGCGTTGTAGAGCACCACGCGGGGCTCGCGATCCTGCTGCCGGCGCCTGACGGCGGCGGCCACGCTTCCGGTCAGGCCGCGGCCGGGCGGGCGCCGCTGCTCGTCCTTCACGCGGCCACCCCTTCGAGGTCGGTGAGCACACTGCGCAGGTCGTAGAACATGAGCGAAGCCAGCGCGAAGCGTCCGGTCACGACCGCGAGGACCCGGCTGCCGCGGCGCACGGCGAAGACGCCGCCGTCCAGGGAGGTCACCTCGACCTGGGCGACCGCTCCCATCTCCGGCGGCGCCGCCTCCTGTGCGCGGCTGAACAGCTCGAGCGCCAGCTCGCCGAGCCGGGCGGCGGAGTCATCGCCGAAGCCGCAGTACGCAACCACCGAACCCGTGTCGTCCAGCAGCACCCCGGCCCGGATGTCGGTCGAGAGGGCCGCCAGGTAGTCGAGCGCGAGCTCGGGGCTGAGCGCCGGTTCGCCGGGCGGCGTCACCCGCTCGCGGCGGCGTGCCGGGCCGTCCCTGGGTGCGGCGACGAGCGGTTCACGAGCTGGCGGGCAGAATAGCGGTGTGCCGCTGTCCCGAATCGCGTGGCTGACCACCGTCCTTGCCTGCCTCATAGCCGCGGTCCTGCTGCTGCTGAACGACTACGTGGGCTATTTCGCCGTGTTCCTGGCCGTCGGGGCGGCGGCGGCGGTGAACCTGCGCTAGATCTACTGGGCCTTCTCTCTAGGGCGCCTCACGCCGAGGGTCGTGCTCCACGTTCTCCGGCTCCAGGTGAATCAGCACGTCGGCGTTGCGCACGCTGCCGTCGATCCGCCGCTGGAGCTCGTGGGAGACGCGGTGTGCCCGCTCGAGGGTCGTACCCGGGCGGAACTGCACGTGCAGGTCCACGTAGCGGCGGCTGCCCGCCCGGCGGGCCCGTAGCTTGTGGAAGCCGGTGACCTCGGGGGCCCCGTGGCCCGCTACCGCCGCGCGCACGGCGTCGAGCTCGTCGGCCGGCAGCGACTCGTCCACGAGCACCCTGGTGGAGCGGGTGAGCACCCTGGTCCCCGCCCCCACGATCGCCACGGCCACGAGCAGTGCGGCCGCAGGGTCGATCGCCTCGATGCCGGTCGCCTCCACGAGCACCAGCGCCACGAGCACGCCGGCCGACGTGACGGCGTCCGTGCGCAGATGCGCCGCGTCGCCCTCGAGCGCCGGCGAGTCGGTCAGCCGGGCCTGCCGGTAGAGGTAGGTGGACACGCCGAGGTTGGCGAGCGCCGAGAAGCCGATCACCGCGATGCCCACGCCGATGGTGTCGACGGGAGCCGGGTCGGCCAGGCGCCGCACCGACTCGAACAGGATCACCCCGGCGCCGACCAGGATCAGCATCCCCTCGATCGCGGCAGCGAGGTTCTCGACCTTGGCGTGCCCGTACTGGTGGTCGTCGTCGGCCGGCTCGTCGGCCTTGCGGATCGAGAAGTACGCAACGACGGAGGCGACGAGGTCGATGCTCGAGTGCACCGCCTCGGTGAGGATGGCGATCGACCCGGTGAGCGCGCCGGCCACGATCTTCAGCACGATCAGGAGGCAGTTCGAGGCGATCGAGACCGCGGCCGCCCGCGCCTTGCGCGGGTGATCGGCCACCGGATCGATCATGCCCGTGGGGGCGCGGATCGCGGCGGCGAGCGGAGTGCCCGAGAGACGGCGGCGCTTCACGCCCGCCTCGACGCGCCGGCCTCGCCCGCCAGCCAGGTCGCAAGCGCGCGCGCCGCGCGGCCACGGTGGCTGATGGCGTCCTTCTCCCGAACGGTCAGCTCGGCCATCGTCCGCTCGTCGCCCTCGTCCAGGTCCGCGGGTATGAAGGCCGGGTCGTAGCCGAACCCTCCGGAGCCGCGGGGCACCCTGGCCAGCGTGCCCTTGCAGCCGGCCTCGAAGGTCACGGCGGCTCCGTCCGGAGTCGCGTGCACCAGCGCGCAGACGTAGGCCACCCGGCGGTCGCCGTCTTCGGGCACGTCGCGCAGGAGCTTGGCGAGGTTCTCCTCGTCGCTCGCCCCCTCGCCCGCGAAGCGAGCCGAGCGCACCCCGGGCGCGCCGCCCAGGGCGGCGGCCTCGATGCCCGAGTCGTCGGCGATAGCTCTGCGGCCGGTTGCGCGGCTCGCGACCACGGCCTTCACGCGCGCGTTCTCGGCGAAGGTCGCGCCGGTCTCGGGTGGCAGCTCGACCTCGGGTGGCAGGGGCACCAGTCGATGGTCGGCGAGCAACGCCTGCAGCTCGCGCAGCTTGTGCTCGTTGCGCGTGGCCACGACCAGCTCTGCCCGGGGCGCGCCGTCGGTGGGCTCCGCTCGCACGGGTCCGCCTCGAGACGCTCAGCCCGGCAGGGCGCCGGCGGCCTGGGCCTGGACCACTCCCAGCTCGGCGATGCCCGCCGCGGCCAGCTCGAGCAGGGCGTCGAGCGAGGCACGCGACAGCGGCGTGCGCTCGGCCGTAGCCTGCACCTCCACCAGGCCGCCGCCGGCGGTCATCACCACGTTCATGTCCACCTCCGCCGTCGAGTCCTCCGGGTAATCGAGGTCGAGCAGGGCCTCGCCGCCGACCATGCCGCACGACACGGCGGCCACCGCCTGGGTCAGCGGCAGGCCGTCGAGCTTGCCCTCGTCCACCAGCCGCGCGAGGGCCAGCTGGAGGGCGGCATAGCCGCCGGTGATGGCGGCGCAGCGGGTGCCACCGTCGGCCTCGAGCACGTCACAGTCAACGTAGATCGTGCGCTCACCGAGCGCCTCGAAGTCGATCACCCCCCGCAGCGAGCGTCCGATCAGCCGCTGGATCTCGACGGTGCGACCGTCGGGGCGCCCGCGCGTGACGTCGCGCTGCTTGCGCTCCCCGGTCGAGGCGGGCAGCATGCCGTACTCGGCGGTGACCCACCCGCGGCCCCTGCCCGCCATCCAGCGCGGCACGCTCTCCACCGCCGAGGCCGTGCAGATCACCCGGGTGCCGCCCTGGGAGATGAGCGCGGAGCCGGTGGCCGAGCGCACGAAGCCGGGCTCGATGGTGGTGGGCCTCAGCGCGTCCGCGGCGCGGCCGTCGGCCCTCATGCGGCGGCTCCGGCGGCCACGGGGTCCGAAAGCTCGACGCGGTGCACCTCGCCCAGCGGCAGCTGGAGAAAGCGCGTGCCGAGGGCGCGGAAGGCCTCCGGCTCGCCCGAGCAGAGGAAGCGGTAGGAGCCCCGGCGGGCCTCAGGCCGCCCGAGCCCCTTGGCGCGGAGCTCGGCGGCGACCGTCTCGGCCATGGCCTGTCCCGAGCCGACGACGGTGACGCCGCGGCCGAGCGCACGCTGGATGATTGGGCGGATCAGCGGATAGTGCGTGCAGCCGAGGACAACGGTGTCCACCTCGGCCTCGCGCAGCGGCGCGCAGTATCCCTCGACGGTCGCCACGAGGCGGTCGTCGACCTCACCGCCGAGCTGGATGAGCGACGCGAGCTCAGGGCACGCCACCGCCACGAGCGCCACCATCGGGGCGGCGTCGACCAGTGCCCGCTCGTAGGCCCGGCTCGCGACCGTGGCCGGGGTGGCCAGCAGGCCGATCCGCCGACCGGCCGATACCGCCGCCGCCAGTCGCGACTCGGGCTCGATGACACCGAGCACCGATACTCGCCCGTCCAGCTCGCGCCGCAGCGCCGGAAGGGCGGCGGCGGTGGCCGAGTTGCAGGCCACCACCAGCAGCTTCGCCCCCTCCTCGACGAGCAGCGCCGCGATCTGCAGCGCGAAGGCCTCGAGCTCCGAGGGCGAGCGATCGCCGTACGGGAAGCGAGCGGTGTCCCCGAAGTACACGAAGTCCTCGTGTGGAACCGACACGAGGCATTCGTGCAGCACGGTCAGGCCCCCGACACCGGAGTCGAAGACCGCTATCGGCTGAGAGGCGTCGGGAGCGCTCACCCGGCGCATGTTGTCACGGGCGCCGGGCCGCACGGGTCCGGGGCCTGACGCGCTCGGAGGCCGAGCGCCGGCGCCCGCTCCGTGGAGGACGGGCGCCGGCGCCGGCTCAGAACTGGATCTTCTTCACCGCCTCCCGGATCTTGGCGATGATGGTGTCCCCCAGATCCTGCCCCTGATCGGTCTTGAAGCCCTTCATCGCCGCCAGCACTCCGGCCATGACGAGCGCCACGAGCAGGATCAGGGCCACGTACTCGACCGTGCCCTGACCGCCCTCGGCACGAAGCCGCCGCTGCCATTCCGCGCCCAGCGCGTGCAGGTAACCCATCCCTCTGTACATCGCTCACCTCCGTGATTCGCCTTCCGGACGACGATGGTCCGGCAGTGCGCGTCACTGCTCCACACGTGAGCGATACGAATCGGCGACGGGTGCGTGACAACCTGCCCTGACCCGCCCGGGCGCGCTCGGGTGACGGCTACGCTGCCGCCGCGATGCGGGTGCTCGTCGTCACGAACATGTGGCCGTCAGCCGCGCGGCCCGCCTCCGGGGCGTTCGTCAGGGACCAGGTCGAGGCGCTGCAGGAGCTCGACGGGCTGGACGTCGAGGTCTTTGCCTTTCCCCACGGCGGCGGCTGGCGGTCCTACGCCCGGGCGGCGCGGGCCCTCAGGCACGGGCACGCCGACCAGCGCTTCGACATCGTGCATTCCCACTACGGGCTGACGGGCTGGAGCGCGCTGGCGGTCCCCCAACCGCGCGCGCGGGTCGTGACCTACCACGGCACCGACCTGCACGACCGCACGGCCGGTCCGCTGTCGCGCGCGCTCGCCCGGCTCGTGGACGCCCCGGCGGTCGTGTCGTCGGGACTTGCTCGCACCCCGCGGGCAGGCCTTGGGGGAGCGGGCAGCACCAGGCTGGTCGCCGTGCTGCCGTGCGGGGTGAACCTCGATCGCTTCCGCCCACTCGACCGCGCCGAGGCGCGCCGCCGGCTCGGTCTCGATCCCTCGCGCCCCTACCTCCTGTTCCCCGCCAATCCCGCCCGCGCCGAGAAGCGCGGCGACCGCGCGCGACGCCTGGCGGCGGCCGTGCCCGGCGCCGAGCTGATCACGCTAGGAGCCACCCCGCCGGAGGAGGTTCCGCTGCTCGTGAACGCCGCCGACGCGGTGCTCGTGACCTCGGACCGCGAGTCGTTCGGGCTCGCCGCCCTGGAGGCGCTCGCCTGCAACGTGCCGGTGCTCTCCACCGACGTGGGCGTTGCGCCCACAGCACTGGCCGGCGTGGCCGGCGCGCTCTGCGCGCCCTTCGACGAGGGCCGCTGGGTCGCGGAACTCGAGTCGTGCCTGGCCAGTGGGCGCCGGATCCACGGTCGCGCCCGCGCGGCGCTCTTCGGCCGCGAGCGGATGGCCGAGCGGGTGCGGGAGCTGTACCGCGACCTGACCGCTCGGAGTCCTTAGCGCGACGCCTCCATGCCCCGCGGCGATGGGCCCTCAGTCGAGATCCCAGTAGCGACCCACCGCGCGCAGGGCCCGGGCGGTGAGCCCGTCGGGCGCCACCGAGCGGGGCGCGCTCTCGCCAGCCAGCGCCTGCAGGGTGGCGGCCACCGAGCCGGCGAGGGCGTCGAGGTCGTAGCCACCCTCGAGCACCGCGCCGACCGGCACGCTCAGCTCCTGGCCGAGGGCCCGCATGTGCAGCGCCATCTCCGCAAACGAGCTCTCCCGAAGCCGGCACTGGGCCAGGGGGTCGTCCTCGTGAGCGTCGAAGCCCGCGGAGATGAGCACGAGATCCGGCTCGAATCGCCTTGCGACCGGAACGACGACGTGCTCGACGAGCGACAGCCACCCATCCTCGACCGATCCGGGTGGCACCGGCAGGTTGATCGTGTGACCTTCGCCGTCGCCCGACCCCACGTCCTCCAACGGGCCGGTGCCGGGATACAGCGGCCACTGGTGGATGCTCGCGAACAGCACCTCCCGGCTCGCGTGGAAGATGTCGTTGGTCCCGTTGCCGTGGTGCACGTCCCAGTCGAGCACGAGCACTCGTCGCGCGCCCAGTGAGTCGAGCGCGTGGCGGGCGGCCACCGCCACGCTGTTGAAGAGACAGAAGCCCATCGCGCGCGCCGGCTCGGCGTGGTGGCCGGGGGGCCGCATCCCGCTGAAGCCGGCGCGGGCCTCTCCGGCGAGCAGCGCCTCCACGAGCGCGCAGGCGCCGCCGGCCGCGTGCAGCGCCGCGGTGTAGGAGCCCGGACTGGCCAGGGTGTCTGTGTCGAAGGCGCCACCTCCGCGCTCGCTCATCGCCCGCACCGCGTCGACGTGGCCCTGCGGGTGAACGGCGGTCAGCGCCCGCGTGGTGGCCGGCGGCGCCTCTCTCCGGGCGTAACCGAGCCAGCCGCGGTCGCTGAGCTCCCGCTCGATCGCGGGGATCCGCCCCGGACCCTCGGGATGCGATCCGGTGTCGTGATCGCCCGAGGCCCGGTGGCGAAAGTAGAGGGGGTCGGGCGCAGCCACGGCACTACGGTACGCGCGATGGGCCGCCCCGCTTGCGCATCGGCGTCCAACGGCCGCACCCGCCGGCGCGACGGCTGAGGTGCTCGCCCGCGACGCGTCCGGCCGGGCCGACGCCCTCGTAGCGGACGTGGCGGTGATCGGAGCGGGCGCGGCCGGGCTGTGGGCTGCGCTGGTGGCCGCCGGCGCGGGGGCGCGGGTAGTGCTGGTCTCCCGCTCGCCGCTCGCGCAGTCGGCCAGCTACTGGGCGCAGGGCGGGGTGGCCGCCGCGTTCGCGGCCGACGACTCACCGGCCTCGCACGCAGCCGACACCCTCACGGCGGGCCGCTCGCTGTCGCGCCGAAGCGCCGTGGAGGTGCTGTGCCGCGAAGCGCCGGCACGGGTGGACGAGCTGCTCGACGCCGGCGTGAGGTTCGATGCCGACCGCCATGGCGCTCTAGCGCTCGGGCTCGAGGGCGGTCACTCGCGGCGTCGGGTGGCTCACGCGGGGGGCAGCGCCACAGGCCGCCGGATCACGCGCCAGCTCTCGGCGCTGGTGGCCGGGCACGACCGCATCGTGGTCCTGGAAGGCACGACCGCCGGGTGCCTCGCCGTGAGCGAGGGCCGCTGCGTGGGGTTGCGGGCCGCAACCGCCGCGGGCCGGCGGCTGGCTGTGGCCGCGGCGGGCACCGTGATGGCCACCGGAGGGGCTGCGGCTCTCTGGCAGCGCACCACCAACCCGCGCGGGGCGATCGGCGCCGGCATGACGCTTGCTCACGCCGCGGGCGCCGCGCTGGCCGACCTCGAGCTCGTGCAGTTCCATCCCACCGCGCTCGTCGCGGCGGGCGACCACGACGGCTTCCTCATCACGGAGGCGATCCGCGGCGAGGGCGCCATCCTCCTCGACGCAGGGGGCGAACGCTTCGTCAACGAGCTCGCACCGCGAGACCACGTGGCCACGGCCATCCAGGAACGGCTCCACGCGTCCGGGGGCGGTCAGGTGCGCCTGGACATGCGCGCCGTGGACCTCGAGCGCTTCCCGAACGTGGCGGCGACGCTCATGCGGGCGGGGTTCGACGCCACTCGCGAGCCCGTTCCGGTGGCTCCGGCAGCCCACTACACGATGGGCGGCATCGCCACCGATCTCGACGGTCGCTCCACCCTCCCGGGCCTCTACGCGGTGGGCGAGTGCGCCTGCAGCGGACTGCATGGCGCCAACCGCCTCGCCTCGAACTCGCTCGCCGAGTGCTTCGTGTTCGGCCGCAGGGCCGGACTGGCGGCGATGGCCGAGCCCGCTCCGGGCCCGGGCGGCGGACCGGCTCCCGGCGAGGCTCCGGACCCGGTTCCGCCGCGCCCGACGCGCGCCGCCCTATGGCGGCTGGCCGGCCTCACGCGAACGCCCGCGGACCTCTTGGAGCTGAGCCGCGACCCCTTCCCGCTGGCCCGCGCGATTGCCGCCTGCGCCCTGGCCCGGGCCGAGAGCCGCGGGGCCCATCAGCGCAGCGACCGGCCCGCTACCGACCCCGCGCTCGACGGTTTGCACGCGGTGGTCGACGGCAACGACGCGCCGCGCTTCGAGCGGTGGGAGTGACCGCGCGCACGCTACGCGCCGCTGCTGCCGCGTACTCTCCGCGCACGCCGACCCCCGTTCCTCCCCATCAGCCCAACTGCCTCGGATGCGGCGAGGACAACCCGTGCGGCATGGGGTTGCGGCTCGTGTCCGACGGCGAGCGGGTGAGCGGCGAGGTCACCCTCGACCGGCGCCACGAGGGGGCGCCCGGCTACGCGCACGGCGGCGCGATCGCCACGCTGCTGGACGACGCGCTCGGCTCGCTGCTCGTGATCATGCGGGTGCCGGCGGTGACGGTCAACCTGAGCGTCGACTACCGCCGGCCGGCGCTGGTCGGCCGCGCCTTCACGATCCGCGCGTGGGCGGAGCGCACCGCGGGTCGCAAGCTCTTCCTCGCCGGCGACCTGCGCGACGAGGAGACCGTCGTGGCCGAGGCTCACGGGCTCTTCCTGGAGGTCGACGCCGAGCACTTCCTGCGCGGCGCGCGGCACGCGGCGGGGCCCGACCAGCCGCACGCGCTTCCCTGGTAATGGGGTTAACCGGGGGTTAACACGGCTTCGCGGACTCCCAACGGGACGCTGCAAGACTCGCAGCGCCGGTAGGGGTTGTTGGGGACTCAGGGAGCTGTCACTCAACGGGAGGAGTGGGGGAACGCGATGTACCAGTTCAGTCGCTCGATCTATCGAGCGCTCAGCCACGAGGTCACGGGCGGGAATCGGTCGTATGTCCATCGAGCCCAACTGCTGGACGCCTGCGAGTCGGCGGTCGAGCGGCTAGCCACGGACCGGCACTACTTCGCGCGCCCGGCGCGCACGCTGTTCAACGACGTCCGGATGTACTTCCCGATCACCAGCCAGCGCCGCGTGCTCGAGGTGATCGAGCGGCACATGCAGCTGGCCGCGGAGTACGTGGACCAGCACGCGCGCGCCGGCGTGACGTTCGACGGCAGCCCACTGTCCTGCCACGCCAGCACCCGCAAGGGCACGCCCTGCCAGCGGGTGCCGCTCCCCGGCAGCCAGTACTGCCCGTCGCACAAGCACCTCGACGAGGGCTTCGACATCGAGGACGGGTTCGTCCCACAGGGCGACGACGACTTCGAGGCCGGGGCGCTCGAAAGCCTCGACGACCTGCGCGAGCCGGTGCTCGCCGGGCGGACGGCCGCCTGACGCGCTTGGCCTGACTCACCGCGCCGGCGGAGCCCGCGCGCTGGCACACTGCGTCGGGTGCTCCTCGGAGTCGACGTCGGCGGGACGTTCACCGACGCCGTCCTCCTGAGCGGTCGCGGACTCGTCACCGCCAAGGCGCCGACCACGCCCGAGGACCAGTCCGGCGGCGTGATGGCCGCCGTCGATGGCGCCCTCGAGGCCGCCGGCGCCCACGCTGGCGAAGTCGAGCGCTTCGTGCACGGCATGACGGTGGGCACGAACGCCCTGCTCGAGGGCCGGGTGGCGCGCACCGCGCTGCTGGCCACCGAAGGGTTCACCGATCTCGAGGAGCTCGGCCGCCAGGCGCGCCGCGAGCTCTACCGCCTCTGCGCCGGGCATCCGCCCCCGCTCGTGCCACCCGAGCGTCGCGTGCCCGTGCCGGAGCGCACGGGCCCCGACGGGGTCTCCACGCCGCTCGACGAGGACATCCTCGGCCGGCGGATCGCCGAGCTGCCCGCGCAGGCGGAGGCGGCGGCCGTCTGCCTGCTGTGGGGCTTTCTGTACCCGGAGCACGAGCAGCGGGTGGCCGAGCTGCTGGCCGATCGGCATCCCGAGCTGCACGTGTCGACCTCGCACGAGACGGCGGGCGTGTTTCGCGAGTACGAGCGCTGCGCGACCACGATCGTCGACGCCGCCCTCTCGCCCCTCCTGCGCCGCTACCTCGAGCGGCTCACCGCACGTGCCCGCAAGCACGGCCTGCCGGCTCCCGAGGTGATGCTCTCCGGCGGCGGAGTGGTGGACGCGGCCACCGCCGCCCGCCACGGCTCATGGACCGTGCTGTCGGGGCCCGCGGGGGGCGCGGTGGGAGCGGCGGGCACGGCCCAGCGCGCCGGCTCGCCCGAGGCCGTCTGCCTGGACATGGGCGGCACGTCGTGCGACGTGTCGTTGGCCCGCGACGGTGGGGTCCAGGAGGCTGGCGGCCGCGAGGTGGGCGGCCGGGCGCTTGCCCTCCCCATGGTCGACGTGCACACGGTGGGCGCCGGAGGAGGCAGCGTCGCCCGGCGCGACGCCGGCGGTGCGCTGCGCGTCGGTCCGGCCTCGGCCGGGGCGAGGCCCGGTCCGGCCTGCTACGGCCACGGTGGCACCCGCCCCACCGTCACCGACGCCCACCTGCTGCTCGGGCACCTCGAGGCGGGCTCCGCGCTCGGCGGCTCGGTCCGCCTGGACGCCGCGGCGGCCGAGCGGGCCCTCGCCTCCCTCGGGTCGGAGCTCGGGCTGTCGGCCACCGCGGCCGCCAGCGGCATCGTCCGGGTGGCGAGCGCCGGCATGGCGCAGGCGGTGCGGGTGATGACCGTGGAGCGGGGAACGGATCCGCGCGACCTCGCGCTGCTGGCCTTCGGCGGTGCCGGCCCGCTGCACGCCGCCTCGATCGCCGAGCAGCTGGGGATGGAGCGGGTGCTGGTCCCGCGCGCGGCCGGCGTGCTATCGGCGCTCGGCCTCGTCGCCTCCGAACGGCGCTGCGACCTGGTGGAGAGCGTGCTGCTGACCGGCGAGGCGCTGTCGCGGGCGGCCGTCGCCCGGGTGGTAGCCCGGCTGGCGGAGCGCGGACGTCGCGAGCTCGGCGAGCCGGGGGCGGCGGTGCGACCGACCTACGACCTGCGCTACCGCGGGCAGGCCTTCGAGCTGAGCGTCGCCGGTAGCGACCGCCCCGAGCCGGCCGAGCTGCGCCGCGCCTTCGAGCGGGCCCACGAGGCGCGCTACGGGTACGCGGACGAGCGGGCCGAGCTCGAGCTCGTCACGGTCAGGGTGGCCGTGGCCATGCCGCCCGTCGACCTCGACGCGATGCCGCCCACGGACCGCCAGGGCACGCGGCCGGGGCGTGCGGAGACGCGCGAGACCCGGACCGCGGTCTTCGAAGGCGAGCCGCTGGACGCGACCGTCGTTCGTGACCACGTGGAGGCGGTGGACGGTCCGGCCGTCTGCCACCTGCCGTCGGCCACGGTCCTGGTACCGCCCGGTTGGAGCGGCCGCGAGGACGCGGACGGGACGCTCGCGCTGACCCGGAGCGCCACATGACCGACCCGGCCGCGCTGGCGGTGCTCGTCGGTGCGCTCCGCGGCGCCTGCGAGGAGATGGGCGTGGTGCTCGTGCGGGGCGCCCACTCGGCCAACATCAAGGAGCGCCGGGACGCCTCAACCGGCCTGTTCGACGCCGCCGGCGACATGGTGATGCAGGCCGAGCACATCCCCGTGCACCTCGGCGCCATGCCCGCGGCGGTGGCCGCGGTGATCGACGAGCCGAAGCGGCCCGGCGATGCGTTCGTGCTGAACGACCCCTATCGCGGCGGCACCCACCTGCCGGACATCACGGTGATCACGCCCGTCTTCGACGACGGCCACCTGCTGGGGTACGCGGCGAGCCGGGCGCATCACGCCGACGTGGGGGGGCCGACGCCGGGGAGCATGCCCGCCGACTCGGCGACGCTCGCCGAGGAGGGCGTCGTGATCCCGCCGGCGCGCCTCGCGCGCGAGGGCCGCGTCGACGAGCGCGCGCTCAGCCACCTCACGCGCGAGATGCGCGCCCCGGACCAGCGCCGGGCGGACCTACGCGCCCAACTGGCGGCGTGTGCGACCGGCGGGGCGCGCCTGCGGGAGCTCGCCGTCCGTCACGGCGCCGGGGCGCTCGCGGCGGCGATGAGCGACACGCTCGACTACGCCGAGAGGCGCACGCGCGCGTGCGTCGCCGCCATGGACGACGGCGAACGCAGCGCCGCCGACGTGCTCGAGGCCGGCGAGGGCGACCTCGAGCTGCGCCTGCGGGCCAGCGTCCGCGGCGACGCGCTGACGCTCGACTTCACGGGCAGCGCCGCTCAGCACGCGGGCAACCTGAACTGCCCGCTGGCGGTGACCCGCTCGGCCTGCTACTTCGCGGTCCGCGTGCTCACCGACCCCGACGTGCCGCCGTGCGCGGGGGCCTACCGGCCGGTCGAGGTGCTCGCTCCCGAGGGCTCCCTGCTCAACGCGCGCTCGCCCGCGGCGGTGGCCGGCGGAAACGTGGAGACCTCCTCGCGGGTCGCCGACCTCGTGCTCGCCGCCTTCGGCCGCGCCCTCGGCCAGGGCACGATGAACAACCTGACCCTCGGTGGCGAGGCCTTCACCTACTACGAGACCCTGGCCGGCGGCCAGGGGGCGTGCCCGGAGGCCGACGGTCCGAGCGCGGTGCACGTGGCCATGAGCAACACCCTGAACACCCCGATCGAGGCCGTGGAACGCGAGTTCCCGCTGCGCGCGGTGCAGTACGCGGTGCGGCGCGGATCGGGCGGGAACGGCACCCACCGCGGCGGCGACGGCGTGGTGCGCGAGCTCGAGGCCCTCGCGGAGATGAGCTACTCGCTGATCGCCGAGCGCCGCCGCCACCCGCCGCCCGGAGCGGCCGGTGGGTCCCCGGGAGCCGCCGGAAGGGACTTCCTGAACGGCGAGCGGCTCGAGGGCAAGGTCACGGGCACGCTTCGACCGGGTGACCGGTTGCGGATCGAGACGCCCGGCGGCGGCGGGCACGGAGCACAGGCAGGATCGGGCGCCTGAGCCTTCGTGCGGCCACCGTGCACCGTCCACCGTGGCGCCTCGCGGGCCCGCCGCTTGATATTTCGCCCTCTTTCCTTAATATGCCGCGTCTCGCGCGGGCCGGCCGGATGCCGGCCCGGCGCGGATGAACTCTCTCCGTATGCCGATCGCGTTCAAAGAGTGGGCTGTAACCGTGCGCGCCCTCGCCGAGGGTGAGCAGCTCCTGACCCTCCGCAAGGGGGGCATCCGGGAGGAGAACAAGCACTTCGAGATCGAGCACGACCGCTTCTTTCTCTACCCCACCTTCGATCACCAGCGCGCCGACCTCGTTCGGCAGTCACATCACCCCGAGCTGCCGCGGGCGCTCGAGGAGGGGGTGTGGGCCGACGGCGAGCCGCCGGCCAGCGCCCTGCTGCGGGAGGGCGGCGTCCCCCAGCCCGATCGGGTGCGCATTCGCTCCTGGGCCGAGGTGGCCGCGAGCTACCTGATCACCGACCCCCGCTGCGTCGACGCCCTGTCTCCCTACTACGTCTGGACGACCGACTACGCCGAGAAGCGCTTGCAGTGGAAGCGCCGTCATCCGCTCCACGTGATGGTGCTGCGCACCTACCGGATCCCACGCCCGGTTACCGTCAAGGTGCGCGACGACTACGGCGGGTGCCGTTCCTGGCTCGAGGTGCAGCGCGACCTCCCGTTCGAGGGAACGCCGGTGCTCTCCGACGAGGAGTTCGAGCGGGCCGCGGCGCAGATCGAGGCCATAGCCTCGGACGCCGTGCCCGTGCTCGCCTGAACCCGAGCTGCGCCGCGCGAAGCGCGGCTCCACCGGCGCGCCGAGCCGGTGCCGCGTTATAGGCTTTCCTTCTCCGTGCGACGCCTCACAGCCATCCTCGTCGCGGCCGTGCTGGCCTCGCTCGCCGGGACGGCAACGGCCCCGGCGGCCGACCCCGCCCCCGGGCCGTACGAGAACCGCGCCGACAGCTTCCGCAACATCGCTCCACCGGGCGCCAACGGGCTCGCCAACCCGGCCCAGCTCGCGGCCTTCCAGGCGGACAAGAGCAACCGCCCGCCGCACAACAGCGACCAGCTCGCCATGTACGGGGACCTCGTGTATGCGTCGCCGGGCCTCCAGGCCTCGGACATCGGCAAGTACTTCAAGGACGCGAGCTTCGGGGTCCGTCCCGATGACATCGAGCGCCAGTACGACCCGTGTGGAACGACCCCGGCCCCCCTTCCCGTGGCCCTACCGCTGCCGACCGGCGCCACGACGAGCGCATGCCCCGAGGTCGTCATCCAGCGGGACAAGGGCTTCGGCGTGCCACACATCTTCGGCGCCGATCGGTCCGGGGCCATGTTCGGCGCCGGCTACGTGGCCGCCGAGGACCGCCTCTTCTTCATCGACGTGCTGCGCCACTACGGCCGCGCGGAGCTGTCCTCGTTCGCCGGCGGCGCCAACGTGGCGCTGGACCGCGAGCAGTGGGGTTTCTCCCCCTACACCGAAGCCGACCTGCAGCGCCAGATCGACCAGTTCGACGAGATGTTCGGGGAGACGGGCCGCCAGCTGCAGAGGGATCTCGAGTTCTACACCGCGGGGGTCAACCAGTACATCCAGCAGACGAAGGCCGACCCCTCGAAGATGCCCGGCGAGTACGCCGCCATCGGGCGCCCCCAGGGTGCCGACCCGTGGAAGGGCACCGACGTCGTGGCCATCGCCGCGCTCGTGGGCGGGATCTTCGGGAAGGG
Source organism: Thermoleophilaceae bacterium (assembly GCA_030446485.1). Lineage (GTDB taxonomy): Bacteria > Actinomycetota > Thermoleophilia > Solirubrobacterales > Thermoleophilaceae > JAUJNF01. The sequence goes on along the minus strand of JAUJNF010000004.1, from coordinate 56,114 downwards.
CGGCGGTGAGGAGCTCGACTCGGCGCTCTTCTTCCAGGAGGCGCAGAAGCGCTTCGGGAACAAGCGTGGCAGCCGCGTGTGGAGCGACTTCCGCTCGGCCGAGGACCCCGAGGCCCCGACCACCGTGCACCGCAAGCGCTTCCCCTATCAGGTCGCACCAAGGCGTCCCGTCAAGGGGAGCGTGGCGCTGCCCGACCCGGGCTCCGTCACGAAGGCCTCGGAGGTGCCGGGCGGCGAAGACTCGAGCCAGCCCACGAGCGGGGGACCCGTTGCCAACGCCCTGAAGCAGCTGTTCGCCTTCCCGAGCGGGAACTCGAACGCGCTCACCGTGTCGGCGCGCGAGTCGGAGTCGGGCCGTCCGCTGGCGGTCTTCGGCCCGCAGACCGGCTACTTCTCGCCCCAGGTCCTGATGGAGCAGGACATGCACGCGCCCGCGGGCCCCGCCGGGCCGGCGATCGCGGCACGCGGGACCTCCTTCCCGGGCACCAACCTCTTCGTGCAGCTCGGCCGCGGCGATGACTACGCGTGGAGCGCCACCTCGGCGAGCCAGGACATCGTCGACACCTTCGCGGTCGACCTGTGCGAGCCCGGGGGCGGTGCGCCGTCCCTCGAGTCGACCCACTACCGCTTCCGCGGGCAGTGCCTGCCGATCGAGGTGCTGGAGAAGACCAACACCTTCACGCCGAACGCCGCCGACCAGACGCCCCCGGGCACCGACCGGCTGCGCACCGAGCGCACCAAGCTCGGCATCGTCGCCGCCCGGGCCACCGTCGGCGGCAGGCCCGTGCTCTACACCCGCCTGCGCACCACCTACGGGCACGAAGTGGACTCGGCGATCGGATTCATGGAGTTCAACGATCCGAACGCCATCAACGGCGCCCGCAGCTACCAGGAGGCGGCCCACAAGATCGGCTACACGTTCAACTGGCTCTACGTCGACTCCAAGGACATCGCCTACTTCAACTCCGGCAACAACCCGGTGCGCTCCAAGCGGACCGACCAGAACTTCCCGGTGGCCGCGAGGTTCGAGTGGCGCCACTTCAACCCGGAGCTCGGCTACGGCGACCTCACGCCCTTCGAGGAGCACCCCCAGGTGATCAACCAGCGGTTCATCAACAGCTGGAACAACAAGCAGGCTCCCGGCTTCCGCGCCGCCGACTCGAACTACGGCTACCAGTCGACCTACCGCGTGCAGCCGCTCGACGACCGCGTCCGGCGCGGCATCAAGGGGGCGAACAAGATGAGCCTCGTCGAGCTGATCGACGCCATGGAGGACTCCGGCACGGTCGACCACCGCGGGGACAAGGTGCTGCCCTTCGTCCTGCGGGTGCTCGAGGGTCGCGTCGCGCAGCGTACCCCGGCCCGCCGCCCGGCCGGGCAGCGGCCGCGCGGGCGTCGCCCGGCGAGCCAGCGGCCACGGTCGCGCCGGCGGCCGGCCTTCACCGGAAGGCACCGGTCCGCCGCAGCCACCCAGGTGACCGATCCCGCGCTGCGGACCGCGATCGCGCAGCTGAAGGTCTGGCAGGCGGACGGGGCCCACCGCCGCGACCGCAACCGCGACGGCGTCTACGAGCACTCGGAGGCGATCCGGATCATGGACGCCTGGTGGCCGCTGCTGATCGAGGCGCAGTTCAAGCCCGTCCTGGGTGAGGCGATGTTCAGGCGGCTCGAGGGTCTGAAGGATCCCGACGACGAGCCCAACGTGGACGGCGCGCATCTCGGCTCCGCCTACAACGGCGGGTGGTACGGGTACGTGCAGAAGGATCTCCGCACCCTGCTCGGAGACCGCGTCAGGGGCCGCTACTCTCGCATCTACTGCGGTAACGGGAAGCTCAAGCGCTGCCAGAGCGCGCTCTCCGGAAGCCTGCTGAAGGCTCTGGCCGCCACACCCGCCGACCTGTACGGCGGCGACAAGGTGTGCAACAGCAGCGAGGGCCAGGGCCTCGACCCGCAGTTCTGCTTCGACGCCGTGCGGCACCGTCCCTTGGGAGGGATCAGCCAGCCGCTCATCCACTGGATCAATCGGCCGACGTTCCAGCAGGTCGTCGAGATCAAGTAGCCCCCGCGGCAACCCACCCACCGCGGGGCCACGGGCGCCGCCCAGGGCCGTAGCGTTTAGAGGATGACGGAGACGCCGTACTCACTGAAGGATTGGCTGCGCGAGCATCCTCCGGACGGTGGAGTCTTTTCGCAGTCGGCCGCCGGGGTCGCGCGGCGGGTGCTCGAGGGCGAGGACTTTCGCTTCGCGATCCGCGAGCTGCTCGACGAGTTCGCCCTGCTGGTGAACGATGGGCAGCGCCGCCAGGCGCTCGTCGAGCGCCCCGCCTCCACGGGGGACCCTCGTCACGACGCCTACCTTGGCGCCCTGGCCGAGCACCTGGCCGCGCTGCACGAGCTCGATCGACCGGCCTGGACCATCGAGCCCGACCGCTTCCTCGACCACTTCTGGTTCGTGAGCGGCGTGGCGGGCTTCAGAGCCCTTGCCATCGCCCAGTCACCGGCCGCCTTCCGGCGCCGCGGCATCTTCATCGCCGCGGGTGCCCTGCAGCGCGTCTAGGCCTCCGATGGACCGAGAACAGATACTCACGGCTCTGAAAGCCCTCGCCGGGCTGCTCGACGAACGCGGCATCGAGGGAGAGATGTACCTCGTGGGCGGCGCCGCGATCGCCCTGGCCTACGACGCCCGCCGATCGACCCGCGACATCGACGCCGTCTTCGAGCCGAAGATGGCGATCTACGAGGCCGCCGGCGAGGTCGCTCGGCGCCTGGGGCTGCCGGTCACGTGGCTAAACGACGCGGTGAAGGGCTTCCTTGCCGGGGACGATTCGGCGGCGAGCCCCGTGTTCGATGTCCCAGGCCTCCGCTGCCTCGCGGCATCGCCGCGAATGCTTCTGGCCCTGAAGGTCCTGGCTCACCGGGCCGGCGAGGATGAGGATGACGTGCTGCTCCTGGCGGAGCGACTCGGGCTCCGCACCGCCGATGAGGTGCTGGCGGTGGCCACCGAGGTGTTCGGCGACCGGCTCGACGTTGCGGCCCGCTTCTTCGTCGAGGAGATCTTCGCCTGAGTCGGGGCTCCGGCCGTGCCCCTACCGGCGAGGCCCGTGCCCCTGTACCTCGACCACCTGCTGGAAGGTCGGGCGATCCTGCCAGTGGATCGGGTCGGTGGTTACGGCGCCGGCCGTCGTGAACTCGATCTGGTCGCACTCCCGCGGCGGGCCGTTCACCTGCGTGCAGGTGGCTGGACGGCTGGCTGCGGCGAGGAGCCGTGCCGCTCGCGCGCACCTCGTCGGCCGCCTCGCGCAGCGTCTTGACGAGCACGAGCCGGCACGCGCGCCGCGCGCCACCACCGCAGTAGCGGCGAGACAGCGGCTGGCGCACGCGTTGGCCGAGCAGCCGCCGCAGGTCCTTGTCCACGTAGCCCCACCACCCGGCGCCAAACGAGCTCCCGCCGGGCGGAGGCGGCGAGCCGATGCCGTTGACGGTCCGGATGCGCTCGAACAGGTCCATGCCAAGCTCGGGCTCGAACATCGCGCGCACGAGCCGTGGCCACCACGCGTCGATCAGCTCGACGGCGGCGCTCTCGTCCAGCACGTTGTCGCGGTCGAGGTCACGCCGGTGGGATCCGTTGCGGTTCCACGAGTCGAGCACCTGAAGGGCCTCCGCCACGCCCGGCGCCGTGCTCTTGCGGATCACGCGACGCAGCACCGGATAGCTCTCCTGTCCGCGGAGGTCAATCGTCGCGGCAGTCTCCATGATCTGGGTCAGGCGCGTGAGGCTGAGCTTGCGCCGCCCCTGATGCCGGCCCTGACGCGGTCCTCAAGCCGCTCCGAGCGGTGCACGGAGCTGTAGGAGAGCTGATCATCGGCCGCCCGCCAGCCCGGCGCCTGCTTGTTGTTCCAGTTCACGAGGTAGCCGCGGCGCGGGTTCGTGTCCTTGGGCTTCTCGCGGAACGACAGCCGCCGCGACAGGAAGGTCTCGGGATCGAACCCCTGCCAGTCGAACTCGCCCGTGCCGGAGATCGGGAGGTTCGGGTTGGTGCCCTTGGCCCTGCGCGGGTACCACCCCGACGTGAAGTAGGTGACGTCGCGGTCGTCGGCGTAGAACCAGTTGAACGCGAAGTTCACGAGGTCCATCGTGCGCTGGAACTGGCCGGCGTTGCGGACCTCTCCGCCGGTCAGGCGCTTGAAGGCGCGTGCCGACTCCAGCTCGTGCATGTAGGTCGAGCGCGCCTCGGCGATCGCCACGGGCTTGCCGGCTACGGTCGCGCGCGCCTGGATGGGACCGTGCACGCTGCGCTCGACCTTCAGCGTGATGCGCCGCGGTGCGCCGGGGCTGGTGGGCGGCGGGGTCACGGTGAGCACGTGGTCGCGCTGTACGAACGGCCGGCACTCGCCCCTGTACAGGTAGTGGTTCGACTTCAGCGTGGGCTGCGAGCCGTTCGGCTCGCACAGTTGCTCGGCGAACTCGTCGACGTTGTCGCTCGTCGCCGTCGTGGCGCTCCACGCGTAGTCGCGACTCCTCCCGAGCAGGATGTAAAGGCTGATGCCGGGAAAGGCCACGCCGCGCGCGTCGATGCCGGGCCCGTGCAGGTCGAGCTCGAGCAGGATCTGGGGCGAGAAGTAGCCCACCTGGGGGCCCATCACGGCGATCGCCCTTCCGGACCTCGATTCCTTGCGCGGGATCAGCAGCGCGTTGGACTGCTGCTTCGGCAGGCTGAGGCCGCCCTGCAGTGGCAGGGGGAAGGGGAGTGGGGAACCGCCGCCGCCACCGCCACCACCGGACGAGCCCTCCTGAATCGGATTGCGCTCCTGGATCGAGCCGAGGTCGGGCACCGCTGCGGCGCGACGGTTCACGCGTCCGGGCCTGTCGAAGGGGAAGCGCTTGGTCGTGGTGACCGGCGCCTCGGGGTCGTCGACGCGCCGGAAGTCCTCGAACACGCGGCGGCCGACCTTCGGCCCGAACCGCTGCTCGGCCGCCCTCAGGGCCTGCGACACGAGCCCCTCGGAGCCGCCCCCCGGCCGAAGATTCCTCCGATGAGCGATGCGACCGCCACCGTGTCGGTCGGCTTCCAATCCTCCGGCATGCGGTTCAGCGCGGTGTACTCGACGGGCAGCTTGCTCGGGTCCGTGCGCGCCTCTCGGATGTAGGCGTTGATGCCGTCCACGTAGTCGAGGAGGTCCTGCTTGATCACCTGGCCCTCGGCGCCGGCGGACTCCGCACCCACGTCGATCATCCGCTGCAGCTCCTCCTCGGAGTAGTCGGCGACCTTGAGCTGCGCGGCGTCCATCTTCACGGTGGCGTCACCGCGGCCCGGGCCGATCAGCTCGGTCAGACGGGCGCGGCCCGTGTGGCGCAGCACGTCCATCAGGAAGAGGCGGTCCTCACCCGAGGCGTAACCCGCACCGAACAGCGTGTCGCCCCGCGTGGTGCCGTACACGTGCGGCACGCGGTAGGTGCGGTCGCGGATGATCGTCACGCCGGGGCGCGGCGTGACGGTGGACTCGACCTCGTCCGGGGGCACGCCGAAGCCGGCGCTCTTGAAGAACCTGTCGAGGTCGGCGGGGGCGAGCTTGGGCTCGGCGTAGAGCAGGTCGTTGTAGAGCGGAAGCTGGCTCCGGAAGCTCGGTGGCCCGTCCATGCCGGTGGCGCCGAACTCGGCGGCGCTCACCGTCTCCCCCTGGCCGACCGCCAGCACGTTGCGGAAGCCGCCGAAGTCGTTCTGGCCGGGCGGCTGGACCTGCGCCGTGGCCGTGGCCGTGCCGGCCGCCAGGACCGCGGCCGCGCATGCACAGAGCTTCATCCCTCGCACGTGCGGCAGAGTACCGCGTGTGCCCTGGGGTCAGTCGCAGTCCCTCTCCTTCACGGCGCGGCACGACTCGCGCGACGCCGAGGACGCCGCGGAGGTGCTCCAGCGGCTCGAGGAGCATCGCTCGTTGATGGCCGAGGTCTTCCCGCGCACACCGGGCGACGTGACCGTCGTCATCTACCCGCGAGCGATCGAGCTCGCGCTCGCCCACCCTGGCTTCCCTTCGCCCAGCTCGTCTCGGTCCCGGCCGGGAGGCGCTACTTCGCCGGCTGGTTCGCCGCCGGCGAGATGTACGTGCTCTCTCCCCGGGCACTCGAGGCCGGGCCTCCGCGGTGCCGGGCTCGCGGGAGGCGCTGCTGCGGGCGCCGCTGCACGAGTACGCCCACCTGGTGATCGGCGCCAACAACCCTGACCTTCCACCGCCCTTCGGCCGGCGGAGCCTGGCGCGCCACCTGCGCTGGGCCTGGCTCGCCGAGGAGCGGCCGCGTACTTCTCCGGCCAGGTCCGGCACCTTCGCCCGGCCATCGCGCGGCGCCTTCGCGAGGGCCACCACCGAGCTTTCCGCCCTCCCTGCGCGACGCCGCGCTTCTGGGCGGCACGGTGTTCAGCCTGCTGCAGAGCGGCGCCGGCCGCGAGGCGTGTGTCGCGCTCGCCTCAAACCTCGATCCGGAGGGCGCCGGCCGGGCGATCGAGCGTGCGTTCATGCGACCGGTAGTGGAGGTGGAGGACGATTGGCGCGGGTACCTGGCCGATCTCGCGGCCACCGGCGCGCGTCCGACGATCTCGCGCCGGCTCGACGGCTAGTGGCCCCCGGCTCAGCGCGAGCGCGTCCGGCGACGCTGCTTCCGCGCCGCCCTGACCTTGGCGCGATGCACTTCCTTCGGTCGAGGCTTTCCACCCGTCGGTCGCGTGGCGGCCTTCGCCGGCTCGGGCAGGCGGCCACCTCCGCTCGACCTGCCGGTGGGCGCGCCGCTGCGGGGCTGGCCGGGGCGTGCGCGGCGTCCGGCACGACCGCGTCGACCGGGTCGCGCCGCGTGCCGAGAGTCGCGCCGGATGTACAGCGCGATGGCCACGAGCACCAGCAGCCCCACGCCGAGCGTCCCCCAGAGCACCGTCGAGCTCAGGCCCTCGTCCTCATCAGCAGCCGGCTGCTGAAGTGGCGCCGGCTCCGCCGGCGGCTCGGGAACCGGGGGCGCCAGCGGAGCGAACGGGCTGCCGCCGTTCGGTTGCTGAGCGCGCGCCGCTGGAGCCAGCAGCAGGCCGAGCGCGAGCAGAACGGCGACGAAGCGGCTCACGACGACCCTTCCCTACAGCCCCAGCGTCTTGGCGATGATGTTCTTCTGGATCTCCGAAGTGCCGCCGAAGATGGTGGTGACCACCGCCGAGCGCAGGTAGCGCTCCATCGGGTACTCGCTGGCATAGCCGTACCCGCCCATGATCTGCATGCCCTCGAGGGCCGTCCGCTTGGCGAGCTCGGTGGTGGCGAGCTTCACCATCGAGGCCTCCTGGGAAGCATTCGCTCGGGTTCCTCGTCGGTCATCCGCGCCACCGAGCGCACGAGCAACCGCGCCTGGGCGAGGTCGGTGGCCAGGTCCGCGAACTTGTGCTGGATGGCCTGAAAGGAGCCAATCGGGCGGCCGAACTGCCTGCGCTCCTTGGCGTAGGCGAGGGCCTCGTCGAAGGCCCTCTGCGCGAGGCCGAGAGCCGACGCCCCGAGGATCACGCGCTCGCTGTTCAGGCCCGACATGAGCTGCGTCCAACCCCCACCCGCGCTGCCCAGCAGCGCCTCGGCCGGCACGCGGCAGCCGTCGAGGTGGAGCTCGTTGGTCTCCGTGCCGCCGAGGGTCTCGATCGGCGTGATCGTCAGCCCGGGCGTCTCGCGCGGCACGAGGATCATCGACAGCCCCTGGTGCGGCGAGTCGCCACGCTCGGTGCGCACCACGATCAGGATCTCGCTCGCCTTGTGCGCGTACGAGCACCACATCTTCGAGCCGTTCAGCACCCACTCGCCGTTCGAGCGCTCGGCCGAGCACTTGAGCGAGGCCACGTCCGAGCCGCTGTCGGGCTCCGACATGGCGATCGCCAGCGCTCCGCCCTCGGTCACGGCTCCGAACAGCCGCCGCTTCTGCTCGTCGCTGCCGAAGCGGTTGAGCGTGCCGACCACGATCAGCGTGACCGCATAGGCCCCGATCGGAGCCTCGCCCTTGGCGGTCTCCTCCAGAAAGAGCGCCGCGTCGAGGAAGGTTCCGCCGCTGCCGCCGTACTCCTCGGGGATGGTGATCCCGAGCCAGCCGAGCTCGGCCATGCGACGGGCGATCTCCTCGTTGTGCAGATCCTCGAAGTCGCCCGTCAGCTCTCTCAGGCGCTGCGGGCCGCACTCGCGCGCGCAGAAGTCGCGCACCGAGCGCACGAAGTCCTGCTGCTCGTCGCTCAGCGCGAGGTCGCCGCGACCGGTCACCGCCGCCTCCATGGCCGCGGCGCTCCTAGCTCGGCGCGCCGGCGGTGGACGGTGCCGACGCCTGCACGACGGCCGCCGCGGGGTCCCTCCCGTTGCCGTCTGACTCCTGCGGCGCCTCGGCCGGCCAGCGGTTCAGCTCGCGCATGGCGATCACCATCTTGTGCACCTCGTCGGGGCCGTCGGCAAGCCGCAGCCAGCGACCCTGGCGCCACATGAGGGCGAGCGGCGTGTCGTCGGACACGCCGAGCGCGCCGTGCACCTGGATGGCGCGGTCGAGCACGTCCATGAACACGTTGGCGGCGATCACCTTGATCATCGAGATCGACTGGCGCGCCGCGCGCTTCCCCTCGGTGTCCATCTTCCAGGCGGCGTGCAGCACCATCAGGCGCGCGCCGTCGATCTCCATGCGCGACTTGGCCACGAAGTCCTGCACGAACTGCTTGTCGGCCAGGCGCCCGCCGAACGCCTCGCGGCCGTTGGCCCGCCGGCACATCATCTCGAGCGCCCGCTCGGCCCCTCCGATGGCCCGCATGCAGTGATGGATGCGTCCCGGCCCGAGCCGGTCCTGGGCGATCACGAACCCGGCGCCGCGCTCGCCGAGCAGGTTCGACGCCGGCACGCGGCAGCCGTCGTAGCGCACCTCCCAGTGGCCCGGCCCGCCGTCGTGGCCCATCACCGGCACCGGCCGGACGGGATTGAAGCCCGGGGCGTCGACCGGCACGAGGATCATGCTCGCGCGCTTGTGGGGCGCGGCCTCGGGATCGGTCACGACCATCGCGATGGCCACCTCGGCGCCGTTGAGGCCCGACGTGTACCACTTGTGGCCGTCGATCACCCATTCGTCGCCCTCGAGGCGAGCCGAGGTTTGCAGGCCGGTTGGATCCGAGCCGGCCGTCTCGGGCTCGGTCATCGAGAAGCACGAGCGGATGTCGCCCTCGAGCAGCGGCTGCAGCCAGCGCTCCTTCTGGTCGGCCGTGCCGTGGTCGGCGAGGATCTCGGCGTTGCCGGTGTCGGGCGCCGAGCAGTTGAAGACCATCGGGGCCACGAGGTTGCGGCCCATCGCCTCGCACAGCAGGCCGTACTCCCAGTTGGTCAGGCCGGCGCCGTGCTCCCCGGGCAGGAAGAGGTTCCACAGCCCCTCGGCTCGAGCGCGCTCCCGCAGCTCCACCAGGACGCTCGGGTAGGGAACGCCGGGCCGCACCTCCTCGTCGAGCGCCTCCATGGCCTCGGCCTCGACCGGGTCGACGTGCTCGGCGATGAAGCCGCCCACGCGCTCGAGCAGGCCGGCCACCTGGGGGGACGGGGAGAAGTCCACGGCCAGGAGGCTACCTACTGAAGAGCCCGGTTGCGCACGCGGTCAGGCGGCGACGCCCATGATCGCCCGGGCGACGATCGCGGCCAGCAGCAGGGCGATCACGATGCCGGCCACGAGGCGCAGGATCAACCGGTGCCCGCCGAGCGCCGCCGGCGGAGCCGCCCGGCGAGAGCCGAGGTCCGTCGCGCCCAGCATGTCTCGCGCCGCCTCGAGCCCCGACTCGGCCACCAGCACGTCGCGCGGACCCGAGGCCAGGAAGTCGGGCACGTCGAAGCCCGCGCTGCGGCGAAGCACGCTCGGCACGCCCTCTTCGATCAGCAGGTTCTGGATCAGCTCGGCCTCCATGAGGTTGCGCCCCCCGGCCACCTGCACCAGGTCGCCGTGGGAGAACTCCGGACGGATCTTGCGCGCGCGCTGCTGCGCGTCGGTGCGAGCCTCCTCAGCGGGCCCGTCGCCGCGCGCCACGAGGGGCATGCCGCAGTCGTCGCAGAAGCGCTCGTCGGCCCGGTAGGCCCGGGCGCACGACGGGCAGGCCAGCGCGTCCCCGGCCGGCGGGCTACTCGACATCGATCGGCTCCTCGCTCACGCGCCCGTCGGCCATGTGCCATGCCCGCACCGTCGGGTCGCCGGCGAGTGACACGATGAGGTAGGTCCAGTGCGGATAGTGGGCGAGGTTGATGTCGGTCTGCGACGGCTCGGCCGGGCTGCGCGGGTGGGAGTGGTAGATGCCCACCTCATAGCCCTCGTCGTCGAGGTCGTTGGCCGCCAGCAGGCTCCTGGGGTCGAGCTCGTAGCCGTACGGCGAGTCCCTGAGGCTGCGCGCCCGGAACACATCGGTCACCGCGCCCTCGCGCGCGCTGACGTAGCCGCAGCACTCGTTGGGCGCCGCCTCGCGCGCGTGGGAGACCATCGCGTCCCAGTGGTCTCTGGTCATGCGCACCGCCGGGGAAGGCTAGTGGTCCGTCTAACGGTCGAGCACTTGATCCGAGGACCCCTTCGTGCCGAAGTACCCTTGACGGCCAGTGCGCTCCGTCGCACGTCCTCCCAGCACCGATCTCTGGAGCAGATACCCATGCCCTTCGGCATCAGCGGACCCGAAGTAGTAGTCATCCTCATCATCGCCCTGCTGTTGCTCGGCCCGAAGAAGCTTCCGGAGGTCGGCCGGTCGGTGGGTCGCGGCATGCGCGAGTTCAAGGGCGCACTGACGGGCGACAACCGCGACGACGACAAGGAGCTCGAGGAGGAGTCGGGCGCCTACCGCGCCCGCGGCTAGAGCCTCACGCCTCCTACCAGAAGGAGGCGCTCTCCAGCGTGCCGTCGCGCTCCAGCTCCTCGATGGGCTTGGAGTAGACGCCGGAGCTCAGGTACTTCCAGCCGTCGTCGCACACCACGAACACGACGTTGCCCTCGTCGAGCTCGGAGGCTACCCGCACCGCGATCGAGGCGATCGCGCCACTCGACACGCCCACGAACAGCCCCTCCTCCTCGACGAGGCGCTTGGTCCACACCACCGAGTCGCGGTTGGAGACGAAGATCTTGCGGTCGAGCAGCGACAGGTCGATGATCGGCGGGATGAACCCATCGTCGAGCGAGCGCAGGCCCTGCACCAGCTCGCCCTGCAGTGGCTCGGCGGCGACGATCTTGGTGTCGGGGTCCTCCTCCTTGAAGCGCCGGCCGTTGCCCATCAGCGTTCCGCCCGTGCCGAGGCCGGCCACGAACGCGGTGACCTCGTCCAGCTCGTCGAGGATCTCGACCGCCGTGCCGTGGTAGTGGGCGTTCGGGTTCGCCGGGTTGCCGTACTGGTAGGGCATGTAGTACGAGGCGTCGCGCTCGGCCAGGTCGAGGGCCATCGCCACCGCGCCGTTCGAGCCCTGGTCGCCGGGTGAGTAGACGATCTCGGCGCCGTACATCCGCAGCAGGCGCGTGCGCTCCTCGGTCACGTTGTCCGGCATCACCACCTTGAGCGGGTAGCCCTTGCGGCTGCAGATCATGGCCAGCGAGATGCCGGTGTTCCCCGACGTGGGCTCGAGGATCGTCTGGCCCGGTGAGATGGCGCCGCGCTCCTCGGCGTCCTCGATCATGGCCGGGCCACGCGGTCCTTGACCGATCCCGTGGGGTTGTAGCTCTCGAGCTTCGCGTATACGCGTACGCCCGGCTTCGGTGAGAGCCGCTTGAGCTCGACGAGCGGCGTGTGGCCGATCGCCTGGACGATGTCGCCGTACTTGCCGCCGCAGGGCTTGTTGTCGAGGCGGGGCTCGAACATCGCTTCAGAAAGTGTAGTGGCTGAGAGGGCCGGTGAAGGCGCTGCCGAAAGGAGAGCTACCCGCCGGCCATAGCCGGCAGGATCACGAGCGAGTCGCCCTCCCCCACGGAGGTGTCGAGCCCACCCAGCACCCGCACGTCCTCGTCGTTCAGGTACACGTTCACGTAGCGGTTGAGCTCACCGTCCTCGCCGAACAGCTGCCGCCGCGTGTCCGGGTGCTGGGTGGCCACGGACTCGAGCACGTCGGCCACGCTCGATCCATCGGCGGACACCTCCTTCTCCCCCCCGGTCGAGGAGCGAAGGACGGGCGGGATCTTGACGGTGGCCATGAGGCGCGTGACCCTAGCGGCCGGGCGGCGGTACTGAGGATTTGAAAGCCGGGGGCGGCGGAGATGAGAGTCCGGAAAGCAAGGAGACGGGGGAAGCAGGGAGCGACGCGTGCGAACGCACGCGAGCGACCGATGACCCCCGTATCCGCCGCTTTGCAGGACTCTCAGCCCGCCGCGGCGCAGAAGGCTTCGTAGTCAGGAAAGACCCCCATCTCCTCGTCGGAGATCGACCCCGGATCCCGCGAGCACACCGGGCACTCCGGATCGCGCCGCACCTTCAGCTCGGTGAACTCGGCGGCCAGCGCGTCATACAGGAGCAGGCGACCGATCAGGGGCTCGCCGGCGCCCACCACCAGCTTGATCACCTCGGTGGCCTGCAGCAGCCCCATGGTTCCCGGCAGCACGCCGAGCACCCCGTTGGCACCGCACGAGGGCGCCAGCTCGGCCGGCGGGGGCGTCGGGTAGAGGCAGCGGTAGCACGGTCCGTCGTAGGGCTTGAACACCGAGAGCTGACCGTCGAAGCCGAGGATCGAGGCCGACACCACCGGGATCTGCAGCCGCACCGACGCGTCGTTCAGGAGGTAGCGGGTGGGGAAGTTGTCGACGCCGTCGACGATCACGTCGTAGCCCTCGATGATCTCCATGATGTTGGAGGCGTCTAGCCGCGTCTGGTACTTGACCACCTCGACGTCCGGGTTGAGCTCGCGGATCGACTGCTCGGCCGAGTCGACCTTGGCCACGCCGATGCGGTCGGTGGTGTGGGCCACCTGCCGCTGGAGGTTGGAGAGGTCCACGACGTCGTCGTCGACCAGGCCGAGCGTGCCGACGCCGGCGGCGGCCAGATACAGCGCGATCGGCGAGCCGAGGCCGCCGGCACCCAACAGCAGCACCTTCGCGTCGAGCAGCTTGAGCTGGCCCTCGAGCCCGATCTCCGGGATCAGCACGTGGCGCGAGTAGCGGGTGCGCTGCTCCGCGCTCAGCGCGCGCGGAACCTCGACCTCGAACCCCCGGTCCTTCCACAGGGTGATGCCGCCGGTCATCGACGAGACGTTCTCGTAGCCGAGCAGCGACTGGAGCGTGTGGGCGGCAAGGGCCGAGCGGTTGCCCGACGCGCAGTAGAGGATCACCTCGCGCGACTTGTCCGGAGCGGCGCCCTCGATGCGTGACTCCAGGAACCCGCGGGGGACGTGCACCGCTCCGGGCAGGTGCGCCTCCTCGAACTCGTTCTGCTCGCGCACGTCCACGACGACCGGCCCCGACCCGTTCCTGCTCTGGCCCTCGCGCACGTCCTTCGGGTCGATCTCTCTGATCTGCTCCTTGACGGAGCGAATGAGCTCGGCGCCACTCGGCATGGCAAAACTCCTTAAAGGCGGGCGGGTATCAGGAGTTAGCAGTGTAGCTACGCCGTTTGGTCGCAGGAGGACCACGAAAGAAAGCCGGGGCGCCCCTGAGGACGCCCCGGCTTCAGACCCAAGACACTGTGCGGTTGTGGGCGATGCTGGCTCAGGGCACCGCGCTCTGCGTACAGAAGTATCGGGCGTGGGGGCCGGAAGCGGTATGGGGTCGGCACCCCATCTTTGCCACACGGGCGTGGATAACCTTGAGCGGAGTGAACCCGCGCCTGGTCATCGTCCTCGCGGTGCTTGGGGTGCTGTCCGTGGCCGGCATCACCGTCGGCCTGTTGGGCAAGCGCGGCTCGAGCGAGGGTCAGGCGGTGGCCCAACCGGTCGGCGACCAGCCGCGGCTGCGCTTCGAGGGCTCTGAGCTGCCCGACGGTGTTCGCGCGCCCGACTTCTCTCTGCAGAACCAGGACGGCGAGCGGGTGGCCATGCGCTCACTGCGCGGCCGGCCGGTCCTCGTCACCTTCCTCTACACGAACTGCGACGAGACCTGTCCCCCGCAGGCCCAGCAGATCAAGGGCGCCCTGGACGAGCTCGGGCGTGACGTGCCGGCCATAGCCATCGCCGTCGACCCTCCGCGCGACACGGTCGAGTCCGCACGCGAGTTCGTGCTCGAGCAGCGGATGACCGGCCGCCTGGACTTCCTGGTGGGCTCGCAGGAGCAGCTCGAGCCGGTGTGGAGGGGCTTCGCGATCCAGGCGCAGATCGACGGCGCCGAGCACCAGGCGCGGATCGTGGTGGTGGATTCCGAGGGCTTCCAGCGAGTGTCGTTCCCGATCGACCAGGCCACGCCCGAGCGAATCGCCCATGACGTACGCGAGGTCGAGCGCGGCTGACGGTGCGCTCCGCGACGCGCGTGCACTTTGGCCCCCATGGCGGGGGGCACCCGCGCGGTCGTCTCACGCCAACGGTTATCCTACCCCACAGGTAGGTATTGACCCCATGATCTTCTCGACCAAAGCCGAGTACGGCATCCGTGTGATGACGCACCTGGCCGCCACCGACAGCACCGGCCCCGTGTCCCTCGGATCGATCGCCGAAGCCGAGGGCCTACCGCTCGCCTACCTCGAGCACCTTGCGCAGCGGCTGCGCAGGGCCGAGCTCGTGGACAGCCGGCGTGGCGCGCACGGCGGCTACAGCCTCTCCCGCCCCGCCGAGGCGATCACCATGGCGGAGGTGGTGCGAGCGCTCGAGGGCGACATCGCCCCCATCGAGTGCATCAGCGCCGACGCCGACGGGGACCTCGTGTGCTCGCGCGAGACCGGCGGCGCCGCCCCGTGCCCCACCAAGCTCCTGTGGGCGCGCGTGCAGGGCTCGATCGTGCGCACGCTCGAGGACACGACACTTCAAGACCTGGCTCGACCCGCCGGGAGAAGGGTGGCCGCTTAGATGGCTGAATCCTCATCAACGCACCCACGGATGACCCGCCATACCGGCGCTGGATCGCCACCCGCGCCCTCACAGGTGGCGCTGCCACCTGCTTCGGACCCGTCCGGCGCCCAGCTTGGTCTGGCGTGCCCTCGAGGGCACGTTGATTCGGAGCCAACCATCTGATGGGCCTCGAGATACGCAACCTGCACGTTCGCACCGAGGACCGGGAGATCCTCCGCGGCGTGAACCTCAAGGTCGAGAAGGGCGAGGTGCACGCTCTGATGGGGCCGAACGGCTCCGGCAAGTCGACCCTCGCCAACACGATCATGGGCAACCCCACCTACGAGGTCACCGAGGGGCAGGTGCTCCTGAACGGGGAGGACCTCACCGAGGCGGAGCCCGACGAGCGGGCCCGCGCGGGGCTCTTCCTGGCGTTCCAGTACCCGGCCACCATCCCTGGCGTCTCGGTCGCCAACTTCCTGCGCATGGCGGTGAACGCCGGCCGTGACGAGGCCATCAAGATCAAGGACTTCGGTCAGCTCATGCGGCGCAACATGGAGCTCCTGCGGATCGACCCGGAGTTCAGCAAGCGCTACCTCAACGAGGGCTTCTCCGGTGGTGAGAAGAAGCGCGCCGAGATCCTGCAGCTCGCCATGCTCAAGCCCCAGATCGCGGTGCTCGACGAGACCGACTCGGGACTCGACATCGACGCGCTGCGCATTGTCTCCGAGGGCGTGAACGCGCTCCAGGGCCCGGACATGGGCACGTTGATCATCACCCACTACACGCGCATCCTCGGCTACATCCGGCCCGAGTTCGTGCACATCATGCTCGAGGGACGGATCGTCCGCGAGGGCGGCGCGGAGCTCGCCGACGAGCTCGAGGACAAGGGCTACGACTTCGTGCGGGAGCAGGTGGAGGCGAGCGGTGCGGCCTAGCTTCCTGGAGGCGAGCTTCATGGAGGAGTCCCGCCGGGGGGCGCTCGAGGTCTACGAGCGCGAGCCGGTGCCCACCTGGCGGCGGTCGGGGTTCTGGACCACGACGCTGCGCAAGCTGCGCCTCGACGAGCTCGAGCCACGCCACCACGGCTTCGTGACCTCTCTAGACGAGCTGCCCGGGGTCGTCGCGCAGGCGGTCGACCTCGACGAGGTCGGCGGACTGATCGTGCAGCGCGGCGCGAGCTCGGTGTTCTCCTACCTCGATCCGTCGCTCGCGGCGCAGGGCGTCGTGCTCACCTCGCTCGAGCGCGCGGTCGAGGAGCACGGGGACCTCGTCGAGCGGTGGTACGGCAGGCGCCTCTCCGCCGAGGAGGGCAAGTTCGCGGCGGCCACGGCCGCCCTGTGGACGGGCGGCGCCTTCGTGCACGTACCGCGCAACGTGCGCGTCGAGAAGCCGCTCCAGGTGGTGTACCTGATCGACGAGCCGGGCACCGCGCAGTACGCACGCACGCTGGCGGTCGTGGGCGAGCTGGCCGAGTGCTCGCTGCGCGAGTACGGCCTCGCTCCCGACATCGACGGTCAGGCGCTCCACGCCGGCGCTTTCGAGCTGTTCGTCGGCGCCGGCGCCAACGTGAAGCTCGCGCACCTGCAGGACTGGGGCCGCGGCGAGGTGCACGACATCTCCACCAAGCGCGTCGAGATCGCCCGCGACGCGCACTGCTCCTGGGTGCCGATCCACCTCGGCGGCCACCTCACCAAGCAGACGCTTGACATCGTCTGCGCCGAGCGCGGCTCCGACATGCGCCACACCGGCCTCTACTTCACCGAGGGCGACGAGCACCTCGACCTCTTCACGACCGACCTGCACGAACAGGGCGACACCACCGGCGACACCGTTTGGAAGGGCGCGCTGACGGGCGATTCGCGGGCCTCCTACGAGGGGTTGATTCAGATCGCCAAGGGTGCGCAGAACACCCATACCTACCTGCAGACGCACTCGATGCTGCTGTCGGCGAAGGCCAAGGCCGACGCCATCCCCTCGCTGATCGTCGAGACCGACAGCGTGTCGGCCTCGCACGGCGGCACGGTCGGCGAGATCGACGAGGACCAGGTGTTCTTCATGATGGCCCGCGGCATACCGCGCGCCGAGGCGGTGCGGGTGCTCGTCGAGGGCTACTTCGAGCCGGTGGTGCAGCGCCTCGGCGACGAGTCGCTCGAGACCCTGGTGCGCGAGCGCATCGCCGCGAAGCTCGTTCGCGCCGAGGACCAGGTGGCCGCATACTCGGCCCGCCGATGAACCCGCTCACGGCCACCCCCGCGCTCGACGTGCGCGCCGACTTCCCGGTGCTCGAGCGGCTCACCCGTGGTGGCAAGCCGATGGTCTACCTCGACTCCGCGGCCACCTCGCAGAAGCCGGTCGCGGTGATCGAGGCCATGAACGACTACTACCGCCGCTCGAACGCCAACATCCACCGCGGCGTCTACGAGCTGGCGCAGGAGGCCACGGACCTCTACGAGGGGGCGCGTGAGCGGGTGGCGGCGTTCTGCGGGTGGGAGACCGCCACCACGATCTTCACCCGCAACGCCACCGAGGCGATCAACCTCGTGGCCTACGCCTGGGGCCGCGCGAACGTCGGTCCCGGCGACGAGGTGCTCATCACGCACATGGAGCACCACTCGAACATCGTGCCGTGGCAGATGCTGTGCCACGAGACGGGGGCGCGGCTGCGGTATCTGGGCGTTTCCGAGGAGGGGACGCTGTCGCTCGACGAGCTCGACTCGGTGCTCGCCGAGGGGCGGGTGAAGCTCGTGAGCGTCGTGCACGTGTCGAACGTGCTCGGCACGTTGAACCCGGTGGCGGACATCGTCGCGCGATCTAGGGCCGCCGGCGCGCTCACGGTGGTCGACGGCTCCCAGGCCGTGCCCCAGCTGCCGGTCGACCTGAGCGCGATCGACGCCGACTTCTACGCGTGGACCGGACACAAGGCGGTCGGGCCCACCGGCATCGGCGTGCTCCACGGGCGACGCTCGGTGCTCGAGGAGATGCGCCCGTTCCTGGGCGGCGGCGACATGATCGGGCGCGTCGACTTCGAGTCCTCCACCTGGAACGAGCTGCCCTGGAAGTTCGAGGCCGGCACGTCGCCGATCGCCGAGGGCGTCGGGCTCGGGGCGGCGGTCGATTACCTGTCGGGACTGGGGATGGAGAACGTCCGCGCCCATGAGCGCGACCTCACGGCCTACGCCCTCGAGCGGCTGCCCACGATCGAGAGCCTGCGGGTCTTCGGCCCACCCGATCCGGACCAGCGCGGCGGCGTCGTGTCGTTCGCCCTCGAGGGCATGCACCCGCACGACGTCGCCGACCTGTGTGACCGCGAGGGCGTGTGCATCCGCGCCGGCCACCACTGCGCCCAGCCGCTGATGCGGATGATGGGCGTGCCGGCCACGGCGCGCGCCTCCTTTCACGTCTACAACTCGCGCGAGGACGTCGATCGGCTGGTGGAGGCGCTTGCGAAGGCGCGGACGGTGTTCGGGCTGTAGTGCCAGGCGGTCGAGCCGGCCGGCCGAAGGGATAGTCGTTCCGGAATCGGTGCGCTCTTCACGCGTTCGTGGCGTCCGGCGTACCACAATGGCCTCAGTGAGCGATCCCGACTTCCTGCAGCGCATCGACGTCACATGAGTCGGGGCAATGAGCTGATGGACCGCGGCACCGAGCTCATGGAGGGTGTTCGGGAGGAGATGCGCCTGTCGCGGGCGGAGAGCCGCCGCTCACGCGAGCTCCACGACGACCTGCGGATCTTCATCCGCTAGCAGAGCCTGCGGTCCGAGCGCTTCACGCAGGACCTGATGAAAAGCGCGCGGGCGTTCATGTCGGAACAGGGTGCGGCGCTGCGCGCCGTCGCCGACGAGCTGCGGGACCTGCGGGCGTAGAGCCGCGCTCAGCGGGAGGCGCTGCTGCGCATGCTCGACCGGCTGAGTCCGGGTCCCGCGTCGGCCTGACCCGCCAAGGGGCCGCCCGCGGGCCTCGACCGCATCGGGGCGCCGCGTCGCGGCGGCCCTGGGCTCAGCGCACCACCCGCGTCGTAACCGTGTCGACGTTGTTGCCGGCGTCGGGGTCCGCGAACAGGCTGCGCACCGACGCCGTCAGCTCGATCGTTCGGGCCCGGGCTCACTATCAGTGGCCTCGTTCGAGGGCTTCACCGCCCACCGGAGGCCGCTCCGCCGCAGCCGGCGCTCCAATGCGTGTAGAAAGGGGTCGCACAGGCGGAGGCGCGGCCCACCCGGGTCGAGCTCGGGTGACCAAGGGAGGGAACAGATGAGGGTCGAAGTTGCAATCGCCGGCACGGTCGTCGCGCTGCTCGCCGGCTGTGGCGAGGACGAAAACAACACCGGCACCGGAGCGGCGCAGCAGAGCCCACCGCCGGCTATGGACGTCGAGCTGACCGGCGCGGACGGCGCGCAGATCGGGGCGGTGACGCTGAGCGAGGAGGGCGGAGCGGTTCGGGTGGCCGCGCAGCTCGAGGGTCTCGAGCCCGGCTTTCACGGCTTCCACATCCACGAAACGGGCACCTGCGACCCCGACGCGGTGGTGGAGGGAGAGCCGACGCCGTTCGGCAGCGCCGAGGGTCACTACACCAAGGGGTCCGAGGACCACGGTGAGCATTCCGGCGACATGCCGCCCCTGCTCGTGAAGGAGGACGGCTCCGTGACGACCACCTTCAGCACCGACGGCTACACCCTGGCCGACATCCAGGACTCCGACGGGAGCGCGGTGATGGTGCACGCCGACCCCGACAACTCCGCCAACATCCCGGCCGATCGCTACCGCTCGAAGGACGCCGCCAAGGTGCCGGACCAGATGACGCTCGACACGGGCGACTCGGGCGATCGGATCGCGTGTGGCGTGGTGGGGCCGAAGTAGGCCGGGGCAAAGGGCCGCTGAGTACCCTCGATCGGGTGGACGCCCTCTACCGGGACTACATTCTCGACCACTACAAGAGCCCCCGCAACTTCGGGGAGCTCGACCCGCACGACCTCGAGTGGCACGACCACAACCCTCTCTGTGGGGACGAGCTTGGAGTCCACGTGAGGGTGGAGGACGGGAAGATCGCCGAGCTCAGGTTCCACGGCCAGGGGTGCGCTATCTCCCAGGCGGCGGCGTCGATCGCGTCCGAGGAGCTCGTGGGCATGCCGGTCGACGAGATCGGCGGGCTCCCGGCGGACTGGGTCACCGACCTGCTCGGCATCGACATCTCCCCCACCCGCCGCAAGTGCGCCCTGCTCAACCTGAAGGTCATGAGGGGCGCCACCACGGGCGACGCCTCGTGGCCCGAGAGCTGAGCCGATGACCGCCGGCCCGGCGAAGCCGAGTCGGCGCCCGCGGCCCAAGGTCCATCCCCTCGCGGCCGCGCGGGCGCTCGGGTCCCGCGCCGAACGCCAGACTGGGCACCCGAGCCGCCCGTGGCGCTACCCGAGGGCCGCCAGCACCACGTGCCGGGGCGTGGCGAGTTCTTCCTGCGCGACTCGGGCGGCGACGGCCAGCCGGTCCTGCTTCTGCACGGCTGGATGTTCCCCAGCGACCTCAACTGGTTTCGCTCCTACGGGCCGCTCATGAACGCCGGATACCGCGTGCTGGCCATGGACCACCGCGGGCACGGCCGCGGCCTGCGCACGCCCGCTCCCTTCCGGCTCTCGGACTGCGCTGACGACGCCGCCGCGGTGGTCGAGACCCTCGGCTGCGGGTCGGTGATCGCCGCCGGCTACTCGATGGGCGGGCCGATCACCCAGCTGATGGCCCGTGACCACCCCGGTCTGCTCGCGGGCATCGTGCTCTGCGCGACCGCGCGCGAGTGGCAGGACCCGGGCATGAGGGCGCTGTGGAACGGCATGGCGGCGCTGCGCCTGGGGGTGAACTTGTTTCCCGAGGCCACCTGGCGCCTCGGCCTGCGGGCCGGCGGATTCCCGGACAGCTCGACCACCACGTGGGTGGCCGCCGAGCTCTCGCGCGGCAACGGCCGCGACATCGCCGAGGCGGGGCGCGAGCTCGGCCGCTACGACAGCCGACCGTGGATCCGCGGACTGTCGGTGCCCGCCGCGGTCGTGCTCACACAGCGTGACACCGCCGTGCCGCCCCGCAAGCAGCTGGAGCTGGCCGAGTCGCTCGACGCTCCCGTCTTCGAGGTCGACGGCGACCACGCGGCGGTCACCGTGAAGCACGAGTTGTTCAACCCGGCCCTGCTCGAAGCGCTGACGGCCGTGCGGGAGCCGGTCGAGACCTCCAGCCGCCGCCCCGCTGAGCTAAACTCCCCGGGCATATCCGACCTGACAGCGAGGAATTGACCATGGCCGCCACGGACAGCACGCGAATCACCAAGCCGAGCCCCATCGTCGAGGACGAGCAGGGTCAGCTAATCGCCCGCAAGGGCATCTCCCGCGAGGTCGTCGAGGAGCTCTCGAAGATCAAGGGCGAGCCCGAGTGGATGCGCGCCAAGCGCGTCAAGTCACTCGAGATCTTCGAGCGCAAGCCGGTGCCCACCTGGGGCGTCGACCTGTCCGGCCTGAACCTGGACGACCTCGTCCTCTACTCCCCGCCCACGGCGGGCCGCTACGACTCGTGGGACGACGTTCCCGCGGACATGAAGCAGACCTACGAGGACCTCGGGATCCCCCAGGCCGAGCGCGAGCACCTCGCCGGCGTGGTGGGCGTGTGGCGCCAGGAGCCTGTCTACGAAGGCCTCAAGAAGGAGTACTCGGACCTCGGGATCATCTTCTGCTCGATGGACACGGCCATCACCGAGTACCCGACCTCGTCGAGCCCTACTTCATGACCAAGAACATCCCGCCGCAGGACAACAAGTACTCGGCGCTCCACGGCGCCGTGTGGTCGGGCGGGGCGTTCCTCTACGTGCCTAAGGGCGTGAAGGTGGACCTTCCGCTCCAGGCCTACTTCCGCATGGAGGGCTCGGGCGAGGGCACCTTCGAGCACACGCTGATCATCGCCGACGAGGGCTCGGAGGTGAACTACATCGAGGGCTGCACCGCGCAGACCTACAGCGCCAACTCGATGCACTCCGCCTGCGTCGAGATCTTCGTGAAGGAGGGCGCCAAGGCCCGCTACACGACCGTGCAGAACTGGTCGAAGGACGTCTACAACCTGAACACCAAGCGCGCGATCGTCGAGGCCGAGGGCACGGTCGAGTGGGTCGGCGGCTCGATGGGCGCCAAGTACGTGATGCTCTACCCGGGCTCGTTCCTGATGGGCGAGGGCGCGCGTGCGGACCACCTGAACGTGGGCGTGGCCTCCGGCAACGTGTGGAAGGACACCGGCGCCAAGGTGCTTCACCTCGCGCCCAACACCACCTCGAACATCCTTGCCAAGTCGATCTCCAAGGACGGCGGGATCATGGGCTACCGCGGCCTGGTGCGAATGGGCCACAACTCGGCGGGGTCCAAGTCTCACGTGCAGTGCGACGGCCTGATGATGGATCCCGAGTCGCGCTCCGACACTTGGCCCGACATCCAGATCCAGAACCCGCACGTGACCGTTGCCCACGAGGCCGTGGTCGGCAAGATCTCAGACGAGCAGCTCTTCTACCTGAAGAGCCGCGGGCTCACCGAGGAGGAGGCCGCCGGCATGATCGTGAACGGCTTCATCGAGCCCGTGACCAAGGAGTTGCCGATGGAGTACGCGATCGAGCTGAACCGGTTGATCCAGCTGGAGATGGTGGGCTCCATCGGTTAGGCCGCGTCGGCGGTCCCCGCCTGCACCTCGCTCGGGACGTCCTCGGCCTGGCGGTAGTAGCGGATCGCCCCGGTCTTCTCGAGGTCGTCGTCGAGGATGGCCTGGATATCCAGAGCCAGGCGGATCTCGTTGCTCACCACCACACCGCCCATCGGCAGCTCGTCCTGCCACGAGACGCCGAAGTCGTGGCGGTTGATCCGGGTCCGGGCCTCGAAGCCGATGCGGGTGAGCGTTCCGCGGTTCACCTCGCCGTCCCAGAAGGGCGTCAGCCACTGGCCCTGGTAGACGACCTCCAGCGTGACCGGGCGGGTCACGCCACGGATGGTGAGGTCGGTGGCGGCCTTGAACTCGTTGTCGCCGGTGCGCTCGGTGAAGCGTCCGCGGAAGGTGATCTTCGGATGGCTCTCCACGTCGAAGAAGTCGGGGGAGCGCAGGTGCGCGTCGCGATCGGGTTCGCCGGTCCAGAGTCCGGCGGCGTCCATCTCGCCCTCGAAGGCGGTGTCGCTCCAATCGTCGAAGGAGAAGCTCAGCGTCCCGTGTACGTCCTTCACGAGGCCGCGCACCCAGGTGACCATCATGTGGCGCGCGCGAAACTCGGCCTCGGTGTGGCCGGGCTCGAGGGTCCAGGTGGGCACCGGTCTTCGTCCTTTCAGTTGCTGGCGGCGCCTACGGGCGCCCCGGGCACTCGACCGATACCCGCCGAGGGCGGGCGCGCAACATCGCGCGGGTGGCCGACGACCGTTCCGCCCGGGCACTCCTGCGCCCGCACGTCCCGGCGCGGGTTGCGCAGGCCCGCCGCGCCGATCAGGGCCGCCGCCAGCAGCAGGCCGCCGCCGATGCCCGCGCTGAGCCGGAAGGCGCTGACGGATGCATCGGCGTTGGCCTCAGCCACGGACTGCCGCTCCGCGGCCGGGACCGCGGCGAGATCAAGCCGCCCCAGGGAGCGTCGCTTGGCGTCCTCCACCGCCGCGCGGGCCTCGGCGGGCAGCGCACGGTCGCCGAGCCGCTCGTCGAGAACGCCGCCGAAGCTCCCGGCCACCACCGAGCCGATCGCAGCGGTGGCGAGCAGGGCCGCGGTGCGGGCGATGGCGTTGTTGGTGGCCGACGCTATGCCCGCGTTGTGCTCGTCGGCGTCGGCCAGCACGGCCGCGGTGAGCACGGGCACGGTCATCGATAGCCCGAGTGAGAAGAGGAGCAGGGCGGGCAGGAGGTCGGTCGTGAAGCTCACGGTCTCGTCGAGGCGCATCAGGAGGAAGAAGCCGAGCGCCGAGATCGCCGGCCCGAGGCTCATGAACAGCTTCGGCCCCGACCGGTCGGCCATCGCACCGAAGCGCCGGGCGAGGACGAACATGAAGCCGGTGGGCACCAGCATCACGGTCCCAGCCTCGAGCGCCGAATAGCCCGCGACCTGCTGCAGGAAGAGCGTGAGGAAGAAGGTGAGGATCGCAAGGCCTCCGTACATCATCAGCGTCTGCACGTTGCCGACCGCGAAGTTGCGCCGGGTGAACAGCTCGAGCGGCAGCATCGGCGCCCGCGCGCGCAGCTCGTAGACGATGAACGCCGCGAAGGTCATCGCTCCGGCGAGCAGGGGCCCGTAGATCCTGGGCGAACCCCACCCGGAGACCGGTTGCTGGATCAGCGCGAAGGAGATGCCCGCGAGGCCGGCGGCGCACAGAACGGCCCCCAGATAGTCGATGCGCGTGCCGGCCTGGCGGCCCGCTCCCTCCGGCACGGCGGTGACTGCCAGCACGAGCGCGCCGGCCACCAAGGGCACCTGCAGGGCGAAGACCCAGCGCCACGAGATCGAGTCGACGATCTGGCCGCCGACCAGCGGTCCGATGAGGATGCCGATGCCGCCGAACGCGGTCCAGGTGCCGATCGCCTTGCCGCGCTCGTCGGCGGGGAAGACGGCCACGATGATGGCGAGTGCGGCCGGGGTGAGGAGCGCTCCCGACACGCCCTGCAGCGTGCGGGCCGCCACGAGCGCCTCGATCGACGGCGCGATCGCGCACAGCACAGAGGTAACGCCGAAACCGGCCACCCCGAGGGCGAAGATCCGCCGCTCGCCGAACAGGTCGGCGAGCGAGCCCGAGATGAGGATCAGCGCCGCGAGCGTGAGCAGGTAGCCGTTGGCCACCCACTGCTGGCCGGCCAGGCCACCGCCCAGGTCGTCGGAGATGGCGGGCAGAGCCACGTTGACCACCGTCGCGTCGACCGAGACGATCGTCGAGGCGAGAATCGCGGCGAACAGGGCGGCGCGCTGCTGTGCGGGCGAGACGCGGGCCGTCCTCGACGGGTCGCCACCGTCTTGCTGCTGCTCTGCCACGCGCTCCTCTCGCTCGTTTCGGTGGGTGCCCGAAGCTTGTCACGCCGGGGCGGTCGGCGCCCGGAGGCGTGCGTCGTTCCGACCGGCAGCCGGGTCATGCTGGGGGGCATGTTCGGTCGCGTCGCCCGTCGCCGGGCGGGGGCCCGCCACGGGAAGGGCGCCCCGCGACACGCCTCGAGTCGTCCCCGGGCGTTGGACCTTCCCGGCCCCGCGCGCCGCATCCGGGTCGAGCCGATTCGCCAGCCCGAACGGCCGCCAGCACGAACGGAGCCGGCGCCGCCGTCCAAGGAGCCGGCTCGGACTCCGGCGCCCACCCGGAAGCCGGAGCGCGAACCGACGCCCGCGTGACCGCGGCTCCCGACTTCGTCGAGGCCGTCGTCGGCTACCGAGCGTGGGCGCTGCGCCATGACCGCCTGTACCCGGTCACCTATTCGTCCTCGCCCTGGGCGGTGGGCGAGAACCGGGCCACCTGCGCGCTGCGGAAGAGCACCGGCCACCGGGCGCCCGACCTCGCCTGCAGCTGCGGCCTGTACGGGCTGTTCGAGCACACCGACCCGCGGCTGCGCGGAGGCCGGCTGGTGCTGGGCGCGATCGCGGCCTGGGGGGAGATGGCGGTGCACCGAACCGGCTTCCGCGCCGAGTTCGCGGCGGTGACCGCCCTCGCCGAGCCGTCCCCGCGCGCGGAGACGGCGGCCGTGAGGCGGACGCTGCGGGAGGAGCTGGGCCGGACGGCCGCGACCTATGGTGTTCCCGTCGTGCCGCTCGAGGGCCTGCGCGAGCAGGCCCTGCTGCACGGCGCCGAGCTGCCGCAGGCGGCCCTGCCCGCGCCGCCCGCGCCGCCCCGCCGCTCCCCGCCGCCCACCCCCAAGGGCCTCGGTTGGCTGGCCCGGCCGCCGCTCTACCGCATGCCCACCGACGTGCACCACTGGATCGAGCGCCATGTGTGGGCCCACCGGACCGGAGGGCTCGCCACGATCGGTGTGGCGGCGCCCATGCGCACGGTGCTCTCGTACAGCCCCGAGGTGGAGCGGGAGCTCGTGGGCACGCGCGCCGAGCGGGGCGAGCCCGTTGCCCGCATCACCGGCCGTGAAGGGCGGCTGGTGGCGGTGGCGGCGCCCGTGAGCGGCACGATCGTCGAGGCCAATCCGCTCATGGAGGTGGCGCCACACGTGCTGGTGACCCAGCCCTACCGTCGCGGCTGGATCCTGAGGATCAGCCCGGATGACTGGCAGCGCGACACATCGGCGCTCGTGAGCGGGGCGGCGGGGGTGGCGCACTATCGCAACTTCGTCTCCTCGCGCTCCCGCGCCGACGCCTTCGCGCACGTGGAGGCCGAGCCCGGGTAGAGATCAGCCGCGCCCCCGGACCCGGCCCGTGCCCGTCCGTGCCCCGCGCCGGGCTCAACATGAAGCGCCGGCCTGCCGATGCCCAGTGGGTGAGCGCCAATGACTACGCCCTCGTCCAGGGGCTTCGCGACACGCGGGAGACCCTCGACGGCTGGCGCGCGCAGCCCTGGCGCACGCTGCGGGGCTGGCTGCTCGGCAGCATGCTCGTGGCCGTGGGCCTCCTGTTCGCCGTCTACGTCGTCGCGGAGAACGCGGCGGCCGACCCGACGCGGCTGATCGTCAGCCACTACGGCCACGAGCCGCGGCTCGCAGACGCCGGCTTCCTCCTCTACCGCAACTCGCTGGTGCTCGCCCTGCACGCCATGGCCTGCGTGGCGGGCTTCATCGCCGGGAGCTCCCTGCCGGCCACAGCGGCGGGGATGACGGGCGCTTGGCGCTGGGTGCACGAGAAGGCCGGCCCGCTGGCGATCGGCTTCGTGCTGGCGGCCACCATCTTCTCGCTCACCACGCAGGCATACGCGCTCGGTGGCGCAGCTTCCACGCTCGCCGCGCGGCTGGACATCTCTCCCGCCCTGCTGCTCATCGGCCTGCTCCCCCACGCCCTACCCGAGCTCACCGCGCTGTTCCTCCCGCTCGCGGCCTGGATCATCGCGAGCCGGCGCCGGCGCTGGCACGAGCTGCTGGCTGCCACCTTCGTGACCTCGGCGATCGCCTTCCCGGTGCTGATCGTGACCGCGCTCGTGGAGGTGTACGTGTCCCCGGACGTACTCCGGGCCCTCGCCGCCTGAGCGACGCGCCAGACTGCGTGGCATGCCGCGCGCGCCCGACGACATAGAGATCAACGCCCCCGAGTTCCCTTCCGGGCTCGACTGGTTGAACGTCGCGTTCCTGCGGATGGACAAGCAGCGCGGCCGGGCGGCGGTGCTGGTCGAGTTCTGGGACTTCGCGCGCGTGAACTCGCTGCGCACCATGCCTTACCTGAAGCACTGGCACGAACGCTACGCGGAGGCGGGCCTGCGCGTGGTGGGCGTGCACTCGCCGGGGTACTCGTTCGGGCGCGACCGCGGCACGGCGGCGCGGGCCGTCCAGCGGCTGGGGATCGACTACCCGGTGGCCCTCGACCCCGACTTCGCGGTGTGGCTCGCCTACGGCAACCGGGGCTGGCCCGGCCTCTACCTGTGGGACCGCCGCGGCGAGTTGCGCTGGTTCCACTACGGAGAGGGCGCCTACCGCGACACGGAGCTCGCCATCCAGGAGGTGCTCCTCGAGATCGACGGCGGCCTCACCCTCCCGGCGCCGCTCGAGCCGCTGCGGCCCGAGGACGCTCCGGGCGTGCTGCTGGAACCGCAGACCGCCGACATCGCTCTGCCGAAGGAGCGCGCGCGCGTCGAGCTGATACGAGACTGGACAGACGGCGAGGACTACATCGAGGCCGCCGACGCCGGAGCGGCCGCCGAGGTGTCCTTCACCGGCGGGGCGGCCTACGCGGTGCTGTCGGGCCCGGTCGAGCCGGGGGTGTACGAGGCGCCGGACGGCGAGGTGGTGGCCGCCGACCCGGGACTGCGCCTGCACGGCTTCCAGTTCACGCCGAGGCCGCCGGCGGGTGGCTAGCCCGGGTCAGGCCGCAGCCAGCGCCGTGCGAATCGTCTTCGGCAGCATGAACCGCACGTCCTCCTGCACCACCTCGAACTCCTCGACGGCGGTGGTGCCGCGCTCGCGGAAGAAGGCCACGAGCCTCTGCACGAGCTCCTCCGGGGCGCTCGCCCCCGAGGTGATCCCCACGATCCGCTTGCCCTCGAGCCATTCCTCACGCACCTGGGTCTCGTTGTCGATCAGGTAGGAGTCGGCGCCGTGGTCGCGCGCGACCTCCACAAGACGGTTGGAGTTCGAGGAGTTCTGCGAGCCGATCACCAGCACGAGGTCGCACTTGCCCGCCATCTGGCGTACCGCCATCTGACGATTGGTGGTGGCGTAGCAGATGTCGTCGGTGCGCGGACCGACGATGTTTGGGAAGCGCTCGCGCAGCCGCACGATGATGGCGCGCGTCTCGTCCACCGCCAGGGTGGTCTGCGAGATGTGGGCGATGCGGTCGGGGTCCTCGACCTCCAGCCGGTCGACGTCCTCCACGGTCTCGACGAGCACGATGCTGTCGGGGGCCTCCCCCATCGTCCCCTCGACCTCCTCGTGTCCGGCGTGTCCGATCAGCACGATGGTGTGGCCCTCGGCGGCGAACTTCTTGGCCTCGACGTGCACCTTGGTCACGAGCGGGCAGGTGGCGTCGATGGTCTTCAGCCCCCGCTCGGCCGACTGGGCGTGCACGCCGGGAGCCACGCCGTGGGCGGAGAACACGACGGTCTGCCCCTCGGGCACCTCGGTCTCCTGGTCCACGAAGATCGCGCCGCGCTCGCGCAGCTGCGCGACCACGTGCTTGTTGTGGACGATCTCCTTGCGGACGTAGACGGGCGGACCGTAGAGCTCGAGCGCGCGCTCGACGGTCTGCACCGCGCGGTCGACGCCCGCGCAGTAGCCGCGCGGTGCGGCCAGGTACAGCTTCTCGGGAGCGCTCGGCATCTGTTCACAGTGTACGAAGCAGCTCGAACACGGTCTCACCGCTCAGGTCGAGGCTCTGCGCCGACACGCCGCGGAGGTCGTCGCAGGGGCGGTGCCAGCACGGCCCGCGCAGGAAGTTGGTGTCGATCAGGTCGATCGACGGCACCCCGGCGCGGATGAACGGCAGGTGGTCGTCGGCGATCGGGGCGTCGACGCGCCGGGGGAACACGCGCCCGGCGCCCACCCGGCCGGCGGCCTGCCGCAGCCGGTACCAGAGCGCCGGGTCCGAGTTGCGCTCGCGCGGGATCGAGAGGTTGCGGTTGCCCACGAAGTCGAGCAGGACCATCGCCTCGGCGTTGCGGTAGGCCGGCGCCGCGATCCTGCTGCCCCGCAGCCCGGCCATCTCGAAGTCCTCGTCGGCGGTGCCGCGTGGGCTCTCCTCGCCGTCGAAGAGGATGAACACGACGGTCGGGCCCAGCGTGCGCGGCCTGATCGCGCGGGCGAGCTCCATGACCACCGCCGTTCCGGACGCGGCGTCGTTGGCCCCCACGAAGCCGGGCTCGTCCTTCGTGTCGTAGTGGGCGCCCACCACCACCGTGCGCGCCGGGTCGCGCCCCGGCACCAGGCCGATCACGTTGCGCAGGCGCCCGGGCACGGCCTGGAAGCGGCCGCCCGGCAGCCGGGCACGCAGCAGGCGCGCCAGCCGGCGCGACTCGGGACTGCCGGCTGGACGGGGGCCGATGTCCACCTGACGGCGCAGCCAGCCGAAGGCGCGCGCCTCGTCGAATCGGTCGACCGGCGCGCGTGCCACCGCCGCCTCGACCGGGGTGCCCGAGCCCGCAGACTCCCCGATGCCGAGGTTGCCGACGAGCGGGACGTCGCCCGAGAGCACGACGGCCACCAGGCCGATGCCGATGGCGACCTGGACGAGAAGGACCACGGTGAGCAGACGCATCAGATGATTGATTCCACGGCGGCATGAGGCGGCATCCGCGCGGGCGGGGTCGTGGAATCGGTCATCTGGCACATTGTGGCGGTTGGGGGTGGCGCACGGAGCACCGGGAGGGTTAGTCTTCGGGCGTGGCCACCGAGCACCTGGATCGACTCTCCGCGATCGACGCGTCGTTCCTCCACCAGGAGCACCAGGCCTCGCACATGCACATCGGCGGGCTGATGATCTTCGAGGGGCCGCCGCCGACGCGAGAGCAGGTGCTCGAGGGCATCGAGTCGCGGCTCCACCTGGTCCCGCGCTACCGCCAGAAGCTCTCCTTCCCGCGCATGGACGCCGGCCGGCCGTTCTGGGTCGACGACTCGCGCTTCAACCTCGAGTACCACGTGCGCCATGCCGCGCTGCCGTCGCCCGGCAGCGACGACCAGCTGCGCCAGCTGATCGGCCGCGTCTTCTCCCAGCGGCTCGACCGGTCCAAGCCGCTCTGGGAGATATGGGTCGTGGAGGGGCTGACCCAGAACCGCTTCGCGCTCCTCAGCAAGAGCCACCATGCGCTGATCGACGGCATCTCGGGCGTCGACATAGCCACCGTGCTGTTCGATCTCTCCCCCGAGCCGACCGAGATACCGCCTCCCGACAAGCCGTGGCACCCGCACCCGGAGCCGGGCCAGGCGCAGCTCGCGCTCGAGGGCCTCAAGGACCTCGTGAAGACGCCCGTGGGCGTCGCCTCCCGCGCGGCCCGCGCGCTCCAGGACCCGAGCGGCACCGCCGCGGGCGCCTTCGAGGCCGCACAGGGGCTCGGTGAGCTGGTGTGGGCGGGGCTCAACCCGGCGCCCGAGACGCCGCTGAACGTGCCGATCGGACCGCACCGCACCGTGCGCTGGGTGGGGAGCCGCCTCTCGGACTTCAAGCTCGTGAAGGATGAGTTCGGCGGCACCGTCAACGATGTCGTGCTCACCGTCGTGTCCGGCGGACTGCGACGCTGGCTGCAGTCACGGGGCGTGCGCCCCGAGGGGCTCGAGCTGCGCGCGCTGGTGCCCGTGTCGGTACGCGCCGACACGGGGCACGGGGCGCTCGGCAACCAGATCGCCGCCATGCGCGGGCCGCTGCCCGTGTACGTGGACCACCCGGTCGAGCGCCTCCGCATCGCGAGCGAGGCGATGAAGGGCCTGAAGGAGTCCAAGCAGGCCCTCGGCGCCGAGGTGATCGCCGGGATCGAGGGCTTCGCGCCGCCGACGATCCTCGCCCAGGCCACGCGCATTAACTTCTCGACACGCCTGTTCAACCTGATCGTGACCAATGTGCCCGGCCCGCAGTTCCCGCTCTACATGCACGGGCGCCAGATGCTCGAGATGGCGCCCATCGCCTTCCTGCCCGAGAACCACGCGCTCGCGATCGCGATCATGAGCTACAACGGCAACATCACCTTCGGTCTCCTGGCCGACTACGACGCGATGCCGGACGTCGACGACTTCGCCGAGTTCCTCGAGGACTCGCTGGCGGAGCTGCTCGAGGCCGCAGGCAAGCCGAAGCGGGCGCGGCGGGCGGCGCCCGAGAGGGGCGACGGGGCGCGCGGCGGCAAGCGCGCGGCGCGGCGTTCGGGCAACGGCTCCGCGCGCGCCAACGGCGCCGCGGCCAACGGCTCGTCCGGCCGTCCGAAGGGCAAGGGCAAGCGCCGCACAAGCTCGCGCGGCTAGCGGTGAACCGCGCTCAGTGGCCGGACGCGCTACCTCGCCCGCGGGCTAGTAGCCCAGGGCGAACTTGGCGTCCTCGCTCATCAGCTCGGGCGTCCAGGCCGGGGTGAAGACCATCTTGGGGTGCACCTTCGCCACTCCCTCGAGCTCGCCGACGTACTCCTTCATCTGATCGGAGACCTGCGGGCCGATGGGGCAGCCGGGCGACGTGAGCGTGAAGGTGATGTAGACCTCCTCCTCCTCGACCTCGACCTCGTACACGAGGCCCAGATCCACGAAGTCGAGTCCCAGCTCGGGGTCGATGACGTTGGTGAGCGCTTCGGTGACCTCGTCGACGGTCGGCATGAGATCGATAGTAGCCTCAGCCGGGTGCCCCTCCTGATCCTGGTGCTGCTGTTCATCGCCGTGCCCATCGCGGAGCTGTACGTGATCTTCGCGGTGGTGGGTGACGCGATCGGCATCGGCTGGACCCTGCTGCTGCTGGTGCTCGACTCGATAATCGGGTCGCTGCTGCTGCGCTCCCAGGGCCGCGCGGTCTGGCGGCGCTTCACGCAGGCCACGACCACGGGGCGGGTGCCCCACCGGGAGGTCCTCGACGGCGCGCTCGTGATCTTCGGCGGAGCCCTGTTGCTCACGCCGGGCTTCCTCACCGACATCGTCGGGCTCCTGCTGCTCGTGCCGCCCACCCGCGCGGTGGCGCGCCGGCTGGTGGGACGGGTGCTGGCCCGGCGTGTGGTGGTGGGCCTCGCGAGCCGCGGCCGGGCCGGCGGTGGCCGCGCGTCCCGGGCCTACGACGTCGAGGGCTCGGCCACCGAGGCGCCGAGGCCTTCCACCGAGCCACCGCTTCCGCGCCTCGAGCGGTGAGCGACCCGCCCGCGGCATTCTCCTTCTTCGATCCTGAGCGCGGCATCCACGGCGTCTGGCGGGCCGGGCTCACGCTGCTGTTCGAAGGCGGCGCCTCGCTGGCGCTCGACGAGGCACCCGTCGTCACGCCGACCGGCGGCGGGCATCGCGGCACCCTCGGCGATCGCCTGGAGCTCGAGTTCACACCGGTCACCGAGGGGATGCGGCTGGGCGGCTCGCGGGTGGCGCTGTGCCGCGTTCAGGGGACGGTGGACGGGCGGTCCGTCGAGTGCCTCGGCACGACCACCGAGGTGGCGAGCGCGCCGGCGTGGGCGGAGCTGGACGTCCTGCGCACCGTAGAGGCGGTGTTCGACGAGGGGCACGCCGTGTTCGCCGTGGCCCGCCGGCCGCGGGGAGCTGCGGGACACGGGGCGGAGCTCGTGACGGCGGTGGTGCTGGTCGCGGGCGAGGCCCGGGCGGTCGAGGACGCACGCCTGTCGACGGTGTACGACGGCGACGGCCGCCAGCGCACGGTGGGCCTCGAGCTGTGGCTTCCCGGTGACGAGTTCCCGATGCGCGCGTCCGGTCGCGCGGTGGCCGGGACCACGCTCGAGCTCGAGGGCTTGTCGGTGAACGCCGCCGCCTTCGAGTACCGGATGGAGGGCCGCCAGGGAGCCGGCTCCTATGAGCTGAGCGTGCGGGCCGAGGCCGCCGCCGCGTGACGCCCGCCGGCCAGCCGGTGCGGGCGGTGATCTCCGACTTCGGGGGCGTGCTCACCGTCCCGCTCGTCGAGGCCTTCACCGCCTACCACGAGGCGTCCGGCATCGGCCCCGGAGAGCTTGGCCGGGCGATGGCGGCCGCCACCGAGCGCTCGGGCGGTGAACATCCCCTGTTTGAGCTCGAGAAGGGCACGATCAGCGAGCGCGAGTTCCAGCGCCGGCTCGAGGCGGAGCTCGGCGACGGCGTCGGCCTCGCGGGCCTCCGCGACACCTACTTCGCCAACCTGCACGCCAACGAGCCGATGGTGGACTACCTGCGAGGTATCCGCGCGCGTGGCCTCAGGGTGGCGATGCTCACCAACAACGTGCGCGAGTGGGAGCCGCTGTGGCGGGCCAAGCTCCCGGACCTCGACGACATCTTCGAGCTCGTGGTGGACTCGGCGTTCGTCGGCATGAGAAAGCCGGATCCGGCGATCTACCGGCTGACGCTCGAGCGTCTGGGCGAGGGACTGGGGCCCGGGGAGTGCCTGTTCCTCGACGACCTCGACGTGAACTGCGACGCCGCGCGCGAGCTCGGGATGCGCGCGGTCCGCTTCGTGGACAACGAGCAGGCGATCGCGGAGATGGAGGCGGTGCTGGGCTGAGGCGTCGGAGGCGCTACCGCAGCGACTCGCATACCCGCCCGTCGCCGTCGGCGTCGAGGTGGTCGACGTCGCGGCCGGGGCCGCCACCCGCCCGGTCGAAGTAGCGCTGGGCCTCCGGGGCGGAATCGAAGTCCCCGCAGTCGCGGTCGGGCGACGCGCGCCGGCGCCTGAAAGACGATCGCGCTCCGTCCGGCGCGGGCGACGGCGAGGGTCCGCCGAGAAGCCGATTGGGGTCACCGGCGCAGGCGCCCGGGCTCCAGAGCCCGTCAGACCGGGCCCGCGCCCGCCGGGCGGCCGCGCGGAAGCGCCCCGCCAGCTCGTCGTTCGGGGCGATCGTGAGCGGCACCGCGAAGCCCCGCTCCACGAGCAGGCCGTTGAAGAGGCGTCCGTCGCCGAGCCAGACGTAGGCCAGCGCGCGCCCGTAGCGGTCGCGCGACTCCGTGCCCAGGCGGTACAGAAGGCGGCGGCCGGGCGGGAGGGCCGCCCCGGCGAACTCCGACGCCTCCCGCCCGAAGCACTCGGCGCCCCCGAACACCTCCGGAGTGTCAACGCCGATCAGCCGCGTCGGGCCCACACCGGCAAGCACGAGGGTGTCGCCGTCGGTGACCTCGACCACCGTGGTAGCCCGGGCCCGGCGCGGCCCGGGAAAGGCGAGGGCGGGCGCGCGTGCGGGCGGCGAGGTGCGGGGGCGTTCGTCCCGGGGCCGTGATGGCAGCGGAGCCACGCTCGGCGGACCACTCGGCCGAGTGGGCTCCCCGGATCGAGGAGGCGCGGACGGTTCGTCGCCCCCGCCACAACCCGCCCCGAGCACCACGACGATCCCGGCACCCGCCGCCGCGGACCGCCACCCGGCGAACCCTGGCAACGGCCTTAGGGCTCCCAGAAGCGAGCTAGACGTGGGAGCAGGGGTGAAGCCTTACTTCGTAAGGCGAACCCCGATGACCGCGTATAGCGAAGCTTATGGGAGCCCTAATTGGGGGTGCCGAGGCGGTCCCAGCAGTACAGCTCAACCGCCTCCCGAGCCAGCTGCGACATCCGCTCGTGCGACAGCCACGGCAGCACCGTGTCGAGCGCCTGCTCCTCGCTCACGCCGGCGTCGAAGGCCTCCTCGCCGCGGAAGCCGGCCGCGATCTTGAGCGCCTCGCGACGCAGCTCCCCGAGGCTCGGGAACGCGCGCAGGAGGTACTCCTTGTTGGCGATGGGGCGCCCGACGTCGAGCGACGCGTGCCACGCGGCGAGCATCGAAAGGTCGTCATCGTCGAGGTCCTCGACCGCCTTGGCGTAGTGGACCTCGAGCTCGTCCTCCGGGATCTCATCGACCCAGGCGTGCACGACCTCCCCCAGGAGCTGGCGACGCGCCTCACGGCCGAGCGAGTCCGCCATTACGCGGATGGCTTCCTGAGGCTCGATGAAGCAGAGGGGCATGCGGTGACGCTCCTTGGTGGGCTACGGAACGAACCTGACGGTACGGGTCGGCGCCGACGGAACGACCGCGCCGCGGCGACCGCTCGCGGGTCGGCGCGGTCCCCGGGCCGCCGCAGCCTCGCGACCGGGTCACTCCGTGGTCGGGCCCTGCGCCTCCAGACGAGCGATCAGCTCGTCGAGCCGCAGCTCCTCGAGCCCCTGCCCGACGGCCTCTAGCTCGCCGGCCGCGTACTCGATGAGCGTCTTTCCCTCCCGGCAGAGCTCCAGCGTCTCGCGCAGGCCCGCCTGCCCCGAGTCGAGCCGGGCGATGATCTCCTCGAGCCGCCCCACGGCCGACTCGTAGGTGGCCGGGCGAGCGCTCATGGCTCGCTCTCCTCCCGCACTCGCGCCGGCACGCTGCCCCCGGCCATGCGCAGCTCGAAGTCGCCCGCCTCGCGCACCGCCGCGGCCCCGGCCAGCGGCTCGCCGCCGGTATCCAGGGCGAGGGCGTAGCCGCGCTCGAGCGCGCGCTCCGGATCGTGCGCCTCGAGAGCCGCGCCCTGAGCGCGCAGTGCCTTCGCCCGGCTCTCGGCGCCCAACTCCCCCGCGCGCTCCAGCCGGCCGGCGAGGGCCCGCAGCGCCGCACGCCGCGCGTCCGCGTCGGCGCGGGCGGCCTCGAGCTTGCGCGAGATCACCGTGCTGCCGATGCGCCGCTGGGAATCGGCGCGGCTCGCGATCCCCCGGCGAGTGGCGGCCCGGAGCTCGCGGGTCTGCTGGTGAAGGTCGCGCCGGTGCCCGGCCACGTGCTCGCGCGGAGCCCTCGAGTGGGCGGCCAGCGTGCGCGCGCGGGCCACGAGCGCCGCCCGCGCCGCCGCATCCATCCGCGTGGCCACGGCGGTGACCCGCGCGAGGGCATGGGCGCAATCGATGCCCACCGCCGCCTCGGCGGCGTGCGTCGGGGTCGAGCAGCAGACGCAGGCGACGTCGTCGATCAGCGTCCTGTCCACCTCGTGTCCGACGGCGCTGATCACCGGCACGGGCAGGAGGGCAACCGTGCGGCAGAGCGTCTCGTCGCAGAACGCCCACAGGTCGGCGATGCTCCCGCCGCCCCGGGTGACCACGATGGCCTCGACGTCCCCGAGGGCCGCGAGCTCGCGGATGGCCGCCCCGATCGCCGGGGCCGCCCGCCGGTCCTGAACGGGGGCGTACGCCCACACGATCGTCCCCTGCCAGGAGCGCCGGGCGAGGCCCGCCAGGAAGTCGCGGCGGGCGGCGCTGCCCTCGGCGGTGACCACGCCGATCGTGCGCGGCAGCGCGGGCAGGCGGAGGCGCTTCTGCGGCTCGAACAGGCCCTCGGCCGCGAGCTGGCGGCGCAGGCGGTCGAGCCGGGCGAGCAGATCGCCCTCGCCCGCCAGGCGCAGGTCGCGCACCCTGAACGTGAAGCGGGGCGAGGCGCTGGGCCCACCGACGTAGTAATCGCAGCTCCCGGCCGCCACCACCTCGATGCCGTCGCGGAAGTCGTCCGCACGCAGCCCGAGCCGGTCGAACTCGTCGCGCCACATGGCGCACGGCACCGCGCCGTCGGGGTCCCGCAGCTCGAAGTACACGTTCGGGCCGCGACCGAGCCGCGCCCCCGACACCTCACCGATAAGGCAGACGCCGGCGAACGTGCGCAGCTTCTCGCGCAGCGCGGCGGCGTAGCGGCCCACGGGGTGCGGCCCGTGGTAGCCGTCGATGCCCTCCGGCGCAAGGGGCTGTCCGAGCAGCGGCTCCATGAGCAACGAGGCTACTGGCGGTGCTGGCGGCAGGGAGGGGTTCGTCGCCGCCGAGAGGACGGCCCCTAGGCCGCGGCCCCGGAAACAGCCGCCCTCAACGCCTCCGCGTACCGCCCCGCCGGCAACATCGTCGGCGCGTCCTGGAGCTGCCAACCCGACCCCGGACGGAAGACCCAGCGACCCACACGCACCTGTCCGTCGTCGAGCGGCTCCAACCGCAGCTCCTCGCGCATGTCGCCGGTGCGGCCGGGGCTGACGCCGGCGCCCGCGAGCGGCTGGGCTGCGTCCGGCGACGGAAGCGCCTCCTCGAGCCGGCGCCGGTCGGACCCCTGCAACACATCGCGCTCCAGCGCCTGCCTGAACAGGTCGACCAGGTCGTCGCGCCCGAGCGCCGGCGCACGCCGCTGCAGCGCGCCGTTCGACCACTCGGCCATGCGAAGGCCGCCCGGGACGCGCTCGAGGCGCACCTCGACGCGGTCGCCGTTCTCACGGACGAACGGCCCAACGGAGGCGAACGGCCCGCGAAACTGCCCGCCGGCCGGGCGGGGCTTGGCCACCGGCGTGGCCGTCCCCGCAGTGGACCGCCGCGGCGTCGGCCGGCCCGACTCGAGCACCGTTCCCTTCGAGCAGATGGGACAGTCCGCGGTGAAGCGGTTGTGGCGGCAGAAGAGACCGGACATGGCCACCGGCGAGCCTAGAGGGAGCCGTAATCGGCCGCGCGGGCGTCCGCTGACAAGATGCGGTGCGTGATCACGGCCGTGCTCTCCGACCTTCACCTGGGCGACGGCCGGCAGCGGGACCTCCTTCGCCGCGACGACGTACGCGGCTGGCTGCTCGAGGCGCTCGCGGGCATCGACCGATTGGTGCTGTGCGGAGACGTGATCGAGCTGCGCCAGTCACCGGCCCGCGAGGTGATCGCCGCAGCCGCACCGGTGCTCCAGGCCATCGGCGACGCCCTTCCGGGGGTGCCCATCGTGCTCGTCCCCGGCAATCACGACCATCCGTTGATCGCTCCGTGGCTCGACCGCCGGCGGCTCGAGGGCGGGGGTCACCTGTCGCTCGAGCAGGTGGCGCCGGCCCGTGACTGCGGGCCGCTCGTGGCCGCGCTCGTCGAGCCGGTGAGCGCGGAGGTGTCGGTCGCCTACCCCGGCCTCTGGATCCGTCCCGACGTGTATGCCACGCACGGCCACTACCTCGACTGCCACATGACCATGCCGCGCATCGAGTGCCTCATCGCCGCCGCCTGCGAGCGTCTCGTGGGTGGCCTCCCGCCGGAGGGGGCCCCGCGCACCCCCGACGACTACGAGGCCGCCCTCTCCCCCCTCTACTCGCTGTCGTTCAGCATCGCTCAGAGCACTCGAAGGCCTCTCGGCCGCAGCGGCCCGGACCCGACGCTGCGCTTCTGGCAGCTGCTGCACGGCGACGGACCGGCGGCAGCCGCCCGCAGCTTCGCGATGGGTGCGGTGGCGGTGCCCGCCGCGCTGGCTGCGCTCAACCGGCTGCTGCCGCGCGAGTTCTCGGCCGACCTCTCGGGGCAGGAGCTGCTCCGCTCGGGCCTCGGGGCGATGCGCGAGGTGCTGACGCTCCTCGGCATCGAGCCCGCGCACGCGCTCTTCGGCCACACTCACCGCCCCGGACCGCTGCCCGGTGACGATCGCGAGCTCTGGAGACTGACGGGAGGTGGCGAGCTGCAGAACACCGGCAGCTGGATCTACGAGCCCACGTTCTTTCCCGAGTCCGCCGCCGACAGTCCCTACCTGCCGGGGATGGTGGCGCTCGTGCCGGACGAGGGACCGCCGGCGCTGCGCCGGCTGCTCAGGGCGGGGACACCCCACGGCCCTCTCGAACGGACCCAGTAGGGCACGGACGGGTCGAGCGGCTACCTACTCCTCGGGTCGCCGGCGGCAGCCGGCACGAGCATCACCGGACGCCGGCAGTCCCGCACCACCGCGTAGGCCACGCTGCCCATGCCGGTCGAGTCGCCGGACCGGCCCCGCGAGCCCAGCACCACCGCCGCCACGTCCCGCTCCTCGGCCACGCGCACGATCGTTGCGGCAACCCCGCCGCTGGCCCGCTCGAGCAGGCGCTCGGGGTAGCCCTCGGCGGGCGCCTCTGAACCGGACGGGCGGGTGGCGCCCGCTCCCTCGTCGGCGATCTCCTCGGCCAGCTCCCGCGCGAAGGAGTTGAGCCGCTCGATCGCGTCCTTGGCGGCGGCCGGGGAGCTACCCAGCCCGCCCGCCGAGGGCTCCGGGACCGGCTCCCAGACGTGCAGCACGATCGCGGGGCGACCGGAGAAGAGTCGCGCGGACTGCTCGATCGCCCGCCGAGCGTCGTCGGAGCGGTCGTAGCAGAGAAGAACAGGTCTCAGGTGGTCGGTCCACGTAGCCATTGCGCGTCCCCGACGGCGGCGGGCGCAGGGCGGCCGCTAACCGCCGCTCGCGACCGCCGGCACCGGCTCGCCGGGGTCAGCGTCGCCCGCGGTCTCGCCCGCCGTGGCCGGCACGGCGGCGGCGCCGTTCGCCACCCGCGGCAGCGGCGGCCTCGGCGCGCTCCTCCTCGGACTCGCCCTTCGGCGGCTCCTTGGCCCAGTCCTCGTCGAACTCGACGCGCCACTTGCCCTCCTCGGTGCGCTCCAGCCTCAGCTTGGCCCGGAAGGTGCGGCCGGAGCGTCCCTTGAACCCGGTCACGGGCTTCTCCGTCTTGCCCATCGGACGCTCGTCGCCGGCCTCGAGCGAGTGGCGCAGGCTCGCGATCAGCTCTTTCACCACCGCCGGGGGCAGGATCTTGCCGGCCTTCTTCTTCCAGATCACGAAGCCGCAGCCGGGATCGTCCCTGCTCCAGCACGAGTAGCCCTTGCGGTTCTCGATCACGTCGCGCGAGCAGACCGGGCACGGGCCGAGGTTGGCCCGCTCGATCTTCACGTCCTTCAGCTTGTCGAGCTCAGCCACGGTGTCGGTGGCGAAGCGTTTGATGTCGGACATGAACGCCGGGCGGCTGTCGGCTCCGCGGGCGATCGACTCGAGGCGGCGCTCCCAGTTGCCCGTGAGCTCCGGGGAGGTGAGCGGATGCGACCCCAACAGGCGAACCACCTGCAGCCCCTTGTCGGTGGCGTGCAGTGCGCGGCCCTCGCGCTCGATGTAGGCGGCGGCGATCAGGCGCTCGATGATCGAGGCGCGCGTGGCCGGCGTGCCGAGGCCGGAGTCCTTCATGGCCTCGCGCATCTCGACGTCCTCGATGTCCTTGCCGGCTGTCTCCATAGCGCCCAGCAGGGAGGCCTCGGTGAAGCGCCGCGGCGGCTGGGTCTCCTTGCGCAGGGAGCCCACCGAGCGCGTCTCCACCGCCTCGCCGTCCTCGAGGCGAGGCAGCAGCTGGTCCCCGCCCGAGTCGTCGTCGGCGCGGTCGACCCCCACCTCCTCCCCGTAAACGGACTTCCATCCGGCCTCGAGCAGCACGCGGCCGCTCGTGCGGAACACACGCTCGGCCACCGTGGTCTCCACGCGCGTGCGCTCGAACACCGCCTCGGGGTGGAAGACGGCCAGGAAGCGCTTGGCCACGAGGTCGTAGACCTTCGCCTCGTCCTCGGAGAACTTGGCCACCTCGTGCTCGGACTTGGTGGGGATGATCGCGTGGTGGTCCTCGACCTTGGCGTCGTTCACCACGCGCCCAAGCGGCAGCTCGGAGAGGCCGGCCACGTACGCCGCCCCCTTCGCGTAGGCGCGGTTGCGTCCCACGAGCTCCGCGGTGGGGCGGATCTCGGCCACCATGTCGCCGGTGAGGAAGCGGGAGTTGGTGCGCGGGTAGGTGAGTGCCTTGCGCTCCTCGTAGAGCTTCTGGGCGGCGCCGAGCGTGCGCCGGGCCGAGAACCCGAAGAGGGTGTTCGCGTGGCGCTGGAGGGTGGTGAGGTCGTAGAGGAGCTGCGGCAGCTCGCGCTCCTCCTTCTTCTCGAGCTTGGTGATCTGCCCCGGCCTGCCCTCCACGTCGCGCACCACCGCGGCGGCCTCGTCCTCGGCGATGCGCTTCCCGCCCAGGTAGCGGGCGTCGTAGCCGCGCTCCTCCGACGCCGCGAAGCGCGCCTCCACCAGCCAGTAGGGCTCCGGCTTGAAGTCGCGGATCTCCTGCTCGCGCCGGGCCACGAGCGCGAGCGTCGGGGTCTGCACCCGCCCCAGCGACACCGCGCCGTCGAACGCCGAGCGCAGGCGGATGGACGCCGCGCGGGTGGCGTTCATGCCCACCACCCAGTCGGCCTCCGAGCGCGAGCGCGCCGCCGCCTCGAGCTCGTGCATCTCCTCGCCCGGGCGCAGCGTCTCGAAGGCGTCCTTGATGGCCCTGCGGGTCATCGACGACAGCCACAGGCGCTGCACGGGCTTGTCCACCCCGGCGGTCTCGAACACGTAGGCGAAGATCAGCTCGCCCTCGCGCCCGGCGTCGCAGGCGTTGATGATCAGGTCGACGTCGTCGCGCTTCATCAGGCGGTGGACGGCGTTCAGCTGCTTCTTGGCCCGCTCGTCGTTCGGCACGAGCTTGAAGTGCTCCGGCACGATCGGGAGGTCGGCGAAGCGCCACTTCTTCAGCTTGGGGTCGTAGGCGTCCGGCTCGGCCAGGCCCACGAGGTGACCGACCGCCCAGGAGACGATGTAGTCCTCGGCCTCCATGTGGGTCTTGTCCTTGCTGGCCTTGAAGGAGCCCGGCAGCGCGCCCGCGAGGTCGCGGCCGACGGACGGCTTCTCGGCTATCACGAGCGTCTTCGACATCAGGACTCCCAGGGTAGGCGCCGTGGCAACGGCGGACCGCAGGCGCCTCCCGGCCTCAGTAGCCCGAGCCGGTGTTCTGGCCCCCGCGATAGGGCAGGCGGATGTTCACCCGCGCGCGGTTGTTGCCCTCGTCCGACTCGAACAGGTGGTTCTTGGGGTCGGCGATGTGGACGTACGCGAAGCGGCCACGGAGCCCGGTGACGTCGATCCACTGCTCGTGGTAGCTGGCCGGATACACGTCGCCCCAGCCGACCGACGTGCCGAGGACGACCGACCGCGCGTCGGGGTCCTGGCTGCACGCCGGGTAGAACGGCTTCTTGGGAGACGCCGCGGACGGCCGAATGCGGCGCCGGTCCCTGAAGCAGTAGGACACCTTTGGGCCCGTGCGGACGAGCTTCTTCAGCCGCCCCTCCGCGGTGAGTGACCACAGCTCGAAGCGCGCGGCGTTGAGGAACTTCCAGTAACGGTCCTGCCCGGGTATCGCCTTGAAGAAGAGGCTCCCGCCGGTGCGGACCTCGAGGACCGACCCGTCGCGCCGGTGAATTCGCTGGCGCACGCTCATCGTGCGCGGGCGGTTGCGGCGCCCGCGCATCTCGATCGGCCCGCGCCCTGCGCTCTCGATCGTGTTGCCGGCGCGCAGCCGGATCCGGCCGGTCGGCGTGCGCTCCGAATAGAGATCGAACGGCGGGGCCATCTCGAGGTCCGGGCACAGCAGCGCGGCGCGCCCGGGCCCCAGGCACGGGTTGCCCGAGCGATCGGACGGGCCCGCCGCCGGCGAGGCCGACTGACCGGCAAGGAGCACCGCGCCGGCAGAGGCCGTGATCAGACGCAGCTTGCGCATGGCGGCAGGAGGGTAGAGAAGGCGATGGCCTGCGTCTGCAGCTTTGGGCGCTCCGCCGCGCGGGATCCCCGGCGTCAGCCGGCGGCGCACGGGCCCGTGTCGACCGGATCGCGGGCCCGCTGGAGGGCGCGGCGCACGAGCTCGCCGGGAATCCCAAAGCCGCTCTGCCCGCCGGCGCCCACCGTGGAGGCGAAGATCGTGGTGAGCACCCGCCCCTCGCCGTCCACCATCGGCCCGCCCGAGTTGCCCGACCGGACGAGGCCGCGCAGCGACGTCACGAGCCGCCGGAAGCGGCCCTCTCCGTAGGCGTCTTGGCTGAGGATCGTGCGGGTCTGGCCGACGCGACCCGGCCTGACGTCGTACGGACCGTTCTCGGGGAAGCCGAGTATCGCCCCCGCCGTGCCCGGCTCGGCCTCGCTCAGCACCGGGAGCGCGGGCAGGCCGCGCACGCCGGAGGCACGCAGCACCGCCAGGTCGTTGCGGGGGTCGAAGTGGATGACCTCCGCGTCGTGGCGGGTGCCCCGGCCGCCTTCTTGCACGGTCGTGTCCTCCTGGCCGGCCACCACGTGCGCGTTGGTCACGACGATGCCGTCGCCCGCGAGCCAGCCGGTGCCCTGCACGCCGAGGCCGCACGCCGTGCCGAGCACGCGCACGACGCTCCTCGAGGCTGCCCGCACCTCGGGGTCGCGGGCAATCCGGACGTCGGGCGCGGGCACGTCGGGCGCGGGCCCCGTTATCTGAGGCAGCGGGTCGAAGCGGGCGATCGCGTTGAGGATGGGCCCCGAGGGCGGCAGGGCGCTGTTCAGGGTCTGCAGGATCTTCGAGCGCTGTATGTCGGGGCGGAGGGCGCGCGCCCCCGGCGTCTGGAGCGCGACGGCGCCCCCGACCCAGGCCAGGGCCAGGCCGACGCAGGCGATCAGAGCCGCCCCGCCAAGCCCGTCGAACGGACTCAGACGCCCCGGCAGCCGGCCCCGCAGGCGGAAGCCGAGCAGCTCACCGCCCGCGGCCGCCAGCCCGCCGATCACGAGCCCCCCGGTGAGCGTCATCAGCGGCGCGTACGGGGAGCTCGACCCCTCCTCGAGCAGCAGTGGGCCGACGCGGGAGCCGAGCAGAGCCCCGACGACGAAGCCGGCGAGTGACAGGGCTCCAACGATCAGTCCCTGCGCGTAGCCCCACAGCGCCATCAGCACGGTGAAGCCGCCGATGATGAGGTCGGTGGAGGTCAGGCCTCGACCCGGGCCACGTCAGATGTCGAGCTCGATGTGCTCCGTCTTCGGCGCGCCGGCCTCGGGGTCGAAGCCCTGCTGGATCTCGAGCTCGATCGGCCGGTTCTCGACCGCCTCGAGCGGGAGGTCGAACACCATCAGCGCGCCGCTCGTGGGCGCGGAGTCCGCAAGGCTGCCGGTCTCGGGGATGCACCGGCCCGCCTGGAGCTCGCGCGCGTCGTAGGAGAAGACGTTCTCCTCCTCGAGGACGCGCGGCTCGTAGGTGTTCTCCTGGCTGTCGACGATGCGGAAGGTCGAGGCCGGAAGCCTCGGCTCGTCGCCCCGGTTGCAGACCTCCATGAACACGCCGTACGCCGCGAACCCGGGACCCGGCTCGTCACCGATCAGGTAGCCCCGATCCTCGGGGTCCTTGACGTTGAGCTGGCGCGTGATCAGGACGTTGTACTCGACTCCCTCGAAGGGGATGGCGAGGCCTTCCCGGTGGGCCTCCGCCTCGTTGCCCTGGCTGCCGCCGCCCGTCTCGGCCCCCTGCCCGCATCCGGACAGGACCCCCACGGCAAGGACGCTCGCGAGGACGCCCAGGGCGCGCGGAGTCGGGCGCAGGCTCATGCGCCGGGCAGTTTACCCGTCGCGTTGCGCGGCCCGGCCGAGGTCACCGCGGCTCACCGAGGCGCCGAAACGGGGCGACCTGAGCGGCTCGAAGCCGGCCACCGTCACGCGGGCGAGGGGAGCGTCGGGCGTCTCCTCGAAGATCAGCCTGAGCCGCTCGAGCGACACCTTGCTCTGCCGCTTCAGCCAACGCCGCACCCCGAGGCTCTCGCGCAGGGCGTCGCCGCGCGTACCGGGCTCGCTCCACGTGGTCAGGTCCACCCGGGTCAGCTGCGGGTGCTCGCTCGTCAGGTCGTACACCGCGCCGAACCGCGTTCGACCCAGCCGTCCGATGGCACCGGCCTCCGCCACCCGCCGCGGCCGGTCGTGCTCGGCCACCGCGATCTCGGCCCACTGGGCGGCCATCGGCGCCGAGAGCCTGAAACGCGCGGCCGCGCCCTTCCCGCTCGAGTTCGGGCGCGTGAGGTGGAAGTCCCTCATGTAGTGATCGCAGTAGGCGGGCCGGCCCGCCAGGTCGGCTATGTAGTCGAAGATCTCGTCGCGCGGGGCGGAGATGTGGGTGTGCACGGAGACCGGTCGCAAGGACCGCGATGTTACGCCTGTGCTGCTCGCGCGCGAGCAGTGCCTGTGCTGCTCGCGCGC
The DNA here is from genome assembly GCA_030446485.1 of Thermoleophilaceae bacterium. Taxonomy (GTDB): domain Bacteria; phylum Actinomycetota; class Thermoleophilia; order Solirubrobacterales; family Thermoleophilaceae; genus JAUJNF01. The sequence goes on along the minus strand of JAUJNF010000004.1, from coordinate 11,176 downwards.
GAGCAGTGCCTGTGCTGCTCGCGCGCGAGCAGTGCCTGTGCTGCTCGCGCGCAGCGCGAGGAGTGCGCGAGCGGGACCGCTCAGGCGGCCGACTTCACGAGCGCGACGCGCCGCTCGCCGGCGGACACCCGCTCCGAGGCGACCGGCGCGGGTGCCTGATCGCCGAGCTGCCGCAGACAGAGCGTGCACAGCGTGCGCTCGTCCTCGAAGCGGTGCATCAGCTCCCCACCCAGGGGCGTCCGTCGACAGCTCGAGCAGTGGACCCTGTGGCCGGTCATCGAACCGATGCTCTTGCGAAGGAGGATCGAAGCCAGGTCGCTCGCCATCAGGCCTCGGTCTTCGGCGCAGGCCGGAGATCACCTTCCCGTCGTAGAGTTGCGGTTCGGATCACCCGCTTGTGTCGCTTTACCCGCTAATAGCGGCTTTTTTCGTGTTGGCCTTTGCGTCTCTCGTCACTAACATGCTCCGCATCAGGGGTGGGGAGCACAGCAGCGAGGCCTTCGGGTCCGGCACGTTGGCCGGAGCCGGATCCTTCCGGTGCGACACGTGCGGCTACGCGGTTGCTCTTCAGGAGCGCGACGAGCTCCCGGCCTGCCCCCACTGCAGCGGTGGCCGCTTCCGCCGCTCCTCGATCTTCGCCGGCGACGCCCCTGCCCCGTCGGGGGACCACGGCGTCGAGCACCCGAGCTGGCTCGAGGACATCCGCGACTCGCTCGACGGAGAGGGCCTCCACATGGCGTGGGAGGACGGCGAGGTCCGCACCCTGCGGCTGGCCGAGGGTTGGACCCGGATCGGCCGCAGCCTGTCCGCCGACGTCCGCTTCGACGATCCGACGGTCTCCCGCCGGCACGCGCTCATGCACCGCGACGGCCTCAAGGCGCGCGTGCTCGACGACCGCAGCCTGAACGGGGTCTTCATCAACGGCGACCGAGTCGACTGGCACGAGCTAGAGGACGGCGACGAGATCGCGATCGGCCGCTTCCGGCTGCACTTCCTCCGTGTCTCGGGCGCTCCCGGCGCGACCGCGGCCGAAGAGGAGATGGGCGAGGCCGTCCGCTAGAGCCGCCGGCGTGGCCCGCTCCACGCAGCGGGCCTGACACCCGAGGGCGACCGGGATCCGTGCCGGGGGCCCCTATCGTCTTGACCGTGGCCCGCAACCCAGCAGCTGCGGGTGACCGCCGCGCCGGGCACCCGCAGCCCGGCCACGCCCACCACCACCGGCACTCTCACGCCCCGGCGGCCGATGCCGACCGGCGGCAGCTCGGCATCGCCCTCGGGCTGATCCTCGGCTTCATGGTGGTGGAGGTGGTGGTGGGCGTGGCCGCCTCCTCGCTCGCGCTGCTCTCGGACGCGGCGCACATGCTCACCGATGCCGCTGCCATCGGCCTGTCGCTCGTGGCCCTTCACCTGGCCGCCCGGCCGGCCGCCGGGGCCATGACCTTCGGGCTGAAGCGAGTCGAGATCCTGAGCGCCCAGGCCAACGGGGTGACGCTGCTCGTTCTGGCGGGCTTCATCGTCTACGAGGCGGTTCAGCGTCTGCTCGCCCCGCCCGAGGTCGAGGCCCCGCTCGTGCTGGCCGTAGCCATCGCGGGCACGGTCGTGAACGTGCTCGCCGTGGCCGTGGTGGCCCGCGCCAATCGCCGCAGCCTCAACGTCGAGGGCAGCTTCCAGCACCTCGTCACCGATCTCTACGCCTTCCTCGGCACCGCGCTGGCCGCGATCGTCATCCTGGCCACCGGCTTCCACCGCGCCGACCCGATCGCCTCGCTGGCCGTGGCCGGCCTGATGCTGCAGTCCGCCTACGGGCTGCTGAAGGCCTCCGGGCGGGTGTTCCTGGAAGCCGCGCCGGAGGGCATCGATCCCGACGAGGTCGGCCGCGCGCTCGTGGCCCTACCGCCGGTGACCGAGGTGCACGACCTGCACGTGTGGGAGGTCACCTCCGGGTTCCCGGCTCTTTCGGCCCACGTTGTCGTCGGCGCCGAGCAGGACTGCCACGCGGCGCGCTGGGCGCTCGAGCGGCTGCTGGATGAGCGCTTCGAGATCCGGCACACCACCCTCCAGGTCGAGCACGAGAGGCGCGCCGGGCCCCTGGCGCTGGAGGTCCGGAACCCGGCCGGGGGCGAGCCGCGCAGCCACTGATCGGCGCGGCCGTGGCCACCTGCGACCGGCCGGCGGTGCCGGGACACGGGCATCTATAGTCGCGGCCCGTGGCCACGACTATCGCAGTCCTCTCCCAGAAGGGCGGAACCGGGAAGACGACCGCGGTCCGGACGCTCTCCGACGTGCTCTCGCGCATCGGGCTCGACGTGCTGGCCGTCGATCTCGACCCCCAGGGCAACCTGTCGGACTACTTCGACGTGCCCTCCGACGCCGATCCGACGATCGCCGACGTGCTGGCCGGCCGGGTCAAGGCCGTCGACGCGGTGCACGGTGACGTGATCCCCGCCAACCTCAGCCTGGCCGAGTCCGAGCTCGTGCTCGGCGGCAAGATGGGGCGCGAGATGACGCTCCGCCGCGCGCTGCGGGAGGTCAAGCGCCGGCACGACGTGATCATGATCGACTGCCCGCCGTCGCTGGGCCTGCTCACCGTGAACGCCCTGGTGGCCGCCGACTACGCGCTGCTCACCACCGAGGCGCAGTACTTCTCGCTCCAGGGCGTCGAGCAGGCCCTCGAGCTCCTCGATGCCGCGCGGGAGGATCTGAACCCCGACCTCGAGTGGCTCGGCGTGGTGCTCAACATCGCCGATCTGCGCACGGTGCACTCGCGTGAGGCGCTGGCGCAGCTCAGGGAGCGCTTCGAGGACTCGGTGTTCGAGACCGCCATTCGCCAGTCGATCCGCTACGCGGAGTCGGCCGAGCGCGGCATTCCGATTCTCGACCACCGTCCCGACCTTGGCGCCGACTACCTGGCGCTCGCCGACGAGGTGCTCGACCGGCTGGGCTGGAGCGAGGAGCGCGAGCGGCTGGCCACGCTGCGGGCGGAGCTGGTCCCGGCCTGACGTCGCGGCCCGCGACGGGCCGCTACGCCGCGCCTACTCGGCGCAGGCCTTGAAGCCGTAGGCCCTGGCGGCGGCGTTGCTCTTCGAGTCCAGCTCCGCCCCCCTGGCGAGCAGGTCCCGCACCTCCTGCTCTCCGTCGGCGTCCTTGAGCTGGTCGGCCAGCTTTCCCTGCTCCTCGGCGGCCCCGACGAAGGCGTCGAAGTCCTCCCTGCCGTCGTCGGGGGGATCGAGCTTCTTCAGGTCGTCGACTGCCGGGCGGATGATCGCGGCCACCTCCGGCCCGTAGGCCTTCACCTCCTCGACGCTCTGGGGCGCCTCGACCTTTCCGATCTCGTCCGTGGTCCGCTGGCAGATCTTGTCCCCCTCCGCGACCACCTCCTCCTTGCTCCTGCCGCCACCGCAGGCGGCGAGCAGCAGGGACGACAGCACGATCGCGACGAGGGCGGAACGAGGCCTCATGCCGAGGACACTAATCGGCACCGGGCGTGGCGGCCCTCTCGCCGTGCGCGCCGCGCCTGGTGAGGGCCTCGGCGCCCCGGGCGGCCGCGAAGTCGAGCGCCTGAGGCAGCTCGTGTCCCTCGCCGAGGGCGTAGGTCAGCCCGGCGGCGAAGCTGTCGCCGGCACCGTAGGCGTCGAGGATCGAACCGGGCGGCACGCCACCCTGCCAGCTGCCGGTTGCACCGTCCGCACTCGACCACGTGCCCCCGTCGGACCCGGCCGTGCGCACCACTACGCGCGGCTCGGGATCGATGTCCCCCGGCTCGTAGCGCTCACCCCGGTCCTTCGCGCTCCCGAGCAGGACGTCGATCTCCACCCCCGCCTCCGTGAGCGTGGCGAGCGAGCGGGAGGTGGCCACGAGCAGGCGCGCTCCTCGGGCCGCCCTGAGGGCCTCGACGTCGCCGCTCACGAAGTAGACGGCCTCCGCCTGCTCGAGCTCGTGCCACGGCAGCGCATCGGAGCCGCGCGGGCCGGCGCGCTCCCCCAGCACGGTGATCGTGCGTTCCCCCGAGGGCTCCACGTGGGTGAACCCACGCCGCTGCGGGCTGTCGAAGGTCGCGGCCTCGACGCGCACCCCGAGGCGGGTCAGGTCGGCGCGGGAGCGGCGGCCGAGCTCGTCGTCGCCGAGCGCGGTGTAGAAGGTGGCGGCGCCGGCCATGCGCACGAGCTGCACGGCGCTCACGGCGCCCCCGCCCGCCGCCTCGGCCCAGAACTCGTCGGCGTGCACGATGGAGCCCGCCTCCGGCAGCTCGGGCACGCGCGCGAAGTCCACCCACTCCACGTGCCCGAGGACGGCGAAGCTCATAGCGCCCTCACGTCGGCGCCCATCGAGCTGAACGGCGCGCGCCGGACATGGCAGTCCGGTGCGGCGGCGCGCAGGGCCTCGAACAGGTTTCCCGTCTGCTCCCAGTGGCACCAGAAGAGCACCGACGGCCCCGCGCCGGAGATCGACGCGCCGATCGCGCCGAGATCGCGCGCCGCGCGCAACAGCTCCATCGACCGCGGATAGAGAGCCTCCCGCCGCGGCTGGTGGATGCGGTCCGAGAGCCCACGACCCACGAGGTCCAGGTCCCCACGGGCCAGGCCCAGCATCAGCAGGGCGGCGTGGGCGGTGTTGTGCACGGCGTCGGCCATGGGCACCTCGCCCGGCAGCGCGGCGCGTGCCTCGTCGGTGGCCACCGCATGCGGCGGGGTGGCCAGCACGCCCTCGAGCCCCGGCACGGGGTCGAAGCGGTCGGCTCGGCCGTCGGTGCAGATCACGAACCCGCCGCGCAGCGCGGCCGCGACGTTGTCGGGATGGCCCTCGAGCTCGGTGGCTTGGGCAAGGAGCGGGGCGTCGAGCTCGTACAGATGGTCGGCCGCCACCAGGCCGGCGACGATGGCGGCGGCGCTCGATCCGAGCCCGACCCCCACCGGGATCTCGGACCGGATGTGGAAGCTGAAGCCGTCCGCCGGGCGCAGCGCCTCGAAGGCCCGCACGCACAGGTTTGTGGGGTCGAGGGGCAGCCCGGGCAGGTCGGACTCCACGCTGAACGCCCCGGTCTCCTCCACCTCAAGCTCCATCGAGATCGCCAGCGCCGCCGCCAGCGAGTCGTAGCCCGGTCCCAGGTTGGCCGAGGAGGCGGGCACGCGCACCACGCGCCGGCGGTTCATTCGCCCAGCACCGCCCGCTCGACCCGCTCGAGCTCCGGCTCGCTGGGGGTGACCGGCGCCGCCTGGTCGAGCGCCGTGGTCGGGTCCTTCAGCCCGTGGCCCGTGAGCACGCACACCACCCGGCCCTCGGCGCCGTACTTGATCAGGCCGGCCACCGCGGCCGCGCTCGCCGGCTCGCAGAACACGCCCTCGCGTTCGGCCAGGAAGCCGTAGGCGGCGAGGATCTCGGGATCGGACACCGCGCGGATCTCGCCGCGCGAGGAGGTGACGGCGTCCATGGCCTCCTCCCAGCGCGCCGGGTTGCCGATGCGGATCGCCGACGCCACCGTCTCGGGATTCTCCACGCGCGCGCCGTGCACCAGCGGCGCCGCCCCGTCGGCCTGGTAACCGTGCATGCGCGGCGCCGTGCCGTACTCGCGAAACCCCTTCCAGTAGGCGGTCACGTTGCCGGCGTTGCCGACCGGTATGGCCAGCACGTCGGGCGGCTCACCGAGCGCGTCGCAGATCTCGAAGGCGCTCGTCTTCTGCCCCTCGAGGCGGAAGTCGTTCACGGAGTTCACGAGCGAGATCGGGTGGCGCTCCACGAGCTCGCGCACGATGGCCAGCGCCTGGTCGAAGTTGCCGCGCAGCGCCACCACCCGCGCCCCGTGCATCAGCGCCTGCGCGAGCTTGCCGGTGGCGATCTTCCCCTCGGGCACGATCACCGCCCCCGCAGGCCGGCCCGCGCGGCGTAGGCGGCGGCACTGGCCGCGGTGTTGCCGGTGGAGGCGCAGATCACGGCCTTCGCGCCCTGCTCGATCGCCGCCGACACCGCCACGGTCATGCCGCGGTCCTTGAACGAGCCCGTCGGGTTCGCCCCCTCGAACTTGAGCCACACATCGCACCCCGTCCGCGCGGACAGCCGCGGCGCGGGATCAGCGGCGTGTCCCCCTCCTCGAGCGTCACATGAGGATCGACCGGCAGGCGATCGCGATAGCGCCACAGGCTCACGAAAGACGATCCCTCGGAGCGGACCGAGCCCTAGCCCTGTCCACCGTCCACCGTCGACCGTCCACTAGAACGTCTCCTCGATCACCCGAATGAACCGCGGCGGCGCCCGCAGGAAGTCCAGCCGCCCGATCAGGTCGACGGCGGCCAGGAACTTCGACTCGAGCACGCGGTGGGCCACCATGTCGAGGCGCGCGTCGTCGCCCAGGCCGCGCTGCACCACGACTTCACCGACACCCCTGCAGCCCGAGGATCTCCGCCACCTGGGCCAGCACGCCGGGGCGGTCGGCCACCTCGAGGTGCAGGTAGAAGGCCGACTCCACGTCGGTCACGAGCGGCTGCTCGCGCCCCGGAGCCGGCAGGGTGGGCGGCGGGATCATCGCCGACACCACGTCGCCGAGCACCGCCGAGGCCGTCTGGGACCGCCCGCCCCCGGCCCCGACAGCGTGATCTCGGTGATGGCGGGCGACTCGATGGTCACCGCGTTGAAGGAGCCGTTCACCGCCGCCAGCGGGTGCTGGGCGTAGAGGAAGGTCGGGAAGACGCGCACCGCGATGCCGCCGTCCACCCGCTCGGCAGAGCCGACGAGCTTGAGCGACAGCCCCAGCTCGCGCGCGTAGGCGATGTCCTCGGCGGAGAGGTTCTCGATCCCCTCGTACGGCACGTGGTCGATGTGCACGGGCGCGCCGAAGGCGAGCCGCGCGAGGATGGCCATCTTGGCGGCGGCGTCGCGGCCCGACACGTCGTCGGTGGGATCGGCCTCGGCGTAGCCCAGCCGCTGGGCCTCGGCCAGCGCGTCCTCGTAGGAGGCGCCGGTCGTGGTCATCTCGGAGAGGATGAAGTTCGTCGTGCCGTTCACGATCCCGTGCACGCGCTGGATGTGCGCCGCCGCCAGCGTTTCGTGGATCACGCGGATCACCGGCACCACCCCGCACACCGCCGCCTCGAAGCGCAGCTGCACGCCGTGCTCGCGAGCCGCGGCGTAGAGCTCCTCACCGTGGTGAGAGAGCAGCTGCTTGTTGGCGGTCACCACGTGGCGCCCCGCGCGGATCGCCCGCATCACGTGCTCGTACGCGGGGTCGAGGCCGCCCATCAGCTCGACCACCAGGTCGCTCCGCTCGACGATGTCGTCGAAGTCCCCGCGGCCACGGGTGAGCACGCCGGACAGCTCGGGCCGCAGGCCTACCGAGGCCGCGATCGCCTCCGCCCGCTCCTCGAGCAGCGCGTGGAAGGCGGACCCCACGGTGCCGTGCCCGAGCAGGCCGACGCGGAAGGCCGAGCTAGAGGGACTCGTCACGCAGCATCAGGTCCTCATAGCGCTCGCGGCGTATGACGACCCGTGCGTCGCCTCCCGAGCAGAAGATCACGGGCGGCCTGGGTATGCCGTTGTAGTTGTTGGCCATGGCGTGGCCGTACGCGCCCGTGGCCGGCACCACCAGCACGTCGCCGGGCCGCGGGTCGTCGAGGGGAACGTCGCGGATGAGCACGTCGCCCGACTCGCAGTGCATCCCGGCCACCGTGCAGAGGTCCTCCCCGCCCGGGCGGCCGGCGATCGCGGCCTCGTAGCGGGCGCCGTAGAGCATCGGGCGCAGGTTGTCGGACATGCCGCCGTCGACGGCCACGTAGGTGCGCACGTCCGGGATGCGCTTGACGGTGCCGACGCGATAGATCGTTACCCCGGCGTTGCCCACCAGCGACCGCCCCGGCTCGCACAGCACGGTCACGCCCGCGGGCGCATGGGCCGTGAGGGCATCCGCGTAGGCGTCGAGCGAGGGCTGCTCCTGGTCGGCGGTGTAGGCGATGCCCAGGCCGCCGCCGAGGTTGAGCAGCGGATAGTCGCCCATCGCGGCCAGCAGCTCCCCGAGCTGCTCGAACGGCTCCATGTCGAAGACCTGCGAGCCGATGTGGGCATGCAGGCCGTCGAGGCGCAGCGTGCGCATGGCCTCGATCGCCCGCGGCACGTCACGGGCGGCGAAGCCGAACTTCGAGTCGACCTGTCCGGTGGAGATGAACGCGTGGGTCGAGGGCTCGATTCCGGGCGTCACGCGGAGCATCACGGGCTGCCCGGGGGCCAGGCGCTCGAGGCGCTCGATCTCGTCGAACGAGTCGACCACGAAGTGCCCGACGCCGCACGAGACGGCGTAATCGATCTCCGCCTCGGTCTTGTTGTTGCCGTGCATGTAGATGCGCTCGGGCGCGTACCCACCGGCGAGGGCGATGTACAGCTCGCCGCCCGAGGCGACGTCGCAGGAGAGCCCCTCCTCGACGAAGATGCGGTGCGCGGCGGCGCAGGGGAAGGCCTTGCTGGCGTAGACGACCTCGGAGCGCTCGGCGCGCGCGGCGAAGGCCTCGACGTAGGCCCGGGCGCGGGCGCGAAGATCGTCCTCGGCGTACACGTAGGCCGGGGTGCCGAACTCCTGCGCGAGATCCTCGACGTCGCAGCCGCCCACCTCGAGCCGGCCGCGCTCGTTCAGGCGCGAGCCGAGGGGATAGACGTGCGAGAGCGTGCCGGTGGCCATGACCCGGCGATTATGAAGGTCGCTGCGGGGCTGTCGGCGTACGGGCCGACGATCGAGCGGCCTCACTACCGTTGCGAGGGTGCGCCGCCCGAGGCTGACCACCGCCGGCCGCCTCCGCGCCGCCGCCCGGGACCGGCCGCTGCCGGGCGCGCCTACGCTCGGGACGCACCGCGGCCTGTCCTACGCGCTCTTCCTCCCCGAGGACGCGGAACCCGCTGCCGGCGTGGTGATCGCCCACGGTGCCGGCTCGCGCAAGGAGAGCCACTTCGACTTCGCGCGCTCGGCCCGTGCCTCGGGCATGGCCGCGCTCGCCTTCGACGCTCGCGGGCACGGGCGCTCCAAGGGCGCGTTCGGGCCGAGCGCGTTCGACGACGTGGCCACGATGCTCGAGCTGCTGCGCTCGCACGCCCGGGCGGTGGCCGTGCGCGGGTCCAGCCTGGGCGGCTTCTGCGCGCTCGGCGGAGCCGCGCTCGACGGGCACGCGGCGGCGGCGGTGGCCGTCTGCCCCGCGCCCGAGGACTTCCTGCTGCGCGGGCTGCGGAGCGGTCGGCTCGAAGGCTTCCGCGCCGACCGGGCCGCGCTGGAGCCGTGGCTCGAGGCCGTGCGGCTGCGCGACCTCACCGCGTCGCTCGCCCCGCGCACGTCGCTGCTGCTGCTGCACGCCCAGGGTGATGAGCAGGTGCCCTACACCGAGTCCGAGCTGCTGTACGCGGCGGCCGGCGAGCCCAAGCGGCTGCTGGTGATCCCCGGCGGCCACCACCGCTCGATCCAGCACGACGGCGAGCTGCAGGCGGAGACGCTCCGCTTCATCGCCCGGGCGGCCGCCCGGGGGCCCGAGCGCGCCGGCCGGTGAGCTCCGCTCTCGCGGCGCACGCCGTGGAGAAGCGCTACGGGCCGGCCACCGCCCTCGGCGGAGTCGACCTCCACGTGGAGGAGGGGCAGCTCGTCGGGCTGCTCGGGCCGAACGGCGCCGGCAAGTCGACGCTCGTGAAGATCGCCTGCGGCCTCGTGCGGGCGAGCGCCGGCCGCGTCGAGGTATGCGGCGCGCCGGCGGGATCGCTAGAGGCGAGACGGGCAATCGGCTACCTCGCCGAGTTGTTCCGCTTCCCCGGCTGGTACGACGCCGACGAGCTGCTGGCGCTGCACCAGCGCCTGACGGGATCCCGTGGCGGCGAGCGCGAGCGCGACGAGCTGCTCGGGCTCGTGGGCCTGACCGACGCCCGCGGCCGCCGGATCGAGCGGATGTCGAAGGGCATGCAGCAGCGCCTCGGCATCGCCCAGGCGCTCGTCGGGAGCCCGCGCCTGCTGATGCTCGACGAGCCCACGAGCGCGCTCGACCCCGTCGGCCGGCGGGCGGTGCGCGAGCTGCTCGAGGAGCTCCGCCGCCGCGGCACCGCCGTGCTGCTCAACTCGCACCTGCTGAGCGAGGTGGAGCTGGTGTGCGACCGCGTGGTGATCCTCCTGGGCGGCCGCGTGGTGCGCGAGGGCCGGCCGGACGAGCTGTCGCGCTCGGGCGGGGTGGACGTCGAGACCGGCTCTGGCGTGCGCCACTTCGCCGACGCGAGGCGAGAGGACGCACCGAGGATCGTGGCCGAGCTGGTGGCCGCCGGCGAAAGCGTCTACGGCGTGACGGTGGCCCGCAGCACGCTCGAGGACGCCTACATCGAGGCCGTCGGGGCGCCGCCGGCGTGAGCGCCGTGGCCGCCGGGGGGCCGCCGGCGTGAGCGGAGCGCTCTCGGTCGCCGGCTACGCCCTGCGCGAGAGCCTGCGGCGGCGGGTGTTCCTCGTGGTCCTGCTGCTTACGGCCGCCTTCCTCGCTCTCTACGGCCTCGGCACCGCGCAGGTCTACGGAGAGGTCGAGGACTTCGCGCTCGAGGAGGGAGAGGACATCGTCGACGCCCGCGCGATCATCGGCTCGACGCTCGTGGGGCTGTCGATGTTCGCCACCCTGTTCCTCGGCACCGTGCTGGCGGTGTTCCTCACGCTGGGGGCCATCCGCGGCGACGCCGAGCGCGGCCTGCTGCAGCCGCTCGTCGTCCGCCCCGTGGGGCGCGCCACCTTCCTGCTCGGCCGCTTCGCGGGCGCGGCGGCCGTGTGCGCCGTCTACGTGGCGCTGGTGTTCGCGGCGGCGGTGGTGATCACGGGCGCGATCGGCGACTGGTGGCCGGACCGCGTGGTCATCCCCGGCCTCGCGCTGGCCGCCGGGGTCACCATCCTCACCGGCCTGTCCCTGCTGGGCTCCGTGTTCCTCTCGGCCACGGCTAACGGGATCGCGGTGTTCATGCTGTTCGGCGCCGGCCTCACGGCGGGGCTGCTCGGCCAGGTCGGCGAGGCACTCGACTCGCCCAGCCTCGAGTCGGTCTCGGAGGCGGCGTCGTGGGCGCTGCCCTTCGAGGCGCTCTACCAGTCCGGCCTGAGCGCTCTCACCGCCGACATCGGCGGGGTCACCGGCATCGTGGTCGAGCTGGGGCCCTTCGGCGGCGCGCAGGACTTCGGCCCGCTGCTGTGGCCGTGGGCGCT
>JAUJNF010000015.1:5471-30257 GCA_030446485.1 Thermoleophilaceae bacterium | reverse complement strand
CGCCACCGCCAACGTGGCGGAGACGATCCCCGGGCCGCTGCTCGACCGCATGGAGACCATCCGCTTCGACGGCTACACCACCGCCGAGAAGGTGGCGATCGCCCGCGGATACCTGTGGCCGCGGCAGCGCGAGCGCAACGGTCTGCGCGAGGACGAGGTGTCGATCTCAGACGAGGTGCTGAACACGCTCGTGACCGAGTACACGCGCGAGGCCGGGGTGCGCCAGCTCGAGCGCGAGCTCGGCACCGTGCTGCGCAAGACGGCCACGCGGATCGCCGCGGCCAACGTCGAGGCGCCGGTGGCAGTGGAGCTCGACACGGTGCGCGACGCCCTCGGTAGGCAGAAGCACTTCCAGGAGGCGGCGGTGCGCACGGCGGTGCCGGGCGTGGCCACCGGCCTGGCGGTCACCGGCACGGGCGGCGACGTGCTGTTCGTGGAGGCCACGGCGATGGCGGGCGGAAAGGGCGGCGGGCTCGTGCTCACCGGCCAGCTCGGCGACGTGATGAAGGAGTCGGCGCGCATCGCACTCTCCTACGTGCGCGGCCACGCCGACGAGTCCGACGTCGACGAGTCGAAGTTCGAGGACCGTGAGTTCCACGTGCACGTGCCGGCCGGGGCGATCCCCAAGGACGGCCCGAGCGCGGGAGTCACGATGGTCACGGCGCTGGCCTCGCTTCTCACGGAGCGGCCGGTCAAGCACACGGTGGGGATGACCGGCGAGGTCACCCTCCAGGGCCGCGTGCTGCCGATCGGAGGGCTGAAGCAGAAGGTGCTGGCCGCCCACGCGGCGGGGCTCACCGACGTGATCCTCCCCGAGCGCAACCGCGGCGACCTCGACGACGTGCCGGAGGACGTGCGCGAGGCGATGACCTTCCACCCGGTGATGACCGTGGGGGAGGTGCTCGAGCTGGCGCTCGAGCCGGAGCGGGCGGCGGTCGAGGCGCGGTAGGGCGAGGCGCGTCCGCGCTCCATGGACTCCCCGCCCCTGAGCGGCTAGCTTCATCACGACGCGGCGCTCGCCGGCGGGCCACACAGCTTCGAGGTGCACGCTCGCGACGGGGCCGGCAACCTCGACGCGAGCCCGGCCACGCGCCTTCACGAACCGGGCCAATCGAGAGCGTATGGCTTCCCGGTAGCTCCTAGGCGAGTAGCCCCCTGGCTCACAGCGCTTGACAGTCGCGGGTCCACGCTTCATGGGCCAGAGTTGGGTGTTGGGCTCCGCCCTCGAGGCTGGCTGCGGCTCGAATCGTCGTCAACCCTGCAGGGCCTCGACCGCCGCGGCGTCGCCGGGGTTCACCCGCTCTAGTCCGGACACGGCATCGAACCCCTCGGGTGGCCCCGAGGACGCGGTTGCGCGAACATGGGTTACTCGGGGCCCCTACGCGCGCCGGGCCCGAGGAGATCACGCTGAGGAGGAGCCATGAGCGAAGAACGGAGTGAGCGCACGCTGGCCTGGACGAGCGACGGGAACGGCTCCTCGGATAGGCGGGGCGATGTGGCGACCGAGCACAGCAGCGGCGTCGTGGGCAGCGCCGCCACGGCCGCGGGTGCCGGCGTGGTGGGCAGCGCTGCGACCGTCGGCAGTGCTGGGGTGGTCGGGAGTGCCGGCACGGTCGGGAGCGCCGGGGTGATCGGCAGCGCGGGCACCGTGGGCAGCGCTGGCGTGATCGGCAGCACGGGGGTACTGCTCAGTGGTGGCGTGATCGGAAGCGCCGGCATCGTTGGCGGCGTCGGCAACGTGGGCTGCGTGGGGTGCGTAGGCTGCGTCGGCTGCATCGACTGCGTGGGTTGCGTCGGCTGCGTGGGGTGCGTCGGCCTGCGGGGGGCCGTTGGCGCCATCGGGCGCCGGGCATAGCGGCGGGGACGCGGACAGGACCCAGAGGGAAGCGCCTCGATAGGTTCCTCACGCCGGATCACGCACGCGCGACCGAGCACGTGATCGTACAGTCGTTCCAGCCCGGCGAGGACTGGCGCTACTGCTACATGGACGACGTGCTGGTCTGAGCCGACAGAGGTGGCTTGCGCCCACGCGTCGGTGGGTACGATCGGTTCAGGGAAAGGCGAGCGACCGAGGAGGAGCGCATGGCGGGCGAGAACCTGGCGTCGGTGACGCAGGTGGAGGCAGACGGGGGCCCTCCGGCTCCCCTCCTGACCGACACTCAGCAGGCGGCCCTGAGGGCTCTTTGCGACACGTTCGTGCCGAGCGTCGAGCATCCGGACGACGCCGACGGCTTCTGGGCGCGCACAGCCACCGACGGGGGCGCCGACCAGGGGATCGAGCAGGTTCTCGCCACCTTGCCGGACGCGGATCGCGCCGGCCTCCTTCAGCTGCTCGACGCCCTGTTCCTCCAGAACATCGCGAACGTCTCGCAGCGCTCGCGCGAGCAGATACTGCGGAACGTCGCCCTGGCAAGCCCCGAGGCCGGCGCCGGCCTCGCCGCCCTCAGCGGCCTGACGATGTTCTTCACCTACGGCGGCGTCGACCCCCAAACCGGCCAGAACCCCAACTGGCGCCGCTGGGGCTACCCGGGCCCGGTGAGCCCGCCGCCGGACGTGTCCAAGCCGATCGAGCCGTTCGTGCCCGAGGGTGACACCGAGCTCGAGGCCGACGTGTGCGTGGTGGGCTCCGGAGCGGGCGGCGGGGTGATCGCCGGCACGCTCGCCAAGCAGGGCCTGAAGGTCGTGGTGCTCGAGGCCGGCGGCTACTACAACGAGTCGGACTTCAACCAGCTCGAGCTGTGGGCCTACCAGAACCTCTACTACCGCGGCGGCCCGACGCCCACGGCCGAGCAGACGATCTCGATGCAGGCCGGGTCCAACCTTGGCGGCGGCACGACCGTGAACTGGACAAACTGCCTGCGCACCCATCCCTGGGTGCGGGCGCAGTGGGCGCAGGAGTTCGGCCTCGAGGGGGTCGACACCCCGGACTTCGACCGGCACCTCGACGTGGTGATGGAGCGGATATCGGCCAACGACCGCTGCAGTGACCTGAACGGCCCTCACCAGCGCATCAAGGAGGGCTCCGAGAAGCTCGGACACCACGTGCACGTGTGCGTGCGCAACACCGATGAGTCCAAGTACAGCCCGGAGCTCGCCGCCTACATGGGCTTCGGGGACCAGACGGGCAGCAAGCAGTCGACGACCAAGACCTTCCTGCAGGACGCCTACGACGCGGGCGCCGACATCGTCGCGCGCTGCTCGGCGCGGCGCGTGATCGCCAAGGACGGCCGCGCCGCGGGAGTTGAGGCCCAGTACGCCGATCCCGTCACGGGTCGCGAGGCGCGGGTCACCGTGCGCGCGCCGCAGGTGGTGGTGGCGGCGGGCGCGCTGGAGTCGCCGGCGCTGCTCATGCGCTCGGAGATCGGCGGCCCGGCCGTCGGCAAGTACCTCCGCTTGCATCCGACGGTGGCTGTTTTCGGCATGTACGACGAGGACCAGAAGGCCTGGTGGGGCACCCCTCAGGCGCTCGTGAACGACCACTTCGCGGACGTGGAGGACGGCTACGGCTTCCTGGTCGAGGGGGCGCAGTACGCGCCGGCGATCACCGGGGCCGCCGTCCCGTGGACCAGCGGCTACCGGCACAAGGACGTGCTGTCGAAGAACCGGTTCGGCGCGTCCTTCATCGCGGTCACGCGCGACCGCGGCCACGGCTGGATCGAGCTCGGCCCGAACGGCGAGCCGGTGCATCACTACGTGATCGAGGACGAGCTCGACCAGCGCAACCTGCGCCACGCGATCGCCGAGCTGGCACGCCTGCACGAAGCGGCCGGGGCCAGGGAGATCTTCCATCTCGCCGGCGGGCTGCCGCACTGGAAGCGGGGGGAGGACGGGCTCGAGCGCTTCATCGCGGAGGCCCAAGGAGTGCCGTTCGTGGCCGGCGGCCAGAAGGTGTTCACCGCGCACCAGATGGGCTCGTGCCGCATGGGCACCGACCCCGAGACCAGCGTGGCCGGCCCCTACGGCGAGCTGCACGACACGGCAGGCGTGTGGATCGGCGACGGCAGCGCCTTCCCGACCCCGTCGGGCACCAACCCGATGATCTCGATCATGGCCCTGGCGCACCGCACGGCCGAGGCCGTGGTGGAGGCCGCGGGCGCCGGACGGCCGCTCGAGACCGCCGCGCCGCAGCCCGCGTAGGTCAACAGGCACCCGCAGAACACCAAACCGACAAGGAGCACGCACCATGGCCGTCGTAAGCGAGCAGGCCGAGACCCCGTCGAGTGGCGAACCGATCACCCGCGACCGCCTCTACATCGGCGGCGAGTGGTTGGAGTCCACGGGCAGCGGGACGATCGAGGTGATCAACTCGACCACCGAGCAGGTCATGGGCACAATCCCCGAGGGCACGCCCGAGGACGTCGATCGCGCCGTGGCAGCTGCCCGCGCGGCCTTCGAGTCGTGGTCGGTCACGTCGCCCGAGGAGCGCGCCGCGCTGCTGCAGGCCGTCGCCACGCGGCTCGGCGAGCGCTCCGAGGAGATCGCCGTGCTGGTGGCCCAGGAGCTCGGCATGCCCGTGCCGCTCGCGATGATGATCCAGGCCGGCCTGCCGACCATGAGCTTCGCGTCGATGGCGCAGATGCTCGCCGAGTTCAGGTGGGAGGAGGAGGTGGGCAACTCGCTGGTCGTGCGCGAGCCCGCCGGGGTGGTGGGGGCGATCACGCCGTGGAACTACCCGCTGCACCAGGTGTCGGCCAAGGTGGCGCCGGCGCTTGCGGCGGGCTGCACGGTGGTCCTAAAGCCCAGCGAGGTCACGCCGCTTACCGCCTTCGTCCTGGCCGAGATCATGGAGGAGGTCGGCGTGCCGGCCGGCGTCTTCAACCTGGTGACCGGCACGGGACCGGTGGTGGGGGAGGCCATCGCTTCTCACGCCGGCGTGGACATGGTGTCGTTCACGGGCTCGACGGGAGCCGGGAAGCGGGTCAGCGAGCTGGCCTCCCAGACCGTCAAGCCGGTCGCGCTCGAGCTAGGCGGCAAGTCGCCGAACGTGATCCTGGACGACGCCGATCTCGAGAAGGCCGTGGTCGACGGAATCGGCAAGTGCTTCCTCAACTCGGGCCAGACCTGCAGCGCGCTCACGCGCATGCTGGTGCCCCGCTCGCGGCTGCCCGAGGTCGAGGCCATCGCCGCCGCGGCGCTCGAGCAGACCAAGGTGGGGGACCCCTTCGCCGAGGACACGGCGCTCGGGCCGCTCGTGTCCGACGTGCAGCGCGAGCGGGTGCGCGGGTACATCCGCAAGGGGGAGGAGGAGGGCGCGAAGCTCGTGGCCGGGGGCGCCGAGCCGCCCGAGGGCCTGGAGCGCGGCTTCTTCGTGCGCCCGACGGTGTTCTCCGAGGTCACGAACGACATGACCATCGCCCAGGAGGAGATCTTCGGCCCCGTGCTCTCGATCATCCCCTACGACACCGAGGAGGAGGCGATCGCCGTCGCCAACGACTCGATCTACGGGCTCGCCGGCGGCGTGTGGTCGGGCGACGAGGAGCGGGCCAAGCGCGTGGCCAGGCGCATCCGCACGGGGCAGGTCGAGATCAACGGCGGCGTGTTCAACCCCCTGGCGCCCTTCGGCGGGTACAAGCAGTCGGGGCACGGGCGGGAGCTCGGGCACTTCGCCCTGGAGGAGTTCCTGCAGGTGAAGTCGCTGCAGCTGTAGGGTGGATGCCGCGACGCACGATGACGCTCGAAAGGCGATGATGCCCGTATGGCCGCGCTGACCGAGGTCGACGTGGCTCCGCTTGCGCCGGAGCGCTTCGAGTCGGTGCTCGACCCCGAGCAGTACGACTCGTTCCGGCAGACGGTGGACCGGTCCCGCGCCATGTTCGAGGGGCGGACGATCTGGAACGTGAACTCGACGGCCGCCGGCGGGGGAGTGGCCGAGATGCTGGGTCCGCTCCTGGCCTACGCGCGCGGCGCGGGGGTCGACGCCCGCTGGATCGTGATCAGCGGCAACGCGGACTTCTTCCGGGTGACCAAGCGGATCCACAACCACCTCCACGGAGCCACGGGGGACGGCGGCGGCCTCGGCCGCGCCGAGCACGACGCCTACGAGGGCGCGCTCGAGCCCAACGTCTCCGAGCTGGCCGCCCGGGTCGGGCCCGACGACGTGGTGCTTCTGCACGATCCGCAGACGGCGGGCATGGTGCCGCGCCTGAGCGAGACGGGAGCGCTCGTGGTCTGGCGCTGCCACGTCGGGCTGGACATGGCGAACGACATCGCGCGCGAGGCCTGGAGCTTCCTGACCCCGTACGTGACGGGAGCCGCGGGACACATCTTCTCGCGGGAGGCGTTCTCCTGGGAGGGCCTCGACAGGGACAAGATCACGATCATCCCGCCGTCGATCGACGCCTTCTCGCCCAAGAACCAGGACCTTGATCGGGACACGGTGCAGGCGATCCTCAACGCGTCGGGGCTGGTGCGAGACGGCGCGCGGGGGCGGCCACTCTTCACCCAGGTGGACGGAAGCGAGGCCGAGGTGACGCGGCAGGCCGAGATCTTCGAGGACGCGCCGCTCGCTCCCGATGACCGCGTGGTGCTGCAGGTCTCGCGGTGGGACCGGCTGAAGGATCCGCTGGGCGTGATCAACGGGTTCGCCGAGCATGTGGCTCCGAGCACCGATGCCCATCTCGTTTACGCCGGGCCGGCGGTGGCCGCGGTGTCCGACGATCCCGAGGGCGCCGAGGTGCTCAGCGAATCACACGCCGCGTGGGAGGCCCTGCCCGCGGACGTGCGCCGCCGCGTGCACCTCGCCGCGCTCCCGATGGACGACGGCCAGGAGAACGCCGCGATCGTGAACGCCCTGCAGCGCTACGCCGACGTGGTGGTGCAGAAGAGCATCGCCGAGGGCTTCGGCCTGACCGTGTCCGAGGCGATGTGGAAGGCGCGCCCGGTGGTGGGCACCCGGATCGGGGGCATCCAGGACCAGATCGTGGACGGCGAGACCGGTTACCTGGTGGACGACCCGCGCGACCTCGAGGCCTACGGAACCGCGGTCACGCGGCTGCTCGAGGATCCGGAGGGTGCGGAGCGGATCGGCGGGGAGGCCCAGCGGCGCGTGCGGGACGAGTTCCTGGGCGCGCGGCACCTGGCGCAGTACCTGGCGCTGTTCCAGCGGTTGCGGCCTACGTAAGGCGCGGAACGCGGACGAGGTTCCGCCGGGTGCACGGACGGCTAACTCACGGGGCAGCCGACTCGCTGGCTCCGCACCGCGCGGCTCGGTCTAGCGGCGCGGAACCACCGGTCGGTGCTTCAGGAGCCGGCGCGGCGGCGCTCGAGCACGGCCACCAGGTCCGCCACGCCGAGTGCTCCGTCCTCCTCGTCGAGCAGTCGCCTTGCCGCCCGGTGGCCACCAAGGCTCCTCAGCCCCCGCTCGCCGTGCTCGGCGGTGAAGTCGGCAAGGGCGGTTAGGCGGCGGGCGCGGCTGCGCGCCACTTGCAGGTCGACGGCGGCACGGTGCGCGTCGAGGGCTTCGGTCAACTCGTCGATACCGCTGGGCGGCGCGAGTGAGGACACGCTGAGCACGGGCGTCCCCTGCGAGCCGAGCGCCGAGAGCGCCGCCGCCAGGTCGCGCGCCGCCCGCACCGCGGTGTCGCCCAGGTCGGCCTTGGTCACCACTAGGACGTCCGGCACCTCCATGATCCCCGCCTTCAGGAACTGCAGCGTGTCGCCCGAGCCGGGCTGCACCACCACCGCCACCGAGTCGGCCACCTCGGCCACGTCGGTCTCCGACTGCCCGACGCCCACCGTTTCGATCACCACCACGTCGAACGCGGGCGCCAGCGCCGTGGCCGCCTCGCGGGTGGGGGCGGCCAGCCCACCCAGGCGCGTGCCCGCGGCCGTCGACCGGATCAGCACGCCGTCGTCGTTCGGGTCGTGGTCGATGCGCGCGCGGTCGCCCAGCAGTGAGCCGCCGGAGCGCTTGGAGGAGGGATCGACGGCCAGCACGGCGACGGTTCGCCCCTCGCCCCGCCACATGGCCACGAGGGCCGAGAGGAGCGACGACTTGCCGGCGCCCGGCGGCCCGGTCACGCCGATCAGGTGAGCAGAGGCCTCACCGCCCAGGGCGCGAGGCGACACCTCCTGCAGTAACGCCCGGGACGCCTCGCGCCCGCCCACCGACCGGTCCTCGATCACGTTCAGTGCCGCCGCCGCGGCCGAACGATCGCGCTCCCGCAGCCGTGCCCCCAGCGCCGCGCCCTCCGCCACCCGCGACGCCGCCGCGCCGGCCGGGCGGCTCACAAGTCGCGCCCGCGGCCACCCCGTGGCGCCTGGCCACCAGGCCGACGATGTCAGCCCATGATGCGCGCGGATCTCGAAGTCCTTCGCGTACACGCGCGCGACGCCGTCCGACAGCATCTCCTGCTCGTCGGCGGGGGGGATGATGCCGCCCACCACCACCGGCACGTCGACGCCGCGCTCGCGGCAGTGCCGCCACTCACGTCGGGGATTGCTTCCTCGCGGTGGGACTCGACAGGATCGAGAGGCCCACCACGCACACCCTCCTGCGCGGCGGTGGTGGCGATCCGCGCCGGCGTCAGCCGGATGCCCTCGTACACCACGTCCATGCCCAGCCGCGCGCCCGCACGGCGATCTGCTCGGCGCCGTTCGAGTGGCCGTCCAGCCCCGGCTTGCCCACGAGGATCTTGAGGGCGGCCGATCAGCTCCGAGACTTGCTCGACCCGGTCCTGCAGCTCCGTCAGGGCCTCCGACGACGCCAGTGGCGCCGCGCGGCGTTCGAGACGCCGGTCGGTGCCCGGTACTCGCCGAACACAACCTGAGCACCCTGGCCCACTCAAGCGGTGGTGGCTCCGGCCCGGGCGGCCTCGAGCGTCGCCGGCATGATGTTGCTGGACTTGCCAGGCCACGTGCGACAGCGCTTCCAGCGCCTGGTCGACGGCAGACGGACATCGCGCCCTGAGCGCCACGCGCACCGCGTCGATCTGCTCCTGCTCGACCTTCGCGTCGACGGTCATGATCCCCGCGTCCTCGCCCGCGCAGGGGTGAGGGCTCGGTGCTCGTGAACACGTTTTGGCCGACCACCTTCAGGTCGCCCTGCTCGATGGCCCCGACCCGCGCACGGTGCGATCACGAGCTGGGTCTTCATGTAGTCGACGGCCTGCACCGCGCCGCCGTGCTCGGCCACCACCGCCATCTCCGCGCGCGAGCCGTCGAGCAGCCCGTCCACCAGGCCGTCCATCACCTCGAGCCCTCGAAGATGTCAGTACTCGAGCAGGTCGGTCTCGAAGGCGAGGATCTGCTGGATGCGCAGCGACCACCGCTGGTCCCACGGCCGCGGCAGCCCGAGCACTTCTGCTCCAGGCCGGCAGTTGAAGGGCGCGAGCACGGGCGTCGCGGCCGATGGTCACGCCCAGCGCCTCGAGCGCGATGCGGATCACGTGTTGTTCTCCGGCTGTGCCCTTCGGTCAGTCCAGCGAGCTCCACCTGCCGTAGCGGAAGCGCAGGAAGCGCTCGTCGTCGACGCCGTAGCGCTCGCGGCCGAGCTGCTCCCACAGCCGGCCCATCGCGCGGAGCTTGGCGTGCTCCTCGACGAAGCGGATGCCGGCGTTCACGAAGAACGAGATGCGCCCGAACACGCGCGGGAAGGTCTCGGCGGGCACGCGGTCGCGGACGCGGTCGAGCACGGCCTGGGCGGTGGACATCGCGTAGGCGATCTCCTGCACGGGCGTGGCGCCCGCCTCCTGGAGGTGGTAGGAGCAGATGTTGATCGGGTTCCACTTGGGCACCTCGTCGACCGTGAAGGCGATCATGTCGGCGATCAGCCGCATCGACGGCTCGGGCGGGAACGCGTAGGTGCCGCGCGAGAGGAACTCCTTGATGATGTCGTTCTGCGTCGTGCCCGAGAGCGCGCCGCGCTCGACGCCATTCTCCTCGGCCACCGCCATGTAGAGGGCGAGCAGCCAGGCGGCGGTGGCGTTGATCGTCATCGACGTGTTCATCGCGTCGAGCGGGATCTCGTCGAGCAGGGCGTGCATGTCGCCCTTGTGGGCGATCGACACGCCGACCTTGCCCACCTCGCCGCGCGAGAGCTCGTGGTCGGGGTCGTAGCCCGTCTGGGTGGGGAGGTCGAAGGCCACCGACAGGCCGGTCTGCCCCTTGCTCAGGTTGTTGCGGTAGAGGGAGTTCGACTCCCTGGCCGAGGAATGCCCCGCGTAGGTGCGCATGACCCACGGCTTGTCGGGCTGGGGGAGGCGGTGGCTCACGAAGGGAATCTTAGGAGCCGGTCACCAGATGACCCGCATCGGATCGAAGGACCGCATGGCCCGGTCGGCACTCACGAGCCTGGCTCCGGCGGTTGCCGCCGTGGAGTAGATCAGCCGGTCGCCGGGGTCGCCCGGGAAGCGGTCGAGGTCGAGGTCGCCGGCGTGGAGCGCGATCTTCGAGCTGACCGGCAGCTCGTTGACGCGCGGGTGAGCGAGCGCCAGACGCACCCATTCGCCCGGCTCCCGCAACAGCTGGATCCGACCACGGGCGTGGAGCGTCGCGACCTCGAAGCAGCAAATCGCCGGAACACCGACGAAGTCGGCGCGATCGATCGTCTCCTGGGCCGTCGCGCTCAGGCGGTTCGGATCCACGACCCACCACAGCCAGGCGTGGGTGTCGAGGACGATCACTCGGTGTCGGCGTGCCAGGCCTCGCCGAGCGGCGCGATCAGCTCCTCATCGGAGACCAGGAACCGGACGCTCCCTCGGAGCGAAGGCGCGTCCTCCACCGGACCGACCTTCGCCACGGGCCGGCCCCGCTTGGTGATCACCAGCTCCTGCCCGGTCTGCGCAACCTCGTCGAGCAGTCCGAGGCATTCGGCCTTGAACTGGCTGGCCTTGATGGTTCGCCGGGACACAATGGTCAGATTACCATGGTCACGTCGGCCGGTCGGGTGGGAGGAATCGCTCACTGGGGCACCGCTCTTCCTCCCACGGCGCCACTAAGGTCACCTGCCGTGGGCCGCCCCATCGACGTCATGCACCTCGGCAACGACCGCGTGATCTGTGCGTTCGAGGCCGACGGGCTGGTGGTGGATCCCGGCCCCGCATCATGCGTCCAGACGCTGCTCGAGGGGCTGAACGGGGCGCCACCTCGCGCCCTTCTGCTCACCCACATCCACCTCGATCACGCGGGAGCGACCGGAGTGCTCGTGCGCCGCTTCCCCGATCTGCCCGTGTACGTGCACGTGCGCGGTGCGCCGCACCTGGTCGATCCATCGAAGCTGCTGAAGAGCGCCGCGCAGCTCTACGGCGACGACATGGACCGCCTCTGGGGCGAGGTGGCGCCGGTGCCCGAGGCCAACCTGCGCGTGCTGTCGGGAGGGGAGACGGTCGAGGGAATGCGCGTGGCCTACACGCCTGGCCACGCCTCGCACCACGTGAGCTACCTGCACGAGGACACGGGCGCCGCCTACACGGGCGACGTGGCCGGGGTTCGCATCCCGCCCGGTGACCACGTGGTGGCGCCCACGCCGCCGCCCGACATCGATCTCGTGGCCTGGGACCGGTCGCTGGACGTGCTCGAAGAGTGGTCGCCGAGCGCCCTGTGCCTGACGCATTTCGGCCAGGTTGATGCCGTGCCCGAGCACCTGCTGCACATGCGCGAGGCCCTCGTTCGCTCGGGGGAGCGCGCGCGGGCACACGGCGAGGAGGCGTTCATCGCCGCGCTCGAGGCGGAGGTCGGAGAAGCCGTGGATGCCGAGTCCGCCGATCGCTTCATCCAGGCCGCGCCGCCCGACCAGCTCTGGCTCGGCCTGGAGCGCTACTGGCGCAAGCGGGCCGAGCGGGAGGCCGCGGGGACGTCGGCATGAGGGCGGAGACGATCGAGCGGCCACGCACCGGCGGTCCGGGCAGCGGGCTGGGCGGCAACTGGCGGGTGATCGTGCTGAACGACAACCACAACACGTTCGACGGCGTGGCCGCGGCACTGTCGAGCGTGATCCCCGGCATGTCCCTGCCGCAGGGGTTCGCGATGGCCGATCGGATCCACAACACCGGCCAGGCGATCGTGTGGACCGGGCAGAAGGAGACCGCGGAGCTCTACTGGGAGCAGCTGCGGGACGCGGGCCTGACGATGGCGCCGCTCGAACAGGGGTGAGGCGGGCCACCGACCGCATCCCCCGGGCCAGCGCCGCTCCCGCTAGGTGAGCCGGTCGATCGTGCGCGCCAGCTCGAAGTCCCTTGCGGTCAGCCCGGACGCGGAGTGGTTGGTGAGCCGAAGGCGCACCCTGTTCCAGCCGTGCACGAGGATGTCCGGGTGGTGGTTGGCCTCCTCGGCCACGTCGGCGACCCGGTTCGCGAAGGCCATCGCGGCGCCGAAGTCCGCGAGCTTCCACTCCCGGACGATCGCCTCCCTCTCGCGCTTCCACCGGCTGCCCTCGAGCCGGGTCTCTATCTCCTCGTCGCTCAGCCGTTCCGAGGAGCTCATCGGCGGCTTCGCGGTTCCGCTGGCGGCACGTGGGCCATGATGACACCGGAAGGCACGGGCGGACAGGCGCGGCGCTGCGAGCCGCGAGGCGATCTCCGCTCCGGGGCAGGCGCCTTGGCCCGCGCGCTCGACTGGTCCGGCCAGCACAGCTACTCCCATTGCGAGTTCAGCGACGACCGCCTTCGCCGCGAGCGTCGGGCCACTGTCTCGGTGTGTGTGCCCGCCCGTGGGGAGGCCCGGACCATCGGTCACATCGTGGAGGCGCTGGTGGGCCTGCGGGAAAGCGGTGTGGTGGACGAGGTGGTGGTACTCGACGCGGCTTCCGCGGACGGCACGGCGGAGATCGCCGTGGCCGCGGGCGCGACCGTGCACCAGCAGGGGAGCCTGATGCCCGGCGTGGGGCCGGTGCTGGGCAAGGGTGACGCGTTGTGGCGAGCGCTGTCGGTGCTACGCGGCGAGGTGGTGTGCTTCGTCGACGCCGACACGGAGGAGTTCGCCGCCCACTTCGCCCGCGGGCTCATCGGCCCGCTCGTGTGCGGGTATGGCGTCGAGTTCGTCAAGGGCTACTACCGGCGGCCGTTCAAGGCCGGCGAGGTCCGGCTGCCCCAAGGCGGGGGCCGGGTCAACGAGCTGGCAGCCCGCCCGCTGCTCAATCGCTTCTATCCGGAGCTCGCGGCGGTCCGCCAGCCGCTCGCCGGCGAGTTCGCGGCGCGGCGAGAGCTCCTCGAGCGGCTGCCCTTCTTCACCGGCTACGGCGTGGAGATCGGCCTGCTGATCGACGCCTACCTGGAGGCTGGCCTGGGCGGCCTCGCACAGGTGGACCTCGGCGTGCGCCAGAACCGCCACCAGTCCCTCAGTGAGCTGGGGCCGATGGCCTACGCGGTGCTCGCCGCCGTCACCCGGCGGCTTGCGGACGGGGGCCGGCTGCTCGACGAGCCCTCCGACCACTTCGTCACCTCGGAGCTCGAAGTGCGCGGCGTGGGGGTCGTGGAACGGCCTCCGTTCGCCACGGCGTCGACGTCCTCGGGCTCGGCTCCTGATCCCCGGGCACGAGCCGTACCCGACGCCGTGGCTCGGTGACCCGGACGGGCTACCTGGGCCTCGGCTCCAACGTCGGTGACCGACGGACCAACCTCCAGGCCGCCGTCGACCTTCTTCCCCGCCATGGAGTGACGGTCCTGGCCGCCTCCTCCACCTACGACAGCGAGCCGGTCGGGGAGGTCCCCGACCAGCCGAGCTTCCTCAACGCCTGCCTGCGCATCCGCACGTCGCACGGCCCCGAGCCGCTGCTCGCGGCGTGCAAGGAGGTCGAGCGTGAGCTCGGTCGCCCCGCCGCCGGCCCGCGCCACGGGCCGCGTCCGATCGACGTGGACGTGCTGCTGCTCGACGGGCTCGTCCATACCTCCGATCGCCTGCAGATCCCCCACCGGGAGGTGGTTACGCGGCGGTTCGTGCTCGTCCCGCTGCTCGAGCTCGATCCGGGCCTGCGCACGCCCGACGGGCAGCGAGCCGTCGACGCGCTCGAGGCGCTCGAGACGGGCCAGTGGGTGGGGCGGGTCGGGCCGCCGCTCGCCATCGACCGGTGAGGCGGGAGCGGCGGTGGTGGCGGAGCGGTGCGGGCCACCGAGGCCGTGACCGGAGGTCACCGATCCGCGTCCGACTACAAGGAGCGCCGCGGCTCTCGACGCAGGCTCTCCGGAAGCTCCAGATCTGCGGGCACCGGCTCGGTTCCCGAGAGCGCCGCCCGAACCCTGAGGTACCAGACCACCTGCTCGACGTCGTGAACACGGAGCAGCGCGGCGCCGGCGTCGAGGCCCGCAGCCACCGCGGCAAGCGTCCCGGCCAGGCGCGCGCGCGGCGGTCGCCCTGTGAGCGCTCCGATGAAGTCCTTCCGCGAGACCGCGAGTAGCACCGGGCGCCCTAGGGCCTTCACCGCCCCGAGGCGCCGCAGCACGTCGACGCTCTGGGCCGGAGTCTTTGCCAGGTCGACTCCCGGATCGAGCACGATGCGCTCGGGCGCCACGCCGGCCTCCTCGGCCAGCGCCATCCTGTCGGTCAGGAACGAGACGACCTCGTCGACGACATCGTCGTAGGCGGGAAAGGCCTTCTCCTTCGGCGCCGCGCGCGTGTGGGTGATCACGAGGAGCGCTTCCGCGTTCGCACAGACGGTCGCCATCTCGGGATCCCTGAGGCCACTCGTGTCGTTGACCATCACTGCTCCCGCCTCGAGTGCAGCGGCGGCCACGCTCGCCTTCCAGGTATCGACGGACACGAGGATCCCCTCGGAGGCGAGCCTGGCGACGAGCGGCACCACGCGGCCGACCTCCTCTTCGGCGTCCACCGCCGGGCGGTCCGTCACCCCGGACTCGCCGCCCACGTCGATCACCGTCGCGCCCTGCTGCCGCAGCTTGCGCGCGTGCGCGACCTGCGCGTCGAGGCCGTCGTGGCCACCGCTCTCCGAGAACGAGTCAGGGGTCGCGTTCACGATGCCCATCACCACCGGACGCTCCGGCGAGAGGGGCAGCGTACGTCCACGGAGCTCCAGCGCGGTCCCCTCGGCGATGATCGCTGTCCCGTTCATGGCACAAGCTGTTGGCGACCGCACGGAAGCAAGTCTTACGAGGCGCCCCGGATGCCTGGCGCGCTCGCCACAGGTGGACGTAAGGAATGGCTCTCGCGCGACGCGAACAGAGAATGGCCAACACGAGGGGCCAGCGCCTGCGAACGGCAACCGCGGCATCCGTTCGAGCAGCGTCCCGGCGCCGCCGCGATGGCCGCTGTCGAGGCAGGCGGCGGAAGGGCTTCGCTGTTACGGTGCCGGGCATGGAGGCGGATCGCCGCCGCTCGGCGTTGCTCAGGCCGCCCGGCCGCGGACACCTCAACGGGAGGCCGCTGGATCCGGAATCGCAAGTTTGGCTCGATGGACTGACCGATACGGGCAGCCAGCGGGAGGAGACGCTCGCTCGCCTCCACGAGCTGCTGCTGGGCGCTGCCCGATTCGAGGTGAGGCGTCGCAGCTCGGGGCTCCCGCATCTTCGGTCCGAGGCGCTCGAGGACATCGCGCTACAGAGCGCCGACGACGCCATGGTCGCTCTGCTCGGCAAGCTCGAGGATTTCCGCGGCGACAGCCGCTTCACGACGTGGGCGTACAAGTTCGCCATCCTCGAGTCTGCGGTCAAGCTGAGGCGACGCGCCTGGCAGGGCCGAGAGGTCACGCTCGAGCCGGAGAGCTGGTCGGTCTTCGGGGATTCGGCCGCCTCTCCACAGGAGGAGGCCGAGCACACGGAGCTGCTGACGGCCATCCGGCAGACGATGGCGTCCTCCCTCACGCCCCACCAGCGCAAGGTGCTGGTGGCCCTGGCGCTCAACGGCGTGCCGATCGACGTGCTGGCCGAGCGTCTCGACACGACACGTGGGGCTCTCTACAAGACGCTTCACGACGCCCGCAGAAAGCTTCGGTCCGGCCTCGAGCAGCGCGGCCTGGCGGTCCCGTCGAGCAGGGATGCAGACAGGTGACGAGCGCCGAACCGCAGCCGCCGCACAAGCTCGCCGCGCTGCTCGGCCCTGCGGAGCCCGAGATCGGCTGCGCCGAGTGCTTCGCCGTGGTCGACCGCTACGTCGAGCTCGAGCTGAGAGGGGACGGCGCCGACCGCGAGGTTGCGGGCATGCGAGCCCACCTGGCCGGATGTCCCGCGTGCGCCGACGAGTACCTGAGCCTGCGCGAGCTGGTCGCCCGCGAGCGGTAGCTTCAGCCGTCCGACTCGAGCGTCTCCGTCGCGTGCTCGCTCTGGGCCTCGGCGTAGACGTCCTGTAGCCGTTCCACGGCCTCTGCGCCGAGCTCGCGGGCGCGCAGCATCCCCTTCATGGCTCCCTTGAGTGCGGGCCGCGGGCCGCTGCGCGTCATGGCGCCGGCGCCCAGCACCGCCCCGAATCCGACCGCCCAGCCCGCTCCGCGCCGAACGCCCTTCGCGATCTCCGAGCTTCGCTCCCTGCGTTCAGCCATGCCCTACCTCCTGTGTGGTTGACAGCTCCTTCGGGGGTCCCAGCGGAGCGCTGGCCGGTGCTCGATCGTCGCCCGGCTGCACGAGCGGACGCAGCCCGTTCGCCCCCGCCACGATCGTGCATCCGTTGTGGATCACCGCTGCCGACACCGGACCGAGCGCGCCGGCGGTGGCGAGCCCCAGCGCCACGAGGTTCGTGCCCGCGACTATTCCGATGTTCTGCCGGCTGAGCCTCATGGCCTCCCGTGCCATGGCGATCGCGTCGGGCAGCCCGCGCAGGTCGTCGTCCATGAGCACCACGTCGGCGGTCTCGCGCGCGACATCGGTCGCGCCGCCGAACGACACCGACACGTCGGCGTAGGCGAGCGCCGGAAGGTCGTTCACTCCGTCGCCCACGAACGCCACGTTCCGGCCGGCCGCGCGCAGCTCGCGAACGACCCTGGCCTTGTCCTCGGGAAAGAGCTCGGCATGGGTCCTGGCCTGCTCGATGCCGAGCTCATCGGCCACCGATTCGGCGGCCGGTCGCTTGTCGCCCGTGAGGAGGTGGATCTCCATGCCGTGCATGCCGCGCAGGCCGGAGATGACCGCGCGGCTCTCGGGCCGTGATGGATCGGCGTAGGCCATCGAGCCGCGCAGCTCGCCGTCGCTTGCCACGAATATCCGCGACAAGCCCTTCGCCCGCTGGGCCGGGGACGCGAACCGCGCGAGGTCGACCCCCTCGCGCTCCATGAGCCGGTCGCTGCCCACGAGCACCGTTCGGCCGTCCACCCGGGCGCGAACGCCGAGCCCGATGTCGTAGTGCCAGCTGCGGCGCCGGCGTGGCTTGACCCCCCGCTCCTCGGCGTAGCGGACCACGGCCTCGGCGACCGGATGGGTCAACCGCTGCTCGGCACTCGCCGCCAGTGCGAGCACCTCCAGTGCGGGCATCCCCTGCGTCATGCCCTCCACCCCGATGACGGTCGGCTGACCGCGGGTGACCGTCCCGGTCTTGTCGAAGACGACGGTGTCGACGCCGGCCAGCTTCTCGAGCGCTCGGCCGCTGCGGATCAGGATCCCCCGCCGCGCGGCGCCGGTGAGAGCCGCCAGGACGGTGGTCGGGACCGACACCCGGATCCCCGTCATGAAGTCGGTGATGAGGATGGACGCGGCACGCGCGGGGTTGCGGGTCACGAGCAGCACGGCGCCGGAGAGCAGAAAGGCGGGGAGCACGGCGCGGTCGGCCACGCGCGCCGCCCAGTCCTCGATGCGCGTGTCGTGGACGGGCGCATCCTGCATCAGGCGCAGGATGCGGCCGGCACGCGTCTCGGAGCCGACCTGCTCCACCCGGATGTGGAGGTGGCCCTCGCGCATGAGGGTGGAGGCGTAGACGGTCTCGCCCTCGCTTCGCACCACCGGCAGCGACTCGCCGGTCAGCTGGTGCTCGTCGATCGAGCCGGTTCCGTCCAGGATGCGCCCGTCGACCGGCACGCGGTCGCCCGGATAGACCACGACGGTGTCCCCGCGGGCGACCTCCTCCATCGGCACCAGATGGCGCTCGCCGCTTCGCTCGATCCAGACCGACTGGGCCATCGAGGCCAGCAGGTCGAGCACCTCGCGCTCGGAGGCCCGTGCGGTGCGGCCGCGGATGGCCTCTCCGACCTCGACCAGTCCGATCATGACCGCCGGAGCGAGGAACGACCCGCGCAGCGTGGTCAGCACGATGGCGGTCATGTCCAGCACGTCGATGTTCAGCCGTCGCTCGGCTCGCAGGCTGTGGACCGCTCGACGGGCTATCGGGATGGCGGACACCCCCACGGCGCCCGCGACCAGTGAGGCCGGCACCGCCAGCCCGAACGGCCCGCTCAGAACCGCCAGGGCCGCCGTGAGGCCCGGCAACCCGAGCCGCCGCCAGGGGCCCCGAAGGCGACGCTGGGGCTCGGCCACGAGCGCAAGCCCCGGATCGCGCGCTGCCCTCAGTAGCTCATCGAAGCGACCGGCGACCTCCGACTGCGCCAGCAGCGGCGCGTGACGAACGGTGATCGACCCCGCGGTCCGATTCACCCGGATGTCGATGATGCTCGGCTCCGACCGGGCGACGGCCACCAGCCTCTCGGCGTAGGGCTGGTCCGCAGCGAGCGCCGGCACTCGGAACCGGAGCCGCCCCGGCACGGCGTGGACGAGGCGTGACGACACCTCGCTGCCCGCGCGCTCGGGCTTGGACACCACCTGCTCCGCGCGCGCGCTTTGAGCCGCTGCTGTGACGGCGCTCAACCGCGCCCTCGCCGGCTCAGCGGCCGAGCCGCGCGATCTGGCGCCCCAGTGGCCGAGGGCCCGTCGCTTGCATCATGCGGCAGCCCCTGGGGAGGACGGCGTCTTGCCGGGAGACGACGCCGGCTTGGGCGCACGCGGGCGACGTGCCGGCGGTGCCGCGGGCGGCACGACCGCCTCCGAGAAGTCCTCCGGGGCGTTCCCTCGAGCGGAGTGATACTCGTCTCTGGCCTCGAAGTACATGTCGCGAATTCCGTCGCGCGCCTGCGCGGTCGCGTCGCCCAGTGCGACGACGCCCTTCATTGCCTCCTTCGCGGCAGGTCGAAGCCCTCGCCTCAGGACCGTCACGCCCGCAACAGCCCCCGCTATGGCCAGTGTCTTCTCGTCCATCATCTCTCCCCTCGTCGGCGGCTCGCCTCACCCGGCGCAGCCTGTCCGCTGTCGCGGAACTTCAGGAATGTCTCGGAGGCATACCACGCGAGCACGTACCACGGCGCCTGCCGAAGCCCCGGGGCGTCGCGCACGACCTGGCGGAGGGAGAGCGCGCCGAGGCCGAGTGGCACGAGGAGCCGCAGGTCGGTGCCTCCGGTGGCACGTCCGGCCACCTGGTTCAACCGGCTCGCGGCGGCAGTGATCGACACGCCGGCTGCCGGCGCAGGCTGTTGGGACTTGTCCGGGGCCGTGAGCAGCGTGACGCCGAGCTCGTCCAGGGCGGCGTGGAGGTCTGAGGTGGTCGCGCCGTTCGTGTCGTAGCGCAACACCAGGCTTCCGGTGCGGTGGCTCGTGTGGACGTCCGTCACCTCCGGTCGCGCGGTCAGCGCCTCCGCCACGCGATCCATCGACTCGAGGCCCCGGGGGCTGCGCGTGAACCTGAGCCGCATCCGGCCGGGGGTGCTGCTAACCGCTCTGGCCTGCTGGGCGGCGCCTTCTTCGGGCGTCACGAGTCGAGCGACACGCGCATCGAGCGCGCAAGCGCGCCTCCGAGCGCGAGCACCCGGCCTCCCACGTCGACGAAGACGGGGCCCCCAAACGGCTGCTTGTCCTCGACTCGAAGCTTCATCCCCGGACACACCTGTTGCTCGGACAGATAGCGCAACATATCCGAGTTGCTGTCCGAGACGCGCGTGAAGGTGCCGCCCTCGCCGGGCTCGAGGTCGGCGAGGGCGCGCGTGCGCTCGGTGGGCAGCGTGAGGTCCCGATCGGGAATTGGATCGCCGTGCGGGTCGAGGGGGGGATCGCCCAGCTTGTGAGCGATCAGCTCCTCGAGCTCATCCGACAGGTAGTGCTCGAGCACCTCTGCCTCGGCGTGTACGCGGTCCCACGGCATCCCGAGCGCATCCGAGAGGTAGGCCTCGAGCAGCCGGTGGTGGCGGATGACCTCCAGCGCCACCTTCTCGCCGGCCGGGGTCAGCCGCACGCCCCGGTATGGCTCGTGCTCCACGAGCCCGAGCTCGGCCAAGCGCTTGACCATCGCCGAGACCGAAGCCGGCGAGACGCCAACCCGATCGGCGAGCGCGTTGGTGCCCGCCGGACTGCCGTCTCGCCCCTGCACGGAGTAGATGGCCTTTGCGTAGTCCTCCACCGCCTCGCTCGTCGGCGCCCGCACCTCGCCGCGCCGGCCACCACCGTGCGTGCTGGCCGCCACGCCGTCCCTCAGGCGCTGAGCAATAGGCCGGTGACGTAGAGAATCGCCATCCCGCTGACGATGCCGCCGACGCTCGCCGGGTGCAACGCTCGGCCGAGTCCGTCGCGGATCGAGGGAGTGAGCTGCTGGATCACCCGGACGATCGCGCCGGCGCCGGCTCCGATGAGAAGGGCGGCCACGCTGGGGTTGAAGGCGGCCGCGCCGATCCAGGCTCCCACGATCGCGGGGGCCCCGGCGATGAGGCCGAAGGTGACGAGCCGCCGCAGCGAGAGTCGGGTGCCGGCGGTGGGGGCGACGATGGCCAGGCCCTCGGTGGTGTTGTGTATGGCGAAGCCGATCACCAGGAAGGCGCCGAGCGCAAGTGCGCCGACGGCGTAGGCCGACCCGATGGCGAGCCCCTCGCCGAGGTTGTGGAGCCCGATGCCGACGGCGACGAGCAGTGCCAGGTGCGCGCCGCTGGCACCGCCCGCGCGGGCCCGCTCCTGTCGCGCCTCGAGGTGCGACTCGACCGCGGCGAGGGCCAGGTACGCGAGGCCCGCGCCCACGAAGACGAGTGCCGTGCCGCCGAACGCCTGGGGCGCCCCGGACTCCTCACGGACCACCTCGAGCCCCTCGAGCGTCGCGTCGAGCGCGAGGAAGGCGAGCAGTCCGACCGTCAGGGCCATGAGGAAGCGCAGGCCGGCCTTCGGGATGCGGCGCACGAAGGGCAGCCAGAGCATGCCGATCGTGACCGGTATCACCCCCACGTACAGGCCGAGCAGCGCCATCAGTCCGAAGAAGCCGAGGTCGTTCTGGGGCGTCTCCACGGCGACGTCGATCCCGTGCTCGACCGTGCCGCCGGTGGAGGTGAGCAGGAAGATCTCGTAGGCCTCCCCCTCGACCCAGTCGTAGGGGATCGTGAACTTCTCGGCGGCGAGCCGCGAGACCTCGCCGCTGCCGGCGCTGAAGTCGGTGTAGGCGTCGTTCACCGCAACCTGGGCGACCTGCACCGCATCGGGACCGTCGTTGCGGACCGTGAGCTGTATCTCGCCGGGGCGAAGCACCGTGCGCTCCACCACGAGCTCCTCGGCCGGCGGCCCGGGCCGCTCGCCGAGCCCCGGGGCCCCAAGGCCAGCGAAGGTGCCGACCGCAATGGCGATCAGCGCGAGCGGTATGAGTCCGAGCAGCCAGACCGGCAGGCGGCGCGTGCCGGAGCGAGACTCCCCTCGCTGAGGTGCTTCGTCTCCGAGTGCTCCGCGCGCCTCCATCAGTCCTCCACCTCGAAGAAGCCGAGCCAGCCGAGATCGGCGAACTCGGTCTTGTGCGCGTGGAACATGTACTGCCCCGGGAACGGGAAGCGCAGCTCCATGATCCCTCGCTGGCCCTGCCCCAGCACGATGGTGTCGGTGAGCTCATTGGGCTCGAGCGACGTGCCGGTGGGGTAGTACTGGAAGAAGTTGGCGTGGGTATGCATCGAGTTGATCTGGTCGAACTCGAGCAGGTTGGCCAGGTAGATCCGCACGAGCTGGTCCCGCTTCACCCTGATCGGCTCGTTCTGGTAGTGGAAGCCGACGGTGTTGACGGCGTAGACCTCGTTGCCGGCGTCGAAGTTGGTGTCGAACCCGTTCAGGACCATGACCATCTCGTCGGCCTCCGGGCGTCCCTTCTTCGGATCGATGATGAACGCCCCGTAGAGGCCCTTGTGGATGTGGTCGGCCAGCGGCGGAGTGTGGCAGTGGTAGAGGTGCATCCCAAAGGGGTCGGCGCCGAACTCGTACGTGAAGCTCTTGCCCTGCTGGACCAGGCCTCCGCCGATCTCCTCGCCCACGCCGGGCACGCCGTCCATCACGTCGGGGTGGAAGCCGTGAAAGTGCATCGTGTGGGGATGCGCGGAGCCGTTGACGAACTTGACCCGCAGCAGCTCTCCCTCGCGGCAGCGAATCGTCGGACCCGGAACACGGCCGTTGAAGGTCCAGGCCGGGAACTTGACCCCGGGAGCAACCTCGATCTCCTTGTCCTCCGCCACGATCTCCCACTCTCGCAGGACGCGGCCGCTCGCCAGCCGGCGGGTCTTCCCGTAGTCGAAGTCGCGCAGGATGTCGGTCGGGTTGAACCCGTTGGCCGCGTGATCGACGGTCCGCCCCTGCTGAAAGCCGTGACCGTGCTGCCCGGTGCCGACGCGCTGGTGCCCCGGGTCAGCCTCGGCGGCCCCGTGGGCGGGCGGGGCTGCCGCCGCGGCTTGGGCGCCGTGGGTGTGGGGCAGTGCCCGGTGCGCGAGGAAGCCGCCGCCGACGAGCGGTACGGCTCCGGCGAGCATGCGTCGCCGGCTGAGGCGGGGGGAGTTCATGGGCGGCGACTTTAGACGAGGCTAAATCGATTGTCAACTGTTCCGTGAAAGTGTGTTGCTGAGCCGAGCTGCGGGGTATGACGCAGCCGTGAAGATCGAGCTCCTCTACTTCGACGGCTGCGCGGGCCACGACGCGCTCCTGGCTCGGGTCACGGCTGTCCTGGCCGAGACCGGCACCGAAGCAGAGCTCGAGCTGCGGCGCGTCGAGACCGAGGCCGCCGCGCGAGCCGAGCGGTTCCTCGGCTCGCCCACGCTGCGGATAGACGGGGTCGACGTAGATCCCGGAGCGGCGGGTCGGAGCGACTACGGGCTCACCTGCCGGCTCTACCGCACGCCGGAGGGTCCGTCGCCCACTCCACCCGACGAGTGGCTGTGGGCGGCGCTCGCCCGGGCGCGGCGGCAGGATGCCGGTCCGGCGTAAGAACGACCGACGGGCCGACACTAAGCACCTCGAGCCCATGACACACGCCGCGCCCCAGCTGATCGCCACCCGCGAGCAAACCCCCGTACGG
The DNA here is from genome assembly GCA_030446485.1 of Thermoleophilaceae bacterium. Lineage (GTDB taxonomy): Bacteria > Actinomycetota > Thermoleophilia > Solirubrobacterales > Thermoleophilaceae > JAUJNF01. The sequence goes on along the minus strand of JAUJNF010000015.1, from coordinate 7,106 downwards.
GTGGTTCCGCCGGCCGCGCCGATGGACCTCCCCGCCGCCGAGCGAGCGGCGCGCGACCTGCTGTCGGCCCTGGGCGCCGACGTGAGTCGTGCCGGCCTCGAGGACACTCCGCGCCGGGTGGCCGAGGCCTACGCCGAGCTGCTCACCCCTGCCGCGTTCAACGCCACCACGTTCGCGAACGACGAGGCCTACGACGAGCTCGTCCTGGTGAGGGACATCCCCTTCCACTCGCTCTGCATGCACCACCTGCTGCCGTTCCAGGGTGTTGCGCACGTCGGCTACCTGCCGGGCGAGCGCATCCTCGGGCTGTCGAAGCTGGGACGGGTGGTGGATCTGTTCGCACGCGACCTTCAGGTCCAGGAGCGCCTCACGACCCAGGTGGCGACGTGGCTGGAGCAGCGGCTCGCGCCGCGCGGAGTGGGCGTCGTGGTGGAGGCCGACCACACGTGCATGTCGCTGCGCGGGGTGCAGAAGCCGGGCTCGCGGACGGTGACCTCGGCTCTGCGCGGCGCCATACGCGACGACCCGCGCACCCGCCAGGAGTTCCTGGCGCTGACCGGCATGGCGCGCTGAGCGGGCCGGCCGGCCTGGAGACGCGATGAACAACCTTCAACGACTGCACGAGGCCGGAGTGTCCATCTGGCTCGACACCCTGTCCCGCGAGCTCCTCGAGAGCGGAGCGTTCGCGGAGCACGTGCGCGACTACGGCGTGACGGGCGCGACGTCGAACCCCACGATCTTCGCCAGGGCGATCACCGGCTCCGACCGCTACGACGCCCAGCTGGCGGCCGCCGCCAGCCGCGGCATCCGCGACCTCCAGGCGCTCTTCTTCGAGCTCGGCCTCGAGGACATCCGGCGCGCGGCGGCGGTGCTGCGGCCGACCTACGACGCGACCTCGGGCGAGGACGGGTACGTCTCCTTCGAGTGCACGCCCGACGTCGCCGACGATCCCCAGGCGACCGTCGCGCAGGCGCTCGACCTGTGGCAGCGCCTCGGCCTCCCCAACGTGCTGATCAAGGTGCCCGCCACCGAGGCCGGCCCGCAGGCCATCGAGGAGCTGACCGCCAGGGGCGTCAACGTGAACGTGACGCTCCTCTTCTCGCTCGAGCGCTACGAGCAGGTCATGGAGGCCTACCTCAGCGGGCTCGAGCGCCGGGCAGCGGCGGGCGAGTCGCTCGAGGGGCTGGCGTCGGTCGCCTCGTTCTTCGTCTCGCGCGTGGACTCGAAGGCCGACCCGCTGCTCGAGGCCGGCTCCCCGCTTCGCGGCCGCGTGGCCATCGCCAACGCCCACCGGGCCTACGGGCGCTACCTCGCCCGCTTCTCGGCCGACCGCTGGCGAGCGCTCGAGCGCCAGGGCGCGCGTGCTCAGCGGCCGCTTTGGGCGAGCACGGGGACCAAGGACCCGAGCTACTCGGACGTGCTCTACGTCGAGGAGCTGATCGCACCGGGCGTGATCAACACCATGCCCGAGCAGACGCTGAGGGCCTTCGCCGATCACGGGGACGCGTCGCGCGCAGTCGAGATCGACGTGGCGGCCGCCGAGCGGGTGATCGCCGCCGCCGCGGCCGCCGGCGTCGATATCGACGCCATCACGGCACGGCTCGAGCGCGAGGGCGTCGATTCGTTCTGCGACTC
>JAUJNF010000015.1:0-5371 GCA_030446485.1 Thermoleophilaceae bacterium | reverse complement strand
TCGACGCCATCACGGCACGGCTCGAGCGCGAGGGCGTCGATTCGTTCTGCGACTCCTACGCCGAGCTGCTGCGCTGCATCGAGTCCGGGCTCGCTGGGCTCGAGGCGTCCGGCGCGGAGCAGAGGATTGCCTCGACCGGATCAGCCACCTGAGGAGGGACATGCCGAAACTGTTCTCGTACAAGCCCGCGATGACGTACCGGGGGCGCAAGTTCAAGGGCCTGCGCGGCTACGCGGGAAAGCCCACGCACCCGCCGCTGACCGACTTCCCGATCGTCTGCTACATCCTCGCCGGCGCGTTCGACGCGATCTCGTTCATCGCCGGCGACGACAGCAGGACCGGCACCGACTTCTACCGCGCCGGCACGTACGTGATCATCGCCGGGGCGGTGGTGTCGCTCGGTGCGATCGTCACGGGGTTCGCGGACTACCTCCAATCGACGCCTAAGCACACGCAGGCGTGGCGGACCGTGAACACGCACATGGCGATCATGGTCACGGTCACCGTCATCGTGCTCGTCGACATCGCCATCCGGCTGTCCTACGGAAGCGACGGGCACGCCGAGCTTGCCGTCGTGGTGCCGTCGCTGCTCGCTGCCGGCCTTGTCTCGCTGGGCGCGGCCTTCGGTGGCTCCCTGGTCTACGACTACGGCTTCAACGTCGAGACGGCCGCCAACTCGCCGGTCTGGGAGGAGTCGGAGACCGACGTCTTCCCCGAGGAGAAGTGATGGCCGGGGCGGCCGGGCACCGGCGCGCCGCCTCGGCGGGGCACGGCGGGCCATGACTCGAACGGTCCTGATCACCGGCGGAACGGGGGCCCTGGGCGGCGCGGTGACCCGCCGCTTCCTGGAGGACGGGCACCGGGTGGCCGCCACGTGGGTGAAAGAGGCGGAGCTGGTTCCGCTGAGGGAGCGGCTTGGGGACCTCGCCGAGGGCCTGACGCTGGCCCGCGCCGACGTGACCGACCCGGCCGCGGTGGCCAGCCTGGTCGACGACGTCGCCGGTCAGCTCGGCCCCGTCGAGGTCCTCGTGCACCTGGTGGGCGCCTACGCCGGCAGCGAGCCGGTACACGACCACTCGATCGAGACCTGGCAGCGTATGCTCGACCTGAACCTGCGCTCGGCGTTCGTGTGCTGCCGGGCGGTGCTGCCCTCGATGCGGGAGCGCGACTGGGGCCGCGTCGTGCTCGTCTCCAGCCGGACCGCTCGGAGCGGCCGGGCAGGTCAAGCGGCCTACGCGGTGGCCAAGGCGGGGGTGGGGGTGCTGGCCGAGACGATCGCCGAGGAGGGCGTGGGCACCGGCGTGACGGCCAACGCGGTGGCGCCCTCGGCCCTCGACACTCCCGCGAACCGGGCCGCGATGCCCAACGCCGATCCCTCGCGCTGGGTTCCGCCCGCCGACGCCGCCGCGGCGATCGCGTTCCTGGCCTCGGAGGCGGCCGGACAGCTGCGCGGCGGCTGGCTGCCGGTCTTCGGCTCGGCCTGACGTTGCCGCGGGCTTCCGTCGTCGGTACCGCGCGTACCATCTCGACGGCTCGCTCGGTCGAGCTATCCGACAGTCGCACTCGCGGGCGATGACCTCTGACAGTGACATCCACGCCCGGTTCAACGAGCTGGTCGGCGAGCTCGACTACCCGATGTTCATCGTGACCACGCGGTCCGACGCGGGGGAGCTAGCCGGATGCCTCGTGGGCTTCGCGACCCAGTGCAGCATCGACCCCTCTCGCTTCCTCGTGTGCATCTCGACGGCCAACCGCACCTACCGCGCGGCCGGCGCTGCAGAGGCGCTGGGCGTCCACTTCGTGCCCTCCACGGCCACCGCGCTCGTCGAGCTCTTCGGGGGGCAGACGGGGGACGAGGTCGACAAGTTTGCGCACTGCGAGTGGCGCGAGGGTCCCGCCGGCGTGCCGATCCTGGCCGAGTGCCGTAACTGGTTCGTCGGCTCGGTGCTCGACAGGCTCCCGCTCGGCGATCACGTCGGCTTCGTGCTCGATCCGCTGGAGGTGCAGCTCGAGGTCCCGCAGGCCGAGTTCAACTTCCACCGCGCCCGGCGCATCGAGCCGGGACACGAGGCGTGACCGCCGCGGGCGCCGAGCCGGCCCTCTTTCGGCGCTTGCTTCCGGACCCTGCCACGGTGACCGCGGCCGAGGCCGTCCGGGTCGTGGCGCCCGCGGCCGCAGCGCCGGGCGACCGCCCGTACGTCGTGCTGAACATGGTCTCCACGGCGGACGGGCGCGCGACGCTGGAGGGCCGGGCCGGACCGATCGGCAACCGGGCCGACCGCGAGCTCTTTCATCAGCTCAGGACCCGCACCGATGCCGTCCTGGTCGGCGCCGGTACGGCTCGGGTCGAGGCCTATCGCCGGCTGGTGCGGGATCCGGCGCGGCGGGCGCAGCGCGAGCGCGACGGCCTGAGCCCCGATCCGCTGGCCTGCATAGTCACCCGTACCCTCGACCTTCCGCTCGACGCCGTCCCGCTCCTTCGCGATCCCGAGTCGACGGTGGTGGTCCTTACGAGCTCGGACGCCGAGATCCAGGGCGCGGGGGCGCGAATCCACTACCTGCGCGCGGCCGGCGGGATCCTCGATCTGCGGGCGATGCTCGGCGAGCTGCGCGCCCACTTCGGCGTGCGCTCGATTCTCTGCGAGGGGGGGCCGACGCTCAACGGAGCGCTGCTCGCCGAGGGCCTGGTCGACGAGCTCTTCCTGTCCCTCGCCCCGAAGCTCACCGGCGGCGTAAGCCCGCTCACGATCGTGGAGGGCATGACGCTCCCCGGGACGATCGACATGGAGCTCGCGTGGCTGCTCGAGTCCGAGGGCCACCTGTTCCTGCGCTACGTCGTAGGGCGATCGCCGGTGACCTGACCCACCACCGGGCCGCTCGACGCGCAGGACGAGCCGGCGCTCGAACGGAAGTCGGTTGGTACCTTCGGTCATGACGGAGGGAACCAAGCGGGGGGAGTGCTCGATGGGCCGTAGGTCTGTGATGCTGGCAACGATGCTCGCGCTGGCCGCGCCGGGCACGGCGGTGGCCGCGCCGGCCAACCCGTTCGGTCACGAGTGCCGCGCCGAGAACGGCGTGCGCTTCTGCCCCACGACCTCGAAGCCGCAGCGCGTGAAGAGCTTCGACGGCATTCCGCTCGACGTGGACGTGACGCTGCCGCCCGAGGGGGACGGGCCGTTCCCGACGATCGTGATGCTGCACGGCTTCGGCGGCAACAAGGAGAACTTCGAGCGCAACAAGCCGGACCAGGAGCCGGTGGCGGAGGAGCCGGGGTCGCAGCCCCAATCGGCCACCACCTTCCACTACAACAACACGTACTTCGCCCGGCGCGGCTATGCGGTCGTCAACTACAGCGCCCGTGGCTTCGGGGAGGACACCCGGGACCCGAGCCGCCTTCCGGGGTCCTGCGGCGATCAGAAGGTGCCGACCGAGACGGTCGCCGATCGCGACTGCGCCAAGGGCTACGTTCGGCTGGCCGACACCCGGTTCGAGGCGCGCGACACCCAGCACCTCCTCGGCCTCCTCGTGGACCAGGGCATCACGGATCCCGGTGCGATCGGCGTGACCGGCATCTCCTACGGCGGCGGGCAGAGCACCCAGCTCGCCTTCCTGCGCGACCGCATCCGCAACCCCGACGGCTCGTTCTCCCCGTGGCGGAGCCCCGCCGGGGTGCCCCTGGCCATCACCGCCGCATGGCCGCGCTGGCCGTGGTCGGACCTCGTCTACTCGCTGCTGCCCAACGGACGCTACCTCGACTTCCGGCTCTCCGGGCCCACGGAGAGCCGCGATCCGTTCGGCATTCCGATCCAGAGCTACATCCAGGGCCTGTTCGCCGCGGGCAAGGCGGCCGGCTACTTCTGCGGGGACGCTCTCGGCTCGAGCCCGTGCGACGACCCGTCGTCCGATCTCAACCGCCAGTTCGCGCGCATCCTGCAGGGCGAGCCGGCCGACGCATCGGCGGCAGAGGATCTGGAGCGCATCTACACGTTCAAGTCCGGCATCTCCGTGCCCGGTCCCGCCGCGCCGGTGCTCTGCCAGAACGGCTGGACCGACGACCTGTTCCCGGTGTCCGAGTGCCTGCGCGTGTACAACCGCGTGCGCGCCGAGAACGGCACGGTGTCGCTCCAGTTCGGCGACCTGGGGCACGCCCGCGGCTCGAACAAGGTGAACGTGGACCGGGTCTTCAACGACCAGGGCTCGGCGTTCTTCGACGCGTACCTCAAGCGCACCGGGACGCCGCCCGCGCCGAGCTCGGTCACGGCCTTCACGCAGACCTGCCCGAAGCTGAGCCCGGGCGGCGGCCCCTTCACGGCCGGCACGTGGGCGGGCGTCCATCCGGGCGCCGTTCGCTTCGGCTCGGCGGCCGCCCAGACCGTGACCTCGACCGGCGGCAACCCGGACACCGCGCGCCGCCTCGACCCGATCACCAACGGCGACGCCTGCGCGACGACCTCGGACGAGACGGCCATGGGGGCCGCGAACTACCGCCAGCCGGTGACCCAGCCGTTCACGCTGCTCGGCCGGCCGACGGTGACCGCGCGAGTTCAGGCCACCGGCCTGTTCGGACAGCTCGACTCGCGTCTCTTCGACGTCGCGCCCGACGGCACCCAGCGCCTGATCAGCCGCGGCGCCTTCCGGCTGCTCGACAACCAGGCCGGCGACGTGACGTTCCAGCTGAACGGCAACGGCTACCGCTTCGAGGCCGGTCACACGGTCAAGCTCGAGCTGGTCGGGCGCGACAACGCCTCGCCCGGGACCGCAGCCACCATCGGCACCGGCTTCCTGCGGCCGAGCAACGGCGCCTTCTCCGTGTCGGTGTCCGACCTGACGATCGAGCTGCCGACGGCCGAGGCGCCGAACGGCGGCCAGATCGTGGCGCCAATGTTCGCGATCGACCCGGCGGCGAATGCGGTGGAGCCCGCAAGGCCCTTCATCCTGCTGTCGGTCAAGCCCCGGCAGGTGCGGGCCGGCACTCGGACGCGCTTCACCGTCCGCGCGGTCAGCCAGCAGCCGCCCCCGTCACCCTCCTGCGATCCCTCCGGTACCGAGTGCGCCGTCTCGCCGGCGCCGCGGCGACCGCTCGCCGGGGCGCTGGTGCGCTTCGCCGGCCGCACCGGCACGACTGACGCACGCGGCCGGGTTTCCTTCAACCGGCGCTTCGGGACGGTCGGCTCGCGTGTGGTCAGGGCCACCAAGAGCGGCTTCCAGGCGGGCACCGCCACGGTGCGCGTCGTGCGGCGTGGGGGAGGGGGCACCACGGGGCCGCGGGGTGGTGGCGGCCCTGGCTCGAGCGGCGACTGCAACCGCTTCACGCAGTCGACCGGCACGCAGCGGTACCGCTGCCAGCGGGGCAACCGCTAGCTCGAGCGCC
>JAUJNF010000014.1 GCA_030446485.1 Thermoleophilaceae bacterium | reverse complement strand
GCACCGCCTCGCGCAGGTCGAGCGAGTAAGCTTTCATGGCCCAAGGCTACCATAGAGCGGACGAGCCCACGACTGAACGCCAGGGAGGTGAGCTGAGGGCGAGTGGGGGGCTGGGGGTGCCTCGCCCAGATAGATACCTTGTCCCGGCGCGGGCGTATCCGGCGGGGATCGCGGTGAGCTGGTGCACCACCGCCTCCGGCCGCGCGGCCTCGGCGGCGCCGCGCACGGCGGCGGCGTCGAACACGTCACACACGGTCGCCTCGGCCCTGCCGCGCGGAGCCGCTCGGCGGTCTGCTCGGAGCGGGTCATGCCACACCGTCGTGTCCCGCCTCGAGGAGCATCGGCACGAGCGGCCGGCCGATCGCCCCCGGTGGCGCCGGCCACGGAAGACCCTCACGACCGGCCCTTCTGGGTCCAGCGCACTGCCAGCACGATCAGTGCGGCCAGCCCCGCGAGCGATATGAGGTTCACCGGCCCCATCCACGACGGATCGGTCTCTCCCACGTCGAGAACATGGTTGAACACATGCAGCGCGTACTGCAGGGCGGTGAAGGCGAGGACCGGCAGTCGCCAGGGCGCGCGCCTCACCGCCGCGAGTTGCACCACTCCCATGGCCAGGTAGAAGGTCGAGACGTCGCGGATGTAGTGATCGTTCTGGGTGCCGTAGCTCGCGATCTGCTCGAAGAACGTGCCTGGGCTGACCGCCATCAGCAGCCCCAGACCGACGTGGGTGACGCCCAGCAGGACGAGCATCGCCGACACCGGGCCGGCGGCCAGGGCGACCCTTGTCACCCGTAGCGGCTGAGGAAGAGGCCATCATCCGCGAACCCTACGGCCGCGGTCCTCGCGGCGCCAGCCCAACATCTGGCCTGACGCCGCTAACCGGCGGTTATGGGCACCGTCGGGGTCGCTCCCGCCTGCAGCAGATGATTGGCAAGGGCCCGCGCCGCGGGAGTCGGCGCGTCGCCCCCGCCCAGGAGCAGCTCGAAGCGCCGCGACAGGTCGAGCCCTCGATCGCGCGCGCAACCAGCGCGCTGCCGCCGAGGTCACCGCCAGGCTCGAGAGCAGGGCCGGGGCAGCTTCGGAGACTGCCGCGGCCTTGGCCGCGCTCTGGTGCTCCCACCTCGGCCAGCGGCGGATCCAGGTTCAAACCCAGCGGAGCGAGAGCCACCTCCACCGTGCGCCGCGTGGTTGCGCCCGGGTCGCGCATGATCAGAGGGGTGGACACGAGCTCGTCGAGCTCGATGCTCTCGGCGCCGGCCCACGGGTGGCCCACCGGCACGGCGACGATCACCTCGTCCTGGCAGAACGGCAGCTCCGGTCCGGCTCCGTCGGACGCGCCCCCCGGCTCGACCGCCACGATCCCCACCTCAGCCCTACCCTCGCGCACGAGGTCGCGGACCACCAGCGAGTTCGCGATGAAGAGCTCCACCGAGAAGTGGCGCTCGTGGCGCGCCTCGAGCTCCACGAGCGCCGGCGGAAGCACGAACTCGGCCACCGTGTGGCTCGCGGCCAGGCGCACCGGCGCCTCCTCACTGGACAGGCCGGTCATGAGGGCGTCCACGGCCTCGGCCTGGGTCAGGAGCTTGCGCGCCTCCAGGTAGAGCCGATTGCCGGCGGGGGTCGGCACCACGCCCAGGGACGATCGCTCGAGGAGGCGCGCGCCGGCCAGGCCTCCAGCGTCCTCAGCCGCTTGGAGAGGGCGGGCTGGCTCACGCGCAGCAGCCGGGCGGCGCGCCCCAGGCTGCCGAGGTCCACCGCCGCGCAGAAGGCGCGCAGCTCGATGATGTCGGCCGAACGGACCGGCCCGCTCATAGCCCCAGCGGGAGGGGACTCGCGCGCGCCCCGCCAGTCCGGAATCAACCCCTCGCCCGTGAAGTCGGCCTTCGCCTCCTCGAACGAGATGTCCCGGGGGGGAAGATCACGTCCGACTCCACGAGCTCGTCGTCCGGCACCGCCTCGCCGTCGGAGGCCACCACGTCGAGCATCTGCGCCCACAGCTCTTGGAAGCGCGCCTCGTCGCCGGCCTCGACCGCGGCCACCGCGTCGTTGTCGAGCTTGTTGAGGCGTTCGGCGTCCGCATCGGGCAGCCGGTACTGGTTCTCGCTGGAGATACGGACGATCACTGGCTCGGCCCTCCGCCCTGAGCCGGCGCGCGGCGGTGGGTGGGTCGCCGCTTTCCCTGCCGGTGCGGGCGCATCGCCGGTACCGAGCTCGGCCTTCATCTTGGCCAGCTCGTCGTCCACCTGCGATCCCGAGCTGAGCTGGGCGAGCTCGCGGTCGATCTCGTCGCCGCCGCTGCCGAGCGCCGTGAGGTCCTCGAACGTCCCGGCGGCCTCCAGCTCCTCGACGGCCGAGGCACGGGCGCGCATGTTTTCGGTCTTCTCCTCGGCGCGCTGGATGGCCAGGCCCACGTCGGCCATCTCCTCGCCCACCCCGGTCGCCGCCTCGGAGATCTTCACCTGGGCCTCCGCCGCCGAGTACTGCGCCTTGATGACCTCCTTCTTGGTGCGGAAGGCCTCGATCTTCGAGCGCAGCTTCTGCTCGGCGTCGGTGAGTTGCTGCTGCTGGGCCTCGAGCTCGGTGACCTGCTGGTCGAGCGATTGCAGCTCGGACTGGGTCGTGGTCTTGCGCTCGAGCGCCATGCGCGCGAGGTCCTCGCGGTTCTGCGCAAGCGCCTGGCGCGCCTGGGTGTCGAGCTTGACGATCTGCTGCTCGAGCTTCGCGGTCTGCATCTGGATGCGCTTCTTGGAGGTGACCACGTCGGCGATCCCCTTCTTCACGTTCTGAAGGTGCTCGACCTGCTTCTGATAGCCGTAGTCGAGCGTCTCCGAGGGGTCCTCGGCACGGTCGAGCAGCCGAAACCTTCGCCTTGATGACCGTGGACATCCGGCCGCCCATGCCTGCCATAACGCGCTGCCTCCTCGGATTGGTTCGGGACTCTCAGAGTACCCGGCGGCGAGGGCGGACAAACGCGACGGGCGTGCGGCTCAGCCGGCGGCTGCCGGTCGGCCTCGGCCTGGGCGCGGGCCGTCGCGCGCCGCAGCGCGCGCTCCGACAGCCGCCGGCGCTGGGCCTCGGCCTGCCGCACGGCCCGCGCCTCGGCGTCCCTGCGCGCCCCTTCCTCCGTGCGAGCACCGTTGCCTGCTGCTGGGCGGCGGCTCGTGCGGCCACTGCCGCTCGCCGCTCGGCTTCGCCGCGGGCGTCCGCGCGCGCGCGCGTTCCAGAGCCAGGTCGGCGGCGGCCTCGCGGCTGTCGGCGCCCGCGCAGCCGCGCACCTCGGCGGTCGCGCGCTGGCTGGCCTCCGCCGTCTCGGTGGCCGACACGCCGGCGCGCACGGTTCCGCCGGCGGTCACGCTGCCCGACACGGTCACGGTGCCACCGTCGGGCGTTCGAGCCGTCGCGGTGGCCTCCTCGGTCACCGACACCCGGCGCGTGGCCATTCCCCGCTCGCTCACGGTCGCCCGTCGCGTCGCCGTGGCAGCCACCCGCGCGCTCGTGCAGGCGCGCTCCGGCCCTTCGTCCTCCGGCTCCCCGGCGGTATCGCCGCTCCGCCGTCGGACGGCCGTTCGATCGAGGAGTCCCCGGTCAGGGCGATCGCACCGAGCGCGATGCCGACGGCTATGGCCAGCAGCGGCAGGACGAACAGCGGGCGGGCGCCCGAGCGGAGGCTTTTGAGCACTGGCGCCGTCCTCCCCGCCGGCGCCGCTCAGACCGGCTCGAAGGGGCCCGCGACGCCGTGGCGCGCCCTGTTCGCCGCGCGGCGCGGGCGCGCCTCGGGAAGCTGGCGCCACTCGCGGATCTTGCCGTCACGGATCACGAAGCGCACGCGCGCGACCCCGCCCTCGGTGCACTCGCCGTCGCGACCCTCGAGCAGCCGGAAGGCGGCCAGCGAGGAGCCCTTCTCCCGGTCGACGTCGGTCACTTCCGCGCGGCAGGGAAGGCTGCGGCTGAAGGCCTCGGCGTCGTCATGGGTCTCAAGGCGAATCTCGACCTGCTGCTCGACGATGGCCCGCGCCTCGAAGTAGTCCGCGGCGCGGTCGAAGTCGCCGGCGTTCACGGCGTCGTTCCAGCCGCGGATCACGCGCTCGTCGCCCTGGGGGCCCGGGCCCGGCTCGTCGGCGCGGTCGCCGTCCGAGCCGCCGCAGCCCCCCAGGACCGCGAGCAGCGCCGCCGCGACCGCCATGCGGCCCTTCACGGTGCCGCCACCGGCACGCGCTCCGCCCGGTCGTGGTCCTGCCCGGCGCGCCAGAAGAAGAAGGCGAGGGTGGCGAGCATCAGGATCAGGTCGAGGCCCAGCATCAGGCCGCCCGCCACCTGCTGGTCGGACACGGGGTCGAGCCCCCGGCGCTGACCGGCGCCGTAGGCGCCCTCGTACACGGGCGAGCGCATGGCGATGAAGGCCATGGCCAGGAACATGCCGGCCACCCGCGCCCCGATGATGTGGCCGATCTTCCACAGCTCCCCTGCAGCCGCCGCCGCTTGGGCTCGAGCGCCGGCCACCACACCAGCATGCTCGCCAGCACGAAGGACTGGTGCTGGAGGGCGTGCATCGCCCCGCCGTTCACCGCGCCCTCGAACATGAACGGCAGGTGCCAGCCGTAGAGCACCAGGACGTAGAGGGAAGGGCCACCAGCGGGCGCCGCAGGGCACGGAACGCGCGCCGCAAGCCCTTCCTGCGCGCCAGCGGCACGAGGATCGGGACGCGGAAAATAGAACTGGAGCACCGGCGTGCGGAGCCCCACGAGCAGCAGCGGAGCCGCCAGGTCGGCGATCAGCAGGTGCTGGGCCATGTGGGCGCTGAGCAGCTCGTCGCTCAGCCCGTCGACCGGGCTGAGCAGCCCGACCGCGGTGAGCGCGACGCCGGAGTGCCAGGCCAACTGCTGCCACGGCGAGACCTCCTGGCCGCGGCGACGGAGGGTAACCACCGCGCGGACGTAGAGCCCGGTGGCCACCAGGATCCCCAGGGCGACCGCCGGGTCGAATGGAAGGCCCACGTCTGGCATTGTGACGGCCTTGGAGCGCGGCTCGCGACACCTTGGGGCTGCAGCTCTGCTCGACGCCTTCGTGGCCGAGATCGTCGGCCTGTAGCTGGCCGCGCGCGACCAGCTCGGTTACCGGCGCGTGCGCCTCGACACGGGATCCGAGCAGCCGCACGCGCGGGCGCTCTACGAGTCGGTTGGCCGCCCGCGACCGGCTACCGCCGTGACACCGGGGCCAGAACTACAACGCCAACCCGCGATGCCAGCTATTGGTTCGAGAAGGAGCTGGCCCCGGATCCGACCGTTCGAGGAGCTCCGCCGCTGCGCCATTTCCCGGCTACGCCGCGCCCACGGTCTCCTTGAGCGCGCGCGTTGTCGGTGCCCGTGCCGTCCGCCGTGGGCTCGCCGCTCGACACACCCGGCGGCTGCTCCAGCACCTCGGCCATCGAGTGGAGGCGCTCGGTGTAGTCCTGGCGCTGCATGCGCGAGATCACGAGTCGCTGCACCTGGGCCGTGCCCTCGAAGATCTGGTAGATCTTGGCGTCGCGGAACCACTTCTCGAGCGGGCAGTCGGTGGTCTGGGCGTACGGGCCGACGAGGTCCATGAGCCGAGTGGTGGCCCACATCGTCACGTCCCCGGCCTTCAGCTTGGACATCGAGCCCTGGCCGGCGCTCATCTGCACGCCGTTGCGCCCCATCCACGAGGCCCGCCACACCAGCAGGCGGGCGGCCTCGATCTCGGTGGCCACGTCGGCCAGCACCTGCTGCACGCCCTGCTGCTGCATCACGGGAGCGCCGTCCTCGACCTTGTCCTCGAGGTAGTCGAGCGTCCACTCGTAGGCGGCCTGGGCGATACCGATGGCGGAGGCGCCCACGAACGGCCGCGTGGCCTCGAAGGTGGCGAGCGCGTTGGACGCCCGGCCGGTCGAGGTCCCGGAGCGCGCCTTCTCGAGCTTCCTGTTGAGCTTGTCCATGCCGCCCAGCAGGTAGTCGACCGGGATGCGGCAGTCCTCGAGCACCACCTCGGTGGTCTGCGAGGCGCGGATGCCGATCTTGGTCTCCTTCTTGCCCTGCGAGAGGCCGGGCGTACCCTTCGGCACCACGAACGAGGCCTGGCCGCGATGGCCGAGCGCGGGGTCGACCGTGGCCACGACCACCGTCACGTCGGCGATGCCGCCGTTGGTGATGAAGACCTTGGTGCCGTTCAGCACCCACTCGTCGCCGTCGAGCTTGGCGGTGGTGCGCAGGGACTTGACGTCGGATCCGGCCTGCGCCTCGGTGACCGCGTAGGCGCCGAGCTTCAGATCCTCGCCCGCGCCGAAGCACTCGGGCACCCACTGGCCGATCTGCTCGGGCGTGCCCGAGGCGGCGATTCCGGCGGCGGCGAGCATCGAGCCGGAGATCGACAGGGCGATGCCGGCGCAGCCCCAGTGCAGCTCCTCTGCGTGGATCACGCCCATCAGGCCATCGTTGTCCTGACCGATCTTGGTCATGTACTCGACACCGCTGAGGCCCCACTTGCGGGCCTCCTTCATGACCTCCCAGGGCACGCTCTCCTCACGATCGTGCTTGGCGGCCGCGGGGCGAATGATCTCACGCGCGAACCGACGGCAGTACTGCTGGAACTCCTGCTGCTCGTCAGTGAGTCGAAAATTCACGAATCAATCTCCGTTCGAAGTCGCCTTGCGTGCGGCTGATGCACGCCTGGTGCCGTCTGTACGGGCCTCGGCGCCCGGTTGACTGACCAGTCAACCAACGCAGAGAATAGCCTGTGCTCCTCGCGCCGTGAGGCGCGAGCAGTGCCTGTGCTCCTCGCGCCGTGAGGCGCGAGCAGTGCCTGTCGCGCGGTGGGGACCGTTATCGTCCTCCGCCGGATGACGAAGGCCCTGGCCACCGCGCTTCTCATGCTCCTGCTCGCCCTCTCCGGGTGCAGCCTGAGCGGCGACTCGGAAGACCCGGACCGTCGATCGTCCCCGGTCGACCAGCGCGAGTCGAGTGACTCGGACTCCGGTGACGAGAAGGACGAAGAGGACCAGGCCGACACCGTGGTGGGCGTGCCGCCGGCCGCGACCAAGGGCACCACCCGCCTGGGCGGCGAGGACGCAGTCGCCGATGCGGCCGCAGTCGCCAGCGTGGTGTTCCCCGCGGTGAGCGAGGCCACGCGGCCGTCGGCGGTGGTGCTAGTGGACTCGGAGAACTGGCAGGCCGGGGTGGCGGCCTCGGTGCTGATGGCGCGCCCACTGGCCGCGCCCCTCCTGCTGAGCGATGGCGACGAGCTGCCGGAGGCCACCTTGCAGGCGCTGGAGCGGCTCGACCCAAAGGGCGCCGACGAGCTCGAGGCCGCGGAGGTCATCGCCGTCGGCGACGGGGTGCCGAAGCCCGAGGACCGCGAGGTCGAGGCCATCGGTGGCGGGGACCCCTACGCGCTGGCCGCGGCCGTCGACCAGACCTACTCGGCCGTGCGCGGCGAGCCCTCCGGCAACGTAATCGTGACCACCGGCGAGCGCGCCGCGTTCGCGATGCCGGCGGCGGCCTGGGCGGCGCGCAACGGAGACTCGGTCCTGTTCACCAAACGGGACGAGCTGCCCGAGGCCACCCGCAAGGCGCTGCGTGAGCACGACCAACCGGACATCTTCATCCTCGGGCCCGAGTCCGCGGTCGGCGGCGGAGTCGAGAAGGAGCTGCGCAAGCTCGGCACCGTCGAGCGCGTCGCGGCGGACGAGCCCGTGGAGAACGCGGTCGAGTTCGCCCGCTACCAGAGCGAGGACTTCGGCTGGGGAATCACCGCACCGGGCCAGAACTTCACGGTTGCAAGCGCCGGGCGCCCGCTCGACGCCGCCGCCTCGGCCGCTCTAGCCACCAAGGGCACGTTCGCGCCGCTCCTGCTCACCGACAGCGCGGGCAAGCTGCCGCCGGCGCTCGAGGGCTACCTGCTCGACGTGCAGCCGGGGTACGACGCCAACCCCAATCAAAGCGTCTTCAACCGGGCCTACATCCTGGGCGATGCGAGTGCCGTGTCGCTGGCGGCTCAGGGGCGGCTGGACGAGATCACCGAGCTCGTGCCCGTGCAGATCGAGGGCGGGGGAGGCGACCGGCCGCCGGGTCCTGACGATCCGGGTGGGGGTGCCGGGCCGCGGGATGACGATCCGGGCGGCTCGGGCGGGGGTGGCAGCGGCTCCCCCGGCGCCGATGCTCCCGGCGGCGGCGGACCGGCTGGCGGCGGTGCGGGCGGCGGCGGTTCCCCCGGCGGCGGTGGTGGCGGAGGTCCCAACGCTCCCGGCGGCGCCAGTCCCCCGAGCGGCGGTGGCGGTCCAGGTCCTCCCGGCGGCGCGCCCTGAGCGAGTTCGAGAAACCCGAGCGCATGGACCCTGACCGCAAGGTCACGGTCGACGACGTGCGGCAGCTCGCCGCAGCCTCGGCGCCACACTTCGCGCTGCACATCCGGAACCGCATACGCAACCTGATCAGCGACCTGCCCGCTGGCGATCCCGCGCGCGTCGAGGGTGAGCGCTCGATCGAACGGCTCCAGAGGATCGCCTTCACCGGCGAGGACCGCGGGGCATCGATCGGCCCCGAGCCGGAGATGCCGGCCATCCGCAGGCAGCGCGACAGCGTGTAGCACCCTCCATGGCGACCGCCTCCGCGACTGCGCCCGCCGTCGACCGCGTCAGGCGACTGCTCACACCGGAGGCGGCCGAGCGGGCGTCGCAGAGGGATGGCTACCTCGACCTCCTCGGCCCCGAGCCGCCGGCCTCGAGCGGCCGCGTGCAGGACCTGATGCTCTCCCGCGCGCTCCCGGAGATCTACGAGCGCTGGTGGCGGCCGGCCCTCGGACGGGTGGCCAAGGGCGTGCTCGGCCCGGGGATGGCCGACGAGGTGCGGATCGCTCGCCTGCTCATGGCCCTCGGTCCGGGCGACACCGTGCTCGACCTGGCGTGCGGCACGGGCAACTTCACCCGCCGCTTCGCCCGTGCGGTCTCGTCAGAGGGATTGGTGGTGGGGCTCGACGTGTCGGAGACCATGCTCCGCCGCGCTGTGGCCGACACCCAGCGTGCAGCCCTCGCCCGTGAGGTCGGCTATGTGCGCGGCGACGCCGAGGCGCTGCCCTTCGCCGACGGCACCTTCGACGCCGTCTGCTGCTTCGCGGCCCTCAACCTGTTCGCCGACCCCTGGCGCGCGCTCGACAGCGCGACCGCGGTGCTGCGTCCGGGCGGGCGGATCGCGATCTTCACCTCGGTGAGGGGTCGGTCACCGCTCCTACGGGCGGGGGACGCCGTCGTGCAGCACCAGAGCGGCATGACGATGTTCGAGCGCCACGAGGTGGTGGACGCCCTGCGCGCGCGTGGCTTCGGCGAGGTCCGGCAGCGGCTCACCGGGGTTACGCAGTTCGTGGGCGGCCGGCTGGAGGGCTAGGCTGCTCAGGCGCTCGCCGGCGTCATCGCCAGCGCCGCCAGCTCCGCAACGCGCTCGCGGTGGTAGCGCGAGTCCCCGAACAAGACCCCATCGGTCTTGGCCCGCTTGAGGAAGAAGTGGAGGTCGTGCTCCCAGGTGAACCCGATGCCGGCGTGCACCTGCAGCGACGAGGCGGTCACGCGCCAGCCGGCGTCCGAGGCGTAGGACTTGGCCATCGAGGCCGCCAGCGACGCGGTCTCCGGCTCGTGGTCGCTCGCCCAGCCGGCGTAGTAGGTGGCCGAGCGTGCCCCCTCCACCTCGAGCAGCATCTGGGCACAGCGGTGCGACACCGCCTGGTTCACGCCGATCGGGCGGTCGAATTGCTTGCGGTCCCAGGCGTACTCCACGGCCATCTCCATGGCCCGCTGCGCGACGCCGGTGACGGCGGCCAGTGCCGTGGCCACCCGATCGGTCCCGGGCGTGGCGGAGTCGCCGAGCGGCTCGCCCGCGCCCGCCTCCACGCGCGAGAAGCGCCGGGTGGAGTCGATCGTGCTCACCAACGAGTGGTCGAAGGCGGCGGCCTCGGCGATCGTGCCGGAGTCGCCGTCGAGCAGGACGATCACCGCGGCGCTGTCGGCGTCCGGCACCAGCGGGGCGGCGCCGTTGCTGATCACGCCCACTGTGCCGCGCGCCTCGCCGGAGGCGATGCCGGGCAGCCAGCGTTCCTTCTGCTCGTCGGTGCCCGCGTGCTGGATCACGAGGCCGGCCGCGGCGTTCGAGAGGAAGGGCGAGGGGGCGAGCGCGTAGCCGAGCTCCTCCTGGAGGATCACGAGCTCGACCACGCCGAGACCCTGCCCCCCGTGGCTCTCGTCGACGAAGATGCCGGCCCAGCCGAGTTCGGACATCTCCTTCCACAGGCCGTCGTCGTACACGCCCTCCTCCGCCAGCTGACGCCGCTTCTCGGCTTCAGGCGGCTGGCCAGGAACTCGCGCGCCGTGGCCTTGATCGCCTGCTGGTCGTCGGTGAAGTCGAAGTTCATCTCAGCGCAGCCTCGGCAGTCCGAGGACGCGCTCGGCCACGATGTTCTTGAGGATCTCGGTGGTGCCGCCCTCGATCGAGTTCGCGCGGGCGCGCAGGAAGCGGTAGGCCCAGTCGGCGCCGTCGTCGCTGCCCGTGAGGGGTGCCTCCGCGCCGCGGATCTCCATCGAGGCCTCGGTGAGCGACTGGTTCACCTCCGACCAGTGCCACTTGCCGAGCGATCCCTCGGGGCCGGGCACGCCGCTCTTCATGATCTTGGTCAGCCCCCGGTAGGCGTTCAGGCGCAGCACCTCGGCCTCGACGTAGAGCTGGCCGATTCGCTGGCGCACGAGCGGGTCGGCGTCGAGCCCGCGCTCGCGCACGAGCTCCATGAGCTGGCCGAGCGCGATCTTCACCTGCACCTGCAGCCCGAAGGCCAGGGTGGCCCGCTCGTGCATGAGCGTGGTGATGGCCACGCCCCAGCCGTTGCCCACCCCGCCGACCACGTTCTCGTCCGGGATGTAGGCCTCCTCCATGAACAGCTCGTTGAACTCCGGCTCGCCGGTGATCTGCACGAGCGGACGGGTCTGCACGCCGTCCTGCTTCATGTCCATCAGGAAGTAGGTGAGGCCCTTGTGCTTGGGCACGTCCTGGTCGGTCCGCGCCACGAGCATGCACCACTTGGCGTGGTGGGCGAAGGTGGTCCACACCTTTTGCCCGGTGACCGCCCAGCCGCCGTTCGACTTCACGGCCTTGGTCTTCAGCGACGCAAGATCGGAGCCGGCCTCCGGCTCGGAGAAGCCCTGGCACCAGATCTCCTCGGCCGACAGGATTGGCTCGAGGAAGCGCTGTCGCTGCTCCTCGGTGCCGTGGGCGATCACGGTCGGCCCGCCCATGGCCAGGGCCAGCACGTTGGCGAGCGACGGCGCGCGGCTGCGCGTCATCTCCTCGTTGAAGATGGCCTGCTCGACGAGCGTGGCGCCGCGGCCCCCGTACTCCGTCGGCCAGGAGACACCCGCCCATCCGTCCTCGTGCAGCTTGCGCTGCCATGCGATGCGGAACTGGAACGCCGCCTCGTCCCCGTCCGGCTCGGGTCCCGGGTGGTTGGCCTCGACCCAGGTGCGCAGCTCGTCGCGGAACGCTTGCTCCTGGGGGGAGAGGGTCAGGTCCACGGGCGCGGGATGCTAGTGAGGCTTGTCAGCCGCCGTCGTCTTCGTCGCCCGCGGCCGGGGCGGCCGCGCCGCCGCGCGACTCCCTCTGGCAGTCCGCGCTGAGGTTCTCGAGGAGCCACCCGCTCGTTGCCCGACTCAGGGCCGCCGTGCCGGTGCACCGGTCGATCCGGTCGGGGTGGGTCGCCACCGTGGCGAAGGACACCGACGAGGCCGTGGCGCTCTCCTCCACCGTGTCGAGTCGCGTGAACTCGATCGACTCGAGCGTGCCGAACGTGCCGGCTACGCCGCTGGCCCCGCCGAGCTGGCGCTGGACCCCGGGACCCGCCAGGCTGGTGGCGCCGTCGAAGTCCCCGGCTGCGCCTCGCTCGTAGAAGGCCTGCACGGTCTCGGCGGGCGACGGACCGGCGGCCGGGACGGGGGTGGGCGTCTCGGGATCCGCGGTCGTCGGCGTCGGCTGGGCATCGGGGGGCGCGTCGGCACCGGTGGCAGGATCCGCCGGCTGGTCCTCGCCCCCAGAAGCGCCTGCGGGGCGTTCCTGCGCCGCGCGGTTGGACCGCTCCTCCCCTCCGCCGGACGTGAGCACGATGGCGATGCCGGCGAGCGCCAGGAGAAGCAGGGCCGCGACCGGAGCGATGCGGCCCAGCCGCCGCCCGGTGCCGGAGGCCGGTCCCCGGGCGGGCGCGGCGGCCGGACGCGGGCTCGCCGCCGGGCGCGGGCTCGGGCTGGCGGGCGGGCGGGAATCCGGCGCCGGGCTCGGGCTCGGAGCAGGCGTCGCCTGCGGCTGCGGAGCGGCCCTCGCTCCCGCCGCCGGGCTCGCCGGCACCGGTATCGGCGCCACCGCAGGCGGAGTCGATCGCTCGCCGCCTCCCGCCACTTCGCCCGTCACCACCGCGATCAGCTCGCCCGCCAGCTCACCGGCCGTGGCCGGCCGCTCGCCCGGGTCGCGGCACATGCCCCGCTTCAAGACCTCCGCCGCCGCCGCGGGCGCCTCGGGCCAAGCATCGCGCAGGTCGGGCGGCGGCTCGTCGATGGCGCGCCTGGCGAGCTCCAGCGGCGTATCGCCGACGCGTGCCTTGCGCCCGGCGAGGGCCTCGAAGGCCACGGTCGCCAGCGCGTACACGTCGGCCGGCGGGCCGGTGCGCTTGCCCTCGAGCTGCTCGGGGGCCATGTACGACGGAGTGCCGAGCACGATCCCCGTGGCGGTGATCCGCGTGCCCTCGGTGGCCGTGGCAATGCCGAGGTCGGTGAGCTTGACCTGTCCCTTGGACCCGAGCAGCACGTTGGCCGGCTTCACGTCGCGGTGGACCACCCCATGCTCGTGCGCGTGGTCGAGCCCTGCCGCCATGCCGCGAACGACCTCGAGCGCCCGAGCGGTCTCGAGCCGGCCCGAGCGCATCGCCTGGGAGAGCGTCTGGCCCTCGACGTACTCCATCACGATCAGCACGCCCTCCTCGTCGGTCTCGGTGTCGAAGATGCCGACGAGGTTCGGGTGGTTCAGCGACGCCCCGAGCTTGGCCTCGCGCTCGATGCGCGTGGCCATCTCCTGGGGGCTCTCGGCGTGCAGCCGCTTCACGGCCACGCGCCGGCCGAGGCGCTCGTCCTCGGCGAGGTAGACGGTGGCCATGCCGCCCGCCCCCAGTCGCCCGAGCACCCGATAGCGGCCGGCGAGCAGAGTCCCTTCGCTCCTGACGGCCATCACCGGAAGGTAGCGACCGACGAGGAGTCACGCCGGGCGTGAACTCGAGGGGCCGGCTCCAGGCCGGCCCCTCCGAGTAGCAATTTGAACCTCGACTAGAGAGTCCGAAAAGCGAGCCAATCAAGGACGCAGGCTCGAAGGCTTGGTGGGCCAAGCCGAGAGCCGAGGACGCCGAGTGGCGACGCTTTGGCAGGACTCTCTACACGCGCTGGATGAGCGTGCCGGTTCCCAGGCCCCCACCACAGCACATCGTCACGAGACCCGTCTCCTTGTCGCTGCGCTCCATCTCGTGGAGCAGCGTCGTGAGCAGCCGCGCGCCGGTCGAGCCGAGCGGGTGGCCAAGGGCGATCGCGCCGCCGTTCACGTTCACGCGGTCCATGTCCGGATCGAGCTCGCGCCGCCACGCGGCGACGACCGAGGCGAACGCCTCGTTGATCTCCACGAGATCGATGTCGCCCATGGTCATGCCGTTGCGGTCGAGCAGCTTCTTGGTGGCCGGGATCGGGCCGGTGAGCATGATCACCGGGTCCACCCCCACCGTCGTCTGGTCCACGATCTTCGCCCGCACCTTCAGCCCGAGCGACTCGGCCTTCGAGCGCTCCATCAGCAGGATGGCCGCCGCGCCGTCCGAGATCTGCGACGAGTTGCCGGCCGTGACCTTGCCATCCTCCTTGAAGGCCGGCTTGAGCTGCGACAGCTTCTCGAGGTTCGTGTCCGCGCGGCCCCTGGTCGACCTCGTAGGTCGAGCCGTTCACCTGGAAGGGGACGATCTCCCGCTCGAAGCGGCCCTCCTCGGTGGCCTGGTGGGCCAGCTGGTGCGAGCGGAGGCCGATCTCGTCGAGCTCCGAGCGCGGGATCTCCCACTGGTCGGCGATCATCTCGGCCGAGATCCCCTGGGGCACGAGGTTGTACTTGGACATCAGCTCCTCGGGCCACGGCGACCCGACGTCGTCGATCCACTTGAAGCCGACGCCCATGGGGATGTGGCCCATGTGCTCGACACCCGAGCCGATCACGGCGTCGTGCACACCGGCGGCGATCAGCGCGGCGCCGAAGTTCACGGCCTGCTGGGCCGAGCCGCACTGGCGGTCGACAGTCGTGGCCGGCGTCTCCACCGGCAGTCCCGCCTGCAGCCAGGCGTTGCGGCCGACGTTGAAGGCCTGCTCGCCGTACTGCTGCACGCAGCCGGTGACCACGTCCTCGACCTCCTCGGCCGGGATGCCCGCCCGCTCGATCACCTCGGTGTAGGTCTTGGCGAGGAGCGCGTTGGGGTGCGTGTCCTTGTAGTAGCCCTTCTCGGGATGACCGCGCCCGATGGGAGTCCTGACCGCCTCGACGATTACGACCTCGCGGCCGCTTCCGTTCTGCATGGGAATAAGACCTCCGGAGACTCTGGGGAGCCGGCCCGCGTGACCGGCCGGCACGGGCGCCAGCGCGCCCGCGTGAACTCGAGGTTACTCCATTGACTGGCGAGTCAACCAGGCCTGGATCGCCGCTCAGGCCGCGCGGCGGCGCCGCGTCCGCGGCGGCAGCCCGACGGCGAGATCCCACACCACGTCGGCCTCGCTGATGTCCTGGGCGGCGGCCATCTCGCTCACCCGGTCCCACGGCAGCTCGGCGTCGGGAAGCTCATCCCAGCGCGCCAGGGCGAGCGCCTCCTCGGCGCCCGCGAGCGACGGACCGAGCTCCCCTTCGCCACGATCAGAGCCAGAACCGCGTCGCGCTGCGAGTCGGTCAACCTGACGCTCCACATGGGGCAAGACCTCCGGTAGAAGGAGAGGGACTTGCCGGTCGAAGCTAGCCGGCCTCGCGGACGGACTCGAGCGACCCGTCCGGCGCGCGCGACTCCGACTCGTGGTCGCGGATCCGCAGCGCCTCGACGCGGTTCTCGCGCACCGACTCCACCCTCAGCGAGTAGCCGTTCGAGCGCACCATGTCGCCGCGCTTGGGCAGGCGTCCCAGGTCACCGAACACGAACCCGCCAACGGAGTTGTAGGCGTCGCTGTCCACCGGCAGGTGCATCCCGTAGTCCACGAGGTCGGTGATCGGCACGTGCCCGCGCACGTACCAGTCGCCGTTGGGAAGCTGGCGGACGGCGCCGCCCGCGGGGTCGGTCTCGTCAGCGATCTCGCCCACGATCTCCTCGATGATGTCCTCGACGGTCACGACGCCCACCGTGCGCCCGTACTCGTCGGCGACGATCGCCATCGTCACGCGCTGGCGCTGTAGGTCGGCGAGCAGGTCGTCGAGCGGACGGGTCTCGGGGATGATCAGGGCGTCCTTCACGATCGGCTCGATCGACGCCCTCGGCCCCTCGGCCATGAGGACGCGCGCGACCGAGTTGTTGTGGACGATCCCGCGTACCCGGTCGTCGTCGCCGTCCTCGATCACCACCAGGCGCGTGTGGCCGGACTCGACGCAGCGGCGCAGCACGGTCTCGACATCGTCCGAGACGTCGGCGGTCACGACCGCCGGGATCGGGGTCATCACCTGCCGGGCCTGCTGCTCGTGCAGGTGGAACACGCCCGAGAGCATCTCGGCCTCGTTCTTCTCGAGCTCCCCGCCCTGCAGGCTCTGGGCGATGATCATCTTCAGGTCCTCCGAGCTCGAGGCCTCGTCGAACTCCGCCTGCGCGTTGACGCCGAGCAGCCGCAGGATCCCGTTCGACGCGCGGTTGAGGATGTCGATCAGCGGGCCGAAGCCCGTGCTGAACCACTGGAGCGGGCGAGCGACCCGCAGCGCCGTGCCCTCGGCGTGGGTGATCGCGTAGATCTTCGGCACCTGCTCGCCAACGGTGATGTGCGCGGCGGTGGTGATCAGCACCGCCGCGAACAGCGAGATGGCCAGTGCGACGGCGTGTCCCACGGCGCCCTCGATCACGGGCTCGATCAGGCGGGCAACCGCCGGCTCACCGAGGAAGCCGATCCCGATCGAGGCCATCGTGATGCCGAGTTGGCAGGCCGACAGGTACTCGTTGATCTCGTCGATCTGCCGGAGAGCGAGTGCAGCCGGGCGAGCGCCGTCATCTCGGAGTGCCTCGAGCTTCGAGCGCTTCACTCGCACGAGCGCGAACTCGGCGGCGACGAAGAAGCCGTTGAGCGCCACGAGCACGGCGACTCCTAGCAGCAGGAGCGCGCTGATCACGTCAGAGCCCTCGCGGCGGTGCTACTTCGAGGCGGCTCGTCGTCACTCATCCGTCGGACGCGGGTCACGCTAGCAGAGGTCGGCGGATGCGAAGGCCACGCGCGGGCGCGCGCTGAGCGGTCTCTAGCCTCGCCGGTCGCACCATGCCCCGCCCCCTCCTCCCACTGCTCGCCCTCCTGGCCCTCGTCGCCGGGTGCGGCGGTGACGACGAAGCGGCCCCCCGCCCGGCCGAGGGCGCGCGGCCGGTGCTCGTGGCCGCGCTCGGCGACTCGATCACGGCGGGCTCACCCCTGTGGGATCCCGACCCGGGCGTGCGGGAGCGGATCGGCGTGGCGCTCGATCCCGAGAGCCAGTTCGAGTACTGGGCGCAGCTGGAGCTGCGCGGCGAGGCCACGTTTCGCAACTGCGGCGTGTTCGGCGAGCGCACCGACGAGATTGCCGCGCGCCTCGAGCGCTGCGCGCGCGGCGCCGACATCCTCATCGTGCAGGGCGGCATCAACGACATCGCCCAGGGCCGGCCGGTCGAGGACGCCGCCGAGAGCCTGCGCGCCATGGTGCGCGAGGGGCGCGAGCGCGGCCTGAGGGTGGCGCTGACCGACGTGCTGCCGTGGAACAACGGCTACCCGGCAGCCAGGCCTCAGATCGACGCGCTGAACGACCTCATCGCGGATGTCGCCGCGGAGGAGAAGGTGCCGCTGTACGAGTTCCACGACGCGCTCGAAGATCCCCGCCGCCCGGGGCGCATGCGGACGGCATTGACAGACGACGGCGACCATCCCTCGGTCGCGGGCTACCGGCGGCTGGGGAAGCTGATCGAGCTGCCGTAGCCGCCGGCTTAGCGCAATCTCTCCCGCGGCCACAGCGTTACACGGGCCGAGGTGGCATCGTTCCGAGGCATGCGCATCGCCAGCCTCGTCCCGTCGGCAACCGAGATGCTCTTCGCGCTCGGGCTCGATGAGGAGGTCGTGGGGGTGACGCACGAGTGCGACCATCCGCCGGACGCCGCCGACCTGCCCCACCTGACCCGGACGGTGCTACCGGAGGGACTCCCCACCGGAGACATCGACCGTGCCGTGCGCGAGCGCACCGATCAGGGCCTTCCTCTTTACGAGCTCGACGCCGTGACCCTGCGCGAGCTGGAGCCGGACCTGATCGTGACCCAGGCGCTGTGCGCGGTGTGCGCCGTCTCGGTGGACGACGTGCGCGCTGCGGCCGAGGGCCTGCCGAACGAGCCGCATGTGATCTCGCTCGACCCGATGACCCTCGGCGAGGTGCTGGGCGACGTGCGCACGCTCGCCGAGGCCACCGGCACCCGCGATGCGGGAGTCGAGCTCGTCCGAGACGCCGCCGACCGCATCGACCTCGTGAAGCTCGCCGTCCGAGGCGCCCCGCGGCGCCGCACCGCCGCCCTCGAGTGGCTCGACCCGCCGTTCGCCGGCGGCCATTGGGTCCCGCAGATGATCGAGCTGGCGGGAGGCGAGGACGTGCTCGGCCTGCCAGGAGAGCGCTCGCAAGTGGTCACCTGGGAGGAGATCGAGGCGGGCCGGCCCGAGGTGGTGGTGTCGATGCCGTGCGGCTACGCGACCGAGCGCGGCGCTGAGGAGACCTTGAGGCACGGCGACCGCCTGGCGCCGCTGCGAGCCGAGTCCGTCCTGGCGGTCGACGCCTCCGCCTACTTCTCGCGTCCCGGGCCGCGGCTCATCGACGGCGTCGAGCTGCTCGGGCATCTTCTCCACCCTGAGCTCGTGCCCCCGCCTCCTTCCGGCCGCTTCGTCGCCGTGAAGGTCCCCGCCCGAGCCACGGCGTGACGCGTGGGCCGCGACGGCGCCCAGCACCAGGTCGAGATCGCAGCGCCGCCCGAGGCCTGCTTCGACGCCCTGCTCGACTACGACACCATGCCCGAGTGGTCCTCGGCCGTGCGTTCCTGCGAGGTGCTGTCGCGCGACGCTGAGGGCCGCGGCCTGAAGGTGGCCTGGGAGATCGACGCGAAGGTGCGGTCGGTCTCCTACACGCTCGCCTACGACTACGAGGAGCCGCACCGGATCGGCGTTCGCTACCTGCGCGGCGACGTGAAGGATCTGAGCGGCGAGTACCTGCTCGAGGACACCGGCGACGGAGACACGCTGGCCACCTTCGGCCTGCAGATCGACCCCGGGCGGTGGCTGCCCGGACCGGTGAAGAAGATGCTGAGCGACCAGGTGATGAAGAGGTCGCTCGAGGATCTCCGGCGCCACGTGGAGGCCGCCGGCTGACCGTCCCCCTCAGGCCGCTGAGATCGCGATCGAGCCCGTGACCGCGAGCACGCCCATGGCGACGACCATGGCCGTGGTCACCGCCTGCGGCACCCGGATCCTGTCGCTGAGGTCGTACATGAGCAGGGCGGCAAGGCCGCCGCCGAGCAGGCCGCCGATGTGGCCGCCGATCGAGATGCCGGGGATCGCGAAGGTGATCAGCAGGTTCAGGCCGATCCACATGCCGAGGCCGCTCTCCATCGGGTTGACGCCGCGGTTGCGCATCACGATCACCGCCGCGCCCATGAGGCCGAAGATCGCGCCCGAGGCCCCCACGGTGAGGCCGGTGGGCGTGAGCAGCAGGGCCCCGAACGAGCCCGCCAGCAGCGACACGAAGTAGACGAGCCCGAAGCGCAGGCGGCCGATGGCCGGCTCCAGCATCCCGCCGAGCACGTAGAGGGCGAACATGTTGAACATCAGGTGGAAGAGCCCGCCGTGCAGGAAGCCGGCGGTGAGCAGGCGCCAGAGCTCGCCGTCGGCCACCCCCGGCCGCGAGACGGCTCCCTCGGTGATCAGCGAGCCCCCGACGCTTCCGCCGGTGGCGCTCGCGCCGCTGAGGAACGAGCCGAGGTGGATCGCGACGTTGATCCCGATCAGGACGTAGGTCAGACTCGGCGTGGTCACCGAGGCCAGCGTCTTGACCTTCGTCTTCTGCCGGGCGCACTCCGGGCAGCGCATCCCGACCGAGGTGGAGGTCATGCAGTCAGGGCAGATCGGCCGCTCGCAGTTGGAGCACGACACGCCGGTTTCGCGGTCGGAGTGGCGGTAACAGGTCTCCACTTGACCATCGAGGTTAGCCGCGCCGCACAGCCGTCCGGGGGCCGCGCCAGGCTTGGCGCGCAAGCGATTCCGTCTACATGGGGAGGGCCAGTGGCACGACGAACACCGGCGCAGCTTTACGCGCTCATCTTCGGCGCCGTGCTCGTGGTGGTCGGTGTTCTCGGCTTCTTCGTCGAGCCGAGCTTCTCGGTCGGCGACGAGGTTGTGAAGGGCGAGGAGCTGCTCCTCTTCGAGATCAACGGCTGGCACAACGTGGTGCACCTGGTCACCGGGGCGATCGGCCTGGCGGTGGCGGGGTCGGTGCTCGCCTCGCGCACCTACTGCCTGGCCTACGGCGGCGTCTACGTCGTCGTGCTCGTGCTCGGGCTCGTGGCCCTGGACGACCGCGACGTGCTGCTGAAGCTCATACCCATCAACGGCGCCGACAACGTGCTGCACGCCGTGCTGGCCGTAACGGGCATCGGCGCGGGCCTGGCCACGCCCGCGCAGCCGGCGCCCACGACGATGGCGCGGGCCGCCTGAGGGCCGCGCCGGGCTAGCGCCCCAGCCGCCGCCGCACGTCGCCGGCCACCTGGTCGACGCTGCGGTGCAGGGCCGTGAGGCCGCGGGCGTGGCGCGCGCGGTGCTGGCGCCGTGCGCGCACCACGATCAGAGCGCCGGCCGCCAGCCCCCCCACGACCGCCGCCGACGCCGGCCGCGCCCAGTTGCGTGGATCGCGCATGGCACCGAGCTCCCAGTCCGCCAGCTCCCCGGCGGCCGCCTCCGTCAGCTCGGACAAGGTGTCCTCGAGGCGCGCCCCGAGGGTCCCGGGCGGGTCGACGGGAACGAGCGCCGAGCGCAGCAGGCGTTCGACGTCAGTCATCGGCCCGCTCGGCGGCAAGCGCCTGCTCCAGCTGCTTGATGGCTCGATGGATGAGCACCTTGGTTGCTCCCTCGGACCGCCCGAGCGCTCGGGCGATCTCGCGATTGTCCATGTCGAGCGCGAAGCGCATGATCAGGGCCTCGCGCCTGTCGTCCGGAAGGTTCGCCACTCCGGCCAATACCTCCTGCACCTCCTCGGCCATCTCCACGAGGTCGTCGGTGCGGTGCAGGGACGACAGGGAGTCCGCATCTTCCAGGACGCTCTGCGGCTTGCGCGACCGGTCCCGGTAGTAGTTGGCCGCCAGGTTGTGGGCGATGCGTATGAGCCAGGGCCTCAGGGGGCGGCCGTTCGATTCCCGCTGCGCCCGGTCGAAGTGCCGGTAGGCCTGTAGGAAGGTCTGCTCGGTCAGGTCCTCTGCGTCGTGGTGATTGCCGACCCGGTAGTACGAATAGCTGTACACGTCCCGCAGGTGAGCGCGGTACAGCTCGGTGAACTCCAGGTCGAGCCGGGGCTTGTCGCTCACCAGCGCCACGGGCGGAGACTAGCGGGGACACACCGGGGCTCGAACCGGGGTGCTACGCCGCGCGCCGGAGGCCCGGGTCGCGGCCAGCCAGCCAGCCCTCCACCGTGATCCGGCCCTCGACGAGGGCGGCCAGCGCGCTCGTGGCCTCACGCGGCGCGCCGGTCCGCGCCATCGCCTCGGCCAGCAGGGGCGCGATGTCGAGGCCCTCGCACGTCGCGCACAGCAGTGGGCCGATCTGGCTGGCGGGGACGCCCTGCGCGAGCAGGTTCCCGGCCCGGCGGTTGCGGCTGCCCTCGGCCAACACCGTGCCCACCAGGTCGCCCGTGCCCGCCAGCCCTATGAAGGTCCGCGACCGCGCACCCGCCCGCAGCGCGTGCTCGTGCACCTCGCCGAACACGCGTGCAGCCGCAGCACCCGCGGCGTTGGGCCCGCGAGCGGCACCGGCCGCCGCAGCGGCCAGGGCCGCGACGTTCTTGGCGCAGCCGGCGAGCTCCGCCCCGATCACGTCGCCGGTGCGCTCGACCGACAGGCCCGCCCGGCCCAGGGCACCGGCGAGCTGGCTGCCAAAGGCCTCGTCGCCGGTCGCCAGCACCACCGACGCGCCCGTCATGACCGCCTCGTCGGCGTGAGCCGGGCCGGCGAAGGAGGCAATCGCACGCGCCCGGACGCGGTCCGCGACATAGCGCGACGGGAGGGTTGCGAGGGGGGCCACGAGCCCCTTCGAGGCCACGAGCACCGCGCTCCGCTGGCTGATCTGGGCGCCCACCTCGCCGACGGCCGCCGGCAGGCTCCGCGACGGCACAGCGAACACGACCAGATCCACGCCCGCGAACTCGATCTCGGACACGGTGGCGAACCGCACGCCCGCCTCGAGCGCCGCACGGCGGCTCGCCGGCATCTCGGCTCGCGGGTCGGCGCCGCGGAGCGCCTCCACCTGCGCCGCCGTACGGCAACCGAGCTGCACGTCGAGGCCCGCGCGCGCCAGCAGAGCGGTCAGCGCAAGACCCATCGGCCCGCCTCCCACCACGGCCGCCGTGCGCAGCGGCGGTAGCCCCCCGAGCCACTCCCACTGGAGCTCGACGCACGGCCAGATGCGCGCCGTGACCTCGGCGGCCAGCCTGGGGGTGGGCGAGCTCACCCGCGGGAAGGTCAGTGGCCTGCCGCAGCGCAGCCGCACGCGACAGGGGCGGATCCGCCAGCCGCGGCGGACGCCCTCCGAGCCCACCACCGCCACCGGCACCACGGGCGCTCCGCTCTCGAGGGCCATGCGGCCGACCCCGCGGCGCGATTCGCGGAGGGCGCCCGAGCGCACGCGGGTGCCCTCGGGAAAGATCACCACGGCCTCACCGCGCGCGAGCAGCTCCCGAGCCGTCGTCATCGACTCCTCGTCGGACTCGCCGCGTCGTACGGGAAACGCGCCCAAGGAGTTCAGCAGCCAGCCGACGAAGCGGTGTGCGAACAGCTCCTGCTTGGCCACGAAGTAGACCGGACGCCGGGCGAGACAGCCGACCACGAACGGGTCGAGGAAGCTGCGGTGGTTGGCGGCGAGGATCACGGCGCCGCGGGACGGAACGTGCTCGCGCCCGAGCCGCGCGAAGCGGAAGTAAAGGTGGAAGAAGGGCTGGACGATCGCGCGCACCAGCCAGTACACCGGCAGCCTCACTCCTCGCCGCCGGGTGCGCCGGTGGTACTCGAGCAGGCGGTCGGGGCCTTCGTGGGTCTCGCTGGCGGGCACGCCGAGACCTACGCCGGCGCGGTCGCCGCGTTACGCGCTCCGCCGCGAGGGTACGCTGAGGCCATGCACCTCCGCAGGAGCCTCAACGGCGCCCTGGCGGGCGCGGCCGCGGCCACGGTGTGGGCCGCTCAGCAGCCCCTCGACAAGCGCGTCTTCACCTACCCCTACGACGACGTGGAGCTGCTCGGCAAGCTGCTCACACGCGGACGCGCGTGGCCCGCGGCCGGCGTTGCCCTCCATGCGGTCAACGGCGCGGTCTTTGGCGCCGCCTACGCACAGGTCAAGCCCTTCCTTCCCGGGCCGTCGCTGGTGGGAGGAGTGCTCGCCGGCCAGGTCGAGAACCTCGCCACCTGGCCGCTCGGGCGGCTGGTCGATCGCTATCACCCGGCGGCCAAGGAGATCGCGCCTCTCCGTGGCACGCGCGCGCTGGCGCAGGCCGCCTGGCGCCATCTCGTGTTCGGCCTGGTGCTCGCGGAGCTCGAGCGCCGCCTGAACGAGCGGGGCGAGGAGGAGCCACCCGAGGTTCCGGTGTCGTCCAACGGCCACGGCGACCTGGAGGCGGCGCTCGCCACCGCCTGACCCGGCCTCGCTCTTACACTGAGCGCCACGCCGGAGTAGCTCAGATGGCCAGAGCAACGCTCTTGTAAAGCGTGGGTCAGGGGTTCGAATCCCCTCTCCGGCTTGGGGGCGCTCAGCCCGCCGTGGAGATCTCGGCCGCGTCCGGCCCCGCGGCAGCGGCCAGCGCGCCGAGCAGCGTGCCCAGCAGCTGGTCGCGCAGGGCGGACCGCCCGATGTCCCGGTGGGCCACCCAGTCGAGGAGCACGCCGTCCATGAACCACAACCAGCCCTTCACGGCGCTCCTCACGGCGGGCGGCGGCTCTGAATCGGGGGACAGGCCGTCGAGGATGCGCTGCGCGGTGGCCTCGCGGATGCCCTCGATCAGCTCCCGCACCTCCCCCACGCTGGTCGCGCTCTGCATGAGCTTGGCGTAGGCCTCGGCGTTCGCGTCGATCCAGGTGAGCCACGCGTCGACGCTCGCGGTGAGCTGCTCGAGCGGCGTGCCGGTGCCGCTCGGCTCGACCACCGCCGCCAGCTCGGTCGCGGCCTGCTGGAGAGTCGCCACAAAGTAGTCCCGCTTGCTGGGGAAGTAGTGGTACATCAGGCCCTTGGAGATGCCCGCGTGCCGGGCGATGTCGGCCATCGACAACTCGTCGTAGGAGTGCCTGGTGAAGAGCTCGGTGCCCATCTCGAGCAGGCGCCGGCGGCGCTCCTCCACGTCGAGGCGGCTGTAGGCGGGCTGGCTCAAGGAAACCATCCTAGCGTCGTTGTTGACCGACGGTTGACAAGCCCTGTACGGTTATCGACCGATGGTCAACAAGCGAAGGAGGAGCCGGTGACCGAAGATCGTCTGCAACTGCTGGAACGCCGTACCGACGCCCTGACCGAGCGGGTGGCGCGGCTCGAGGGAGCCGTCGAGGCGCCGGCCTACGAGCCGACGCGGCCGGCGCCTGAGGTGCCGCTCCTGCCTACCGCCGGCGCGGCCACGGTGCCCCACGCTCCGGCGCCCGCGCAAACACCCCGCTACCAGCCACCGCCCCGCGCGCCGGAGTGGCGGCCGCCCATCGCCGTGCCGCCACTGCAGCCCACCAGACCGCGCCGCGACCACGAGCCCGTGAACCTGGAGGACCTCCTCGGCGGCCGCGTGCTGGCGTGGGTCGGAGGCCTTGCCGTGCTCATCGGGGTCGCGTTCCTGTTCGCCATCGCGGTCTCTCGGGGCTGGATCGGCGAGGGCGCCCGGACCGCCATGGCCGGCGCCGGGTCGCTCGCCCTCCTGGCGGTCGGCGTCTGGCTGCGCGAGCAGCGCGGGCGCGGCGAGGCGGCGCTGGCCGCGGTGGGCACTGCGGTGGCCACCCTGTTCATGACGGTCACCGTGGCGGCGCAGGTCTACGACCTCGTGCCGGCCTCCGTGGGGCTGGGGCTGGCAGCCGCCGTGGGCGCCACCGCCACCGCTCTGGCCGTGCGCTGGTCGGCTCCCGCGGTGGGCGCGCTCGGCGTCGTCGGCGCCCTCCTCTCGCCCGTGCTCGTCGACGCTCCGTCGACGGGCGGCACGCTCGCCTTCCTGTTCGTGGCCGGCACGTCGGCCGCGGGTGTGCTGGTGTGGCGGCGCTGGAACTGGCTGGCACTCGCCGCCTTCGCGGTCACCGCGCCCCAGTGGCTCGCCTGGGTCTTCGATGCCGAGTCGGCGCCCGGAGCCCTGGCCGTGCTCGTGTTGTTCGGAGCGCTCAACGCCGCCTCCGCCATCGGCTTCGAGCTGCGCGTGCCGTCGACCCGGCTGCGCGCGTCCTCGAGCTTCCTGCTCGTGACCAGCGCGCTGGTGCTCGCGCTGTCCGGCTGGTTCTCGCTGAACGACCTCGACCACCGCCACCTGGCCGAGGGCTGGCTGGCGGCGCTGGCCGGCGCCCACGTGCTGATCGGCCTTGCCGCCGCGCGCGTCGAGCGGATTTCGCGCGAGATCGGGCTGCTCGCGCTGGCGCTCGGCGTGGTGCTGTTCGACGTGGCGTTCGCGCTGGTGGTGGACGGCCCGGCGCTCGCCATCGGCTGGGCGGCCGGCGGCCTCGCGTTCGCGGTGCTGCTGCAGCGGGCGAAGAGGACTTCCGACGAGGCCCTCGTCGGGATCGGCCTCGGCGGCCACCTCGCCCTCTCCATGGTGTCCACGCTCACCGGCGAGGCTCCTCCTTCCGCGCTCGGAGAGGCACCGGTGGACCTGGCGGCCGCCGCGATGGTGCTGGCCGCCGTGGCCGGCAGCTGCTTCACCTCGGCTCGCCTTACCCGCGACGGCCACGCCGCCTGGGCGATGACGCTCGACGCGCTCGGCCTGGTGGTGGTGGCCTACCTGACGGCGATCGCGTTCGACGGACCTGCCCTGGCCGTGGCCTGGGCGCTCGAGGCCGCCCTTCTGGCCACGCTGGCCCGCCGCAGCGACGACGAGCTCGCGGCGGCCGGTGCGGTTGCCTTCCTGCTCGGCGCCGCGCTTCACGCGCTCGCCTTCGAGGCGCCGCCGGACGCGTTGGTCGACGGCCTGGCCAACCCGTCCGGCGCCCTGATGGCCGTGGGCGCGGTGGCGGCAGCGGCCATGCGCTGTGCCCAGCTCAGGCTGGGCGACGACGAGCGCTCGCGGCCGGTGTTCGGCGGCATCGGAGCGGTGGCGGTGCTGTACCTGGCCTCCACCGAGCTCGTGACCCAGTTCCAGCCGGACGGCGCCGCTTACGGCGCCACGCTGCTGGACCTCGGTGTGCGCCAGCAGGGCCAGCTGCTGCTGAGCGCGCTGTGGAGCGTGGTCGGCGTGGCCGTCCTGATCGTCGGGCTGCGGCGCGACGTGCGCTCGTTGCGCCTCGGCGCGCTCGGGCTGTTGGGAGTGACCATCGCCAAGGTCTTCTTCTACGACCTGTCGACGCTCACCTCGATCTACCGCGTCGTGTCCTTCGTGGGACTGGGCCTGCTGCTCCTCGGTGCGGCCTACGCCTGGCAGCGGCTGCGCCCGGAGCCTCTGCCGGACATGCGCACGGCTCCGCCCGCCTGAGGCCGCGCATCCGCACGGTCCGGTCGGGACGCTCGTTCCGGCCGGACCGTTCGGCCGGACGCGAAGTCGTCCGCGTGCTATCGCCGGCGGACCGCTCGGAACCGGGCGGTGTAGGTCCTGTCGCGAGCCGGGGTGACCAGCGTGTGGCGGGCGGTGCGCCGGTGCGACCACGAACGGAAGCGCCACCGGCGCCCGCGCGCGGTCTGGGGCCGCGCCTCGAGCCGTACCCGGTAGCCCGCCCACGAGGTGATGGTCCGTGGGCCCCTGAGGCGGACGCCACCGGCGCGCAGTCGCAGGCCCCTCGGCGCGGTGCGCAACCGGAGCGCGACCCGGCGTGGCTGCAGCCGCTTGCTGACCGTCGTGGACAGTCCGCTCGCGTCGGTGGCGGTGAGCCTCAGCTCAAGGTAGCTCCGCTTCGCCGCCGGAAGGTCCTCCGGCGCCGGCCCCTTCAGCGTCACCGCCTTGCCGCCCGTCGGGGGCACGAGCGGATGGGTGTGATCGTTGTCGTGGTGAAGGAGCACCGTCCAGCTCAGACGGGAGGCCGGCACCGCTCCATCCTGCGGATCGGTGGCGTGCCCACGCAGGGTGAGCCGCTGGCCGACGCGGAAGCGGGCGCCTGCTGCCGGGGCGTCGATCACCGGGACGGGCGGCGAGTTGCCGGCGTCGATCCTGACGGTCGTCGGCCCGGACACCGCGCCGCGGGCGTCACGGACGCGCAGGACCGCGGTGTAGGTGGCCCGCGTGAGGTAGGTGTGGGTGGTGGCGGAGCTCGTGGTCTCGGTGCCCATGCCGTCGCCGAAGTCCCACAGGTAGGTGAGGGCGTCGCCGTCCGGATCGGCGCTCGCGGACGCGTCGAAGCTCACGGTCAGCGGCGTCTCGCCGAAGCTCGGCGAGGCGATGGCGCCGGCGCTCGGCGTCCGGTTGGCCGTCCCCGTGAACGAGATGCGCCGGACGTCCCCGCCGTTCGTGTAGGTGGTGTAGTAGAGGGCCTGCCCGCCGGCGTGCGGGCCGAAGGCGAGCGCCACGGCGCTGCTGTTGCCGAGGTCGGTCACGAAGTCCTGGGACGAGAGGCCGCCGCCCGCTTGCGGGCTGAGGCGAACGATCTTGCCGCACACGTAGTCCGCGTAGAGGTACGACCCGTCGAACTCCCGCGGCCAGATCCCGTTGGGAACGAACGCGCCGCCGGTGATCGACCGGCAGCCGGAGGAATGCGGGTAGTCGAAGACGGGATTGTCGAAGCCGGTCGGTCCGCAGTTGGTCGTCGAGCCGGTGGCGCAGTGGCCTTCGCGGGCGTTCCAGCCATAGTCGGCGCCGGGACGGCCCTCGTCGATCTCCTCCCAGGCGTTCTGGCCGACGTCGTTGATGAAGAAGCGCGTGCCGGCGGCGTTCGGGTCGAAGGCCATCCGGAACGGGTTGCGCAGCCCGCCGGCGAAGGTCTCCTGACAGCGGGTGCCCGCCGGGGCGTCGAACCGGTTGCAGCGCGCCGAGCCCGTCCCCCGATACGGGTTCCCGGCCGGGATCCCGCCGTCGGGGGTGACGCGGAGGATCTTGCCGAGCAGCACGTTCGGATCCCTGGCCGCGTCGTTTGCGCCCCCGCAGTTGTCGCGACTCAGGTAGTCGCAGCCGGCGTCACCCACGCTCACGTACAGGAGCCCGTCGCGCCCGAACTGCAGGTCGCCGCCATTGTGATTGCCGGCGAACGACCGAATGTTGGTGATCAGGGGGACCTCGCTCGCGGGATCGACCGTGTTCGCGTCCGACAGGACGAAGCTCGACACGCGGTTCATCGGGACGTCCCCATCGGTGGGCCGCTGAGGGCACGCGCCGGCCGTGTTCTTCGCGGTGTAGTATAGGAAGATCCGCCGGTTGGAGCTGAAGGCGGGATCGACGGCCACGCCCAGCAGCCCGCGCTCGAAGTCCGAGCAGATCCGCGGGCCCAGGTCGAGCGCGGGGTCCGGCCGCAGGGTCCCGTTCTGCACAACTCTCAGCAGTCCGCCCTGGGTGGTGATCAGCATGCGCCCGTCGGGTGTGAAGGCAAGCGCCGTGGGCCCCGCGACGTCGTCGGCCACCACCGCGTCCTCGAACTGGGGTGGCAGGGTCGCGGACGATGCGGGGGTCGCCCCGGAGCATGCGGCGAGCGCAACGCCCAGAAGCATCAGCAGGGGGCGTCTCATCGACGGGAGGATACGAAGGCCGATAGCGGAGTGGTTCATGTCAGAGCGCCGTGTAGGCGTCCGGCCTCAGACCCTGATGAACACCGGCGTGCCCACCGGCACGCGGCGCATCAGGTCGCGCATCGAGTCGTCAGCGGCGCGGAGGCAGCCGGCCGACGCCGCCTCGCCGATCGTCTCCGGCGAGTTGGTGCCGTGGATGGCCAGACGGTCGCCGCCGGCCCAGCCGGCGGGCAGGTTCGGCTGCGTACCCGATAGCGCCAGGATGCAGCAGCCGAAGTAGCCGCCGTAGTCGGAGCCATCGAGCTTGTCGGTGAGGGCGAAGCGCCCCGTGGGCGTGCTCGAGCCGGCCCGCCCGATGGCGACGGTCATGCGCTTGATCGCGCGTCCACCCCGGCGCAGCTCGAGCGTGCGGCGCGACAGGTCGGCGTGCAGGGAGAAGCTCGTGCGCGAGCGCTCGAGGCCCTCGTCTCGCCCGTCGATCCACGCGAGGCGGCCGTTCGGCCGGTCGGGGGACGTCACGCCCAGCCACCGCCCGCGCCGGCTGACCACCGATACCACGCTGGTGGTCCCGAATCGGGTGCGCGCGCCCATCCGAGCCACCGTCCGGCCGGTCGGGCGCTCGCGCAGCGCCACCGATCCGCGCCGCACGGTCACGAGCCGGGCGCTAGCACCTCGAGGCGCTGGCTGGGCGGAGCTCCCGGCCCTCGATCGCCGCGCGTCCTTCGCGCGGGCCTCGACGGTGCCGGTCGAGAGCTCCCGGGGGCTCTTCAGCGCCGGAAAGTCCCCGGCCACCCGTGCGACGGCGGCCGCTTCGGGTGGCTCCGTGGCGGGCGCCGCGGATGTCGCCGGGGCGGGCACGAGGCCGGCCAGCACCGCACCCGCGCCCGCAACGGTGGCGAATACGGCGGCGCCCTGACGGCGGCGGTCCGACGTGGCCTTCGCGCCTGCGATCGGGTTCACCCGCGTTACGTCGGCCGCTCGTGCGAGGGCCTTGAGTGCCGGATCGGCCGCGGGACGCTCGCGAGCCGGCACTCATACGGCATCGGCCGCGGCCCGACGCCGCGGCGAACGCCGGTGGCAGTCCCGCCGCTAGAGCATCACGTTGCGCGACTCCAGGTGCGCGCCCACCTTGCGCTTCACGCGCTGGAGGGCGTTGTCCACGGTCTTGGCGTCGCACTCCAACCGCTCGCCGACCGCCTCGTACGAGTAGCCGTCGAGATAGAGCGACAACACCGAGCTCTCGAGCTCGGACAGCACGCTCGACAGGCACGCCACCAGGCTGTGGAGCTCCTCCGTGGAGATCACCTGGTTGACGGGGTCGTGGGTGGTGGGCCCGGGCAGGACCTCGTCGAGGGTCGGCTCGCCGTCGCCGCCGGCGGTGGGCGTCTGGGAGAACGACACGTATCCGTTGAGGGGCGTGTGCTTGTTGCGCGTGGCCGTCTTCACCGCGGTGATGATCTGGCGCGTGATGCACAGCTCCGCGAAGTTCCTGAAGCTCGACTCCCGGTCGCTGCGGTAGTCGCGCACCGCCTTGTACAGGCCGACGAGTCCCTCCTGGACGAGGTCCTCCGCATCGCCTCCGATCAGGAAGTACGACGACGCCTTGAGCCGGACGAAGCCGTGGTAGCGCCGCACCAGCCGGTCGTAGGCGTCCCCCCGGCCGCCCCGGGCGAGGGCGATCAGGTAGTAGTCATCAGGCTCGACTCCAGGCTGAGTCTTGACCGCACCGAACGGCGCGCGTGCTGCTGCAAAAGCCACGTGGATCCCCTTTCAGCCCCTTTTCTCCGGGGTCTGAAGCGCGGCGCACGTACCTCCCCTGGTACGCCAGATGGTGCCAAACTCAAGGACAACCCTCAAGTCAAGCCTTATCTGTTGGCGGCGAGTATGGGGGTGGTGCGCTGTTCTGTCAACCCCGGTCGGCACGAAAATGCAAGATCCCGTACACCAATGCCGCGGCGGCGGCCGACACGTTCAGCGACCCAACACGCCCACGCACGGGCAGCGACACGAGCGCGTCGCACGAAGCGGCCACGCGCGGCCGCAGGCCCTCGCCCTCGGAACCGAGCACCAGCACCACCCGGCCCGCATAGTCCGGGCGGTCATAGGGCACGCCTTCGCCGCCCGCGGCCCCGTACACCCAGGCGCCGGCGGCCTTGGCGCCGATCAGGTAGTCCGCCACGTTGCGCACGCGCGCAAGCGGTAGGTGCTCGACCGCCCCCGCCGACGCTTTGCAGACGGCCGGGCTCACCTCCGCCGAGCGGCGTTCCGGGATCACCACCCCCGCGGCTCCCGCGCACTCGGCCACCCGGCACACCGCGCCGAGGTTGCGGGGGTCCTGAACCTGGTCGAGGCACACCACTAGCGCATCGGCGGCCCCGAGGAGATCGTCGGGGTCCGAGTAGGGATACGGAGCCGCCTCCGCGCAGACTCCCTGATGGTCGGGGGAGCCGCACAGTTGGGTGAGCTCCTCGCCCGATGCCATGCGGGGGCCGACCGACCGCAGCCACGGCTCGCGCGCCGCGGCCGTCGTGGCCCACGCCCCGGTCACCGCGCGCTTGCCGCGCAGGGCCTCCCGCACCGGGTTGCGGCCGTAGACGATCAAGCGCGGACCAGCACCGGGCCCTCGGCGGTGTCGCGCACCACCCAGCCGAGCGCGGCCAGCTCGTCCCGGCGGGCGTCCGCGGTCGCGAAGTCACGGTTTGCTCGGGCCGCCTGCCGTTCGGCCAGCAGGCGTTCGGCCACCGGATCCGGCACCTCGCTCTCGGCGTCGAGCAGCGCCTCGAGCCCGAGCATCCAGAGCATCTCCTGCAGCCGACCGACGCCGAGACGCTCCCCGGCGTCCATGCGCCGGTTTCCCTCGCTCACCCACGCGAACAGCTCCGCCCGAGCGGCCGGCGTGTTGAAGTCGTCGGCCAGAGCGTCGAGGAAGCGCTCGAGGTAGGCGTCGCTTTCCGGCGGTCCGGCGGCCGAGCGGTCGAGACGGCGGCAGAACTCGCGCAGCCGGTCCACCGCGCGCCCGGCTTCCTCCAGGGCTTCGGCGGAGAAGCTGAGCGGCTGGCGGTAGTGGCCCCCGACGAAGTACATCACCAGCGCGTCGCGCCCGACCTCGTCGAGCGCGCCCGTCAGCGAGCGGATGTTGCCGACCGACTTCGACATCTTGTCGCCCTCGAAGCGGATCATCCCGTTGTGCATCCACGCGCGGGCGAGCGGCGCCGCCCGCCCTGCCTCGGTCTGCGCCAGCTCGTTCTCGTGGTGAGGGAAGACGAGGTCGATGCCACCGCCGTGGATGTCGAAGTCGAGCCCCAGGATGGCCTCGGCCATCGCGGAGCACTCGATGTGCCAGCCCGGGCGCCCGAGCCCCCAGGGCGCCGGCCACGCCGTGTCCTCCCCCGGCTTCTGCGCCTTCCACAGCGCGAAGTCCCGCGGACTCTCCTTCAGGGCCGAGTCCTCCTCGCCGGTGCCCTCGTCTCCCTCCCGGTTCGATAGGCGGCCGTAGCCCGGAAAGCTCGCCACCCGGAAGTACACGTCCCCCTCGGCCACGTAGGCGTGCCCCCGCTCGATGAGGGCCCCGATCAGGTCCACGATCGGGGTGATCGTCTCGCTCGCCTTCGGCTCGTGATCCGGCCGGCCCAGCCCGAGCCGGTCGGTGTCGGCCTCGTAGCGCTCGGTCATCCCTCGCGCCAGCTCCGCGCTGCCGACGCCAGCCTCGCGCGCCGCCGCGTAGATCTTGTCGTTCACGTCGGTCACGTTCTCCACGAGCGTCACGCGGTGGCCCAGATGCTCGAGGAAGCGCTTGAACAGCGCGAAGACCACAAACGGCCGCGCGTTGCCCACGTGAACGGGGGCATAGACGGTGGGGCCGCAGGCGTAGATCCCGACCGATCCGGGGTCGCGCGGGCGCAGCGGGCACAGGGCGCCGCTGAGCGTGTCGTGGACGCGGACCTCTCGCACTCCGGCGACTGCCCCGGCGGCTCAGCCGGCGCGCTCGACGGTGGCCACGGCGGTCGCGGCTATGGCCTCAGCGCGGCCCATCACCCCGAGGCCCTCGTTGGTGGTGAACTTGACGTTGACCTCGAGGGGCTGCAGCCCGGCCGTCTCCGCCAGGCTGAGGCGCATGGCGTCCCGGTGGGGGGCGAGCCGCGGGGTCTCGCAGATCACCGTGGCGTCGAAGTGGATCGGCGTCCAGCCATGGTCCTCGAGGAAGGTGCAGACCTCCGCCAGCAGCGTCAGGCTGTTCGCGTCGCGCCAGCGCTCGTCGGTGTCCGGGAAGTGCTGGCCTATGTCGCCGAGGCCGGCGGCGCCGAGCAGGGCGTCGATGATCGCGTGCGTGAGCGCATCGGCGTCCGAGTGGCCGACGAGCCCGCGGTCGGCACCCGGGATCTCGACCCCACCGAGCACGAGCCGCCGGCCCTCGGCGAGAGGATGGAGGTCGTAGCCGATGCCCACCCGTGCTGTCACCGGCGCGGTCCTGGAAGGCACCCGGACGACGCGCGGCCGCCGGCGCCGTCCTGCCCTGTTGGTCTCCTGGCCCCCGGGGGCAGGATGGTGTCCGCTTCAGCGGTGCGGGTCATGCGCCAGATCGTAGAAGCGACCAAGGTCGAGCCGCCACCGACGCCGCGCTCAGACCGCCGCCCGGGCCCGCAGCACCGCCTCGGCGGCACGCAGGTCGGCGGGCCAGGTGACCTTCACGTTCTCGGGCGGCGCCTCGACCACGCGCACCGAGCCGCCGGCGGCCTCGACGAGCGAAGCGTCGTCGGTGGCGCCGGCCAGCACGCGGTCGGGCACCGCGAGCGCCTGCCGCAGGGCGTCCGCGGCGAACACCTGTGGGGTCTGGATGGCCCACAGAGTCGAGCGGTCCAGCGTGCGCAGCACGCGGCCGTCGGGGCCCGCCTCCTTCACCGTGTCGGTCATGGGAGCCGCGGCCACCGCGCCGTCCCATCCCGCACGAACCTGCGCTACGCAGCGCTCCACGAGCGCCACCGTGAGGAACGGTCGCGCCGCGTCGTGCACCACTGCCACGGTGGCCTCGGGCGCCGCCTCCAGCGCCGCGCGCACCGACTGCGAGCGGTGGCGGCCGCCGACCACGCGATCATCGCCGTCCTCGTAGCCCGGCGGCACGGCCACCACCACGCGGTCACATACGGCAGCCAGCACCTCGAGGCTCCAGTCGATGAGTGGCCGCCCGGCGCACGCGACGAACGCCTTGGGCCCTGAAGCACCAAGACGCTCGCCGCTGCCGGCGGCGGGAACGATCCCGACGACGGCCACGCCTGCGGGAACGGGCTAGACGGCCGCGGCCGCGGACTCGGCCGCGGCGGCGCGACCGGAGTGGGCCTCCTCGATCAGGTTCTCGAGGTGAGCCTCCGCGTCGTCCTCCTCCATCTCGATCGCGTACATGAGCTCCGAGGCCAGGATCTTCTTGGCCCGGGTGTACATCTGCTTCTCCCCGGTGGAGAGGCCCTTGTCGGCCTCCCGGATCGCCAGGTTGCGCACCACCTCGGCGAGCTCGAAGACGTCGCCCGTCTTGATCTTGTCGCGGTTGTGCTTGAAGCGCCGGTTCCAGTTCTTCGGCATCTGGCTCACGTCGTCGCGAAGGACCGACAGGACTCGCGCCACCGCCTCCTCCCCGATCACGCGCCGCAGGCCGGCCATGCCGGCGTTCTGACACGGGACGCGGACGGTCATGTCGTTGTGAAGGATCTTGATCATGAGGTACTCACGGCTCTCGCCGAACACCTCCTTCATCTCCTTCTTGATGACCCTGCCGGCGCCGTGGTGCGGATAGACGACCTCGTCTCCCACCTCGAACTCCATGTTCGGGACCTCACGGGTGATCTCGACGTCGTCGATGCCGTGCTCCCATGCTGTATCGCTGATGGTTTCCCTCCTCGTCCTTCGTTTGTACGGTGAATCTGGGACTACGTCTGCAGGTAGCGGTCCACGAGGTTCATCTCCTGCAGCCGGCGAAGGCCCTCGCGGATGTCCTTGGCACGCAGGTC
>JAUJNF010000024.1 GCA_030446485.1 Thermoleophilaceae bacterium | reverse complement strand
CGGAAGTTCCGCAGCTGGAGTTGCGGCAACCGCATGTAATGCATGAGGTTGCCGCTCCTTTTGGCTCACGATGTACCCATGTAATCTCGCACGAAATCCTTGACTCGCTTGATTCATTCGCTTACATTCGGCTCATGTACATTGATGTCGTGCCTAACCGCTCCTCACCGCCCGCCGTCCTGCTGCGAGAATCCTCGCGCGAGGGCGGCAAGATTCGCAAGCGCACCCTCGCCAACCTCTCTGCGCTCCCGCCCGATGCGGTCGAGGTCCTGCGGCGGGCGCTCAAAGGCGAGAAGCTCGTCCCGGCCGGGGAACTCCTCCAGGTGGAGCGCTCCACGCCCCACGGACACGTGGCCGCGGTTCTCGGGACGATTCGCCGGCTGGGGCTCGACCAGGTTCTGGGGACGAAGCGCTCGCCGGAGCGCGACCGGGTGCTGGCGATGGTGGTGGCGCGCGTGCTCGCCCCCGACTCCAAGCTCGCCACCGCGCGCGGCCTGGGCGAGGAGAGCGCGTTCTCCTCGCTGTCGGACGCGCTCTGTCTGGAGGGCGTCTCAGCGGACTCGCTCTACCGGGCGCTGGACTGGCTCGTGGAGCGGCAGCCGGCGATCGAGGGCAGGCTTGCGGCGAAGCACCTGCGCGAGGGCACGCTCCTGCTCTACGACGTGACCTCCACCTATCTCGAGGGGCGGCGCTGCCCGCTGGCGGCGCACGGCTACAGCCGCGACGGCAAGCCGGGAAAGATGCAGCTGGTTTTCGGCCTGCTGACCACACCCGAGGGCTGCCCGGTGGCGGTCGAGGTCTTCGCCGGCAACACGGCCGACCCGGCGACGCTCGCCTCGGCGATCCGGAAGGCACGCGAGCGCTTCGGCCTGAAGCGCGTGGTATGGGTGGCCGACCGCGGACTGCTGACCAAGGAGCGCATCGAGGCCGAGCTGCGCCCCGAGGCCGACTTCGGCTGGATCACCGCACTGCGCGCTCCCGCCGTCCAGGCGCTGTACGCGGAAGGTGTGCTGCAACTGTCGCTCTTCGACGAGCAGGACCTGGCCGAGATCCACTCCAGCGCCTTGCCAGGCG
This sequence comes from Thermoleophilaceae bacterium, assembly GCA_030446485.1. Taxonomy (GTDB): domain Bacteria; phylum Actinomycetota; class Thermoleophilia; order Solirubrobacterales; family Thermoleophilaceae; genus JAUJNF01. The sequence goes on along the minus strand of JAUJNF010000024.1, from coordinate 1,797 downwards.
AGCGGCTGGTCGCCTGCCGCAACCCGCACCTGGGCGCGGAGCGCGCACGCAAGCGCGAGGCGCTGCTCGCGGCCACCGAGAAGGAGTTGGACAAGATCGCGAAGGCCGTCGCCCGGGAGCGCGGCCCGCTGCGCGGCGCGGAGAAGATTGGGGTGCGGGTCGGCCGGGTGCTGGGCCGCTTCAAGATGGGAAAGCACTTCCGCTACGAGATCACCGACACTGCCTTCAGCTTCGAGCGCGACCCCGACCGGATCGAGGACGAGGCCAGGCTCGATGGCATCTACGTCATCCGCACCACCGTGCCGAAGGAGGAGATGACGGCCGAAGCGGCCGTGGTGGCGTACAAGAGCCTCGCGCAGGTGGAGCGGGCTTTCCGCTCGTCCAAGACGGACCTCGACGTCCGGCCCCTCCACCACCACACGGAGCTCCGGGTCCGCGCCCACATCTTCCTCTGCATGCTCGCCTACTACGTCGAGTGGCACCTGCGCCGCTCGCTCGCGCCGCTCCTCTTTCAGGACCACGACCGTGCCGCGGCCGCCGGGCAGCGCACGAGCGTCGTGGCCCGGGCGGAGATCTCGCCGGCGGCCCGGCGGAAGAAGGCGCGCGGGCGCACGGAGGAGGGTCTGCCAGTGCACAGCTTCCGCACGCTCATGGCCGAGCTCGCCACCGCAACCAGGACCCGTGTCCGCGTCGGCGAGCACACCTTCGACAAGCTTGCTCACCTGACTCCGCTGCAGGAGCGCGCCCTTCAACTCCTGGAGGTGCCCTGGCGCTGACTGTACCCAGTATCGTGCACCCCCTTTTCTTGCTTAACTCAAGGCACCACAAGCAGTAATCCGCTCTTCTTCATGCGGAACTTCCGGTTAACGCTGGGTGATCCAGAGGAGCTGCCCCCAAGCGAGTCGCGCCCCTGCGCCCGCGTGAGCTCGCTGGTAGTGGCTTGTAAACGACATGGTTGGGTGTGTTGCTAATAAGCTACACGTCACGCGAGCGCGCCGCTCCCAGGCTCACGGCTCCGGGGGCGGCGCCGCTTCTTCCAAAGTCGCGGCGGGAGCGGTGGTGTTGGCGTCGGGCGGCGAGGTCATGGCCGCGGCGGTAGTGTCTGGCGAGGTAGGCGTCGGGGTCTGGCTCGCCGGCAGGGCGGCCGAGGGCTCGGCGGGCGCGCTCTCGACCTCGTCGTTTCCGGTGGTCTGCGGCTCCCTCCTGGGATCCGAGCTGCACGCGGCGGCGACGAACAGGGAGGCGAGCAGGGCGGCGGGCTTCGTCATGGCATCCCTCGGGTGCGGGGGCATTCTGGCAGCCAAGCGCTGAGCTGCGGTTCGCGTCAGTGCACGGGGAGCGGAGTTTTGCGGTCTGCCTCCATCCTCCACACGACCTCGCTGGCGGCATCCCGGCCCCGGCGGAGGACGAAGGATGCGGGGCGGTCCACCATCAGCGCGGGGCGGCCGCGGGCGTCCTGCGCGAGCGCCTCGGGGCCCGGGTGCAGGAAGAGCCCCGTCGCGTCGATGGTGTCGCGGGCGGCGGCCTCGGCCAGGTCGCCCACCTCCACGATGCGCCCGCCGCGCCGCGCCAGCGGATCGGCGAAGTTGACCGTCACGTCGGCGCGGTAGGGCTCCAGCCCCGGCACCACCACGGTGGAGCCGCGCACCAGCAGGTCGTTGACGGGCCTGCCGTTCTCGGGCAGCTCCGCGTACCGCGCGGGGTCGGCGCCGGCGTACGCCCCGGTGGCGATGGCGTCGAGAGCGGTCAGGAGCGCCACGAAGTTCACCCTGCGCAGGTACTGCTTTTCGGGATCGT
>JAUJNF010000023.1 GCA_030446485.1 Thermoleophilaceae bacterium | reverse complement strand
AGGTCAAGGACGTGCTCGGCGGCGGGGATCGACCGTAGGTCGCCACGAGCCACATCGGCCCCGGTAACAGTTCAGCTGGCTGTGGCCGGGCGGAAGGGACTGTTCATGGCGCAGGCAGCCGGCGGTGACTGCCACACGCGCCGCGACGTGCGGTCGTCGCAGCCGCCGTGATCGCTCTCGTCCTGCTCGGGGTCGCCCCAAGCGAGTCCCGTGGTAAGACGATGGACCTAGGGCCTGCCTGTTCACCGGGTATTGCCAATCCCCGTTCGCGCCGTCCGTGCCTTGGGGGTCCCAGAGCTGCTCATAGTGAGGTGCGCCTTTCCCGTTCCAACGTTGCTCGCCGTACATAACCGCGACAGCACCACAGGAGAAGTTCCCCAAGGAGGTCCTAAGTTCCATGCCGCTGCAGAGAACGCCCGCCCGCCGGCGGCTCCCCCGATCCGGCGTAGGACCCGATCAGGGCGTCGACCAGGCTGGCTCCCCCGCCGCTCTCTCCGTCGGTGAGCGAGCCGACGACTTGGCGCTTGGCCTCGAGTAACTCCGCCATGCGCTCGTCGATCGTGCCGGCGGCCAATAGGTACCAGGCCGTCACCGCGCTCGTCTGCCCGATCCGGTGCGTGCGATCCTCGGCCTGGTCGTGCTTTGCCGGTGTCCAGGCGAGCTCCAGGAACGCCACGTTGGCCGCGGCGGTGAGGGTGAAGCCGTGGGAGGCAACCTCGAGGGAGCAGATGCACATGGCCGGCCCGTCCTCGCCTTGGAAGCGGCGGACGTTGACCTCGCGCTCCTCGACGCTGTCGGCACCGACGATGCGGGCGCTGTCGGGGAAGCGCTCGGTGACGCCGGCCTGGATGTCGCGGTGGTGGGCGAACACCACCATGCGCTCCTCGGACTCGCGGAAGTCCGCCAGCCAGGACAGGGCGGCCGCGAGCTTTCCGCGTGCCGCAAGCCGCCGGAGGGCGTTCAACCGCACGAGCGCCTGTGCGCGCGTGCTCTGCGCCAGCTCGGCCACGTCGCCGCCGGCGATCTGCTCACGCAGCCAGCGCTCGAAGTCGCTCTCCGCGCGCCTGTACTCGGCCTCGTTGTCGAGCGGCACGGTCACCACCGCCCGCCGCTTGTCCGGGAGCTGGTCGAGCACGTCCTCCTTGCGCCGGCGCAGGTAGCAGGAGCAGCGCAGGCGGCGGTGGAGAAGGCGGCGCTCCTTGTCGGTCCGGTAGCCGCGCTGGAAGCTGCGAGCCGACCCGTATTCGCCCAGGCGCCCGAGTGCCCGCAGCTGGGGGGCAAGCTCCGCCGGGCGGTTGACGATGGGCGTGCCGGTCAGGGCCAGGCGCAGCGCGTCGGGATGGAGCCGCTCGGCAAGCTCCAGCACCGAGCGTGTCCTTTCCGCACGCGGGTTCTTCACGTAGTGGGCCTCGTCCAGGATCAGGCTCGCGGGCCCCAGAGCCGAGAGGGCCTCCAGGTGGGCGCCCACGATCTCGTAGTTGACCACCACGATCTCGGCGTCCTCCAGCGGCTGGCTGCCCCGGCCTGTCAGCACCAGAGAGCTTCGCTGCGGGAGCCACGCACGGGCCTCGCGGACCCAGTTGAGCTTCAGCGACGCCGGACAGACCACCACGCACGGATATGCCGCCTCGGACTGCACCGTGGCAAGCGCCTGGACGGTCTTGCCAAGCCCCTGCTCGTCGGCGAGGAAGACGCGCCTGCGCTCGATCGCGTACGCCACGCCTGCCCGCTGGAAGGGCATGAGCTCGCCACCGAGCCCCTGCACCGTGAGCTCGGCATCGTGTGCGCAGGAGAGCGCCAACAGCCGCTCCGCTTCTGCATCGCCGACTCTCGCCACCTCCACGAGCCGCGCGGCGGCCGGCGTGCAGCTCACGCCGTGCAGGGTCACGAAGCGGGCGAGCATGTCGGGCGGCCATGCCGCGGCCGGCAGCTCGTCCGCTTGGGGCACCCGGTTGCGGTGCCGGCGCAGCACCGAGGCCTCCCACAGCAGGAACGCGTGCTCGGCGCCGTTGTCCGCGATCGCGTCGACCGTGAGCCGCGGCACCCCTCCTTCCACCACCAGGTCGAGCTCTGCAGGCGGGATCCGGGCGGCGCCCGGATTGCGCTCGAGCCAAGCCAGCGAGCGGTCGACCGCCGGCGCGAAGGCCAGCTCGTGACCGGTGCCGCGCAGGTGCCTCAGGACCTCGAGGCTCCTCACCGTGAGAGGCGCCTCGTCGAGGTCGAAACCGTCGATAGCGCGGAGCTCCGCGGGCGGGTCTCCCCAGCGCGTGACTATCCGCAGGCACGGGTGGCCGGAGGTGTCGCGGATCTCCACCCGCGCGATCCACTCCGGAGCCTCGTCGAGCCATGCGTCGCTCCCGCTGTCGAAGGTCATGCCCTTGTGAATGACACCGAGGCGCCGGAGCTCCCTGGCCGACTGCGGTGTGGCCCGAACGAGCCAACGCCCGGCGGGCTGCTCGAGCGAGCGCGCCCCGGGGATCGCGCCGACCGCCAGCGCGAGCGGGCTCCCGGGCGCGGCAGTTACGGTCGCGTAACCCGCCCCGTCACACATCGACACCCGCCCGTGCTCCGGTGCGCCGTGGACCAGGACCTCCCGCAGGGCACGCTCGGCGGCCGGGCTCAGCCGCAGCCCGCTCCCACGCACGGTCTCATCGATGGCCGTCGCGTTTGAGGGCGTGAGAGGCAGCTCGAATCTCGCCACCTCCGGTCGCTCCCGTCCGCCGGGAACCGCGCGCAGACCATCGATGCCCGGCGTGCGCCAGTCGTTCATGAGGCTGAGCCAGGCCCCGGCGCGGTCGGTGGTGACTTCGATGATCGGGTTGGCGAGCTCGCGCCGGGCACGCATGTCGGCTAGCTCCTGCGCCGAATGCGCGTCGACGGGAATCGAGAGAGCGTCCGCGGCGCGCGCCACTGACTCCGCGCGGTCGGGACCCAGCCGCAGTGCCCAACCCGCCCCGTCGACCCTCATCGGCACGCCCGGGATGGCCGTCACCGCGTCCGCCACCGCCACTGAGATCTCGCCCCTGAGCGTCGCAACTCCGCCGCGGACGGCCAGTCGCGCCGGGTTAGCGGGGCCATCGATGCCTGGCAGCGAGATCAAGCCGGGGAGGATGACCACCGGTCCGGATCGTTCGCCTGCGGTCGCGTCTTTTGGGCTTCGCTGAAGGGTTCGGTGGGCCAGGGCGCCACCAACCCTGCACTCGGCCGCCGCGGCTACGCCCCCGGCCGCGACTGCACGGTTCGAGGCCCCAGGGCCCCGTCA
>JAUJNF010000013.1 GCA_030446485.1 Thermoleophilaceae bacterium | reverse complement strand
GACAGGAAGCCGAAGGCGATGCCGCTGTTGCGCACGTTGGTGATGTCGAGACCGAGGAACACGTTGGTGCTCTCACCGCGGTCGAGGCGCGCGACCACAAGCGCCTTGCTCGCCTGGTCGAGCGCGCAAACGAGCGCGAGCGTCAGGACCATGCGCGCCCACGCGCCGGTGGCGCCGCTCAGCGGATCAGCCCCGGATGAGGCCGACGACTATCCCGCCCACTATCTGCAGCACGATGACCGCGATGATCGGGGTGATGTCGAGCGCCGCGGGGCCGAGCCGGACCGGGGGGATGAAGCGCCGGAACAGACCGAGGTAGGGCTCGGTGACATCGTGCAGGAAGGTGAGGAAGGCGCTGAGGAAACGGTTGTAGGGGACCCGCTGGAAGTAGGTGGCGATGATCCGCATGAAGATCAGCACCGTGTAGACGGTCACGAGCGTGGCCACGTAATCGGCCACGTCCAGGCGGCTGACGGCGAGAAGGCTCATCGATGGGCCGCCCCGGCCACCGCGTCGACGGCGTCGGCGAACGCCGTGCGCAGCCCGCCCCGCTCGAGGGCGGCGAGGCCGCGGGCGGTGGAGCCACCCGGCGAGGTCACGCGCCGCCGCAGCCCGGCGGTGTCGTAGCCGTCCGCGCGCAGCATCGCGGCGGTGCCGGCCATCGTCTCGGCCGCCATGCGACCGGCCTCGGCCGGTGGCAGCCCGTGCCGCACTCCGGCGTCCACCAGCGCCTCCACCACCAGCGCGAAGAACGCGGGGCCGCAGCCCATCAGCGCCGTGGCGGGCTCGATGAGCGGCTCACTCAGGGGCACGACGGCGCCGAGGCGGCCGAACAGGTCGAGCACCTCGGCCTCCGGCCCGTCGCCGGCGAGCCGCCCGGGCGCGTAGCAGAGCACGCCCTGCCGGGCCTCGGCCGCGATGTTGGGCATGAAGCGATAGACCGGACGGCCGGGAAGGGCGCGCTCGAGGGCGCTCAGGGGGGTGCCGCCGAGGATCGAGACCACGGCGGACCCGGACCCGTCGAGGCCGGCCGCCACCTCGTCGAGCTGCCCGGGCTTGTGGGCGAGGATCACGAGCTCCGCGCGGGCCCCGAGCTCGGCGTTGTCGCCCACCGCCTCACCGCCCACCTCGGCGGCGAGGGCCTCGGCCCGGTCCGCGTCGACGTCGGCCACGAGCAGCGGCTCGCCGAGGCCGCGCGCAAGCGCTCCGCCCATGCTGCCCGCGCCGATCAAGCCGATCTTCATGAGGGCGAGGATACGGGCGCCGCCCGCGGCCCCTCTACGACTGGTTGAAGAAGCCCTTCTCGACCAGCCGCGCGCGCTCGGCCGCCGAGACCTCGACGTTGCGGGGGGTCAGCAAGAAGACCTTGTCCGCGATGCGCTGCATCCCCCCGTCGAGGGCATAGGTCAAGCCGGAGGCGAAGTCGATGAGGCGCTTGGCCAGCTCGGAGTCCGAGCCCTGCAGGTTGAGGATCACAGGCACGGCGTCCTTGAAGCGGTCGGCCACCTGCTGGGCGTCGTTGAAGTTCTTGGGCACCACCAGGTGCACCTGCACGTCGGGACGGCCGTTGCTGCCGTTGCTCTCGACGGGCCGCAGCACGCGGGTCGGGCGGCTCGCCGATGACGACGAGTCGTCGGCGAAGATGTCGTCGATCTCGTCGCGGCGGCGGCGCGACGACGAGAGGCGCCGCACGTTCGGGCGCTCCCGATAGCGGTCGCCCATCTGGGATTCGGGCTCGGGATCCGGCTCGGGATCGTCACGGTAGTCGTCCTCCTCCTCGGCCATGCCGAAGTAGACGAGAAACCGATGCCATGTGTCGCTGAGCGCCATGTGCCGTGGATTTCGCGCAGTGCCGCGAGAATCCTCTCGTCAACAAGGTACACCTGCGGCAACACGTTGAGCGCCTCTACCGATCCCACGCCCTTCGAGATCCGCGCGGACGGGGTCACGGTGAGCGGCGAGACGAGCGGCGAGGGGCCGCCGGTCGTGCTGCTGCACGGCCTCACCGCGAGCCGGCGCTACGTGCTGCTGGGCTCGCGACTGCTCGAGCGGCGCGGCCACCGCCTGGTGGCCTACGACGCTCGCGGCCACGGCCAGTCCTCCCCCGCCCCGGACCCCGCGGCCTACGAGTACCGCGACCTCATGGCGGATCTCGCCCGCGTGCTCGACGAGCTGGAGATCGAGCGCGCGGTGCTGGCGGGGTCCTCGATGGGCGCCGCGACGGCTATGGGGGTCGCCCTCAGCCGGCCCGAGCGGGTGGCCGCGCTCGTGCAGATCACGCCCGCCGCGGCGGCCGAGGGCGAGGCCTGGGGCGACGCGCTCGCCGACGGCCTCGAGCGCGACGGCGTGGATGGGTTCCTCGCCGCCTATCACCCGGCCGTCGGCGAGCGGTGGCGCGACGTGGTCATGACCTTCACCCGCCAGCGCCTGGAGCGCAACCGCCACCTCGACGCCGTGGCCGACGCGCTGCGCGTCGTGCCGCGCTCGCGGGCCTTCGACTCGCTCGACGATCTGCGGGACGTGCGGGTGCCGACCCTGGTGGTCGGCAGCCGCGACGAGTCGGACCCCGGCCATCCGCTGGCCGTCGCGGAGAGCTACGTCGAGCGGCTGCCCGACGCCGAGCTCGTGGTGGAGGAGGAGAGCAAGGCGCCGCTCGCCTGGCGCGGGGCGCAGGTCTCGCGGGCGATCGCGGATTTCCTGGAACGGCGGCTGTAGCGGCTCAGCGCTTGAGGCGCACGGTGCGGCGCTCGGCCACGCTGCGGTTGCCCGCGGCGTCGGTGGCGGTGACCATCAGGCTCGCCGTGACGCGGACGCCTCGGGCCAGCGCCCGCCTGATCGCGAGCACCGCGGAGCTCGAGAGCCGGGGGCGGAGCGTCTGCCGGCTGCCCGCGGCGGCGGACCTCGTGACGGCCGGGAGCCGGTAGACCTTTCTCGCCGTCCTGCGCGTGCGCGGGATCGTGACGGTGACTATGGCCCGGCAGGCGCCGGGCTCCCGCAGCGTGCAGGCCACGGCGACGAAGCGGCGGCGCAGCGACTGAACGCGCGAGGCGGACACCAGCGGCGCGAGCGGCGGGGTGACATCGACGATCGGAGGCGGGCAGCCGTTGGGCGTCCCGGCGGCCTGGGTGGGACAGGCATCGCTGGAGTCGACCACGCCGTCTCCGTCGCTGTCGGGCGGCGGCGTGAAGACCGTGAAGGAGTAGGTGGCGGGCGTCGGGTCGGTGTTGCCGGCGTTGTCGGTGGCGCGCACCTCGAAGGTGTGGGAGCCGTCGGGAAGCGGCGCGGTCGTGTAGGGCGAGGAGCAGGAAGCGAAGGGCGCGCCGTCGAGCCGGCACTCGAACGATGAGACTCCCGGCTCGCTGGAGGCGAACTCGAACCGGGGTGTGCGCTCGCTGGTGGTGGTGGCGGGGCCGCTGATGATCGTTGTCTCTGGTGCGGTGGAGTCGGGCGGCGTGCCGGAGCTGACGCGGGCGGCGAAGGCTTGGTCGTCCTTGGTCCACACGTAGTCGTTGGTGGGTGGCCCGGCATATCCGGAATTACTCACGTCGGCGTTCACCAACACTGCGGTGAGGCGGCTGCCGGCGGTGGGCTGCGGGAGGGTCACCGAACCCACCCCGCCGTTCGGCAGGGGCGTGATGCGGGTCGTGACCGTGCCGGCGCGCGGATCGCTACCGGTTCGCTCGACGAGCGCGATCGCTCCGCGGAGGCCGGCGGGCAGTGTGGCCTCCAGCGTGAGCGGCCCGGCGCCCGCGCCGGTCACGTTGTAGTGGGCGAAGGTGGTGTGGTCGAGCACAGCGCTCGTGGGCGCTCCGCTCGCCGCATCCATTGACCCGACGCGCTCCACCTCGGGGTAGGTGAACCCCTCTTCCCAGTTGCTTCCCGGCGCGTTCCACTCCGCGGTGTCGGCGGAGAAGTCGGCGAACGCGTTTGCGAAGGCACCGGCCAGCGACGGATCGTCAGTCGCGGTGGTCAGGGTGCGGGCGTAGGCGAACGGCGCGAAGGAGTCGGCGGCCACCGAGTTGGCCCACGCATCGCGCGGGAGCAGCTCGCCCCGCTGGCCCAGCCGGTTGCGCTCGCCCTCGAGCCACTGGTTCCACACCGCAGAGCCGTAGTGCTTGTCCTGGTTTGCCTCGGTGAGCGGCACCTCCGTGAGCGACACCCAGCCACGGGGGCGAGCGGGATCTGCAGACCCGAGATACCGGCGGTAGTCATTGATCTCGTCGTAGACCTTGTCCTCGATCCACGTGGCCGTGGACTCGAACATCCAAGTGTCCTCGAAGCGGTCGTAGGCGAACTGCAGCACATGGTTGAACTCGTGGGCGGCGGTGACCTTCAGCGCGGCGGTCTTGGCGTCCAGGGTCGTCCCGAAGTCCTCGTATTCGTCATCCATCACCTGGTAGGCGTACGCGCTGCGGTCGCTGGGGACGGCCTGAGGGTCGGGGGCGGCATAGCCGAACAGGTTGTCCGGGAGATCCTTGATGTAGACGTCGGTCTTGTCGACACCGGTGCCCAGCGTGCCGTCCCCCTTGGGCGCGCGCCAACCCAGATCACCTACCTCGCGCGGATACACCTCCGCCTCGAAGACGCGGGCCATGAGGTCGACGTAATCGGGGTGGGACCCGGGATCGTCACCGTCAGTGAGGTTGTTGGGCGCGTCCGCGGTCGTGGTCACGTAGTGAACGCAGAAGTTCTCGGTGCAGAGGGGCGGCGCCTCGGCGGTCGTGTACCCGTTCTTCTGAGGATCCGACGTCCCATCCGTCGGTCGTGCCAGCAGCCCCCGCGCCTCCTTCCGATCCTCCCGCCCCAGCGCCGGCAGCTCCCGGCTCAGCTCGAGCAGCAGCGGCGTGAGCTCGCGGCCGGTGTCCAGCCCGCGACCCTCGAGCGCGCGCTCGGCCTCCGCGAGCGTCTGCTTCGCCTCCGCCCGCGTGCCGGCCGCCTCGTCGGCGGCCAGAGCGCCCGCGGGCACGGCGAGCACGCCCAAAAGGGCCGCGAGGGAGGTCGTCAGGAGGGTGCGGAGCTTGGTCATCTCTAGGTACAACGGCGGGGGTGAGCCGCTGGTTCACTACCTACAACGCCTTAACCGCCCGTTAGTTGAGGAGAACGCTCCCCAGCCGGACGAGGGTAGCCCCCTCCGAGGCTGCCACGTGGAAGTCCTGAGTGGTCCCCATCGACAGCCGGGACAGCCCGTGCTCCGCTGCCAGCTCGGCCAAGCGGGCGAAGTGGCGGCGGTTGTCCTCGGCCCGCTCGACGGCCGGGGGCATGGTCATCAGGCCGGTCACGGGCACCGGCGAGCGGGCGATGAACTCCGCGAGCTCCGGAGGGGCGATGCCGGCCTTGCCCCGCTCCCCGGCCACGTTCACCTCGACCAGCACCTCGCCGACCGGGTGCCGCTCGAGCTGCCTCAGCACCGAGTCCGAGGCCACCGAATGGATCAGCCGCACGACGGGCGCCAGGTCGCGTACCTTGCGGCTCTGGAGCGCGCCGATGAAGTCCCAGACGAAGTGGTCGGCGTGGCGCTCGCGCTTGACGAGCAGGTCCTGCGCGCGGTTCTCCCCCACGAGCTCGATTCCGGCCTCGGCCAGCACTCGGAGCTCATCGACCGGCACGTACTTCACCGCGGCGCACACCTCGACCTCCGCAGGGTCGCGCCCGGCTGCGGCGATGCGCTCACGGACCCGCTCGAGGTTGTCACGCACCCGGGCCGCCTCGAGCCCGCTGAACTGGCGCGTCAAGAGGCTTCGCGCCAGACGATGCCTCCCTGCCGCCCGGTGATCCCGTGGTCGCGCCGGTGGGAGAAGAAGAGGTCGGGCCGGCAGCTCGTGCAGAGGTCGACGTCTTCGACCCGCTCGACACCGGCCTGCCGCAGCTTGGCGTGGGCAACGGCCCGGAGATCGAGCATCCGGCCGTCGGCCACCCCGTCGAGGTCGGCGAACGCCGCGAGCACCTCGGGCCCCACCTCGTAGCAGCAGCCACCTATGCCGGGGCCGATGGCCGCCGCCGGGGGGTCCGCGAAGCGCTCGGCGGCGCGCTGCACTATGCCCGCCGCCAGGCCACGCCAGCCGCAGTGCAGCATCGCCACCTGGGCCGGCGACGCAAGCGCCACGGGCAGGCAGTCCGCGGCCAGCACGAGCAGGCCGAGGCCGGCGAGGGAGGTGAGGTGTCCGTCCACGCGGTCGAGGGTCGCGCCGGGGCGCTGGTAGCCCGGGTCCTCCGGCGGTCCACCCCACTCGCGCAACTCGGTGCCATGCACCTGCCAGCCCATGGCGATCCGCTCGGGTGTGAGGCCGGCCGCGGCCGCCGCCCGGCGACGGTTCTCGATCACCCGCTCCGGGTCGTCGTCGGTGAGGATCCCGAGGTTGAGCGACTTATACGGTCCCTCACTCACCCCGCCCCGGCGCGTGGTGAAGGCGGCCCGGCCGCCCGGAAGCCCGACCTCGATCACGCGGCGCCCCGGGCGAGCTCGACGGCGGTGCGCAGCTCCTCGTCCCGGCCCGACACCGTCCCGTCGAGCTTGCGCCTGAGCGTCTCTTTGAGCGCGGCGCCGACCGCAGGGGACTGCGGCACTCCGGCCGCCATGAGGTCGGAGCCGTCGATCTCGAGCCGTGCGGTGCTCACCTCCCGGATGTAGCGCAGCACCGGCTCGGCCGGCGCACCGAGGGCGAGGGCGAGGGCGAGCACCTCGCCCGGAGCGCCGTGCAGGAGCTCGTAGAGGGCCGAGTTGGAGAGCTCGGGAGACAGGGCGACGGTGACACCCGGCGCCTGGAGCACCGCGCGGGTCACGCGCTGCCGCACCTCCGCGGGCATGTTCAGCTCGTCGAGCCACCGCAGCAGGTGGTCGGGCGCTCCCCAGACGAGCGCGGCGAGCGCCGCCATCAGGCGGCTGGCGCCCGTCTCCATCGCGGCGAGCGCTGCGCTCGCCGCTAGGTCGGGTTCGACGGTCAGCGCAGGGTGCAACGCATGGTCGAGGTCCAGCTCGCGCATGCGCCGTAGGGCGGCGGGGAAGTTGTCCTCGGCAAGGAGCAGGCGCAGGCCGTCGCGCACGCGGCTGCCGCTGACGGTGGCCACCGCTCCGCGCGATCCCGCCTGCCGGGCCAGCGCCTCGGTGTCGGGGTCCATGGTGAAGTTGAGCCGAGCCTCGTAGCGCAGCGCGCGCAGGAGCCGCGTCGGGTCGTCGAGGAAGCTGCTGGTGTGCAGCACGCGCACGAGCCGGTCGCGCAGGTCCCAGAAGCCCCCACGCGGATCGTGCAGCCGGCCGAACTGCTCACCCGAGAGGGCGATGGCCATCGTGTTGATCGTGAAGTCGCGGCGCACGAGGTCCTCGGTGAGCGGAGCCGGCTCGACGCTCGGCAGGGCGCCCGGGCGTGAGTAGCGCTCGCGGCGCGCGCTGGCCAGGTCGATCGACAGTCCCGGCGCGCGCACCGTCGCCGTTCCGAAGCGGTCGTGCTCGATCGCCGTACCGTTGAGGCGGGAGGCGAGCTGTTGGGCCTCCCAGCGCGCGTCACCCTCGACCACGAGGTCGAGGTCCACGACGGGCTCGCCGAGCAGCAGGTCGCGGACCGCTCCCCCTACCAGGAACGTGGGCTCGAGTCCGTCGAGGGCCGGCAGGAGCCGGTCCATACCCGGCAGCGCGGACACGCGCTCGCGTAGGCCCATGACCGGCGTGGACACCGGCGTAGCTTCGCGCACGGTGAGGATGACCTGCCCCATCACCGGTCGCTCCGCCCTACCGCCGCACCGGGATGCCGGCGGCGGCCATGCGGGCCTTGGCCTCGCCGACCGTGTACTCGCCGTAGTGGAAGATTGAGGCGCACAGCACGGCGTCGGCGTGGCCATCGCGCACCGCGTCGACCAGGTGGTCGAGGTTGCCGGCTCCACCGGAGGCGATCACCGGGATGTCGACGGCCTCGGCCACCGCGCGCGTAAGGTGGAGCTCGTAGCCCTCCTCCGTGCCGTCCCGGTCCATGCTCGTCAGCAGGATCTCGCCGGCGCCGCGCTCGGCACCCTCGCGCGCCCACTCCACGGCGTCGCGCCCGGTGGCCGTTCTCCCACCGCTCACGAAGACCTCGTACCCGTCACCCGTCGCGCGGCGGCGAGCGTCGATGGCCAGGACCACGCACTGGGCGCCGAACACCTCGGCCAGCTCACCGATGAGCTCGGGCCGGGCGACCGCGGCCGAGTTGACCGACACCTTGTCGGCCCCGGCGTCGAGCACCGCCTGCGCGTCTGCCACCGAGCGGATGCCGCCGCCGATGGTGAAGGGGATGAACACGTCGTCGGCCGTCCTCCGGGCGAGCTCCACCACCGTGTCACGGCCCTCGTGGGAGGCCGTGATGTCGAGGAAGACGAGCTCGTCGGCTCCCTCGACCTCGTAGCGGCGCCCGAGCTCGACCGGGTCGCCCGCGTCGCGCAGGCCGACGAAGTTCGTGCCCTTCACCACGCGGCCGGCGTCGACATCGAGGCAGGGGATGACGCGCTTCAGCAGCATCAGCGTTCCTCGAGCGCCGCCCTCGCCTCGGCGACCGTGAAGCGGCGCTCGTACAGCGCCTTGCCGGAGATCACGCCCGCCAGGTTCAGCAGACGCAGGCCCTTCAGGGCGGTCAGGTCCTCGAGCGAGCCGACGCCGCCCGAGTAGAGGAAGCGCCCGCGGATCACGCCGCCCACGCGGCGCACCTCCTCGACGTCGAGCCCGTCGAGCATGCCGTCGCGATCGACGTTCGTATAGGCGAAGCGCTTGACGCCGCGGCGCTGCAGGCGCACGATCACGTCGTCGGCGCGCATCTGGGTGCCCTTGGTCCATCCCGCCACCGAGACGAACCCCTCGCGCACGTCGATCGCCACCAGGATGCGGGGCTCCCAGGAGGCGAGCGCCTCCTCGAGGAACTCGACGTCGTTGTAGGCCGCGGTGCCCAGCACCACCCGCTCGGCCCCGGCCCCCAGGGCGGCCCGCACGTCCACGAGCGTGCGCAGCCCGCCCCCGTACTGCACCGGCACGCGCAGCTCCTCGGTGATGCGCTTGAGGTGGTGGAGGTTGGCCGGCGCGCCGTCGCGGGCGCCGTCGAGATCGACGACGTGCAGGGAGCGGGCCCCCGCGGCCACGAAGCTGCGCGCGGCCTCGAGCGGGTCGTCGACGTAGACGGTCTCCTTCTCGAAGTCGCCCTGCTCGAGCCGCACGGCGCGGCCGTCGCGGATGTCGATGGCGGGCAGGAAGATCACGCGGGGGCGCGCACCGAGATCCCTGCGAAGTTCTGCAGCAGCCGCAGGCCCTGGGCACCCGACTTCTCCGGGTGGAACTGCACACCGAACAGCGGCGGGCGCTCGACCGCTGTCACGAACTCGCTGCCGTAGACGGCGGTGCCGAGCACGTCGCCCAGCTCGGTCGCGCGCGGTGCGAAAGAGTGAACGTGGTAGAAGGCGCACGGATCGGGCAGGCCCTCGACGAGCGGCGAGGACTGGCGCCAGGACACCGCGTTCCAGCCGATCTGCGGCAGCTTGAGGCCGGCCGAGTCCAGGGCCTCGACGTCGCCGTGGAGCAGTCCGAGTCCGATGCCGCCGCCCAGCTCGGTGGTGCTGTCGAACAGCAGCTGCATGCCCATGCACAGGCCGATGGTGGGCGTGCCGGCCTCGACCAGCTCGGCGAGCAGAACGTCGAAGCCGAGCTCGCGCACCGCCACCATCGCCTTGGGGAAGGCGCCGACGCCGGGGAGCACCACGCCGTCGCACGAGCGGACCAGGCCGTGGTCGCGCGTAACCGTGGCCACCGCCCCCACTCGCTCGAGGGCCTTCTCCACCGAGCGCAGGTTGCCCATGCCGTAGTCGAGCACGGCGATCCGGGCCTGCATCAGGGGTCCTCCGCTCCCGCGGCCCGCACGCGCGCGACCAGGTCGTCGATGGCACGGGCCTTGAGCTTGTGCGCGACGGGGTTGGCGATCAGCCGGGCGGTGCACTCGTGGATGGTCTCCCGGATCTCCAGGTGGTTCTCGGCAAGCGTCCGCCCGGTGGCGGTCAGGTCGACGATCGAGTCCACGAGCCCGGTGAGCGGCGCGATCTCCACCGATCCCTTCACCTCCACGATCTCGGCCTGACGCCCGGTGTCGGCGAAGTGGCGCGCCGCGATGCGCGGGTACTTGGTGGCCACGCGTACGGTGCCGAGCCGGCGCAGGGACTCGGCCACCGAGTCGTCCCCCTCGCGCGCGGCCACCACCATCTGGCAGCGCCCGTAGCCCAGGTCGAGGAGCTCGTACACCTCGCGCTCGGGCTGCTCGAGCAGCACATCCTTCCCGGTGATGCCCAGGTCGGCGGCGCCGTGCTGCACGTAGGTGGGCACGTCGCTCGGGCGCATGGTCACCACGCCGGCGTCCTCGAACAGGAGCTTGCGGTCGTTCGAGCGGATCTCGCTGGTGTCGACGTCGAGGCGGTCGAGCAGGTCGAGCGTGTCCTCGAACAGCGACCCTCGCGGCACGGCGATTCGCAGGCCCTCGCCCGCGGTCACTCGGAGGTCCCCCGGGCGGCCAGGCGCTCCTCCGCGAGCATCGCGGTGTGCACCCGCTGTACGTCGAGGGCCACCCCGCAGGCGGGAAGGGGCCGGCCGAAGCGCCCGAGCAGCTCGTCGTAGCGGCCTCCGCCGCCCAGGGCGAAGCCCACGGCCGGGTCGTAGATCTCGAACACCACCCCTGTGTAATAGCCGAGCTCGCGCACCAGGCCGAGATCGAGGATTACGCGGTCCCCCGCGCCACGCGCGTCCAGGGCCTCGTAACAGGCGCGCAGGCCCGCAAGCGCGGCGTGCACCGGCTCGACGTCCGTCGCCAGGATCTCTGGGCCGCCGCGCAGCGCCGGCAGGCCCACCAGCGCGTCGCGCGCCGTGCGCGACAGCGAGAGCCCGTCGACATGGGTGGCCAGGCCCACCAGGTCGCGACGCGACAGGGCGTCGAGCAGCACGGGGCGCTCGCCCTCCGGCACGCCGAAGCTCGCCAGCAGCCGCCGGTACAGCGAGCCGTCGCCGAGGCCGACTCGGTGGCGGCCGAGGCCCGCGGCGTCGAGCGCGTCGAGCACCAGCGCGATCACCTCGACGTCGCCCCCCGGTGCGGGCGAGCCCACCAGCTCGAGGCCCGCCTGCATGAACTCCGAGGCCTGTCCGCGGCCCGGCTGAGCCGGCCGGTAAGCGTTGTCGAAGTAGCACAACCGCAGTGGCATGGGCGCGTCCGCGTAGCGGCTGGCCACGAGGCGAGCGATGGGAATGGTGGTGTCGGAGCGCAGGGCCAGCACCCGGCCGCTGCCGTCGAAGAGCCGGAAGCTCGCTCCCGCGGCACGGTCGTCGCCGCGGCGCAGGACGTCCTCGTACTCGATCGCGGGCGTGCGCACCTCGCCGTAGCCCGCGGCCGCGAACACGGCGTGCAGGCGCTCGTTGAGCGCGGCCAGCTCCCGCATCTCGTCGGGGAGCATGTCCCGCGTCCCGGGAGGGATGGGGTGGATCACCGCTTCGGCCACCGCCGGTCGGGTAAGGGCCCCGGCGCGGCGCTAGGCCGGCACGTCGGTCGCCACGCGCTCGATGTGCGCGCCGAGCGACTGCAGCCGCTCGTCGATCCGCTCGTAACCGCGGTCGATCTGGCGGATGTTGCCGATCTCGGAGCGACCCTCGGCGCACAGCGCGGCGATGAGCATCGCCATGCCGGCGCGGATGTCGGGGCTGTCGACGCGCTCGCCGTGAAGTCGGCTGCGGCCGGCCACCACCGCTCGGTGCGGATCGCAGAGCAGCACCCGAGCGCCCATCGACACCAGCTTGTCGACGAAGAAGAGACGGTTCTCGAACATCTTCTCGAAGATCAGCACGAGCCCGTCGGCCTGGGTGGCCATGGCCAGGGCGATGCTCGTGAGGTCCGCGGGGAAGGCCGGCCAGGGGCCGTCCTCGATCTTCGAGATGGCGTCCCCGTGGTCGTTCTGCACCACGAGCTGCTGTCCGGGCGGGACGATCACGTCGTCGCCGTCCCATCCGATCTCGCACCCCAGGCGCGCGAAGATCAGCGTGGTCATCCGCAGGTGGTCGCGCACGGCGTCCTTGATGCGCAGCTCACCGCCGGTGACCGCCGCGAGCGCGATGAAGCTCGCGACCTCGATGTAGTCGGGAGCCAGCCGGTGGTCGGCGCCGCCCAGCGTCTCGCTTCCGTGCACCAGCATCACGTTCGAGCCGATGCCCTCCACGCGGGCGCCCATCTGCAGCAGCAGGCGGGCGAGGTCCTGGACGTGCGGCTCGGAAGCGGCGTTGTGGATCACGGTCGACCCGGGCGTGAGCGCGGCGGCCATGAGGGCGTTCTCGGTGGCCATCACCGAGGGCTCATCCATGAAGAAGTCGCAGGCCTTGAGGCCGTGCTCGGCGGTGAGCTCGTAGTCGCGGCCCGCCTGCACGTGCGCCCCCAGGGCCCTGAAGGCGTCGAGGTGCGGGTCGAGGCGGCGCCGGCCGATCACGTCGCCGCCGGGCGGAGGCATCTTCGCGCGACCGAAGCGCGCGAGCAGGGGGCCGGCCACCAGGAACGAGGCCCGGATGGGCTCGGCCAGGGCTGCGTCGACGTCGGTGCTGGTCACCTCGGCGGCGCACAGGCACACGCTGCTGTCGTCGCGCCACTCCACGCGCACGCCGAGGTCGGCGAGCAGCTCGAGCATGGCCTCGACGTCCCTGATCCGCGGCACGTTGCGCACCAGGACCTCCTCCTCGGTGAGGAGCGAGGCGGCGAGCGCGGGTAGGGCGGCATTCTTGTTGCCGGCGGGCGTGATCGTGCCGGACAGCGGATGGCCGCCTTCGATTACGAATTTCTCCATGGTTCGTGCTGCCCGAGGCGGCGGCCCCGGCGGCGGCGCAAGCGTAGCGAAGGGCATGTGGCCGTCTTTTCGACTCTGGGCGGGCTTCCCCTGCCGCTCGCGCCAGGCTGTACGTTGACGCCGCGATGGACGTCGATCGAGATGCTGCCTGGGCGCTGTTCTGCGAGTGGACCGAGTCGGACTCGCTGCGCAAGCACGTGCTGGGCGTGGAGGCCGCCATGGTCTCCTACGCGCGCGAGGGCGGGCACGACGAGGAGCTGTGGGCAGCCACCGGGATTCTCCACGACCTCGACTACGAGCGCTATCCCGACCTCGAGACCGGGCATCCGCGCATGGCCATCGACGAGCTACGCCGGCTCGAGTATCCGGCGGAGCTGATCGACGCCGTGGCCGGCCACGCGGACTTCCTCGGCGTGCCGCGGGTCACCCCGCTTGCCCGCACCCTGTATGCCGTCGACGAGCTGTCGGGGTTCGTGGCCGCGTGCGCGCGCGTGCGCCCGACGGGCATCCACGGGATGGCGCCCAAGTCGGTGAAGAAGAAGCTGGGGCAGCCGAGCTTCGCGGCGGGCGTGGACCGCGAGGGGGTGCGGCGCGGCGTCGAGGAGCTCGGCGTGGACTTCGACGCTCACGTGGCACGTGTGATCGCCGCGATGGAGGAGCGGGCCGCGGAGCTCGGGCTGGAGCCGGACTCGGGGTAGGCGGACGGGGCGGACGGGGCCGCTCCTCGGCACGGTCCGACGCCCGGGTACAGTCGCTCGCACATGGCCGAGCCGGCGCGCATCATCGTCCTCGAGGGCGACGAGACAGGGCAGGAGCTGCTCGAGCAGGCCGTGCGCGTGCTCGACCCATCGGTCACGGGCGTGGACGTCGAGCTCGCGCACTACGACCTCTCGCTGGAGCACCGGCGCCAGACCGGCAACGAGGTGGTGGTCGAGGCCGCGCGGGCCATGCGCGAGTCGGGCTTCGGCCTCAAGGCGGCCACGATCACGCCCGAGGGCAAGGACGACGTCGGCAGCCCCAACCGGATACTCCGCGAGGAGATCGACGGCAAGGTGATCATCCGCACCGGCCGCCGGATCCCGGGTGTGACGCCGATCGCCGGCGTGCACTTCCCGATCTCGATCTGCCGCATGGCGGTGGGCGACGCCTACGGGGCCGAGCAGTGGCGCGAGGGCGAGGAGGACGAGGAGGTGGCCTTCCGGACCGAGCGCATCTCCCGCCATGTGTGCCGCGCCGTGGCCGAGTACAGCTTCCGCACGGCGCGCAAGATCCACGCGCGGGTGTACGGCGGGCCCAAGTGGACGGTGAGCCCCGTCTACGAGGGGATGCTCAAGGAGGAGCTCGACGCCGCGGCCCAGCGTCATCCGGAAGTCGGGTACCAGCCGGTCCTGATCGACGCCACCTACGCCGGGCTGATCACGGGCGCCGCCGACGCGCCGCTCGTGATCCCGGCGCTCAACCGCGACGGCGACTGCCTGTCGGACTTCGTCCTGCCGCTCTTCGGCTCGATCGCCGGAGCGGAGTCGGTGCTGCTCGCCTTCCGCGAGGACTACGAGCCGTCCGCGGTGATGGCCGAGGCCCCGCACGGCACCGCCCCGAGCCTGTTGGGGAAGAACCTGGCCAACCCCATGGCGATGATCATGGCCGCCGCGGCCGTGCTGCACTACGTGGCGCAGGCCGGCGACCGGAAGGCCGACGTGGCCTCGCGGGCGATCTACGAGTCGGTGCTCGAGGCCACAGCGAGCGGGGTGCGGACCTTCGACCTGGCCGGAAGCGCCACCACCAGCGACTTCACCGACGACGTGATCGGCCGCGTGCGCACCAAGGTCGACATCTGGTCGGCGCTCGGCTCGACGACGGGCTGAGGGGCGGGTCCTCGGGCGTCGCCGGGTCGCCTCTGCGTCTGGGTAAGGATCACCGCTGTGGGGGCGGATCAGCGGCGCGGGGTGCGCGAGGCCGGCCCCCTCGCGCTTGGGCGGCGCCGCCCCCGCCGCGGCCAATCCTGGCCCGGCGCCCGGGCCCGCCAGCCCCGCGGCCTCGCGCTCGAGCGCCTGCTCGGGCCTGCGGCGGCGCCTGTCAAACAGTCGCCGCTGTAGGAACAGGGTCGTGATCCCGGCCAGGACGAGCGCCATCAGATTGATCGAGAGCTGCGCCGCGGCCCCGCCGAGCTCCTGCCAGTCGCGGAAGGCCCCCGCCACCGCCACGTTGGCCGCCGCCGGGATGGTCGTCACCGAGATCAGCACCCCGATCAGGGCTCCCGACTTGGCGGCGGTGAGGGAGAGCACGCCGGCCGTGCCGGCGAGGACGGCGCCGAGCACCGAGAAGAGGTCGGGGTGCGAGATGAACTGCGTGAGCGGGTGCTCGTCGCTCGCAAAGCCTTCCGGCACGAGGTCCACGGCCTTGAGGAGAAGCGCCACCCCGTAGGTGACGATGATGCCCAGCGGGAAGCCCACCGCGAGCGCCTTGACCGAGCGTCGGGCCAGATCGCCCCTGCGCTGGACAGCGGCGCGATGATCAGGATCGGCGAGTCCAGGAAGATCCCGTGAAGGCCAAGGAAGTTGAAGGAGAGCTCCGTGTTCTCGGACGTGCGCGCTTCCACCTCTTCCCAGACCACCGCATCCGACGGCACGCCGGAGGCCGCGCTCTCGGCCCGGTCTGCGGCGTCACCGATCGAGGTGTCGATGCTCGCCACGGCGATCGAGCCGTCGACCGCAACCTCGAGCTCGGGCAGGTCACCCAGGATCACGCTCGCGTCCTCCCGGGCGACGTCTCACATGATCACGTCCCCGTCGGCTTGCGCGCGGCGTCCGGCAGGCGGATCACATTGAGCACCGAGTCCGAGGCCAGGAGCAGCTCCAGGACGCGGTCGGACTTGAACCGCGGTGCGACGATCCTGAGGTGGATCACCGCCGTGCCGCGGCCTCGGAGTCGTGCGCGAGATAGGGCTCCATGGCCGCGCGGATCTCCTCAGGTATCGGCTTCTTGAGCTTGGTGGCGGGGTCGATGAACACGTGCCGCATCTCACCCTCGACCACCGTCGCACCGTCGCGCCGCACCGACATCGCCGTGGACATGCCGGTTACGCCCAGCCGCGTGATCTGCACCTCGATGTCGAGCTCATCGTCGAACGCAGCCGGAGCGAGGTAGCGAGCCCGGGCCTCCGCCACCACCATGTCGGTGCCGGCCTCGAGCATGGCGTCGTAGCGGCCGATGGTCTCCCGCCACAGCTCGGTCAGTGCGACATCGAAGTACATGATGAAGTTGGCGTTGAAGACGACACCCTGCGGATCGCACTCCCCGTAGCGGACGCGGAGCCGGTGCACGAAGGGGCCGGGCATCGGCGGGCAGCGTAGCCCGGCCGGTACGGTCGGTACGGCGTACCCCGCTTGTCTCGGCGGGGCAGGAGCCGCGACTGAATCGCCCGCGGGGGGAGAGCATCCGTCCGAGCGGCGCTCCCGAGTGGAGACGTCCGTCCGAGGGACGCCCTACCTTTGCCGAACGCATGTTCCCTTACGAATTCGCACGCCTCCGGCTGGTCGCGAGCCGCCGCCTCGATCTGGCGGTTCGATTCGCCACCCTCGGGGAGTACGGGCTCGACGGTCCGGTCGACGAGGTGGCCAGGGCGGCCTTTGACTGCCGTGCGCTGCGAGATCACGCGACCCCAGCGGGCGATCTCGCGGCTCTTCCGCGCGGGTCGCGGGAGCACTGCGTCCAGTTCGCTCAGGCTCGCTCCGCGTAGAGCGGCTCCCGCACGAGCGGACCGCGCCGCGCCCGCGGTTCGACTGCGACCCGCGGGTCCCCTACTCGACTTCGGCTACCGACCAGCTCCCCTCATGGCTGCGCTCCACCACGACCTGGGCCGAGTTCCCGCCGCCCTCCGCCACGAAGTGAGCGCGATCCTCCGCGACACCGGGGCGGTCGTCGACGAGCACGAGATGAAGCGCATCGACCCGCCATCCCGGCCTACGCTCGGCCAGCGCTCGGCGCACCAGGTCCTCGAGCAGGTCGCGATCCCACCCCCTGTCCGCGGCTCGCGCTTCTTCGAGCGCCGAGTCGGCGGCGGCGACGTGCTCGGCGTACTGGCCGGCCCCCTCGACCTCGCGTCGTCGGGCCGCCGCCAATCCACCGATGAACAGCAGGACGAGGAGCACCCCGACCACGATGAGGACTATGGCGAGGACGGACACGCCGCGGAGTCTATGCACGGGGTTCCTGACAGCCCTCGCGACCGTCGCTCACGGCGCGGGTGCCGCCGGCGCCGCGCTGCGGCCACAACGACGAACGGGCCGCTCGTGCTGAGCGACCCGTTCGAGCGATTAATCGGCGGCGACCTACTCTCCCAGGCCCTTGCGAGCCAAGTACCATCGGCGCTGAGGGGCTTAACTGCTCTGTTCGGAATGGGAAGAGGTGGGACCCCCTCGCTATGACCACCGAAAGTGGTCGGGACCAGCTCCCGCCGGGCCCTCAAAACTGCACAGTTGGCATGCGTCTGGGCATCGATATATCCGTCAAGCCCTCGAAGCATTAGTACCGGTCTGCTGCGCCCATTGCTGGACTTCCACATCCGGCCTATCACCTGGTGGTCTTCCAGGGCTCTTACTCCCTCTAAGGGGATGGGAGAACTCATCTCGAGGTGGGCTTCCCGCTTAGATGCCTTCAGCGGTTATCCCATCCGGACGTAGCTAATCTGCGATGCCCTTGGCAGGACAACAGATACACCAGAGGTCCGTTCGTCCCGGTCCTCTCGTACTAGGGACGACTCCTCTCAATTCTCCAGCGCCCACGGCAGATAGGGACCGAACTGTCTCACGACGTTCTGAACCCAGCTCGCGTACCGCTTTAATGGGCGAACAGCCCAACCCTTGGGACCTACTTCAGCCCCAGGATGCGACGAGCCGACATCGAGGTGCCAAACCGGGCCGTCGATGTGGACTCTTGGGCCCGATAAGCCTGTTATCCCCGGAGTACCTTTTATCCGTTGAGCGACGGCACTTCCACTTGCTACCGCCGGATCACTAAAGCCTGCTTTCGCACCTGCTCGACCTGTCAGTCTCGCAGTCAAGCTCCCTTGTTGCTTTTGCACTCTACGTACGATTTCCAACCGTACTGAGGGAACCTTTGCGCGCCTCCGTTACATTTTGGGAGGCGACCGCCCCAGTCAAACTACCCACCTGACACTGTTTGCTCCCCGGATTCACGGCGGAGCATTAGAAGCCCAGAACACCAAGGGTGGTATCTCAAGGGTGGCTCCACGCCGGCCGAAACCAGCGCTTCAAAGCCTCCCACCTATCCTGAGCGAGATGTCCCGAACTCCAATATCAAGCTGTAGTAAAGGTTCACGGGGTCTTTCCGTCTGGCCGCGGGTACTCGGCATCTTCACCGAGACTGCAATTTCACCGAGCCCCTCGTTGAGACAGCGTTCAAGTCGTTACGCCATTCGTGCAGGTCGGAACTTACCCGACAAGGAATTTCGCTACCTTAGGACCGTTATAGTTACGGCCGCCGTTTACCGGGGCTTAGTTTCGGTGCCTCGTCATCCCGAAGGACGACTAACACCTCCACGTAACCTTCCGGCACCGGGCAGGCGTCAGCCCCTATACGTCGTCTTACGACTTAGCAGAGACCTGTGTTTTTGGTAAACAGTCGCTCGAACCTATTCACTGCGGCCCCCTCGAGCTAGGCCCGCGAAGGGCTTCACTCTACCGGGGCGCCCCTTATCCCGAAGTTACGGGGCAATTTTGCCGAGTTCCTTAACGAGGGTTATCTCGATCACCTTAGTATCTTCTACTTGCCCACCTGTGTCGGTTTTGGTACGGGCACGTGCGTCCTGCCTAGAGGCTTTTCTCGGAGGCATGGGCTCGGAGACTCGCCGGCCCTAGGGCCAGCTGGCATCGCGCCTCGCCGTAACGCGCTCCCGGATTTACCTGAGAGCGCTGGCTACACGCTTACCCCTGGACGACCATCGCCAGGGATCCCTTACCCTTCCTCGTCCCCCCATCGGTCGTAACGGACACGACGTGGTACGGGAATATCAACCCGTTAGCCATCGACTACGCCTTTCGGCCTCGCCTTAGGTCCCGACTAACCCTGAGCAGACGAACTTTACTCAGGAACCCTTGGGCAATCGGTGGAGGGATTCTCACCCCTCTTTCGTTACTCATGCCGACATTCTCACTTCCCTGAACGATCCACGACTGGCTTACGCCGCCGCTTCAGTGGACAGGGAACGCTCTCCTACCGCGCTCGACCCGAGGGTCGCGCACCCGCAGCTTCGGTGACTAGCTTGAGCCCCGTTACATTTTCCGCGCTCGAACACTTGACCAGTGAGCTATTACGCACTCTTTCAAGGATGGCTGCCTCTAAGCCAACCTCCTGGTTGTCTATGCACTCGAACATCGTTTCCCACTTAGCTAGTACTTTGGGACCTTAGCTGGCGGTCTGGGCTGTTTCCCTTTTGCCTACGAAGTTTATCCCCCGCAGACTGACTCCCAGGGTAAACGTTATGGTCTTCGGAGTTTGCCTGAAGTTGGTAACCTGGTAGGGCCCCGCGTCCAAACAGTGCTCTACGGCCACAACGTAATTTACCTGAGGCTATACCTAAATATATTTCGGAGAGAACCAGATATATCCGAGCTTGATTAGCCTTTCACTCCGACCCACAGGTCATCCGCCCAGTTTTCAACCTAGGTCGGTTCGGTCCTCCACGGGGTCTTACCCCCGCTTCAACCTGCCCATGGGTAGCTCGCTCGGTTTCGGGTCTACCGCCACTGACTGAGACGCCCTGTTAGGACTCGCTTTCGCTGCGGCTCCGCTCATCGCTTAGCCTCGCCAGTAACGAGTAACTCGCCGGCTCGTTATGCAAAAAGCACGCCGTCACACCGAAGTGCTCCGACCGCTTGTAGGCACGCGGTTTCAGGTACTATTTCACTCCCCTTCCGGGGTACTTTTCACCTTTCCCTCACGGTACTATCCGCTATCGGTCACCAGGGAGTACTTAGCCTTGGAGGGTGGTCCCCCCAGATTCAGACCGCGTTTCACGGGAACGGTCCTACTCAGGAACGTCTGACGGAAGGCCATGCGCTTTCGCTTACGGGACGTTTGCCCTCTGTGGTGCGCGGTTCCACGCGCTTCAGCTAACGCACGACTTTGTAACTTCCGCCGGGCCAGGCACGGCCCGGAACAGACGCCCTACAACCCCGGACAGGCAACGCGTGCCCGCTTACACCTGCCAGGTTTGGGCTGATCCCCTTTCGCTCGCCACTACTCGGGGAGTCTCGGTTGATTTCCTTTCCTCGGGGTACTTAGATGTTTCAGTTCCCCCGCTTGCCCACACCGGCCTATGTGTTCAGCCGGTGTTAACGCCGCACTACCGACGCTGGGTTTACCCATTCGGGAATCCACGGGTCACAGGCTGTTAAACGCCTCACCGTGGCTTATCGCAGTCGTCCACGCCCTTCATCGACTCCCTGGTGCCAAGGCATCCACCGTGTGCCCTTACTATCTTGACGGTGATCGATACTGCTGCGCCCGAGGGCACAGTAGGTATCGGTGATACCCAAATTTGGCCAACTGTGCAGTTTTCAAGGACCGTAGAGAGCACGCCGCGGGGACTCCGCGGCGCCGGTCCCTCAAAACTCAACAGCATGTAGGCCTCCCACCCCAGAGGGGCAGAAAGGCCATGACCAGGCTCGGTCGACGTCCTAGAGAGGCCGGGCGCACGGTGGCGCTGGGCCGGCTCCTAGGTAGGAGCTCCCTAGAAAGGAGGTGATCCAGCCGCAGCTTCCGCTACGGCTACCTTGTTACGACTTCACCCCAATCACGAGCCCCACCTTCGACGGCTCCCTCCCTTGCGGGTTAGGCCACCGGCTTCGGGTGTTGCCCGCTTTCGTGGTGTGACGGGCGGTGTGTACAAGGCCCGGGAACGTATTCACCGTGGCGTTGCTGATCCACGATTACTAGCAACTCCGCCTTCATGGAGGCGAGTTTCAGCCTCCAATCCGAACCGAGACGCACTTTATGGGATTCGCTCCACCTCACGGTATTGCAACCCTTTGTATGCGCCAATGTAGCACGTGTGTAGCCCTGGACATAAGGGGCATGATGACTTGACGTCATCCCCGCCTTCCTCCGGTTTGTCACCGGCAGTCTCGCATGAGTCCCCGGCATTATCCGCTGGCAACATACGACGAGGGTTGCGCTCGTTGCGGGACTTAACCCAACATCTCACGACACGAGCTGACGACAGCCATGCACCACCTGTGATCGCGCCCCGAAGGGAAGATGTGTTTCCACACCGGTCGCGAACATGTCAAGCCCAGGTAAGGTTCTTCGCGTTGCGTCGAATTAAACCACATGCTCCGCTGCTTGTGCGGGCCCCCGTCAATTCCTTTGAGTTTTAGCCTTGCGGCCGTACTCCCCAGGCGGGGCACTTAGTGCGTTAGCTACGGCACGGGAGGAGTCGACACCTCCCACACCTAGTGCCCATCGTTTACGGCGTGGACTACCAGGGTATCTAATCCTGTTCGCTCCCCACGCTTTCGCGCCTCAGCGTCAGTACCGTCCCAGCGAGCTGCCTTCGCCATTGGTGTTCCTCCTGATATCTGCGCATTTCACCGCTACACCAGGAATTCCACTCGCCTCTTCCGGACTCTAGTCTGACAGTATCCACCGGCATCCAAGGGTTGAGCCCTTGACTTTCACAGCGGACTTACCGGACCGCCTACGCGCTCTTTACGCCCAATGATTCCGGACAACGCTTGCCCCCTACGTATTACCGCGGCTGCTGGCACGTAGTTAGCCGGGGCTTCTTATGAAGGTACCGTCACTTCAGACGGCTATTCACCGTCGAAGCTTCGTCCCAACTGAAAGGGTTTACGACCCGAGAGCCTTCTTCCCCCACGCGGCGTTGCTGCGTCACGCTTTCGCGCATTGCGCAAGATTCCCCACTGCTGCCTCCCGTAGGAGTCTGGGCCGTGTCTCAGTCCCAGTGTGGCTGATCGTCCTCTCAGACCAGCTACCCATCGCAGCCTTGGTGAGCCGTTACCTCACCAACAAGCTAATGGGCCGCGGGCCCATCCCAATGCGGAGGCCGAAGCTTCCTTTACACACCTCACTGATGCGAGGCGGGCACATCCGGTATTAGCCCGAGTTTCCCCGGGTTGTCCCGATCATTGGGGCAGGTTACCCACGTGTTACTCACCCGTTCGCGGCTTTGCCCCAGGCCGAAGCCTGGTTCGTCGCTCCACTTGCATGTGTTAAGCACGCCGCCAGCGTTCGTCCTGAGCCAGGATCAAACTCTCCGTAAAAGACTGGCGTGTCATCCGACGAGCATAGCCCGCCGGTTTCACTGTCTAGTCAGGAAAGCTGTCAGTCCGTACTACCGGCCGGCGCAAGTACACACGCGCCGACCTCGGAGCTGACGGGTTTGTTCTTTACTCAGTAAGCCGTCGTCCCCAGCCGTGAAGGCCGAGACGACGGTCGAACCTGGACGCGACTGAAGTCTTTCGACTCCGGTCGCACATGCTGTTGAGTTTTCAAGGACCGTCACGCTCTCGCGGGCGGGGACTCCGCCCTTCCTCAGCGTCTCGAGGCAAAAAGAAGGCCCCTTGCGAGAGGGGCCCGGACCGTCAACCGCACGTTTCCGCTCGGCTTACGCCCTGCCCAACTCCCGGTAGCTCTTCTTGAAGTCCATCGAGGGGTCGTCAACCATAGCGACGGCGCGGACGCGCGTCAAGGCGCGGCGCCGGACGTGCTCGCCCGTCCCGAGCGGTCGGTGCCGAACCGCCCTCGAAGGGCGCGCTGCGAATCGCTTGAAGCGGCGCTTGCCGAGTTGGAGGATGGCCCCGTCCAGACGTTCGGCGGCGATATCGAGGCTCGACCCGTCGAGCGCCTCCCCGTCCAGCCTCACGCCGCCCTGGCCCAACAGCCGGCGCGCGCGTCGGATCGCGAAACGCCGAAGCCGTCGGCGATGAGGGCTGGAAGGTGCACCGGGTCGCCGGCGGGCAGCGGGGCCTCCTCGACCGCCGTCGGCGCCTCGTGGCGCACGTGCAGGCGGTCGAAGTGCTCTTCGGCGGCGCGTGCCGCCTTCGACCCGTGAAAGCGCTCTACCAGGGCGCGCGCCATCGCGCGCTTGGCCTCGACCGCCGGCCGCGAGGCGTCGAGCGGCAGCGTCCAGCAGCAGCTCGTAGAAAACGGCATCGCGGCGTCCGGCACCCGCATCAGCTTCCCGAATATCTCCGCCGGCTCCTCCGCGACCCCGACGTAGTTGCCCGCGCTCTTCGCCATCCGCCGCACGCCATCCGTGCCCGGAAGGATCGGCAGCGTCAGGATCGCCTGCGGCTCCACCCCGTAGGCCTGCTGGATGTCTCGTCCCAGGAGGAGGTTGAACGTCTGATCGGTCCCGCCGAGCTCGACATCGGCACGGACGGCCACCGAGTCGTAGCCCTGAAGCAGCGGATAGAGGAGCTCGAGGACCGAGATCGGATCCCCGGCCGCGTACCGCTTGGCGAAGTCGTCGCGCTCGAGGATCTGGGCCACGGTCGAGATCCGCGCTAGGCGGAACAGGTCCTCCATCGGCATGTCGAGCCACTCGCCGTTGCGGCGCACCTCGGTGCGCACCGGATCGAGGACGGTGAAGGCCTGTTCCTGGAAAGGTCAGGGCGTTGCGGTCGATCGCGGCCGGGTCGAGCACCGGCCGCATCGCCGAGCGCCCGCTCGGATCGCCCACGCGCGCGGTGTAGTCGCCGATTATCAGCACCACGAGGTGACCGAGGTCCTGGAACTGGCGCAGCTTCCGCAGCACGACGGTGTGCCCCAGGTGAATATCGGGCGCCGTCGGATCGATGCCGAGCTTCACCCGCAATGGCCGGCCCTCGCCCAGCTTGCGCTCGAGAGCGCCCTCCGGCAGCGCTTCCGCGGTACCCCGCAACAGCATCCGAGCGGCCTTTGCCACGGGTTCCGTCACCGGGCCAATGCTAGACTCGCCGCCGCTGGACGAGCCCGTGGGAGGCACTCCCCCGCCGTCCCTTCCCGTGGCGATCGCCGCCCGAACGCCGGTATCCAAGCTGACTGTCCTGAAACAACCTCCGCGGACCGCTACGCCTCGTGGGCTCGCCGGCAACGGCTCTTCGCGGACCGCCCGGCCCTCAGGCGCCGCCCACGAGCGTCCCGAAGGTCAAGCGGCTGCGGCTCGCCTTCATCCTCGCCGGCCTCTCCATGCTCGCGGTGATCTCGACGATCTTCGGGATGATGATGGCCGTCGCGAACGACATCGACGGCCTCGACGAGCAGGCCGGCTTCGAATCCAGTCAGAACTCCGAGCTCGTCTCCGACGACCGCGACGGCGGCAAGGTCTTCGCCAAGCTGACCGGCAATCGCAACCGGATCCTGCTCGAGGACTCGGACATCTCGACGAACATCAAGAACGCGATCATCGCGGTCGAGGACAAGCGCTTCTTCGAGCACGACGGCGTCGACTACACCGGCATCGCCCGCGCCCTTTACACCGACATCCGCCGCGGCGGCGCGGTGCAGGGCGGGTCGACGATCACCCAGCAGTTCGTGAAGAACGCCCTCGCCGCGCAGGGCGACCGTTCCGTCTTCCAGAAGCTGCGCGAGTCGGCACTCGCCTACCACCTCGAGCGCAAGTGGTCGAAGCAGAAGGTGCTGACCCAGTACCTGAACACCATCTACTTCGGCAACGGCGCCTACGGCGTGGAGTCGGCGGTGCGCACCTACTTCGGCGAGGAGGACCAGCAGTACGGCGAGGACGATCGCGCCGCGCTCACCGTCGAGCCGCACGAGGCGGCCCTGCTGGCCGGGCTGATCGCCTCGCCCTCCAAGTACGACCCGCTTCAGAACCCGGTGGAATCCCGCGAGCGCCGCGATCTCGTGCTGGGGCGCATGCTCGAGCAGGGCTTCATCACGCGCGAGGCCTACGACGCCTCGCTCACCAAGGCGCTGCCGGCCGCGGAGGACATCAACGTGCCGAAGCCGGACTCCGACCAGCCCTACTTCTCGACCTGGGTCACCCAGCACCTGGTCGATCGCTACGGGGCGGCCGAAGTCTTCGGCAACGGGCTCACGGTCAAGACCACGCTCGACCTGGGGATGCAGAAGGCCGCCGACGAGGCGCTCGACGGGCGGCTGCCGGATCCCGGCCCGAGCGCGTCGCTCGTGGCCATCGACAACAACACAGGCGAGGTACGGGCGCTGGTGGGCGGCGACAGCTTCGAGGACAAGCCCTTCAATCTCGCGACCAACGGGCACCGCCAACCGGGCTCCGTGATCAAGACCTTCACGCTGATCGAAGCTCTCAAGCAGGGCGTGAAGCCGACCGACGTGTTCTCGTCGCAGCGCAAGGTGCTCGACTACCCCGGACGGCCGAACTCCAACTTCGTGGTCGAGAACTACGAGGGGAGCTATTCGGGGAGCGCCTCGCTCGCCACCGCGACGGCCCGTTCCGACAACTCGGTCTACGCGGAGCTTGGCCTGAAGGTCGGCACCAAGAACATCGCCCGACTCGCCCACGACATGGGTGTGCGCACGCCGGTGTCCACCAACCCGGCGATGACCCTCGGTGGACTCGAGGAGGGCGTTACCCCACTGGAGCTCACCTACGCCTATTCGACGCTGGCCAACGGCGGCAAGCGCGTCCAGGGCGAGCTCGCGCCCAAGCTCAGTCCTTCGGGGATCAAGGAGGTAAAGAAGGAGGGCGACAAGTTCGAGACTCCAAACGTCCGCGAGGACATCCGCGTGTTCCCGGAGGGCGTGGCCGAGCAGGCAACATCGCTGCTGGAGGGCGTGGTCGTGGGCGGCACGGGCACGGAGGCCGCGATCGGCGAGTTCGCCGCCGGTAAGACCGGGACCACGGAGAACTACGGCGACGCGTGGTTCTGCGGCTTCACCGAAGAGCTGACCGCGTGCGTGTGGGTCGGCTACCCCGACCTCATCAAGCCAATGCTCACCGAGTTCGGCGGCCAGCCCGTGGCCGGAGGGACCTACCCGGCCCAGATCTGGCACGACTTCATGGCCTCGGTGATCGAGCTGCAGAACGAGGGCGACGGCCTGGCGCTCCCGGCGCCCGAGCCCGAGCCCGTCGTGCCCGTGGAGCCGGCACCGGTCGTGCCCGCCGAGCCCGTGCCCACCACGCCGGCGCCGGCTCCCCCTCCGGTGCCCGCGCCGGAGCCGGTCCCCGCGCCGACACCGACGCCCACTCCGGCTCCCGCTCCGACGCCGCCCGCGGCAACTCCCCAGGCGCGCTCGCCGGACAGCGGCGCCTGAGCCGCGCTTCACCAGAGCCGGTCGGCGCCGCATCGCCGGTGGCCACGGCCGCGAGACGTGGATCCGCTGAGGCGTCGCAGAAGCGCCACGGCAGGTCGGCGGCCTTGGTGATGCCGATCCGGAGGCCGGTCACGATCTCCGCCGCCGCCCCGGAAGCGGGCGGATGGATCTCGACCGGGCCGCTTACGAGCGACGTCCCGTTGAGCTCGAGCCCGACGCCCAGCGCCTGTGTCAGCTTGCCCGGACCCGAGCAGAGATCCCGATCGGCAACTCCGCCCCGCCGCTCCGCATCCTCGGCAAGCCCTCCAGCGGTTCGAGCGCGCGGATCAGCACCGCGGCGCCCACGCCGTCGCCGGTGGTCACGGCGTTCAGAAGGGCGTGAATGCCGTAGGAGCGGTACACGTAGGCGACGGCCGGCGGACCGATGATGGTCGCCGTGCGCGCCGTGAGGCCGACGTGGGCGTGGCAGGCCGCCTCGTCCTCGTGGTAGCTCTCGGTCTCCACGATGCGGCCGGCGGTGGGTCCGTGCCGGAGCCTGCAGCCGATCAGATCGCGGGCCACCGCGTGGACGTCGCGCGCGTAGAACGCCTCCGTCCGCGGGTCGAAGGAAGGCGCAGCGGCGGCCGGAGGCCCAGCCGCCGTGCTCAAGCCGCCGCGTCCTCCAGCACCCGGTGCGCACGTTCGAGCTGCTCGCGCACGCGCACGACCGACGTTCCGCCCTCGGACACCTTCGACTCCAACGGCTGACCCGCTTCGAAGAGCCGGTGAAAGTCGCCGTCGAGCTGAGGCGCCACCTCGCCGAGCTCCGCCTGCGAGAACTCGGACAGCGGCTTGCCGCGTTCGAGCGCGTGACGCACGAGCCCGGCGACGATTCCGTGCGACTCGCGGAATGGCACTCCACGGCGCACCAGGAGGTCGGCGACGTCGGTGGCGGCCACGAGCTCGTCGTCGGCGGCGGCGGCCAGACGCTCGCGCCTGAACGCTATGGACTCGAGCATGCCACGCGCAGCGGCCAGCGACAGCTCGAGCGTGTCGACCGTGTCGAAGAGATGCTCCTTGTCCTCCTGGAGATCCTTGTTGTACGCGAGCGGCAACCCGTGCAGCACGCCGTGGAGGGCCGCCAGGTGACCGGCCACGCGCGGCGCCTTGGCGCGCAGCAGCTCCGCGGCGTCCGGGTTCTTCTTCTGGGGCATGATGCTCGAGCCCGAGGCGAAGGCGTCGGAGACTTCGCAGAAGCCGAACTCCTCGCTCGACCAGAGAACGATCTCGGCGCCAAGCTGCGAGAGGTGGGTGGCGCAGGTGGCCGCCGCGCCGACGTAGTCGAGCACGAAGTCGCGGTTGGAGACGGCGTCGATCGAGTTTGCGCTCACGCCCACGAAGCCGAGCTCAGCGCCACCGCCGCACGGTCGGTGTCGAAGTTCACACCGGCGAGGGCCCCTGCGCCGAGGGGCAGCTCACCCGTCCCGGTGAGGCAGAAGTCGAAGCGCTGCGAGGTCGCGCCGGAACTTCCAGAAGTAGGCGAGCAGGTGGTGCGAGAGGTACACGGGCTGGGCGCGCTGCAGGTGCGTATAGCCCGGCATCGGCCAGTCGAGGTGGCGCTCGGCGAGCTCGATGAGCGTCCTCATGACGGCGGTGAGCGACTCGATGGCCGTAAGCGAGTGCGCGCGGGCGAACATGGCCACGTCGGTGGCCACCTGGTCGTTGCGCGACCGCGCGGTGTGCAGCTTCCCCCACCGGCCCCACCAGCTCGGTGAGCCGGCGCTCGATGGCCATGTGTATGTCCTCGTCGTCGGGTCGCACCCCGAAGCGACCGTCGTCGATCTCGGCCCCCACCTCCGACAGGCCGCGTTCGAGCTCGGTCAGATCGGAGCTTTCGATGATCCCGCGCGCCGCGAGCATGCGCGCGTGCGCGCGCGACTGCTCGAGGTCGTGGGTCGCGAGCCGGTAGTCGAAGGCCAGCGACGAGTTGAGCGCCTGGAAGAGCGGATCCTGCGGGGTGGTGAAGCGCGGCGGTCAGCGGGGACATCGACGGCGTCTCGCCAGTTCCAGTGGATCCAGTCCAAGGCGCGCCTCCGGCGCTTTCGGCTCACGCGGCGATGGCGTTCCCTAGCGCGAGACGAAGGGCTCGGCCAGCGGTGCGATCTGGCTGGCGAGCGCGAAGCCGAGCAGGTAGAACGTCACCGCCCAGCCGGCGTAGGCCTGGCGGCTACGCGGATACAGGCGGTCGGTGGGCGAACGGCCCGTGGAGACCACCACCGGGATCGCGAACAGCAGTCCGAGGCCGATCAGCGTGTAGGCGGTCCAACCGGTTACGAGGTACTCGAGCTCGAGCCGGAAGTCGGAGGCGATGACCGCGATGGCCCGGTGCCAGAGGGCGACCGGAAGCAGCGCTGCGATGACGAATCCCACAGCACCCACCACCTGGGACGTCCGGCGCGACACCTGCTGCTTCTTCCGCTGATGCACGACCACGCGCTCCCGCACTCGTCCAGTATGGCGCACCCCGCCGCGGCGCATGCGGGTTGCCAGATAGCGATCGAGCGGGTGCGTCATCGCTGCGGTTTGCAGGGGCCGGGTTCGGACGGGTTCCAAGGCGACTACCTCCGGTGTGGGTGGCTGGGCGCGTCGCGGAGAGTCCCTTCCCCTGCCGCCATATCGGCGCCGCGGGAGAGAACCTGAAACGCCCTCAGGTCGCGCCGGCGCGCGCCGCGAGAACATGCCGCAGCGCCTCCGCCACGCGCGTGACCTGAGCCTCGGTGAGCTCCGGGAAGAAGGGCAGCGCGAGCGAGCGCGCGGCGATGTCCTCGCACACCGGGAACTCCCCTCGCGATGGCCGAAGCGCTGGCGGTAGAAGCTCATCAGGTGGATGGCCGGCAGGTACGGCTTGGAGTCGATGCCACGCGCGCGCAGCGCCGCGATCGCGTCGTCGCGGTCGACCTGCGCCGGAAGCTGGACGACGTAGACGAACCAGCCACGCCGGTCGCCCCCGGCGTCGGCACACGGCAGCTCGAGACCTCGACGCCCGCGAGGGCCTGCTCGTACAGCCCCGCCACCCGCGCCCTGGCCGCGAGCATCTCGTCCAGCCGCTCGACTTGCGCGATTCCCAGCGCGCAGGCCAGGTCCGACAGGCGGTAGTTGAAGCCGAGCCGGTCGTGGTCGAGCCAGTCCATGTCCGGCGCGCGGCCCTGGTTGCGCTCGCTGTCGACCCGCGCCTTCATCTCCGCCGACGGACTCACGAGCACGCCTCCCTCACCGGTCGTGAGCTGCTTGTTGGCGTAGAAGCCGAAGGTGGCCAGGTTGCCGCGCGCGCCCACCGCGCGGCCGTCGTGGTGCTGGGCGCCGAGAGCCTCGCAGGCGTCCTCGACGATCCACAGGCCGTGGGTGCGCGCGGTCTGCTCGATGGCCGCGAGGTCGGCCGGGTAGCCGAAGATGTGCACCGGCAGGAGGCCCGCGGTGCGCTCGCCCACGGCCGCGGCGGCGGCCTCGGGGTCGATGTTGAGAGTGCGGGGGTCGATGTCGCAGAACACCGGGCGCGCGCCCTCGTAGACCACGCTGTTGGCCGAGGCGACGAACGAGAACGGCGAGGTCACCACCTCGTCGCCTGCCTGGACGCCCGCGGCCCGCACGCCCAGATGCAGAGCGGCGGTTCCGCTCGACACCGCGGACACGCGGCCGGCTCCGAGCCACGCGCCGAAGGCCGCCTCGAACTCGGCGAGGCGTGGACCGAGCGACAGTCGCCGTGAGCGAGCGCAGCGCCTCGAGCACGAGCTGCTCCTCGCGCGCGCCGATCACCGGTCGGGCGAGCGGACCGGTTCCTCGCTCACCGCCCGGCGGGCGCCGCCCGCGTCGGCGCGGCGGCGCGTGTGCTCGGTGCGACCGGGAAGCATGCCGGCCTCGAGCGAGTCGACGAGCGCATCCCAGCTGGCCTCGATCACGTTCTCCGACACGCCGATCGTGCCCCACGTGTCCACGCCGTCGCTGGCATCGAGCAGCACCCGGGTCACCGCGCCGGTGCCCTTGCGCTCGTCGAGGATGCGGACCTTGAAGTTGGTGAGGGCGATGTCGCGCAGGTGCGGGTAGGTCTCGCCGATGGCCGCGCGCAGGGCGCAGTCCAAAGCGTTCACCGGCCCGTTGCCCTCGGCGGTGCGCACGTAACGCTCGCCCTCTACCCAGATCTTGATCGTGGCCTCGGTCTGCACGCGGCCGTCCTCGCGCTTCTCGACGATCACCCGGAAGGACTCGAGGCGGAACAGCGGCTCGTAGGCGCCGGCCTCGCGCCTCATCAGCAGGTCGAAGGAGCCGTCGGCGGCCTCGAACTGGAAGCCCCGGTGCTCGAGCGCCTTCACGTGCTCGACCGCATCGGCGGCCTGTTCCGGGCTGAGCGTGACGCCCGCCTTCTCCGCGCGGGCCTGCACCGTCCCCGCCCGGCCAGCTCGGAGATGAGCAGCTCGCGGTCGTTGCCGACGGCGGCGGGTTCGACGTGCTCGAAGGTGCGGGCGTCGCGCATGATGCCGGCCACGTGCATGCCGCCCTTGTGCGCGAAGGCGTTCCTCCCCACGTACGGCTGGTTGGGATCGGGACGCACGTTGCACAGCTCGTCCACCAGGTGGGCGGTGTCGGTGAGCCGCGGCAGCAGCGCCGGCTCCAGGCAGTCGTAGCCCAGCTTGAGCTGGAGCGCAGGCATGATCGACACGAGGTTCGCGTTCCCGCAGCGTTCCCCGTAGCCGTTCATCGTGCCCTGCACGAGCCGCGCGCCCCGCTCCACGGCCACGATCGAGTTGGCCACCCCGCAGCCGGCGTCGTCGTGGGTGTGGATGCCCACCGAGGCGGCGGGTCCGAGCTCGGCGAGCACGCGCTCGGTGGCGTCGGCCACCTGCGTCGGGAGCGACGAGCCGTTGGTGTCGCACAGCGTCACGTTCTCGGCCCCGGCGTCCACGGCGGCGCGCAGGCAGCGAAGGGCGTAGGCGGGGTCGTCGCGGAAGGCGTCGAAGAAGTGCTCGGCGTCGTAGATCACGCGCTTGCCCTCGTCGCGAAGGAAGGTCACCGAGTCCGCGATCATCGCCAGGTTCTCCTCGGGGTCGACCTTCGTGACCTTCTCGAGGTGCAGCGCCCACGTCTTGCCCACGAGCGTGCACACCGGCGCGAACGAGGCGGCGAGCGTTTGCAGGCCCGGGTCGCCTGACGCCGCGAGCTCGCGGCGGCGGGTCATCCCGAAGGCCACGATCTCCGCGTGGTCGAAGCGCTCGCGCGCGAGCAGGCCGAAGAGCTCCAACTCCTTGGGGTTGGAGCCGGGGAAGCCGGCCTCGATCAGGTGGACGCCCAAGCCGTCGAGCGCGTGGGCCACGCGCAGCTTCTCGTCGACGGACAGGGACATGCCCTCGCCCTGCATGCCGTCGCGGAGGGTCGTGTCGTAGATCAGGACCTGATCGGCCACTTTGGAACGCCTTTCGATTACTCAGGTGGTTCGAGGGAAACGGACGCGCTCGAACCGGAGGGCGTTCATGCCCTCGAGGGTACCTGCACGACGTCGAGCCAGTGCGCGTAGCGCTCCGTGCGCCCGTGGAGGGCATCCTCGAAGACCGCCTGCACCTTTCGCGTTATCTCCCCCGGGGGCCCGAGCGGATGGTCGTCGATCTCGCGCACCGGCACGAGCTCGGCGGCGGTGCCGGTGAGGAAGACCTCGTCGGCCAGCGCGAGCTCGGCGCGCGCGATGTCGCGCTCGACCACGTCGTAGCCCAGGTCGCGCGCGATCTGCATGACCGACCTGCGACTGATGCCGTCGAGGATGCTCGCCGTGGACGGGGGCGTGAGGAGCACACCGTCGCGGACGACGAACACGTTCTCCCCCGTGCCCTCGCACACGTTGCCACGCTGGTCGAGGAGGATCGCCTCCTCGTACCCGGCCTTCGTCGACTCGATCTTGGCGAGCACCGAGTTCAGATACTGGCCCGAGGCCTTGGACTGGGGAATGAGCGAGTCCTCCGAGATACGCCGCCACGAGGACACGCGGGCGCGGATGCCGTCGCGCTTGCCCTGTTCCCCCAGGTACGAGCCCCACTGCCACGCGGCGATCGACACTTCGACCGGGTTGCTCATCGGGTCGAGCCCCATCGGGCCGTAGGCGCGGTAGGCGAGCGGGCGGATGTAGCAGCTCTTCAGGCCGTTGCGGGCGATCAGCTCGTGCGCGGCCTCGCGCAGCTCGACCTGCGAGAAGGGCAGCTCCATGTGGTAGAGCTCGGCCGAGCGGCGCAGGCGGTCCAGGTGGTCCTCGTGGCGAAAGATCGCCGTGCCGCGCTCGGTGTCGTAGGCGCGGATCCCCTCGAACACCCCCGTCCCGTAGTGGAGGGCGTGGGTGAGCACGTGCACGCGCGCGTCCTCCCAGGCCACCAGCTCGCCGTTCATCCAGATCAGCTCCGCGGTGTTCACTTCACTCCCCCTCCTGCAGATTCGCGAGGACCGCCTCCGTGGCCACCTCGGTTGTCGCCTCGCCGCCGAGATCAGGGGTACGAAGCCCGTTCTCGAGCGCGCGGTCGATGGCCGATTCTAGGGCGGCCGCCCGGTTCCCCATGTCGAGGCCGTAGCGCAGCATCAGCGCCACCGATCCGAACATCGCGAGCGGGTTCGCGCGTCCGGTGCCGGCGATGTCGGGCGCTGAGCCGTGCACCGGCTCGAAGAGGCCGGGTCCGCCCGCGCCCACCGACGCGCTCGGGAGCATCCCGATCGAGCCCGTGAGCATCGCGGCCTCGTCGGAGAGGATGTCGCCGAACAGGTTCTCGGTGAGGATCACGTCGAAGTCGGCCGGGCGCGACACGAGCTGCATGGCGGCGTTGTCCACGAGCAGGTGCTCGAGCTCCACGCCGTCCTCGCGCTCGGCAGCCATGCGCGTGACCGTCTCCCGCCAAAGCCGCGAGGTTTCGAGGATGTTGGCCTTGTCGACGCTCGTGACCCGGCGGCGAGCGAAGCGGAAGGCGACATCGGCGATGCGCTCGATCTCAGCCGTCGAGTAGGCGCAGGTGTCGTAGGCCGAGCCGTTCCGCCGCCCGCGGTCGCCGAAGTAGATGCCGCCGGTGAGCTCGCGCACCACGAGCAGGTCGGTGCCCTCGATGCGCTCGCGCTTGAGCGGGCTCGCGTCGAGCAAGGCCGGGCTCGGGCGGACGGGCCTGAGGTTGGCGAAGAGCTCGAGGCCCTTCCGCAGGCCCAGGAGGCCCTGCTCCGGGCGCGGCGCGTCGGGGTCGGTGGTGTCCCACATCGGCCCGCCGACCGCCCCGAGAAGAACGGCGTCGGCCTGGCGGCAGGCCTCCAGCGTCTCGGACGTGAGCGCTGTGCCGGCGGCGTCGATCGAGGCGCCGCCGACCGGGTGCTCCTCGGTCGCGAAGTCGCCGAGGGCGCGCAGGACGCGCACGGCGGGGCCCATGATCTCGGGGCCGATGCCGTCGCCGGGCAGGGTGACGATGCGGGGTGCGGTGGGCCTCACGGGTGGGCGGGAGCCTAGGGCGAGGAGACACCCGGTCACCGTGGCCGTCAGTTGGTGGTGGAAAACCGCGCCGCGCACCTGTAGTCTGCTGCCGCATGGCACGGGGGGCACGTCTTGCGCTCATGGTCTGCGTCGCCTTGGCGGCCAGTGCGGCGACCGCCGTGGCGCATCCCGAGCAGTACCACAGCGGGGCCCTCGCGGGTCCGCCCAAGGCCGAGCTCAAGCCCGACCTGTCGGCTCGCGCGATGCTGCAGCAGGGCGCGAGCCAGCTGTTCCCCACGGACGAGGGCGCGGTGGCGCGGGCCGCCGCCAACCCGGGCCCGTGCACCACGGCGGCCCGCGACTCCATGCCCGACGGCGCGCCACACGACCACCAGCAGATCTCGCAGCACAAGGGGTTCGAGTGCGCGGTCACGCAGAGCGAGTTCCTACCCCTGAAGGACGAGCTGACGAAGGCCTTCGGCCGTGAGGACGTGATCTTCGGCGAGATCGACGTGAAGGCCGACATCGCCGCCGCCGCGGTCACCTTTCCGCGCTCGGGCGTGGTCTTCTTCGACCTGAAGGACCCGGCCAAGCCGAAGCTGCTCAGCATCTACCGCGGTGGCGAGTGCGACGCGCAGCCGATCGACATCAACTGCGGCGCGTTCGTCGACCTCTCCCTAGACGGCAAGGTCGCCTACCTGTCGGTCCAGAACCTCAGCTCGATTCCCGACCCGAGCCTGAGTTCCGGTCGTCCGGGGACCGCGGGTGTGGAGGTGCTCAGCCTGGTGGATCCGAAGAAGCCGCAGCTCGTGCAGATCTACACCGTCACCGCCGGCTTGACTGGAACGCACACCTCCCGCTCGCACGTGATACCCGCCGGCCCGAGCGGTCCGGGCCAGCCGCGAGCCCCGGGCGAGTACATCTTCTCCAACCAGAACGCGGTCGGCGTGAACATCGCCAAGGTGGAGCGGCTACCGAACGGGGTGCCACAGGTGAGGTTCGTCAACCTGATCGAGGCCCCCGACCTGCACGACACGTTCATCCAGAACGACCCAACAACCGGCCGCACGTACCTTTACTTGGCCGACGGCTTCGGGGAGGGCAGCGACGGCACCGAGGGCACGGCGTTCGTGGTCTACGACGTGACCGACCCCAGGGCCCCGAAGCGCCTCGCCCAGTGGGACCTCACGCCCGAGTGTGAACGCGACTGGTACTCCCACACGATCGACGTGACCACGCGCAGCGGGCGTCGCTACGTCACGCTTCCGGCGGAGCTGTTTGTTCTCGGCAACCAGTCGGCCGCCGACACCGCCGCCGGCTGCGGGAAGAAGCGCCCGAGCACGTGTGGCGTACTCGCTGCTCCGTGCGAGCGCTCGCCCCAGGGCAACGGCAACCTGCCGGGCCCGATGTGGATAGTCGACGCCACCGACTTCTCCAAGCTCGCGCAGGCAACCGACTCGGAGGCCGAGATCAAGCGCAAGTCGCAGGAGGCTCTCGTGACCACCTGGGAGAACCCGGCCGGGCGAGCGGGCGGGAACCTGACCTTCACGCCGCACAACCAGCAGATCGTCGGCGACTCGATCTACCTCTCCAGCTACCACGGGGGGATGTACAAGCTCGACGCCACCCGGGCCTTCGACGGTGTGAAGGAGAACGCCGACGTCGAGCGGCCGCGCGAGGTTGGCTTCGTCGTCCCGAGCGGCGAGCCGACGCGCAAGAACGTCACTCTTGCCACGCGACCGATCATTCCCTTCATCACCGAGTTCCCGCTCGGGCACCCGGAGATCTGGGACATGGTGCACTACCGCGGCTGCACCGTGGCGGCCGACATGACCGGCGGCTTCTATTCCTTCGGCTATGACGGCGACCGCTGCACGGTCGCTAGCGGGGGGCCCGAGCCCTCGCAGCCGGTGGAGTCGCTCGGGCCGCTTCCCCCGCCCCGGGGCGGGACGGGGAACCAGCCGGGCGGCGGCGGCGGGACCGGGACAGGCCCGGGCGCCGGCGGACGAGACCGCCTGCTCATCTCCACACAGGCCCGCAGGGTCACGCGCGGTGGGCTCCTGCGCACGCGCGTCTTCTGCCGCTCCACCAAGCGCTGCGCCGGCCTCCTGAAGCTGCGCACGACGGGTAAGCCGAAGCGCGGAGTGCCGGGCAACCTGCGGCTCGGGCAGCGCCGTTTCTCGATCGCGCCGCGGCAGAGCCAACTGATCACCGTCCGGCTGTCGCGCGCGCACCTGCGCGGTGTCGGCAAGCAGCGGCAGACCAGCGTGCGGGCCTTTGCCCGGGTGCGGTTCGGCGGCGGCAAGCCGCGGCGAGCCCGCAGCCTGTTCACGCTCACGGCCTCCAAGGGCCTGCAGCGCCGCCCGGGCTGAGCTCATCCCGTCTGGGCGCCGCAGGATGACAGCCTGCACTGGGCTACTTCAATCGAAAATGAGGTCGCAGGGGTCTTGAGCGGGTGGTTCCGTTTGCGAGCACCCCGTCATCTGCGCGATTAGCGCCTTCGCGATTGCTATTGCGCGCCTCCCGTTCTGGTACCCGTGGACGCTCACGTGATAAACGAGGCCATCATGGGTCCACGCGAGCGC
Organism: Thermoleophilaceae bacterium; assembly: GCA_030446485.1. GTDB lineage: Bacteria > Actinomycetota > Thermoleophilia > Solirubrobacterales > Thermoleophilaceae > JAUJNF01. The sequence goes on along the minus strand of JAUJNF010000013.1, from coordinate 13,766 downwards.
GATGTGGCCGCCGTAGAATCCTCCGCCGGCCTCATAGGGAGCGAGCTTGTAGACGGTCACGGGGATCCCTCCGAGATTGAGTCCGCGCCTGCTTAGTGGCGCGGGGAGGCTGGGCTCGCTGGTAAGTAACTTCAGCCGAGCGGCGTCGCCCGCAGCAACCACCCAGTGCCCGTTGCTCGGTCGATCGATCGCCCGGCTATGGAGGTCGATGAGGTAGGTGCTGCTGCGACTCTCCTCGGTCTGGTCGAGCCCTAAACCCGACACACTCAGCTCTCCGTCGGGAACGAGAGGCGGGCAGAAGACCGCCAGATCGCTCTCCCGCGCTGCCGCCTGGCACGCATGTTTGAGTCGGTCGGGGACCGACCGCGTCAAACCGAGGCGAGCCTCGTCGTCGCTCGTTTGGGGACGGCCCGACCCAGGTGGGCCGGCCTCGCCGGCACAGCCGATCCCTCCGGCAACGGCGAGGGCGAGGGCGAGTAGCGGTATAGCCACCCTGTGGTTCACGGCCATCACGCTCCTGCCTGTCAGGCCCGGCTTCGTACTTGAGCGAGCATCCCACCCGGACCGGGGGAAAGTCAAGGATGGTTCTCTCTCCACAGGCCTGCAGCGCACGCACTGTGCCGAGCGGCTAGTGCGTTATTCCGGCCGCCGCCCGGCGATGTTCAGCCGTACGTAGTCGAGCGTCACGGGCTCCGGTAGGCCCTCCATCACCGCGTCCACGAACGGCTCGCGCAACTCTGGAGGCAGGCGCTCCAGGTGGAAGCCGAGCGCCGAGGTGGCCACGTAGGCGCGCGGATCGGCTGGCGTCACGGGCTTCGGCTCCAGCCAGCACTCGACATCTTCGAAGCCGGCACGCACGAGGTCGCGCGTCGCGTCAGCGGTTGAGCGGAAGGTCCATGGCCGCTCGATGTCGGCATGGTGCTCCGCGAACGGCGCGCGCGTGCCTGCGTCCCTGATCGCCACCGTCAACGAGGCCACGTTACCCTCGCCGCCGCACTGGGCCGCGAGGCGCCCGCCCGGCCGCAGGCAGCGATGCAGCGTCGAGAAGAGCCGTGGGTGGTCGGGGATCCAGTGGAAGACTGCGTTCGAGAAGACGATGTCCACGGGATCGTCGAGCACCAGCTCCTGCACGTCGGCCCACACGACTTTGGCCGAGCCGGCGAGCCGCTCCTCGGCCTTGGCGACCATCGACGGCGACGCGTCCACCGCTATCACCCTTCCCCGCGGGAGTCGCTGGAGGAGCAACTGCGTTACCCGCCCGGTGCCGCAGCCGGCGTCGAGCACCAGCTCGTCTCCCTCGAGGGGCAGGCGTTCGAGCACCTCACCTGCCCAGGCAAACTGTGGGTCGGAGATGCGGTCGTACACCTCGGCGTCCCAGTTGACGCCATGCGAACCCGGCCGGCTCACAACGCGGTGGTCACCGGACCCGATCGCTCGCGTTCCCGCTCGTAGGCCGTGATCTCCTCTCCGCGCTGCATGGTGATGCCCACGTCGTCCAGCCCCGCGAGGAGCCGTCGCCGGATTTCCGGATCGGTCTCGAAGCGCACCTCGCGCCCGCCGAACGACACCACCTGCTCCTCGAGGTCGACGCGCGCGCTCGTCTCCCCCATCAGCGCCTCGACCTCCTCCTCGGGAAGGATCACGGGCAGCAGCCCGATCTTCGTGCAGTTGGAGTAGAAGATGTCGGCGAACGAGGGCGAGACGATGGCCTTGAAGCCGAAGTCCTCGAGCGCCCAGGGCGCGTGCTCGCGCGAGGACCCGCAGCCGAAGTTGCGGCCGGTCACCAGTATCGGGTTTGGATCGAGGTCCCAGCCCGGCTCCTTCGCCCAGTCGTAGAAGAGGTACTGGCCGAAGCCGGTGCGCTCCACCCGCTTGAGGAACTGCTTGGGGATGATCTGGTCGGTGTCGACGTCCGAGCGGCGCAGCACCGAGATGTTGCCCGCGATGACCGTGATGGCGTTCACGCGGCCACCTCCCACTCGCGGATGTCCACGAAGCGGCCCGCCACCGCCGCGGCCGCCGCCATCTCCGGGCTCACCAGGTGCGAGCGCCCGCCGCGACCCTGCCGGCCCTCGAAGTTGCGGTTCGACGTGGACGCACAGCGCTCGCCCGGCTCGAGGGTGTCCGGGTTCATGCCCAGGCACATCGAGCAGCCGGCCGACCGCCAGTCGAAACCGGCCCGGCGGAACACCTCGTCGAGGCCCTCGGCCTCGGCCTGGGCCTTCACCTGCTGGGAGCCGGGCACGACCATGGCGCTCACCCGCTCGCTCACCCGCCTTCCCTCCACCACCCGGGCCGCGGCGCGCAGATCGCCGATACGCGAGTTGGTGCACGAGCCGATGAACACGCGGTCGAGCTCGATCCCCTCGATCGGCGTTCCGGGCTCGAGGTCCATGTACACGAGCGCCCGCTCCTCCCCCTCCGAGGCGGGCTCCGGCACCGCGCCGCTCACCGGGGCCACCATGCCGGGCGTGGTGCCCCAAGTGACCTGAGGGGACAGCGCCGAGGCGTCGATCTCCACCTCGGAGTCGAAGCTCGCGCCCTCGTCGGTGCGCAGCTCGGTCCACCCCTCGCGCGGCACCGGCGCCGGCGCGGCCGGACGGCCGTCGAGCCACCTGAACGTGGTCTCGTCGGGGGCGATCATGCCGGCGCGGCCGCCGCCCTCGATCGTCATGTTGCAGACGGTCATCCGGCCCTCCATGGAAAGCGACTCGATGGCCGGGCCCGCGTACTCGATCGCGTAGCCCACCCCGCCCTCGACGCCGATGCGGCCGATCGTGCCGAGGATCAGGTCCTTGGCCGTGACCCCGAAGCCGAGCTCGCCGCCGTAGCTGATGCGCATGGCCTTCGGCTTCTGCTGCTGGAGGGTCTGGGTGGCGAGGACATGCTCGACCTCGCTCGTGCCGATCCCGAAGGCCAGAGCTCCGAGGGCGCCGTGGGTGGCGGTGTGGGAATCGCCGCAGACGATCGTCATGCCCGGCTGCGTGACGCCGAGCTCCGGCCCGATCACGTGCACGATGCCCTGGCGCTCGGAGCCGATCGAGTAGAGCGGCACGCCGAACTCGCGGCAGTTGCGCTCCAGGGTCTCGACCTGGACGCGCGAGAGCTGATCGCGGATCTGGGCGGCCCTGTTCGAGCCATCGGTGGGCACGTTGTGGTCGGCGGTGGCGAGCGTCCGGTCGGGGCGGCGCAGCGTGCGGCCGGCCAGGCGCAGGGCGTCGAAGGCCTGCGGCGAGGTGACCTCGTGGACGAGGTGCAGGTCGATGTAGAGGAGTCCGGGGGCAACCTCGTGGGCCTCCCAGATCTTGTCGAGCAGCGTCTTCGGCATCGGACTAGCTCCTCCTGAGGCCGGCGGAGACGACCGCCAGGAAGCGCGCCTCCTCGCCGGTCGGGTTGTCGAAGTGGTGGGGAAGGTCGGCGTCGAAGGTCACGGCATCCCCCTCGTCGAGATCGTGCTCTACGCCCGCGCACGTGAGCCGCAGCCGGCCGGCGGTGGCCACGGCGGTCTCGCGGCTGCCCGGCTCGTGCATGGGCGGATCGCCGGGGCCGCCGGTGGCCGCCCCGGGGGCCAGGGTGTGCAGGGTCACCTCGGCGCGCTGGCCGGGAAGCGGCGGCGTGACGACCTCGTAGCGGTGGCCGCGGGCCGTGGCGCCGCTCGTGGCGCGCTCGTGGCTGCGCACCACGGTCACGCCCTCGCCCTCGTCGAGGCGCACGAGCTGCGAAAGCGACAGGTCGAGCCCGGCGGCGATCCGGGCGGCCAGCGCCAGCGTCGGGCTCGTCTCCCCCCGCTCCACCTGCGAGAGCATCTGGGCCGAGACGCCGCTGCGCGATGCCAGGTCGCGCAGCGAGAGATCCATGGCCTCGCGGAGGGCGCGGATGCGGGCGCCGGTGCCGGCGTGCTCCGGGGAGGCGCTTGTGACCACGGCGGTAGCCATAGGTCGTACGTTATCACGGACGCTTGTCCGCCGAGCCGCCTAGCCGCCGCCGGTACTCGGGGCACTCGGCGGGTGTCGTGCGCGCGGCTCAGACGGGCGGCCGCCGCCCGTCCCAGGGCCGCGCCGCCTCGAGCTGTCCCGCGAGCGACAGCAGGGTGCCCTCACCGAGCGGGCGCCCGAAGAACTGCACCGCCAGCGGAAGCCCGTCGTCCCCGTGGAACAGCGGCACCGAGATCGCGGGCGCGCCCATCAGGTTGGCCACCGCCGTGAACGGGGTGAAGGCCGCCGCCTTGCCGAACTCGGCCAGTGGATCGGCGCCCATGGAGTCGATCGCGCCGATCGCCACCGGGCGCTGGGCGAGCGCGGGCATCAGCAGGACGTCGTAGTCCGCCGCGAAGGCGACGAGCGAGCGGGAGTAGTCCTGGAGCTGGATCACGGCCCCCAGGTAGCCGATCGAGTTCAGCTCCGAGGCGGTCCGGTAGAGCTCCCAGGTGAGCGGCTCGACGTCCTCGGCGCGCGGCTCGCGGCCGGCCAGCATGGCGCCGAGCGCCACGCCAACCGCCACCATCGGCGCCCATAGGGCCGTGAACGTAGGCAGGAGCTCGGCGCCCGCCCATGGCGGCTCGACCTCTTCGACCTCGTGGCCGAGCTCTCCGAGCAGGCGTGCGGCGTCGCCCACCGCACCGCCGGAGACCGGGTCGATCGGCGCTTCGAGCGGCGGGGTGGTGAACATGCCGATGCGCAGGGGCCCGGGCTCCCGGGCAGCCTGCGCCGCGAAGGGCTCGCCCGGTGGCGGCGTCCAGGTGGCGTCGCCGAGCTCGTAGCCCGCGAGCAGGTCGAGCATGGCCGCCGTGTCGGCAACGGTACGGGTGACCACCCCGTCGGTCACGAGCGCCGAGTCCCCGGTGTCCGGCCCGCGCGAGATGCGTCCGCGGCTCGGCTTGAGCCCGACGAGGCCGCAGCAGGCGGCGGGTATGCGGATGGAGCCGGCGCCGTCGCTCGCGTGTGCGAGCGGCACAGTGCCCCCCGCCACCGCGGCGGCCGAGCCGCCGGAGGAGCCGCCGGGCGTGCGCGCTGTGTCCCATGGGTTGCGGGTCGCCCCGAAGCGGCGTGGCTCGGTGACCGGCAGGATTCCGAACTCGGGTGCGCTCGTCTGCCCCACGATCACGAAGCCCGCCTCCTTGATGCGCCGCACGACATACGAGTCGTAGTCGGGGGTCCAGTCCCCGAAGAGCTCCGAGCACTGGGTCTGACGTTTGCCGGCGATCGCCGCGGAGAGATCCTTGATCGCGATCGGCACTCCGGCGAACGGACGTGGGTCGTCCGGGCCGACGGCATCGGCCGCCGCAACCGCGTCGTCGGCGTGCACGGAGGTGAAGGCGTTCAGCTGCGGCTGCGTCGCCTCGATGCGCGTCAGGGAGGCGTCCACGAGCTCCCGTGAGGACACCTCGCCTCCACGGACGAGGTCGGCAAGCTCGAGGGCTGAGCGGCTGAGGAGCTGGTCTGCGGGGTCGGCCATGGCGGGCGCGCGAGAGCCTATAGGAGGCCGCCTACGTCCGGGTTCCGTTAGAGCCGTCCTGGCCAGCGGGTCCTAGTCCACACCAGGCAGGGAGGCTTCCCTCAGAGAGACGCCGCGAGGTAGCGGCGCAGCTCGGGGGCGTCGGGCGGCTGCGGGGTGTTCGCGAGCTCCGGACGCTGAACGACCTGCGTCACCACGGCGTCCAGCTGACCGGCCTCGACGCCGAGCTCGGACAGGCGCGTCGGGCCCGCGCCAGCCGCGAGCGTTGCCGCGCGTTCCGCGGCCAGGCTCGCATCGGCGCGCTCGGCGCCCAACGCCTCTGCCACCCGGCCGATCACCTCGGGCGCCCGCGGCGCCATCAGGCGCAGCGTGTGGGGAAGCATCACGGCGTAGGCGGCGGCGTGCGGCACGCGCGTCACCCGTACCAACGTCTGGCACACCACGTGCTGCACCGCGTACCCGGCCGAGCCCACCGCGTAGCCGGCGAGCAGCGCTCCGAGCGCCAGCCACGGACGCTCGGGCTCGTCCCGCTCGAGGCCGCTCGCAATTAGCCGGACGGCACGCAGTGCGGCATCCCCGGCCACCGGGTTGGCAAACGGCGTGTACAGCGCCTCGACGGCGTGGGCGAGGGCGTTCATGGCACTCGCGGCGAGGCCGGGCATGGGTTGCGAGGCCATCAGGGTCGGATCGGCGATCACGAGCGAGGGACGGACGAGTTTGAACGCCTCCACCCCGCTCGGCATGCGGTGCACCCGGGTCATCTCGGCGCCCGATAGCGTGGTGGGCACGGCGGCGCAGGACAGCCCGTCGGCGCCGGCGATGGCCTTGGCGGCGTCGATCACCCGCCCGCCGCCGAGGGCCACCAGCGGTCGGCCGCCGACACCCCCGCGTACTGCGGCGGCCGCCTCGGGCACGCCTCCGCTGGGCACGCGCAGCACCGCGTCCGCCCGCTCGCCTAGCGCCGGCGCGGCGGTGAGGGCTCGCTCAGTGGTCAGCAGCGCGTAGTGCGCGAAGCCCTGCCGCTCGAGCAGCTCGCCCGCCTCGCCGAGGGCCGCTGGGCCGAAGCGGATGAGGCGCTCGCCGTCGATCCAGGTGAAGTCCGCGGGTCCTGTCGCGGCCGAGTCGTCGGTCACGGTCGAGCCCGGCCCGGCCTCCCAGCCCCGTCCACCGGTCCACCGTGCGCCGTCCACTACGGCGTGGGAGTGCGCGCCGCCTCGGCCCGCTCGAGATGGTGCTCGGCCTCCGCCACCGGGGAGTCCGCCAGGGCATTCGAGAGCGCCCGCAGGTACGCGCGTCCCGAGGCCTCGAGGATGTCGGTGGCCACGCCCTGGCCCGAGGCCAGGAAGCCGCGCAGCTCGAGCAGCACGGTCACCTCGCCGAGGGCGTCGCGCCCGGCGGTGACCGCGCTCACGTGGTACTCCTTCAGGCGCGCCTCGTGGCCGGTGGCGGCGTTGAGGGCGCTGAAGAACGCGTCGATCGGTCCGTCGCCCGTGAAGCTGCCCTCCACGAGCGCACCCTGTGGCAAGCGCACGCGCACCCGCGCGAGCGGCGAGCGCGACGACGAGGCCTCGACCTCGAACCACTCCAGCGCGTACGCCATCGGCGACTGGCGCATCTCGTCGGAGACGATCGCCTCCAGGTCGAGCGCGGTCACCTTCTTCTTCTTGTCGGCGATCTCCTTGAAGCGCGCGAACGCGGTGTTGAGCGCGGCTCCCTCGACCTCGAAGCCGAGCTCCTCGAGCGCCTTGCGCAGCGCGTGGCGGCCGGAGTGCTTGCCGAGCACGATCGAGTTCTGCTCGAGGCCGATCGTGGTGGCGTCCATGATCTCGTAGGTGGTGCGCTCCTTGAGCACGCCGTCCTGGTGGATGCCCGCCTCGTGCGCGAAGGCGTTGCGCCCGACGATCGCCTTGTTCGGCTGCACGTTGTAGCCGGTGAGCCGCGACACCAGGCGGCTCGTGCGCGCGATCTCGCGCGTGTTGCAGCCGGTCCACAGCCCCAGGCTCGACTCGCGCGTGTGCAGCAGCATCGCGATCTCCTCGAGCGACGCGTTGCCGGCGCGCTCCCCGATCCCGTTCACCGCGCACTCCACCTGGCGGCAGCCGGCGGTGAGCCCGGCGAGCGAGTTCGACACTGCCAGACCCAGGTCGTTGTGGCAGTGCACCGACACCACCGCCTGGTGCAAGTCCGGCACCAGCTCGTAGAGCCGGCGGAACATCGCCGCGTACTCGTCGGGCATCGTGTACCCGACGGTGTCGGGAACGTTGATCGTGGTGGCCCCCTCGTCGAGGGCGATCTGGATCACCTCGGCCATGAACTCGATCTCCGAGCGCGAGCCGTCCTCCGGGGAGAACTCGACGTCGTCGGTGTAGCCGCGGGCGTGAGCCACGGCGGCGCGGGCCTGGCCCTTCACGTCCTCGCGCGTGGTCTTCAGCTTCTTCTCGATGTGGATGTCGCTGGTGGCCACGAAGGTGTGGATGCGCGGGCGCTCGGAGTCCTTGATGGCGTTCCAGGCGGCGTCTATGTCGGGCGCCGCCGTGCGCGCCAGCCCGCATATCACCGGCCCCTGGACCTCGCGGGCGATGGCCTGAACCGCCTCGAAGTCCCCCGGCGAGGTGATCGGGAAGCCGGCCTCGATCACGTCGGCGCCGAGGCGCGCGAGCTGGAGCGCGATCTCGACCTTTTCCTGCCGGTTCAGCGAGATGCCGGGCGATTGCTCGCCGTCCCGCAGCGTGGTGTCGAAGATGCGGACGCGATCCGCTTCGTGCCTCGGTGTCTCTTGCGTGCCCGTCATGCCGTCCCTTTCAGTGTCGCCGGTTCGTTCTCCTTCGCGTTGCGGCTACGCGGCCGCCACGCGCTACTCCCCCCGAGGGGGGAGGAGGAGAAGTCGAAGGGCGAGGGGGTGGGGCACCGGGTGAAGGCTACAGATCTGTGTCGCGGGCCTGGTCGCCCGAGGGGAGCGTCACCATGGCGGCCGCCACGGCCGTGGGCACGGGATGGGCTCGCCGCCTTCTCGTAACGCCTCTATGTGGACCTCGATGCCCTCGAGCATGAGGGTCTTCGGATGCATCTCTTTCGAGAGCTTGCCCGCGACAGTGACAGCACCTCTCTTGACGTTGAGCTTGTACACGCGGTGACTGCCCCGTTGTCGCTCGAAGCGCCACCCTCTTGCTCGATGAGCTTAATGACCTCTCGCACCGTCACACTCCTCTACAGAAGCGCTCGAGCGGGTAGTTTCATCCCCCATCGGGGACCAGCCGACGCCGGTCCGGGCGCGGGCAATGGGGGACGGCTAGAGCGTGGCCTGGGCGCTCGGGACGGCGAAGAAGGTGCCCTGGCGGAGTTGCCGGGCGGTGTCCGAGAGCTGGGCCTGACTGCGCTCGAGCGCCTCGACCAGATGGGGCTCGGCGCCGGTTCCCTTCAACCTTGGCCGCCCGCTCGGCCCGAGCCCGAGCCCGAGCTCGATGTAGAGCATCGCCACATCGATCTCGGCGAAGTGCGCCTCGTCTCGCTCCTGGTCAGTCATGCTTGCGCGCAACGTAGTGGTTGATCCGGATGGCCTGAACGAGTGCTCAGAGTGTCAGCACCACCTTCCCCACGTTCCTGCGCTCCTGCATGAACCGGTGGGCGTCGGCGCCTCGCTCCAGCGGGAAGGCCTCGGCCACCACCGGCCGAACGGCGCCCGACTCGATCCACCTGGCCAGCGGCTCGACGTACTCGTCGAGGGAGCCCTTGGCGTCCCAGAGCGTGAGGAGGTTCAGGCCGATCACCGACTTCGACGCGGGCATCAGGCGCATCGGGTTGAACCACGGCGTCTGCGCGATGCCGGCGACCGCCTTGGGGATCGAGCGCTTCTCGCCGCCCACGAGCGAGGACGCGCCGTAGCACACGAGCCGCCCCCCGGCACGCAGGAGCGAGAAGCTCTGCCGGAAGCTCTTGCCGCCGAGCGCGTCCATCACCAGGTCGATCGGCTGCTTCTCCCCGGCGACGCGCCGGACGGCCGTGACGAAGCTCTCCGCGCGGTAGTCGATCGGGTGATCCACGCCGAAGCCGCGAACCGCGTCGTGCTTCGCGAGCGACGCCGTGCCGTAGATCTCCGCCCCCACCTCCTTGGCGATCTGCGTGGCGGCGATCCCCACGCCCCCGGCCGCGGCGTGAATCAGCACCCGCTCGCCAGCCCCGAGCGCTCCGTAGCGCACCACTCCGGCGTACGCCGTCGCGTAGTTCACCGGCAGGGCGGCGCCCTCCTCGAAGCTCCAGTCCTCCGGCAGCGGGAGGAGGTCGCGCGCCCGGACCACGACCTTCTCCGCATAGCCCCCGAAGCGGCAGCCGCCGATCACGCGGTCCCCGACGGCCACGCCCTCCACACCGTCGCCCAGGGACTCGACCTCCCCGGCGAACTCGTAGCCGACGACGGCCGGCAGCTTCGGCGCGTCCGGGTACAAGCCCATGCGGGCCATGATGTCGGCGAAGTTGACGCCCGCGGCCCTGACCGCCACGCGCACCTCGCCCGGACCGGGCGCGGGCTCGGGGCGGTCGAGCACGCGCAGCACCTCGGGGGCGCCGGTCTCCGTGATCACGAGGGCTCGTATGCGGCGACCATAACGCGTGACGCCAGCTTGGGCGCACGTGCAGGTGCGCTTAAGCTGGCGTCAGCGGCGCTCTCCGGGGCAATGGCGCACCGGCGGAAGCCGCAGTGGGCCCTGGCGTTGAGCGCGCGCGCTAAAGCTGACCATCGCCGGCTTGCGCGTGGCCGGCCAGCCGTGCAGAGCACCGCGGTAGTCGTGCAGGCCGGCGTTGCGGTTGTAGGTGTCGACGGCGCTGTCTCCGGCGGGGCGGCCGGCGGGGTCGCGCCGCTCGGCGTTGTCCTTCCACATGAAGGCGAACACTGGGCCGAGGCCGAGGCGGTCGCGGTCGGCGTGGAGCAGGTCGAGTGACTCGGCGATGAAGTCGGCCTGCTTCGCGGGACTGCTCTGCCCGTCCGGCGAGAAGGAAGCGGCGCCGAGCTCGGTGATCCACAGCGGCGCCCCGGCCGCGCCGGCGGCGTCCATGCGCGCTCGAAGATCCCGTGCTCGCTCGAGGAGCTCCCGCGGGGGACCGGAGGAGTCGTAGAAGTGCATCGCGGCGGCGTCGAGGGAGCAACCGCCGGCGCTCTCCTGCAGCCGCTCCTGGAACTCCAGCATCTCGATGCCCTGCCCGCGGTCGGGGCCCGTTCGGGTGACCCTGCGGTTGGCGAGCCCCGCGGAGACCACGCGGGCGTGAGGATCGGCCCGTCGAAAGCCGCTGCGGGCCGCCACCAAGGCAGCGGCGTACTCCTCGGGATCGGCGCCCCCGGTGCCGTTCTCGTCGCGCGTCGAGCGCCAGAACTGCGAGTTGTTCGGTTCGTTCCACACCTCCCAGGCGGCGATCGGCATGTACCCGTCGGCGCAGTCGGGTCCTGGGCAGCCGAGCTCTCGCCAGAGAGAGCCGTCGGGGCCCCAACGCGCCGCGGCCAAGCGAGCGGTCTCCTCGAACTGGCGGAGCTCCGGACCGGTGTTGGGCGGGTTCGCCGTCGAGGTCTGGTCGGCGCCGGAGCCGGCGAGTCCTCCCTCGAGCCAGGGCAGCAGCGCCACTCCCCGGCGGGCCGCCGCCCTGATCAGCCCGTCGTAGTGGGCGATCCAGTCGCCGTCGACGAAGGCCTCGCTCGGACGTAGGGGAACGCGCAGGTAGCCAACGCCGTCGGCCGCCATCCGGCCGAGGTCTGTCTCCGACAGGCGGCCCGGCTCCAGCCTCCCCGGGGGCGAGATCTTGTTGCTCTCCCAGCCCATGACGCCGTGGGCGGGCGTCTCACGCATCGGGTCCCAGCGAGGGCGGGGCGGACCGGTCGGCCGAGCGGTGGCCGGCGGCGCCGTCGGCCCGGCCGGCGCAGGATCCCCGCCCGGCCCGTCCGCGCCGCGCGCCGAGTCGCCGGCGCCTCGGCCGAGCAGCGCCCACCCGCCCAGCGCGAGGACGACCACAGCGAGTGAGAGCCCGACCGCCCTCGGAAGCACGTCAGGCCAGAGCGACCGTGCGGCCGGCGACGAAGCCGTCGCTCGCTGCCAGGCGGTCGACCACCTCTCGGGGGATCGCCGCGTCGGCCGTGACCACCATCGAGGCCTCGGCGCCGGGCCCCTCTGCTTCCCCCTCGGGGCGCCGGCCAACGGCCGCCGACACGATGTTCACGCCCGCCTCCCCGAGCTCCACTCCCACGCGCCCGAGCATGCCGGGCTGATCCCGGTAGCGGAAGACGGCCAGGTGGTGCTCGAGCTGCACGTTGAAGCGCGACCCCCAGGCCTCCAGCAGGTGCGGGCGGTTCAGGCGCCCGAGCACGGTGCCCACCACGAGCGTCCGCCGCCCCCCGCTCACGACGCCCACGCGCACGAGCTCCGTGAAGTCACGCGCCCGCACCTGATTGGTCTCCGCGATCTCGATGCCGCGCTCGGCGGCGATCGATGGGGCGTTCACGTCGTTCACCTGCTCCTCGACGTGGCCGGCCAGCACCCCCTTGAGGACCTGCACCGTCAGCAGCCGCGTGTCGCGCTCGGCGATCCGGCCGAGGTACTCGATCTCCAGCCGGTCGATCGACGTGCCCTCGGCCAGGGCGACCGCGATCCGCCCGAGGTGGCCGCTGAGCGGCAGGAAGGGTCCGAGGGCCTCGAGGTCCTCGGCGGCGACGGCCGGGACGTTCACCGCGCTCGTGACCACGCCGCCGTTGAGCGCGGCCACGACCTGCTCGGCGGCCTGGTAGCCGGCACGGTCGGTGGCCTCGGCGGTCGATGCACCCAGATGAGGCGTGACCACCACGTTGGGGTAGCCGAAGAGCGGGTGGGAGGAGATCGGCTCCGAGCGGAACACGTCGAGCGCCGCACCGGCCACCCTGCCCGAGTCGAGCGCGTCCTTCAGAGCCTCGTCCACCACCAGCGGTCCGCGCGCGACGTTCACGACCCGCACCCCCTCCTTCATCTTGGCGAAGGCGCCGGCGTCGAGCCAGTTCTCGGTCTCGGGCGTCTTCGGGAGGTGCAGGGTGATGAAGTCCGCCGCGGCGTAGAGCTCGTCCGAGGTCGCGGCGCGCTCGGCGCCCAGCTCGGCGAAGCGCTCCTCGGCCACGTAGGCGTCGAAGGCCAGCACCCGCATCCCGAAGCCGCGGGCGCGCTGGGCCACGAGCTGGCCTATGCGGCCGAAGCCAAGCACCCCGAGCGTCTTGTCGTAGAGCTCGACTCCGCTGAACTGTGAGCGCTCCCACCCCCCGGCCACGAGCGACGCGTGGGCCTGAGGCACGTTGCGCGCGAGCGCCAGGAGGAGCGCCATCGTGTGCTCGGCGGCCGTGATCACGTTGGACTGCGGCGCGTTGGCCACCACGATGCCGTGCTTGGTGGCGGCCGCCACGTCCACGTTGTCCACCCCCACCCCCGCGCGGCCCACGGCGCGCAGGCGCGTGGCCTGCTCGATCAGTTCCGCGGTGAGCTTGGTGGCCGAGCGGATGAGCATGCCGTCGAACTCGCCGATCCGGCGCTCCAGCTCGCCGTCGTCCCAGTCGACGCCGAGCTCGACGTCGAAGCCGGCGTCGCCGAGGAGCCGGACGCCCGACTCCCCGATCGTCTCCTTGACGAGTACCCGCGGAGCTTGGCTCACGCAGCCGCGGCCATCGGCACACCGGCCGCGAGGAAGACCTCCTGCGCGGCTCCCACGCCGGAGCCCAGGTCGAGCTCGTGGCCCAGCTCGCGCAGGGTCATCTCGAGGCCGGCTATCGAGGTGAGGATGTCGAACGCCCCGAAGTAGCCCGTGTGGGCGATCCGAACGATCTTGCCCTTGAGCTTGCCCTGGCCGCCGGCGATCGTCACGCCGTAGCGGTCGCGCATGGTCTTCGGCACGGCCGCGCCGTCGATGCCCTCGGGCACCCTGAAGGCGGTGACCACGTTGGCGCCCTCGTCCTCCGGCCCGAACAGCTCGAGATCGAGCGCCCGCACGGCCTGGCGCGCGGCCCGGCCAAGCAGTGCGTGGCGCTCGAAGACATTGTTGAGGCCCTCCGCCTCGATCATCCCGAGCGCCACGTCGAGAGCCATGAACACGCTCACCGCCGGCGTGAACGGGCTGTCGGGCGGATCCTTGCGCTGGCCCTTCAGCGTGGCGTTCCAGTCGAAGTAGAAGCGTCCGCCGCCGGTCTCGGCGGCGCGGGAAAGCGCAGCCGCGTTGGGTGAGGCGAAGCCCAGGCCGGGAGGGCACATGAGCGCCTTCTGCGATCCGGCCACCACCACGTCGACGTCCCACTCGTCCTGCGGGATCGGCACGGCGCCGAG
>JAUJNF010000022.1 GCA_030446485.1 Thermoleophilaceae bacterium | reverse complement strand
CGCACTGGGCCGGTGGCAACCGTGCCTCTGGTACCCGCCATGGCGGGCACTCCGGCAATCCGGGGGAGAACCGCCAGGCGCGCGCTCGCCCTGGTGCTCGTAGCCGTGGCGCTGGTCTCAGGCGCAACGGCGCTGATCCTCGACTCCGGGCTCAGGGCTCTTCGAGACGGGGCCCGCGCGCTGGACGCCGGACGTTTCGCGGAGGCGGTGGAATCCCTCGACTCAGCAAGCCGCCGTCTCACTGTAGCCGCCTCGATCCTCGGCCCGGTGAGCGCGGGTCTGGGCTGGGCCGGGCCACCGGGATCCGGATTCAGCCAGGTCAACGACGTGGCCGAAGGAGGAAGAGCGCTCGCCGATGGCGGTACCGACGCGGCGTCCGTCGGGCGCGTGGCCGTGCGCGAGGGGCTCAAGCCCGACACTTCGCGGCGGCTCGCCCACGCGGCCGCGGGAGTACGAGCCGGAGCCCAACGCCTCGACCCCGGCGGCGATCCAACCGGCTTGGGCCCGCTCGTGTCCGCACAGGCCCGGCTGCACCGCATTGCCCAGCCGCTCGCCGTGCGCCTCGGCGTGGCGGCTCTACTCGCCTCGCTCGCCGGATCGTCTGAGCGTTACCTGCTGGTGATCCAGAATCCGGCCGAGTTGCGCGCCACCGGCGGCCTGGTCGGCGCCTGGGGAACGCTCGAGGGTCACGCCGGTCGCCTGCGCCTTACCCGCCTCGCCACGGATCGCGAGCTGCCGGCCGGTGCGCTGCCCGTACGAGCGCCTCCGGAGTTTGTGGCGCGGTACGGCCGCTTCGGCGCTACGCGCACCTGGGCCAACGCCAATATGTCGCCGGACTTCCCCACCTCCGCGCGCCTGCTTCTCGACCTCTATGCCAAGCGTGCGGGCCAACGTCTCGACGGCGTCGTGGCCGTCGATGCCAGGGGACTCTCGTACCTCCTCGAGGCCGTGGGGCCCGTGGACACGGGTCGCGTGAGGCTCACCGCGGGCCGCTTCGTCTGGCAGGCTCTCGTCGCCGCCTACGAACAGTCGTCCGACCGCCGTGGCGAGCTGCTGATCGCCGGCGCTCGAGCGGGCTGGCGCACGCTCTCCGACCGAGCACGCGTTTCAGGGGTGGCCCGTGCGATCGGCACAGCGGCGGCATACGGGCACCTGCGCGTCTACTCGGAGCACCCACAGATCCAGCGCAAGGCAGTCTCCGCCGATGTTGCCGGTCGGTTGGAGCGCCCGCGCGGGGACTACCTGCAGCTCGTACGCCAGAACGCCGGTGCCAACAAGCTCGACTTCTACGCAACCGTGAGAATGCGCTATGACGTTCGTCTACGTCCCGACGGAACTGCGAACGCGACACTCTCAGCACGTATCGGCAACCGCGCGCGTCCCACCGAGTTGCCCGACTACGTGATCGGCCCCCGCCCCAGTGGCTCGCCGCCAGGGCTGGCGCGCT
Source organism: Thermoleophilaceae bacterium (assembly GCA_030446485.1). Taxonomy (GTDB): domain Bacteria; phylum Actinomycetota; class Thermoleophilia; order Solirubrobacterales; family Thermoleophilaceae; genus JAUJNF01. Next base: position 2,046 of record JAUJNF010000022.1, on the reverse strand, counting down.
CTTGGGTGAGCGCATACTCGCCGGGGGGGTCCGCCCTGACGCGCTTTCGTGGGCCCGAGGGCCGCACCGCCGAGTCCGCCGCGGAGCTGGGCCACGCCGTCCACTCGTGGTTTCACCCTGCCGCGCCCGGCAGCCACTCCAGCGCGCAGCTGCAGCTTCGGCTGCCGCGGGTGGTGGACCGCCGGGGTCGCTATCACCTGCTCGTACAGCGCCAGCCCTCTCTGCAGTCGGAGCACCTGACCGTCACCGTCGACGGCAGGACCGCATTCGACGACCGGCTGATTCGCGACATCCGCCTATCCGCCGCTTCAGGTTCGTAGCGCTTGGACCGATAGTTACGCATACGCCCCGCTAGTCGATCCCACTTCGTAGCACCCCTGCTCCTCGTCCTCTGGCTGGCGTGCGCGGTCCAGGCGAGCGCCCAGACCGGCGATTACCCGCCGGACGAGGGCGGTGCGGAGGTCTCCGGGACCGTCGTGGCGCCGGGCGCGCCCCTGAAGGTCAGAGCCCACGGGTTCTGCGGCGGACGACAGGTGAGGATCGGCTTGGAGCCTGCCGCAGCTGCCAAGCGCAGGCCAAGGCAAGGGCGTCCGCCGCGGGGCGTCAAGCTCTCAACTGCACGCCTTGACCGGAAGGGCCATGTCTTCACTTCGGTCCACATCCCGCGGGACGTGGGACGCGGAGCGTACGCCCTCGTGGTGAACGGCCGGGGCGGTAACTGTTCGAGCATCAAGGCGGTCAGGTCAGCGATCAAGGTGGCGGATGCCCCGGCGAACAAGCCCGCTGTTGGAGCCGGACGCAGTCCTCATGGCGAAGCCGGCGAACGGCTGCCCTTCACGGGCCTTGGGCTCATGCTCCTGACCGGGGCGGGACTCGCCCTGCTGGTCGGCGGCCTATTGCTGCGACGGAGAGTCGCCAGACCCCCCGGCTGACGGCCGTGGTACGCCCGCGGTTTTGTGGCAGGGATCCTGGCGGGTCTCGCCATGCTGCCGCTCAGCGGGGTCAAGCGCAGAACCGCACACGCATAAGCCGTTGGTCGCTCGGAAAAGTACTTTGAGCTGCGGGGTGCGCGTTAATCGCGCGTTAGTCGGCCGCTGATCCAGGCAGATTCAGCGTGACTCAGCCGGAAAGCGAATCCGCACCGATCCCGCTTCACAAGCGGGATTGCGCTCCACGAGCGGGATCACGACCACTCGCGGTCCAGTTTCGAATCCCCGTGGCGGTACTCGTGGAAGCCCTGCACATGGCGGGGTCTTCTCGTTCTTAGCGGCCCCGCACGCCAGTCAGCTCGCGATCGCAGGCTGGCCCCGTGTTACCTTCGGCCACATAGGAGCTGGCCGGACGATTTGCGAAGGAGTGGGGTCCAGCTTCAGGTCTTGCGGGCACTTGACGCGCGAGAGCCGACGATCGTCGATCACTCGTCGGCGACGTGCAGCAGGCGGCTGAACGGTCGGGCGCCTACCCCGCCCACAAGATCGATGACATCCTCATCCTCAGGGCGCTCGAAGCCTGGGTGCGGCCCGAGCCACCGGTCGTCATCCAGGACTTCCCTCCCGAAGACGTCGACCAGCATGGACGGGTCCGGGAAGGCGCCAGACGAGAGTTGTCGCCGACCGAAGACGGCGAGGCCGAGAAGGATCGACTCGAGCGCCTGGCCGGCGCAGCGTAAGAGTTCGCGGGCTGAGTGCTCGAGGGCGAACTGGGGCCCTGCGCGTCCCGGATCGCTCGCCAGGTCATCTTGCGGCGGATAGATTCGCTGGGCGATGTGACCCTATAGCGTCTGAAGTAGGAGACGCACTCCACGATCTCGTCTCACTGAACGCACCGTTCGGTTTGCGGTCCCCGGATGAGGTACGCGCGTGGGTCGAAGCCCCGCGGCGGCCGGTATGACCCGGACGACGATCCCGCTCCCTCGCACGGGCTCGGCCGCGGCGGGCCGTGGCGACGCCGAGCCCCACAACGCGTGCGCCGCTTCATCGTGCCCGAATCCGCGCTAGAGCCGCCCGCCCGAGCGGCGGCGGCCGGCAACTCCCCCGGATCGCGCCG
>JAUJNF010000012.1 GCA_030446485.1 Thermoleophilaceae bacterium | reverse complement strand
ACCAGGCGGTCGTGATCTCGTTCACGATGATCTTCGCCTTCAACTACGTGTTCACCCAGACCCTCCTCGCAACCCATCCCGAGATCTCGGTGATCAAGTAATGGGCTGGCTGGCCGTTCCCAAGGACTGGATCTCGCCGGCGACATCTTCAAGTTCTTCGGACGCGTCTTCGGCGAGCTGTTCAGCGGCCGGGTGTTCAAGTTCTTCGGCGAGGCGCTGCGGCAGGCCGGCATCCTGATCCTCGGGTCGCTGCTCGTGATCTGGAGCCTCGGTTCATCTTCGGCCTGCAGTGCGGCATCGAGGGCGCGTACTTCAGCCGTTCCCTTGGGCGCCCCGCCTACGCCGGCGTGTTCTCCGCCTGGTGCGACCTGCGCGAGCTGATCCCCTACGCCTTCGGATACATGATGGCCGCCAAGGTGGGCACGGGGCTCGTGGCCGAGATCGGCGCCATGCGGATCACCGACGAGGTCGACGCCCTTGAGGTCATGGGCATCAGCTCGATGACCTTCCTGTGCGGAACGCGCCTGCTCGCCGCCCTCATGGTGCACCCTTCGCCTACATCGCGGCGATTGGGGCCGGCTTCTTCGCCTGTTACCTGGCCGTCGTGCAGCAGATCGGTGAGGTCTCCTCCGGCGGCTACTTCCTGATCTTCTGGATGTTCCAGAACCCGCCCGACCTGCTCTTCAGCCTGATCAAGGCCATGGCCATGGCGGTCTTCATCGTGCTGGTCGGCCTGTACTACGGCTACACCGCCGGGCGGCGGCCCAGTCGGGGTGGGCACGGCCACGGCCAAGTCGATGGTGCTGAACATCGTGATGGTGCACCTGATCGGCATGGTCGGCACCCAGCTCTTCTGGGGACAGAATCCGAGAGCGCCCATCGGCGGCTGACGCCCGGGCGATCCCTCCAGGACCCAGGTGTGAGCGACGACGACCGGACGACCGATGACGAGCGCGACGGCTGAGCACGACGCCGTGGAGGGGGACACCGCCGCCGCGGGTCGGCGCGGAGGACCACGCGCGGGCGGATGCTGTGAGCGACGACGACGGCGGCGGAGCCGCGCATGACGTGGACAGCGCCGCAGCGGACGATCCAGACGGCCCCGACGGGCACGCAGACAGCGCCGCCACGCACGACGTAGAAGGCGCGCACGAGGCCGACGAGGCGGAGAGCACACCGACGGCGAGCACCAAGCGCGGTGGTGACCGACGAGCCGGAGCACCCGCCGCCGACAGCGACATCCCCGACAACCTGCGCGCCGGTCCCGGTGAGAACGACCCGTACCAGTGGCACACCGGACGCCAGCGCGAGCACGGGTCCACGGACGCGATCGAGTTCATCGACGTGAAGAAGGCGTTCGGGCGCAACGTGATCCTGAACGGACTGAACCTCGGCATCCCCGACAACCAGATCTCGATGATCCTCGGGCCGTCGGGCACGGGCAAGTCGGTGTGCATCAAGCACATGGTCGGGCTGCTCTACCCCGACGAGGGCGACGTGCTGGTGCACGGCGAGTCGGTCCCCAACATGGCCGACGACGACCTCTTCGAGATGCGCAAGAAGTTCGGCGTGCTGTTCCAGGACGGTGCCCTGTTCGGCTCGATGAACATCATCGACAACGTCGCGTTCCCGCTCCGGCAGCACACCGACAAGGGCGAGACCGAGATCCTCGACATCGTTAACCTGCGCCTCAAGGAGGTCGGGCTCGGCGGCGCCGGGACAAGATGCCGAACGAGCTGTCGGGCGGCATGCGCAAGCGAGCCGGCTTCGCGCGGGCGCTCGTGCTCGACCCGGCGATCGTGCTCTTCGACGAGCCCGACTCGGGCCTCGACCCGGTGCGCACGGCCCTCCTGTGCGAGCTCATCAAGGAGATCCACCAGGAGAACGGCGGCGCCTACGTGGTGATCACCCACGACATCATGTCGGCGCGCCGGGTCGCGGACTTCATCTCGGTGCTCTGGAAGGGGCGCATCGTGGAGTCGGGGCCGGCTTCGGAGCTGTTCAACACCGACAACATGTTCGTGCGGCAGTTCCTGTCGGGCGAGGCTCAGGGGCCGCTGGGGATGGAGTAGGGCCTCTTCGCTCGGGCCACGGCGCCTACGAGGCGCGGCGTTGCGCCTCCGTTAAGCCCCCCAACGTTTTGGCCGGTTCGTTTCCCTAAGCTGAACCCCGTGCTCAGGGGGGATTTCTTCGGGCGCGTACCTCCGGCCGCACCATGGGGTTCGTCACGCGTCGGCCGCTCGGCGGTCATCGGGGATGGGGGCCTTCGGGCGGCGCTCGCGCTCGTCGGGGCGGCGCTTGCCCTGAGAGCCGCCGTTAAAGCGACTCGAGCGCGTCGATTCGTCGGGCGCGTGGTGGGCCTCGCCGATCCCGACTCGTGAGTCGTTCCGCGAGTCCGCGTCGATACCGAGCGCTTCCGTGAGGCCGAATTGTTCACCAGGGCGTGGTGATCTCGTTCCTCGGGATCTTCGCCTTCAACTACGTGTTCACGCAGACCCTGCTGGCCACCCACCCCGAGATCTCGGTGATCAAGTAATGGGCAAGTCCTGGCTCGCAGTGCCCAAGGAGTGGATCGCTTCCATGGGCGACATCGCCAAGTTCATGGCGAAGGTCATGGGCGAGGTGTACTCGTTGCGCGTTCTCAGGTTCTTTGGCGAGGCTCTGCGCCAGGCCGGCATCCTCATCCTCGGCTCGGCCGTGGTCATCTGGGGCTTGGCCTTCATCCTCGGGCTCACGTGCGGCATCGAGGGCGCCTACTTCAACCGCTCGGTGGGCGCTCCGGCCTACGCGGGCGTGTTCTCGGCGTGGTGCGACCTTCGCGAGATCATGCCCTACGCCTTCGGCTACATGCTCTCGGCCAAGGTGGGCACGGGCCTGGTGGCCGAGATTGGCGCCATGCGGATCTCCGATGAGATCGACGCCCTCGAGGTGATGGGTATCTCCTCGCTCACGTTTCTGTGCTCTACGCGCCTGCTCGCGGCGTGGCTCGTGCTGCCCTTCATGTACATCGCGGCGGTGGGGGCGGGCTTCTTCGCCTCCTACCTGGCGGTGGTGCAGCAGATCGGCGAGGTGTCGTCGGGCGGCTTCTTCCTGATCTTCTGGATGTTCCAGAATCCGCCCGACCTGCTCTATTCGCTTATCAAGGGCATGGGCATGGCCACGATCATCGTGCTCGTGGGCTGCTACTACGGCTACACCGCCGGCGGCGGCCCCGTCGGGGTGGGCACGGCCACGGCCAAGTCGATGGTGCTGAACATCGTGATGGTGCACCTGATCGGCATGGTCGGCACCCAGCTCTTCTGGGGACAGAATCCGAGAGCGCCCATCGGCGGCTGACGCCCGGGCGAGAGGAGTAGGTGTGAGCGACGACGACCGGACGACCGATGACGAGCGCGAGACGGCTGAGCACGACGCCGTGGAGGGGGACACCGCCGGCGGGTCGGCGGAGGACCACGATGTCGCGGATGCCGGGGCTCACGACGGCGGCGGAGCCGCGCATGACGTGGACAGCGCCGCAGCGGACGATCCAGACGGCCCCGACGGGCACGCAGACAGCGCCGCCACGCACGACGTAGAAGGCGCCGAGGCAGACGAGGCGGAGAGCACACCGACGGCGAGCACCCGGGCGGTGGTGACCGACGAGCCTGAGCACCCCGCCGCCGACAGCGACATCGCCGACAACCTGCGCGCCGGTCCCGGTGAGAACGACCCGTACCAGTGGCACACCGGGCGCCAGCGCGAGCACGGGTCCACGGACGCGATCGAGTTCATCGACGTGAAGAAGGCGTTCGGGCGCAACGTGATCCTGAACGGCCTGAACCTCGGGATCCCCGACGACCAGATCTCGATGATTCTCGGGCCGTCGGGCACGGGCAAGTCGGTGTGCATCAAGCACATGGTCGGGCTGCTCTACCCCGACGAGGGCGACGTGCTGGTGCACGGCGAGTCGGTCCCCAACATGGCCGACGACGACCTCTTCGAGATGCGCAAGAAGTTCGGCGTGCTGTTCCAGGACGGTGCCCTGTTCGGCTCGATGAACGTCATCGACAACGTCGCGTTCCCGCTCCGGCAGCACACCGACAAGGGCGAGAGCGAGATCCTCGACATCGTTAACCTGCGCCTCAAGGAGGTCGGGCTCGGCGGCGCCGGGGACAAGATGCCGAACGAGCTGTCGGGCGGCATGCGCAAGCGAGCCGGCTTCGCGCGGGCCCTCGTGCTCGACCCGGCGATCGTGCTCTTCGACGAGCCCGACTCGGGCCTCGACCCGGTGCGCACGGCCCTCCTGTGCGAGCTCATCAAGGAGATCCACCAGGAGAACGGCGGCGCCTACGTGGTGATCACCCACGACATCATGTCGGCGCGCCGGGTCGCGGACTTCATCTCGGTGCTCTGGAAGGGGCGCATCGTGGAGTCGGGGCCGGCTTCGGAGCTGTTCAACACCGACAACATGTTCGTGCGGCAGTTCCTGTCGGGCGAGGCTCAGGGGCCGCTGGGGATGGAGTAGGGCCTCTTCGCGGGCCACGGCGTACGAGGCGCGGCGTTGCGCCTCCGTTAAGCCCCGTTTTGGCCGGTTCGTTTCCCTAAGCTGAACCCCGTGCTCAGGGGGGATTTCTTCGGGCGCGTGGTGGGGTTCGTCACGCGTCGGCCGCTGGCGGTCATCGGGGTGGTTGCGGCGCTCGCGCTCGTCGGGGCGGCGCTTGCCCTGAGGCTCGACTCGAGCGCGTCGATTCGTACCCTCGCCGATCCCGACTCGGAGTCGTTCCGCGAGGCCGAGCGCTTCAAGAAGGAGTTCGGCGAGGACGCCGTCGTCGTGCTGATCGAGGGGAACCTGCAGCGGACGCTCCTCACCGAGGACCTGCGCAAGGTGTTCGATCTGGAGGCGTGCCTGACCGGTCAGGTGACGGGCCCGAGTGCCGCCGCACTGCCGCGGCCGTGCCAGGAGCTTGCCCGCGAGAAGCCCGTGAAGGTGGTCTACGGGCCCGCGAACCTGATCAACCGCTCGGCCGTCGAGATCGGCCGCGCGCTGCAGTCACGCCTCGGCAAGCGCGAGAGCGATGCCGAAGCCCAGGCCGCCCTGGCGGCCCGCCTCGCCCGGCAGCAGGGCGCCAGCGAAGCGCGCCAGAGAGAGCTCGCCGCCGCGGCACGCCAGCTCGTGGTGCAGCAGTCCAACCAGGAGCTGATCGCGCTGGCGGTGCGGTACGGGATCGCCCGCCCCCCGCGCCCGGACGATCCGGCGTTCGTCTCCAAGCTCGTCTTCGACACCGCTCGCGGCGCCGACGTGCCCAAGTCCCGCTTCGCGTACCTCTTCCCGAGCTCCGAAGCCGCGCTCATCCAGGTGCGCCTGAAGCCGGATCTCTCGGAGGATCAGCGCGAGCGGGCCATCGACCTCGTCAGCGCGGCCACCCGCGACGACGCCTTCGGGCTGCAGAGCGGAGGGCGCTACGTGGTCACCGGCGTGCCGGTGGTGGTGGCCGGGCTCGCGGCAGCGGTCGAGCGCTCGATCTTCGTGCTGCTGGGCGCGGCCCTGCTCATCATGGCCGTGACGCTTGCGCTCGTGTTCCGGAGCAGGCTGCGGCTCCTGCCGCTGGCGGTGGCCGGATCCGCCGCGGCGCTCACGTACGGGCTGGTCTCGCTCGCCGGCGCCTCGCTGACGATGGCGTCGATCGCCGCCCTGCCCGTCTTGATCGGCCTGGCCGTGGACTACGCGATCCAGTTTCAGGCACGCTTCAACGAGGCGAGCGCGCGGGGCCGCGCCGGCGCCGAGGCGTCCCACATCGCAGCCGTGGCCGGAGGGCCGACCATCGCGAGCGCCGGGCTGGCGACCGCGGTGGGCTTCCTGGTGCTGCTGCTGTCGCCGGTCCCGATGGTCCGTGGGTTCGGCGTGGTGCTCGTGCTCGGCATCGTGCTCGCCTTCGCCTGCGCGCTCACCGCCGGCTTCGCGGTGCTCACGCGCTTTTCGGGGGCCGGCCCGCGCTCGAACGAGGTGCCGCCGGTGATGCCGCGCGCCCGCGCCGTAGCCCGGGGTGTGGCTGATAGGGCGGCCGACAGCCGGCTGGGCGGCCGGGCTATGGACCGCGGGCGATCTCTGCGGGCCTCGGGCGCCGCCGCCGCCCGGGCAACGCTCGCCACGGCCATCGAGCGTCCACGGCACGTGCTGGCAATCGGCCTGGCGGTGGCGCTGGTGGGGCTGGTGGCCGACACGCAGAGCGAGGTGGTCTCGGACGTGCGGGAGCTCGTGCCGCGCGATCTCCCCGCGCTCCAGGACGCGGAGGCGCTCGAGCGCGCGAGCGGCATCACCGGGGAGATCGACGTGACGGTGCGCGCCGAGGACCTCACGCGCCCCGAGGTGCTCTCCTGGATGACGAAGTACCAGTCCGACGTGCTGCAGGCCAACGGCTTCCGCCCGGGATCGTCGTGCGCCCAGGAGGAGAACGCGCCGGATCTGTGCCCGGCCCTGTCGCTGCCCGACCTGCTCCGCTCGACCGACATCGGCGACCAAGAGGCCGTGCGCGCGTTGCTCGGCCAGGTCCCGGAGTACTTCTCGCAAGCGGTGATCTCCGACGACCGGCGGTTCGCGAACCTGGCCTTCGGCATCCGCCTGATGCCCGCCGACCAGCAGCGCGAGGTGATCCGTGACATGGAGGAACGCCTCGATCCCCCGGAGGGCGTGGACGCGAAGGTCACGGGCCTGCCCGTGCTGTTCAGCGAGGCCACCGGCGCGCTCTCCTCTCCGTGGCGACGGCTGCTCACGCTGGCCGCGGGGCTTGCGGCGGTGTTCCTCGTGCTCCTGGCCGTCCGTCGCCAGCCGCGGCTCGCCGCCGTGCCGCTCATCCCCATAGCCCTCGCAGCCGGCTGGTCCGCCCTCGTGCTGTTCGCGCTGCGAATACCGCTCAACCCGATGTCGGCGAGCCTCGGGGCGCTGGTAATCGCGATCTCCACCGAGTTCAGCGTGCTGCTGTCGGCGCGCTACGCGGAGGAGCGCGAGGCGGGCGCGAGTCCCCGCCGTGCCCTCGAGCTCACCTACCAGTCGACCGGGGCCGCGGTGCTGGCCTCGGGGGCGACGGCCATCGCGGGCTTCGCCGCGCTCATCGCCTCGGACATCCGCATGCTTCGCGACTTCGGCATCGTGACCGTCGTCGACCTGACCGTCTCCCTGCTCGGGGTGATGATCGTCCTGCCGGCCGCGCTCGTGTGGGCCGAGCAGCACGGCCCCTTCTCGTTGAGCGACCTCGACCCGCGCGGCAGGCTCCGCGACCTACGGGCCGCCGCGGCCGGCTCGCGCCGGCCGCTCGCGGGCATCCTGCGCTCGCTGGGCACCCGTGCCCAAGCTCGGCCGCGCTGGCGCCGAACGCGTGCCTGAGGATCGCTTCGGGGATCTCGGCGCCGGTCGGCCGGGGAATCCGCTGGGCGGTGCCGGCGACTCGCCCCGGGACGGCTCCGGCGATCCGCGGGCGGAGCGCCCCGCCCGCCAGACCGCCGCCGAGCGGCTGGCCGAGCTCGATCTCGTGCCGGAGCCGGGGCAGCGCAAGCCCACCGAGCCGGCGCGTCCGCGCGGGCGCTACCTGTGGGTGCTCGGGGTGGCATTCATCCTCGCCGTCATCGTGGTCGGCAGCCTGCTGATCCGCGATGCGGGAGGCCCGGGAGGCGCTCTACGCGGTCTCCCGCCGGGGCAACCGATGCCCGCCTTCGCAGCTCCCCTCGCCACCGGCACGCAGGAGGGGGACGCCAACATCAGCCAGCGCACGACCGACTCCGAGCAGGCCGGCGCTCGGCCGGCGTGCGAGGTGCGCGGACCGGAGATCGTCAACCTGTGCGAGCTCCGCGAGGGTCCGCTCGTGCTGAGCTTCATCGTCACCCGCGGGACCAACTGCGAGCCGCAGCTCGACAGCTTCGACGCCCTGGCCGCCGAGTTCCCGGAGGTTAACTTCGCCGCCGTGGTCAGCGGCGAGGAGCGCTCCGAGGTCGAGGAGCTGGTGCGCGAACGCGGCTGGGACTTCCCGGTGGCCGTCGATCGCGACGGAGCGGTGGTGAACATCTACCGGGTCGGTGTGTGCCCGACCACGGTCTTCGCCTATCCCGGCGGGAAGGTCCGGGAGACCAAGCTGGGCACCCTCGACGCGCGGCAGCTGCGCGCCGCGGTATCGGCCCTCGAGCGGCCGCCTCCCGCTACGAGGCCGCCCCCGGCGGGATGAGCACGCCGACGATCGTGCGCGGCTGGGTGGACGCCGGGCTCGCCGAGGAGTTCCCTCACCTGGCCCTGCGGCAGATGGTCGTACCGGCTCGCCCGGGGCGCAGCCCACGGGCCGTCAAGGACCGCCTCCGCACGATGAGCGACCGCTTCACGGGCGGCCGTGCCGTGAACCTGCGCCAGCAGCCGATCCCGTGGGCCTATCGCGTCTTCTTCCGCCAGATCGGCATTGATCCCGACGATCACCGCACGCCGGTGGAGGGCCTCGCCCTGGAGCGGATGGTGCACGGCGGCTTCAGGAGCCAGGGCCTGCCGCGCGACGCCGTCGTGATCGCCACCGTGGAGACCGGCGTGGCGCTGATGGCCTTCGATGCCGACCGGGTCGCCGGGACCCTGGGGGTGCGGCTCTCCCGCGACGGCGAGCGCCTGGGGCCCGAGGGAGGGCTCCTCCCCGCGCGCCGGATGGTGGTGGCCGACGACTCCGAGGTGGTCGCCGTGCTCTTCGGCGACAGTGCCCCTGAGCGCGAGGTAACCTCCGGAACGCGGCGCGTGCTGCTCGCCGCCGTTCAGGTGAAGGGGGTGCCCGAGGTGAGCGTCGAGGAGGCGATGTGGACGGCCGCCGAGACGTTGGAGGGGGCCGACGCCGGCGTTTCGTGAACGCGCCCGAGGCGGTTCCGCCAACCGGCGCCGAACCCGGTCTCCTCTGCTACCCTCGACCGGTGGCCACGGGAGGCGCACTGCTAGAGGAAACGCCGCCGCTCGAGCTGTACGCTCGCGGCGCAACCACTCCTCTCGCCCCCGTCGAGGTCGACGAGCGCGCCGCCCGGCAATCGCTCCGCGACCAGATCGCCCGCCTCGAGTCGGAGCTCGCCAGCCTCTTCTGCTCGACCTATCCCCGGCAGGGCTTCGACTGGGCCGTCGCCTCCCGCGGAGGTCCGCGCGTCCTCGGGCTGTCCGAGCTGGAGCGTGTGCGCGACCAGCTGCTGGTCCGCCTCGACCAGAACCGCCGTCTGCTCAGCGAGCAGACCCAGGTCGAGCAGGACAACCGCTGCCTGATCGAGGAGATGATGCTCGAGCCGGCGCGCTACAAGTGGCAACGGGTCGGCAACAGCGACATCGGCGAGCCGGGGTGCAAGCACTGGCACGTGACACCGCGGTGGGGCGTGCTCGGCATGCTGATGAACTGGTGGCGCGTCAAGATCTCCTCCGGCTGTCCGTTAGCCGGGGGGCGCAGCCACACGCTGCGACCCCGCCCTCACCGATAGCCCTCACGGGGGACCCCTGTGGGTCGACGTAGCCGCAAGCGCTTGGGCGAAGCTTCGGACGAGCGCGCCGCGGGCGCGTCCGAGCCCGGCACCACCCGCGCCGAACGTGACGAGGCTCGCCGCCGGCGGGCCCGCGCCGCCCGCAGCGCGGCGGCGGCGGAGACCCCGCGTCGATCGCCCGCGCGCCGCGGCGCGGAGCGGCCGGCCGCACCCGGGGGGCGGTTCCCACTCACCGAGCTCGTGGTGCTGCGGGGGCGCGTGCTCGGCAGCGTCGGCCTCATCAGCGGCGGCTCCAGAGGCGCGACGATGCTCGCCGCCGGCATCGCGCTCATCTGCCTCGCCGGCCTCGAGATCTCGATACGCGAGCACTTCGCCGGCTTTCGCTCCCACAGCAGCCTGCTGGCCGGTGCCGCGGCCATGGGCGTGATGCTCGCCGTGGTGTTCGCGGGCGGGTCGGGCAACGTGCTGATCTACCAGGCGGTGCTCACCGGGCTGCTCGTGTTCGGCGCCTCGTTCTGGGCGCTGCGACGTACCTTCCGTCGCCGCTCCGGCGGCCTCAGCTTTCGGTAGCCGGCCGGTCGGGGCCTCACGCCGGCGCATCCTCTAGGGTCGCGTTCATGCCCGCGGTGGAGGACAGACGGTGAGCGTTCCGGGCCAACCGGAACCCCGGCGCCTGCAGATAACGGGGCTGCATCACATCACGATCATCTGCTCGAGCCTCGACCAGACGGTCGCCTTCTACCGCGACCTGCTTGGCATGCGCGTCGTCAAGCAGACCCGCAACCAGGACGACCCCAACGCGCGCCACTTCTTTTTCGGGGACGCCACCGGGAGCCCCGGAACGGTGGTCTCCTGCTTCGAGTACCCGCAGATGGAGGCCGGCAAGGTGGGGCTCGGCTCCACCCATCACTTCGCGCTCGCCGTCGGCTCGCTCGAGGAGCTCGAGGAGTGGCTCCGCTACCTCACCTCGCGTGGCGTGTCGTGCACCGAGGTGCTCGACCGGACCTACTTCCACTCGCTGTACGTGCGCGACCCCGATGGACACATCATCGAGATTGCCACGACCCAGCCGGGGTTTACGGCCGACGAGTCTCCGGAGGAGCTCGGCAGCCGCATGATCGAGCCCGCCTAGCGCGAGACGCTCGCCCGCGCCCCTCCGGACCCGCCGCTGGGAACGCCGGTCAGCCCTTGCTGGCGAGGGCGTCGGCCAGCCCGCGGCGCTGGCGCTCGGCCGCGGTGAACAGGAACGAGCGGGCCTGGATGCGCATGAAGTCGATCACCTCGGCCGGCCCGGCGATGAAGCCACCGCAGCTGGCGAGCGACTTCGAGAAGGTGCCCATGCGCAGGTCCACGCGATCCTCCACGCCGAACAGCTCGCACGCGCCGGCGCCGCGGGCGCCCAACACTCCGGCCCCGTGCGCCTCGTCCACCATCAAGCGCGCGCCGTGGCGTTCGCACAGCTCCGACACTGACGCGACGTCGCAGATGTCGCCCTCCATCGAGAAGACGCCGTCGACCACCACGAGCACCCCGCCGCCGTCGGTCACCGAGCGCTCGAGCATCGACTCCAGCTTGTCGAGCCGGTTGTGGCGGAACGGGCGCACGCGGGCGCGCGACATGGCCACGCCGTCGAGGATCGACGCGTGGTCGCCGCTGTCGACCACGACGGTGTCCTCCGGTGCGAGCAGCGTGGACAGCGCGCCGACGTTGGCCTGGTAGCCCGTGGTGAACACGAGCGCCTGCTCGGTGCCCATCCACTCGGCGATCTCGCGCTCGAGCTCGAGGTGCGGCGGGATCGTGCCGTTCAGCAGCCGTGAGCCGGTGAGGGCGGTGCCGTAGGTGTCGAGCGCGCCGCGCGCCGCCTCCTTCACGCGCGGGTCCCCGGTCAGGCCGAGGTAGTTGTTCGAGCCGAGCATCACGCGCTCCGCGCCCTCCATCGTGACCACCGGCCCGGCCGGACCCTCGAGCGCGCGGAAGTAGGGGAGGACGTCCTGCTCGCGGGCGGCGCGCAGCTGCTCGGCGCGCTCGTGCCCGCGCGTCTTGGCAAAGAGATCTATGGCCGTGGGCATTAAGGTGGCGCGCCGTGTCCGTCGAGATCCGTCCGGTCCGCTCGCGGCGGGACCTGACCCGCTTCATCAGGCTGCCGTGGCGGCTCTACGATACCCAGCCGCTCTGGGTCCCTCCCCTGATCTCCGAGCGCCGGCGACACCTCAGCCGCAGGCGCAACCCGTTCTTCGAGCACGCCGAGGCGGAGTACTTCCTGGCCTGGCGGGACGGCGTGCCGGTGGGGCGCATCTCGGCCCATGTCGACCACCGGCTGAACGAAGCCCAGGACAACCGCTGGGGGCTGTTCGGCTTCTTCGAGAGCGAGGACGATCCACAGGTCGCGGCGGCACTGCTCGACGCGGCGGATGGGTGGCTGCGCGAGCGCGACCGCGACCGCATGGTGGGGCCGCTCGACTTCTCGACCAACCACGAGTGCGGCGTGCTCGTCGAGGGCCACGAGCGGCCGCCGCAGATCTTCGAGAACTGGCACCACCCCTACTACGGCGGGCTCCTCGAGGAAGCGGGGCTTGGCAAGGCCATGGACCTCTACAAGTGGGAGCTCGAGGTCTCCGACCGCGAGAAGGTGCTCCCCGTGATCTGGGATCTCGCCGCGAAGCTCGAGCCCGAGCACGGCATCAGGCTGCGCCACCTCGACAAGCGCGACCTCAAGCAGGAGGTGCGGCGCTTCAGCGTGATCTACAACGAGGCCTGGGAGAACAACTGGGGCGCGGTGCCGCTCACCGAGCGCGAGCTCGAGCACCTCGGCAAGGAGATCAAGCCGATCCTCAACGAGAACTGGGGGATGTTCGCCGACAAGGCCGGCGAGACGGTGGGGGCGGCGCTCACCGTGCCGGACTTCAACCAGGTGCTGGCCAAGCTGAACGGCCGCCTGCTGCCCTTCGGATGGCTGCGCGCCCTGCGGGCGCGCGACGACATCGACCGCGTGCGGGTGTTCGCCCTCGGCGTCAAGCCCGAGTACCAGCACACCGGCGTGGCCGCGGCCTTCTACGCCGAGCACTTCCACATGGCGTCGGTCACGCGCCAGACCGGTGGCGAGATGGGCTGGATCCTGGAGACGAACACCGCCATGAACAAGGCGATGGAGGCCATGGGCGGCCGGATCGTGAAGCGCTACCGGATGTACGAGCGAGCCTTCCGGGACGGCCGGTAGACTCGCTCGCGTGGCGGAGGAAGGCTCCACGGAGGCGAACGGGACGGCCCCCGAAAGGGCCGAGGCCAGCCGGCTGCCGGTCGTGTCCACGGTGGCCGACGCGCGTCCGATCGCGCGGCCGTCTGCCCCGCTCGTACCCGCCCCGCTGGTGGCGGCCACCGGCGGCTTCCTTGCCGGGGTCTTCACCCTGATGCTCTCTCGCCTGTTGCGGCGGCGCCGTGGTGGCCGGTTCCTCGTGCGCCGGCGGAAGCGGAGTGATTCGGCGCTCGAGATCGCGGGCACGCGCTCGTTCCTCGTCGACGTTCACCTGATCAAGCGCTGAGCGGCTCGGGCGCAGTGGTCGCCGCCGAAAGTACCGTCGATGATCGGCCATCCGAGCGCGACGGTAGTTGAGGCGGGGACCACCTTAAGCCCGTGGTGATCGAGCGCGACCTGCGGCCCACCGGGCCGTATCGGCTGCCGCGTGCCGGGAGGGACGGCGTGCTGCGCCGTGCGCCGGGCGGAGCGCTCGCCCGGGTGATGCATCACGGCGAGCTTCCGGTCGTGGTGCACGCCTGGCCGGTGACCGGCGCGGTGAGGGTCCGGGCGGAGTCACGGTGCCCGGTGGCCGCGGCCTACGCCGTCGACCGGATGCGCTTCGCGCTCGGCCTCGATCACGACATCGCGCCCTTCCACAGGGCCTTCCGCCGCGACCACCTGATCGGGCCGGTGATCCGGCGCCGGCCGTGGCTGCGCCCGCGGCGCCGCGCCGAGCCGTACGAGGCCCTGGCCTGGGCGGTCACCGAGCAGCTCATCGAAACGGTGCGGGCGCGCGCCATCCAGCGGCGCCTGGTGTGGCGCTGGGGGCGCCGCTCGCCGTGCGGAACGTACCGGGACGCGCCCACCGCGGCGGCCCTCGGCGGGCGCTCGCCGGCAGAGCTCGAAGCCTGCGACCTCGCCGGTCGCCGTGCGCTCGCCCTCATCCGCGCCTCGCGCGAGGTGGCGGCCGGCCGCGCCGACCTCAACGAGCACGAGCCGGCGTGGCGCCGCCTGCGGTCGATCTCCGGCATCGGCTCGTGGACGATCGAGTGCCTGGCCTTTCACGGCCAGGGCCGGGACGACCAGCTCCCGGCCGGAGATCTCGCCTACGTCAAGCTCGTGGGGCGCCTCGCGGGTCTCGGGCGGCGGGCCACCGAGCACGAGGTGCGCGAGTTCTTCGCCCCGTACGCGCCGTACCAGGGGCTGGCCGGCACCTACGCGCTGGGGGTGGCGGCGTAGGAGGGGCCGGGCGGCCGGCCTACAGGCCCTGGCCCGGCAGGTAGTCGTTCGTGTAGGCCTCGCGCGCGTCGGCCAGGCGTTCCAGGATGTCCCGCTCGCGCAGGAAGCGCGTGAAGCTCTCCCACTCCGCGGGCTCGTGGTAGCCGTAGGGCTTCCCCTTCGGGGGGACGAAGATGTCCTCCTTCAGCGACACGTCGACCACCGCGCGCTGCAGCTTCGGGTCGAGGTCGCGGTTGGCCTCGAGCAGTCCGTCGAGGGCCGCGCGCGGGTTGCGCTGCAGGTCGCGGGTGCCGCGGGCGAGCGCCCCCACGAACGCGCGGACGGCGTCCCCGCGCTCTTCGAGCGAGCTCTCGTTGGCCACCACCACTAGCTCGTCGTAGCGCGGGATCCCGGCGTCGTCGACCCGGATGATGCGCGGGTCCCTGCCGCGCAGCCGCAGGTCGGTGCCCTCGTAGTTCCAGAACGAGCCGAGCACGGCGTCGACGCGTCCGGCGAGCAGGGCCGGGGAGAGGTTGAAGCCGACGTCACGCTCCTCCACGCTTCCCGGCCTCACCGCCGCGCGCTCCAGGATCGTCCTGAGGTAGGCCGACTGGTAGTCGATGCCGGCGGTGCCGACGCGCTTGCCGGCGAGATCGGCGGGCTCCCGGATGTTGGCCCTCGGCAGCGAGATGATCGAGGTGAGCGGACGCTGCACGAGTGCCGCCACCGACACCACGCGCAGGCCCTGGTCGCGGGCGCGCAGCACCTCGGGCGCGTAGGAGATCGCGAGGTCGACGCGGCCGGCCGCCACCTGCTTGATCGGCGCCGCCGGGTCGGTGGGCGCCTGGATCCGTACGTCGAGGCCGACGTCCTCGAAGTGCCCGCCCGCCTGTGCGGCGTAGATGCCCGCGTGGTCGGCGTTCGGGAAGAAGTCGAGCAGGAGAGAGAGGCGCTCGGAGCCACGCGGGTCGAGCGACTCCTCCTTCTCTCCGCATCCGCTCGCGAGCAGGAGCAGCGCGGCGAACAGGGCGATGGCGATCGGCCGCCTCCTCATGCCGAGGCCCTCCCCGTCCTGCGCGCCGGCGCGGCCAGGCGCTCGGCCAGCACCACCAGGCCGAAGAGCAGCACGGCCATGGCGGCCAGCAGCACCACCCCGGCGTACACGCGCGGGGTCTCGAGCTGGTTGTTGGCCAGCAGCACGAGCCGGCCGAGCCCCTCGTCGGCGCCGGCCCACTCCCCGAACACGGCTCCGATCACCGACACGGTGGCCGCCACGCGCAGCCCGCTGAAGAAGTAGGGAAGAGAAGTCGGCAGCTCGACCTTGCGCAGCGTGGTGAGGCGCGAGGCGCCGAGGCTGCGCATCAGCTTGCGCAGCTCGGGATCGACCGAGCGCAGCCCGTCGAGCACGTTCACGGTGATCGGGAAGAAGCAGATCAGCGCGACGATGGCCACCTTGGGCCCGATGCCGTAGTCGAAGGCCAGCACGAACAGGGGGGCGAGCACGACGATGGGTATCGCCTGCGAGGCCACGAGCAGCGGGTAGGCGGCCTGGCGGAGCGACTTCACGAGGTGCAGGGCGACGGCGGTCGTGACCCCGGCCACCAGCGCGGCCAGCAGGCCGAGGAGCACCTCGCCGAGGGTCACGAGGGCGTTGTCGGCGAGGAGGCGGCGATCGTCTTTGAGACCCTGGAAGCACCTCGCCGGGGGAGGACAGCAGCAGGTCGTCGACCGAGTCGAGGCTGGCCACGAGCTGCCAGAGGCCGACGGCGGCGGCCAGCAGGAGCAGGGTCGGGCCGAGGCGCCTCAGCACTCGAGCGCCTCCATGGCCCGCGCCCGGAGCGCCGCGAAGGCCGGGTCGGTCACGGTTTCGCGCCGCGGCCGCGACCGCCCGTGGGACACCTCGATCTCCGCGGACACCCGTCCGGGCCTCTCGGTGAGGGTGACCACGCGGTCGGAGAGGTAGAGGGCCTCGTCCACGTCGTGGGTCACGAGCACGACCGTGCGCGCCTCAGCGGTCAGGGCCTCGGCGAGCCACTCCTGCAGCCCGGCCCGGGTGATCGAGTCGAGCGCGGCGAACGGCTCGTCGAGCAGCAGCACGGGGCGTCCGGCCAGCAGCGTGCGCACGAAGGCGACGCGCTGGCGCATGCCCCGAGAGCTCGCTCGGCAGCGAGCGCTCGAACTGCGCAAGGTCGAAGCGACGCAGCAGCGGGACCGCCCGGCGGCGCGCCTCCCGGCGGCCGACGCCCTGCGACTCGAGGGCGAGGGCGGCGTTGGCGGCGGCGTCGCGCCACGGCAGGAGCAGTCGCGCTGCGGCATGTAGGCGCAGCGCTCGAGCCGCTCGGCGGGGGCGCCGTGGCCCTCGACGCGCACGTCGCCCTCGTCGGGCTCCTGCAGGCCGGCGATCAGCTCGAGCAGCGTGGACTTGCCACAGCCGGATGGGCCGAGGATGCCGAGCACCTCGCCGGGGCGCACGCGTAGGTCGATGCCCTCGAGCACCACGAGCGACTCACCGCGGCGGCCGGCGGGGTACCGCCGCGCCAGTCCCTTGACCAGGACGGCGACCGCATCCTCGCCGGCGGCCTGCGCTTCTATCGGTCGAGCCCTGAGCTCGGTCTCCATCGCTCCCTCCGCGGGCATTACCCCACAGGTTCGAAGGGTCAGCGCCGGACGGGACCTCCCGAGTGCGCTATCTCAGCCCGCCTTTCCGCGAGCCCCCCTGTGAATGACAGCCGGCATCCTAGCGCCCCCGGCCCTCTCACCGCCGCGGCTCCGTCAACGCCGTGGCAAACACCTCCAGCTGCCTGGTGTTCCAGCACTCGTACACCCCATCGCAGTACGGCTCGTAGACCTGGATCACCGAGTCGCCGTAGTTCCAGTACAGGCGCGGCTCGGGGTTCATCCAGAACGTCCGCCCGGCGCGCTCGGCCATCGCGCCGAAGGCCCTGGGGCGGGCGTCGCGGCCGTTTGTGCGAGCGTCGCCCAGGACGATCACGGTCGAGCGCGGGTCGAGGTCGTCCACCACCCGGTCGAGGAACTCCAGCCACACGCGGCCGTAGTCGGTGTAGCCCGAGACGTCCGCCACCCCGGCGTCGGAGGCGATCCGGTGCGACACCGCCGCGAAGTTGCGCTCGCGCTCGAATACGTCGGTGACCTCGGAGATGCGCTCGACGAACACGAACGAGCGCAGCTTGCGGAATGAGTCGTGCAGGGCGTGGAGCACCGACAGGAAGAACACGCTGGCGCTCGTGACGCTCGTGGACACGTCGCAGAGCACGTACAGCTCGGGCCGCCGCGGGCGGCGCGGCCGGTGCTTCAGCCGCAGCGGCACGCCGCCCGTCTCGAGCGAGGCACGCATCGTGCGCCGCACGTCGACGTGCGTCGAGGCCCGGCGGCCGCGCTGCTCGTGGCCCTGGGTGGCCAGCCGCCGCTTGAGCTGTGCCACCACGCGGTGCACCGCGGCGAGATCCTGGGAGGACGCGGTCGGCAGCGCGCGGTCGAAGTCCGACAGCGGGCGGGCGGGCGGCAGGGAGCGCGTCCGCCGAATCAGGTCGCGCTCGAGCTCGCGGCGCAGGTGCCGCTCGAACTCGCGCAGGCGCTCCTGGGGGATCCCGGTCGCGTCGGGCGTCCCCTGCGCCTGCTGTCCCGCCTCGGAGCGCAGGCCGAGCGTGCGCCGGATCCGCTGCACGTCCACGCCGATCACCCCCGACCCCTCGCCCTGGCGCCCGAAGGCTGCGATCGCCAGGCGGGCGGCGTCGCTCATCTCGCCGTCGGTCCCGCCGCGGATGGCCGCGGCGATGCGCTCGCGCAGCTCCTCGAGGTCGAGCCGCTCGGCGCCGCTGAAGCGCTCCTCCTTGAGGCCGCGCTCCACAGCCTGCCGCTCGACGCTGCGGAAGAAGAAGCGGTCGAAGACGATCTCGAACACCCGCCTGTCCTCCTGTGACTTGGCGAGCGTGGCGGCAAGGGCCTCGCGGAAGTCCTCGCGCTCGGTCCACGGCACGGCGGCCAGCGCCTCGAAGGCGTCCAGCAGCTCCGAGGTGCCCACGGCGAGCCCCTCGCCGCGCAGCGCGTCGGCCAGCTCGAGCAGGCGGGGAGCGAGCCCGGGCGGTCCGGAGGGAGGCATGCCCCCGTACAGGCCGCCGCCGGCGCTCAAGGGGCTAGCCCGTGGAGGCCCGCGGTGCCGCGAACGCCTCACCCGAGAGCTTCACGCCCACCCGCTCGGCCACCACGTCGAGGTCCGTGCGGTGCTTGACGATGATGCTCATCGTGCGCTCGAGCACCGACTGGTCGATGTCGTCGGCGCCGAGCAGCAGCAGGGCGCGTGCCCAGTCGATCGACTCCGCGATGGACGGCGGCTTCTTCAGGTCGAGCGCCCGGATCATGTGCACGACCTCCACGAGCTTGCGCGTGACGGTCTCGCCCAGCTCCGGGGCGTGCAGTCGCACGATCTCGAGCTCGCGCTCCAGGTCCGGGTAGTCGAGCCACAGGTACAGGCAGCGGCGCTTGAGCGCCTCGGTGAGCTCGCGGGTGTTGTTGGAGGTGAGCAGCACGAGCGGCGTGCTCTTGGCCTCGACCACGCCGAGCTCGGGTATCGAGATCTGGAAGTCGGACAGGACCTCGAGCAGCATGGCCTCGAACTCCTGGTCGGTCTTGTCGATCTCGTCGATCAGGAGCACCACCGGCTCGGTCTCGGCGATGGCTTGCAGCAGCGGCCGGGAGAGCAGGAACTCCTCGGCGAAGATGTCGTCCTGGACGGCGTCCCAGCCGGCGTCGCCCTCGGTCTGGATGCGCAGGAGCTGCTTGCGGTAGTTCCACTCGTAGAGGGCCTTCGACTCGTCGAGCCCCTCGTAGCACTGCAGCCGCACGAGCTTGCGCCCCGTCGCCCGGGCCAGCGCCTTGGCCAGCTCGGTCTTGCCGACGCCCGCGGGGCCCTCCACCAGTACCGGCTTGCCGAGGCGCGCCGCCAGGAACGACACGAGCGCCGTCGACTCGCCGGGCAGATAGCCCACCGACGACAGCGCGTCGCGTGCCTCCTCGACGGTCTCGAGCATCCCCTTCATCCTTGGAGGATACTTTCGGTGATGCTCATCTCCGCGCTGCCGCCCCAGGGCGGCGACTTCCAGACCTCGCCGACGCCGTTCATCATCGCCTTCGGGATCGGCATGCTGCTCGGGACGATGGGCCACGTGTACAAGTCAAAGACGATGGTCGCGATCGGCGTCGGGATGATCATGCTCTCGACGGTCGTCGTCCCGCTGTACCTCGCCTTCACGCGCTAGCCAGATGCGGTCATCCACGAGCGGCTCCGTCGGTTGCTCGCTGTCCGGCAGGTCGTCCTTGGGCCTGACCGCTCGCTGCCGCGCCCCGGCGGCCACCAGCACGGCCGCACAGGCCAGCGCCAGCAGCCCCTGACCGAGCGGACGGTCGAACAGCCGCACCGCGATCAGCACCGCGCACCACACGCCCGCCGCGGCGGTCACCGCCCCGTCACCGAAGGGCAGGTGGAACTCGCGCTCCTCGGCGCGGCGCTCGAGGAGGAGAAGCACCGCCGCGGCCACCAGCACCACCGCGGCCTCCACGAACGAGAACGGCCCTATGGTGCTCACAATCAGCAGCACGGCACCGACCCCCGCGGCCCGCTGCTCCCAGTCGAGGCGCCGCCAGATCGTCAGCAGGGGCGGGCGGCCCGGGGAGGGCCGGCCGACGCGGCGCGCGCCGCGGGAACGGTCCGCGGCGAGCGCGCGCCCCGGCGCGCGACCGGAGCCGCCGGTACCTGCCTGCCCGCGGCGCCTAGAGCGGCTGGCGCCCGGCATGTCCCGCCTCGAGCTCGTGCCAGAAGCCGATCTCGTCCTCGCCCTCCTCCCAGCAGAGATAGATCTCCCGGCCGTCGCGCAGTGACGGGAAGTCGATCAGCCCGCGATCGAGGTCACGCAGCACCACCTCCACCGCCTGCAGCTCCATCAACGCCTGGCGCAGGCTGAGGAAGCCCTCGGACACCACGCGCCCCGGCCCCCCGCCGCCGTTGCCGGGCGCGGCCTCGCCGAGCGCCTCGCGGGCCTCCTCGTCGCCGAGCTTCGCGCGCGCCGAGCGGAGGCGCTCCAGGCGCTCCGCCACCCATCCGAGCGCCGCGTCGGCCTCGGCGCGCGAGTAGTGGCGCTCGTGGTTCAAGCGTGCGCCGGCGCCGGCGCCTTCGCCCGGCGCCGCAGGCGCTCGTCGAGCAGGTGCGCGTCCGGATCGGACACCGTCCGCAGTTGGCCCTGGAAGGCCAGCTTCCAGTGCTCGGCGGGCCACTTCCGCACGTGCTCGAGCTCGGATGCGAGCTCACCGGCGGGCACGAAGTCGGCTTCGTCGAGCACGATCTCCGGCTCGGTCGGGAACCGCCACGGGTACGCGTCGGCCTTGCCGGGCTTCCCGGGCCAGATGGGGGTTCGATCCTCGTAGAGCTCGCCCGTGATCCTCACCGCGCCGGCGAAGGCCTGCACCTTGGTCACGTAGAAGAAGATGCGGTCGCCCGGCTCCATCTCCTCGGCCTGGCGGCGTCGGCCCTCCTTCATGCCAATCACGCTGAAGCCTCGTTCGCGGCTGGCGCGGACGTTCTCGGGCGAGCCGGTGAGGATCCAGTTCTTCGGCCCGCTCGGCACGGGCGGAAGCCTAGTGGTACCGACCCTCGGCCCGGCGGGGACAGCTCACCGAGGCGGGGGCCTACCCGGGCGCGCCGGGGACGCGCGCGGAGCCGTTGCCGTCCGCCGGTACGACGACGGCGGGGTGCTCGACCGGTCCTGCGCCGTTGCCGTCCGCGCCGCCGGGGCTCGCAGGCGCCGACCGAGCCAGCGACGACGGCCACCACGTACTTTCGCCCAGGCTAGGCACCAACGCCGGCACCAGCACCGAGCGCACGAGGAACGTGTCAAGCAGGACGCCGAAGGCCGCCACGAAGCCGATCTCGGTGAGGAAGGTGAGGGGCAGCCCGCCGAGCACCGAGAGGGTTCCCGCCAGCACGACCCCGCCGCCGTATCACCCCGCCGGTGACCGCGAGGCCGCGCAGCATGCCCTCCCGGGTGCCGTGCGCGTGCGTCTCCTCCCGCACGCGGGTCATCAGGAAGATGTTGTAGTCCACGCCCAGCGCCAGCAGGAACACGAAGGTGAAGAGCGGCAGCGACGGATCGGAGCCGGCCGCTTCAAGGCCGCCGTCGCGCGCGCCACCGCAGGCGGACTTCGCCGCGCTCGACCACCTCAGCTTTGCCGGTGAGCTCACGCCGGGACAGCTCGCCGAGCGGCTCGACCTGACCTCGGGCGCGGTCACGGCCCTGATCGACCGCCTCGAGTGCGCGGGCTGGGTCTCGCGCACCCCGCACCCCAGCGACAGGCGCTCTCACGTGCTCACGCTCACCACCGCCGCTCGCGAGACGGGTGAGCGCGAGATCGGTCCGTGGGTGGCCGCCATGTGCGCCGCGGCGGCCACGCTCGAGCCGAGCGAGCGTCAGGCGGCGGCGAGGTTCCTGGGTCTCGTGACCGACGCGGCGGCCGAGCACGCCGGGCGCCGGACGCAGGCCGTGTCCGGCCAACCGCCCACATCGGAGCCCGCCTGAGCCGAGCCCCCCGATCAGCTGATCGGGATGTCCTCCACCGCGGGCTCCGGCGGGCCGCCATCCATGCGCTGCAGGTACCAGTCGATCAACGCCCGCAAGGCCAGCAGGAGCTCCCTGACGAGCGTGGTGAACTGCTCCTGCAGCTCAGCGGGTATCGCTCGGCGCAGCCCCTCGAGCACCATGAACAGCGGGGCCAGGTCGGGGACGCCTCCGCGCGGCGGACGCGCGCGGTCGCCGTCGGGACCGAAGTCCCACCAGTCGGGCGGCCACTCAGGCGTCGTGGTCTGCTGGGGGTCCGTCATCACCACTCCGGAAGGAGACGGCGAGCGCGCCGTCCTCGTAATGCGCCCCGCTCGGGCGGTAGGCGGCCATGGCCGCGGGCAGCATGATGGTGCGCTTCTGGGCGCCCACCCGCACCACCACCTCGAGGCCGATCTTCTTCAGCGAGATGTCGGCCTTCTCCACGAACGGGATGGCCAGGCGCAGGGTGGCGTCGCCGTTGTCGGAGACGAGCTCCCGGGACACGCTCTCGTACAGGAGGTCGCCGGCTTCGGCGTCCCCGAACACCGCGTCCCCCAGGCGGTCGAGCATGCGCGGCCCGATCACCTCCTCGTCGAAGTAGGGCGCCTCGAGGATCGGCACCGGCGCGAACGCCGAGCGCACGAGCTCCATCTGCTCTTGCTGGTGGGCGCGCCAGCCGGCGAAGTAGCCGTCTGCGAGCTCCGCCGGGAACACGCGGTTCACGATCACGGCGTCGGTCAGGTAGCCGTAGAGGTTCAGGTAGGTGAAGGTCCGCATCGACTCCCTGATGACCATGCGGTCCGGGTTCATCACGAGGCGGATCGAGGTGGCCGTGCGATCGCGAAGGATCCCGTTCAGGGCCACGAGGTTGCGCACCAGCCGCTGCACGTCGTCGAAGACGGCCTCGTTCGGCAGGGGTATGTCCAGGAGCCCGCGCGCGAACGGCCGCGCGGCGGCCACGAGCCGCTTCTCCCACGGGAGCACCTTCTCGAGCCACCAGCCGGCCACGTCCGGAAACGACAGGAGCCGCAGCGTTTCGCCGGTGGGAGCGCAGTCGACGACGATCGCGTCGTACTGCTCCTCCTCGTGGTGGCGCTTGATCTGCAGCAGGGAGAAGAGCTCATCCATGCCGGGAGGCACGGTCAGCTCCTCGGCGTTGATGCGATCGACGCCCCGCTCCATCAGGAGCTCGCCCAGCCAGTCCTGCACGGCGTCCCAGTTGCGCTCCATCTCCTCCTGGGCCTGCACCTCCTGGCCCCACAGGTTGTCGCCGCACGCAACAGGCGTCCCTCCGAGGTCGGTCTCGAGCGAGTCCGACAGGCTGTGGGCGGGGTCGGTGGAGAGCACGATCGTGCGCAGCCCCGCCGCGGCACAGCGTCGCGCCGTGGCCGCCGCGACGCTCGTCTTGCCCACGCCGCCCTTGCCGGTGTAGAGGATCGTTCGCGGCGCGGGCATGGCGGGGCATCGTATAGCCGCGCCGGTGACCGGGGTTTCCCCGCACAAGCGACTAGTACCCTCGAAAGCTCGCTCTCCCGATCAGGAGTCTCCCCTTGTCAGCTCGCCGCTCGCGGACCGCAGTCGCCCTCTTTCTTGTCCTAGCCACAGCGTCGGCCGTCGGTGCCTGCGGCGGCGGGAGCGAAGAGGAGGCCCAGGCCCTTCTCGACAAGGCGTTCAGCACGCCGGTCGGGAGCGCGAGCGTGGCCCTCGACATGAAGATCTCCGGCGAGGGGTCGCCCCAGCTCGAGGATCCGGTGCAGGTCAAGCTGAACGGCCCGTACAAGAACAACGGGGCCAAGAAGCTGCCGAGCTTCGATTGGGACCTCAGCATCGGGGCCGGCGGGCAGAGCTTCTCCGCAGGCGTGGCCAGCACCGGCGACAACGCCTTCGTCGACTTCCAGGGCACGCCCTACGAGGTGGGTGAGGATGCGATCAGCCAGCTCAACGCGCAGCTCGAGCAGCAGTCCGGCACCGAGCAGGATCAGAGCCTGAAGACGCTCGGAATCGACCCCTCGAGCTGGGTGCGGGACCCGAAGACCGAAGGGGACGAGGAGATCGCGGGCGCCGACACCACGCACGTGACGGGCTCCGTCGACGTGGCGCGCCTCCTCGAGGACCTGAACACGGCAGGCAAGCGGGCGGGCGAGGCGTCGGGCGCCCAGGCCACGGAGATCCCGGAGGAGCAGCGCAAGCAGATCACGGACGCCGTTAAGGACCCGAAGTTCGACATCTACGTCGGCAAGGACGACGACATCCTGCGCCGGCTCTCGGTCGACCTCGGCTTCGAGGTGCCCGAGGATCAGCGCGACGCCGCCGACGGGCTTGAAAGCGGCAACGTCGCCTTCAGCGTCGAGCTGTCGGACATCGGAGGCGACCAGGAGATCAAGGCCCCGGCCGACGCCAAGCCGATCGCCGACCTGCTCGGTCAGTTCGGCGGCCTGCTGGGCGGCGGCGTGCTGGGCGGTGGCGGCTCCGCGCCGGGCGCGACACCCGGTGTGCCCCCGGCGGACGCGGCACCGGCGCCCGGCGCGGCCACGCCCACGCCCGGGGCCCCGCCCACCGGCCCCGATGCCGAGGCGGCTCAGAAGTACCTCGAGTGCATCCAGAAGGCCGCCAACGACCCGGAGGCGCTGCAGGCCTGCAGCAGCCTGGTCGAGTAGCACTGCGCTGAGCTGCCGCGAGCGGCGTGACGCCGGGGCCGGCCCCGACCCGCGCCGCCGGCGCTCAGGCGGCCTTGCGGAGCTGGCGGTCGGGGTCGATCTGCCAGCGCGTCGCGAGCGCTCCAAGGCGCTCGTCCACCACCCAGCGATCCGGCTGCTCGGGCCCCTCGTGGTCGGGGCTTGCCCCCTTCAACAGCATCGAGCCACGGTTGTCGCCGATGCGTCGCAGCTCCTCGACCTCGTCGTCGCTCAGCAGCGGCTGCTCGGGCAGCGACGCCAGCTCGGCGCGCTTGTCCTCGATCGTGCGCCCGCCCTCGCCCAGCTCCTGGATAAGGGTGGGCACCACGCATCCGACGGGCGGCTGAGCGAGGTTCCACTGCGCCGCCAGCTGAAGCGGCGTCAGCCCGTGCCGCTCGGCGATCGGGCGCATCGCGTCCAGCTTGCGCCCGCCGGCTTCGATCCAGCCGTCCGGGCGGAAGGCGCGATGGTCGCGCGGGGGGAATGGCTGACCGGGCGCGACGTCGTCCCAGAACACGCCGCCGTAGTCCACCACCCGGGTGAGGATTCGCACGTCGTGCCGGCGCGCCGGCTCGAGGACGAGCTGGCCCGGCCACGGCTCCATGGGGTTGAGGATCACCATCGCCCAGTCGATCACGGCGCCGAAGCGCTCGAAGCAGTCGATCACGTCGAGGGTGAAGCCGTTGGCCGGGCCCGGGGCCACGCCCAGCACGCGCGTCAGCCCGGCGTCGCGCACCGCCGCCATGCCGTCCCACACCGCCTGGCTCGTGTAGCCCGTGCGGTCCGGGTTGTGCAGCATCAGGAGGTCGAAGCGGTCGACGCCGATGCGCTCGAGGCTCCGCTCGGTGGCCATGCGGATGTAGTCCCCGTACGCCGCCGGCTCTCGCAGGCGGGGGTCGGTGAAGCGCGGGAAGCCCCTGGCACCCTCGCGCTCGCCCGTGTAGAAGTCGTGTCCGATCGCGCCCACAAGGCAGTAGCGGTCGCGCTTGACGCCCGCGAGCGCCCGGCCGAGGAGCAGGTCGGCCTCACCGGAGCCGTAGGCATCGGCCGTGACCACCGTGCGGATGCCGGCGTCCGGCCGCAGCAGGGCGGCCAGGCGCTCCTCCTCGAGCGCCAGGCCGTAGTGCATGTACCGCCCGCCGCTCCAGGTGCCGATCGCGGTGCGGGTGGGATCGAGAGAGGCAGCCGGGGCCATGGGGCCATTGTGACGAGCCGCGTTCGAGCCGCCCAGGGCAGCCACTAGCCTGCCTTCGATGGACCTCGCCGCCGCAGCCCCGTGGCTCGCCCTGATCGTCGGGCTCTTCGTGCTCCTGTGGGTGGATCTCCACTTCTTCGCGCGGGGGCGCGACCCGAGCTTCCGCGAGGGCGTGGTGTGGTCGATCGGCTGGCTCGCGCTCAGCCTGCTGATGGTGGTGCCGGTGCTCGTGCTCTCGGGCGGGGAGGACGCCGTCCTCTACACCACCGTGTACCTGATCGAGCGCTCGCTGTCGCTCGACAACCTGTTCGTCTTCAT
This sequence comes from Thermoleophilaceae bacterium, assembly GCA_030446485.1. GTDB lineage: Bacteria > Actinomycetota > Thermoleophilia > Solirubrobacterales > Thermoleophilaceae > JAUJNF01. The sequence goes on along the minus strand of JAUJNF010000012.1, from coordinate 19,292 downwards.
CCTGCTGTTCGCCTACTTCGGCGTGCCGGTGGCGCTGCGCGCCCGGATGCTCTTCTGGGGCATAGTCGCGGCGCTCGCCCTGCGCGGGCTCGCGATCCTCGGCGGGGTGGCGCTCATCGAGCGCTTCCACTTCGTGATCTACCTGCTCGGAGCGGCGCTGCTGCTGCTCGCCTACCGCGTCCTGAAGGGGGTGAACGAGAACGTCGATCCCGACCGGAACCCGATGGTGCGAGCGGTGCGCAAGCTGTTTCCGGTCACCGGCGAGTTCCGCGGCCGCCACTGGTTCGTGCGCGAGGACGGCAGGCTGCACACCACGCCGCTCTTCCTGTGCCTCGTGGCGATCGTCATGGCCGACCTGGCCTTCGCGATCGACTCGATCCCGGCCGCCTTCGCCATCACCCGCGACTCGTTTCTCATCTTCATGGGGAACGTCTTCGCGCTGGTGGGCCTGCGGGCCCTGTTCGTGCTGGTGAGCGGGCTGATCAGGCGCTTCCGCTACCTCGACGAGACGATCGCGATCGTGCTCGCGGCGGTGGCCGTGAAGTTGCTGATCGAGGACTTCGTGAAGATCGGCCCCGTGGCGAGCCTCGGGATCGTCGCCGTGCTCTTCGCGGGTGGCATCGTGGCCTCGATCATCGGCGACCGGCGCGACCCGGAGGGCGCTCAACGCCGGCTGGACGAGGCCGACGAGCGCGACCGCGAGGAGGCCGCGGCCCTCGACGAAGAGGAGAAGCGCGAGGGCCAGAGGGAACCGGTGGGCGGCTCCTAGGAGGCCTCGCGACGGGCTTGTCTGAAGAGCGCCTTCGCCTTACGGTCGGTTCTATCCAGGTCCCGTTCGAGGGAAGGAAACTGCTTGAAGAGCGTGCGGGCCCGCCGCCGCTTCCCGGCGGCGGCGGCGACCACCGCGCGGCGCTCGATCATCCTGATGCGATGAGCAAACTCCAGGTTGTCGAGCGCCACCCTGCGTGCACGCCTGCCGGTACGGGATGAGGGGCGCGCGGCAATGACCGCTTCTCGGGCCTTCGCGATGGCGCGGCGGAACTGGTCGTTCACGCGAAGGACCGGACCGGGACGACGGTAGTCCCGCTCCACTAGGCGCTTGAACTTCCGATCCAGGAGGCTCTTGAGTCGGGCGAATTCGCCGTCCTGGCTGAGGAAGGCTCGCTGCACTTGCCGATCTCCGGCACTGGCCGAACTGGCACCGCCCAGCAGTGCCGTCGCGATGACGATCGCAACGAGTGTGGTCCGCCCCACCCGGCTCACGCGAAGAAAAATACCAACCCCATCACCGCGTACACGGCCAAGAGCTGCACGCCCTCGAACCAGTTCGTCTCTCCCTCCTGGGTGAGGAAGTTGGCGATCAGCACCGCGAACAGCATCGCGCCGATCTCGTAGCCGTTGAACACGAGCGCCATCGGGTTCTCGCCGACGACGAAGGACGCCAGCACGAGCACCGGCGCCACGAAGAGCGCTATCTGAGCGCTGGACCCGACCGCGATGTTCACCGCCAGGTCCATCTTGTCCTTCGCGGCCACGAGCACCGCCACCCAGTGCTCGGCCGCGTTGCCGACGATGGCCACGACGAACACGCCGATGAAGAACTCCGACAGCCCGACCTGCTCGGCGGTCTCGTTGATCGACCCGACGAGGATCTCGCTCATCACCCCAACCGCCACCGCGGCGATGGCCAGCATCACCACCGAGCGCTTGATCGTCCAGCCGCCCTCGTGCTCCTCGGGGCCGTACGGGTTGAACAGCTTGCGGTGGGTCTTCAGCGAGAAGATGAGCCCGGCCACGTAGCTCCCGATCAGGATGATCGCCACTCCGAGGGAGAGGTACTCGAGGTCGGAGCCGAAGTCGACCCGCTCCTCGCCGACGCCCGGCAAACCGCCTCCGTGTACGAGCTGGAAGACCGCCGGGAGCACGAGCGCCACCAGGGCCAGCAACAGCATCGCCGACTGTGCGTTGGCGGCGGTGGCGTTGAAGGTCTGCTTGTCGCGCTTGAGCCCACCCACCAGCATCGATGCCCCCAGCACCAGCAGCAGGTTCCCGATGATCGAGCCGACGATCGAGGCCTTGACCACCTCCTGCAGCCCCTCGAGGAGCGCGAAGAAGGCGATGATCAACTCCGGCGCGTTGCCGAACGTCACGTTCAGCAGCCCGCCGATACCGGGGCCGCTCTTGGCCGCCAGCTCCTCGGTGGCCTTGCCCATCAGTGCGGCGGTGGGGATCACGCCGAGTGCCGCCGCGAAGAAGATCACCGGCGCCGACGCGTGCACGAGCTCGAGCACGATCGCCGCCGGGATGAACAGCGCGAGCACGTAGGTCGGGCGAACCCGCCGGCGCTTGCCGGGCGGGCGGCCGCCATCCGCATGCTCGCCGCCGGCGGAGGATGGACGCGTCACGTCGGACGCGCCGGCGGGCTCACTCCTCGTCGAGCTCGTCGACCCCGCCCTCTCGGTCCAGCTCGTCGGGCTCCTCGGCGGCCTCCTCGGGCACGTCGCGCCCGTCACCGCCGGTGTAGCGCACCTGGAACTCCTCGAGCAGCTGGTCGCGCTGTGCCTCGTCGACCGGCAGGTCGTCGGCCACAAGCACCCAGTCCGCGCCCTCGAAGTCCTCCATGTTGAAGATCTCGCTGTCGATGGACTGCGAGTCGTCGACGATCACGATTACCTCGGTCTGGGGATTGAAGTAGGTCCCCGGACGGATCAGCAGCTCGTCGATCTCGTACCTGCGGTCAGCGGCCATGCCCGTATCTATAACCCATCAGGGCGGCGGTTCAATCATCCCCGCGCGGATGCTTCCTCCCGGCGACCGGCGCGCAGTGTCCCCGCATGGGCCCGAGCCGCCGGATCGCGACGGACCTTACGACTCCTCGGTCACTCCGACCAGCAGCGTCGGGCGCCCACCCGCATCCCGCCTCTGGCCCTACCCGAACTCCCTGAGCTGCCGCTCCACCTCGGCCTCGACGTCCAGCGGCGGCTCCCCGCGGCGCGCGCGCCGCTCGTTGCCGGCGATCACCAGCTCCCGCACCTCCTGCCGCAGTGCGTTGTCCTGCACGGTCTCGGGTGGCCGGGTGAGCGCCGCGATCTCGGCATCCACGTCGATCGGCGCCTCCCCGCGCGCCTCTCGGCGGGCCGACTTGGCCTCGACCATCTGGCGGATCTCGGCCTTCGCCTCGGCGCTCGCGGCGGGCGAGCCGGGAAGGGGCCCGCGCACGCGGTCGGGCTCGTCCATGGAGAGGCCGCCGCGCCCGATGTGGTCGTGACTGCCGCGCGCGAAGAAGATGCTGGCGATCGCCACGAGCACTCCCACCGCCACGACGGCGATCAAAACCCACTCGAAGGTCTCCGCCATCCGTAAAGTGTGGCCCATGTGGCGCCGCCTTCGCCGCCGTTCCATGGCGCCGAGCCGCCCGGCGATGTATCCCGACCAGCTCGGCCTCGTGCTGATCTGCGCCGGGTTGGTCGCCGGCGGGCTCTACGGCGTGGTCCGGGTGCTGGGCGGTTGAGCCGTCGGCCGCCCTTCGGTACCCTTTGACTGACGAATCAATCGAACGCCTAACGCCCGTGATCCACCCGGCGCCTGCAGCGATTCCCTGCGCGTCCCATCCCGACTAAGGAGCTTCCTCAAGTGGTCGATTTCACGCTTACCGACGAGCAGAAGGACCTCCGCGAGCTGGCGCGCGACTTCGCCACCAAGGAGATGCGCCCGGTCGCATGGGAGTACGACAGGGAGTCGACATGGCCGGCCGATGTCATGCAGAAGGCATGGGAGGTGGGGCTCATGAACACCCACATCCCCGAGGAGTACGGCGGACCGGGCCTCGACTACCTGTCGGGCTGCCTGATCGAGGAGGAGCTCGGCTGGGGCTGCTCGGGCATGGGCACGTCGATCTCGTGCAACGGACTGGCCATGACGCCGGTGCTGATCGGCGGCTCCGAGGACACCAAGAAGAAGTACCTCTCCATGCTCACCGAGGAGCCGAAGCTCGCCTCCTTCTGCCTCACCGAGCCGGGTGCGGGCTCCGACGTCTCGGGCATGCGCACCACCGCCACGAAGATCGGCGACAAGTACGTGATCAACGGCAGCAAGTGCTTCATCACCAACGGCTCGCACGCGTCCTGGTACACGGTGTACGCCAAGACCGACAAGGACGCGGGCCACAAGGGCATCTCGGCGTTCGTGGTGCCTCGCGACCTCGACGGCGTGACCGTCGACAAGAAGGAGGACAAGCTCGGGCAGCGCGCCTCCAACACCGCGACGATCTCCTTCAACGACGTCGAGATCCCCGCCGAGAACCTCTTGGGCGAGGAGAACCAGGGCTTCAAGCTCGCGATGATGACCCTCGACCGGACGCGCCCGGGCGTGTCGGCGAGTGCCACCGGTCTCGCGCGGGCGGCGCTCGAGTTCGCCACCGGCTACGCAAAGGAGCGCGTGCAGTTCGGCGTGCCGATCGCCATGCACCAGGCGATCCAGTTCATGATCGCCGACATGGCCACCAAGGTGCACGCGTCCCGTCTACTCGTGTGGCAGTCGGCGTCGCTGCTCGACCAGGGCAGGCGCAACACGCTCGAGTCCTCGCACGCCAAGCGCTTCGCCGCGGACTCCGCGATGGAGGTGACCACCGACGCCGTGCAGGTCTACGGCGGCTACGGCTTCATCAGGGAGTACCCGGTGGAGAAGCTCATGCGCGACGCGAAGATCTTCCAGCTCTACGAGGGCACCTCGCAGATCCAGCGCCTCGTGATCGCCCGCGAGACGCTGATGCCGAGCCGCGCGGTAGAGCCGGCCGCCGCGACGGTGTAGCGGAAGCTCGAGTTCGGTTCCGCTGTCCTCCCCTACACCCCTCCTGGGGGAGTTAGGCAGGACAGCGCACCGGAAAGGGGTCGGCGCCATCGCGCCGGCCGGGTCGTGGGTAGTGTCAGGGTCGCGCAATGGCCCGTTCCCGCAAGCCACCCGCCGAGGCCACGCGCGTGGCCGTGGCCGAGGCCACCCAGGTGGCGGACCCCCGCGACGCCGCCGGGGTGGGGCGGACCCAGCGCGGTCCCTCCGACCCCTTCGCCGGCGAGCTCCGCAAGCGCGGCGTGCTCCCGCTCCTGGTGCTCCACTTCGTCGCCCAGAACGCGTCCTACGGCAACCAGCTCATGGAGAGGATCGCCAGCGTTACGGCCGGTGTGCTGTCCGTGAACCCCAACACGATGTATCCGCTGCTGCGCCAGCTCGAGGGCAGGGGCCTCATCGAGGGCAAGTGGGAGCACCCCGAGCGTCGCAGCCGGCGCTACTACTCGATCACCGCCGAGGGTCAGGCCGAGTACGAGCGGCTGGTCGAGGAGGTGCGGCCGTTCCTCGACTCGATCGCCCGCAGCATCGACGAGATCGTCCACGAGGTCTACGGAGTGGACCGGTAGATGGGGCGGGCGCGGCAAGCCACCGTGGTGCCCCTGCCCGTGGACGAGGCGATGGAGCTGTGGACCGACCTGCGGCGCTGGCCGTCCTTCGTCGAGGGCTTCGCGCGGGTGGTCGAAGGCGACTCGAGCTGGCCCGAGCCCGGTGCCAGGATCGCCTGGGAGTCGGTTCCGGGTGGCCGCGGCCGGGTGACCGAGCGGGTGACCACGCACGACGCCGCAACGGGCTTCTCCACCCAGGTCTTCGACGAGCAGCTCACCGGTACGCAGACGTTCGCGGCCGGCCCGGCGCCGTCGAGTCCTGCCACGGATGCCGAGGAGGAGCTCACGCTGGTCGAGTTGAAGCTCGAGTACGAGCTCAGCCGCTCAGGGCCGCTTGCGCCGGTGACGGACTTCCTGTTCATACGCCGGGCACTGTCGGACTCCCTCAGGCGCACGCTTCGGGCCTACGCGGTCGAGGCGCGCGAGCAGAGCGCCCTGTAGCCTCCCCGGCGCACCGGCGCGGACTCAGGGCCGCGCCTCCCCGCTGAAGTACTCCGGAGGATCCATTGTTCGTATTCAAAGCCGCGGTCGTCGGCGCCGGCACCATGGGAGGCGAGATCGCGCAGGTGATCGCCTCGGCCGGCATCCCGGTCGTGCTGAAGGACGTCGAGCAGCGCTTCGTGGATCAGGGCCTCGAGAAGGCGCGCTCGGTCACGGAGGGCCAGCTTGGCGGGCTCGTCGGGAAGGGCAAGATCACGCAGGAGCAGGCCGATGCCCAGGCCCAGGAGATCGTCGGGCGCATCGCCGGCACGACGGAGTACGACGGGTTCGGGGACGTCGACCTGGTGGTCGAGGCCGTCCCGGAGCGCATGGAGATCAAGCAGGCCGTCTTCGCCGAGCTCGACCTCGTGTGTCCGGGACACGCGCTGCTCACCTCGAACACGTCGTCGTTGTCCATCACCGAGATGGGGGAGGCCACGAGCCGTCCCGACCGCGTGGTGGGCTTCCACTTCTTCTATCCAGCCTCGATGATGCGGCTGATCGAGGTGATCTACGGGGAGGACACCTCCGACGAGACCGTTCAGACGGCGTCGAACTTCGCGCAGCAGATCCGCAAGCAGCCGATCCGCTGCGGCGAGGTGCCGGGCTTCGTCGTCAACCGGATCCTCAACTCGGCGGCGTCCGAGATCTGGCGCGTTCAGGACGACGAGGGACTCGACGTCAAGGAGGTCGACCGCGTCGTGCAGGAGTCAAAGGCCACGCCGATGGGCCCGTTCTTCCTGGCCGACCTACTCGGGCTCGACACGGTTCTGCACGTGGCCGAGCACCTCGAGCAGAGCTACGGCGACCGTTTCTTCGTCTCGCCCGCGATGAGGGATCTCGTCGCTGCCGGCGACCTTGGACAGAAAACCGGGAAGGGGTTCTATGAGCACGGTTGAGTCGGCGGGGCAACCCGCCACGGAGACGCTGGTCGAGCGCTTCACGCTGAAGGCCTTCGTCGAGGCGTGCCTGGTGCTCGAGGAGGGCGTGGCCGGGATCAAGGACATCGACATCGGCATGATGGCGGGGGCGGGGATCCTCCCGGGACCGTTCGCCCGTGCCGACGCCCAGGGCCTCGACGTGATGCTCGAGACGCTCGAACGCGCCACCGCGGAGTGGGGATCGTCGTACGAGCCCCCGCGCATCCTGCGCCGCCTGGTGGGCCAGGGGCGCCTCGGGCAGAAGAGCGGCCAGGGCTTCTTTCCCTACCCGCGGGCCGACGAGGGCCACCCGGGCGAGACCGTGCTGCTCGAGACCCGCGGCGACATCGGCATCGCGTGGCTCAACCGGCCGCCGGCCAACCCGCTCTCGCCACAGGTGATCGGCGAGCTGCGCGACCTGTGGCACGAGGTCGACGGCAAGCTGCGGGTGCTGGTGATCGCGTCCTCGAACCCGTTCACGTTCTCCGCCGGCGCGGACATCAAGGAGTTCACCAAGATGAGCCCCGACAGGGAGGGCAAGGAGCTGATCGACGCCGGCCACGGCGTCCTGCGGGCGATGGAGCGCTCATCGACCGTGACGATCGCGGCGGTCAACTCGCTGGCCTTCGGAGGGGGCTGCGAGCTGGCGATGGCCTGCGACTTCCGGATCGCCGCGGACTCGGCGTCGTTCGCCCAGCCCGAGGTGAACCTCGGCATCGTCCCGGGCTTCGGCGGCACGCAGCGGCTGCCGCGCCTCGTGGGAGAGGGAAAGGCCCTCGAGCTGAACCTGGTGGGCGACCCGATCGGCGCCTACGAGGCGCTGCGGGTCGGGCTCGTGAGCCAGGTAGTTCCCGACCACGAGCTGCTCGACACCGCCCTGCTCTGGGCGAAGAAGCTCGCCGGCCAGGCGCCGATCGCGCTGCGCGAGATCAAGCGAGTCTCGGCCGCTGGTGACCTCGACCAGGGCATTGAGGCCGAGAAGCAGGCCTTCGCCATGGCCTTCTCCTCCGAGGACGCCAAGGAGGGAATCGCGGCCTTCCTCGGCAAGCGGTCCGCGACGTTCAGGGGCGAGTGACCGCGGGCGTATCGACACCGCCGCGGGAAGCGGCGCGGCTGGCGCAGCTGCTGCGCTCGTCCGAGCGCGCGGTGGTGCTCACCGGGGCCGGCGTATCGGTGCCCTCGGGCATCCCCGACTTCCGCTCGCCGGGCACCGGCCTGTGGGAGAACGTGGACCCCATGGAGGTCGCGCACATCGACGTCTTTCGCCGTCAGCCCGACCGCTTCTGGGCCTTCTACGGCGAGCGCTTCGCCAGCCTCCGCGACAAGCAGCCCAACGCCGCTCACGAGGTGCTGGCCGAGCTGGAGCGGCGTGGGCTCGTCCGAGGCGTGGTCACCCAGAACGTCGACACCCTCCATCGCCGCGCCGGCTCGCGCCGCGTGATCGAGGTGCACGGGTCGATCGAGCAGAGCGTGTGCCCGGAGTGCGCGTGCCGGGTGCCGGTCGAGCGCGTACTCGAGCTCCTGGCCGCGGCGCCGGGAGCCCCGGAGTGCGCGGCGTGCATCGCTCCCCTGAAGCCCGATGTCGTGCTCTTCGGGGAGATGCTTCCCGAGACCGCCATGGCCGACGCCTACGCGCTCGCCGCCGAGGCGGACCTGATGATCTGCGTCGGCTCGTCACTCGAGGTCCATCCCGTGGCGTCGCTCCCTGGCGTCACGCTCGAGAGCGGCGGTCGCCTCGCCATCGTCACGCAGGGTCCGACGCCCTACGACGACGAGGCCGAGGTGAGCCTGCGCGGGGATGTGGTAGCGGAGCTCGAGGCGGTGCTGGCGGCGCTCGACTGAGGGGCGGCGGGACTCAGCCGAGCCGCGTGGCGGCCAGCGCCAGGCCCAGGCCCGCGGCGGCGGCAAGCCACGTCAGGCCCCGGTCGCGCTCGGTCCGGTGCGCCTCGGGCAGCAGCGAGCCGGCGCCCATGTACAGGAACATCCCGGCGAAGAAGGCGAGCAGGGCCCCGAGCATCGCGCCCGGTAGCACCACGAACAGGCCGAGGGCGGCACCGATGACCGGCGCCAGAGCGTCCACTCCGAGCCAGGCGAGGGCCTTGCGGCGTTCGAGGCCGTGCCGCAGGACGACCGTCACGGTGTTGAGTCCGTCGCTGAACGCGTGGAGGAGTACCGCCACCGAGACGATGAGGCCGAGCTCGGCGCTCACCTGGAACGCCGCTCCGATGGCCAGCCCGTCGAGGAAGGCGTGCACGGTGATGCCCCCGGCGCCGATGTGGCCGGCGCGCGGGCTGCACGCCCTGTCCTCCGAGTGCACGTGTCCGAAGACGGTGCGCTCGAGCGCACCGAAGGCGGCCACGCCGGAGAGTGCGGCTACCGCTACCCCCGCCGTGGCCCACGTGCCCCCGGCGAGGAGCTCGATCGCCTCGGGGAGGGTCTCGAACAGGGCGACGCCCACCAGCGCCCCGCCCGCGAAGCCCATGGCCAGATGGAGGCGCTCCCGGTGGCGCAGCACCGAGTATCCGCCGAGAAGCCGCGGGCCGACCGCGGCCACCGCCAGCATGATCGCGAGCACGAGCGGCGCGCCTACCCGGCCGCCGGAGCGCACTGCACGCAGAGGCCCGTGAAGTGGACCCGGTGACCCGTGACCCGGAAGCCCGTGGCGCCCTCGACGCTGGGGATGGCCTGCTCGACGAGGCAGCCCGGGACGGCTCCCACGGTGCCGCACGATGAGCAGCTGATGTGCTCGTGATGCTCGGCTCGGGCCTCGTAGCGGACCCTGCCGTCACCGAGCTCCAGCGCTTCGATCACTCCGTCGTCGGCGAGCCTCACCAGTCCGCGGAAGACCGACGACGTGTCGGCCCGCACCCCGCGCTGCTCGAGGGCGGCGGACACCTCCTCGATCGTCCACCCGTGCCGGTCGCTCCGTGAGACCAGCTCGGCGATCGAGTTGCGGATCGCGCTCGGGCGGGGCACGGGACCGATGGTAGCCGATGTGCAAGTAGCTTGCACTACGGGGGCTTGCCGACACGCGGGGCGGCGACCTCCGGACTACGAATCCCACCTCTTGAGCGCCGGGAGGGGATCGAACGGGCGGCCCCCGTCGAACCAGTGGGCCGTCCACATCTCGAAGTGGAGGTGGGCGCCGGAGCAGCGTCCGGTGCATCCGACGCGGCCGATCTCCTGGCCGGCCCGCACGCGCTGGCCCGCGGCGACGGAGCCCGGGAACTGCAGGTGCATGTACACGTAGTCGGTGCGGTCGTCGCCGTGGATCACGACGTAGTTGCCGGCACCCCCGGCCTGATACTGCCGGAAGGCCACGCGGCCCGCCTTCACGGCCACGAGCGGAGTGCCGGTGGCGGCGAAGACGTCCTGGCCCTGGTGCCGGTGAGATCCGCGGTCATCGCCGAACCGGTTGGCGGGACCACCGTAGTTGTGTGGCCCGCGGATCGGGAAGACGCCCTCGCCGTTCGCCCCGGCGTCGGGCGCCTGCGGCGTCTGCGCCGCCCGGCGCTTCATGCCGCGCGCCTGCCGGGGGGACACCACGCCGTCGACCACCATGCCGCGTTGCTCCTCGTAGGCCCGGACGCGGGCCTCGGTGGCCGGGCCGAAGTCCCCGTCGACGCCCGTCGGGAAGCCGAGGGCGCCGAGGATCTCCTGCAGCACCTTCACGTCATCTCCGCGGTTGCCACGGCGGAGCGAGCGCTCCCCGAAGGCGTACGTCTTGGGCGCGGTGTCCCGTGGCGGGGCGGCGCCCCGCCGGCCGGCGCGCCTCCGCATCGCCTCCGCCTGCCGGGGGGTCACCCGGCCGTCGACCGTCAGGCCGCTCCGCGACTCGTAGCGCCGCACGTCCGCCTCGGTGGCCGGGCCGAAGTCGCCGTCCACGACCGTCTCGAAACCGAGCTTGCGCAGCAGCGACTGAAGAGCGCGCACGTCGGGCCCTCGAAGGCCTCGGCGCAGGGTCCGCGCGCCGAGCCGCGCCGCCGCGTCAGCCGACGGCCCGGGGGAGGGCTTCGGTTGAGCGGCGCCTGAGCCGGCGGAGGGGGTCGAGCCGGCTCCGGGCGCGGGGCCGCCGGCCTCCTTAGCTGCGCCGCCGCCGGGCGCCTCGGAGCCCGAGGCCGCCGGCGCGAGTCCGATGAGAGCCAGCCCAGCGATGGCGATGACAGCGTATGAGCGAAGGGTGAGCACGGATGGCCTCACCTGAGGGCTCGACACCCCTGCCGTCCTCGGCCATCGCTGCACGGAACCGCCCAGGCCGGCGGGCCGGGGCGTCAGTCGTGCGAGTGGTCCAGGTGGGCGAAGCGGCCGTTCGCCCCACCCACCTCGCGTCCGTTGATCCACGCCCGGCCGCCCGAGCCGTCGAGGCGGCGGGCGGCGGCCACCGCGCGGGCCTCCGGCGGGCGACGCCGGTGGCCGGGAAAGGGGATCACTCGTGCGGTCTTCATGGCCTCATGTTCGTTGCCCCGTCGCCTCGCCCGTACCGCTCGCCGTCCAGAATCTCGTCAGCGCGCCTCGACTTGCTGTCGAAGCTAGGCCACTCCGCGCGCCGGCCGTGAAGGGCCGGTGAACCTGCTGCGAAGAAGCTGAGAAGGATCAGGCGGCGCGCCGGCGCAGCAGCACGTCCATCTGGTCGATGGTCGTCCCGACCGCGTCCTCGAGTGCCTGGGAAAGCGGTCCTTGCAGCGCGGCGTTCGCCGCGTCCGCGACGGCCGCGCGGTGTTGCGTGAGCCGCCCCCGGGCGGCGGAGCCGTCGGGCAGCATCGACGCCTCCGCGAGCAGCGCCTCGAGCGCGATGCGGCACTGCAGGGCGGCCTCGCGAAGCCGCCCCGCGGCGGCGTCGGCGCGGGCCCGAAGGACGAGCTCCTCCGCCACCAGCGGCTGCTCGCGGCCCGCCAGCATGGCCACAAGCCGCTCGTCCGACGAGTGTGCGCGTCGTGCTCCGGCGAGCCGGTCCGGAGGCGGCAGCTCGAGCGCCGCACTGAGGCGTCCGGCGGCCACCTCGTCTCCCGATCCATAGCCGAGGCGCACCGCCAGCGCATGACGGCTTGCCACCGCCTGCGTGTAGGGATCGCCGGCTGCCAGGCGGTAGGCGTGCAGCACCTCGTTGAGCGTGCGGCTGTCGGCGGCCACTGCGGCGTCGCGGCTTGCGCGGTCGCCCTTCAGGCCGGCGAGCCACGGCTCAGCCCGGTCGGCAGACGAGAAGGCCTCGGCGGCCACGAGGGTGACCCTCGAAGTGGGTACGGGCACGGGCTCTGATCCTCGCGCCGCCGTAGGCCGCCTGCCGCGCATCAGGCGGCGCTGCGGGGCACCCAGGGTCCGCAGCACCACGACACGCCGCGGCTCCCCGCTCGAGGGCTCCCGGACCACGTACCGCCCATCCGGGGGCCCCAGAAGGAAGCCGTACTCGAGCTGGGTCGCCGAGAAGAGCTGACCGGTCGCCTCGCGGCGCCGGCGCCCCTTAGTGTCTATCCCAATAGGGGACGTGCGGCCCTAGCGGGATGGGCACTTAATCGCCGCGGTGGGCGTCGCTCGCGCGCTTGGCCGGGATGGCGAAGCGCGAGACGTTGCGCGGCACGGTCGGGTTGTCGATCTCGCGCAGGCGCGAGAGCAGGTCCGACCACTGGCCGGGCTGCAGCACCGCCTGTGCTTGCTGACCGAGCTTGTCGTTGCTGCCGAACATGGGACGGAAGCCCACGTGGATGTGGTCGGCGTGGTCGCCCATGGCGATCGTCGCGCCGCCGATCTCGAGCAGCGAGATGATCTGGTCGGCGGCCAGGGTGCCCTGCAGGCGCATCAGGCGCCTCACCGTCTGCTCGGTCACACCACCGCGCTCCTGGTTCCCCAGGATCGGAATCCCGTTGACACGCGCAATGTCCACCGCGTTGCCGGACGAGTGGTGCGACACGTTGCCCGAGACGGTGTACGTCGAGTGGCCGCACTTGAGCGACGTGACGGTCGGACGCAAGCCGGACTCCGACAGGTAGGCGAGGGTGGCCAGCACGCGACGGTCGATCTGGCCCGTCTGGATATCCCGGCGGCCACAGTCGTAGATCTCGATGCGCTCGTCGGAGAGCACGCGGCGCTGGAGCAGCGGCTTCGGAAGCAGCAGTACCTGACCCACCGAGAAGCCGTCGTCGCCGTAAAGCACGTTCTTGCCAGACGCGCGATATATGGCCGTCGACTCGAGCAGCTTCCAGCCGTCGAGGATGGGCTTGGGATCGATGAGCGGGGCTCCGCGGCCGGCCGGGCGGATCTCGAAGTAGAGGTGCGGGGCGGCGGCCGGGTCGGACTTGCCGAGCTTGCCGAGGATGGTGCCGCCGATCACCCGCGATCCCACGCGCAGGGGCCGCAGGCGCACTCCCTGGGTGTCCTGGCCGAACGCCTTGGAGGAGCTTCGGTTGAAGGTCGTGAAGCCGTCATCCGACTTGCCGGAGAGCATCATCTGCTCCTCGCCGCCCGCGCGGCGGGCACCGGGGCGCTCGGGATGGGCGAACAGGCGCGTCTTCTGCACGACCTTGGGGCCGCTGGAGTCGCCCCCGGTCGCGCTGTCGGTGCCGCGGCGCCGGGCCGGAGCACGATCCTTCCCGCGCGTGACCTGCCGGCCGGCGGAGGCGGGCTTGGTGGGCTTGGGCGCCCGGGCCGGGAGGGCGGAGGCGACGTTGCCGTTCGCACCGCCCTGCTCGTCGTCGGGCGCTGGGTAGAGCTGGGACACCGAGTCGAGGCCAGCGTAGGTGTACTGGTTGCCGTACACGTCCTGGAGCACCACGAAGCGCCCGAGCTCCTTCGAACGGCCGATCTTCTTGATCTCCCCGTCGTTGACGGCGATCACCGGCGCGCCGCGCCGGGCGAAGATCCGGACGCCGCGACGGGTCTCGTCATCCTCGACGACGTTGGCCGCGTTCTCCCCCGGGCGTACCTTGCGACGGAAGTCGGCCTCGGCCAGGTCGTCGGCGTACCGGGCGCGAGCGAAGACCGGGAAGCGCCCTTCGGTGAGGCCGGTGAGCGAGCCGATGACGTCCTCGGGGACACCCGCGATTAGCCGCGCGCGCATGAGCACGGAGTCCACGTACCAGTCGGCGTGGTTGTAGGCGAAGATCGCCTTGCGGATGTCCTGCTCGGCGCCCGACGCGTTCAGGTAGTTCGCCGCCGAGAAGATGGCGTCGACCGGGTTGTACGGATCCTTCTGCCCGTCCTTGTTGCCATCGACGCCGTAGGCCTTGAAGGTGGAGGGAAGGAACTGCATCCAGCCCACCGCACCGGCCGACGAGACGTTCAGGTTGCGCCCGTAGTCCGTCTCGATCTCGTTGACCGCCGCGAGTATCTCCCAGCGCACGCCGTACTGGATTCCCGCGGCCTGGTAGATCGGGAGCAGGAAGAGCGGCACCCGGAACTTGCGGATGACGAAGTTGGGGACCCCGGTGGCCTGCGAGGGGCCGGGGAGAGATTCGAAGAAGCCGGGGTTGGAGCGAGTGGGCGTGCCGTCGGGCTTGCGCAGCTCGGGGCTGGCCGCGGGCTGCCGCTTCGGCTTGCGCTTTCCGCCCTTACCCTCGACCCCAGGTGCAGGGACGCGTGCGGCGGGGGTCCGGCGCGGCACGCGCCGATCGTTTCCGGAGCGCGGCTGCGGCCGGCCGCCCTCGCCTCGCGGGGCGGGTGCGCGGACGGGGCCGCCGTTGCCTCCGGGCGCCGGGGCCGGTGCGGGGGGAGCCTCCTGGCGGCCACCGCCGGGTGCGGGCGCGGGGGCGGGAACGGGGGCCGGCCCAGGCGGCAAGTCCGCGCAGAGCGGGAGGCCGAGCGGGTTGGGGACACCCAGGTTCTCGACGCAGGTCGGGCCTGCCGCCCGCGTGCGCTGTGCGGATGCGGGCATGGCGATCGCCGTCACGGCCGCCACTGCGGCAACGACGATCGCGAAGATGTAGGCAAGCTTGTTGTTCATCCCTGTAGCGCCCCGTCAGGGGCCCACTCCTCCTGCTGTGCGGGCGGAGACAATCCGGCCACCGGGCGGAAGGTACCAGAAGCACCCGCAGCCACGCGCAACCCTATTAGCGCGGCGCCGTCGCTGGCAACCGCCACCCGTCCAGTGGACCGGTGGGCCAGCGCCTCCGGGGCGGGGTCGCCCTGGTGCCGGAGCAGCTGCGCCCCGGCGATCCTGGAGGGGGAATGGTTCGAGAAACGGGCCGTGCGGGCGGGCCTCCTTACGCTCAGGACAAGGCTCGCAGGCCACTGGGGGGCTTACCTGCAGCTCAAGTGAAGGGTTAGTGTCCGCTTCGAACGTGGTGGGGGATGGGCTGTGCGGTACGCTCGCGGGGTGGATGGCGACGACCACGGCGAGGGCCTGCGCGACCGCCTCTCCCGCCAGGGCGAGGAGGCGCTCGGCAGGCTGGCGGACGAGCTCGTCGGGAACCCACTGGTGAGCGGCGCGGTGGCCCGCGCGCTGGACGCCCGGGAGCGAGCTGTCCAGGCCCAGGAGCTTGCGATGGGCGCCATGAACATCCCCTCCGCGGCGGACCTCGAGCGGTTGACGCGCCGGCTGCGGTCGGTGTCCCAGCGGCTCGAGGCGATCGAGGACGGCGTCGACCGCGTCGACGAGCGGCTGGCGCCGCTGTCGGAGCTCTCCCAGCGGCTGGCTTCGCTCGAGGAGACGCTGGAACGGGTAGAGGCGGCCGACGGGTCCGCCCCGGAGATCGCCGAGGTGCAGGCTTCGCTGAAGGCGTTCGATCGCCGCCTGAAGGCAGTGGAGAAGGTGCCTGACCGGCTGAAGAAGATCGAGGATCGCCTGGGGCGCATGGACCGCCGGCTGCGCTCTCCCGCCGCGAGCAACGGCCAGAAGCGACTCGAGCAGGCTCTGACTGCGCTCGGAAAGAAGGTCGACGGGCTCTCCGCTCTCAACAAGAAGGTCGACGGGCTCACTGCCCTGGGAAAGAAGGTTGACGCCCTCGCCGCCGCGAGCCGAGACGGGGTCCCGAGCGCCCGGGTCGACGAGACGGCTCGGGACATCGCTGCCCTCCGAGCGGCGCTGGTGCCGGAGGACGCGCCGGTACCCCGCGCCCAGGAGCGCCTGACGGTCACGGAGTAGCCGGCGGCTCACCGTCGGTGGCGAGTGCCGCCACCCCGATTTCCCCAAGGCGCACCCCCGCACGCTCGAGATCCTCGTCGCCGATCCGGAGGCGCCCTCGGCTCGTGAGCATGTCCGAGACCGCCAGCAGGCAGGCCGCGCGAGCACCCCGCAGCTCCGCCACCCGCAGCACGGCAGCGGCCTCCATCTCCACGGCGGCCGCCCCGGCCGCCACCCACCGCTCGTGCAGTCCCGCGCGCGCGTCGTAGAAGAGGTCGGTGCTCACCACCGCGGCCGGGCGCGCTCCGGCCTCGGACAGCGCGGCGGTCAGGCCGGGGTCGGGATGCATCCGCGACGGAGCGCCGAGTGCCCGGCTGGCCCCGTCCTCGCCGAGGACCTCGGCCGCCACCAGGAGATCGCCCAGACCCAGAGCGCTGTCCAGAGCGCCGCACGTACCGATGCGCACGAGGCGCCGGGCACCGAGCGCCACCAGCTCCTCGACCACGATCGCCGCGCTCGGCCCGCCCATGCCGGTGGATTGCACGCTGAGGAGCCCGCCGTCGGGAGCGGTGCCGGTATAGCCCCAGAGCCCGCGCCGGTGGTTGAACATCCTCGGTGCCTCGAGCACGGCCTGGGCGACCATCAGCGCCCGGTGCGGATCGCCCGGGAGCAGCACGCGCTCAGCCAGCTCGGCGGCCGGGTTCAGGTGGAGTGGTGGGAGGGCGCCCACGCCGCGAAGATATGGAAGACTGCCGCGACGATGGCCAAGAAGCGCCCAACACCGGCCGAGCTGCCGGATGCGGTGCGCGAGGCCGTCGACCGGACCGTGCAGGCCACCGTCGGCTCGGCACAGCTCACCCGCGAGCGCGCCCAGGAGGCGGTGGACGAGGTGGTCCGGAGTGCCGAGACGCGGGCCGGGGCCGTGCGCCAGGCGGTCCGGGGGGCGCTCGAGGACAGGCGCCCGGCCACACAGGAGGACCTCCGCGACCTGACCCGCGAGGTGCGCTCGATCTCGCGCCGCCTCACGGCCATCGAGGAGCGCCTGCCTTCGGCGCCCGCCGCACCGCCGGCGCGCGGGGCGGGCGGCGGCAAGACCCGTCGCGCTGGCAAGGCAGCCCCCGCAAAGCGCTCCAAGTAGTGCCCGCGGGCCGTAGCGGCCACCGGTCCGCCGGGCGCCGGGTGCTGATCACCGGCGTGTCCACCCGCCTCGGCACCCAGCTCTCCAGGCGCTTCGAGTCCGACCCCTACTTCTCGCACGTCGCCGGCGTCGACACCCGCCCCCCGCGCGACACGCTCGGGCGCCTCGAGTTCATCGAGGCCGACATCCGGCAACCGTCGGTGATGTCGCTGCTCGCCGGCACGCGCTTCGACGCGCTTGTGCACAACAACATCCTCCGCCAGCCGTGGCCGGGCATGTCCCCGGCGGCTGCGCACGACACCAACGTCATCGGCTCGCTCCAGTTGCTGGCGGCGTGCGAGCGCATCGAGGGCCTCGACACGATCGTGGTTCGCGGGTCGGCGGGCATCTACGGCTCCGAGCCGGCCGCTCCCCAGTTCTTCACCGAGGAGATGGCCCGCCTGTATCCCCTGCGCACGCGCTTCCAGCGCGACGTGGGCGAGATCGAGGACTACTTCGCCACCTTCTCGCACCGTCATCCGTCTGTCACCTGCACGATGCTCCGCTACCAGCCGGCCGTGGGCCCGGCGCTCGACACGCAGGTCACGCGCTACCTGGGCCAGCCTCTCGTGCCCACCTTCCTCGGCTACGACCCACGGCTTCAGTTCGTGCACGAGAGCGATGCCGTCGAGGCGCTGGTGGCCGCCGTCAAGCACCCGGTGGCCGGCGCGGTGAACGTGGCAGGCGCCGGCACCATCGGCCTCACCCGCGCGATCCGGCTGGCCGGGAAGCGCACCGTGCCGATACCGGCGCCGCTCTTCGGAACCACCACGGGAGCCGGCCGGCGCCTCGGGGTCCCTCCGCTGTCGCCCGACTTCCAGCGGCTGCTTCAGTACGGGCGGGCGGTCGACATCATGCGCCTCACCGAGGAGGTCGGCTACCGCCCGCGGTACTCGACCGTCGAGGCGGTCCAGGACTACGTCTACCGCGCCGGCGGGGCGCAGCCCGAGCCGCCCGCCGCCCGCCCGCGCCCTCGAAGCTCCGCGCGCTCATGAGTGCCTCCGAACCGGCTCTCAATCCCCTCGTCGGCTTCCTTCGTGGGCTGCGCCGGGGGCTCGACCGCGGCGTCGACCTGCCCGAGGCCCTCGCCGGCGGGCTCGCGGGCCTGCCGCGCGATGCCCGGTACGCGGTGCGCCGCGCCGCGGGCCGCCTGGAGGGCGACTACTCGGAGGACGAGTGGGGGTTCGACGAGGAGTTCACCGACGCGCTCTTCCCGGCCCTCGAGTTCCTCTACGACCGCTGGTGGCGCGTGCGGGCGAGCGGCGTGAAGAACGTGCCGGGGCACGGGCGGGCCCTGCTCGTGGCCAATCACGCCGGGGTGCTCCCCTGGGACGCCACGATGATCTCCGTCGCGCTGATGCGGGAGCACCCGCTGCCCCGCTATCCGCGTTTCCTCGTCCTCGACTGGGCGTGGCAGCTCCCGTGGAGCTCGGTGGTGATGCGCAAGGCGGGCGGCGTGGCGGCTTCTCCCTACAACGCCATGCGGCTGCTCGAGCAGGATCACCTGGTGGCCGCCTTCCCCGAGGGGGCCAAGGGCACCGGCAAGGCCTACCGCGACCGCTACCGGCTGCAGCGCTTCGGGCGCGGCGGCTTCGTGGAGATGGCGTTGCGCACCGGGGCGCCGATCGTGCCGGTGGCCGTGGTGGGCAGCGAGGAGATCTACCCGAAGATCGGCGAGGCCCGCACGCTCGCGCGGCTCACCGGCGCTCCGTACTTCCCGATCACCCCGACCTTCCCGCTGCTCGGCCCGCTCGGTGCGGTGCCGCTTCCGTCCAAGTGGCGCATCGAGTTCTGCCCGCCGATCGACACGGCCCGCTACGGCGCGGAGGCCGCGGCCGACCGCACGCTGCTGCTCGAGATCTCCGACCAGGTGCGCAACACGATCCAGGAGAAGCTCTACGAGAACCTCGTGCAGCGCGGCTCCGCGTTCGTCTAGAGTCGCGCGCCGTGACGGCCTTCGCATCCTCCAAGGAGTTTCGTGAGGTGATGGACCGGGTGTTCGACCTGATGAGCACGGACCCCGACATCGGCCCCAAGCTGCGCGAGGCCGAGACGCCCCAGCGCTTCGAGTTCCCCGACGTCGACATGGTGCTGAACGTCGCCCACGCGCCCCGGGTCACGGACGGCCAGCACCTGCGCTGGGAATGGTCGGACGACGTCGACTGGAAGCCCGAGGTCGAGATGACCATGGACTCCGACGTGGCCAACCGCTA
>JAUJNF010000021.1 GCA_030446485.1 Thermoleophilaceae bacterium | reverse complement strand
TCAGGTTCTCGCGGCCGGTCAGCTGGCGGTAGAGCAGCGGGTCGTGGCCGAGGTAGCCGATCCGCCCGCGCACCTTCCACGCCTCGCCGGGGAGCGTGGCGCCGAGCACCCTGATCGCGCCGCCGTGGGGGCGCAGCAGCCCGGCGAGCACGCGCAGCAGCGTCGTCTTTCCCGCTCCGTTCGCGCCGAAGACGGCCAGCGTGCGGCCCGGCTCGAGCCGCAAGGTCACGCCGCTGAGGGCAACCCTTTCACCGTAGCGGCGCTCGAGGTTCTCGAGCTCGAGCGCCGGCTCGTCACTCACGCGCGAGGGTTTCGGCCGCGTGGCGCAGCGTGGGCTCCACCACCGGCCACGACTGTCCGATCGCCTTCGGGTTGCCCGGGAAGTTGACGATCAGGGTGCGCCCGCGGATGCCCGAGACGCCGCGCGTGAGGATGCCGAGGGGCGTGTGGTCGCGCGACTCGGCGCGGATCGTCTCCGCATATCCCGGCGCCTCCCGATCGAGCGCGTCGAGCGTGGCTTCGGGGGTCACGTCATCGGGGGTCATGCCGGTGCCGCCCGTGGTGAACACGAAGCGCACGCCATCCTCGTCGGCCAGCCGGCGCAGGGCGCCGGCGATCGCGGCACGGTCGTCGGGAAGGACCTGGCGCACCGTGTCGAGCCCGGCCGTCTCGCACAGGTCCGCCAGAGCGGGCCCCGACACGTCCTCGCCGCGCCCCTCCGACAGCGAGGTGGAGATCGTGAGCACGGCCGCCCTCATGCGCGGCGTGTGGGGATCTCCCGGCGCCAGTCGCGCTTGCCCCCGGTCTTCTCCAGGAGCGAAACCGGGCCGATCTCGACTCCGCGCTCCATGCCCTTGACCATGTCGTAGACCGTGAGCGCTGCCACCGCGCAGGCGGTCATCGCCTCCATCTCGACGCCGGTCTGGCCCGTCGTGCGCGCCTCGGCGCTCAGCAGAACCTCGCCCGCCGTGGCGTCGACCTCCACCGACACGTCGATGAACGACAGTGCCAGCGGGTGACAGAGGGGGATCAGGTCGGCGGTGCGCTTGGCGGCCTGGATGCCGGCGATGCGCGCCGTGGAGGCCACGTCACCCTTGGGGGCGTCGCCGCGCGCGACGGCGTCCGCGGTGGCGGGATCCATCCGGACGAGCGCGCGCGCGACAGCACGCCGGACGCTCTCGGTCTTGGCGGACACGTCGACCATGCGGGCCCGCCCCGCGTCGTCGAGGTGTGACAGCTCGCCCACTCCGCCAGCCTACCCCCGGCGAGCGGGGGGCACGGGGTGTGACCCGGAATACGCTTGCGCCATGCGAGAGTCTTGGCAGTTCGAGGAGGGCGACGAGATCGCGCCCCGCCGGAGCATTCTGCGCTCGCTCGGAGGCGGGCACCGCTTCGAGGTGTTCCTGGTGTGGGACGATCGGCTTTTCGCCCTTGTCGTCGCTAAGGTCCTACGGCCCCACCTCGCTGAGCAGGAGCGCTATCTCGACGAGGTTCGCGAGGAGGCGGAGGCGCTCGCGCGCCTCGCTCATCCGGTGATAGTCCGCGGCTTCGACGCCGTCCTCGAGGGTCCGCACCCCCATCTGCTGATCGAGCACCTCGAGGGGCCCACCCTGCGCCGGCTCATCCGCCGCGGCGGCCCCGCGCCGCTGGAGCAGGTGCTGCCCCTGGCCGCACACGTGGCGGCGGCCTTGCACTACCTGGCCGAGGAGGGCATGGTGCACCTCGACGTGAAGCCGGACAACATCGTGATGGGGGCGCCCCCTCGCCTGATCGACCTCAGCATCGCGGGCACCTTCGAGCGCGCCGCGGGCGCCATCCGGCCGCTCGGTACCGACGCCTACATGCCGCCGGAGCAGTGCGCGCCGGCCGAGCACCCTGGCGCCGTCGGTCCGGCCTCGGACGTGTGGGGCCTGGGCGCCACGCTCCATCACGCGGTGTCGGGCGAGGTGCCGTTCCCCCGACCGCGCGAGGCTCGCGACAGCGACGACCCACTCGTCCGCTTTCCTCAGCTGGAGGCCGAGCCTCTGCCGCTTCCCAGCGGCACACCGGAGCCGCTTCGGGCCCTGATCGCACAAACCCTCGCCAACGATCCTGGACGGCGGCCCTCGGCGCAGGAGCTGGCAATGGGGCTCGAGCCGCTGGTCGCCGATCTTCCGCGCAAGCTGGTTTTCGGCCGTGGGGGTACGCGCGCGCGCTGAGCGAGCACTGGACGGATGAGGCATCTCTCACCGCTCCCGCTATAGATGCGCGTCCTCTCAGCCGATGCCTGGGACACAATCCCGCCGAAGGAAAGGACTCTTCATGAAGCGACAAGACGACCGGGCGCCCGTGCCGTCCATGTATCTCACGCTGGCAGGCGACGGCGCCGCCGAGCCCGAGGATCAGCGCTCACGCACGCGCAAGCTGATGATGGTCGGTTTCGCGTCGCTGGTGGCGCTCGCCCCGATGGTTTGGGCGGTCGCCGCACAGGGGGCGACCAACGACGCACCGCAGGCCGTGATGGCGAAGAAGGTGTCGGCCGCGGACGACGACGACGCGGAGGACGGCGGCGACGGCACGGGCGGTGGTACCGGCACGAACTCGAACCGCGGCACTGGAGCCGAGACCGAGGGCAACACCGATCGCGGCGGCCAGGACACGGGGAGCTCGACCCGCGGCGAGACCGACGGCCGTGATGGCACCGGCAACTCCGAGGCTACGGAGGGCACTGGAGCCGAGACCCAGGGGGCCACCGATCGCGGCGGCCAGGACACCGGAATCTCGACCCGCGGCGAGACCGACGGGCGTGACGGCACCGGCAACACCGAGGCTACCGAGGGCACCGGAGCCGAGACCCGGGGTGACTCCGACGACGGCCAGGACACCGGGACGAAGACCGTCGGCGACACAACCGGCGGCGGCACGGACAGCATCAGCGGCGCCGGCACCGATGCGGATAGCGATCCCGAGACCGACAGCGGCAACGAAGACGAGGACAGTGCGGGCGACGGTGACACCGACGAGGCCGACGGCGACGAGGCCGACGGCGACGAGGCCGACGGCGACGAGGCCGACGAAGGCTGAGCCACACAAGGGCGCATAGCAGGCAGGGGGGCGGGTGCCAGCCTTCGGGCGGGCCCGCCTCCGTGTCTCGAACCCGCCGACCGCGTGACGTGGGGCGCGCACCCGAGATGAACTGGCCGGCTCGCCGAGGCCGGGTCCGTGGGGGCCCCCGAGGGCGTGGCGGCCTGAGCGGCTAGGCGGGACTCGCGGTTCGGCGGGCCGCCTCGATCAGGTCGCGCACCGCTGCCTCGTCGCCCTGGCGCAGCAGCTCCACCGGGTCCGGATCGCCGTTGACGATCGACTCGAAGAAGGCCTTGCGGTCCTGGTAGGTGGGCAGCGTGCCCTTGGCCCAGCCGCGCACGTCGTTGAGCAGCACTGCCAGTCGCGCGTAGGGCTCGCCGTACTCATCGGCGATCTGGTTGCGGATCCGCTTGGCCAGCGCAGGGCTGGCCCCCGCCGTGGAGATCGCGATCGCCAGCGGCCCCGTGCGCACGATGGCGGGGAGGATGAAGTTGCACAGCGGAGGGACGTCCACGACGTTGACGAGCATCGCCCGCCGCTCGGCGTCCTCGTACACGGCGATGTTCACGTCGGTGTCGTCGGTGGCGGCGATCACCATGAACGTGTCCTCCAGGTCGCCGGGCTCGTATTCCCGGCGTTCCCATGCGATCGAACCCTCGGCCGCCAGGCTCTCGAGCGCCGGGATCGCGTCCGGGGCGACGAGCGTCACGTCCCCGTCGGC